>JBHZQV010000018.1:0-94884 GCA_042867185.1 Sphingomonas sp. NCPPB 2930 | reverse complement strand
CCCACAGCGGCATCGGGCGCATCGCGCCCATCGCCCGACTCAAATCTGCAAACAACCTCTTGACGCTTCACACCTAGTGGCCCGTTCCAACGTGATAGAGATGCATGCGAGCTACGTCTACAGGTTCTGAAAACAACTTGCCCGGCCAAGTCATCGGCCAAGTGATCTCTCAACCCCAGGCTTTGGCCCAAGTATCCGCCATCGCCGGCGTGTTGAAACAGGCGGTCTCGTGACTGGCGGTGCAGACTGCACGCTCAAGCAACTGGATGTCGGCTTCGTGCTGCCGTGCCACGTGAACATCTTCGAAGAACAGAACTTTGTGGCATCGACGGTCTAGCACCAATTCGGCAATTTGCGCATCGCCGCCAAGTGGGCCGCTCTGAAGCGGACGCACCCACTGCGAGTCGCGAGGCCAACCGCGAGTCCACGCCATTTCGTTTAGCTTTCCGCCTGTTGTACCAGTGGCTACGCGGTCTTTGGTGCTGGAAAGTAGGTCGAAGTGATTGGAGGCAAAGTCCACCATTACCGACTTCAGGGCGTCGTGGGCGATCAGGGCAATCGACTGGTCTTGAGGCGCGACGACACCTGCGGGTGCAGCCGTACGGAGAGAAACGCCCGTCTGCATCGCCAGCTCCACGGCCATCCACTCGATAGCTCCCGCAACCGTCAACAGAAGAGGTTTCGCGTGGGTGATGCACTGGCGTTTGAGGGCCTGCGCCTCGGGGTACAGCGAAGATGGGTCAAGCGGATCAAGCAGGTAGATGGCGCCAGCCAGCTCGTCCACCGATGCGACGCCTCCAGCGATCCGCGACACCATACGCATCACGCCGCCTTCTCGGCCATAGGGCAGGCGCGAAAGGCCATCGTAATCCTGCAGCAGGTCGAGCTTTTCGAGAGCGTCTGCCGAGCCACCCACCGCGGCGATACCAAGGCCCAGCTCACGAATGGCGTTTTCAGAGAGACGTACCCACTCAGCTAAGCCACCATCGTCGCTGGAACGGTGCAGGCGATGTGCTGCCAGGCCAAAGCTGCGGCGAGTGACTGATTCGGTCACCAGGCGACTCCGAAGGTCTGCCGAAGCTCTGCGATGGCGTCTTCAGTGAGTGGAGCGGCCGTTCGGCCGGACATCAGCCAGAGCTTCGCTGTCTCTTCAAGTTCTTCCAGGGTGGCCATGGCTTCTGCCGGCGAAGCATGCCAAACGTTGGGCCCCAGCCGGTCCAGCATGACCGCCCGGAGCGGTATGCCACGCTTCGAGTACTCAGTAATCAGCTGGGCGACATGGTCGCCGACCATTGGCGCGCCAGGCCGTTGATACGGCGCGAGCGGCACACGTCCCACTTTCATCACATAGTAGGGCGTGAGCGGAGGCAGCAGTTCACCTTTGGCGACGGCATCATCAGCGCCGGCCAGAGTCAAAGCGACCAAGTGGGTACTGTGCGTGTGGATGACACACTGGGCTGCGTAACTTGCTTTGGCAGTGGCCTCGTAAATCTTACGGTGCAAGACGATGGTCTTGCTACCTCGGGCGCCGCTGATCTGCACCCCTTGGTCGTCGAGGCGCGCGAGCGACGCGGGGTCAAGGCTGCCTAGGCACGCGTCGGTCGGCGTGATGAGGAATCCACCGCCGTCGTCGGGTGACAGTCGAACGCTGATGTTGCCGGCCGTCGCGTGGACATATCCTCTGGCGAACAGGCTGGCTCCGACGCGACAGATCTCATCGCGGGCTTGCGTTTCTTTCAAGAACTTTCTCCGACCTTGGTGATTCGTGCCGTGTTCAGGTGTTGGCGCATGAACGCCGATGCTTCCATCCGCTCGCCGCGGACGAGCAACTCGATGAGCTGCAGGTGTTCCTCGCACTGGCGGTGGAGGCGCCTGCGGTCGAGCAGCGTCCCGTATTCGACAATGCGGCGCATCTGGTTGACGTTGCGCAGGGCGTCCAGCACGAACCGATTGCCACTACCGGCCGCTACCGTTTCATGGAAGTGGGTGCCGGTTTGGAAAAGCTGGGCAGGAGTGCATTGTTCAATGCCACCGTCGAGTAATTCCACTTGCTGGCGCCGGCAACGCTCGAGCTCGGCGAGGTCTACCGCGTAACCCGGCTCCAGAATGCCAGCGGGCTCCAGCATCATGCGAAAACGGTAGCTCTCGCGGTGCGACTCGACGCTGGAGAGGAGTCTTCGAAACATCCAGCCTCTCCCAGGCTTGCGGTCCACCAAGCCGTCGCGCGACATGGTGTTCAGCAGGCGCTGCACCTGAAGGCGAGCTAGTCCATATCGGGTCATGAGATCAGCCTCTGTAACCTCCTCCGTCAGTAGACCGCTGATCCGGTCGTTCGCAACACGAAGGTACAAATCTTCCAGTGACGGTGTGGCGTCGGATAGGTCCACTCCAGCCAGCTCACGCGACTCCTTGGCCAGTTGGAAGCCGCGATTCGGAATGGAAGTTACCGCGCCGGTCGACTCCAGGAACTGCAGCGCCTTGCGCACCGGTGACCTGGAAACGCCGAGGCCGTCGCACAGTGCCTGTTCGGTCAGCCGGTAGCCTTTGGGCAGCTCTTCCCGACGCGCCATTTCTAGAATCCTGGCCGCCAGGGTCGGGATCAGAGGGCTGACGTTGCCGGAGGCGTGACCAGCTGGAGATGACGCGGCGGTGAAGCTTTTCATGGGGATGTATCAGTGAAGCAACTGGAATGCTTTCGTGAAGAAGTCCACCGACCCGAAATTTCCGGATTTGAGCGTGAGATGGAGCCCTCCCGCAGAAGCATAAGGCGATTGCGCATGGCACCAAGGCACACCAGGGGTGATCTGGGGGCCGATACGCATGCGGTCTACGGCGAGCGCCTGCACACAGGCTCCAGATGTTTCGCCGCCTGCAATCACGAGTTGCGACACGCCTTGTTCAACCAGGCCTCGCGCGATGGAAGAGATAGTGGCCTCGACCATATGACCGGCTTTGTCGACGCCGACTTTTGCTTGCACCGCCCGTACAGCATCGGGCTCCGCGGTGGCATACACCAGGACCGGACCATCCTTCAACCTGGGTGCTGCCCACGCCAGGGCCTCTTGAACCAGGTCAGTTCCATCGATGAGCTTCAGCGGGTCGATGGCAAAAGCTGCACCTCCACGATGCTTGAAATCAGCGACCTGAGCGTTAGTGGCGACCGAGCAGCTTCCCGAAACGATGGCCTGTGTGCCAATCGCTGGCGGCAATTTCGAAGAGAGGTTGCCTGACTGGATTCCAAAATTTTGTGGCAGGCCGATAGCGACGCCGGAACCGGCGGTCAACAATGGGAAATTGGCTAGGGCAGGGCCCATGGACATCAGGTCTGTGTTGTCGGTCGCATCCACAACAGCCATCTGCACGCCTTCATCGCGGAGTTGTTGAACGCGCTGGCGGATCGCATCTGCGCCTTCGCGTACGCAGGCGTAGTCGATGAGTCCGACGCGACGTTTGGTTTGCGACTGAAGCACACGAACCAGGTTTGAGTCGGTCATGGGAGTCAGCGGATGATTGCGCATACCGGACTCTTGGAGCAACACATCACCGGCAAAAAGGTAGCCCTTGAAGACCGTGCGCCCGTTCTCTGGGAACGCGGGACAGGCGATGGTGAAGTCGGTGCCCAGAGCATCCATCAGTGCATCTGTCACCGGGCCGATGTTGCCGTCCGCCGTCGAGTCGAATGTCGAACAATATTTAAAGTAAACCTGCCGCACCTTCTGGTTCTGGAGCCAGCGGAGTGCTTCAAGCGACTGCTCGACGGCTTGTGCCGCAGGAATGGTCCGGGACTTCAACGCGATGACAATCGCATCGACATCCTCGAAGCTACCGGCCAGCGAACCGGCCGGCACGCCCATGGTCTGCACCACCCGCATGCCGGCCCGGACCAGATTGTTCGCAAGGTCCGTTGCGCCCGTAAAATCGTCGGCGATGCAGCCTAGGTGAAGTTTGCTCATGGCGTGCCAAACCTGTTTGTTAAACGCTGGCGGCAGCCTTGACCACTTCGGCTGCGAAAGCCTTGCAGCCCATCTTGCCGCCGATGTCGGGCGTGCGGGTTGCGGGGTTTTCGAGAACCTTGTCCACGGCTGCTTCC
Source organism: Sphingomonas sp. NCPPB 2930 (assembly GCA_042867185.1). GTDB lineage: Bacteria > Pseudomonadota > Gammaproteobacteria > Burkholderiales > Burkholderiaceae_C > Xylophilus. The sequence continues at coordinate 90,794 of JBHZQV010000018.1, read as the reverse complement.
ATGGCCTTGCCCGCCTTCTTCAGGCTCTCGTCGCCGCGCTTGTCGCCAAGCCAGCTGATCATCATCGCAACCGACAGAATCATTGAGGTCGGGTTGGCCTTGTCTTGGCCTGCGATGGTGGGGGCCGAGCCGTGCTGGGCTTGCGCGCAGCAGAGGTCATCACTGGCCATGATGGAGCCGGCCAGGCCCAGGCTGCCCGACAGCTCGGAGCACAGGTCAGACAGGATGTCGCCGTAGAAGTTGGTGGCGCACAGCACGTCGAAACGCTCGGGTTCCTTCACCAAGTGGGCGGTGGAGGCATCAACCAGCAAATCGTCGAGCTGCACTTCGGGGAAGTCCTTGGCGACATGGCGAACGGCTTCCAGAAACAGACCGTCGGTCATGTGGAAGCTGTTGGCCTTGTGGATGGCGGTGACCTTCTTCTTGCGTGTCATGGCCAATTCGAAGGACCGGCGGGCGATGCGTTCGCTGCAGTGGCGGGTGATCTTGCGCATGGAGATCGCCATGTCGGGGCTGGGCATGACTTCACCCCAACCGCGGGACATGTTGCGGTCCGGGTAGAAGCCTTCGGTAGCCTCGCGCATGATGACAAGGTCCATTGTCTTGCCTTCGCGCATGTTCGATTGCAGGAAGGGGCGGGTACGAGCGGGACGCACATTGGCGTACAGGTCTAAACCGATGCGGTAGGCAGCAGAAACGTTGCGGCCACCTTTTTCAGGCGCGGGATAGTCGGCATGAGACTGGGTGCCCAGGATGATGCCGTCATAGCTTTTCGAGCGCTCGAGCAGTTCGTCACGGATGGTGACTCCATACTTTTTCAGGCTGCTGAAGCCCAGGTCTTCGTAGTCGAATTCCAGGGGCAGGCCAAAACGCTCTCCGGCGGCCTTCAAGACTTGAACGGATGCTTCGACGATTTCGGGACCAATGCCATCACAAGGCAGAACGATGAACTTCACGGGTATCTCCAGTCAGTTTTAAGTGGGCGGGGAAAAGAGCTTGAGCTTGGCTTCGACAGATTTCTTGAGTAGGCGAACAGCACTGTCAGGACTGCTAAGCGCAGGAATACGGGCTTCAACGGCCACGCGGTTCCGCATATGCGACATCGAAAACTGACCGAGCATCAACACGTCGTTTTCCAACAGCTGGCTGACCGCCCCGCTCACCAGCGAATCGTGTTCTTGCACCCGGCCCTGACCCAGCGCTTCCAACGCACCAGCGGGGCACTCCACTTGCAGGGTGAACTCGATTCCCCGGCGTCTGGCGATGGCTGTCAGCTCATCCTGCATGCTGGCGACAGAGGCTGCAAAGGTGGAAATCATGCCGATTCGCCCGGCCCTGCCAAGACCGGCGCAGAGGTCCAGCGCCTCTTCGAACATGGCTTCGTTCGGCTTGAAAACCGGCACTCCCGCATGCGTGCTCGCAACGTCGATGGCAGGACCGAATGCCGAGCATGTGAACAGCACACCGTCGGCACCCGATTGGGTTGCATAGCTCACCAGCGCGCCGAAACGGTCCGTCAGCAAATCATCGATACCACCTGCAAGGACTAGGTCAGGCGACAGGCTGTCGTCCAAGACATTCATCCGGGTCACCTCAGGCCACAGGCGATCGAAAGCATCCTTGATAGGTGCTACAGCCAGTGGTGTTGCATGTATTAAGGCTATCCTTGGTGCAGGCATGGCTGCGTTATCTCCTAGCTAGGGTTGCCACCAATTGTACTTACTTTTCATTAAATACAATCTAGGGAATCCACCGATCCAACTTAAATCAGGAGACTCAATGGCATCAATGCAACGCATCCTCCGGCGCACCGCCTGCGCTCTGGCAGTAGCCGTGCTACCCATTTCAGGCACTTTCGCTCAAGCAACCGCTGGCGACTACCCATCCAAACTGATCACCTTTGTCGTGCCTTATGCAGCGGGCGGCAGCTCTGACATCCGCTCGCGGCAGATCAGCAACAAGCTGGCTATCGCATTCGGACAACCCGTCATCGTTGAAAACCGTCCGGGCGCTGGAGGAAACATTGGCACTGACTACATCGCCAAAGCGAAGGCAGATGGGTACGTTATCGGCTTGGGAAACTTCGCCCCATTGGCGGTAAACAAGGCCTTATTTAGGAAGCTCAATTACGATCCGGCAACTGACCTGATTCCGATAGTGATGATCGAAAAAGGCCCGCTGGTCATGTCCGTGGGCCGTAACTCGAAGTTCCGGTCCGTTCAAGAACTCATCGCTGCGGCAAAGGCCAAACCTAACTCACTGAGCTTCGGTTCTGCCGGCCTGGGCGGGTCACATCACCTCGCAGGCGAACTGTTCCAGGACAAGGCGGGAATTGAAATGACGCACGTGGCCTACAAGGGCGGCGCACCGGCCACGAACGACCTGATTGCAGGCACCGTCGACCTGATGTTCGAGTGGATTTTCGCTGTGATGCCCTACACCACGGGGACAGAACCGAAGCTCAGGCCACTAGCCATTACCAGTACGCATCGGTCTCCGATTCTGAAGGATGTGCCGACCTTCGATGAGCTTGGCATCAAGGGCATGGAAATTTCCAACTGGTTTGGAGTCGTAGCCCCAAAGGGGACCCCCGCACCCGTGATTGCCAAGCTAAACGCTGCCATTAACGAAGCCTTGAAGGATCCGGACATCGTCAAGGCGATCACGACCCTGGGAGACGAGGTCGTCGGCGGTACGCCGGAGCAGTTCGGGACCTTCATTAAATCCGAGACAGACCGATGGTCGAAGCTTGTAAAGGCTCATGACATCAAGCCCGAGTAAGCGGCGCCATGACAGAAAAGCGGAGACGAAAATGACTCTTCGTAAGGCGGTCGCGGTATGCGGTGCTACCGTCACGACCCTTGAATGGCCACGTCACGCTGATGCCCACGGCATCGCGTTTGAAGTCGAGCGTGATCATCTCCGAAGTAGAGCCGGGCGACCTTGCCGGCGGCGCTGCCGTCGAAACCGTCAATTCGATGAAGCGGGGTGTTGCTTCGGTGACCCCTACTGAGGCCACTCCTGGAGCGTTCGGCGCGCCGCGGCAGCGACGCCATTGATGCACCTGACCTTGCCCCCGAGTTCCGGAGTGCATAGCCCCAGCCCGGAGAATGCCGGGACGGGAGCATGAATTGAACGAGAAGCAAACGAGAGCGAAGTACACGCTGGAGTTCAAGCAGGAGGCCGTGCGACCGGTCAAGTCCGGGCGCGCGGCGTCGGCCGTGGCCGCGACGCTGGGCATGCCCAAGGCGAGCTTGACGAACTGGGTCAGGGCCGATGCGAGGGGCCAAGTGGCTGCAGTATTGCAGCTAGGACTTTCAGGACACGCTGACAGCCTGGGGCATACGCAGCTCGATGTCACGCAAGGGCAATTGCTGGGACAACGCTCCCAGGGAGCGCTTGTGGGGGCGGTTGAAGACGGCCTGCGTTCATGGCCAGCGGTTTGCCACACGTGGGCAGGCACGCCGGGCGATCATGGACTGGATCGCCTTCTGCAACCACTCGCGGCTACATTCGGCGCTGGGCTACCTCAGCCCGATGTAGTTCGAACAACGCTGGTTGGCGGCGCAGCGTAAATCTGCCGCTTGAGGTTCGGGTTACGCACTCCGGTTTTCAGAGGCAAGGTCAAAGATCCCTGGGGCGGCAGTCTCAAGCTGGTTCAACTAGCAGCTTGCGCTGCGCCGGCGAGTATTTGGGCTTTGTGCAGTAAGCGCCCGCCCTCCCCATCTTCATAGAGACCGGCGAGTCTACAGCACGGTGTCTACCAACGATCCACAGGTCGACAGGTGTACTGCAGAGCCGTTTGTATATCGTCTCTACGTCAGCGGTTCCCCTATCTGCAACAAAAGCCTACGCAACGCTAGCGCAATATAAGCTCCCGACCAATGCGCCCCAACAGGAGACGGTTATTGGAAATCCAGGACAGATCGCATTGACCGATGTGCCGATATGGTCGTGCTCGGCGACTGGGCTCCTAATACGTTGCGACTCTGAAAGCTGCAACCGCAGAAGTAAGCCGTTCGGCCTGGCTCTTTAGGCTTCCGGCCGCCGCCGCCGATTCCTCCACTAGCGCAGCATTCTGTTGGGTCGCTTGGTCCAAGGCGGCAATTGCGCCATTGGCTTGCCGAAGACCCGCGGCCTGTTCATTGCCCGACGCGGCGATCAACCGCACCAGTTCGCTGACTGATCTAACGGCTACGACCATCTGGGACATCTCAACGCCTGCGGCTTGTGCTTGGGCCCGGCCTTGACCAACTTTCTCGCTTGACGAGCGGATGAGACTTTTGATTTCTCGCGCAGCGGTAGCGCTGCGCTGAGCCAGGCTGCGCACTTTCGCTGCAACGACGGCGAAACCGCGGCCCAGTTCTCCAGCGCGCGCCGCTTCAACGGCAGCGTTGAGGGCGAGTATGTTCGTTTGAAAGGCAATGCCATCGATTACGGCAATGATATCTTCGATCCGTTTCGACGCGGTACTTATCTCGTCGATGCTACGGACGAGGCCGCCGACCGTGATTCCGCTGTTGGATGCGAGTTCAGCCGCAGATGCCGCCAGATCGCTCGCCTCCGACGCGCTCTGCCCATTGCGGTCCACGGCAACATGCAGTTGTTCCATCGAAGAGGCTGTCTCTTGGAAGCTAGAGGCAGCCTGTTCGGTGCGCTCCGAAAGATCAAGGTTACCTGCAGCGATCTCCGCGGAGGCGTTACCGACGGACTCTGCAATTTCATGGATGGTGCTAATCATTTGCGTCAACGAGCCAGTCATGGATCCAAGAGCACGGAGCAACTGGCCTGCTTCGTCTGTTGAGTCGCTGTTAATAGACTGACGAAGATCGCCGGCAGCAACTTGGTTGGCAACGGCAAGCGCCGACTTTATGGGGCGGGTGATGCTGCGAGTCATCAGCCATGCCAGAACGGCGCCAAGCAAAATGGACAGCACGCCGAGCAGAATCAGGGCTTGGCCACTATGATGACCAATATCATCGACGTGCTTTGCTGACGCGTCAATTTGCGCACGCTGCAAAGACAGTAATTCTTGGATGGCGAGAAGATAGCTCACGGAGGCGGGAATGAATTTTCCGTCAAGCGCAGAATTGGCCTCGTCGAATTTACCGACCCGCTTGAGTTGGTCTATCTGCTCCCTAGCTTCCACATACTTGGACCTCGCTTTGCCGATTGCGGCGTATGTGTCTTTCTCAGCTGTGCCGGACAGCAACGCCTCAATCTTGTCGCGGTACTCGTTTGAGCTTTTGGTTGACTCCCTTTGTTCAACCTCAAAAAACGTAGCCAACACGGGATCTGAACTCTTAGCGATGGCGCTTGTACGGCGCACGCCAGCATAGACATATCGATACCAATCGCTAACTAGTCGTTCTTTCGCCAGGGGCTCCTCCATCATCTGACGAGTCTCTGCCGCCAGTTGGTTCATCTGCCATACCGCGAAGGCAGTGGCTAACACGGACAGGGACAGAAGCGCCACAAAGCATGCCGCAAGCCGCCGTCCAATGGGAAAGTTTCGAAATTGCATTTTGTCTTCCCGAGGGTTAAAAAACGGCGGCAAGGTCGTGCCGTGCACTTTGAAAAAGTAATCAAGGACAAACACGCCACTGCCTGAGCTGCAAGCCCGTGCGGTCAGGCCTTGGGGGTTAGAAGGAAGTTGGTGCTACAGACGACGCCGAATGGCATCCCTGCCGCATCGTCCTATGCACCCGACAAGAAGGAACACTAGCGGTCGCGCAAAGACTGGGCGTTTGCAGACCGACGCTGTACAACTGGAAGAACCCGCTACTCGGCCCGGAGCACCCGCATCCATGACTAGCAAGCTCGAAACGTCCCCGTCAGATGTGCGCGAAGAACCGCAGCGCGAGATCGGCGCACTCCGATGCGGCTTGCATCGCCTACAGCTGGGCGAAGCGCTAAATTGAGAGAGTGTCAGGTACAGCAAACGACGCATCTGGGTTCCCGGAGGGGACTTATGCTTAGCGTTCAGAGTAGAGGACCCCACCGCGCGATTTGTGGCTTGGGTCTGCCTCGACGATTTGCACCACGACCTTGTCGTTGGGCACCTCAAAGCTCTCAACCACTGCTTGCGTGATCTTTTGCATCAGCTGCTTCTTCTGTTCCGGCGTGCGACCCTTGACCGCATAGACAATGACTTCCGGCATGGTTCTCTCTCACTGGTAGTGCCTGCCAGGACTATCCTGACAGAGATAAAAACTATTCGGTCTGGATGCCCTGATATGCGGCAGGATGGTTAGCGTGCGACTGGGCTCCCAGGCCGAAGTCGGTATCGCAGGGCCTCAGAACCTCAAAGGCAGAAGCCATGATTTCAGGCCCGATACCCTTGCCAGGGAGAACGACCAACTTCATGTCCTTGCCTCCTCTTTTTCCTCGGTTCAGCTGGCGTGTTCAGAGGCGACCGGACGTTCTTCGCCATTCGACTTGAGGGTTCGCGTCGCGTTCACCGAACCATAGATCCACAAGATCTTCATAGGCTCTGTCGCAGACGCATTGCGAAACCGATGCCAGATGCCGGTGGGGATAAAGGTGACGTCCTGTGCCTTGATGGCTATTTGTTCGTCACCGATGTCGAAGATGGCGCTGCCCTCCACCAGCATGACGCTCTCCTGGCAGTTGTGCTTGTGCCACGGAATCTCCGCGGCGCCGGAAAATTCCGTGTAGCCGGTGAGAAAGGTGGATGCGCCCACGCCCTTGGTCACGAGCGGCGTGGTACGTGCGCCACCACCGCGCTCATGCTTCTTGATGTTCTCCGGTTGCAGGAGATATGCACCTTCTGACGTCTTGATCATATTGTCTCCGTTCAAGGAACCTTCGGTCATGCCAGAGTGTCGGCAAAGCCGTAGCCTTCCAATGCATGGTCCATTTAATATACAAAAAAACCGAATTCGAATGGGGAAAATCCGAAAAACCGGATCTTTCCATCCAACAGACACAAATGAAAATGGCGTCTCATCCGAAATTTCGAAGCTGAATTAGACCGGCACGGTCACGACAACATTGAAGTGCTCCACCTGAGGCGGAGCGATAAAATAAGGGCCGATGATGGCGCGCCAAGCGGCAAAGTCCTCGGATTCCCGGAATCCGACCATATGGCTTTTTACGTCGTCCCAGTGCACCGTCAGCACATGCCGCCCCGGTGTTTCGATGCATGAAAGCACCGCATGACTCCGGTAGCCTTTAGCTTTAGATAGAACCATGTCCGCAGCGTGGGCGAGCGCTTTCCCAAATACATCGTGTTCATCGGGATCTGTTCGAAAATCTGCAACTTCGACGATCATCTGAATCTCCATATAAAGCGGCGCCGCTTTCAAGTGGACAAGCCTTTTTGCAAGAGGGCGCCAGTAGCTGCCCCGACGGGAGGCAGAAAGAAAACCGAATGTTCGTTACTTAACTGCTGACCAGAACGTTCGAATGTTGCAGAACTCGCGGGCTCCAGCAGCAGCCAACTCGCGTCCATAGCCGGATCGCTTAGTGCCGCCGAAGGGGATTCGCGCATCCGATGCGGTCACCGCGTTAATGAAGGCCGCACCGGTGGTTACCTGCTTGGCCAGACGAATACCGCGCTCAGTCGACGCAGTCCAGATGCTCATCGAGAGGCCAAACTGCGTGGCGTTGGCCAATCGAATGGCGTCAGCGTCATCTTTGGCAATTGCGATGGCAGCAACAGGGCCGAAGGTTTCCTCATCAAACACCGCCATACCGGGGCCGGCATTCGCCACGACGGTGGGCTTGAAGAAATAGCCAGGGCCGTTGCCCGCTTGGCCGCCCAGAAGCAGCTGGCCCCCAGCCGCAACCGATTGCTCGATCTGACGCTGTAGGGCATCACGCAGGTCGCTGCGCGCTAACGGACCCACCTGAACTTGCGGCTCCCGCGGGTCGCCGACCTGCAGAGCCTTCGCGCCTTCAATGAACTTCCGAATAAACGCCTCCGCCACGGACTCTGCAACGATAAAACGCTTGGCGCAGACGCAGCTCTGTCCCGCGTTGTTGTAACGAGCCTTCACGGCCATAGCGGCGGCCGTGGTGATATCGGCATCATCCAGCACGATAAAGGCATCGGACCCCCCGAGTTCGAGTACGGACTTCTTAAAGGCACGGCCTGCTGCCGCCCCCACGGCTGCTCCAGCGCGGTTGGATCCGGTGAGGGTGACCGCAGCGATGCGGTCATCGTGGATCAGCCTATCTATAGTCGTCGGCACTTCGGATTCCGCGATCACCAGGGTGGTCAACAGGTGCTGCGGTACTCCGGCATCCCGCAGGAGCTTTTCTAGAGCGAGCGCAGTGCCCGTTACGTTTGGGGAATGCTTGAGTAGGATGCCGTTGCCGTTGCCGTTGCCGTTGCCGTTGCCGTTGCCGCTGACGATGGCGGGCAAAGCAAAGCGCATAACCTGCCAAACCGGAAAATTCCAGGGCATGACAGCCAGCACAAGACCGATAGGCTCATAGCTCACCCAGGCGTCCGCACCTTCGATGGCCACCTTCTCGTCGGAGAGGATGGTGTGTGCGTTGTCTGCGTAGTACAACGCCGTGACAGCGGATTTTTCCATTTCTCCGGCAGCTTCCGCTAGGGGCTTGCCCATCTCGGCCGTGATCAACTGGGCGAAGGGTATTTTCTGGGCGCGCAACTGCTCAGCGATACGCCGCACTGCAGCGATGCGGCTTTCCAGTGGTTGCAGTCCCCAAGCCTTGGCTGCGGCATAGGCGCCGTCCACGGCTGTATTGACGTGCTCAACAGTCCAGCCCTCGTAAGTCTGGATTTCCTTGCCCGTTGCGGGATTAATGGTGACGATGAGATTGCTCATTGATGGTGTCCTGATTGGCGCTGCGCACCTCGTGCATTACTTAGTCATCGAGGCGTGGCACTCGGTCATCCGCAGGCGGTTGGCCATGCCTTCACCAGCGGCTGCTCAACGAATGCGTTGGCGTACTCGCGATCGATTGCGGCCCGGAGAGACGCGATGAGCAAATGACTGTGCTCAACACATCCCCTGGGCAAACTGCTCAGATGGCCTGGGCAACCTTTTCTCCGAAAGCCTTGCAGCCCAGCTTGCCGCCGAGGTCGGCGGTCCGGTACTCGGGGTTTTGCAGGGTGGAGTCGACCGCTTCGGTGATGGCCTTGGCCGCGGCCAAGAGTGGTTCGGAGTTGCGACGTTCGCCTAGCCAATTGACCAGCATGGCCACCGACAGAATCATGGACACAGGGTTTGCCTTGTCCTGCCCCTGAATGTCGGGCGCCGAGCCGTGTTGCGCCTGAGCGCAGCAGAGATCGTCACCTGCCATGATGCTGCCGGCCAAGCCCAGGCTGCCCGACAACTCACTGGCAAGATCCGAAAGGATGTCCCCATAGAAGTTCTCCGCTACCAGCACGTCGAAGCGTTCGGGGCTGCGCACCAGGTACGCGGTGGTTGCGTCGACCAGCAGGTCTTCGAACTGAACTTCAGGGAACTCCAACGCGACCTTGCGCGCGCACTCCAAGAACAGGCCGTCGGTCATGTGGAAGCTGTTGGCTTTGTGAATCGCGGTGACCTTCTTGCGACGATTCATGGCTAGCTCGAAAGCGCGACGGGCGATACGTTCGCTACAGTGACGGGTGATCTTGCGCACCGAGAGCGCCATGTCGGGCGAGGGCATCATTTCACCCCAACCCTGAGCCATGTTGCGGTCCGGATAAAATCCTTCAGTTGCTTCGCGCATGATGACTAGGTCCATCGTTTTACCCATCTTCATGTTCGACTCGATGAAGGGTCGCGTCCGGGCCGGGCGAACGTTGGCGTAAAGGTCCAGCTTGACTCGGAAGGCCGCCGAAATGTTGTGGCCGCCTTTTTCCGGGCGGGGATAGTCCGCATGTGACTGCGTGCCCAGCACGATGCCGTCGTAACCGCGTGCGTTCTGCAGCGTCTCGTCGCGCAGCGTAGTGCCATGCTTCGCGAGCGAAGTGAAGCCGATGTCGTCGAAGCCGTATTCGAATCCCAGCTTGAAGTTAGCGTCGGCAGCCTTGAGCACCTGCAAGGCAGCATCGACGATTTCGGGGCCAATACCGTCGCCGGGCAAAACGAGCAATTTCATTTGAAGTCTCTCTTTATCAAGATTGCGTGGGGAGTCGGCGGGTAGAGGTGCGCCTCGGATGGCGCTTCTTCTTTTCGCGTGTGGGACTGGTTGGGGCCGGGGCCGCCTATTTCTTGTTGTGCTCGGCAGAGACGTAGTTGGTCTGGCCGGAGTCCGTCAAGGTGCGGGTGGCATCGGTGCGTGCGTAGATCCAGAGAATCTTCATCGGTTGCGTGTCCGAGAGGTTGCGGAAGCGGTGGGAAAGATTGGGCGGCAGCCAGGTTGTGTCGAGCGGCTGCAGCCGGACCGAGTCCTGCCCGTGGATGTCGAGCATCGCGTCGCCTTCAAGGAGCATCACGCTTTCCTCGCAGTTGTGGCTGTGAAAAGGGATCTCGGTACTGGGGCCAAACGACGTTATGCCATTGATGAAAGCCGCAGCTCCACACTGCGGCCCTACGAGGGGCGTCGTAACTGCGCCACCGCCCCGCTCGTGACGGGGAAGTGCCGAGGGCCGGAGCACCGCGGCATGCGGTTTGGCAATCTCGCTCATCGCGGTTTCCTTGGTTTTCAAAAGACCACATTGATGGGAATCTCCCTTAACTATGTGGAACATTTCGATCATAAAATACCAATCCAAAGATTGCAAAGCCCCTAGTATTTGAGTGGGTATCGAGTGCGACTACTGAGCTTGGTTGCTGCTGTCCCTAGTGCGTTTCAAGTTGCTGATGGCGACGATGCGCCGTTCCCGACGTACCTCACCAACGCTTGCGTGACTGCGTCTGAACTGGTTTTTTTTCGCGATCCCAGCCCTGATAGCGCTGCCCCAGGCTAAATAAATTCAGGGTAAACCCGAGTTTATTGATTTCTCATTTGGTCTTTTATAACAATAAAAAACCTTTACATGACGCTGTCGATGACCATGACATGGGACCTCGGGCAGCAATGGCTATCCAAGGAACCCTTCATGCAGTCCGCCCCCATGCCAGCAGCCTCCGCAGCTGTACCGGCAAATCACCAGCAGGCAGTTCGTGCCAGCGCGTTGCGCAAGAACGCTTGGCGTCTGCTTCCGCTGCTCACATTGGCCTTTGTCTTCAACTACATCGACCGCACCAGCGTCGGCTTCGCCGCCCTGACGATGAACCGGGATTTAGGTCTGACAGCAAGCCAGTTCGGCTGGGGGGCAGGCATCCTGTTTGCGGGCTACTGCTTATGCGAGATCCCCAGCAGCTTGGCCCTATATCGTGTTGGCGCCCGGCGTTGGCTGACTCGGATCATGGTGACCTGGGGTATTGCTGCAGCGGCCACGGCTTTCGTACGAGGTCCGACCAGTTTCTATCTGTTGCGCTTTCTGCTGGGTGTGGCGGAAGCTGGTTTTTTCCCCGGCGTAACCTTCCTGCTGTCGGCATGGTTCCCGTCGCAATACCGGGTCCGGGTCCTTGCCCTATTCATGCTCGGTGTTCCGATCTCCTCCATCGTTGCGGGCCCGATGTCGGTATGGTTGTTAGGAATGGAGGGGATGATGGGACTACATGGCTGGCAGTGGATGTTCCTGCTGCAGGGCCTACCGGCCGTCCTCGTCGGGCTGATCCTCCTGTCAAAGCTGCGCGACCGGCCTGAAGAGGCGAACTGGCTGACAGAAGAGGAACGCCGAGAACTGGTTCTTATGCTCGCGGAAGAGCCTCGCCACGAACCGAAGAAAGCGCTGTTCGGTGCGCTCAAGGATGTGCGCGTGCTCCTCTTGTCGGCCATCCAGTTCGGCTTCGTAATGGGTTCCTACGGCATCGGGATATGGTTGCCTTTGATCCTGAAAGGCCATGAGCTGTCGACACTGCATATCGGCTACCTCTCGACGATTCCCTACATCGCCGCGGTCATCGGCATGCTGTTTTGGGCACGGGTCGTGGACCGCTCTGGCAAAAAGGTCTTAAACCTCATCCTGGCCTGCCTGCTTGGTGCAGTCGGCATGGCGCTTTCAACGCTTTCGCCCGGCTTGGCGATCGAGCTAGCCGGGATCAGCGTCGCCGTGTTGGCGGTCAGTTCCGCACGGGCCATCTTCTGGACGATACCGACGCGTTTCCTGACCGGGATAGCTGCGGCAGGCGGGCTTGCATTCATCAATTCGATAGGCACTTTGGGAGGCTTTGTTGGCCCTTACATGGTGGGAGCTATCAAAGACATGACCGGATCATTTAACGCCGGGATCTGGGCACTGAGCGCTGCCCTGGTGGCCTCTGCCCTTCTGTCCGTTGTGCTTTCCCGACTAGTCCCCAAGGAGTAGTCGGCTTCATGAAACGTCCAATCTGGAAAACTCGATGTCTTTCAAGGTCAACATCAGCAGACGTACGTTGCTGGAAGCAGCAACCCTGACCGCGCTTGCTCCAACTACTGCTATTTCCATGACGAATGCTCAGGCCCCTGCTGCCGCAATGCCGCACTCCGATGTGTCTTTGGGCCACATCCGACCACCGAAATTACCCCTTCCGTCTGGCAGTTGCGACTGTCATGTGCATATCTTCGACCCGGCTCGCTTTCCCTATGTCGCCGGCCGAACCTATACGCCGGGAACAGCCACGGTTGCAGACCTGCGTGACTTTACATCGCGTCTCGGCACCGAACGGGTAGTGCTAGTTCAACCGAGCGGATATGGCACTGACAATCGTTGCCTGCTGGATGCGCTCGCGCAGCTCGGTCCCAACCGCGCTCGCGGCGTAGCTGTAGTCAACCCCACAACAGTACCGGCTGGCGAACTGGCGCAGCTCCATGCGGCGGGTGTACGGTCCATTCGTTTGAACCTTGAGGTCAAAGGCGTGGAGAGCGCGGACCATGCGAAGAGTGCGCTGCGAAACGCTCTGGATTTAGTGGCGGACCTGCACTGGTCCGTCCAGATTTATGCGGATCTCACTGTTGTCGCCGGTTTGGCCGGCATCATTGCAACTGCGAAGACGCCAGTGGTATTGGATCACTTCGCCGGCCTGAAGGCCGAACGCGGGGTGGGCCAAGAAGGCTTCAGCACGCTGATCGATCTCCTCAAAGGAGACTCGATATACATCAAGCTATCCGCGCCATACCGCGCTTCCAAACAACCCGGGTACGGAGACCTGGCGCCGTTCGCCAAGGCATTTTTAGAAACAGCACCGGATCGACTGGTATGGGCGAGCGACTGGCCGCACACCGGGAGCTCCGGCGCACGAAGCGAAGACCTGTCCAGGGTTGAGCCTTTCCGGCAGTTCGACGATGGAGCGACGCTGGACCTGTTGCGCCAGTGGGCCGGCGACGACAGCCTGACATTCAAGATCCTGGTGGCCAATCCGGCCCGCCTGTATAGCTTTCAGACCTAAATCCAGGAGTAGGTGAATGCGTGGTTCAACGCCTAATCGCAGCAAGGTACCATTGACCTCCCCCCTGGGGCATCGATTAACCCCCACCGAGTAGTGTTTCAAGCATGAGCCGAGTCAGCCTCGCAGAGCAACTCGCCAACAACGTTGAGCTTTGGCTTCGTGAAGATCAGGTTGCAGAAGGTACCCCTCTGCCAGAGCGCAGGATTGCCGAGAGGTTCCGAGTTTCCCGCTCGCCTGTGCGGGAGGCGTATCTCCTCCTAGCCAAACGACGGGTCATCACCGAGCGACGAGAAGGCGGCTTCGAGGTAGCAGCAGTGGCACCGCAGCCGCTGCCGTTCGATCTGCCGGCTGCCGATAAAGACGAGCCGACCTATCTGAAGATCGCAGAGGACCGGCTCAGTGGCGCATTGGGCGAAAGGGCAACGGAAAGCGAACTGATGCGCCGCTACGGGTTGACGCGTACCCAACTAAGCGAGGTGCTTCGGCGCATCGTTCAGGAGGGGTGGATTGAGCGCCTGCCTGGTCAGGGGTGGCAGTTTTTGCCGGTACTGACATCAGGCGCGGCTTACGACCAAGGCTACAGAATACGAATCCTCCTGGAGCCGGCTGCCCTACTCGAGCCGACTTATAGGCTTGATCCAGAAGGACTCAAGAAGTGCCGGGCGGAGCAGCAGGCGCTGGTGGACGGTGCAGCAGAGTGGGCCTCTCCTGCTCAGCTTTTCGATGCAAACACGCGCCTACATGAAGCGATTGCGAGTTCGTCGGGCAATGTCTTCATTCTCGAAGCTTTACGACGGGTGAACCGTCTGCGGCGCCTTATGGAATATGGCAAGGCGGTAAACCGTACAGCGGCGGCGTTACGATGCAAGGAGCATCTCACGTTGATTGACCTGCTGCTTTCAGATCAACGAGAGGCCGCGGCAGACTTCATGCGTCTCCATCTTCGCGATGCCGCAAGAGAAAAGTCCAACATTGGTAGTAAGCGTGCTGCTACGAATACAGCACATTCGTCGGCAGCCTAGTCGTGTCGGCGGCGAGCTGTCTTGCCCGCATCCGAACTCGCTGCTGCCCAAGGCACCGCGCCGGCGCCAGTCGGCCTGCACGCACCAAGGCCGGGTTTATCGAAGTTGTGGAGCGGCGTTTGGGCTCGGTAGAGGCGGTGCGCGCCTGCCGGCCACAAACTTGAATCGCCCCGGCGATTGAACTGCCCCGAGAGGTTGGGCATTGTTATCCCGCCGATCAGGCGGTATTTCTCAGACAACGCCCCACCGGGCTTAGTCCTTTGAATCAAGCTTGGATGCCTGCGCACTATGCTCGTCCGATTTCCAAAAATGCAGGGTCTCCCGAGCCAAGTCGGCGCCTAAGAACGTGTTCAAAGTCTCGCTGATGTGAGAATCTCTTGGGGTGAGAAAAGCCTACCCTAGCGACATCAAGCGCGAGCAGTTCGAAGTCATCAAGACACTGCTGTAAGGCGCGCGCAGAAAGACAGCCCCTCGGAGAGTGGATCTGTACGAAGTGTTCTGCGCCGTGCTGTACCTGCTGCGCACGGGCTGCCAATGGCGCGCGCTGCCCAGCGACTTTCCCAAGTGGCGCGCCGTGCACTCGTACTTCGCCATCTGGAGCGAGCCGCGCGAGGGTGGCAGCCTGCTGGAGCAGGCTTTAAAAAAATCAGGTTGGCGCGGCCCGCGGGAAACTGGGGCGCAACGCATGCAGCGCATTCTTGATCGTGGACGCGCAGAGCGTGAAGAACACGGACAGAGCGGGTTTGAAGGGCTATGACGCAGGCAAGAAGGTCTCGGGCATCAAGCGCCATATTGCCGTGGACACCCAGGGGCTGCCGCACGCTATTGCAGTGACCACAGCGGAGGTGACGGACCGCAAGGGCGCGCTGCAGGCATTGAGACACGCCAAGCCCTGCTTGAGCCGGGTGCAAAGCCTGCTGTGCGACAGCGGCTACGTGGGTCGGCCCTTCGCGCAAGGGGCACAGGAAATTCTGGGCGCGCATGTGAGTGTGCAGATTGCCAAGAGAAGCGAGCTGCATACCTTCAAGGTGATGCCCAGGCGCTGGATTGTCGAGCGCAGCTTCGCGTGGCTGGAGAAGAACAGGCGGCTGTGGAAGAACTGCGAGCGCTGGCTCAACACCAGCTTGCAGTTCGTCAACTTGGCATTCCTGGCCCTCTTGCTCAGGAGACTTTGAACACGTTCTAAGTCCGCCGTAATCTCATCTTCCCGATCTGAACTGATCCGCAGAAGTTGGACATTGTGGTCCCGCCGATTAGGCAGAGTTTCTCGCTCGATACTCTACCGGGCTGGCGACCACGTCCAACAGCGCTGCAAAGCAGCTTTCCGGCTTCATCTTGGGACGCTCTTCTTTCTAGTCCTGGAGAGCCTGCAGTCGGCCTTGATCGAGATTGCGTCGCCAGACGACGATCTGTTTGGGATTGCGGATGTCGTAGATCGCCGCGACCTAGCGGCTGGAAAGCTGCTCGGGATCCTGATGGGACAGCACCTTTAGTTTGAATTGCGCACTGTACGTGCTGCGCTTGGGCCGTAATCCGCCGACGCCATGCAGGCGGTAGTGGCTCACCGGCGTGCGGATCTTCTTTTCGGGTACCGACCAGCGCCGAGCCAACAGCTTCGCGCCTCCTTCACCCGCCAGGAAGCTTTGGATGATTTGCAGCTTGAATTTGGTTTTGTACTTCTTCATGAAACCCCTTGAAGTTTGTCCAACTTCTGGGGGTCATTTCAATCCCGGGGCGATTCATTTCGCGGGCTGCACCGCCTGCAGATGATTCGAGAAGCCGTTCTCGGCTTCGCAACGCCATGTCGCCCACAGCTTGCAGTCAGTCCCATCCGTGCCCATGTCGAGCTCCAGTGCAAGCCAGTTCCGAGCTGGCATAACGTAACGGTTGTGCCCCGGAAAAAGCATCATCTCCACGACATGCTGGACATCGATCACCTGGGGCTTACTCGCCGTATTGTTAAGCAAGAACAAGAAAAGCCGCTCCGCGACGCCCATCAAAGATGGATGAACAACGGCGGACGACGTGAACTGCTGGATGTGAGCCCAAGTCGCAGTCGGCGGGATGTCGCGACGATAGGCGCTACCCCAGGCCGCCACATGGACGTCACCCGACACGATCGATACCCGTAGCAGCTTGTCTTCGGCCGTCCGGGCCAGCGTTTCCAACAGGCGCTTGCGTTCGCCCTCGTGGTCGTCGTTAGCCCAATGATCTTTGAGGTCGTCGGCGCTGCTATCGAGCACATGGTCTTGACCGAATGTGTCCATCAGGCCTTCCGCAAGGCTCAGTTTCGGATGCACGACCGGCACCGATGAAAGGAACAGCAGATGCTGGCACCCGATGTTTGGTGCGGAGCTTCCTGTACCAGACAACGCCGACAGCCATTTCTGAAGCTTGTCCCAAGTGGCCATGCCCAAGATCTGGGTCCGCGAGCGCTCGGTTCGCAAGTCCGCAGCGACGATCGCGACTGGACCGACCTGGTGGGCAAAGGTGAACCCGGGCTGGCCGTCGATCAATGGAAGCGCCAGTGGGTCCTTGACTTGGTGCTCCCGCCAGGAGATGGGTGCGAATTGCGGATCCTTGCGCGACAGGTTTGGTAAGTCCCGTTCTTCAAGCGCGGGCAAGTCGTCGATCGCATGCTGCAGCTGGAACACCCAAAAGGCCCGCCGGGCATGCCTGAACAAGGTCTGGAACACAGGGCTGTGCTGCATGGGCTCGCTGTACGAACCCCAACCGTCGAAGATGTCATGGTCGTCCCACATCATCACCGTGGGAATGCGCGCCATCGCATCTGCGGCGTCGCCATTCGCCATCGCTGCGCCCCAAGGCCTGCGCGTGGACGGCAGCCAGCGCTTGGCGTAGAGGTTGAAGTAGTAATCCTCAATTTCCTTCTCAAGCGTCGGCGTGACGGCAAAGGTCAACTGTTTGCTGCGCGCAAGGCCGACCCACTGCTTGAGCTTCGGCAGGTCTTCCCAAATGGAGTCGAAATAAAGCTGGTCACCTCCCATCAGCATGAGATGGAAACGCTGCAGGCCCTTGTCCTGCGTCCGGGCCTCGTGCCAGAGTTGCTCCTTGTCGAGCTTGAAATCGGGCCCCCGAAAGTTGCGATCATGGTTGCCCACCAGGTCGGCCCAGACGGCGTTCTCAGGCTTCACGAGCTTGCGCATGCCGCTGGGGTCAGAGAACCCGTTGCACGAAACGTACGCCATGCGGGGCGCGAATCCTCGGCCAGGTACGGTGAACTCCCAGGTTGGCCCACCGCCGCCCAAGCCAAAGACCACTTTCCTTTCGGTGTCCTGCAAGTCGCAGCTCAGGTCGTAGCGCCAGTAGCGCTCCTTCTTGTGCTCTAGCAGCAGGGTCGGCGCCGTGCATGCGCTGCCCTCGATCTCAAGGGCCGGGGCGATCATGTCGGCGGTGACACCGATCAATGCAGTTACGCGCCAACGACCATCGATGATGCCTCGAAACGACAATACCGGCCCGACCGTGAAGATATCTTTCGCCATGGTTTCCGCTCCTACTTCTTTTTGTTCTCTGCCGCGACCGCCCGCACGATGTTTGCCCTGGATTGAGCACGCGTTGCCAACCGCAGTGCCTCGGCGGACTGCTCCAGCCATTCCAGGAAGCGTTGGAGGGCATGGCGAGTTTGCGCATCGTCGCGACAGTTCGCGAGAAAAGCGAACTGCACCTTTTGGACCTCGTCCGCCACGTAGATCCCGAACAAGTCGCTGACCACGATGGCGTCCGGAAAACCCAGCAAGGCCCTGGCCTGGGTTTCCGTTGCTCCCCGGTGGCAGGCGATCAGGTGCAACGGTCCTTCCGCCTTCTTGAGCAAATCGGTGCGTTCGTGGTCTCGCAAGAACGGGCGCCCGACCATCTCGCGGGCTGCGGCGACCGTGAACGCAGCCGGGATGGCGTGCACGAGCACGCCGATATCCTTGCCACCCAGAGGAAGGACGACGTCGTCGCCCATGGTCCTCGCCCCCGGCTGGGACGCAAGCGCTTTGCGAACGACTTGCTCCATCTCCCGTTTGCGCGCGCTGAAGTCCAGGCGCGTCCAGTCCAGTGCTTGCCCCATGCCAAAACGATTGGACGCGCTTGACTTGACACCGCGCTGGGTCAACACCACCACGGCATCGGCTAGGGCTTCAAAGACCCTTTTTCTGAGGTCGTCGACAGTGCGGACCTCACCGCCGCGGAACGCCGTCTGCCGGTTGAGCTCTTCCCTGAACCTTTGGTCCCTATCGCCTTGGTCACCCTTGCCCAGCGGTACCCATGGGAGCGCAATCAAGCGAACCTTGCCGCGGGCCAGCGCCAAGCCATCGGCGTACTCGGCGTGGCAGATGCCGATGTCCCCTCCTGTTTTCGCCCAGCCAGCATTGCCGTTGGACAGCACGATGAGCACATCGCAGTCCCGGACGGCCTGCAGGCAAGCCTCCCAGCTATCGAGCGTAGCGTCTGCCGGCGGCGCGTCCTCGTTGATCCATACCTCAAAAACGGATCGCCCCAGAACCTCCTGGGCTTCAATCTCTTTTTTGAGGCTCCGCCGGATTTCGCTAAGCTTGGTCGCGCTCTTCTCAGGAAAAAGATCATTGCAACGGCTCGACAGCATCACCCGAATCTTGGTAGAACTACCCATTTTTCGCCTCCGCTATGTGGGCCCCCTGGAACTGCCCGTAGAGACGGGGGGCTCAAGGCACAACCTTGAGTTTGTGACTGCATTACACAGCTGGGCCGCGTTCCTGGTCTCAGGTAGAAACGCTGACTCGATGAGTAACGACCCCGCTGGACTACTGGCCGCTCGGTGCGAAGCATCAGATGGGCAGTGAGACAGATGGCTTGTAGCCACCACCATTCGCGCCTTCGAAGTCGTATTCATACAGCGTGGTCTTGCCAAGACCAGGTTGCCTTTGCCCCAAGAAGAACGTGAAAGCATTCGGCGCTGCGATGAAGAGGTGCATTGGAGACCTATTCACTTGGCGCCGCTGGTTGATCTGCAGCGCCAGTCCCTCGGCCAGGTCGAACGCGTGTTGACCGCAAACGACGGATCGCGCACCGGCGCCGCACGTTGGACGCGCAATCAGCAGCGAACTCGCCTGTGGCAGAGAAGCTGCGATGTGCGCCTTTACGGCGGGGACTACATCGTGGGTGAGGCAGACCGCGACAGCCATGTCTCCGTCGGATTCGTTCAACGTTTCCAGATCGAAGGCCCACCCCGGCCAGGACGGATCGCGCGGCATGTCACTTGAGTGCCAGACATTCCGATGAACGGTTCTTTGCTCGATCTCAACATTGCGGCCGGACTTTATGTTCAGCACCGATCCTGCGGCAAAGGCCAGCGTGATGTGCGCATCAAGAATCAGCCGAAGATGTTGATTGTCACTAGCCGCAGCCTGCAGAAAGCTCTTGAGCTCGGGATAGAGCGTCGTCGTCCAGTCGGCTTGATTGCGGATAGCTCGTTCGTCGAAGTGAGGAATCAGATCGAGCACAACTGTGCAGCGATCCTCAAGTCGGTCGAAGGGGTGCTCGAACGATTTCACCCCGAACACCACATGCGCTCGACCGGCGCCGTCCAGCAGACCCTCACGCTTGCAAGCTTCCCGGAACGTTTGACGGTTGAAGTCCAGCCGACCTTGCGCCAGCCACTGAAACGCAACGTCGTCGTACACGAAGCTGCTTTCGTTGACGGGCACGCGTCGCAGACCACGGTTCTCGAACAGCAGATCCAGGTTGTCCCGATGATCGTCGAGCGAGGCGGAGTCCGTATCCAAGGACAGCGTCCGTGCCAGCAGCATGAGTTCCTGGTCGTCGATGTCCAGATGCTCGCGCCAGAGCTTTCTGACCTTGCCGGCCGTGGAGCGGTCGGTGGACCCGTCAAACAGATCTTTCAAGCGCAGCGTCTTCGACTTCTGATTGATATAGCCACGCAGCGGATCGGTCTGCCCAATGCGCCAGTTGGTGACGAGCTTGAACCGCACGCCGACGCCGTCGCGCGCGTGCGCCACCTGTGCCGCGCGGGCACGCTGCAGCAGGGAGAACCTGTTGGCGTTGATCCACTCCGGCTCGATTAGATCAGCGTGACCGAAATCGTTCACAGAGACGTGCCACTTG
Organism: Sphingomonas sp. NCPPB 2930; assembly: GCA_042867185.1. Taxonomy (GTDB): domain Bacteria; phylum Pseudomonadota; class Gammaproteobacteria; order Burkholderiales; family Burkholderiaceae_C; genus Xylophilus. The sequence continues at coordinate 70,261 of JBHZQV010000018.1, read as the reverse complement.
CACTGGATGTGCTCCCGCAGAATCGGCCGGCCTTCATGATCGCTCGGTGCGCGGTCGGGTGCGTAGGCGACCCAGACATCATCAAAGCCTTTCGGCCCCGACTCGAACCCAACCTGCGTCACCGGGCTCTTCGGATCCAGCAGGCACGCAGCCTTGCGCCAGAAGATTCTGGCTTGAAAGGCATCTCCATCTCTTCGGACGGCAACGGCTTGTGTCATAGCGATTCCTTGTCAGGATGGATGGGTGACACGCACCATGGTCACGGGGTTCACGTGTCGCGAAACGGTGGCGTCGGCAGAATCGAGCGTGCCAGTTCGATGGCGCGCGATGGCTTGATCGGACCATCGGGGTAAGCGTCCAGCACGATGGCAGGCAGTAGCCGCTGTGTGATATCCGAGTATGTGAATCCGTAAGCGCGCTTGGGCTGCTCACCCGTTGCGGCCACGAGCGCCTGAAGATCAGCCTTGCCGAACCCGGCGCTCCCCAGACGGCGAGAGAGGACTTCATGCCGTTGCTCAGCATCGGGCCGCTCGAACACGAGGATGTCCGCCGCTCGACGACGCACGGCCGGGTCCAGAGCGTTCAGTCGGTTGGTGCACATCAGCACCACCGCAGGAAGCCCGCCATTGGCAAATCGATCGATGCCGCGGATGAAGGCATTGACGCCCGCCCGGTCTTCATGGTGCATCTGGTCGGATTCACGCGACTGCGCCAGAGCGTCGGCTTCGTCGACCAGCAGGATGACGCCACCGCGTGCAGCACCCTTGGTCGACTTGAATTTGCTGGCTTCATTGAACGCGTGTTCGAACGCGGCAGAGACAAGTTGGGTCATCTCGCCCACGCGGCCCTGTCCGCGCGAAGAGAGGCTCAACGGCAACAACGTGATGTCGATGTTCTCCTGGCGCGCGACCTTGTCGCCGATGGTCTCCGCCAGTTCCGTCTTGCCCGAACCGACATCGCCGGAGAGAACCACCAGCGGCGGGCGGCGGATGACGGCGTCGAGCAGGCCACCGGCGTCGGCATGGTGCTTGTCTTGCCACTTCCGAAGCCCCGCCGGATTGATCAGGACGCCAAGCACGTTGGCCAAGCGCTTGATCTTGTCGTCCATTCCCACCAGGCGTGCGAGGCGTTCCTGGGCGCCCGGATCGGGCAGCGTCGACGGGCGCTCGAAAAGGCCCTGAAGATTGGATTGCTCGCTCATCAATAGCTCCTTACACTGGCGCGGCCAAGCGAGCGGCCGCCGGATGCATAGGTCTTATCGTCGGCGAAGTAGCCATTGTTAACAGCAGAGTCCGACCCACTCACGCGCTGCAACGGCAACTGTCCTTTGACCGCCGCACGTTGATCTGCTGTCAGGGCGTCCCAAGCCGCGCTGTATGTCAAGTAGCTGTGGAACTGCGCGCCGCTGATGTCTTTCCATGGAGGAACGCGGCCGGGATCGTCGTCCGTGCTGCCATCTGCCAACTCGCTTGCGGTGTACCGCAAGGTAGGTTCGATCCACTTGTCGTTGCGCTGGAATCCGTAGGTAACGGTTCCCAAATAGCCCTGGCGCAACAACTCAGTGACCTCGCCTTCGAATTCTGCGATGCGTTCGTCGGTGATGTGGCCGTATAGACGTTGCAAGCGCTTGAGGTCTGCGGTCACCTTCGCAGCGAGATGCCTGGCATGTGTCAGTGTGAAGGTCTTTGTTTCGGTCGCGGTGAAGCTGTAGCTCATGATGTTCAACCTTGGAAAGAAGGGCCGAAGACTTTCTGCCAGTAGTGCAGCGTCAGCTCTTTGGTCGGTGCAGTCAGGGCCGCGTCGATGGCATCGCCCGCGTCAAGGGTGGCATCGACGATCGCATCGGCGTTCTCGACCGTGTACAGACGCGCCACGTTGTTGCTTGCATTGATCGGGTCGATGATCTGGACCGGGTCATCGAGCTTGGCGACGCTGGACGCCTTGTAGTGGTCCTCGAAGACGATGCGCTCGCGAAGGTTGGATTTCGCCACGTAGGTGAAGAACGACTGCAGTGCTTCGGGGTAGTCGGCGAAATCCACGCCGTCGTCGCACAGTTTGGCCAAGATCATCTCGATCATGAAGGACTTGAACCGGAAGCCGTCCCGCTCCTGCTTCATACGCCGCGCCCAGAATTTCACCAAACGGACAACCTGCGCAAAGTGGTTCGGCTGCGCCTGCTTGCGTTTTTTGGCGAACTCAAGATGCAGCGGGATGCTGGTTTCCAGGAAGGACCCGTCGTCTTGGCTGATCAGGTCGCCGCGCCAGTCGGGCAGGCCCGCGTACAGGACCGGCACCACGTCGACATCCAGGCCGGTTCCGCGGAAGGAGACGGTGACCGAGTAGGTCTGCGGCTTGACCTGGTCTGGGTTGAAGTTTGGGTAGGCCTTGCGCAGCCGTTCGGCCAGGTAGTCCAGCAAAGCCCGCGTGTCGTGAGGAGCATCCGAGCCGCTGATGTAGACGGCCATGTCGATGTCGTTGAGTGAGCGCAGCGCCGTGCCCTTTGCCAGGCTGCCCGACAGTTGTACGGATGTCGGGGCATGCTTAGCCTAGTCGATGATGTGTTCGCGACACGGCTGCCTATGATGGGTTGACCTCAATTTAGCACCACCATGCCATCGCCTGAACTCACCGGCGGCGCCGGATTTACCTTTGAGGATGCCACCACTGCCTGCTACCTCGCGGCCCTCGTCGGCGGAGCCACAGCGCCGGGCTTGGATGCACGCTTGGTGCAGCGCGTCGCGCAGCAGCAGGCGGGTGCCGGGGAGCCTCTCGACGATGTGATAATCGATGCGCTCTCGCCGGCCGACAACTCGTTAATGCGACTGTCGCTTCAGATTAAGCGATCGTTTACGGTTTCAGACGCAGGCAGCAACACCGACTTCCGCGAGGTGATCCAGCGCAGTTGGCAGACGTTGCAAAAGGATGATTTCCGCGAACAAGTCGACCGGGTGGGTGCGGCAGTGGGAAACATCTCCGATGATGCGGTCAGTTCGGGTATGTGAAGGTGCGCTACTGGGGCTTGGCCAAGAACACCGCACAGCTGCACACCTTGTTCGCCCTGTTCAACCTGTGGATGGCGCGGGGGCGTTTAATTGCAGCGCAGGTATGAGTGCGCCTGCAAACGGCCAAAAGACCGAGAAACCGACCTCATGTAGTGCTGCGATGGCCTGCGGACGAGATGTCGCAGCGAATTTTTTAACCGCCCGACATCAGCACATCGCAAAGCGAATTACGCAGACCTTTCCTAAGCGAGTACGAGTGCCATGACCGACTGCGTTTCGTCTCTGCGTGATGAATATCTTCACCAGTTCCTTCAGGACACACTAGAGGTTCCGTGCGTCCGAATTAGGCTCACCCAGTTGGTCGTGGAACAGCCGAGGGTCTACGAAGCGCCGGGGAACCTAATACTTGGGAAATCCTTCGGCGTGAGAGGCGATTTTCGAGTGCTCAAGCCAAGCAACGCTATTGAGGACTTGTATGCGCGGCTGTTCATGTCCAACGACGATACGCTCGGGCAACTGGTCCGCGATGACAAGTATTTCCGACTCGAAGCGGTGACAAGTACTGGCGTCCTTTGGACGTGCCCTCGTGTCACGGTGCGCGAACGACTAGGCAGGGACGAGTACGAAGTTCACTTCGAGGCAAGCTACGTGGAGAACATTTCGCAGGCAAAGGAGCCTGCATATGCCGCCAGGTTGACTTACATCGAGAATCTGCGGATGCCGGAGAACCACCACGTCGACGAGGTGGGTCGGAGTGGGAGCCGGTTTATTGGCAGGGATGGGTCGAAGGGGAGGCTGGCAAATCTGGACCTCACCTATGTGCGACGTTTTAGAGATGACACGGTTGAGCGGTGTGAGCTTTCCGTGCACGCGGCGGAGGGTGTCACGCCGCCGAGGCACTTCGATATGCGAGTACAGGAGACGATGATATTTTGCTCGGCGCTGCTAGCTCAGCCGGTATGCACGGAGTTGGCTCACGGGAAGCTGCGGTCAATCTTATTTAGCAAGCACCGGCCTGTTAAAGCCGGCTTCGCTTCACCTCCAATCCAGGATCGTGTGGCTGAACAGGACTTTTATAAGTTGGCATCGGCTTACTACGAGCATGCATGTAAGGACGGTGACTTAGAGCTGATGTCTCAACTCACGCGGAAGGTTGCGAGTCTGTTCGACATGAGCACCGCCTCCATGGCCGTCATAGCCCTGCAACTATCTGTCGCCGTGGAGGCGCTGGCGCAAACCAGAAAGTTCCAAAAGCAGGTAATTGCATCTCCGAAGCAGAAAGAGGTGGCTGACAAAGTTAAGCGAAGAGTGCTGCAGATGCAGGGACTCAAAAGGCTCGCCAAGAAGTTCGAGGCCAGCAACCAGGGGCCCGACCAGCGAAGTTTGAAAGAGAGATTGGCTGCGTTGCTAGGCGGCCTTTCGAGCGGAGGGCGAACCGTGGATGTCCTCCGGATGCTGCAGAAAGCCGGAGCCGTCACAGCCGAGGAAATTACCGCCTGGAACAAGCTCCGAAACTCGGCCGCTCACGGCAGTTGTGAACCACAAGACGATCAGATGCAGGTTCACTTCGATGACCTCTTCAAGGTCATGACGCTTGTTTATCGCCTGGCGTTCGCGCACATCGGCTACGACGGCAGATTCAACGCGCGGAGCGTGAGGGGCTGGCCGGTTGCCGAATTCAAGGGCAAGGACGTTCAGGCGGCGCTGACGTCCGAGTGAGTGGCCATGGCGCGCTACGCGGCGCGCATTCACTGCATACTGCCTCCTCCTTTGGGCGATGACCTGGCTGCCTCACTAACCATTGCGAGCGCTTTTCCGCCTTCGCAGAATGCCATCGCTTGCTGTACCAACATCTCCCTGGGCAGTTGCCGTCCACAATGAAGGGCTTCCAGCATTGGTATGAACAGATACCTGGCCTTGGACCAATCCGCGCTGGCGATGGGCTCAACACCCGGTAGCGGCTTCGCCAACATTGCAAGGTATTCTGACGGCTTCTTCGGCAAGAATGTGAGCGCCTCGCCGGCGCCATGGGACCCTAAAGCGCGGTCGCCAGCCAAGAGGTCTTCATAACCAGCGCCAGGGCTCCACAGGCTCGGCGTGCTCCATCGCGTGTTAGGAGTCACACTCTCGCGCAGGAATTGGTACCGATGATCGATACCCAGCGCTGCCGTCAAGAGAAGCAAGATCGGTATTAGCGTCGATATTGACCTGCCGTCATCGGTAGGTTCTTCAAAATTAAAGCGGCCCTGCAGTTGCTGCTCCAAAGTCTGCACTTTCGGCCAAAGCTGCCTCTTGGATCGGGCGATACCGAGCCTATGGAAAAGCGCGAACCCAGCCCTTGGCTTTATTCACGTTGTCAGCGATGGCGAACAGGAGTAAGCCATGGTGAATGTCCATCGCTTGATGGTCGAAGGCGTCGCCACCGTCCCAGGCGCAAACCTTGCTCCAAAGAAGCTCAAGGCCGGTATCTGGCCAAGGCCGAACCCCGTTCCGGGTGGTCAAGCGGCAGTTCGGCTACGCCAAGATGCGGTAACGAGGCCTGGCAAAGAACACTGCCCGCGTGACGATGCTATTCGCGCTGGGCCATTTGTGGACGGTGCGAGCGCGGCTGCTGGCGACGCAGGGATGGGCGCACCTGCTACAGCCTTAAAGGGCCTGCGCTAGCTCAATGGCAGCATGCAGAGGCCCCGCGCCGCCCAATCGTGATCAATTTTGACTGATGCCGCCGGGGGCACGGCACCTCAGCAGTGCTGCGTAGACAGATTTTCAGAATGTCCCCTATGAGGCTCGTTTACGACTTTAATATCGTGTTTACGACTTTAATTACCTGGAATACCGGGCCTTCTCAACCCGCGCCGATCAGCTCCCGGATCCCCGTGGCCAGCGCCTCCATCTAATCAAGAAGCCCCGAACGCTACTCCGCCAGCCGGTGCCCCAGAAAGAACCGCAGCATCTCCGCGCTGGCATCCGGCCCTGCCGGGTCGGTATAGCTCCCCGCGGACCGCCCACCGGCCCAGGCATGGCCGGCGCCATGGATTTGCCAGTATTCGGCCCGGCTGTCGCCCTCGGCGCCCGGGTGGCGGGTGCGGGTCCAGCGGCGGCCGCCGGGCGAGCGCCCGGTCTCCACCGTCGGCGGCGTGCCGCCGGGAGGCTGTGCCGCTGCCATCACGTGCGCGCCGTGGTCGGGATGCACCGTGGCGTCGGCATCGCCGTGGAAGACGATGGTCGGCACGCGGGCGCCTGCCGGCGCGGCAACCGCGGCCGGCCCGGTGCCGGTGCGCATCGCCTGCAGCGCCGACATCGCGTCGCGCGCCGTGCCCTGGGCCAGGCCCGAATGCACGCCGGCCGCGGCGAACACGTCGGGGTAGGCCTGCGCCAGGATGGCCGCCATCGCGCCCCCGGCCGAGAGCCCGGCGACGTACACCCGGCGCGGGTCCAGCCGGTGTTCCTGCACCGCCGACCGGGCCAGCGCGGCCAGCAGGGCCGGTTCGCCCCGGCCGCGTTGCTGGTGGTTGTGCTTGAACCAGTTCCAGCAGCGCTGCGGGTTGGCCTGCACGTCCTGCGCCGGGTAGAGCACCGCGCAGCCGTGGGCCTGGGCCAGCGCATCCATGCCGGTGCCGGCCGCGAAATCTTCCGGGTTCTGGGTGCAGCCGTGCAGCATCAGCACCAGGGGGCGCGGTGCGTCGGACGCACCGTCTGGCAGGAACAAGCGGTAGTCGAGCGTGCGGCCGCCGTGGGCGAACCGTCCGGTGGAGACGCCGCCGTCGGCCGGCCGCGGCGCGGCGGCCGGGTCGTGCGGCGACTCGGTCACGTAGCCGTCGAGGAAGTCGGAAGCGGAAGACGGCGCCGGCGGCGGCACCGCTGCGGGGCTGCCGTCCACCGGCATGCCGGGCCAGGCCCCGCGCGCGGCGCTGTCGGGCAGGCCCAGCGAGCGCTGCAGCGCCTGGGCCGCCTCCTGCAGTTTGCCGGCACGGGTGAGCCGGGCGGCGTCCTGCATCCAGGTGGGGAGGTGGGGGGTCATCGGGGACTTTCGGGAAAGAGGGAAGGGCGTGGGCCCGTCGCGGAGGCGGCGGAAGAGTGCGCTGGTCGGGATGCCGCGCGGTGGGCGGCGGGTTCGCTACCGCACGATGCGATCGGCCAAAGCCGCCTTGACGGCCGGACTGGCGTGCAGCGCACCCAGCACTGCGATCGAGTCGATCGCCGCCAAGGCCAGCGCGGGCGTCACGTCATGGGCGATGCTGGCCAGGCCCAGCACCCGGATCTGCAGCTTCTCGTGCGCGGCGCGCACCGCCTCCAGCTCCGACACGCCGAAGTGCTGCAGGCCGATCACCAGCATGCGGCGCGCGGTGACCTGCTTGAGCGCGTCGGCCTGCAGCGCCAGCTGGTTGCGGATCGCCGTGCGGATGAAGTCGGTGCGGTTGGCGTAGAAGCTCTCGGCCACCAGCAGGTCGATCTGGCCCAGGTCGACATAGCCTAGGTTGATCGTGATTTTTTCGCTGTCGGGCAGCCGGACGGGCGGGGCATTGGAACTCATGCGCCATCCTATCACCATCCAATGGGATGGTATGGGGAGGGTTATCGGTGCGCAGATGTGCGCTGGTCCACTTGCTGGAACAACGCCGGCATCGCCGCGCTGGCGTTCGGCCCGGTCGGATCGGCATGGCTGTCGCGGGCGCTGCCGCCCGACCGGGCGTGGCCCATGCCGTGCACTTCCCAATGCACACCGCAGGCCGCGACGCGTCGGGATAGGCGTGGGCCACGGCCGCCGCCATCGCACCGCCGTCCGAGAGCCCCGCGACGACGACCTGCTGGCGCCGCAGTCCCCAGGCCCTGGCCGCCGAGTTCGAAAATACCCATGGTCCTATCCTCGCGGCTGCGGGACGGGAGCGGCCATAGGCCAAGACGATGACCACGCCACCATGCGGCTCCGGCGCCCGAGCGGCGGTTTCAGCGGTCCCGGTCGGAAGGCCGCTCGCGCCGGTGTTCGGGCTTCACCGCGTCGGCGTCCTCGGTCAGGGCGAATGGCGCCGAATCGTCTTTCTCGACCGACTGCGCGTCCTGCCGCTTGCCCGACATCGCTTCGGTCGGCGCCGGGCCCGAATCGGAACTGCCGGGAATGAAGGCCTCGCCCGCGCCCATGTTGTCCACGGTGCCGTCGGTACTGGGTCGGGTGCCCGCGCCGGTAGGGGTGACTTTGCTCATCGGATGCTCCTTGGGTTGTGAGCGACCACGGTAGAGCGCCGGGCGTACCCCACGCTGTAGGAAAGGCGGCCTCGGCTTCGCAGGCAGCAGTCAGATGCGAAGCGGCGTCGGTTCGTCCGCGCCGACCAGCCGGTCGGCCCCTGCGAATGCCGCAGACCGCCCGCAATCGCTTTCAGTGCTCCATCCGGAGGGTACGTACCAGGATCGGGTGGTCGGTTAGAATCGTCGACCGCGTCACATTTCCCGGATCAGCCTTTGCCAAGAACCAAAGCCGTCGCCGCAGCAGACCTTGGCATTCCGAGATACAAGCAGGTGACCGATACCTTGCGGGCGCAGATCGAGTCCGGCGGCTTCAGCGACAAAGAGCCGTTGCCTCCCGAGCGGGAGTTGGCGCAGCGCCTCGGCGTGAGCCGCGACACGTTGCGCAAAGCCATCCGGCTGCTGACCGAGCAGGGGCTCATCTACAGCGACCAGGGGCGGGGGACCTTCGTCACCTCGGCGCCGGTGCGGGAGATGTCCAAGGCGGTGGGCAGCTTCACCCTCGACACCCTCAAGCATGGCGGAACGCCGGGCCAGAAGATACTCAAGCTGGATCGCGTGACGGCCGGGCTCGCCATCGCCCGTGTGATGCAGGTTCCGATCGAAACGGAGCTCCTCTATCTGCGCAGGTTGCGCTTCGTCAACGGCGATCCGGTGGGTATCCAGTCCTCCTGGTTGGCGCTGCCCAAGGGGCTCGGCTTCACCGCCGCCGAGTTGATGCGCAAAGGCTCGCTCTACCGGCTGCTGGTCGAGGACCGCGAGCTGCGTCCGTCGATGGCCATCGAAAGCCTGGGTGCGACCACGGGCTCGTCCGAGGAACTGGAGCTCCTCGGGCTCGCCGAAGGGTCTCCGCTCCTGCTGTGCGAGCGAATCACGCTTTCGGATCGGCGCATACCGATCGAATTCTGCGATATGCGCTACGCCCCCTCCTATCGGTACAACAACAAAGTGACCGACTGGGGCGCCTGAAGCCCCGCGCTTTTCCTTCCCGCCTCCCTCTGCGTTTTTCAGACCTTTGATTCGCACGCCGCACGCTGCGGTGGGAGTCGACGCGCCAGGCTTCGCCCGCCGCGTCGGCGCGCTCCGCGCGCCACACTGTCTGTCATAAAACTTAAACTGGTGCGTACCAATAATGTGCGGAAGCGCGGCGCTTGTCGCGCATTTCGTACATGCGTCCCGGTATAAATCCCTTTCATCTGAAAAAGTGGTACGTACCATTTGGCATGCGACTTGCATGACCTGGTGCGTCCCCATCGCGATGCGCGAGAAATCCGTCGATAGCGTTTCAGAAACAAACCGATGACCTCTACAGCAACCAACACCGCGATAGCGCCGCCGGAGGCTCCGTCCGGAGCGCCGTCGACCGCGTGGATGTCCTTCTTGCCTTCCTGCGGCGAACCTCGGGGCCTGGCGCTGCGCACCCAACTGGTGTTGGTGTTGATCGCTCTGGCGATCCATGGCGCTTTCGTCTGGTTGATGAACCAGCGGCACGAACGCGTACGGCCACCGCAGCCGCATGAGATCGCGATCGAATTCGCCGCCCCGCCGCCGCCGCCGCCTATGCCGCCGCCGACCATCGCGCCGGCGCCGGTCGAGGCTCCGCCGCCCATCGACGATCTGGCGGTGAAGCCGCCGCCGGCAAGGCTTTCTGCGCGTCCGCGACCCAGGCCCGCTCCAGCGCCGACGCCCCATCCGCCGCCACCGCAGCCTCCCTCGCCACCGCTGGCCGCTCCGCAGGAAGCTCCGCCTTCGCCGCCTCCAGACAAGCCACCGGTGCCCTCCGCCGCACCGATCGCCGCACCGACCGCGCCAAAAGAAACCCCGGCCGTATCGGGCATCGCCCTTCTGGGCAACCCGTCGCCTCCCTATCCGGCATTGGCGCTGCGCAGGATGTGGGAGGGCAAGGTCGTGCTGTTGATCCAGGTCAGCGCAGACGGGAGGGCCGATTCCGTCCAGGTGAGCCGATCGAGCGGCCAACCGGTGTTGGACGACGCCGCGGTTCAGGCCGTCCGGCAATGGAAGTTCGTGCCGGCCCGGCGTGGCGACATGCCGATACCGGGCCAGGCCACCCAAGTCATCGATTTCAAGCTCCCGCAGTGAGTGCTCCGCATTCCCACCCCACCAACCCTTGAGGAATCCCCCATGTCCGAATCCCTCTCTCGATTCATCGTGCCCGCCGTCATGTGGCTGCTCGTCCTGTTTTCCGTCGTCACATGGGCCATGCTGCTCATCAAGATCGTGCACTTCGGCAAACAGAAGCGGGAGAGCCAAAGCTTCCAGAAAGCTTTCTGGAGCGCACACGACTTCCTGTCCGCGACCGAGCATGCCGCGCAATATCCCGGAGCGCTGGCGCGGGTGGCCCAGAGCGCTGTGAGTGCCATGGGCGTCGATTCCTCGCTGCGCACGACCCAGCAACTGGCCTACAGCATCAACCAGGGTGAACGCCTGGAGCGCCACCTGCGCCAGCAGATACAGAAGGAGCGCCGCAGCCTGGAGGCCGGGCTGACCGTGCTGGCCAGCATCGGCAGCACGGCGCCGTTCGTCGGCCTGTTCGGCACCGTGTGGGGGATCATGGAAGCGCTGCAGTCGATCGGGCTGGCCGGCGCTGCCAGCATGGAAACCGTGGCGGGCCCGGTCGGCCACGCACTGCAGGCGACGGGTGTCGGCATCGCTGTCGCGGTGCCTGCCGTGCTGGTCTACAACTACTTTCTGCGCCGGCTCAAGCTGTCCGTGTATTACATGGAAGACTTCGCGCACGACTTCTACAGCCTGGCCCAGAGCTGCGGCTTCTCGATCACCCGCCAGTCCATCGCGCCGGACACCAAAGCCCTCAGGAAGGTGGGCTGACATGGCGATTTCGTCCCAGGACAGCGAAGAAGCGCTGAGCGAGATGAACGTCACGCCGCTGGTCGATGTGATGCTGGTGTTGTTGGTGATCTTCATCGTCACCGCGCCACTGATGACCAACGCCATCAAGGTCACCCTGCCGAAGACCGCGGCGGTCGCCCCGGTCGACCGCAAGGATCCGGTCACGGTGAGCGTCGACAAGCAGGGCCGGTACTTCATCGACAAGGAAGAGGTCGGCTTCGACGCGCTTCAGCCCCGGCTCACCCAGCTGAAGGCTTCCGATCCCGAAACGCGCGTGCGCCTGCAGGCCGACGGCGGTGTGGATTTCAGCACGGTCGCCAAGGCGCTGGCCTCGGTCGAGCGCGCCGGCATCACCCGGGTCGCGGTGCTCACGTCCCGCTGACCAGGCTGCTCGGCGATGTCCCCCCAACTGTTTGCTGCTGCCGGATTGCGGCCCTACGACCTCACGGTGCTGGGCGACCCCTGCATGGATTTTTTCTTCACCGCGCCCCGCATGCCCCTGACAGGGGAGAAGTGCCTGGGCCGGATGCCGGGCAGCTTTTCCGGCGGATCCGAGACCAACATGGCATGCGCAGCGAGCCGCCTCGGCCTGCGCGTCGCGTTGTGCGGCCATGTCGGAGACGACAGCCATGCCGACCGGCTTCTGGAGGAGCTGCGACCGTTCGGCATCGACCCGGACCATGTCATACGGCTGCCGGGTACCGCCAGCGCCAGCGCCATGGTCTTCATTTCGGCCCACGGCGAGAAATCCCTGATCTACAGCCCGCTCGATCCCGTGCCGGCCGTGGGCGAAAGGTTGACCGCGCTGATCCGGCAATCCGGCGTGTTCTTCTGCGCACCGTACGACCTGGCGCAGTTTTTTGCCCACAGCCAGACAGCGCGCAAGGCCGGTACGGACGTGGTCGTCGACCTGGAGCCGGCCATGTGCCCCGACGAGGCCGCCTACCACCACCTGCTGCGCAGCGCCGACCTGGTGTTCTGCAACGCCGACAGCTTTCGGCTGCTCAACGGCACCGCGGCCAGCGTCGACAGCGTGCGCCCCCTGCTGGCGTTCGGCCCGCGACTGATCGTGGTGACCCTGGGCGAGCAGGGCGCCTTTTGCGTGGGCCGTGAGGTGGTCGCCCGGCATCCGGGCTTCCGCCGGTCCGCTGCGGACACGACCGGTGCGGGCGACTGCTTCGCCGGCGCCTTCCTGGCCTGCGCCCTGCGAGGGGGCGGGATGGACCAGGCGCTGGCGTATGCCTGCGCCGCAGCCAGTTTTGCCGTGTGCGCCATCGGCGCCCGTAGTGCCTATCCGCAGCCCCACGAGGTCTCCGGCGTGCTTCTCCCATCCCGATAAAAAACGCTATGCAAAACCATATGGCCAGGCCCGCCTTCATCACTTTCACCGGCATCGACAACGAAAAGCTCCTTCCGGGGATGCGCTATCTCTCGGCGCTCTACCCCATCGAGTGGGGCGTTCTGATCGACCCGGCGCGCGCCGGCCAACCCCTATTTCCCTCGCGCGTCATCGTCGAGCAACTGCGCCATTCCGGCCTGCGCTTGTCGGCCCATGTCTGCGGCGCGCCTGCATCCGACATCGCCGCGGGTCGCTTCCCCTCGCTCGATCTGAGCGGCTTCTCGCGCATTCAGGTCAACCACGGATTCCACGGCAGCACGCCGGAACAGGTCGCCCATTGCAAGCTCTACGCCGCCAGCTGCGGCGTGCGTCCTGCATTGCAATGCCAGCAGGCGTTCCCGGATTCGGACGGGGTCGATTGGCTGTACGACGTTTCGTTCGGCACCGGCGTGCGGCCGTCCCAGTGGATCGCGCTGAATCGCAAAAACCCCTTCTGCGGCTATTCCGGCGGGCTGAATGCGGCAACGGTGGGCCTGCTGCTCGAATCGCTCGACGTACCTTCCGGCGCGCGGTTCTGGATAGACATGGAATCCGGGATCCGTACCGACGGACTGTTCGACCTGCAGAAATGCGGCGCGGTCTGCGAGACGGTCTACGGCCCGGCCCGCGGCGACAGGCTGTCGGCATGAGCCCCCGTCTCCTGCACAGGTGGCTGGCACGCTTCCAGCTGGAAGCGCACGGCACCACGGCAAGGCGTGAACTGGTCGCCGGCCTGACCACCTTCGTCACGATGGCCTACATCGTGGTGCTGAACCCCGCGATCCTGGCTCCCACGGGCGTCGCGCCGTCGGACCTGCTCTGGGGCACCGTGCTCGCAGCGGTGCTCGGCACCCTGCTGATGGCCTGGTGGGCCAACCTGCCCATCGCCCTCGCGCCTGGCATGGGCAGCAACGCCATCTTCGCCCAGGTGCTGGTGGTCAAGATGGGGGTGTCGTGGCAGATCGGCCTGACCATGGTGCTGGTCAACGGCCTGCTGTTCTTCGTCATCGCGATGACCCGCTGGCGGCAAAAAATCATCGAGGGATTTCCGGAGCCGATCAAAATCGGCATACAGATTTCCATCGGCGGCTTCATCGCCTGGCTGGGCTTGCGCTCGGCAGGCCTGATCGAGTTTCTGCCCGGCGTAGGCATTGCGCTGGGACGGCTAGACGAGCCCGCTACTTTGCTGGCGCTGGCGGGCCTGCTGCTGACACTGATGCTGATGGCCCGGCGGGCCGCCTGGGCCCTGCTGGCCAGCATGCTCGTGGTGAGTGTGGCGGGCCTTTTCGTCGCCGGCCGCGACGGCGTGCCGCTGACCCGGATGCCCGACGCCTTCCTGGCATTGCCGCCTTTCAACCCCGGCATGCTGTTCGCGTTCGACATACGTGGGTATTTCACCCACTTCGTGCTGCTGCTTCCGATCAGTTTGTATTTTCTGATTTCGGAATTTTTCTCCGGCACCGCGACCCTGTTCGCTGTGACCCAACGCGCTGGATTGCTGCTGCCGGGGCGGGATTTCCCGAATGCCCGCGCAGCATTTTCCAGCGACGCGCTGGGCACGGTGATCGGCGCCGCTGCCGGAACCACCACCGTTACCGCATATGCCGAATCGGTGGCGGGTGTAGAAGCCGGTGGCCGTACCGGCCTGACCGCGCTGTGTGTCGCCGCATTGTTCGCCGTCTCGATTTTCTTCTGGCCGCTGATTCGTTGCATACCGCCGCAAGCCAGCGCTGCCGCCTTGGTCGCGGTAGGCGTGTTGATGCTGGAAGGCGTACGGCACATCGATTTTTCCGCGCCTGAAAACAGCATGCCACCGCTGCTGATGCTGGTCGTCAACCTCGCGACCGCTGATCTGATGGCCGGAATGGCCATGGGCTGCTTTGTCTACACGCTGATCGGCTTGGTCCGGGGAAACCGTAAAGAGATTGGCGTGATCCTCATCGGACTGGATGCGGTATTCGCATTTTATCTCTGGGTTAAAGATGCTTTGTAATTCTGATCAACAGCATTTCAATTAAAAAAGACTTCACCATGAAATACAAATACCGTCCCTCGAAATCAAATTTTTTCGCCGTGAGCGCATTGAGTGTTGGAATACTGGAAATGTGCCTTGGCATATCGGCCGCCCGTGCGGCCGATGCGGTGGTCCTGCCGGAAATCCAGGTCACCGGATCCCAGCAGGCCGATGGAAACGACACATCCCCTGCCCCTGTCAGGTCGCTGCGCAAGACGACCGTGCAGGCAGGCGCGTTGGGCAGTAAAGCAGAAATCGATACGCCATTTTCATCGAAGACCATCAGCGCCCAGGAGTTGAAAGAACGCCAACCGACGAGTATCGACGAGGCCGTGGCCAACGATAGCTCGGTTCGCCAGGCTGCGGGCGCGACGGTCGGTGTCGTCTCTTTCGTCAACGTGCGGGGCTTGTTGCTGGACATGGTGAACGGCTACAAGGTAGACGGTCTGTCCTATGTGAACCGCGCCGAACTACCACTGGAAATGGTGGAGCAGGTTCAGGTATTCAAGGGCCTATCCGGTTTCATGTACGGCTTCGGATCTCCTGGAGGGCTGGTCAACTACCAGCTGAAACGCCCTGTCGACAAGCCTCTGTTGAATGCCGGCATTCAGTACAAGTCCCACAACGTTGCGGTAGAACATATCGATATCGGGGGACGTTTCGGCGAAGATGACATGTTTGGGTATCGGATCAATGGGGTGCACGAGTCGGGGAAGACTTTTGTAGACCGTGGCCGTGTCGCGCGCGACTCGCTCTCGGTTGCGCTCGACGCACGTCTGAACAAAGACATCACGGTCGAATTCGATGCCTTGCAATCGACGCGAAATGCCAAAGGGGTTTACTACGGCATATTTCCCGCCAACCGGGTCGCAATCCCCGCCGCTATCGACGGCTCCCGCGGACTGGCGGAAGACGGTGCCTATTTCCGCACCGAAACCACTTTGGCGACCACCGGCCTGAAGTGGAAGATCAACCCGGATTGGGCCGCCAAAATCAGTTACCGCTATGGCAAACAGGCTACCAGTTGGCGCGAGGGCAGCATCAACCTCCTGAACAACGGCGGTGACTACAGCATCTCGCAATCGGCACAGCTGGAGAATTTCGTCTCGAAGCAGCTCCAGGCCACCCTGGAAGGCAATTTCCAAACAGGTCCTCTCTATCACACCGTTGCGTTGGGCCTGTCAGGGACGAATGTCGTCCAATATCGCGATCCTTTCCCAGCCACCGCCACCCTGACCGGCGGCAACATTTTCAATCCGGTGGTCTTGCCTGGCACACGTATCAACAACGACGGCCACACGACAACCAGATTTCTCGATATTCAGGAGAACGCTGCGTTCATTGCGGACACCATCGACCTCAACGACCAATGGTCCGTGATCGCGGGTTGGCGTTATACCAGTTTTAGTCAGGATAATTTTAACCGTACGACGGGCGTCAAGATCAGCAACTACGGTTCCAAACCGGGTACGCCGACGTATGCCGTGATGTACCGGCCGAACGCCAGCACTACTTTCTACACCAGCTACGTGGAATCGCTGGAAAAGGGTGGAGTGGCGGCAATCACCAATGCGAACAATGGCGCGGTGTTTGGCCCGTTGACCAGCAAGCAGGTCGAGGTCGGGGCCAAGACGGAAGGCCGAGGTTGGAATGGAACCGCGGCCCTCTTCCAGATTGAAAGGGGTGCGGAATATACCGATGCACGGAATAATTTCGTGCAGAGTGGCAATGTGAGATACAGAGGTTTGGAAGTGGCCTCGGAGGTCAGTCTCGCCCGCCAATGGACACTTTCCGGCAATGCCATGATGTTGGACGCGAAATACCGATCCAACCCGGCACTCAACGGCAATAAAGTTCCCGGCATTTCGGATCTGCAAGTGGCGGCCCGCGTGCGTTATGCACCTATCGATTTGCAGGGCTGGTCTTTCAGTGGGGGTGTCAGGCGCTATTCCGATTATGAATATGATGCTTCCAATTCTCGTACTGTGGGTGGGTATTCACTGCTCGATATCGGCGCCCAATACCAGACCTCATTATTCGGGAAGAAAACGACCTTCAATGCGGTGGTAAATAACCTCACGAACAAGAATTATTGGGTGACCTACAGTGCTGCAACACCTAACCTGATGCAGGGCGCTCCCCGCACGTTTGTTCTGAACATGACGATGGAAATGTTCTGAGCGCGTTCGTATGAAGAAAACACTGCGTACCATGCTGGCCATGGCCTGCATGTGCTGTGTCACCCGAGCCTTTGCGGGCAGTCTGGCCTTGGTGGCGACGATCGACATACCCAGCGATCAGCGCGTCAAGGGTCACAGCATCGGGGGCCTCTCGGGTGTCGATTTCGACGAGCGGTCGCATCGCCTCGTATTCATCGAGGACGATGAAGACGCGCATTTTTTGACCGCACGGCTGACGTCTGAAGCGGGCCGTTATCGCGTGGTGTGGGAGTCGGCGGATCGCCTTGACATGTGTAGCTATGTTCGGGGCCGCAAGCGGTCGCCGGCGGATGGTGAGTCCATCCGACGGGATACGGCCGGCGGGCTGGTGTGGTCGTCAGAAGGCCGATTCAAGGTCGGGGTGGGCCCATCCGTGACATTCGTTGCGGGTGGTGGAAAATGCAGGGCCAATCTGCCGCTGCCCACGATGCTGCGGTTTGATCCCACCGGGCGAACGGGACCTAGGCCGAACAAGGTTTTCGAGGGTATGACCTTCAGCCCCGATGGCCGCTCTCTCTGGGTCGCGATGGAGGATGCGCTGTTGCAGGACGGGCCCGCCTCCAGCCACCAAGCGGGCGGTTTGACCAGAATATCCCGCTTCGATCGGAAGGGGAGGTTGCTTCAACAGGTCGCGTACCGACTCGATCCGATCCAAGCGCCAGGCGTGGCTGGCATTGCCGACAATGGCATCAGCGAAATTTTGTCGGATGTCGACGGCACGCTGCTGGTGCTGGAGAGATCCGGAGCCAAAAACGCGTCGGGGCATTTTGATTTCTATTGCAGGCTCTACCGGATCGATCCGTCGACTGCTGCGGACGTCCGCGCGCTGCCGAGCCTGTCATTGCGACCCGACGTAGTAGTGCGCAAGACCTTGCTGCTCGATTTTTCGACCCTGGCCGGCACGCTGCCTTTCAATTTCGAAGGCATGGCATGGGGCCCTCCCGGACATGACGGCGGCAGAACCCTGCTCTTCATCTCCGATAACGGTTTCGAGGATATCCCCAGTCGGATCATGATCTTCTCGGTTACTGCTAGCCTTCCATAAGACGTCAGGAGGTTCGCATTTGTATTCCTTTTTTATGCCCCGCCGCAGCCATTGGTTTGTTGTTGTCGTTGTTGTTGCGCTGGCGTTGGCCAGTGGAATGGCGCAAGCCGAGGATGGAAGACGGAAAATCATCATCGACCAGGATGCACTGGGCCCCGCGGGCTCCAACCTCAAGTCGATTTTGATGCTGCTGAGTGCGCCCGACGTCGATGTGCTGGGAATCACCGTTTCCAGCGGCGATGGATGGCGCGACGAGAATGTGGCGAGCGTGCTGCGCTTGCTGGAGGTGATCGGGCGCACGGACATCGGCGTGTATCCCGGCGCGGTGTTTCCGCTCGTGAATACCGAAGCACGTAGCCGCCGTTGGCAAGCCCTGCACGGCTCGCTGGTCTACCAGGGGGCGTGGAGCCGGAACATACCCGGCAAGCACCCTGACACACCTTTCGAGGTACCGGTGTTGCCCCAGGGTCTGCCGACGATCAAGGCGTCCGGTACCAATGCGTCTGAATTCATGGTGAGCATGGTCAAACGTTATCCGGGCGAAGTAACGATCTGGTCGGGCGGCCCTATGACCAACCTTGCACTGGCGGCGCGTCTTGACGAAAAATTTGCCCGCACCGCCAAGGAACTGGTGTTCATGGGCGGGAGTTTCCTGCCGCAGCCTGCAGATAACGATTTCGCCGAGGAATATCGGTTGAATCCAAGGCTCGAATTCAATATGCGTTTCGATCCCGAGGCGGCATCGCTGGTGCTGCACGAGCCGTGGCGGAAAATCACCCAGATCCCGGTCGATCCATCTACCAAAACCCTCTGGACGAAGGCAGACATCGCGGAGGTGGCCAGTAGCGGATCTCCATTAGGAAAATACATCGGTAATTATGATCAATCGCTGCCCATGTGGGATGAAATTGCCGCTGCCGTTTGGCTCCGTCCACAGATTGTCCAAGCCCAAATGAACGTGCTCGTGGACGTCGACACCTCATATGCGGCAGGCTATGGGACTACTTTGTCCTGGAAAATTGGAAGCGGCCCGGGATTGGGTGAGCAGCCGGTCTCGGTCATCACGGCGGTCGATATTCCTGCCCTGGTTCGCATGGTCAAGAACGCACTCTCGGATCGGCCTTGGCGATGAAAAAAATCACGCGCGAAATTTCGGTGGCTGGACTGCTGCTTTCGGTTCTTCTGGTCGGATGTCAGACGTCATCGCATCCACCCGCTCCGGTATCTGCGTCGGCGCTCTACTGGTTGCAAAATGCAGGCGAGTACCGTGCGCTGGCGTACCAGGCCTATAACGTCGCCCGCGAGCGATTTGATAATGCTGCGTCCAACAGGCGTCGCGTCGTCGTGATGGATCTGGACGAAACGGTGCTCGACAATTCCGCATATGCCGTCTGGTGTTTAGGTAGAGGCGTCGGATACTCCGACGAAACCTGGAACCGATGGGTGGCGGATGCGGCCGCCACGGCGGTGCCTGGCGCTATCGAGTTCATCCAGCATGTGCGGAAAAATGGCGGAATTGTTTTTTTTATATCCAACCGGGTAGCCGCGGGTGGTGATGCTACGCGTATCAATCTTGCTAGGCTTGGCATAAATGATATCGACGAAAAACATCTGCTCCTCAAGCAACGGGAATCCAGCAAGGCACTGCGTTTTCAAGAGGTCGTAAGGTCCGAAGGGGAGCCTATTCTCTTCGTAGGGGATAATCTCACCGATTTTGGTGCTGAGGCAGCGCCGCTTAAATCAGCGGATGATCTGCAGGCGTTTGTTCGCCGTCATCATGACAAGTTTGGGACGCGATTCATAGTTCTGCCGAATCCGCTGTATGGATCGTGGCTACCGGGCCGAAATGAAGATCTACAGTCCGGACTGAAGACTTGGACCCACGATTCAAGCGGTGTGGTCGGTGCGCCCTGAGCGCACGGATCGACGTAACAACGTACCCACAAGTTCGTCAATTGGTTGGGACCCGGCAGTCTAAATGCAGGGGCCGCATGTTTCAATTAGCGAATTGCTGTCAACATGGATGCGACTACATGTTTAAGGGAATAGGATAAATAATTTGACCGCGGCTGGTTTCGGGATAGCCCGCGCCGGATTATTTAATTCGGAAGTCACACTATCGCGAACGCTGGCAATGGACTATCCTTGCCTTCCTGATTGCAGCGATACAATGATTCCGCATTGAAGCAAAGAAGGCATTGACGACAGGAAGACCAAGTATTTCCAACGGGCAAAAACCATCGGGGCAATTTCTGCACCGCGAACGGCACTTACGTGCAGAAAATTACTTGTCATGCTGGAAGCCTTGGCGACAGACGCCGATACGACGGGTGAACGCTGCCTGCGTGCCTGGCTGGAAGCTACCGCAGCGGGCGATCGCGTCTGTTTTGAGCGGCTATATCGACATTGCAAGCCGAGGTTGTCGCGTTTCCTGCTGCGCTGTTGTGGCAGGGCTGACTTGGCAGACGAGGTGGCGAACGAAGCTTTGTGGGTGGTGTGGCGCACGGCGGGCAATTTCCGGGGCGAGTCCCGGGTGACGACATGGGTGCACGGTATCGCTTATCGCTGCATGCTCAAGGCCTTGCGTGACTGCACGGCACCCGAAGAGATCAATGCGTCTTCTGTCCACGAGGTCGAACTTGCGATGGCGGAACCCGCGGTCCACGATGGGCCTCAGCGTGAGTTGCGAAATTGGCTGGACAGCGGCCTGTCGAGCTTGCCTCTGGAGCAGAGGGTGACCCTGGAATTGGCGTATTACCTAGGAGAGTCCTGCGAAGACATTGCCCGCATAATGAACTGTGCGACAGGCACAGTGAAGGCGCGGATGTTCAAAGCGCGGATACGCTTGCGCAATGTCTTGCCCGAACTGGCTGGCGATAACCGCCCCCGCAATGGCACTGAAGGACAAGGGTGATGAAATCGCAGTACGAGCCCCCTACCCAGCCTCGGGCTGGGTCGTCGTTTGCGGAACAGCGGGGCGGCGCCGCTGCCGATCAACCTCCTGGGCGCCGGCCGGTATGCGCGTGCGAACCTGCCGCCTTCGTGCTCAACGAGCACCGCGAGGTCTGGGAAGCCATCCCCTGGGTGGTGGCCGGCACTGCGAACTTCGATCAGGTTCGAATGGTAGAAGACCATGTGGGCAACTGCAGTTCCTGTGACAGTGAGCTGGCTTGGCAGCAAAAGATCCATCTCGGAATGCAGGACATCCCGTCGGGGCCAGATACTGCCGCCTTGAATGCCGGACTGGCGCGACTGTGGGAATGTGAGCGGGAGGCCGGTAGGGCCCGACTGCCGGATGCACCTGGTGGGGCCGGCGATACAGAGGCCCATGCGGTTTCGGTGTCTTTCATCGTTGGCCGGTCGAAGAACAAGCGCTGGCTGCTTATGGCGCTGACGGTTCAGGCCATGGCGACCTTGGTGCTCGGTATGCAGTTTGCCTCGAGCAAAAAGCCGGATGACACCGGCCCTGACCCTCCCCCCGAGCTGCCGGAGCCCATTCTGCGTTTGGTACCGCACGGCCAGACCGACATGAACGCACTGCGCCGTCTGTTGAACCAGCACGGCTTGCGCATCGTCGGCGCGGACGAGGATGCCAATAGCCTGCTGCTGGCGCCGCTGCGTTCAGAGCCCATTCCCGTTCCATCGGCAGTTGCGCTGCTAGAGACCCTGCGTGACGAGCCGGGTGTCATGATGGTCATGCCGGTGGTACCAAAAGCGACTCGATGAACATGCTGGAGGGGCCAGCATGAAGCAGGCGCTCCCGCGGGCATGGGTCTGCGCCTTGACGGCCTGACTGGTCAGGCCGACGCCTTCGCATTGCGCGCGACTTCGTCGGCCTGTACCGCACGGCGCTGCTGGAGGTCCTCGATGTCCCGCCGCAAGTCCAGCCGATCTGCCGGGAACACATGTGCCGCGGCCATTGCGTTGGACAGGGGTGCCATGGCGTCGGCCGATATTCCATCCGGCGAAGCCATCACGGGTAACAAGGCGCGCGACGGCGGCGACCACATGCTTTGGAACGGGCTGGCCGGCGCCGGCCTGGCGATCTGCGTACGGGGTTTTACATCCAGGCGGTTGTCGATATGCGACGCCTCCGCACTGTCGACCGCAGCGAGTTGGGCCACCAGATCTATCCCAAGGGTCTGCTGGGAAACCTGCCGGTCGTAGGCGCGTATCGAATACGGCTGCAGGCACTGACGGTCCTGCCACTGCGCTTCGACAGCTTCCCGCAACGCTGCGACGGTGTCTTGGCTGTGAGGCAGCTGCTCCAGTAAGTCGATGGTGGACCGGTAGGCATCGTCTCGCGCCTTCATCTCCGGCGTCACGATCCGCCGCGTCGAAAACGTGTGGGTAGGCTGGGCGTGGGTCCTGATCTCGTCCAGCAGTTTCTGCAGTCGTTCCGGCGGGGCGCCCGCGGCCAGCCAGTCGGGCAGCTCATGCTTGAGATGCTCCAAGAACTCGTCCACGTTCTGGAACTCGCGTTCGACGTAGGAGAGCGGGTGCAGGCGGCCATCTTCGTATACCTTCTCGACGCGATCGAAACTGCCGCCCACGATGCGCTCGGCACCGATCGCAACAGGCAGGGCCAAAAGGCCAAGTTCTACATTGCCGGTGGCACTGGAGACTGCGTGGCTCGCGCCAAGCGCAGCGCGCGCCGCTACCCCGGCCGTGTTGATATCGCCCCTGAAGCTGCGCACGACACGCAGGCGCCCGGTGGCATCGGCGTAGTGGCGCGTGATGTCCCTCTGGCCTTCGGTATAGCCGCCCAGACCTGCGCTTGCCTTGAACCCACCCGCGCCGATGGAGCCGGCAAGGTCCACGTTGAGGCCGTGCCGACGGCGGCTGTCGCCGCCATCCGCGATCCGGTTGACCGTCAGGTCCGGAAAGGCCTGCAGCAGCTGTCGCAACAATGAATGCGCGCCCGACCCTGCGGCATCCACGTTCGTCGTGGCTGCCGCTACCGCCGTCGCATCGGAAAACGGGTTCGCCATCGCGCTCCCGCCCGCACTGCCGTCCAGCAGATGATCTACCAGTCGCGAGAACTCCCTGCGCATCGTCGCCACTGGAACGCCCACCCGCGGCAGCCGCAGGGTGATGCCGGCCAGCTCGCTGTGCTCGCCTGTCCACACATTGGCATCGACATTGATGCCGATTTTGCCGGCCCCGATATCCGGTCCGATGAAGCCGCCCAGGCCGAAGGTGCGCTTGGACTGGCGCTGGGTCGCCAGCATGATCTCGACGTCGTAAGGGGGCATGGCGATCTCGAAGACCGCCTGGCGTCCCTGTTGCAGCCGGGCGTCCACACGCCCCCGCAGGAAAAGGGCACTCGCCAGCGCGCTGATGGTGGCCGTGATCTGGCGCAGTCCCACGCCGCTGACGCCTCCGGCCAACAGGCGCAGGCGGGACGAACCTTCGATGTTCCGTACGATGTCCTGGAGCGCGGCACGCACTGTTTCCCGGTCGATGTCGACCACCCGCGTGTCGCGGCCCAGCGCTTCGTCGCGGGCCGCTTGCAGGGCGGTGCAGGCGATGTCCAGCGGGGTAGGCGGCACGTCTTCGACAGTGGGCGCCGGCCGTTTCGCGTCTTGTGCCTGTCGCGCATCCTCCGTCCACCTCGACAAGGTGGCGGCATCCAGACGCAGATCGGCCAGTGCCCGGATTTCGGGCAGTGCCGCCAGCCGCGAGCCCGTAGCTGCCAGGGTTTCATCGGGCAACACAAGATCAGTCAGTCGAGGGCCCAGGAGCGCAGCGATGTCCTCCAGCGCATCCTCGTCGAACCCAGCCCGCTCCACACCCTGTGCATTCGTGTCTGCCAGGCAATGCTCCAGCACGGCGGCCCGTATAAGCGCGGCCGGAACCCCGTTCTGGCCGGACGCTTCGCAAGCCGGAGTCGACATCGTTGCGAGGTGATCGCGCAGCGCCGAGGCTGCCGTGCGCAGGGCCTGGTCCCGCGCCACCTTGTGGCGGCCGATGGACGGCCCGCGGTCTACCTGCTGCACGCCATGGCGCAACGCCCGGAAGGGCGATTTCTCCCGCATAGGGTGGCGCGGCGGTGATTCCTGGTTCGATGTGGCACGTTCCACCCATCGGCCCATCTTCATCAGGCGGTCGTTGATGCCCGCGAAGTCCGATCCCGGGCCGTCGTGCATCAGGTCATTGCGCACGGCCACAAGCGCCCAGGAAAGCGGTGTCGCGGCCGCGAAATCGCCTGCGAGTCGTGCCGCGGCACACATGACAGCTGCACCCGAGAGCGTTCGACCGGTCGCGGGCAGGCGCAGCAGGGCGATCGGATCCAGACCGATACCGGCTTCGGTGGCCGCCACCGCAGCGGCTTTGAGCAAGAGCGAGACATCCAGTGCTTGCGAGGCGTCGATCGGCCGCCGGAGCAGCGCCCGGCTCCATACCAGCCCGTCCGGCGTAGCGGCCAGCGCCGCCAGGGCGCGCCAAGCCGTCGCGGTGCCGACGTCCATCGCTGGCGTCTCGGATGGCCCCGCCGCGTCCGGGTCGATGTTCGATGCGCGCTGTCGCCACGCGTCGGCTATGGTCGCCGTCACATCCAGCGCCCGCAGTACTTGCAGACCCTGCAACGCGTCGTTGGCGTTGCACTTGCTGCCCGCGGCAAGGGCCAAGATGCGCAGCATGACCGGTGCCGACGGCAAACCGGGCACTTCGTGTGCATCGGATACGTCCAGCCGGGACATGGTCTCGGCAAGCATGTCGGTGGACTCCGTCCTTGAACCGAAAATCTCCGGAACCACCAGCCTCAGGTCGGGCTGCGCCTGTTCCATGGCACGCAGCACAGGCGGCAGGTTCGGCGGCAAGGTGCCGAACGGTGGAGTCGCACCGGACGTCGTAGCTGCCTCCGACGCCGCCGGGCCTTCCGCCCGCAGGCGATCGATACCCAGATCGACTCTTGGTCGCGTCGTGGCTCTGCTTTGCCGGTGCTGACGCGGCGGCGGCAGGTCCGGCGCGATGGCGCTGCTGGGCATCGAAGGCGTTCGTTGGGTCTGTCGCAACGGGTGGTCGGCATTCAGCCGAGCGATGTCGAACTGAACAGCAATCTTCGAGATGGGATCGGGCATGGAAACTCTCCTGGATGAATCGTGCGTTTGTCTACCTCGCCCGTGCAACGCAGGTCGGCGGGTACGACGGCGAGGCGCACAGCGTGCGTTTCTCTCGTGATCCGCAACCGACGGCGGCGGCAGGGGGAACAGTGACTGCAAATGGGCTGGTGCGGGCAGGGCCCGCGTCAGGCATGGCGCAGGTGTGATGGGCTGGTTCCGCAGATGTCGCAGGTGGAACACCGTTGCTGCAGCTTCGGCGTGGGCGGGGGCACATGGCCCGCCACGGGTGTCCCGCAGCGGCGTGGTGGCGTCGAGCGCATGCTGGTCATGTGCGCGGACACGGGGGATCGCTCTGCACGCGCGGGCCGGGCGTCACCGACCCCTGGGGGTGGCGCCGGTATGGATCGAATTCGATAAATGCGGTTGACGAGGCGGGAGAGCATGCTGGGCACCGCGTTGCTGGATGTCGGGCTCACACGCTATCGGGATGGACGCGAAAACCAGCAGCCGAAGCGGCGAGATGTACGAGCAGACGAAGATCGCACCCGCATGACGGCTAGCAGCTCGTCGCTGCTCTGCATGCAGCACGGCCAGGCCGACGGCCATCGGCCCGCCTGATATCGATTCCTGCGATGGAGGCCGGATGGGCTTATCTGAAATGGTTTCGTCGATGTGCCGATGGCAACGAAAACAATCTAATGAGCGCAACACATATCGGCGCGCGCTGCGATTACCTCATTAAGCCAGGATTAAAAAGATGCCAGCAATATCGTGAAGGACGTCTTACGTATTCGTACAAGCCCGTCGGTCAAATGCGTAATCCGGAACGCCTGATCCAGGCACGAATGCAAAGACGTGCCCAGGTTGAGGCGCGACGTAGCGGAGGATTCGATGCAAATATCTTTGGCGGTAAGCATGGCCCGATGCGGGCTCAAAGTGCCCGATATAGCCAGAATGGTGCTAGCAGGGCGGGTCGAAGAGGCCCTGCGTACTGCCACGCTACATACGTCCCGGGCCACTGGAGGCGATGCAACGGAGCGCTCCTTGATGGCCCAGATGGTGGGACGCATGCTCCTGGCGTTAGGTCGGGAACAGGACGCGCAAGAGCATTTCCACGCCTCGCTCCGGCTGCACGACCCGGTGTCCCGGGAATGGGTGCGCTGGAGTTCAAACCTCGATCAGGGTTGGACCTTTCTCAGCATGGATCGTCCCGGTCGCGCCATCGAATGTTTCCGCGCGGTGGTGGAGGACGCTGATTCGCCAGTCGAAATGTCCGTCGAGTCCATGCATGGCGCGGCCGACGCGCTGATGGCGCTGGGGGAATGCCAAAGAGCACTCAATCTGTTGGACCGTTCGGTGGACCAATGTGCTGCGGCAGGTCTGCAGGAGATGAAGTCTTTGGCCGAATGCCACCGCTTGGAGTTACGCGCATTACAGACCGCGCGCCGCGCTGCCGAACTTTCCGACCATGCGCTGGCGGCGGGCTTTCACGACAGCAAGCCAACGGCACCGACAGACCTGCGCCGAGAGCTGGTGGAGCTTGAGCGCGCCATGCATGACAAGCCGTTGGTGGCCCAACGCCTGCAGCATCTGCAGATGACCTTGACCTGCGTGTCCGAGCAGACGGGCGCAGTCGAGAGTTTCGGCGAGTGTCTGGCGTGGCTGAAGGAACGCCGGCTGGCGGGGCTGGAAATGAATGCCCGGGTGCAGACCGCGATCGCACTGTTGGCCCGCGGTAACGGGCATGCGGCCCGCTCTTCGCTGTCCACTCTGGGCCGGCAAGAATCCCACGGGGTGACCGCCAAATATTCCATGGATGTGCAGTACTGCCTCTCCAAACTGTACCTGCTGCAGGGGCAAATGAGTGACGCGATGCGCGCCTACAAGCAGCATGTGGAGGAAGCCGTCTTCATCATCAAGCGTGATCTTGCCCAGGCGCACCGTATGGATGCGCATGCGCGCTCCTGCAGCATGGCTGCCGGAGGCGATGCGGCGCGGCTACGCCTGCCGCTGAAGTACCGGGGCACCTACCAGTTCGTGCTGGACCACCTCGCCGATCCCAGCTTGTCCGTCCGGATGATGGCCACGAAGGCAGGCGTGACGGAGCGTTCGCTGCAAACGGTTTTCCGGGCCCATGTGGGCATGACGCCGGCCGAGTTCATCCGCCGCCGCCGCATGGAGCGCATCCGCGAAGAGCTGGAAACGGCGGCTTCGCATGGTGCGCATGTCAATGTGCAGGAGGTGGCGGCCCGTTGGGGCGTCAGCAACCGCTCGACCCTCGCCTACAACTACCGCCAGGTGTATACCGAGAGCCCTACACAGACGCTGCAGGGGCTGCCGAAACAGGTATGAACACGGGGTCGCCATTTCGGTGACATCGATGCGCGGGGTGCGATGTGGAGCCCTGGGGCTCACGCCATAGACCCCGCACCATCTCCGGTTCCGCGAAGGCACACGGAATGCGCCGCCGCTATCGGCGGCAATTGCCTGCAGTAGGTTTTCCCGGTGGCATCACGATGGGTCGAACGGGACTTTTGGTGCAGGCACGTCGTGCACCACGAGCCATCCCGGATCAGCAGACCAAGCCATCGGAATCCCGTACAGCAGGATTCGATGCAGTCCTTATCATCAGCCGACTATCCGCCAGCATGCCTCTCCCGGCAGCCTTTTCCAACGTCATTCTGCGCAAGCGCCGCGGTGCAATGGGAACACACAACGATTCCGACGCCACCGTGGAGGCTTTTTTCCATGCACTGGCCGATCTGCTCGAATTTCCTGTTGAAGACAGGCACATTCTGGCTGCCGGAGTTCCGTTCGCCGGTCCTTGCGATGTGCTCTGCCGTTTTCAGATCGCATGCCTTCAGGGTCGTTTGCACGCGCGGCCCGAGCTCATCCTGCCGCTGGAGGAGGACGACATCCAGCATATCGATGCGGCGCAACTGCTGGCGGTGCAGCAGGTACTGCATTCGGAAGTGCAATGGACGCTCGGCCATTCTTCCGAAGGGTTGCTGCAGGCCAACCCGTCCACCTGGGCTACTACTCCGGAGGCGGTCGCCCAACTGCTGGATCTGGGCGTCTCGCTGGCGGAGATGATGCTGGAACTGCTGGGTCCCAAGCTACCGGTGCTGATGAAAAGTCCGACCACGCAGTGATATGGCGGGACGTCCACCGTTGACCCGACCGGAGCCGGGCCATAAGCGCACATCGGTCGCTCTCCCATCGCCTTTTATGGTCTCCGCGTCTGCCGCGCCAGCATGCATTCGCAATTCATGGACCGCTTTCGCATCCATTGCTCGTGAGATTCCGATGCCTTCTATTCTGCAAATGCGGAATGCGGACTGAGCATCGCGCCGCATACCT
Organism: Sphingomonas sp. NCPPB 2930; assembly: GCA_042867185.1. Classification (GTDB taxonomy): domain Bacteria; phylum Pseudomonadota; class Gammaproteobacteria; order Burkholderiales; family Burkholderiaceae_C; genus Xylophilus. The sequence goes on along the minus strand of JBHZQV010000018.1, from coordinate 42,070 downwards.
TAACCCCAGCAGAAACGGAGTACGTTATGGCAGATGCAAGTATCGGTAGTGTAGGTGGTGTCGGTGGTGTCGGTGGTGCCGGTGGTGCCGGTGGTGCCGGTGGAGTTGGCGCCTCACAATACGGCTCCGGCGGCTACGACGGTGGCGGTGCCGGCGGTGCTAATGGTGCCGGCGGTGCTAATGGTGCCAATGGCGCCAGCGGTGCCGATGGCGCCAATGGTGCCTCCGGTGCGGGCGGACAGCAGCAGCAGATGATGCAGCTGCTGAAGCAGGTGTTGATGTTGCTCATGATGTTGATGCAGCAACAGCAACAGCAACAACAACAACAGTCGCAGCAGCCACAGCAGTCGCAGCAGCCACAGCAGTCGCAGCAGCCGCAGCAGTCGCAGCAGCCGCAGCAGGGCGACAACGCTGGAAACAACAAAAGCGGCACGCAGCCCTCGCAGCAAGGCAACCAGTTTCTCGGCGAGTTGGGCAAGATGCTCGAGACGTTGGGACGCACCCTGCAAGGCGCCGCCGGTGGCGGCTCCGATTCCGGCTCGGGAGCTGGAGCCGGAGCCGGAGCCGGAGCCGGAGCCGGAGCCGGCTCCGGTGGCGGGTTTGCCAATGACGCGTCGCAGGCCGTCTCTTCGGGCTTCAACGCAGGCTTCAGTGGCGGTAGCTCCGGTGGTGGCGGCGGCGGCGGCGGCGTAGGCGGCGGCGGCGGCGTCGGCCAGAACGGCTTCTGAAGCGCAGTGATGTTGGCTGGGCCCGCATCGTCCAGGCCGCTGGTGCGCTGCAGCGTCTTCGCCTTCACATTCATGGCTGCCGCCACGCCCTCCGTGGCGGTGCCTGTGTTGCAACGGTGCGAGCTCGGCGATGGCCAGGTCCGCACCTTGATGGTCGATCCAGGCGCGTTTCCGATGAGCCTGGGACGTTGCTCGGCAGTGTCTGCGGCGGCAGCCCCGGTTGCTGCTGCGGCGGCCGCCCCGGTTGCTGCTGCGCCGGCCAGGTCCTTGCAGGTGCCAACATCCTATGCTCCGGTGAGAGTGGCGGAGACAGCGGCGAGGGTGATCCAGTCGCCCGCCATCGGCGTGGAACGCCGGTGGCGGTACGGCAGCTCCAACGGCAGTTCCGCCAGTTCCGCCAGTTCCGGCAACCTGGCGGTCGACGTGCCCCGAGGTGCGCGGCCGTTCTCGGACCTGGTGCATACCGCAAGTCGCCGCTACAGCCTGGATTCCCGTTTGCTGCATGCCATCATCCGGGTCGAGTCCAACGGCAATCCGCGCGCCCGCTCAAGAGCGGGCGCTCTGGGACTGATGCAGGTGATGCCCGGTACGGGTGCCCGCTACGGCGTCAAGAATCCTGCGGACCTGATGCAGCCCGATGTCAACATCGACGTAGGCGCCCGCTACCTGAGCGACCTGAGCCGCATGTTTGGAGACCGACTGGATCTGGTGGTCGCTGCCTACAACGCAGGTGAAGGCGCGGTGATCCGTTACGGCCGGGCAGTGCCACCCTATGCAGAGACGCAAGACTACGTCCAGCGAGTACTCGGGCGGCTGGAAGGCGGGGGGCGGACGCCTTGAGAGGCAACAGGTCGTAGCGGCCGAGGCCAACTCAGCGCTTCGCACTGCTTGAATGCAAGTTTTCTCGAATTGGTGTCGGGGGATGGTTCGCGTGGCGAAGGCGTGCCGCCAAGGCCGAGCGGGACCCGCGCGAAAATCCTCCTCAGAACTGAGAAGGTCTCAGTGCGAATGGCGTGGAATGGTGTCAGCGGTGCGTTCGTCTTGCCCGTCAGCCAGCATGGTCAGCACGATGCGGCCCACCGCGCTGCCCAGGTCCAGTTCCATGGCCACCTCTTGGGCCTCACGGGTCCATCGCAGGGGTGAGAGCTGCAACAGCCCTTCGGACGATTCGCCCAGCAGCCACCCGAGCTGCGACAAAAGCGCCCGCTGCAGCGATAGCACACGCGGCACCGGCAGCCGGCCGATCTCTTCGTTGTCGAGCGGCAGCACCAGCTGCGGCCTGGCTTCCAATTGAGCACCGTCCTGCTGGGTTTCGATCCTGCAGATCATCCCGTCCGGACCGCTGAACGGCTGGCGTGGGGACAGCGGCTGGACCATGTGCTGGTCCAGCCCCAGGAGTATGGCGAGTTCGCCAAAAAAGCGCTCGACCCGGCCACCCCGAACCGGCAGGTCCAATCCTGCGGTGGATGTCGGGTCGCTTGTCATTTCGCCTGGGCCTACACCGTCTTCTCCATTTGACATCATCCGGGGATCCTCCCTATTCGTCTTCGGACTCGGGGTCCGCGTGGTTGAGGTCGCTGGCGCCGACCAAGCCGGATAGCACCTGCGTGTCGATGGCTTGCGCTTGAGAATCGATTTCTAGACCTACTGGTTCGTCTGCCGGTGCGACATCCGCGGAGGCTGTGGGCTGCATCATGTCTTGGAAGCGCTGGGAGATCACGTTGGACGGATATCCCGACGCGAGACCGGGGGTGGGGGACAACATGTCGGGCACGGCAGGCAAAGCTGAGATCATCCGGGTCTCCTTCTACACAGGGTTCCCTAGGTTACACATCACGCGCCGCCGGGGCGCGGTTTTTGCGAAGAACTTGCACGAATACCGAAATCGAGAGGGTTGCCATCGGGTCAGGCGCGAATCCATTGGTAGTGTCCCGAGGTAACCGCGTTGAACATTTCGTCGCTGGAATTGAGCAGGGTGTCGCGCCAGTAGCTACCGTGGCTGGAGTAATGCTGCAGTGTCTCGGCCAACCATGGGCCGTCCACCCCGGCCGTCATCGGCACGCGCACCACCAGGTGCGCGCTGCCGGTGTCGGCATCCATGCCGAGTTGTGCCTGGTCTTGCGCATAGACGGTGAGGTTGGCTTCCAGCATGAGCCGGAAGATGCGCAGGCTGCGGCCGGCCAGCACCACACCAAAATTGAAGTTGAGGTACATCGCATCGGGGTCGCTTTCGTAGTTCGCCACGACGATCTCGAAACCTTGCACTGACAGGTAGCCCTGGCGCAAGACCCCCTCGGTATCGGGCAGATGGAGCTCTTTGCACAAATCGCGCACGAGTCCTTCAAAGTGCTGGTAGCTCACGGGTCACCGGTGTCGCCTGGGTCTTCCGTTGGGCCCGTTTGACGGGTGTGTCCAGGAATGCTGTCGGGGGGGACGTGGAGGCCGTGGGTGGCCGGACCGGCGTCATGGACAGCCCGGTTGCGGTGGACGGGGCCGGGCGCCTGGCCATCCTGAGCCAGCGCCAGGCCGGCCCGGATCAGCGCGGTCCGGTCGGCCGCGATGCGGCGGTGCAGGGGAGGCCGTGGCCGATGGGCGCTGAGCACCAGCAGAGGCAGCATGGCGAACCGCATGCTGTCGACCGCTTGGTCCTGCAGTCGGGCGCTATCGGCACCGGCGAGCATCTGGGCACGGCGGACAGCCTCCATGCGGTCCACCAGCAAGGCTTTTACCTCGGCCAGGCCGAACGGGGCTGCCGGCGCGGCCGAAGGTTCCGGGCTTGCCGATACGACCTCTTCGATCGCTGCCGCGTGCCACACATCGTGGTCCGGCGGCTCTGCCGCCTTGCCGTTCGAGTTCACCTGGGGCTCCGCCTCGGGCGCGGGATCGGCCATGTCCTCGATGCCCGCTTCCGTGACCGCCTGCATCGCCAGCAATTGCAGGGCCGCCAGCGGGGTGCCACCGCGCAGGATCTGGTGGGCGAGCGTCGTGGTTGCCAGCAGGAAGTCGACCAAGGCCACAGGGCGCTGGGCAGGATCGCTGTCCTCGATGCAGGCCAGGAACTGGTCCAGCGTGGCCTGCACGCCCGGAGCGAAGGCCGCTTTGCGAGCGGCCCTCGGGGGCCATGGAGCGGGCGAACGCGGTGAGGCTGGCATGGCCTCGGCTTCTTCCGGCACGGGATGCCGCCAGGGCGTGCCGCCGCCGATCTTCATTGGAAGGCCAGCGACAGCGCCTTGTCGGCGAACCGCAGCATGGTGGCAGCCGCCCAAGGAACGGCGATCAACACGACGATGGTCACGGCCAGCAGCTTGATGCCCTGCGATATGCTGGAGTCCTGCAACGAGGTGATGGCCGAAACGAAGGCCACCAGCAGGCCGACGATGGAGGCGGTCAGCACGGCAGGCAGCGACAGCAGCAGGCACATGCGCAAGGCCTCCGAGGCGAGTTGCATAACGGCTTCATATCCCATGAAAGACTCCCGTTGGCGTGTCATCGATAGGTCAGGACCAAACCGTGCACGAGCCGCGCCCAGCCCTCCAGCGCTACGAACAGCAGCAGCTTGAAGGGGATCGCCACGTTGGTGGGCGTGACCTGGGAGAGGCCCATGGACAGCAGGATGTTGGCAATCACCAGGTCCACCACGGTGAAGGCCAGGTAGATGAGGAAGCCGATCCTGAAGGCGGCCGTCAATTCGGTGAGCAGGAAGGCAGGTGCGAGCACCAGCAGGTCGTCTTTGGCGAGTTTGTCGGCCCGATCCTTGGGCCAGATGGCCAGCGCCGATTTCACGAAGAAAGCCTTTTCGCGCTCGTCGGCATGGCGCTGCAGAAAGCGGCGGAAAGGCTCCATCGCGGCTGCGCCGGCGTTCAGCATCTGCTGGGATGCGGTGTAGTCCGGGCGTGGTTCGATATTGCGGATGCGGTCGCCGGCTTCCATGGCGATGGGGGCCATGATGTAGCAGCTCAGGATGATCGCCACGCCGTTGAGGACCGTGCTGGGCGGCACCTGCTGCACGCCCAGTGCGTTGCGCAGCAGCGTGAGCACGACGACGATCTTGCTATAGCTGGTGATGACCATCGCGGCAAAGGGCACGATGCCCATCGCCATGAGCACCAGCAGCAGCGAGATCGGATCAGCGATCAACGGCTGCATCACGTGCCCATGCCATGCGATCGATCCGCACCCCCAGGTGGTCACCCACCACCACGAGCTGGCCGCTGCCGACGCAGCGATCCTGGCAGATCAGGCGTACCACGGCCTGCTGCGCCGGCACATCCAGCGCAATGACGTGGCCTGGTCCGAGGGCTGCGATCTCCTCCAGTGGCAGACTGGTTGTCTGAAGTTCGAATTGCACCGGCAAATCGATCTCGGGCAGATCGGCGTCAGGGGTATCCATCACAGCTTCCTTCGTGGCCCTCAGCAGGGCGGTTTCCAGCGTCAGCACGGGCTCAGGTATGTCCGGGCCTGAACGGGCGAATTGCAGGCGGGCGCTGCCGCACAAGGCCTGACCTGCGCCGATGCGCCATCCGATCTGGAGTGGCGAGCGTCCCAGGAGGAAGACGTCGCCGGGGGCGACCTGTGCCCACTGGCTGGCGCCCATGCGTCGCTCGCCCAGCCGGGCGGTGCCCGGCAGGCGCAGGGAGCGCAGCATGGGCGGGATCCGGACCGGACACTCTCGCATTTCCTCGGCGGCGAACAGGCTGAACGCGGCGTCCATCTCCATCAGCTCGATTTCATGCTCGTCGATACGCAGGGTGGCCACGCTCGCCACCGTAGCGCGGGGAGTGTCGCTGGCGGTCAGTGAGCGAATCTCCAGACCCACGTCTTCAAAGCCCCGGGCGCGACGGACGCGGTCGACCATTTCCAAGGCGAGCGCACAGGCCAGATCCTGCTGGTGTGGCTCGCGCGCCATACGGTCCAGCAGTGCCCAGGCCGTGCAGCGGCGCGGATCGAGCTCCACCACCACGTCCCCCGCCAGCGAAGACAGTGCCAGCCGCAATCCGGGGCGCTCGCCGTGCCGGCGACCGATGTTCACCGGGACTGTGCCCAGGTAGCGGGAGAGCAGGGCGCCGAAGCGGCTGTCGAATGCGATACGGGCTGCCGCCGCCGCGGCCATCGGTATCGAGGGCAGCACCTGCCGCAGATCGGACAGGCTGTCATCCGCGATCTGCAGACCGTCGGGCATCGCAGGCGGCAGACGCGAGGACCGAGCGACTGTGAGGGACCACGGACGTGCGTTCATTCGAAATCGATGTCCACGTGATGCTTCATGTCGAGCGTTTGTTCCAGGGTGCTGCGCAGTGCGGGCGTATGGTCGGAAATTAAGCGGACACTGTCGGCCGACTGGGTGGAAAAGCGAAGCCTGATCCAGCTTTGCGAAGCCTGGATGCGGAGCCGTGTGTCCGGCAGGGCTTGAGCGTCCAGGTGCAGGGTGGCGCTCCAATGCTGGGAGATGGCGCCCCCGCGTTCGCACAGGCGGTGCAAGTGGCGAGCGAGCTTGTCCAGCGCATCGCCGGCCGCCTGGTGGCGGGACTGGATGCCCGGTGCCGCCTGCGCCGGCGCCGGGCCGGCGTGGTCGAGCATGCTTCCCTTGCCCGCGGCACCTGCCACAAGGCCTCGGCCTTCGACCCGCCTGTCCACTCCCGCCACCTGGCCCGGCGCAGCCACGCCGCGAAAGTGCCCTGCATCTGCCGCCTCGTCCCCGGCGTGGCCGGACGGACGCGCGGCCGCTCCCGGGTCACCCGACGCACCCGGCGGCCCGTTCGGAAAGGAAGGCGGCGGTGCGGCCTCCCGGCCCTGGGTGTCGACGCCGGGCGATGACCACCAACGCGGATCGGCGGCATCACCGATAGCGGTGTCGTTGCCGGGGAACAGCGCGCGGCCACTGTTGCGCTCGTTGCGCGGCGGCAGCCGAAGAACCTGCCGGAACAGCTGTGCGATAAGCGCCGTGGCGCCTTGGCCCCCGGGGCTGTTGGTCGTGCTGGGTGCCTCGGGGGGCACGCGGTCGATCTCTTGACTCATGCTCGCCTCCACTTTAGGCCACTCAGGCCGTCACCCGGCCGATGGGCCGGAGTTCGATGCTGTTGCCCAGTTCCTGGAAGGAGTAAACCCGCAACCATGACAGGCGGACCTCGATCATCTTGCGCACGTAGCGGCGGATGTCCATGGAGGTGACCACGGCCACACCCTTGCGGGCCTGGTCACCCGCGAGCTGGGCGATCTGGTCCGCTAGCATGGTCGACGTTTCCGGGGCGATGGCCAGGTAGTTGCCGGCCGGCGTGGACTTGATGGACTGCCGGATCAATTGCTCCGCGTCCGGCTCCATCAGGATGGCCTGCACCATGGTGCCTCCGCCAGCCGCCTCGTAGGCGAGGTAGCGGCCCAGGTCGGCCCGTATGTACTCGGTCAGCAGCAGCATGTCCTTTTCCTTGGGCCCCCAGGCGATCAGACCCTCCAGGATGGTGCGTACGTTGCGTACCGGTACCTGTTCCTCCAGCAGCCGCCGCAGGACTTCGGCAATGCGCTGGGCCGGCAGGATCTTCTGCACCTCTGCCACCAGGCCCGGGTATTCGGCGGAGACCCGCTCCAGCACCCACTGCACCTCCTGCACGCCCATGAACATGTGGGCATGTTGCCGAAGCGCTCCGGTCACGTGTCGCGCGATGACGTTCTCGATGCTCAGCACCGTGCGCCTGTCCACGTCGGAGAGCCCACCATCCTTGATCCAAAGAGATTCGGGCTGGTCGAGCACCGGGCCATGGCGTTCTGCGCGTTGGGCCAAGGGCGAGCCGGGGTCCGTGAGCAGCATCATTCGGCCAGGCAGCTTCACCTCGCGCGTGGGTACATCGTTGAGCAACACATCGAACTCCAGTCCTTCGAGGTTGTTGGTCACCCACATGGAAATTCCGGGGAAGGGCAGGCCCAGTTCTTCCTGCAACTGCTGCCGTTCGGTCGTGATGGCCTCGTCCAGAGAGTCCGCCTCGAGCAGCATGCCGAGCTGACGCGACATGCGTACCGCCAGCGGCTTGGCGAACAATGGTGGTTCCTGACGAATGGAGGGAGGCTCGCCCTTCGCGCCGTCCCGCTGCAGTGCGCCGATCGGCTTGGAGATGGCCACCTGCTCCAACTTGCGGCGCCGTTTGTCCAGCACCCAGCCCGCAGCACCGAGCCCGACCGCGATAGCCAGGAACTGCAGCACCGGGAAACCCGGCACCGCTGCGAAGGCCAGCACCAGCGCGCCGGCCAGGTAGATCGCGCGGGCGTTGCCGGTGATTTGGGCACCGACCTCCTGGCCGAGGGAACGCGGCTTTTTTTCGCCATCGTCTGCCACACGGGTGATCAGCACGCCAGCGGCCACGCAGATGAACAGCGAGGCGATCTGCGACACCATGGCGTCGCCGATGGACAGCACCGCGAAGCGGTTGGCTGCCTCGCTTGCCGTCATGTCGTGATACATCACGCCGACGATGATGCCGGCTACCAAGTTGACCAACGTGATGATCAGGCCCGCGATGGTGTCGCCCTTCACGAACTTCATCGCCCCATCCATGCCGCCGTGCATCTGGCTTTCCATGGCCAGCAAAGCCCGCTTCTTGCGCGCCTCCTCGCCGGTCAGCATCCCGGCGCGCAAGTCGGCGTCGATGCTCATCTGTTTGCCAGGCATCGCGTCCAGCGTGAAACGTGCGCCCACCTCGGCCACCCGTTCCGAACCCTTGGAGATCACGATGAACTGCACGATGGTGATGATCAGGAAGATCACGATGCCCACCACCAGGTTGCCCCCCACCACGAGCTCGCCGAAGGTCTCGATCACATGACCGGCATCCGCATGGAGCAGGATGGACTTGGTGGACGCGATGTTCAGCGACAGCCGGAACAGCGTGGTGAAGAGCAGCAGCGACGGAAAGGTGGACAACGCAATCGCGTTCGGAATGAACAGCGTCGTCATCAGCAGCAGCACGCTGACGGAGATGTTGACGGCAAGCAGGGAATCGATCGCGAAGGTCGGTAGCGGAAGGATCATCAGACTGACGATGGCCACCACGAGGCTCGCCATCGCCAGGTCGTTGCCGATGCCGGCGCCTAGTTTCAATGCCACGGTCACCCCCCGTCTCGCTGGCAGGGAGCAGGTCCGCCACCGGCTGCCTTCACCATCGCCACCCAACGCAAAATGGCGGCTACGGTCTCGAACATTTGCTCCGGTATCGGTTCCTGCAACGGCAGGGTGTAGAGCATGCGCGCCAGCGGTGGGTCGGCCATGAGCGGAACACCATGCTCTTCCGCCAGCCTCCGAATCACCGCGGCTTCTTCATCGACGCCCTTGGCCACCACGATGGGTACCGGCGCATCGAACGGGCCGTCTCCCGGCGAATACCGCAGCGCCACCGCGTAGTGCGTAGGATTGGTGACCACCACCGACGCTCCGGGCACCGTGTCCTTCGGGGCCGACGTCGCCATCTCGCGGGCGATCTGCTTGCGCTTTCCTTTGAGCTGGGGATCCCCTTCGGATTCCTTGTGCTCGCGCTTGACCTCGTCCTTTGTCATGCGTTGGTCCTTGAGGAACTGGAACTTTTGCAGGCCGAAGTCCAGCGGACCCACGACCAGGAACAGCAGCAGCCCGCCGAAGACGAGGTGCAGCACCGCGTTCCATCCCGCCACCGCGATGGAGGCCGCGGGCAGGTAGGCCGAGCTCATCAACGTCGGCATCAGGTCGAGGACGACCTTCCACAGCACCGCGCCCATCGCAGCGACCTTGAGCAACGTCTTGACGAACTCGATGACCGACTTCATCGAGAAAATCTTTTTCAGGCCCTGGGCAGGATTGAGCTTGTCGAACTTGGGTGAGACCGGATCCATCGAGACGGTGAGCCCCACCTGCACCGCAGAACCTGCCAGGCCCGCAAGCATCGCGGTAAAGATGAAGGGCAGCAGGCACAGCAGGCCGTCGCCGACTATGGGCGTGAGCAACGGCATGAGGTCGGTGGACGCATGCATCCCGCCGATATCTTCCAGAAGACGCGAAACCACCGCGATCAGCCGCTCCGCTGTCATGGAGCCGGCAACGGACAGGCAGGCAGTCATGGCGCCCAGCACGATGGCGGCGGTGACATCCTGGCTCTTGGCATGCTGCCCCTTTTTTTTGGCATCGCGAAGCCGCTTGGGTGTGGGCTTTTCGGTCTTTTCGTCGGACATGGCCCGCCTCCTGCAAATTTCGGCTCTGAGGTACCACCGCATGCGCACCCTCGATCGCGCCGTACCAATTTAGGTGACGCGGCGACGATCGATTACACGGGGCCGAAGCGGCGACCTACGGTGCGAATTCCATCGCATTACTGCACATGGCTTCGTGGCGATACGAAGCAGCCGCCGACCCCGGCGGTGAAATCAAGGCGGAGGAAACATCCGATGCAAATCCCTTTGGCCTTGAGCGTGCTTCGCTGCTACGAAGCAGACCCGGACATCGCAACGCGCATCCTGCGCGGTCACCTGGAAGAAGCTGCCCAGATGGGCATGCGGAGGCGAACCACCGATGGCGATGACCAGCGGCGGTCCGTGCGCCTTCAGATGGTGGCGCGCACCCTGTTGGCCCTCGGCCGCGAGCAGGAAGCGCAGGAGATGCTGCAGGACGTTCGGAAGCTCTACGTACGTGTCTCGCGCCAGTGGCTGCGCTGGTGCTCGTCGCTGGACCAGGGCTGGACCTTCCTGAGCATGAACCGGCCCGGCCGGGCGATCGAATGCTTCCGCTCCGTGGTCGACGATGCCGGGGCTCCGGCTGACCTGGTGGTGGAGGCCATGAACTGCCAGGCCGATGCGCTTCAAATACTGGGTGAATGCCGTCGCGCCAACGCGCTGGTCGCCAGTGCGGCCTCGCTGTGCCTTGAGCACAATTGGGAACGTATGGGGCAGGTGGTGGAATGCCATCGCCTGGAACTGGCTGCGATGCAGCTGGCCCGGCGGTCCGACGAACTGGCGGACCACGCCCTGGCCACGAGCTTCCGCGAGCGTTCCGGCCCAGCGCCGGCGCCGGCGGCCCTGCGCCGCCAACTGGCGGAGCGGGAACGCTCCCTGGGCGACATGGGACTGGTAGCACACCGGCTGCAACACCTGCAGATGATGATCACATCGGCCAGCGGTGCAGGTGACGAGGGCCGCCTGTCGGAATGCCTGGCGTGGCTGAAGGACCGTCGGCTCGCGGGGCTCGAATCGAATGCCCGCATTGAAAGCGCGATGGCGCTGATGGCGGGCGGTGCCACCACCGCGGCGTTCGGCATGCTCAGCACGCTGACCCACAACGATTCGCAGATCCGGCAGAGTCGTTACTCGATGGACCTTCAGTACTGCCGCTCCAAACTGCTGCAGACACAGGGCCGCATCGGCGATTCGCTTGCGGCCTACAAGCAACATGTGGAGCAGGCGTTCTATGTGCTGAAGCGGGATTTCAGCCAGGCGCTGCTGTCCAACCCTGCAGATGTGGATGCCGAAGGTGGCGACGCGGTGCGCCTCCGCCTTCCGCTGCGCTACCGGGGAGCTTACCAGTTCATCTTGGAGCACCTGTCGGACACAGATCTGTCGGTTCGGCATGTGGCCGCCCGCGCAGGCGTTACCGAGCGGTCGTTGCAGCTGGCTTTTCGGGCACACCTGGGGCTGACGCCCGCCGAGTTCATTCGCAGGCGGCGGATGGAGCGCATTCGTTCCGAACTGCAGGCCACCAGCGCCAGCGGCTCCCCGGTGAGCATTCTGGACGTGGCGGGACGCTGGGGCGTCAACAGCCGCTCCACGCTGGCGCAGAACTACCGTGAGCAGTTCGCGGAAACCCCTTTCGAAACAGTTCACGGAAAATCCGGCAGGAACGGGACCAAGGCATGAAGTCGACCGCCCGCCCCCGTTATCTGCAGGGACTGCGATGCGCCGCGGGCCTGATGGCCGGGGCTACCGTGCTGGCGGCAATTCCGTCGGCATGGTCGCAGCCTGGCGAGGCGCACACGGCCGGGGGCGGGCCGTCGGCCAGCACGCCATCGGCAGGTCGAGACGGTCCCGGCAACCAGCGGTTCGTCTACCGGGCCGACAGCAAGCGCCTCGCCGACGTGCTCAATGACTTCGCCTCGTCGCAAGGATTCCCGGCGGTGGTCGATCAGCGGGTGGAGGGCGTCGTCAGCGGCAACTTCGACACCAACGCCCGTCAGTTTCTGGACGGCCTCTGCAAGGCGTATGCGCTGATCTGGTATTTCGACGGTACCGCTTACTACTTCTACCCTGCCAACGCCATCCAGAGCCGCATCTTCCGCCTTAAGGGCTACCAGCGCCGGCAGGTGGTGGAGTTGCTGAACTCGCTGCGCTTGGCCAGCGACCGCTTCCCCATCCGCTGGGATTCCACCAACAGCACACTGCTGGTGTACGGGCCGCCGCGTCATGTGGAATTGGTGGGCCTGGCGGTAGAGTCGCTAGACGTCGGCGCCATCGAGCAGAACCGGCGTGTCGTGCAGGTGTTCCCGCTGGCCCATGTGTCGGCGGTGGACCACTCCATGGGCAGCGTGAATGTGCCGGGCCTGGTGACCACGCTGCGCGCGGTCTTCAGCTCGGGTGGCGCCCGCCAAGACCCTGGCAGTGTGCTTGCAACAGCGCAGAAGAACGCCGCCCGATCGGTTGCGCCCACCACCCGCTCCATGCAGCAGATGTACGGCGCCATGCAGCAGCAGGGCGGCTTTTTGTCCTCTCTGCAGGGCAACCCCGGCGCCCAGCTGCCTTCCGAAGGATCGGGTGCAACGCCGGCGCCACGCGCGGTACGCAGTCCACTGGACGGAGACACCGAGGACGAGGCTCCGGTATTCGAGGCCGACGAGACCAGCAATTCCGTCATCGTCTATGCGAAGGCACGGCGCATGGAGGAGATCGGCAACCTGATCCGCACGCTGGATGCGCGCTCGATGCAGGTGGAGCTGGAAGCGACCGTCATCGATGTCAGCACCGACAACCTGTCGGCCCTGGGTATCGACTGGTCCGTGCAGGGAACGCGGGGCCAGTTGTCGGTGAGCGGTCCGCAGGGTGGGGATTCCACCACCGGCAGCGGCACCTCCACCCAGCCTTTCACCGTGGCCACGCTGCTGTCGGACGCTGGCCGGTCGTTGATGGCCCGGGTGCAGGCGCTGGCCGGCGAGGGCCGTGCGCGTGTCATATCCAAGCCGCGTGTGCTGGGCGAGGCGAACCGGCCCGCGGTGATGTCCGACAAGCGGATCGCCAGTGTCCGTGTGGCGGGCAACCTGGACGTCAAGCTGTTCCAGGTCGAGGCCGGCACGACGATGCATGTCACGCCGCAAGTGACCCCGGGCGCCAACGGCCAGCCGGCATCGATCAAGCTTTCCATCCTCATCGAGGACGGCAGCTTCCAGTCCACCACCGTAGACCAGGTACCGGTCGTCAAACGCACCGAGATACGTACCGAGGCGCGCGTGCTGGAAGGCCAGAGCCTGCTGATCGGCGGCATCACCGTGGACAGCGAGCTATCGGGGGAGACCGGTGTGCCGCTGCTCAAGGACATCCCGGTGGTCGGCGCCCTGTTCCGGCAGAGGCAAAAGCATCTGGCGCGGTCCGAGCGCATGTTCCTGCTGACGCCGCAAGTGATGATGCCGGTGACGCAGCCGGTAACGTCGGCGGCGCTGCCGCCGGTAACCCAGCCGGCGATGGGTGCCGTGCCTTCGCCGTCCATGGCAGCTCCGGCAGCTCCGGCGGCTCTGGCAGTTCCAGCAATTCCGGCAGCTCCGGCAGCTCCGGCAGCTCCGGCAGCTCCGGCAGCTCCGGCAGCTCCGGCAGCTCCGGCAGCTCCGGCAGCCGCCGAGCTGCCGGAGCTGCAGGCACCACCCGCTCGGGGCCGGGACGAGTCGGTGCCCCCGGTGCCGCGCGATCCGGTGCGGTCGCTGGTAGAGCGCCTGGCCGATCCTGCCAGCTACGGCCTGCGCGAGGGCGGCAGGGGTGGCAACAAATCCGGAACCGGAGTTCGCAAATCATGAACCGGCTTCGCGTGCTGACCGGGCGCCATGCAGGTACCGACTTAGTCTTACCAGTCGGCAGGCACGTCATATCCGCAGAGAACGATGCGGACATCCGGCTGCTGGACTGGACCGGCGACCCGCTGGTCCTGGAAATCCTTCAAGGAGCGGATCTCGTGTACAGCGCCCATTGGTCATTCGCCGACGCCGCGACCGGTGAAGTCGCGATCGACTTGATGCCGCGCCAGTTCGGCGATACGGCCTTGTGCGTCGGCCCGGCCGATGCGGGCAGCTGGCCCTCCGACCTCGAACTCCTGGGTCGGCTGCTTCGTCCGGCCACCAAGACCTCCGCCGGAACCTCTGCCCGCCAGACTGACACGACGCCTGAAGGCGTGCCCAAACCTGCGCGCCGTTGGCTGATGTGGGGCGTCACCGCCGGCGCCACCGTGATGGTCGTCGTCTTCATCGCGGTGGTTTCGGGTGTGGCCAACGACGCCGCGGCGCGCGTGCCACCACCGTCACCGGTGGCGCAGACACAGATGGCGGTGACGGCGGCAGGGGTGCAGGGCGTGGTGGTGCGTGCGCGAGCGCACGGTGCGATGGTCGAAGGCCTGCTTGCGACGCCGGCCGAAGTGGCCCAGATGGATGCCGCGCTGGACGTCTTGCCCCGGGGAATGGTGATGCGCCGGTATGCCGCGGCTACGGACATCGCCCAGAGCATCGCCGAAGCGCTCGATGAACCGCGCGTGTCGGTTCGCCATGTCGCGGGCGGCGAGTTTGTCATCGAGGGTGCCGCCGTCGGCGCGGACCGGCTGCGCGTTGCGGCCAACCGCATTGCCGCCGATCTCGCACCCCTGGTGCAAACCATTCGCGTTCGGGTGACGGACCTTCCTCCGCCCCCGCGCACGCCGGTAGGCGCGATGCTGGAGTCCCACGGCATCACCTACGTGCAGACGCGCGACGGTACCAAACACCTGTCATTGACCCAAGCCCCCGTCGAGGAGTTGCATGACTCCGACCTCGGGTTATCCCAGAACGGTGCGTCCGATCGCATCGCTATTCAAAGCCCCAGGAGCCTCAGATGAACCAACCCGCAAGCGAGCAATCGATCTTCGCCGACATGTCCAACCTTGAGAAGACGCTGTCCGAAGACATCACGGGCGACAAGGCACGCGCCATCGTCCAGTACTTCCAGTCCGTCGGCGAAGCGACCGACAAGATGTTGGCCTCCGCCAAGGAAGAAAGCCAGCGCCACCTGATCTCCCGGCTGCTGCGCGGTTTCCAGGCCTCCGAGCGTGTGGTGCGCCAGGTGTGGGAGAGCATCCACGGCGTGGCTCTGGTCTTCTGAACCGTAGCAGCCCGAACCTATTCAGGAGGATTTCATGGAACTCAATTTCACACACCTCTACCGCAATCTCATGGCCGTCGGCCTGCTGGGACTGGTGTACCGCGAGATGGAAGACAGCAACGAAATATGCGACGTGGTGGAGTCCACGCTGGCGGTACCGCTCCAATTCCAGGTGTGCCGCGCAGTGGTCTCCGGCATGGCGGGGGCCACCGGTGTCGCCAAGGGCAGCCTGAGCGAATACGTAGACCAGAACCCGAACGACGAGCCGGCACATCTGGCCCTGGCGATATCGCTTCTGTTGGCCGGGGATGCCGACGGCAAACGTGCCATCGAACGCCTGCTGGCCACCACCGACAACACCGCCGTACGTGATACCGCGAACAAGCTGATGGAACTGCTTGAAAGGCAACCAGAACTGGTGAGCTGAGAAGCAGATCCTCCCTATGACTGGCGGGCTTCGGCTCGCCATATCGCAACGGGTGGCCCAGCCACCCAACTCTTGAAAGGAAGACGTTATGGACGTAGCCGGTGCTTCGATGGGCAATCTGAGTTCTGGACAGGCAGAACTCGCGGGTGCCAGTAACCAGGGTCTGCAAATGCAAGGCGCGCAGAACGCGCAGGCAGTCGAGCAGATCATGCAGCAATCGATGTTGACCGTCATTCGTACTTTTGCCGAAATGATCGGCAAGACTGCAAAGGCGATGGTCGACTCTATGAAGGGCTTGGTCTAAGCGACTGGACCCAAGATCTACCAACACCACATTTCTTTAGGAAAAAAAATGGCTATTCCACTAGCAGCAGCAGCAGCCGGCGTTGCGACCGGCTTTGGCATCGACTCCCACAATCAGAGGAGCAAAGTCCGAAATCGCGATCGCGAAATCTCGAATCTGAAGACTGAGAACCAGGCACTGCGCGATCAGCTCGAGCAGGCGCAGAACCAGCAGGGCGGCGCAACGCCCTGGAGCAACCTCCTGCAGTTCTCCCAAATCAATAGCTCCTACCAGCAGCAGCAGCAACCCACCAATCAGCTGCTCAACCTGGCCAGTCAGCTCATGCAACTGATGAGCCAGGGTATGGGTTCGTCGCCCACGTACAGCGGCATGTTCGGTCCGCAGAGTGGCGGTCTGGGCAATGCCACCGGCACGGCACAGAGCCTGTTCGGGCAGTTGCAGAACCTGATGCAGCTCTCCGGCGGTCTGTACAACGCCATGCAGGCCTACGAAGGGCTGCAGCAGCGGCAATCCCCTGTCGTCCCTTTCAATGTGTTCAACCAGAATGGTCTGCCGCTCCAGGACTGTGCGGAGAATCCTCTGCAGGGCTATGCGCAGAATCCTCTGCAGGGCTATTCGCAGAATCCTCTGCAGGGCTATACGCAGAACCCGCCGCCGGTCTATGCGCAGTCCTTCCGCCCCACCTACGACCAGCCGCTGGCGCCGACGTATGGCCAGCCCAACAGCGACCGTGCCATCATTACCACGCTGGGCAAGAATGCCAGCAAGCTGTTCCCCAGCGGCGGAAATATCAGTATGTCGGACATCCAGCAAATCGCGCAGGGCGGCCGCTGCCCCGACGGTACCGAGGCGCCGGCCGATCTCAAGATGGCCTGCCAGGCGCTGAGCAGCAACCCGGCCTTGTTCAACAAGCTTCAGTCCGCTTTCCAGGCATCCAAAGGAAGAGGCGACACCGACGGCCTGGCGTCGGTTTCGGATGTCCAGACGCTGATGAGTGAGCTGAAGGAGGCTACGCCTAACTCCTCCGCCGCCTTCAATCCCAACACCCCGGTGCGTCCGTACTCGCCCAACAGCGCCTACGGCAGTTCCTTCGTGAACGCGTTGATGGGCCACCTGCAGTCCACGGGCGTCAACCCGTACCTGCTCAACTTGCTCCAGCAGCCCGGCATGCAGCAGGCTGGCACGCGTCAGCCCCAGTTGGCGTTTTGAGCGCTTGTGTCGCGAAAACCCCGGATGCCGGATGGGGCTGGTGCTCCGGGGTATGTTTCTAGGAAAAGGCCATGAACCTGATGTTGCAAGTCAAGCGCCGCGAGTTCGTACAGGGGCTCGTCGAGATCGCCTCGGTGGCGATGGGCCAGAACCTGCTGGACGATGCGGAAGAGATCGTTGCCTGCGTGCGGCAGCTGCGGCCCAAACTGGACCAGCTGGATTTCTTGGATGCGTGGATCGCCATTCTTCGCGGCGAATGGCAGCAGGCCACGCGCATCGCCCGCGCCGCCATAGAACGCAGCGGCGACTGGCCCTTCGGCACTGCGATCCTGGCCTATTGCCAGTACGCGACCGGCGACCCCACATGGTCGATCAATGCCGAACGGGTGCTGGCCCAGCCCGAGGCCGGCGATGCGCGTGAGTTGATGCGCATGCTGCTGGGTCGGGTCGACCCCGAGTCCATCGGCGGCAACGAGATGATCCTGCAGGCGATCAGTTCCGGCCAGAGCGCGGCCATGGAACGCAGCGCTTTGCGGGCCTGAGGCGACAAACAGGAATTCCGACCATGTCACCCATCAACGGTATTCAGGATTCCGGCGTGCTGCGTTCACTCGAACAGAGCCAGGCCTCGACGCCGGCCGTCGACCATCTGGCGGGCCGTTTCGCCGACCTGCTGGCACAAGATCCGGCCACGCGACCCGCGCCGGAGGTGGGAGCGCCGAATGTGATTTCCAGCCTGCTCGGACAACACGAGCGCATGTACCAAGACCTGATGCGCGACATGCAGAAGGCGTCGCTGGAGGCGCCCAGCCTGAACCCGCAGGAGGCGACGGTCAAGCACACCGAGATGATGTTCCGGGTGGTCAACGTCTCCGCCCAGAACAACGCCTTCTCGTACATCGCGCAAAGTGCCAAGAACGGCCTGCAGACCCTGATGAAGAACCAGTGAGGGCCGTATGCCTGCTGCTCGCTACGCACCCGATGCGCCTTCTTCATCGCTGCCGGGCCGACCCATGACCGGCCGATGGGCCCGACCCGCGCTGTCGTTCCCCGCCCGTGCGCTGTGTGCCACGGCCCTGGTGGCTCTGACCCTTCTGTTGAGTGCCTGCCGCATCGATCTCTACACCCGGCAGGCCGAAACGGATGCCAACCAGATGGTGGCGGCCTTGCTGACCGCCGGATTGCCGGCCTGGAAAGAAACCCCCGACGGCGGCAAGACCTGGACCGTGCGGGTCGACGAGGCTGCCATGGTGCAGGCCCTGGAGGTGCTCCGTGCCAACGGCCTGCCCGAGGAGCGCCATGCCAATCTGGGTGAACTGTTCAAGAAGGAAGGGCTGATTTCGACCCCGACCGAGGAGCGGGTGCGTTTCATCCATGGTGTGGCCGAGGAGCTGTCGGAGACGATCTCGAAGGTGGACGGCGTTCTCACCGCCCGGGTGCACATCGTGCTGCCCCAGAACGATCCGCTGGCACCGACGCCGCGGCCGTCCAGCGCCAGCGTATTCGTGAAATACCGGTCCGACGCCAACCTGTCCGCGCTGTTGCCATCTATCAAGAACATGGTGGCGCGCAGTGTCGAGGGCCTGGTGTATGACAACGTGGCGGTGACCTTGGTGCAGGGCGAACTTCCCCGCGCGGCGGTGCCGCTGCCATCCCCCAATCAGTGGCCCTGGGCCATCGTGGCGGTGTTCGTCGTCCTCCTATTGGGCGGGGCGGGCTGGGTGCTGTGGCGAAGGCCTGCGCTTTTGCCGACTGCCCTGGCGTCCCGCCTGCCGTGGGCGACGGTGTCGCGATGACCCCTGCGCTCCCTTACTGCGACATGGTCGGGCGGCTGAACCTGCTGCTGGCCCGGCCCCAGGCGCAGATCGATCCCTCGTGGGCGCCGATGCTCACCACCGGGTTTGACTTATTGACCAGACCGGAGCCGGTGGGGGAGACAGGCCAGTCGGACCCGGTGTGGGGAAATCGGCTGGGTTTGGCGGTGTTCCGCACCGTGTGCGGACCGGTGCCGGCACTGACGGATTTCGATGTACCGCCAGGGCGTTGGTGCCTGTTGTCCAGGGAGGACCGTCTGGCACGGCTGGCGGCCCTGGGGTTGGCAGGAATGCCCGGCGCACTGCGCGCCTGCGTTCGCCGAGCGCCCAGGCAGGCGCTGGAGGTCGTTCTGGGGCCGGCATACGACGTACTGCTGGCGCTGGGGGACGGCGCGGCGGCGGCAGCTCCGCAGGTAGCCGAACGGCCGCCAGCCGCTTGGGCGTTGGACGGTTATCTGGCACTGTGCCGTGCCGGCCGCTGGCCCGACCGGGGCGTGCGCCGCTGGGTGCGCCTCGGGCTGCCGCGGGCGCCATGGCAAGACATGTCACCCCTCCGCCCCGGCCCGCACGCGGTGCACGGATGCCTGCAGCACCTGCCGGCGGTCGATGGCTGGTTTCGGCAATGAGCGACGTCGCATGCGGGGAAGGAGACGTGACCGATGTGGATCTGGCTGACGCTGCATGACAGCAGGCTGGGCGTTCCCCACGGCTGGCTGCGCGCCGCCGAGGTGGAACGCTTCGTAGCGGTGGATGAGGTCATGCGCCTGATCGACGACGAGGTGACTGAATTACGCACCCGCGCCCGCGACGATGCCGACGCCTGCCTGATGGATGCGCAAGCCCGTGCTGCCCAGATACTCGAAGAGGCGGCCGGCACGGCCCGGGAGCGGGTCGCGGCGGCCGAAGCGGATGCCCGCCAACGTGCGGAGGCTGCTGCGATGGCCGCGTGGCACGCCAGAAGGCTCGAGCAGACTCTGGCGCAGGCGGCCTCGATGGAGGCTCAGCAGGAGGCGCTGGCACGGCTGGTGACAACGGCCATCGAACGGCTGGTGCGGAGCGAGCCGGCGCGGGGTCTTTTCGACAAGGCGCTGGTGCAGGTCGGCGAGCTCTTGCAGGGTGCCGGCGCCGCGACCCTGCGCGTGCATCCGGACGACCTCGGGGCGGCGAGGGAGGCCGTGTCCGACGCCCATGGCGGCTCCATGCCGGAAGCACGGATCGACGTCGTCGCCGACGAAACGCTGAAACCCGGCGCATGTCTGTTCGATTCTCCGCAGGGCTCGCTGGATGCCAGCCTGGAGGTTCAGCTGGAAGCCTTGCGCGGGGCGATCGCACAGGCCTGTCTGCTGCTGTCTGTCGAGCGGACCGAGGCACGCGCAGAAGTGTTGACCGAGTCCGAAGCGGGCGGGGCTCCGTGACCTCCCTGGAACGCCTGACGGAACTGATGGACGCGCAGATACGCGCGCAGCCGCTGGTGCGCCGCACCGGAAAGGTGGTGGAAGTGGTCGGCACCCTGATGCGGGTGAACGGCATGGATGCCAGACTGGGAGAACTGTGCGAGATCATGGGCGCCGACGGAACGGTGCTGCAGACCGCCGAGGTGGTCGGGTTCGCCCACGGGCGCAGCATTCTCTCGCCGTTCGGGTCTATCCTGGGCATCGGCGTGGGCAGCCGGGTGCGGGGTCTGGGGGAACAGCTCTCCGTGCCGGTCGGGCCGGCGGTTCTGGGCCGGGTCATCGACAGCCTGGGCCGTCCGATCGACGGTAAAGGCGCTATCGCCACGGTGGAGAAGCGGCCCGTATTCGCGTTGCCGCCCAGTCCGATGGCACGCCAGATGATCGAGCGGCCGCTGCCGACCGGCGTCAAGATCATCGACTCACTGCTGACGCTGGGCGAAGGTCAGCGTATGGGCATCTTCGCGCCTGCCGGCGTAGGAAAAAGCACGCTGATGGGCATGCTGGCGCGAGGCACCGCCTGCGACGTCAGCGTCATCGCCTTGATAGGCGAACGTGGACGGGAGGTGCGCGAGTTCATCGAGGTCATTCTGGGCGAAGCCGGCATGGCCCGGTCGGTGGTGGTGTGCGCCACCTCCGACCGCTCGTCCATCGAGCGTGCCAAGGCGGCCCACGCGGCCACTGCCGTTGCCGAGTACTTCCGGGACCAGGGCTTGAAAGTGCTGCTGATGATGGATTCGCTCACCCGCTTCGCGCGGGCACAGCGGGAGATCGGGCTGGCCGCGGGCGAGCCGCCGGCACGGCGCGGCTTCCCGCCATCGGTGTTTGCGGAAATTCCGCGTTTGCTGGAGCGTGCCGGCATGGGCGCGACCGGTTCCATCACCGCGCTCTACACCGTGCTGTACGAGGACGAGAGCGGCAGCGACCCCATCTCGGAAGAGGTGCGCGGTATCTTGGACGGCCACATGGTGCTGTCTCGCAAGATCGCGGCACGCAACCAGTACCCCGCCATCGATGTGCTGGGCAGCCTCAGCCGCGTGATGTCGCAGATCGTGAGCCAGGGCCATCGCGATGCCGCCGGTCGATTCCGGCAACTGATGGCCAAGTTCGACGATCTGGAGATGTTGTTGCAGATGGGGGAATATGTTCCGGGCGCCGATGCCCTGGCGGACGAAGCGGTGAACAAGCAGGGGCGCATGCGCGATTTCCTCAACCAGGCGACCGAGGATCTCTGGCGGTATGACGCCTCGGTTCGCGCCATGGCCGACGTCGCCCGCGGTGGAGGCTAGCGACGACGATGGCGGCGATCCCCACTTGGCGGCTGCTGGTACGCCTCAAGGCGATGCACAGCGAGAAGCAGGAGGCCGTGGTGGCCGAAGCGCTGGCTTCGGTGCGGGAGTGCGAAGCCGGTTTGGAGAAAGCCCGTGCCGCCGAAGCACGCCGGCGGAGCATCTTCGTGGCGAATCAGCAGGCCCTGTTCGACCTCTACCACGAGACGCGCAGCTTCTCGCCCGATCTGGCTCTGACGCGCAAGCGCCAGATCGACGCGAGCGAGCAGGATCTGCGGCAGTCCGAACACGAAACCAGCGTGCATGCGCAACGCGTGGCCACGGTGCGCGAGGACCTCCGCACCGCGCGGAGCCAGCTGCAGCGGCTACAACAACAGGCCCGTATGTTCGGCGACGAACTGGACAAGGCGGTACGGCACGAGTCACAAATACAGGAGGACCTGCAGGACGAGGATGCCGAGGAGACAGCGGTGGCGCGGGGGGCGGGGGTATCCGGCGTCGGCATGGAGGAGGGCGCGCCGTGACGTCCGGAATGGACCAGTACCAGGTTCTGATGGAACAGGGCACGCTGCTGCGCAACCTTTTTGCGCTGTTGTCTCTGTGCAGCGCCCGGCTGATCGCCGCCATGCTGGTGATGCCGGCCACCTCTTCGACCAAGCTGCCCGGCATGGTGCGCGCTGGGCTCCCTATCTGGATCGGGCTGTTCATCGCCTGGGGACAGTCACCTGACGTGGTGGCGCGACTGTCCATCGTCGACGTCAGCCTGCTGGTACTCAAAGAGGCCTTTCTGGGGCTGCTGACAGGCTATGCGGCCGGCATGATCTTCTGGGTGGCGGAGGCCGTAGGGTCGATGATCGACAACCTGGCAGGCTACAACAACGTCCAGCAGAGCAACCCCAACAGCAGCGACCAGAGCACTCCGGTGGGCTCACTTCTGGGGGAGATGGCGATCTGGGCTTTCTATATGCTGGGCGGAATGGTCGCCTTCCTGGGGATGCTGTTCGACTCCTACACCTGGTGGCCGTTGACCCGCATGTCACCCGACGGCGTGGCGTTGCTGGAGCGCTTCGCGCAAATGCGGCTCGGGGAGTACATGCTGTCGGTGGCGCAGCTGTCGGCCCCGGCGCTGTTGACGCTGCTGCTGATCGATCTGGGATTCGGCCTGCTCACGAAGACTGCCGAGAAGCTGGAGCCCAACAGCATGGCCCAGCCAGTCAAGGGTGCAGTGACGATGGTGCTGCTCAGCCTCATGATCGGTGTGTATTTCACCCAGCTGCGCGGGCATTTCGTGCTGACGGATCTCTCCCGGGAGATGCACCAGTTCTTCATGCAGGCGGCGGAACGTTAAGCCGCCTTGAACCGAGCAGGGCAACGCCCGGTCTGATATTCGTTCCGCAACACATCGGTTCGCCCGCACGGCCCATCCGCCGCCGACCGATGCCATCCTTCAGTGGACCGTTCATTTCAACCCGTGCCATGAAGGAGTCGCACATGAATGCGATGGAAGCGATCAGTCCGGTAACCGCCGATCCCTATAGCCGCTACAACGCTGATCAGGCTCCGGCCGGCGGCATGGGCATGCCGACGGATCAGGCGAGTCCGATGTCCCGTATGGCCCAAAACATGATGCTGGCGGGGATCGTGCTCGGCCTGTTGTCGCAGATGCTGTCGCAACAGAACGGTGGCGGCAATCCGCTCTCGGGCGGTTCCCAGCAGCCAGCGGACCCGTTCCAGGAGTTCCTCAGGAATCTGCTCGGTTCGCCGCAGCAGGGAGAGGATGGCTCCGGTAAGTCGGGTAGCGCAGACGGCGACCAGGGCTACGACAACGGCGGCAGTGGCTATGGCGACCCTGGTGGCGCGGGTGGCGCGGGTGGCACAAGTGGCGCGGGTGGCACGGGTGGCACGGGTGGCGCGGGTGGCACGGGTGGCACGGGTGGCGCGGGTGGCACGGGTGGCACGGGTGGCACGGGTGGCACGGAACCTGGTGTCGGCAACCAGCACCATGGCAGTGGTGTAGACGGCCATGCAGCCGGCGGCCATGGCTACGACAACGGCGGCAGTGGCCATGGCGATCGTGGTGGCACGGGTGGCACGGGTGGCACGGGTGGCACGGGTGGCACGGGTGGCACGGAGTCTAGTGGTGGCAACCAGCACCGTGGCAGTGGTGTGAACGGCCATGCGACCGGCGACCGTCGCGGTTCTTCCCACGACCCAGTCCAGGGGGATGTCGGTCCGGGGCGGGCGCCGGGCCAGCAGCCCGACAAGAGCGGCGGCTCTTTCGGGGCCGGGGCGCCAACCCAGACTACGCCGAGCACGCACATTCCGCAGCCCAACGGATCGGAGATCGTGAACGAACCTATCGTGGTCAAGGCGGGGCAAACCTTCGACGGTGGAGGCAAGCTCTTCAAGGCAGGACCCAAGCTCGGCGACGGCGGACAGTCAGAGTCGCAGAAGCCGGTGTTCGTCCTGGAGCCGGGCGCCACGCTGCAGAACCTGCAGGTACAGGGGGCCGATGGCGTGCATCTCAATGGCGATGCGCACTTGAAGAACGTCTGGTGGCGCGACGTGGGCGAGGACGCTTGCACGCTCAAGAAACCCGGCAACGTGACGGTGGAAGGCGGCGGTGCGCTCAGTGCGTCGGACAAGGTTTTTCAGATCAACGCGCCGGGCTCGATCTCGATCAACAACTTTTACGCCCAAGACTTCGACAAGCTGGTGCGGCAGAACGGTGGCAAGGACTTCCCGCTCACTGTCAAGCTCAGCAACATCCGCACCCAGGATGCGGGAGAGGCCCTGGTGCGCACCGATTCGCCGCAGGCCCGGATCTACCTGTCCAACGTCGAGCCAGGCACGGTGCAGCACGACGTGCTCGCGCCGAAGGGCGCGGAGGTGGAGGGCGCGGTGAGATCGGGCTACAAGCCCTACACCGGTTGATGGTGCCGGCAGGGCCGGGGAGCTTTGCCTCTCCCCTCGCTGGCCCCTATTTTGTGCAGCGCTCGGGCTCTGGCTGTGGCTTCGACGCAATGGCAACAACGTTCATCCGTGGAGAGACAGTTTCATGGTCACGCCCATTTCCATCGTTCGCCGCGAGCGTGTGCCCGTCGTCGATATACCGCAGGATCTGGAACCGGCCCCTCCGGTGCCGGTAACCCCCAGCGGCCCGCGATCGCTTGCGCCGGGGGATGGCAATCTGGCAGCGTTGCGCCGGCCGCCGAGCATGGCGGCATCCACCGCCACGGCCGCCACGGCAGCGTTGCCGAGTGCCCCACCCACGCCAGGGGGGGCCGACAGCCAGCGGCTCGTCCGCACGCCACTGCCGGTGGTGCGGCCAGAACGCCAGCTGCTGGTCCAGGATGAGGGATTCCAATCCCTGGGCACGGGGGCGACCGCCTGCCGCCGTACGGACATCGACGCACAGGACCGGACGGCCCTGAGCGCTGCCGTGGAGACTCTCCTTGCCTTCCCTTACGTGGTGTTCGACGAGATGTCGACCATCGTGCAACGCTTGCCGCTTCCGGCCGCCGACGCGGCGGCGGTGTCGGCTGGCCTGGCGCTGGAATGGCTGCTGGCAGGCGAGGCGTCCAGCGATCCGGAGGAGCGCCTTCGGCAACTCGGCCACGCCGGTGTGGCGGATGATCTGCTGTTCCGCCAGGAGCTGATGCAAGGCTTGCGCCGCCTGGGCGGCGGGCTGCCGGTGGGCAGCGTGATCCGCGTGGCCGACCGTGACCTGGCGCTGCGGCTCAACCTGCTGATGAGCGCCGAAGTCGCCGTCATCGACGCGGTGGTCCGAGAAATGGCGGACATGCTGCGGAATTCCACGCGCAGCTTCCACCTGCTGTTGCTAGGCGGCGGATCCTTGCCCCGTCCGGTGGCTTGTATCCGGGAATCCGATGCGATGTTTTCAGTCTTCGATCCGTCGCGCGGTGTCTTCACCGCCGCCGACGACGAGCTGCAAGCCGTGATCATGGGCATTGCGGCCGAGCACGAACAACACCTGCTGCACCGCCGGGAACGCGAGGATATCCGCGATGCGCTGGCGATCCTCCACGATGCGCAGCTGATGGAAGTGACGATGGAGGGGGTGGAAATCGACGGCGACGGTGTCCACTATGGTGGATTGGTCTGACATGGCCGACGGAGCGGTCATGAGCGAATTGCGTGAGCGGGGGGCGTCGATGTCCGCGTCCGTAGCTCTGCCAGCCCTGGCCCCGGTGCAGGTCTCGCTGCGCCCTGTCTACGACACCGACCTGGACGCGGTGTTCGCCCATGTCAGCGATCCCGTGGCCGTCCACATGGCCGGCCTGACCCTGCAGGAACCGGGCGACCGCCCTGGCTTCGATGCCGCGTGGCAACGGGTACTAGCCATGCCGGATCTCTGGATGCGCGGGGTGCTGGCCAACGGCAACTTTGCCGGCCATGTGGCCTGCTACCGCTTCCAAGGGTTGCTGGAGGTGGGCTACTGGATCGACCGCAGCTGGTGGGGGCGGGGTGTGGCGAGCGGCGCCCTGCGTCAGCTGCTGGCGGCCGTGCCGCACCGGCCGCTGCATGCGCATTTACTGAGCGACAACGTCGCCAGCCTGCGCGTGCTGCGCAAGTGCGGCTTCCGGTGCCGCCGGCAGATGCGAGCCTTCGCCTGGGGACGTCACGAAGAAGTCAGTGTCGACGTTCTGACGCTGGACTGACCGGCGCTTCGCTTCATCGTCCGGCAGTTCGCAAGCAGCGCCCGGACGTGCATGCGGTGCTGGAGACTGGCACGACGACATCACCATTAAGCAGGAGATTCTGGATGGGACACCGCACCGCCTCAAGAGCCAAGAGAACGCCTCATGCGGGCCTGCGGGCGGGCGCGACCGGTGGCGCAGGATGGGCGACAGGCGCAGGTGCACGGCTTTTCTTCCTGGTGCTCACGGCGCTGCTGGCCGCCTGCGCATCCGGCCCGAAACCCGCTGCCGCACCGCGCGCCGGTATACCGGACAAGGTTCCCGACGAAATCGCCACCGCTCTGGCCACCGTGGCCCGACGTGAGGGCGTACCGGCGGATGGCCGCGTGCTGCTGCAGCAGATGGAACTGGGTCCCAGTGGTCCCCGGGTCCTGCTGGCGTCCGGCACGCGGGAGTTGTGCGCCGATGGCAACTGTCCCTATGGACTGTTTGCCGACGACAGTGGTCGCTACCGCGCTTTGCTGCTCGTCATGGCCGTATCGCCGCCCAAGCCCCAGGCGGTGAGCCGGCTGGGATACCCCGACATCAGCGTGACCGCCAACGATACCGGGACGGAGCTGCGCAACACCCAACTGCAATGGGACGGTCGCACCTACCGCTCGGTGGGCTGCCGCCTGCTGCACACGATGTCCGACGCCTCGCGCGGCTGTGTGCCGACCCGCGCGGAACAGGCGCCGGTGGTCGAAGGGCCGCCGATGCGTTACTGCAGGGCCATGCGCAGCATGATCGACCGCGAGACGCCGCCGGACGGGCAGACCCTCCTGGCGAACGCCTTCGAAATCCGTGCAGACGGTCAGGCGCGGGTGGAAGGTGTGCGTATGGCGGGCCGCCAGCAGGACTCGGAACTCGATCTCCTCGTGCGATGCCTGCGCAATGCGGGCGCGGGATTCGAACGCATGAAAGACGCGCCATGGTCCCGGGAGCTCGCTTCCACCGGCTGGGTCGCCCGCAAGGTGAAGTCGCGGGGCGGGCCGGTCTCCGTCGCGCTCAGTGCCACCTTCGTTCCCGTCGGTGACTACACCCTGATCAGCTTCGCCGTCTTCGGTGCCGGTGCCGTGCCGTGAGGCACCCAGGCATCGCAGCCAAGACTTTTCTTCCACCCAACGCCATCATCCATCATGGTTCAAAACATCTCACTCGATAACGTTCCATCGACCGGGCTGTCACTGCCGTCCGCACCTGCACCAGCTCCGGCGGAGCCGACTCCACGTGGCCCGTCCACCCCTGGCGGTAATCCCATCCTCACCAGCCAGCTCGGCCGTGCACCGGCGCCGCCGGGCAGCGACGGGCAAGGAGAGCGTCTGGCGAGCCGCGGGGCGGCACCGACGCCGACTCCGGCCCCGGCTCCGGCTCCACAGCCCTCCTCGCCGGAGCACGCGCTGAATGCCGAGTCCCATGAAGAGTTGCGCAATCGGCAGGACGAGAACGAGCGTCTGGAAGAGGAGCAGACCCAGGCTCAGATCCGCGCCAACACCGCCACCACGGCGCACACGCTGGCCCTCAAGGCGTCGGAGCGGATGGGGATGAGTTTCAAGAACGGTGCCGATATCCAGTCCAAACTCGTCTGAGGCGGCGTGCCGACCATGAAAGCCGAAGACATCATCGGCGCCGCCGTGGTGGCGCAGCCTCTGGATATCCGGGCGGTGATCGAGCAGCTCGATGACCGAGCGGACCAGGCCCAAGGCGTCAGCCAGGCCATGCGGGACGCGGTGGAGCGGCTGTGGCGGGAGTTGCCCCCGCCCGAAGCACGCCCGGCCGTGGTGCGACAGTTGTTGGCCTTCAAGGATCAACTGCTTGCCTATGTGAATGCCGTGACCTCGCCGAATGCGACCGCGAGCTTCGTCGCGCAGGCGGCGTGTGGTGGTGCCGTGGCAGGCATGAATGCGATTGCGCAGGCGCAGCGGCGTGGGCAGACGGTCAGCGCTGCGATGTCCAGCTGGGTGTCGCTGGTGAAGGTGTTTCGCTACCGGGAGCGAGAGCGCATTGCGCGCCGCACCTATGTGGACAGCTGTTGCGGTTGCGATCCCTACCGGGATGCCGACCATGGCCCTCTGCGGCTGCTGTCGGCCGACGAGGCCAGCCTGCCCCTGCCCGACGGCAGCCGACGGGCGATGGCCCAGGTCGCCCCTTATGTGGACGCGGGTTGCAGCCGTCGGGTGCGCGCGGCCGCGCAGCGACGCTGGATGCTGGTGCGCCGCCTCACGCAGGCGGACCTTCGCGGACCACACGAGGCCGCCCTGGTCGGCCAACGCGGCGTGTTCGCCGGGGTGAACATTCCTGCCGGCACATGCCTGGGCGTCTACGGCGGCCAGTTGCTCGGCGAGGTCGACTATTTCCTGCTGCAGGACGACCGTTACCTCATGGCCCTGCGCAGCGGGGGCGGGCCAGCGTTCGTCAATGGCGAGAACCTGATGTCGCTCACCAACACGTTGTTCACTGTGGACGCCACCACGGGCCAGCCGTCCGGGCACCCCGCCGAGGGCTACAACCTGGAGCGGGTACTGTTTCCGTCGCGGTGGTCGCATGGCTGGCACTTCGGCCTGCCGGCGTTTTTCGCCAGCCAGGATATTGCGGCCGGTACGGAACTGAGGTGGAACTACGACCTCTCACGTGCTTGACCCGGTGCCGGTGGTTCTGCGTCGCCTGCAGGTGTCGTCGCCGGTTCGCCGCGGGACTCGGCACTGACGCCAGCAACCGCCGCCCGCGGTTTGCGGCCGGGGGTGGCCGAAACATGCGGTGTCGCTGTCCATGCCTGGGGCCGAAGGATCAGGAAAACAGCGATTTCAAAAGGCGCACGGGTGCAGTGACCACTTCCTTGGCCACCTGAACGGCGGCCTTTCCCGCGTTCGCCACGGCCTCGCCCACGCGCCCGAAGGACTGTCGCACGGACTTCGCGCCCTTGCCGGCGCGGCGGGGCAGGGCATTGACCGCATTGGCCGCCGGCGTCACATCCAGGTCCATACCCCCGCCGACCGACCCGCCTATTCCCAGCGCGCCGCCGATACGCCCTTCCAGCTTCAGCCGGGTGCGGCCCTCGGGGGTGCGCCTGAGACCTGCGGCCAGGGCGCCGTCCAGGCCTACGCCGGCCTGTAAGTCGCCGCCCACCTTGAAGCGCTGATCGCCCACGGTCAGGTGGGCCTGGCCGCCGGTCCTGGCGCCTGCAAAAGCCTCGGCGTGCGCCTGCGCGTGTGTCGGCCCCAACGAAGCGCCTGCCTTCGTACGGGCACCGACGAAGCCATGGGAGTTCTGACCGAGACCGAGAGGCTCTTCCACGACCGTTTCGTCGGCCAGGCGCAAGGGCGGCAGACCCGCCTGGGCGTATTGATCGAACCGGGCGCCGGCCGAGGCCTCGCCGTTCAGTGCCAGCAGCGGCTCGGTCAGCGGTGCAGACGGTGGCGACCGCCAATAGGACTGCGGATCCCGGCCCATGTCGGCCCCGCCCCGCACGCCTGCCGCCAGGTCGCCCGACACACCCGCGCCGGCATGGCCACGGCGCCCCCGTGTGGCAGCCTCGGTGGCGCCGCCCGACCGCCACTCGCGCTCGCCGCGCACCGTGCGCATGTCCGGGGGGCGTGCGATGGAGCGACGCGGGCCCGGGTCCGGGTCCGGGTCCTGTGGGGGGCGGCGGTCCTGTGCGGTTTCGTTCAGATGGTGTGGGCGGTGCTGTTTCGCCGTCGGGGGCAGCGTCTGCGACTGGCCGCGC
The DNA here is from genome assembly GCA_042867185.1 of Sphingomonas sp. NCPPB 2930. Classification (GTDB taxonomy): domain Bacteria; phylum Pseudomonadota; class Gammaproteobacteria; order Burkholderiales; family Burkholderiaceae_C; genus Xylophilus. Next base: position 12,099 of record JBHZQV010000018.1, on the reverse strand, counting down.
GTGGGGTCGGGGCCGATCAGGTCTCGGTGGGAGGTCGGGAGATCATCGACGTCCGGCCGCGCGCCTATTTTCGTGTTTGACGGGTCCATGCGCCCCTCCTGGCTCTTGGTGATGCCGGTAGCGTGCGGCGGCGGCCCATCCGGACCCTGCGGGTATGCGATGCACTGTCCGGGCAGGCGCAACTTGCATCGGACGGCGCGTCGGGCCAGGCATCGCGCCGTCGCGTCCGGATGGATGGCCGGGCTGGGGGGGTCATGGATGCGAGAGGGACGGCGCGAACTGTTCCACGAGTGCGGTCTGCAGCGGCAGATATTGCGCCTGGGCCGCGTCTTTCATGGCATCCAGGATGTCTCCCGCACTGCGCAGGGCCGTGTTGTCGGGTTGGAGTGTGACGGCCCCGCCGGTGCTGCCTCCAGGGGCCCCGGTGTAGCGCCCCGCCTCGGGATAGGCCTGCCGGATCAACGCATGTACGAGGCCTCCCAGCGTGGGGCCTTGCGCCTCGTCCATCTTCACCATCTCCCGCCGCCCTTCGCGGACCTGCTGGACATACACGCCGACAGGCGAGACGACGATCACGTGGGCAGGTTCGTAGCGCTTCTCCGCAAGATCGCTCAGTTCCGCCTCCCGCTTCAGGTCGATCTTGTCGTACGTGGTGTCGAAACTGCTGCGTTGGGCATTGCCTGCTGCATCCAGCGTGACAAGTTCGATCCGCTTGCGCAGCAGGCTGGTCAGCAGCCAGCTGAAGGACGCGGCATCCTGCGCGCTGAGCGGGGTGGAAAGCGTCATCTCGCCGATGCGGGCGGAGACCTGCGCGGCGGCCTCTCGCACGGCTTCGCGCCGCTGCAGCTCCTGCGCCGCTTCCGGTGTGTCGGCGTAACCCCCGGCCTCGCGGAAATGGGCGTGATGGACGTTCTCGGTGGCGATGTCCAGCAGCCCTTCGGTGACCAGCGGATCCTTGCCGAGGATGGCCGCATGGGTGGCTTCCTTGATCGCACGCATGGACTGGTCGCCGCTGAAAGGAAAGAACCAGCGCGATCGCTCGGTCGGGCCGCTGTCGCCGGCGCGGCGTTCGTCTTCCAGCCAGCGGCCGAGAAAATAGCTCTTGTTGTCCGTCCATTCGAGCACTTGGCGACCGGTGTCCTTCTGTGCATCGAGGCGGCGGAAACGGTCTTCGCCCAGGTCGAATATCCAGGCGTCCGGAGCCGGGTGGCGCGTGGACTTGAGCAGGTGGCCGGAACGGGGTTCCAGGACCTGATCGCCTTCGACGGGCAATAGGGGGTTCGGCCCCTTCATCGCATGGAAGCGCTTCTCCAGGTCATAGGTGTTGACCTGCTCGCAGTACACCACCTGGCCCAGGTCCTGCACGTCCTTGCCGGGTGCATCGGGCTCCGGGCCCTTGCCTGCATCGGGGTCGATCTTCAGCACGCGCAGCAGCATGCCCGGCACCGCGACCACCTCGCCTTGCGCGAGGTCGCTCACTTTCGCGAAATTGACGCCGCTGAGCATTTTGGCGTGGATGCGCAGGCTCCGGTTTCTCGGTGCACCCGCATTGATGCCCGCGCCGAAATAGGCGGCCATGCGGCCGGAGGTGGTTGCCGAGTACATCTCGGTGAGGGCGACCACCTCGCCTTCGGTCACGGTCTTGACGGGCGACGCACCCGCGGAGACAGGATCGCCGAAGCGCGTTCGTCCGCCAGGCGGAATGTAGGCGGCCTCGGTGACGGCCGCCCTGTCCAGGTTGGCCGGATACTTCGGCGCGTATCGCGCTGCCAGGTTCACGTCCAGAATCACCCGGGGGTCGACCAGCCCATCGCTGCCGTCCGGCGTATGGGCCGCGGAGGTCAGGACCATATGCGGCACGCTGATTCGACTGTTGGCGCGGATGGGCTGGTACTGCAACTGGCCGATGTAGTCGAAGCGCAGCGGCAGGTGGAACATGCCCGACTCGACGGTGTAGAGGAATGCGGACGAGGTGGCGCGCTTCTGCAGCAGCTTGGACACCGGCGGCAGGCCCGCGTCGCCGCGCGGCGTGTGGATGCCGGGCGCAGCGGCCATGAGCGCCGTGGTGGGCCATGCGGCCATCTGGCCCCGGCGGGTCCAGGTGGTCGCGTTGCGGGGCACATTCGCGGTGTCGAACAGCATATGGGAGCGGGCATGCGCAGGCCGCCCCCGGTTGCTGTAGTCCAGGTTGACCTCCTGGAAACGACTGGTCTGCGGGCTGTCGCCGCGCGCGCTCCACAGGCTCCGGGCGGCCTGGCTCTGTCGATCGAAAGTCGCGCGATCCTTGGAGTCGAGCAGGCCGACGTCGTAGCGCAGTGGCTGGATGTCCGACGCCCCCGCGGCGGGACCGGTTGCCTCGATAAGCGATTCGAGCTTCTCCTGAAGCCTGTCGTCCATTTCCCGTTCCCGGTCCGGATTCATCGGCTGCGAAGCATGCCGAACCGAATCCTGTACCGCCGCCAACTCCGCGCCGATCTCGCTGAAACGACACGCGTCTCGCTCCAGCGGAGAACGGCTGAGGTGTTGGCGTACGCCCTCCATCCCTTCCCGCAGGGTCAGGAGCAGCATCATCGCGGTCCGGTTTTCTTCCAACTTGCGGCCGGACAGCCGGGTGGTGGTGCTGGAGAGCTCGGTGATGGCACGGTCGAGCATCGAGACACCGATGTCCTGGGTCTCGTGGCTCATCTGGTGGTCGTACGCGCTGGCGTTCTCGCCCACCACACCCGCGCTGTTGAGCAGCGTGGCCATCATCGGCTCGTACAAGGTGTCGGCCCGGCCGATCAGCCGTGCCGTCAACGAGGCGCCGATGAGCCGGCCTGCGGGATGTCCGTCGCCGCCAGGCGTGGTGAAGGCGTTCGAGACGCCGCGTGTCACGTTGTAGAGGGTGTTGTAGAGCAGCGTGAGCGACAGGTGGGCTGCCGCATGGTGGGCGGGGTTGCCTGCGCGGGACTTGAGCCATTCGACACCCCCCTTGGCGACGGAGGCACAGGCCAGCGACAGGACGTCCCCCATATTGCCGCGGTTGAGGCCGAAAGACTTCTGCAGTTCCATGTTGAGGCACAGCCGCAGCATTTCCTCGCCGCTGGGCAGCAGGCCCTTCACGGCGAATCTGCCCAGTTGCCCCTCGGGCGAGCCAAAATAGGCCGGCATCATCCGGCCGAACTGCCGCATGGCGAAGGTGGTGGCTTCCTGCGAGATCACCATGCAACTGACCGCCTTGGCCAGGCTGTCGAAACCGATGCCGCCGCCACCCTGGCTGCTGAGGCCTGCCACGCCGATGCTGTCGGCCGCCATGCGCCCCAGCATGTTGAATCCCCATACCACCCCGACCTTGGTCGCCACCTTGACCCCGGTGTTGGCCATCCAGTCCAGCGTGCGTTCGTTGTTGACGCCGAGGATGGGCTGCGAGCTCACCAATCGCAGCGCGGTGCGCGCGGTACGCGCCACCTGGTCCGGCACGGACGAGGCGTGCCGGATCAGGGGGCCGGCCGGCAGGGTTTCGCCGGTGGAGACGACCAGCGCAGGTTCCGCGGTGCCGGATTTGCTTGCCTGGACGCCGTTGAACTGGCCTTCGTAGGAGTAGACGTCGATGTCCGCCTCGACGCCGTGGCCGGCCTGCAACGTTCCCGCGCTGTCGCCACAGCCCCAGGTGGGTACCGGATTGACCAGCTTCATGCGCACGCCGCGACTGCTGATGGCCAGTTCATGCACCGCCTGATCGTCCGTGGTGAATCGGATCACCACCGGCCTCTCCGGCGTACCGCTCGACGAGACGTCCGTTGCGGCCTGTCCCAGGCATTCGCGCAGCGCGGCCTGCAGTGCCTCGAAGGCGCGTGCCCCCTTGGCTCCCTTGACGCCTGTCAAATCCTCGGGCCCGACGACCTCCCACTGGTTGATGCCCCGGATCTTGGCCAGCACCGGTCCGCCCACGTTCACGGCGGAGGGCGGGTGCTCCTGGTCACCTGCTGTCTGCACCCGCAGCGCCGGTGGCCGTTCGTGCGGCGGGGTGGCACGGCCCCGGAACTCCTCGTAGCCCTCCAGGCTGGTGATGAGGAACATGCGCTCGGTACCGTAGACATGCGGGGTGAGGGCCGTAAGCCCGTTGGGCAGGGGGGGGCCGAAGCCGGGCAGGGTGGCGGTTTCCGGGCTGGACCACCACTGCGCTTCGAGTGGCATGGCGCTGGGGTTCAGGGGTTCCTGCATGACCGGTTCGTCGGATTCGGCCCGCGAGCGCCGGACATGCAGCTCGGAGGCCATCGACAATGCTTTGATGCTGGAGCGCAGCGGTGTCTCCATGTCGCCCCGCGCCGGACCGGTGGGGCGCTGGTCACTACCGGGCGCACTTTCCAGGTCGGCCTCAGGCGCCGGTTCCGACAGATCGTCGCGTTCCGCACGGGAGCGCTGCACCAGCAGGCCGTCCGTCTCCAGGCTTTCCAGGTCGGAGAGCTTGATCAGGCGGTCGCCATAGCCTTTGATGAAGTAGCGCGGCGCTGTTTCTCCGGACAGCGTCATGCTCAGAACCGGCAGGCGCTCCGCCACCGTCATGCCGTGCGGTCCGTACCCCACCAGTTTCAGGATGTGGGTGTGGTCGTTGAGGCTCTGCAACTGCAGGCCGGCGGAGGCGGTGGGTATCAGGTGGGCTTCGACGCGGTCGGTGAAGCGCGCCATGTCTTCACTGCGGGCACCGTAGTCTTTTTTAAGACCGGCCAGCCGCATCGGCGTGGCGGTTTTGTTCACACCGCCGTCCGGTGAAAAAAGTTGTTCGATGACTTCTACCGGTGGTGGAGATCCGGTCGACCAAGACGGTGCGGTGCGCGATACGCCAGGCAGGCGATCCTCGATCGACAGGTGGCTCAGGGCCGAGACACCCGTGCGCGGCGAATGTCCGGTGGGTGCATTCTGCGGCGGCGACCCGTCGCCGCCCACCGGCCTCGCAAGGCGCGACAAAAACCGACCGGCCTCGCTGTGAGGCGGCCTTCCGGATTCCGCGGACGGGGGCGTTTGGTTCGATGAAAGATCCTCCTCGGACGGGCGGGGCGAGGTAGTACCGATGGACGGCGACATGACCATGGACGGGGCTCCATTGATGGATGCAGGGTGGGGGCTTGCGCGTGCCGAGGCTAGGCGTACGGCTCTCCACGGCGTCCGCTAAACCGCGATGCCGTTCGGTTCCGCGAAGTACGCGTCTGCAGTCTCAGAAGGCGCTGGACGACCGTCTCACAGCGGCACCACTGCGTGGACCGGATCGAGTGCGTCGGTGCTCGGCCCCGGAGATCAAGTTCTTCGAACTGCGCGAATGACCGACCGGTAGAAGTCGATCTAGCTGAAGATCCGCGCGACCCGCCCGTACTGCGACGTGGCGCCCGCGGTCAGATCCCCACCGGCCGGCGACTCAGTTGGCAACGCGTTCTGGCGAGACGTACGCCAGCGGATCGACCGGGACGCCCAGGCGACGAATCTCGAAACGCAGCTTGACCCGGTCGGTCCCGCTGCTGCCCATGAGCGCGATGGTGTCTCCCCGGCGCACCAGCGCACCTTCCTTGACCAGCAGACGCTGGTTGTGGCCATAGGCCGAGAGGAAGGCGTCATCGTGCTTCAGGATCACCACCTGCCCGTAGCCAGGCAGGGCAGAGCCGGCATACACCACCCGGCCATCGGCCGCTGCGTATACCGGCCCCCCCATGCGGCCGTCGATGTCGATGCCTTTGCCGGTGGTGGCGAAGTCCGCCAGCACCCCGGTGCCGCCCGGCCACTGAAATTTGCCGGCCAGGTCTCCGGCGGGCAGGGTCGAGGGGGCCGCCGCATCGGCGCCGGGCTGTCCCGGCCCGCTCACCAGTTCTTCCCGGGGCGACAGGGTGGTGGCCGCATCGAGGGTGTCGGCGGGTGTCTCGGGCAGCGTGAGCAGCCGGCCCGCCTGGAGCACGAAGGGTGGCTTGATCTGGTTGAGCCGGGCGATATCGCGCCAGTTGTGGCCCAGGTCCAGTCCGATGCGGATCAGCGAGTCGCCCGGCTTCACCTTGTACACGCTGGGCCGCGGTTCCCGTGCCGGGGCCGGCGCCGGCGCTGGCGCTGGCGCAGGCGGCTCGGGAAACGTCGGCGGAGGCTCCTGCACGGCGGGGGGAAGGGGCGGCGGCAGGAGCCAAGCGCAGCCACCCAGCGACAGGGCCAGCCCCAGCAGCAGCCACTTCGGCGCGGTGTTGCGGGTGTGCGGCACGCCGCGGTGCAGGGTGGGTGAACGCAAGCTTTCCATGGCGGGCATGCTGGGAAGGACGGGGGCGATGTCCATAGTGCGGGTTTCGCTTCAGGCTGCGAAGGGCGACTCGTCGCGGGTGCGGGTCAGCAGGTCGATCAGCAGCTGGGTGGTCAACGGGCCGCTGTGCACGACCCGCTGCGCGGCAGAGCCACCGCTCAGCGTCCACCAGTAGCTGGTCAGTTGGCGGCCGGGCCAGCCTTCGAGGCTGCCGCCCCAGAAACCGCGCGAAGGATCGAACGGTACCTGGCGCCCTTCGCTTCCGGGTGCCGACCGGGACGCAGCCATGTCGAACATCTGCAGAACGTCGACGGGTGCGGCGGCCGGCGTGGCCGGCGAGGACGGCAGTGGCTGCGGAAGGCTTGCGGCCACCCGGCGGTACTCGGTGTCGAACTGCTCGGCACTGAAAGCCTCGTGCCGCGCGTCGAGCATGACCTCGATCGCCTGCCGGTGCCAGCAGCCCTGGGGCGGCAGCTCCTCCTGCAGCGACCGGCCCGGCCACAGGCTGCGCAGCACCACCAGCGGATAGGCCCGCCCGACCTTGTCGTGGCTGGGCATGAGGCAACCGACCAGCGGCTGCGGACACAGCATGCCGCCCGGCAGCAGGAAGGACCAGGTGGGCGAATGGCTGAAGAAATACTGCCAGTCGGGGTGGCGGTGGCGCAACTGCACCAGGCCAGACTGCAGCCAGGTGTCGAGTGCCGAGACGATGCCGTAGGCCAGGCCGCGTCCGGTGAAGTCGCCCGAGCTGGGCAGCTTGCCGTGCCAGCCCAGCACCGATGGCCCGGGCAGGGAGGGTTGCAGTGCCGTATCCATGGTCAGCGCCCCGGGCAGGTGAAGCTCTGCAGCGCAGGCAGCGCGAACGGGTTCTGCACGCTGGCGGCGATCACCTCGAACGATGCCTTGTGGTCGTCCACCCGGAGCGTGGCGGTGAAACGCTCGGGGCTGTTGCCAGGCGTAATCTGCAGCTTGTCGAAGAACCGGTGCAGCCCCCACGCTCCTTCAGTCGCCAGGCCCGCCGTGCCCGCGGTGCTGGGCGTGGCCTGCACCCGCACCTGGTTGCTGCCCCGCGGACCGGGCCAGGTGATGGTCTGCGCCACCTGCGGCCCGTGGGCATAGCGCACCACCTGGCCGTCGATGTCGATCACCAACTGCGAGATCGCCGCGTCCATTTCGACCGGTTTGATGGTCAGCGTGAGCTGGGGCGTGCGGCCGCCGTTGCGGAAGAACACGTCCCGCACGGTCTGTGCCTTCTGGAAGGGCGGCAGTGCGGCCGAACCGCCGGCGGCGGCGCCGTCGACGCTGCGCCGGAACGTCCACGGGTTGGTAGAGGTGTCGACCGTGTTGGCCAAGTTCTTCTGGAAGAAGTCGTCCAGCAGGCCGCCCGGCGCGAACAGCCGGGCGAAGTCACCGGGCGTGATTTCCTGTGCCGCGCCGCGCACGATCGGATAGCGGCCGGCCACGGACGTGCGGCAGATCTGGCCCACCGACGCATCGATCTGCGACGTCAGGTTGGCCCGCATCATGCTGGCCGCCTGGTTGGCACCGGCGGAGGCGAGGCTGGTCAGCATGTCCCGCACCGGCAGCGGGAAACGCGAGGCTTCGGCCCGGAGCTTGGTCGCGACATCGTTCTGCGGTGGCGGATTGGCCGCCCGCAGGGCTGCATCCGTGGCCGCGAGCTGCAGGTAGAGCTCGTTGATCAAAGGCAGCACCGTGGTGTCTATCTGCGCCTGCCCCGAGGGGCCGGCCATGGCCATCGACCGCAAGGGTGCGAAGCGGTTGTCCACGATCAGTTCTAGCCGTTCGCGCGGCTGCTGGCTGGCGGGCAGGACGTTGGTGCCGATGATGCGCTCGAGGTCTTCCTTGCTCGACCGCGCCTGCTGCAGGGTACGGCCGATGAGGCTCTGGTTGTCGGACTTCTCCTCGCGCAGCAGGGTCGTCTCCAGCGCGGCGGCCTTGACGAGCAGGGCCAGCGGCGAGTCCGGCGCCGAGAGGATGCGCGCGGTCTGGATGCTGCGCTCGAGGTCGGGCGGCGTCACCATCTGCAGGTCCTTCAGGAACGCGTCCCAGGTGTCCGCATACTCGTTGAGGTAGAGCCGCTTGACTTCGGTGATGAGCTTGCCCTGCGCGATCTCGTCGGCGCGCTGGCGGGACGACTTCGCGGCGTCCTCCAGCACCCAGGCCTCGTCCACGCCCAGCCGGGTCGCCACGCTGTCGACGTCTTTCTTGAACAGCTCGTGCCACCCCCGGTAGGTGAACAGGCCGGGCACGCCGTTGGACAGCGGCTTGCCGCTGCGAAAGCGCAGCACCGAGGCAGCGCCGGGGCCTGCCGCCTTGAGCACGGTGAAATCGCCCAGCGCGTTCTGCGACAGGTTGCGCTTCAGGCGCAGGTAGGTCAGCTGCGCCACCGAAAACTGGGACAGGCGGTTGCGCACCTGCTGCACCAGCGCATCGTCGCGCGGGTAGGGCGAAGCCAGCACCCGGCCACCGCGGAACAGCGCGCCGACGTGGCCGGCCAGCACATCGCGCTGCTCGTGCGTCACGGGTGTAGTCATTTCCTGGCCGAGGACCGACAGGCTGAAGGCTTCCATGAAGCCCGGCTCGAAATGGCCGGGGTCGTAGAGCATCAGATAGGCCTTGAGCGTTTCATAGACCAGCTCGAGGTTGTTCGGCTGTGGCGGATTGCGCAGCCACGCCTCGATGCGCCGTGCCATGTGCGGAAGCAGTCCGTCCTCCAGCGTGCGCGCGTAGCCCGCCTGCGCGACCGCGTCGATCTTGTCCCCCTGGTAGAGGCCGTAGGTCATGCTGAGTGGCGGCTGCTCGATCGGGAAGTCGGACGACCGGGAAACCGTGCGCACCTGGGTCAGCAGCTCCATCAGGTCTTCCAGGTCGCTTTCGGGCGTCCGGCCGAATGTCTGCAGTGCCTGCGTGGCGCTGGCGGTGTTCTTGTCGACGTGCTCCAGATACCGTGCATTGCCGCGGTAGCTCACCGTCCACGCGATGCCGGCCAGCAGCAGGGCGATGCCGCAGCCGATGGCACCCGCCGCCCGCAGTAGCCCGCGTCGGCGTTCCCAGGCCATGTTCCGGCCTGCGAGGCCGACCTCCTGGAACACCACCTTCAGGAGCAGGTCCGACAGGAAGAAGCTCACGCCGCGGCCTTGCGCGAGCGACGCCGGGCGGTGCGGGGCCTTGATCCGGAAAGCCTGGGTCAGCATGCCCAGCACCCGGTCGAAGGGTACGCCTTCCTGGGCTCCGCTGGAAAAATAGACGCCGCGCAGCACCGGCGGCTCCCCGTACTTCGACTGCACGAACACATCGGCCACGAATTGCGCCAGCACCCCTTGCAGGCCGTCGAAGTTCTGCGGAAAGGTGTAGGCCAGCGCGCGGCGTTCGAGATCGGGCTCGGCCAGCAGCGTGTCGTTGAGCCGGTTGTAGAGGCGGCGCGACAGAAGGCCGAACTCGCGGTCGAAGGCGGTACTGGCTTCGGCCGTGCCATCGGTCTTGGTCTCGTAGGGGAAGGTGAAGCCCCAGACCTGCGCGCGCTGCTCGCGGTCGAGCCGGCTGAAATACTCGCCGAAGCCGGCGATCAGGTCGCACTTGGTCACCAGCAGGTAGACCGGAAACTGGATGGCCAGCTGGTCGCGCAGTTCGTAGAGACGCTTGCGCATCACGGCGGCATGGTTGCGACGCTCGACATCCGACATCGCGAGCAGGTCGGGCACCGCCAGGGTCAGCAGCACGCCGTTGAGCGGCTGGCGAGGCCTGAACCGCTTCAGAAGCGAGAGGAAACCCTCCCATTCCGATTTGTCCAGTACCTCGTTGCTCTCGTGGGTGGTGTAGCGGCCGGCCGTGTCGAGCATCACCGCTTCGTTGGTGAACCACCAGTCGCAGTTGCGGGTGCCGCCGACACCGCGGATCGCGGTCTTGCCGAACTTCTCCTCCAGCGGGAACGTCAGGCCGGCGTTGGTCAGCGCCGTGGTCTTGCCGCTGCCCGGCGCACCGATGAACATGTACCAGGGCAGCTCGTAGACGTACTGCCGGCCCAGGCGCGTCCACCAGGGGCCCGTCGTGGGCTTCAACCGCGCCTTGCGCAGCGTGCCGAGCGCATCGCCGAAACGCTGGCGCAGTTCGACGATCTCGCTTTGGCCCTGCGCATCCGGCACGGCGTCGGTCGCGGCGGATCTGCTCTGCACCAGGTAGCCCATCAGCCGTGCATTGACACCCCGGCGGCGCCACTGGCGGACCAGCGCGCGTAGCAGGAACAGCGCGACGATCGTGCCGATCACCCACCAGCGACTGGCTTCCGACTCGAGCGGAACGTGGCCTGCAAAGGCGATGAGCGGGCCGACGAACCAAACCAGGCAGACCAGCAGGGCCAGCCCGACGATCTGCAGCACCACCCGGTGAAAAAGGACGGCGCCGAGCGCCTGCACCATACGCATCATCGTGCACCTCCCAGGCCGGGGCTGCGGGCATCGGCGGCGGTCAGCAGCAGCGTGATCTCCACGCGCCGGTTGAGGGCCCGCCCCTCGGCGGTGCTGTTGCTGGCGACCGCGTCGGCGTCCGCGCGGCCCTCCGCCCGGATGCGGTCGCCGAGCGCGGGCTCCAGCAGCTGCTGGACCGCCTGCGCACGGGCCTGCGAAAGCTGCCAGTTCGACGGAAAGCGCAGGGTCCGGATAGGTGTGTTGTCGGTATAGCCGCTCACCAGCACCTGGCCCTGCGTGCTGCGCAGGGCCTCGCCGATGCGCACCAGCACCGGCAGGTACTGCGGTCGCACCATGGCACTGCCGGATTCGAACAGGCCGTCGCCCCGCAGGACCACGATGCTGCGGTCGGCTTCGTCGCGCACTTCGAGCAGGCCCCGCTCCACCTCGGGCGCGAGCGCGCTGCGCATGCGGGGCACGACCGCCGGGCGGGCCGCCGCCACCACCGATACCCGCGGCATGCGCAGATTGTTGATTTCGCCGAACAGCCGGTCCGAGGTGCCGGCGAGCCAGAAGTTGAACATCAGGTAGAGCAGTAGTGCGAGCAGCGCGCTGCCGGCGGTGACGATCCAGAACGGCACGCTCTGCCACTGCGCCGGGCCCGCGGCGACCACGCCGCGCCAGTGGGGCGACAGGCCGCTTTCGCGTTCGCCGCGGGCCGTCTGCAGCATGCCGGTCAGGCGCTGGTTCAGCGCATCCAGCTGCAGGCGCCCGTTGTCGATGATGCGGTAGCGCCCTTCGAAGCCCAGTGCGATGCAGAAGTACATCAGTTCGAGCAGATCGGCGTGGCGCTGGGGTTCCTGGGCGAGCTTGGCCATCAGCTGGAAGAACTTCTCGCCGCCCCAGGTTTCGTTGTGGAAGGTCACCAGCAGGCTGTGCTTGCCCCAGGCGCCCGAGCCGCCCCAGGGCGTCTGGGCCGCGGTTTCGTCGAGGGCGGTGCAGAGGCAGTAGCGGGCGCCGATGACCGTCTCGGGCGCGATGTTGTACTGCCGCACGAGCGATTCGAAGCGCCGAATTTCCTGGATCAGGTAATTGCGCAGCGCGGACGGGTCGGGATGGACCGCCAGCGCCCGTATCTGCGGGATGAAGTTGAGCAGATGGTTGGCGGCGGTGACCAGGGGATTGCTGCCGCTCAGGATTTCGGGCAGGTCGGAACTCGGCAGTGCGGCCTTGCCGGTCCCGGCGGCCGGCGCGGATGCGGCGGCGGGCGCCTTCTCGGGGGGCGTGCCTGTGAACAAACGGTCCGCCAGGTCCGACGAGGCGGGTAGTGAGGTGTCCATGGTTGGCGCCTAGGAGTCTGGGCGGCAGAAGGCCAGTGGCTGACTGTTCCTGAAGGTTGAGGTAAGTTTGCGGCCATGGCCGCAA
>JBHZQV010000017.1:0-96346 GCA_042867185.1 Sphingomonas sp. NCPPB 2930 | reverse complement strand
CCCACAGCGGCATCGGGCGCATCGCGCCCATCGCCCGACTCAAATCTGCAAACAACCTCTTGACGCTTCACAGCTAGACGTGGGCCAGCGCGACGAAGCGCTGGGTCGCCAGCAGGCCGGCCGGCATCCAGTGGCGCGACGGTGCCATCTCGGCCACCAGCAGGCGGGCGAGGGCCTGGCTGTCGGGCGCCTGGGCCATCTGGACCTGCAGCGCGTCCACGTCCACATCCAGCATCGATTCGGGCGACGGTGCGGCGGCGGCGCTGGCATTGCGGGCGCTGTCGAGCCGCTGCTGCGCGCGGAAGCTGCGGGGGCGTCGCAGCGGGGTGGCGCCTTCCGGTGCCACCGGCGCGGCCGATGGGGGCACCAGCGCCGCGCCGTCGGCACTCGCATCGCCGCGCAGCCAGTCCTGGATCACCTGCAGTTCGTAGGTGCTGAACACGCCGAACATCTCGGCATGGTCGCCGTCGAGCAGGCGCCAGAAGCGGCTCTCTTGCGGCGGTGCGTTGCGCACGATCCAGCCGCTCTGCTCCAGCGCCTGGAGGAAGCCCGGGATCCGCGACGGCTCCGACAGCCAGTCGTTCACGCTGCGGCCCGCGACCCGGCAGTAATCCGAATGGGCGCCATGGCCGGCCACGCTCTTGCGCTGGAAGATGCGCTCGACTTCGTCCTGGATGTCGAAGCCGCCGATCACGCTGTTGGTGCTGGCACCCAGTTCGTTGAGCCGGAATCCGTTGCGCACCCGCTGCCAGAAGGCGTCGGGGTCGCCCACCCGCGGCATCGCGGCCTGCACCGCCTGCACCGCGCGCAGGGCGTGGCCGGTGTCGGCGTTGTCGACGGTGACGTGCAGCGTGAAGTAGTACGGGTCGATGCCCAGCTCGTTGAGCTCGTACGCCGTGATCGGCAGGTGCAGCGGCAGCTGCTCGTAGCCCAGGTTGAAGCCGATCACCTCGGGCAGCAGCGCGTCGGTATGGGCCGCCAGCGCGAGCTGGATCGCGCCCTGGGTGTAGTGGTCGTCCGGCAAGTCCTGCCAGTGCTCCAGGCCGTGGGTGGCCAGCAGCTGGCGGAACAGCAGCACATGGTTGCGGTCGGCCCGGCCGTCGCCCAGTTCTTCGATGTAGGTGCGCACCAGGTCGGCATAGCGCGGGTTCTGCCAGTGGCGCAGCACGCCGTAGAGCCAGGCGCCGTCGACCATCTTGGTGGGCGCCACGCCGCGCAGGAAGGCGAGGGCGTGCGCGCGGTTCTGGAAGAAGCGGCGCGGTGCGCCGGCCTTGCGCTCGGCCAGGTACTCCTGGTAGCGGGCGCCGACCGATGCGGTGCTGGATTCCATCCAGGCGGCCAAGCCGTCGATGCTGTCGGGCAGGGCGCATTCGACCCGCGACGCATCGGCCAGGCGCGCATCGAGCCAGGCACGCGACGCGGCCAGCGCCTGCGCGTCGTCCGGATGGTTCCAAAGAGATTCGTAGTGGGCCCGGTCGGTGCGGGCGGCCGGGTCGTTGGCCGGGTTCTGGCACGCACCGGCCTGCCAGGGCGCAGCGCCGTTCGTATGCAGGGCGGGATGCGCGGCGGACGCGGTTTCGATAGGATGGGAGAGTGCAAGCATGTGGACCTCGGGGGGCGCCCCGGGGGCGCAGATGTGCGGGATTCGTCAACGAAAGGCGACTCTCGTGGCCGGCGCACCACCGCTCTATCGGCCCGGGGCCGGTACCCCCGTGGGAAGTCTCCTACGGCTGGGAATATGCCCAGTAGGACATGCAGTCCAGGCTCGGCGCGGCCATAAAAAAAGCGCCCCGCAGGGCGCTCGTCGCATCGTCCCGGGGCCGCACGCCGGGTGCGGCTTCGGGGTTCAGGCCGCCAGCAGCGGCCGGCCCGCCATCGGCACCGCGGGGGCGCCACCGGTGCCGCGGCGCAGGTCCTGGCCGGCGGTCTGCAGACGCATCGCCTGCACCGCGCCGTCTTCCAGGCGGAACTGGCGCACCACCTCGGCGAGCCGCGCCGCCTGCTCGCGCAGGGATTCGGCGGCGGCGGCCGACTCTTCCACCAGGGCCGCGTTCTGCTGCGTCATGTGGTCGATGTCGGTGACCGACTGGCTCACCTCGCCGATGCCGGCCGACTGCTCGGCCGCGGCCGCGGTGATCTCGCTGATGACGTCGCTCACCCGCTGCACGCTGCCGACGATTTCCTTCATCGCCGAGCCGGCTTCTTCCACCAGGCGCACGCCGCCGTCGACCGCCGACACGCTGTTCTTGATCAGGCCCTTGATCTCGCTGGCCGCCTCGGCCGAGCGCTGGGCCAGGCCCCGCACTTCGGACGCCACCACCGCGAAGCCGCGGCCCTGTTCGCCGGCACGGGCGGCTTCCACCGCCGCGTTCAGCGCCAGGATGTTGGTCTGGAACGCGATCGAATCGATCAGGCCGATGATGTCGTTGATCTTGCGGCTGGAGGACGCGATCTCCTGCATGCTCGCGACGGCTTGCTGCACCACGCTGCCGCCGCGGGTGGCGGCGGTCGATGCGGTCGAGGCCAGCTGGTTGGCCAGCTGCGCGGAGGACGCGGTCTGCTGCACGTTGCCGCTCAGTTCGGAGATGGAAGAGACGGTCTGCTGCACGTTGCCGGCGGTCTGCTCGGTCCGGCCCGACAGGTCCTGGTTGCCGGTGGCGATCTCCTGGCTGGCGGTGGCGATGTTCTCGCTGGAGTCGCGCACCTGCGCCACCATCGCGCCCAGGCCCTGCTGCATGCCGGCCAGGGCGCGCTGCAGGTCGGCCAGCTCGTCCTTGCCCTCGACGGCCATGCGCTGCGACAGGTCGCCGCCGGCGATCGCCTCGGCCGAGCGGCGGGCCACTTCCAGCGGGCCGCAGATCGAGCGCATGTTGAGCACGGTGAGCGGCACCACGGTGAGCACCATCACGACGACGATGCCGGCGAAGAGCATCAGCGTCTGCTGGGCCACCTGGCGCTGCTCGGCCAGCGCACTGTCGAGCTGCTGGCGCTGGGCGGCTTCGAGGGCGGCGAGCTGCTTCTCGGCCGCGTCGTATTCGGCCACCGCGCGGGTGCTCATGCGGCTGGCGGTGGTGGCGGATTCGTAGCCGCTGCTCTCCAGCTGGTTGGCCACGCCGGTGAACATCTGGCGGTAGGCGCCCAGCTTCTGCAGCAGGCCGTTCATCAGCGCGGCGTCTTCGGCGCTGCGGCCTTCGATGAAAGCCTTGCCGACCTTCTCGGCGCGGTCCTGCGCCTCGATCCACTTGGCACGCTGGGCCTTCACCGCCTCGGCACGCTCGTACTGGATGATCATTTCCTTCTCGGTGATCCGCACCGCCGCCATCGCGCTGCGCAGCTCGGCCATCTGCTCGGTCGCATGGGCCGCGGACCCCATGGTCGTCTCGCCCATCTGCTGGATGCGCAGCATCCCGATGGCCCCGGCCCCGCCCAGCAGGCACAGCAGGACCAGCACGACGCCGATGGCGCCATACATGCGAAACCGGATGGTGTACCGGCGCAGCGAAAGAAAACCCATGATCGACACTCCCTGGAAACGGCTGGTACCCCCGGCCCGACTGCTCGTGCGATCGACCGCAATATCTTCAAAGACGCCGCAGAGGCGTGGGGATATGTAAAAGGCGTGAAGAGTTTGCCAGCCATCCCGTGTTTTCGACCATTTGGATCGGGGCTGAAATCCAATTTCGTGGAAATCGCCACGCAATCCCTAGGGCTTACCCTCGGTTTTGGCAAGACCGTTCGGCGTCCAGCGGCGCAGCAGCAGCGCATTGGCCAGCACGCTGACCGAACTGAGCGCCATCGCCGCACCCGCCACCACCGGGCTCAGCAGCCCGAAGGCCGCCAGCGGAATGCCGGCCAGGTTGTAGACGAAGGCCCAGAAGAGGTTCTGTCGGATCTTCGCCACGGTGCGCCGCGCGATGTCGAGCGCGGCGCCCACCAGCGCCGTGTCGGGCCGCATCAGGGTGATGCCGGCCGCCTGCATCGCCACGTCGGTTCCGCTGCCGATGGCGATGCCGATGTCGGCCGCGGCCAGCGCCGGCGCGTCGTTGATGCCGTCGCCCACCATCGCCACCGTGCGGCCGGCCCGCTGCAGCGCGCGCACCGCCTCCGCCTTGCCGGCCGGCAGCACCTCGGCCTGCACCTCGTCGGCGGCCAGGCCCAGCCGCGCGGCCATCGCCAGGGCCGCGCCACGGTTGTCGCCCGACAGCAGCACCAGGCGCACCGGCCGCGCGCGCAGGGCCTGCAGCGCCGCCCGCGCGCCGGGCCGCGGCGCATCGCCGAAGGCCAGCAGGCCCAGCAGCTGGGGCGCGGCCCGGCCATGCAGGCGCTCCGCCAGGGCCGAGACGGTGTGGCCCTCGGCCTGCAGTGCCGCGGCGCGCCGGGCGACGGCGGCCACCGGCGCGTCGTCGGCCGTGCCCGCGTCGGGGGCCGGCCGCATCGCGCCTTCGGCCTCCATCCAGCGCAGGCTGCCCAGCAGCAGCTGCCGGCCTTCGACCGTGCCCTCGGTGCCCCGGCCCGGCACCGCGCGGGCGCCGTCTGGCGCCGGCAAGGCCAGGCCCTGCGCCTCGGCGGCGGCCACCACCGCGCGGGCCAGCGGATGCTCGCTGCCGGCCTGCAGGCCGGCCGCCAGGCGCAGCAGGTCGGCGCACTCCATCGCCGGTGCGTCGGCGGCGGTGGAGACCGCCTCCAGCGCCACGAGCTTCGGCCGGCCGACGGTGAGGGTGCCGGTCTTGTCGAAGACGACGGTATCGACCTTCTGCGCCCGCTCCAGCGCCTCGGCGTCGCGGACCAGAATGCCGTGGCGCGCCGCCACGCCGGTGCCGGCCATCAGCGCGGCCGGCGTGGCCAGGCCCAGGGCGCAGGGGCAGGCGATCACCAGAACCGCCACCGCGTGCACCAGCGCCACCTCGATCCCGTGGCCCGTCATCCACCAGCCGGCCACCGTCAGCACCGCGATGGCCAGCACCACCGGCACGAACACCGCGGCCACCCGGTCGACCGTGCGCTGGATCGGCGCCTTGGCCGCCTGCGCGTCCTCCACCAGCCGGATGATCCGGGCCAGCACCGATTCGGCGCCGGTGGCCGAGACCTGCATCACCAGCCGGCCGTCGCCGTTGACCGCGCCGCCGGTGAGGCTGTCGCCGGGCGCCTTGTCCACCGGCAGCGGCTCGCCGGTCAGCATCGATTCGTCGGCCTGGGAGCGGCCCTCCAGCACCCGGCCGTCGGCGGGGATGCGCTCGCCGGGGCGCACCGCCAGCCGGTCGCCGGCCAGCAGCTCGGCCACCGGCAGATCGACCTCGCGGGCGCCGCGCAGCACATGGGCGGTGGCGGGCCGCAGCGCCTGCAGTGCCCGGATCGCGGCGGTGGTCCGGCGCTTGGCGCGGGCCTCCAGCCACTTGCCCAGCAGCACCAGGGTGATCACCACCGCCGAGGCTTCGAAGTACAGGTGCGGCATCTCGCCCGGCGCGGCGCGCCACCACAGCCAGAGCGACAGGCCGAACGCCGCCGAGGTGCCCAGCGCCACCAGCAGGTCCATGTTGCCGGCGCCCGCCCGCACCGCATGCCAGCCGGCCCGGTAGAAGCGCGCGCCCAGCCAGAACTGCACCGGTGCCGCCAGCAGCAGCTGCACCCAGGCCGGCAGCATCCCGTGCCCGCCCAGCCAGCCCGCCGCCATTGGCAGCACCAGCGGCGTCGACAGCGCGAGGCCGGCGGCCACCGGCCCGAATCCGGCCCACGGCGACGCGTCGGCCGCCGCCGCCTCTGCCGCTTCGGCGGTGCGCGGCTCGTAGCCG
Organism: Sphingomonas sp. NCPPB 2930; assembly: GCA_042867185.1. Classification (GTDB taxonomy): domain Bacteria; phylum Pseudomonadota; class Gammaproteobacteria; order Burkholderiales; family Burkholderiaceae_C; genus Xylophilus. The sequence continues at coordinate 90,557 of JBHZQV010000017.1, read as the reverse complement.
GCGTCCCGCACCGCGCGCCGCAGCCGCGCCTGCCAGTCGGCCGCCGCGGTGCCGCCCGCCGTTTCCGCACCGGCCGGCCCGCCGGTGATGCGGGCGGATTCGGTCGCCAGGTTGACCGCCGCGTCCTGCACGCCGGGCACCGCCTTCAGCGCCTTTTCCACCCGCGCGACGCAGGAGGCGCAGCTCATCCCGCCGATCGCGATGTCGACCGGCAGCACGGTGACCGCAGAAGAGGAAGAAGAGGGGGGTGGGACGGGGGTGCGCATGCCGCAAGGCTAAGGCCTTCCACGGAGCAGGGCCCAGGGCCGCACCGCATGCCCTGTATTGATAATCGAATATCATTTAAGCTTGCGGTTCGCCATTTCATGGAGAAAGCCATGCAGGTCCTGTCGTCCCTCAAGGAAGCCAAGCTGCGACACCGCGACTGCCAGGTGGTCACGCGGCGCGGCCGCACCTACGTGATCTGCCCGTCCAACCCCCGGTTCAAGGCGCGCCAGGGCGGCGCCAAGAACCGCCACAAGCGCTGACCGGTGCACGCCGCCTCCACCCCGCGCCCGGCCGACGCCCGCCTTCCGGTCACGGTGCTGTCGGGCTTCCTCGGCGCCGGCAAGACCACGCTGCTCAACCACATCCTGCACAACCGCGAGGGGCGGCGGGTGGCGGTGATCGTCAACGACATGTCCGAGGTCAACATCGACGCGGCCCTGGTGCGCCAGGGCGGCGCCGAGCTGTCCCGCACCGACGAGCGGCTGGTCGAGATGAGCAACGGCTGCATCTGCTGCACCTTGCGCGAAGACCTGCTGCTGGAGGTGGGCCGCCTGGCCGCCGAGGGCCGGTTCGACCAGCTGGTGATCGAATCGACCGGCATCTCCGAGCCGCTGCCGGTGGCCGAGACCTTCACCTTTCTCGGCGAGGACGGCCGCAGCCTGGGCGACGTCGCCCGGCTCGACACCATGGTCACCGTGGTCGACGCCTGCAACTTCCTGCGCGACTACGGCTCGCGCGACAGCCTGCGGTCGCGCGGCCAGTCGATGGGCGAGGAAGACGGCCGCACCGTGGTCGACCTGCTGATCGAGCAGATCGAGTTCTGCGACGTGCTGGTGCTCAACAAGGTGGACCTGGTGACGCTCGCCGAGCGCGACCGGCTGCTGGAAATCCTGCACGCGCTCAACCCGCGGGCACGGGTGCAGCTGGCCGCCTTCGGCCAGGTGGCCCTGGACAGCGTCCTCGACACCGGCCTCTTCGATTTCGACGAGGCCGCCCGCGCGCCCGGCTGGCTGCGCGAGCTGCGCGGCCAGCATGTGCCCGAGACCACCGCCTACGGCATCGCCAGCTTCGTCTACCGGGCGCGCCGGCCGTTCCACCCGCAGCGCTTCTTCGCGCTGGTGGAGAGCGAATGGCCCGGCGTGGTGCGCTCCAAGGGCTTCTTCTGGCTGGCCAGCCGGCCGACTTTCGCCGGCAACTGGTCGCAGGCCGGCAGCGTCTGCCGGCACGGCCCGGCGGGCTACTGGTGGGCGGCGGTACCCGCATCGGAATGGCCGCATGACCCGCAGGCGCAGGCCCGGATCCGCGAACACTGGCAGGACGGCGTGGGCGATGCGCGCCAGGAACTGGTGCTGATCGGCATCGAGATGGACGAGGCCGCCCTGCGCCGCCAGCTCGATGCCTGCCTGCTGACCGACGCCGAGATGGCCCAGGGCCCGCGCGCCTGGCTGGCGTACGACGATCCGTTTCCGGTCTGGGACGGCGGCGCCGCATGATCCCGGCCGATTTCGCGCAGTGGCGCCACTGCATCGAGGTCGAGTGCGGCATCCCGCTCACGCAGGCCTTCGTGGCCGAGCGCCTGGCCGTGTGGCAGGACACCCGGTCCGAAGAGACGGTGCGCTTTCGCCGGCTCTACGGCGATGCGCACTGGCAGCGCGTGATCGGCTGGTTCGGGCAGGCACAGGCGCAGCGGGGCTGAAGCTGCCTGCGGGCAGTTCAAAATACCGAGGTGCAGCTGGAATCCGCTGCGCTGGGCCTGGGCGCGACGACCGGTGCGGCGCAGCCGGCCCGGAACGCCAGCGCGGTAGCGCATGCCGATCTCGATGCCACCGTCCGGTTCCAGTGCCGGCAGGCCGACCGCGCCCGCTTCGTCGATGCAGGGCTGTTCGCGGCTTTCCCCGGGCTGCGCGCGGTCGAGCTGGTCACCGGGGCCGGCATCCTGGCGGGCGCGGGCCTGCCGCTGGCCGCGGCGGTGGGCGCCAGCGCCTATTCCATGGTGGCCGACAGTGTGACCCGTTACCGTAAAAAATGAGAGTCCGGGCCGCGCGAGCGTGCGGCCCCGTGTCCCCCATTTTTCCGCGAGGTTTCCATGCACCAGCAATTCGAAGTCCAGGGCATGAGTTGCGCCCACTGTTCCCAGGCCGTCCAGAACGCGGTCCAGGCGATCGATCCGGAGGCGCAGGTGACGGTCGACCTGCCGACCGGGCATGTCGACGTGCTGAGCGCGCATCCGCGCGAAAGCTTGCGCCTGGCGATCGAGAACGCGGGCTACCGGGCCGCCTGAGCGCGGTGCCGCCAGCGCCAGCGCCGGGGCCGGAGCGGGCGTACCGGCACCGTTCGCCGGTGGGCGGCCCCGAATGCGGTGCCGCGCGCCGCCTCGCGCTTCCTCCGGGCAAAATGTGAACAGATGTTGCCGCTTCATTGCCGGTTAACACAGCGCCGCCACCATCGCCCGACCCCCCACATCCAGAATCCATGAAGAACGTCCGATCGCTGCTGCCCGCAGTGCAGTGCCAGCCTGTGCTGGCGCTCATCCTCCTGGCGGCGCTGGCCGGCTGTTCCCGCAAGACCGATGCGCCTCCGCCGGCGGGGCCGGCCGAGGTGGGCGTCTACGTCTTGAAGACGCAGCGCCAGGCCTTCACCACCGAGCTGCCCGGCCGCACCAGCGCGTTCCTGACGGCCGACATCCGGCCCCAGGTGGGCGGCATCGTGCAGAAGCGGCTGTTCACCGAAGGCGCGACCGTCAAGGCCGGGCAGGTGCTCTACCAGCTCGACCCGTCCACCTACCAGGCGGCGCAGGCCAGCGCCCAGGCCACGCTGGCCCGCAACCGGGCCACGGCCGGGGCGGCCGAGGTGACGGCCGGGCGCAATGCCGAGCTGGTGCGGATCGACGCGGTGAGCAAGCAGCTCAACGACCAGAGCCAGGCGGCCCTGGCCCAGGCGCAGGCCGACGTGGCCACCGCCCAGGCGTCGGTCGAGACGGCCCGGATCAACCTGGGCTTCACCCGCATCACCGCGCCGATCTCGGGGCGCATCGGCACCTCGGCCGTCACGCCGGGCGCGCTGGTCACCGCCAACCAGACGACCGCGCTGGCGACCATCCAGCAGCTCGACCCGCTCTATGTCGACGTGACCCAGTCCAGCGCCGAGGTGCTGCGCCTGAAGCGCGACTTCGCGGCCGGGCGGCTGACCCGCAGCGGCGCCGACGCGGCCCGCATCCGCCTGGTCCTGGAGGACGGCAGCCGCTACGCCCGCGAGGGCCGGCTGCAGTTCGCCGGGCTGAGCGTCAACGCCACCACCGGCGCGGTCACGCTGCGGGCCACCGTGCCCAACCCCGACGGCCTGCTGCTGCCCGGCATGTACGTGCGGGCGGTGGTCGAGGAGGGGGTGGACGAGGACGCGCTGCTGGCGCCCCAGCAGGGCATCCAGCGCGACGCGGTCGGCCGCGCCACCGCCCTGGTGGTCGATGCCGAGGACAAGGTGGTGCGCCGCCAGGTCACGGTAGGCCGCGCGGTGGGCAACCGCTGGGTCGTGCAGAAGGGCCTGAACGCGGGCGACCGGCTGCTGGTCGAGGGCTCGATGCGGGCCCGGGTGGGCGAGAAGGTCAAGCCGGTGGCGGTGGACGTGCCCGAGGCGCCGGCATCGGTCGGCACCGCACCCGCCGACGCCGCGCCGGCCGCCGCCGGGGCCTCCGGCACCGCGCCGGCCACCGCCCCCGCCGCGGCGCGCTGACGCGCCCCCGCGCCGATCCCGCTCGCAGCCCGCACGCCCTTCAGGACGCACGCACCGCCATGGCACGTTTTTTCATCGACCGGCCCATCTTCGCCTGGGTCATCGCCATCGTCATCATGCTGGCGGGCGCGATGTCCATCCGCACGCTGCCGCTGGAGCAGTACCCCAACATCGCGCCGCCCTCGGTGTCGATCACCGCCAACTACACCGGCGCCTCGGCCAAGACGGTGGAGGACTCGGTCACCCAGGTGATCGAGCAGCAGCTCAAAGGCATCGACAACCTGATCTACATGGCGGCCACCAGCAGCTCGTCGGGCCAGTCGCGCACCACCCTCACCTTCAACGCCGGCACCAACCCCGACGTGGCGCAGATGCAGGTGCAGAACAAGCTGCAGCAGGCGATGCCGCGGCTGCCGCAGTCGGTGCAGAGCCAGGGCGTCACCGTCACCAAGGCGGGCAACGATTTCCTGATGATCGTCTCGCTGTTCTCGGAGAACCCGCAGCTCTCGCGGACCGACGTGGGCGACTACATCCAGAGCAACCTGGTCGACGTGATCGGCCGGATCGACGGCGTGGCCGAGGTGCAGGTGCTGGGCTCGGGCTACGCGATGCGCATCTGGCTCGACCCGCGCAAGCTGGAGAAATTCGCGCTGATCCCGTCCGACGTGGGCGCCGCGCTCAACGCGCAGAACGCGCAGGTGTCGGCCGGCCAGCTGGGCGGGCTGCCGGCCACCTCGCAGCAGCTGCTCAACGCCACCGTCACCGCCCGCAGCAAGCTCAACACGCCCGAGCAGTTCGAGAACGTGGTGCTGCGGGCCGCGGCCGACGGCTCGCTGGTGCTGCTGAAGGACGTGGCCCGGGTCGAGCTGGGCGCCGAGAGCCTGACGATCCAGTCGCGCCTGGCCGGCAGCGCCTCTGCGGGCATGGGCATCGTGCTGGCCAACGGCGCCAACGCGCTGAAGGTGTCCGAGGCGGTGGTGGCCCGGGTCAAGGAGCTGGAGCCGTTCTTCCCAAACCAGATGAAGGCGATCGTCAACTACGACACCACGCCCTTCGTGCAGGCCTCGATCCACGAGGTGGTGAAGGCGCTGGCCGAGGCGATGCTGCTGGTCGTGCTGATCATGTACCTGTTCCTGCAGAACTGGCGCGCCACGCTGATCCCGGCGATCGCGGTGCCGGTGGTGCTGCTGGGCACCTTCGGCGTGCTGTCGGTGCTGGGCTACTCGATCAACACCCTCACCATGTTCGGCATGGTGCTGGCCATCGGCCTGCTGGTCGACGACGCGATCGTAGTGGTCGAGAACGTCGAGCGGGTGATGACCGAGGAGGGCCTGAGCCCGAAGGAGGCCACCCGCAAGTCGATGGACGAGATCACGCCGGCGCTGGTCGGCATCGCGATGGTGCTGTCGGCGGTGTTCATCCCGATGGCCTTCTTCGGCGGCTCCACCGGCATCATCTACCGGCAGTTCTCGATCACCATCGTCTCGGCGATGGCGCTGTCGGTGCTGGTGGCGCTCACCCTCACGCCGGCGCTCTGCGTGACGATGCTCAAGCACCAGCCGCACGACGAGGCCGGCCACCGCACGGTGCGCCGCGGCCCGCTGGGCTGGATCGACCGCTTCTTCCTGTGGTTCAACCGCGGCTTCGACCGCACCGCGCACGGCACCGAGCGCACCGTGGGCTATATCGCCCGGCGCGGCAAGCGCACGATGCTGGTCTACCTGCTGCTGGCCGGCGGCATGGCGGTGCTGTTCATGCGGCTGCCCACCTCGTTCCTGCCGGTGGAGGACCAGGGCATCCTGACCGCCGACATCCGGCTGCCGCCCGGCGCGACCGACGTGCGCATCCAGCAGGTGGTGGCGCAGTTCGAGGACTACATCCGCCAGCAGCCCGAAGTGATCACCTACAACGTCTCCACCGGTACCGGCGGCGACCAGGGATCGGGCCGGGCCTTCATCAAGCTGAAGCCCTGGGAAGAGCGCCCCGGCCCCGACCAGACGGCCGACGCGATCGCCAAGCGGGCCAACGCGGCGCTGGCCAAGATCCGCGACGCGCGGGTGCTGGTGCTGCTGCCGCCGGCGGTGCGCGGGCTGGGTGCCAACGCCGGCTTCAACTTCCACATCGAGGACACCGGCGCTCTGGGCCACGATGCGCTGGTGAAGGCGCGCGACCGCTTCATCGCCGAGACCCGCAAGGACGCCGAGCTGACCGGCGTGCGCTCCAACAACCTGGAGGATGCGGCGCAGTTCGCGGTCGACATCGACGACCGCCGCGCCGGTGCGCTGGGCCTGGCCACCGCCGACATCAACAGCACCCTCTCGACCGCGCTGGGCGGCACCTACGTCAACGACTTCATCGACCGGGGCCGGGTCAAGCGGGTCTACATGCAGGGCGACGCGCCCTTCCGGATGCTGCCCGACGACATCGGCCGCTGGACGGTGCGCAATACCGGCGGGCAGATGGTGCCGTTCTCGTCCTTCTCCAGCCAGCAGTGGAGCTACGGCTCGCCGCAGCTGCAGCGCTACAACGGCCGGCCGTCCTTCGAGATGGTGGGCAGCGCGGTGACCGGCGTCAGTTCGGGCGCGGCGATGGAGAAGGTCGAGCGGATCATGGCCGACATGCCGCAGGGCATCGCCCACGAATGGACCGGCGCCTCTTTCGAGGAGCGCCGCTCGGGCGCGCAGGCGCCGCTGCTCTACGCCGTCTCGATCCTGTTCGTGTTCCTGTGCCTGGCCGCGCTGTACGAGAGCTGGTCGGTGCCGTTCTCGGTGATCCTGGTGGTACCGCTGGGCATCATCGGCGCGGTGCTGTTCACCGGCGTGCGCGGCATGTCGAACGATGTGTACTTCCAGGTGGGGCTGCTCACCACCGTCGGCCTGTCGTGCAAGAACGCGATCCTGATCGTCGAGTTCGCCAAGCAGCTGCAGGAGCAGGGCAAGGACCTGTTCGACGCCACGCTGGAGGCGGTGCGCCTGCGGCTGCGGCCGATCCTGATGACCTCGCTGGCCTTCGGCTTCGGGGTGCTGCCGCTGGTGATCGGCACCGGCGCCGGCGCCGGCGGCCGCCAGGCGATCGGCACCGCGGTGTTCGGCGGCATGGTCAGCGCCACGGTGCTGGGCATCTTCTTCGTGCCGGTGTTCTTCGTACTCATCCGCGGCTTCTTCGGCGAACGCCGCCGCAAGGCCGAAGGCACGACCGCGGAAGGACACCCGGCATGAGCGCCCGAGACACCGCCCCCGCGCCGACCGCCGCCTTCCGCACCCCGACACCCGCCATGACCCGCGCCCTCACCGCCACCCCGCCACCCTCCGGCCGCACCGCCCGTGGCCTGCGTGCCGCGTTGCGGCTGACCGTGCTGGGCGGCGCGGCCCTGGTCGCCGCCTGCGGCAGCCTGGCGCCCGCCTACCGGCAGCCCGCCGCGCCGATCCCGGCCGACTGGAAGCCCGGCGCCGCCGCACCGGTCGCCGGTGCGCCCGCCGCCACCGCCACGCCGCCCCCGGAACTGGCGTGGAAGGATTTCTTCCTCGACCCGCGGCTGCGCACCGTGGTGGGCCAGGCGCTGGAGAACAACCGCGACCTGCGGGTGGCCGCGCTCAACATCGAGCGGGCCCGCGCCCAGTACGGCATCCAGCGCGCCAACCTGTTCCCGTCGGTCAACGCCAGCGGCGGCGCCAGCCGCAGCCGCACCGCGGCCGACACGGCGGCCAGCGGACGCTCGGTCACCGCCAACCAGTTCAGCGCCGGCGTCGGCTTCGCCAGCTACGAACTCGACCTGTTCGGTCGGCTGGGCAACCTGAACGACGCGGCGCTGCAGAGCTTCTTCTCCACCGCCGACACCCGCCGCAGCGTGCAGATCAGCCTGGTCGGCGACACCGCCACCGCCTGGCTCACGCTGGCGGCCGACCTGCGGCGGCTGCAGCTGGCGCAGGAAACCCTCAAGAGCCAGCAGGCCTCGTACGAGCTGACCCGCCGCGCCCACGACCTGGGCGCCGAATCGGGCCTGACGCTGGCGCAGGCCCGCACCACCGTCGATGCGGCCCGCTCCGACGTGGCCGGCTTCACCCGGCAGGCCGCGCAGGACCGCAATGCGCTGGCCCTGCTGGTCGGCGCGCCGGTGGACGACGCGCTGCTGCCCACCGCCGAAGACGTGACCGTGCCGGCCGCGGCGCTGGTCGCGGTGCCGGCCGGCCTGCCGTCGGAGCTGCTGCAGAACCGGCCCGACGTGCTGGCCGCCGAGCACACCCTGCAGGGCGCCGGCGCCAGCATCGGCGCGGCGCGCGCCGCCTTCTTCCCGCGGATCACCCTGACCGCCTCGGCCGGCAGCGCCAGCCGCGATCTCGACCGGCTCTTCGCCTCCGGCAACGGCACCTGGAGCTTCTCGCCCCAGATCGTGCTGCCGATCTTCAACGCCGGCGCCCTGCGCGCCAGCCTCGACGTGGCGCTGATCACCCGCGACATCAACGTCGCCCAGTACGAGAAGACGCTGCAGACCGCCTTCCGCGAGGTGAGCGACGCCCTCGACGCCCGCGCCAACCTGGGCGAGCAGCTCGATGCCCAGCGCTCGCTGCGCGACGCGTCGGCCACCGTGCTGCAGCTGTCGCAGGCGCGGTTCCGCACCGGGCTCGACAGTTATCTGGACGTGCTGGTCTCGCAGCGCGCGTTCTACACCGCCGGGCAGAATCTGATCACGCTGCAACTGGCCGAGCAGGCCAACCGGATCACGCTCTACCGGGTGATGGGCGGTGGCGCGTAGCCCCCTGCGCGTCGCGGCCGCGCTGTTCGGGCTGTGCTGGGTACTGCTCGCATCCGGCGCGAACGCCGCGGCGTGCGACGCCGGAGCATCCGATGCCTGCTACTTCGGCTTCGCGCCGCCGGCGGCGCAGGGGCGCCTGCACTACTACGCCTCGATTGCGCCGGAGACCTCCGCCGCCGCGCCGACCCGCGCGCTGATCGCCCTGCACGGCCATCCGCGCGATGCCGGCAAAACCTTCGACGCCGCGCTGCGGGCGGTGCGCCAGGGCGGCCGTGGGGGCGACGCGCTGGTCGTCGCGCCGGTCTTCCAGGTCGACGCGGCGCGCGCCGCCCGGTGCAGCACGCCGGGCGTGCCGGCCGCGCAGCCGGGCGACCTGCTGTGGACCTGCGCCTCGTGGCTCGAAGGCGCGCCTTCCGAGAACGGCGCAGGGCTGGGCGCGTTCGCGGCGCTCGATGCGCTGGTGGCAGAGCTGGTGCGCCAATGGCCCGGCCTGCGGGTGGTGACGGTGGCCGGCTTCTCGGCCGGCGCGCAGATGGTCCAGCATGCGATCGGCTTCGCGGCGCCCGCGCCGGCCGGCGTGGCCCTGCGCTATGTCGTGGCCGACCCGGGCACCTGGCTGTACTTCGACACGTTCCGGCCCGCGCCGGTGGACGCTGCGGCCTGCCCCGAGGCCAACCGCTGGAAGTACGGGCTGGACGCCCTGCCGCCGCACCTGCCCCGCACCGCCGCGCAGGCGCGCGAGTCGTATGCCGCCGCCGAGATCCACTACCTCGAAGGGGCGCTGGACAGCGGCGACGGCAAGGGCACCGCCTACCGGGCGCTCGACAAGTCGTGCGCCGCCGATGCGCAGGGCCCGTTTAGGCTGCAGCGCGGCCAGGCCTACGTGGCGCATGAGGCCTCGCTGCGGACGGCGCCGCGCGAACCGCGCGCGCTGGTCGTCGTGCCCGGCTGCGCCCACGACGTGGCCTGCGTGTTCCCGGCACCCGAAGCGCGGGCGGCGCTGCTGGGATCGCCTCCCTGACAGCGGCCCGAGCCGCGCGAGCCGCCGGCTAGGCGGCGCGCGGCGGCAGCAGCACCGCCGGGTCGACCGCCGTGGTGTCCAGCACCGTCCCGATCCGGGCGCCGTGCGGCAGCACCCGCTTGCGCATGCACAGCACCGCACGGTCCTTGCTCAGCAGTTGCGCGCGGTGGGCGACGGCCAGGTCGATGAAGCCCTGGTCGTCCGGGTCCTTGCAGGTGGCGGCCACCTTGGGCGCGACCGGGACGATGCGGGCGTGGCGGTCGAACCGGGCCAGCACCTCGTCGGCCTCCAGTCGGTAGAACGCCAGGCGCGGCACGATCTGCGGATAGGCGAGCACCCGGGCCAGCTCCACCCGCATCGCATCGGTCGCGATCCAGTCGTGGCTGCCGGCGGCCAGCGCGGCGCGCACCGGCGCGGCGGCGGTGTCGTCGAAGACGAACACGTCCAGCACGATGTTGGTGTCGAGCACCAGGCAGGGCCGCGCCGGCGCCGCGGCGGCCACCACGGCCTCGGGCAGCGCGCTCAAGCCGCCTGCAGCATGCCGCGCTGCTCGATGAAGGCGATCACCTGCGCCAGGCCGTCCTGGGTCTTCAGGTTGGTCATGACGAAGGGGCGCAAACCCTGGGCGTTGCTGCGCATGCGGACGGTGTCCGATTCCATCACCGCCAGGTCGGCGCCCACGTGCGGCGCCAGGTCGGTCTTGTTGATGACGAACAGGTCGCTCTTGGTGATGCCCGGGCCGCCCTTGCGCGGGATCTTCTCGCCGGCGGCCACGTCGATCACGTAGATCGTCAGGTCGCTCAGCTCGGGGCTGAAGGTGGCGGCCAGGTTGTCGCCGCCGGATTCGACAAAAACGATGTCGGCGTCCGGAAACGCCTCCAGCATGCGGTCGATGGCCTCCAGGTTGATCGAGCAGTCCTCGCGGATCGCCGTGTGCGGGCAGCCGCCGGTCTCGACGCCCAGGATGCGCTCGGCCGGCAGCGCGCCGCTCACCGTCAGCAGCCGCTGGTCTTCCTTGGTGTAGATGTCGTTGGTGATCGCGACCAGGTCGTAGCGCGTGCGCATCGCCTTGCAGAGCATCTCGAGCAGCGTCGTCTTGCCCGAGCCGACCGGCCCGCCGATGCCGACGCGCAGCGGCGGGAGCTTCTTGGTGCGGTGGGGGATGTGGTGGAGTGCGGAGGTCATGGGCGGGTCAAGATCTGAAGAGACGGGAATACTGGGTTTCGTGGCGGGCCGAGAGGATCGCGAGCATCGGGCTCAGCGCCTGCCGGTCGTCGTCGGCAAGCGCCATCGCGCGTTCGACCGCCTGCGGAATCGCGTCGGCCAGGCGGCCCAGGATGCGCTGGCCGGCGCTCTGGCCGAGCGGCACCGATTTGAGGGCGGTCTGCACCATCGTCTCGGCCCAGCCGAAGGCGAAGGCATTGCAGATATCGACCGGCGCCGCATCGGTGCGCGCGGCGGCGACCGCGAAGGCCACCGGATAGGTCGGCTGCCAGCCGGCGAGCAGGCCCGCGTCGGCCGGATGCAGGTTGCGCAGCCAGTCGGCCAGCGACCGGCCCATCTGCTCGGACTGCAGGCGCAGCTCGCCCGTCTCGCGGCTGCGGCGCACCCAGTCGTCGAGGGTGTGCAGGCGGGCGGCGTCGCCGGCCCGGGCGGCCACGACGCCCTGGGCCAGCACCGGCAGGTCGCTGCGGGCGAGCGAGAGGTGGAGCTGGTCGCAGATCCAGTCGGATGCTATAGATTCCGTAGCGACTCCCCGGTATTCGACGCCGGCCTCGAGCCCTTCCGAGTACGAAAACCCGCCCACCGGCAGCGCCGGCGAGGCGAGCCAGATCAGCTGCAGCAGGCCGGCGCTGGCGCGCGGCGCCGGGGCGGCCTCAGGCATGGCCGGGGCGTTTGGCGTGGAACTGCACGGCGACCGGCGCGGGGGCGGGTACGTGGTCATGCGCATGGTCGTGGTGGCCGTGGGCGCATCCCGGGCCGTGCACATGGCCGGCTGCGCCGTGGGCCGGTGCGTGGTCGTGCGCAGGGCCGTGTCCCGCTTCCACCGGCGGAGCGTGAGCGTGCTGAGGCGCTCCATGGTCATGACCGTCCGAATGGGCGTGCCCGGCATGGCCGTGCGCGCCGTGGGACGCGCCGTGCGCCCCGTAGGCGCCGCCTTCGGGCTCGAACGGCTCGGTCGCCTCGCGCACGATCAGGTGCTGGGAGCGCAGCATCTCGGCCAGCACATGGTCGGGCTCGATCTGCAGGTAGGCCGGGTTCAGCTCGATCGGCACATGGCGGTTGCCCAGGTGGTAGGCGGCGCGGGTCAGGTCGAAGGGCGTGCCGTGCGCGGTGCAGTGGGTGATGCGCAGCACCGCCTGCGGCGCGGCGAGCACGCGGACCAGCGACCCGTCCTCGGCCACCAGCACGTCGCCGCCGCGCACCAGCGTGCCGCGCGGCAGGAACACGCCGATGCGGCGGCCGCTGCTGTCGGTGGCGTCGAAACGGCTTTTCTGGCGCACGTCCCAGTCGAGCTCGACGGTGGCGGCGCGCTTCAGGAGGACCGGCGCGAGGCCGCGGCCCTGGGGCATGAGTTTGTTGGCGGTGAGCATGGGGTGGCTTGCGGTAACAGACAAGATCGAAGAATAATATAACAACCGTTATAACAAGGAATTTTCATGTCGGCACTCAAACTGACCCAGATCGGCAATTCCGTCGGCGTGATCCTGCCCAAAGAAGTGCTGGCCCGGCTCAAGCTGGGAAAAGGCGACACCGTATTCATGACCGAGGCGACCAACGGCGTGACCTTGACCCCCTATGACCCCGCACTGGACGAGCAGTTGAAGCTCGGCCGTGAATTCATGCGCGATTTTCGCGACACGTTCCACCAGTTGGCAAAATGAATGAGGCGCCTATCTGGAAATGGGTGGAGCCGGAAGCGCTGCTGCTGCTGCACGACGAAAGCCTGGCCGAGCATGGCGGGGCGCCCGGCCTGCGGGAACCGCATCTTTTTAATTCTGCGCTCGGGCGGCCACGCAACCTCGCGCTGTATGGCACACCCGACCTGGCCGATCTTGCTGCCAGCTATGGCGTAGGTCTGGCCAAAAACCATGCATTTGTGGACGGCAACAAACGTGTCGCCTTCCTCTCCGTCGGTCTGTTCCTCGCACTCAACGGCCACTGGCTGCACACCACACAGGCCGACGCGACGCTGACGATGCTGGATGTGGCTTCGGGCGCCCTGGATGAGGCGGCATTCGCCGGCTGGCTGCGTGCCCATGTGCGCCCTCGTGCTCCTTGAGCAAGTTCCTTAAAACAAAAAATACCGCTGCGCCATCGGCAGCACGCTGGCCGGCTCGCAGGTCAGCAGCTGGCCGTCGGCCCGCACTTCGTAGGTCTGGGCGTCGATCTCCATGCGCGGCGTGGCGCCGTTGTGGACCAGGTGCTGCTTCTGCACCCCGCGGATGTTCTTGACCGCCGACAGCGTCTTCTTCAAGCCGAACTTTTCCTGGATGCCCAGCCCCAGCCCCGCCTGCGAGACGAAGGTGAGCGAGCCGCTGGCGATGGCGCCGCCGTAGGCGCCGAACATCGGCCGGTAGTGCACCGGCTGCGGCGTGGGGATGGAGGCGTTGGGGTCGCCCATCGCGGCCATGGCGATGAAGCCGCCCTTCAAGATCACCGACGGCTTCACCCCGAAGAAGGCCGGCTTCCACAGCACGATGTCGGCCCACTTGCCTTCCTCGATGCTGCCCACCTCGTGGCCGATGCCGTGGGCGATGGCGGGGTTGATGCCCAGCTTGGCGATGTAGCGCTTGGCGCGGAAGTTGTCGTTGCGCTCCTGGTCCTGCACTGCGGAGCCCGCCGTGCCGCCTGTGCCCGCGGCAAGGGCCGGCGCCGCCAGCCAGCCCCGCTGCTGCTTCATCTTGTGCGCCGTCTGCCAGCAGCGGATCGTGATCTCGCCGACCCGGCCCATCGCCTGGCTGTCGGAGCTGAACATGCTGATCGCGCCCAGGTCGTGCAGGACGTCCTCGGCCGCGATGGTCTCCTTGCGGATGCGGCTTTCGGCGAAGGCCAGGTCCTCGGCGATGGCCGGATCGAGGTGGTGGCAGACCATCAGCATGTCGACGTGTTCGTCGAGCGTGTTGACGGTGTAGGGCATGGTGGGGTTGGTGGAGCTGGGCAGGAAATTGGCCTCGCCCACCACCCGCAGGATGTCGGGCGCGTGGCCGCCGCCTGCGCCTTCGGTATGGAAGGCGCAGAGGCTGCGGCCGGCCGCGGCGGCGATGGTGTTCTCGACGAAGCCCGATTCGTTGAGCGTGTCGCTGTGGATCGCCACCTGCGTGTCGGTCTCGTCGGCCACGCTCAGGCAGGCGTCGATCGCCGACGGCGTGGTGCCCCAGTCCTCGTGCAGCTTCAGGCCGATCACGCCGGCGTCGATCTGCTCGCGCAGGGCCTCGGGCCGGCTGGCGTTGCCCTTGCCCAGGAAGCCCAGGTTCATCGGGAACGCGTCGGCCGCCTGCAGCATCCGTTCGATGTTGGCCGGGCCGGGCGTGCAGGTGGTGGCGAAGGTGCCGGTGGCCGGGCCGGTGCCGCCGCCCAGCATGGTGGTGGTGCCGGCCGCCAGCGCATGCTCGATCTGCTGCGGGCAGATGAAGTGGATGTGGCTGTCGATCGCGCCGGCGGTCACGATGCTGCCTTCGCAGCTCAGGATCTCGGTGCCCGGGCCGATGACGATGTCGACGCCCGGCTGCACGTCGGGGTTGCCGGCCTTGCCGATCTTGGCGATGCGGCCGCCTTTGATGCCGATGTCGGCCTTGACGATGCCCCAGTGGTCGAGGATCAGCGCATTGGTCAGCACCAGGTCCATGGCACCGGAGGCGTTGGTGCGCTGGCTCTGCGCCATGCCGTCGCGGATCGTCTTGCCGCCGCCGAATTTCACCTCTTCGCCGTAGCTGCCGGCGCGCAGGGTGTAGTCGGCCTCGACCTCGACCACCAGGTCGGTGTCGGCCAGCCGCACCCGGTCGCCGACGGTGGGGCCGAAGATTTCCGCATAGGCGCGGCGGGAGATGGTGGCCATGGCAAGCTCTCTTTGGGTTGCTACTTAATGCATAGCTAGAAGCCGGCGAAGGGCGCCGGCTACAGCCACTTTTCGTTCAAGAAACGGCTACAGCGGGCCCTGCACCAGGCCGCGGAAGCCGTAGACCACCCGGTCGCCCGCGTAATCCACCAGCTCCACCGTGCGCTGCTGGCCCGGCTCGAAGCGCACCGCGCTGCCCGAGGCGATGTTGAGCCGCATGCCGCGCGCCGCGTCGCGGTCGAAACCGAGCGCGCCGTTGGTCTCGGCGAAGTGGTAGTGCGAGCCGACCTGGATCGGCCGCTCGCTCTCGTTGCGCACCACCAGGGTCACGGTGCGGCGGCCGGTGTTGAGGGCGTGTTCGCCCGCGTCGGTGAAAAGTTCGCCGGGGATCATGGTGGCCCCCGGGTCAGGCCAGGCGGGTCAGCAGCGCCACGCCCAGGCCGGCGACGGCCGCGCCCGCGATGCGCGGCAGCCAAACCGAGCGGGTGCGCAGCGCCCAGCCGGCCGCGATGCCCGCGCCGTGCAGCAGCACCGTGGCGGCCAGCATGCCGGCCAGCACCAGCGCGGCGTGGGCGCTGCCCGCCAGTTCGGTGCCGTGGGCGACGCCGTGGAACAGCGCGAACACGCCGACCACCGCCGCTGCGGCGGCACCGGGCAGCCGCAGCCGCGTCAGCACCAGCAGGCCGAGCGCCAGCAGCGAGGCGGCGACCATCGGCTCGACCGCCGGCAGCGCCAGGCCCTGCAGGCCCAGCAGCGCGCCCGCCAGCAGCATCCCGGCGAAGGCCAGCGGTGCCCGCAGCAGCTCGGCGCCGCCCCGGCGCGCCACCAGCGCCGACCACAGGCCCACCGCCACCATCGCGGCCAGGTGGTCGGGGCCGGTGAACGGATGCACGAAGCCGGCGAGGAAGCCGCCCGCCGCGCCCGCGGCCGTGCCGCCATGGTGGGCGCCGGCATCGGCCCCCAGGTGGGCCAGCGCGGCCAGCGGTGCGGCACAGGCCGCGGTGGCGGCCACGGTGCGGGCCAGGAAGGGCTTGTTGCGGGACATCGCGGATTCCTTTCGGTCGGACGAAGGGGATATGGAGGGTGCGGTTGCGGGCGCGTCACCGGCACGGCCGGCGCGACGGGGGGTGAAGCTGCCGGTGAAAAGCGGCCGGGCGTCCATCACGGGATCGGCTGGTGCACCGTGACCAGCTTGGTGCCGTCGGGGAAGGTGGCCTCGACCTGGATGTCGGGGATCATTTCGGGCACGCCGTCCATCACGTCGGCCCGCGAGAGCACCTCGCGGCCGTCGCTCATCAGCTGCGCCACCGTCTTGCCGTCGCGCGCGCCCTCCATCACCGCGGCGCTGATCAGCGCGACCGATTCGGGGTAGTTGAGCCTGAGCCCGCGCGCCTTGCGGCGCTCGGCCAGCAGGGCGGCGGTGAAGAGCAGCAGCTTGTCTTTTTCGCGGGGCGTGAGTTCCATGCCGTTCCTCGGGTTCGGTGCCGTGCGCCGCACGGCGCAGCTTCCGGCGCGGGGCCGGGCGGTCCAGGATCGTAAAGCAGGAAACCTGCCAGACGGGCCGCGCGGGATACGTCGCCTGACGTATTCCGGGCCCTGCGGCCGCTACATCGCCCAGATCCGCGGCAGGGTGGCCGGCAGGCCCCAGCGGGCGGCGCGCCAGGCGGCGCGCACCTGGCGCATCAGGTCCATCGCCGGCTCCACCACCGGGGCCAGGGCGCGCACCACCACGACCCGGCCGTCGGGGCTGGTGGCGCCGGCGGTTTCGCGCAGGGCGTGGGCGTCGATCACCGCGCGGGCCACGTCCAGGGCCTCTTCGCGCGCGCCGCGGTCGAGCGGGCTGCCGGCGAGCAAAAAGACCGACGCCATGCAGCGGTGTCCGGCCAGGCCCAGCGGCGAGTCGAGCAGCAGGGTGTCGTCGGCGGCGATGCGGCCCCGCTCCAGCCAGACGCCCGGCATCTCGATGTGCTGCAGCAGGCTGCCCCGCAGGAAGGGCAGGCCGGCGTGCGGCAGGCCGAAGGCGGTCACGTCCCAGCCGATCAGCTCGGCGCCGGGGGCCAGCTCCATCCGCAGGTGGTTCTCGGCCTGGCAGGCGTCGTAGCAGAGCGCCTCGGCCGGCAGCCATTCCAGCCGGGCGCCCGCCTCCAGCACGATGCGGCTGCGCTGCACCGCCGTCTCGCCCTGGGAGCGGTAGAAGCGGGTGGCGCCGGGCGTGGTGACCAGGCCGTGGGCGCCGCTGCCCACGCCCACCTGGATGTCGAGCACGTCGCCGCCGACCAGCCCGCCCGGCGGATGCACCAGCACGTTGTGGCAGATGCCCGGGCCTTCGGGAAACAGGCTCTGCAGGATGCGCAGCGGCCCGTCGTGCCGGAAGCGGGCGGCGGTGCGGTTCGCGGGGCTGTCGCCGCCCACGGCGGGTTCGCTGCGGTAGTCGAGTCGGAGTCGGGCGTGCCAGGGCATGGGGCGCGAGTGTAGAGGCCGTGCGCGGGGCGCCGCACCCTCGGTCGCATCTGTAGCCCTTGTGTTGCGCCCGGGTAAAGGCGCGGCGGGACTACGCCACGGAGCCGAATCCGGGGCGAGGATGCAGGC
Source organism: Sphingomonas sp. NCPPB 2930 (assembly GCA_042867185.1). GTDB lineage: Bacteria > Pseudomonadota > Gammaproteobacteria > Burkholderiales > Burkholderiaceae_C > Xylophilus. The sequence continues at coordinate 73,139 of JBHZQV010000017.1, read as the reverse complement.
TCGATCAACAGGGAACCCCTCCATGAAAAACCGCCTGATCTCCGCATCCCTCCTGGCCGCGCTCGCACTGGGCGCCACCGCCGCCAGCGCCCAGGTCTACGACCGCAACGGCCCGCGCGACAACGGCCCGCCGATGGCCCGCCCCGGGGGCGACCCGCGCTACGGCGCGGCCCAGAACGACCGCCGGGGCCCCGAGTTCGAGCGCCACGAGTTCCGCCGCGGCGGCCATGTCCCGCCGGCCTACCGCAGCCGCCAGTACGTGGTCGAGGACTGGCGCGAACACCGCCTGAGCGCACCGCCCCGCGGCCACCACTGGGTGCAGGCCGGCGGCGACTACCTGCTGGTGTCGATCCGCACCGGCGCGATCGTGCAGGTGATCGGCAGCCGCTGATCGCGCGCCGGCGCCGGTGCGCCGCATGTAAAGACGAAAGGCCCTTGCGAGGGCCTTTCGTGCGTTAGGGGCGAGCGCGCGAATGCGCTAGCCGCGATCGGCGCCGTCGGCCGCCGCCGGGCCCCGTTCGCGGGCCGATCCACGGACCATGTCGAAGCGGAACAGCCGGCATTCGATCGGGCCGTTCCACATCGGGACCCGGCGCGATTCCTTCAGGCGCATGCGGCTCGGCAGCTTCAGGTCGGGGGTCAGCATCCAGGCGGTCCAGCCGGCGTAGTGCTTCTTCCAGTGCGTGGCCAGCTGCGGAAAGAAGTCGCCGCCGTCGTCGGTATGGGCGGTTTCGCGGGCACCGCTGGGGCCCGATGCGGCCGCGTAGTCCTGCTCGAAATCGATGTCGCGCGCCTGTTCGCGGCCCGGAGGCTGGCGGTAGTGGTCGCGCGAACTGCGGGCCAGCGCGGGGCGGCCGGCCACGCCGCCGGGCGCGATCCGCTCGCCGTAGGGCGGGTTGAGCAGCAGCAGGCCGCGCTCGGCCGGCGGCATCCGCTGCAGCGCGTCGCCGCCGCGGAACTCGATGGCATGCGCCACGCCGGCGCGCTCGGCGTTGCGCTGCGAGAAATCGACCATCCGGTGCGACACGTCGCTGCCGAAGATCGGCACCGCCGGTTCGGTGATCGCGGCGCGGGTCTCTTCCCGCAGCGCGGTCCACACATGGGGCTGGAAGGGCAGCAGCTTCTCGAAGGCGAAGCGCCGCAGCAGGCCGGGCGCGATGTTGCAGGCGATCTGCGCCGCCTCGATCGCGACGGTGCCGCTGCCGCAGCAGGGGTCGTAGAGCGGCAGCGCCTCGAAGCCCTCGGCATCGCCGTCGGCCCAGCCGGTGGCGGCGATCATCGCGGCGGCCAGCGTCTCTTTCAGCGGCGCGTCGCCCTTGTCCTCGCGCCAGCCGCGCTTGAAGAGGGGCTCGCCGGTGGTGTCGATATAAATCGTGGCGGTGTCGGTGGTCAGGTGGGCATGGATGCGCACGTCGGGCCGCTGGGTGTCCACGCTGGGCCGCTCGCCGCGCTTGTCGCGGAAGCGGTCGGCGACCGCGTCCTTGATCTTGAGCGCGGCGAAGTTCAGGCTCTGCAGGGGGCTGTGCTGGGCGGTGATCTCGACCTTGATCGTCTGGCGCGGGGTGAACCAGATCTCCCACGCGACTTCGGACGCCGCCTGGTAGAGGTCCTGCTCGTTGCGGTAGGGCGTCGTCGACAGCTGCACCAGCACCCGCTGCGCCAGGCGGCTGTGCAGGTTGAGCAGCATCGCGTCCTGCCAGGAGGCGCGCAGCAGGGTGCCGCCGCGCAGCGTCTGCAGGTCCATGCCCGCCAGGCCGGTCAGGCGGTGGACCTCGTCGGCCAGGTAGCCCTCGACGCCCGCGGCGCAAGGGAGGAAAAGTTGTAGTTGGTTCATGGGAAGCCAGGAGGATACGCGCTGCGCCCTGTCACGCGCCGATACCGGGCGGCGGCGCACAATCGCCCGCATGCCCACGCCATCGGAAGACATCGCCATGCATCTGCGCCATTTCCTCGCCACCGCCGCGCTCGCCTGCGCCACCCTCGCGCTGCCCGTGGCGGCCCAGATGCCCAGCTTCGGCATCAAGCCGCTGCTGGGCCGGGCCTCCGACGCGGCGCTCGACCGGCTCTCGCAGCCGGGCGCCTTCTCGTCCGACGCCGCGATCCGCATCGCCCTGCCCGGCGCCGGCAACAAGGGCGTCGGCAAGCTGCTGGAGCTGGCCCAGCAATCGGGCATGACCGCCGACCTCGACGCCGCCCTGAACCGCGCCGCCGAGCAGGCCGCCACCCAGGCCAAGCCGATCTTCCGTGCCGCGATCGACAAGGCCACGCTCAACGACGCGGTCGACATCGCCCGCGGCGGCAGCACCGGCGCCACCGACTACCTGCGCAAGAGCACCGGCGCGCAGATTACCGCGCAATTGCAACCCTTGGTGCGCACCGCCCTGCAGAGCAGCGGCGTGCTGCAGAAGACCGCCCAGCTCCAGGCCCTCGGCTTCAACGAAGCGCGCCTGACCGACTACGTGGCCACCAAGACCTCGGACGGCATCTTCACCTATGTCGGCCGCGAGGAAACGCGGATGCGCCAGGACCCGATCGGGACCGGCACGCAGTTGTTGAAGGGCCTGCGGTTCTGAGGGCCGCCGCAGCGGGCCTTCACATCAGGCCGCCGGCTTCGGCAGCGGCAACGCGGCGGTGTCCTCGTCCGGCGCCGGCGCCTTGTCCTTGCCGAACCAGGCCACGTAGAGCGCGGGCAGCACCACCAGGGTGAGCAGGGTGGCGGTGAACAGGCCGCCGATCACCACGATCGCCAGCGGCCGCTGGGTCTCGGAGCCGATCTCGCGCGAGAGGGCCATCGGCAGCAGGCCGAGCGCGGCCAGCATCGCCGTCATCAGCACGGTGCGCAGCCGCTGCAGCGAGCCTTCGCGCACCGCCTCCACCACCGGCATGCCCGCCTGGCGCAGCTGCTGGAACACCGACAGCATCACCACGCCGTTGAGCACCGCCTGCCCCGAGAGCGCGATGAACCCGATCGCCGCCGACACCGACAGCGGTATGCCGAAGACATACAGCGCCACGAAGCCGCCGATCAGCGCCAGCGGCACGTTGATCAGGATCAGACCGGCCATCTTGAACGACTTGAAGGCGTCGAACAGCAGCACGAAGATCAGCAGCAGCGAGATCGGCACCACCACCGCCAGACGCTTCATCGCCCGCTCCTGGTTCTCGAACTCGCCCGACCAGTTGACCTGGTAGCCCTGCGGCACCTTGACGTTCTGCTCGACCCGCGCCTTCATGTCGGCCACCACCGAGCCCATGTCGCGGCCGGCGATGAAGATGCCGATGGCGGTGGTGCGGCGGCCCGATTCGCGGGCGATGTTCATCGCGCCGGTGGTCTCGCGCACGTTGACCACGTCGCCCAGCACGACGAAGCCGCCGTCGGGCGTGGCGATCGGGGTGCGGCGCAGGTTGGCCATCACCCGCTCGCTGGGCGGCAGCCGCACCGCGACGGCGAACTTGCGCTCGCCTTCCCACAGGCTGGTGGCGGCCTTGCCGGCCAGCGCCGCCTCGATCACGTCCTGGATGTCGCCCACGTTCAGGCCGTAGCGCGCGGCGCGGTCGCGGTCGATGTCGAGCAGCAGCTGCGGCACCTGGCCTTCGCGGTCGATCTCGGCGCGGGCCACGCCCGGCACCTGCTTGACCTCGCGGGCGATGGCCTCGGTCACCTGCTTCATCAGCGCCAGGTCGTCGCCGGCGAGCTTGATCACGATCTGGCCCTTGATCTGCGAGATCGATTCCAGCACGTTGTCGCGGATCGGCTGCGAGAAGGCCGGGTCGATGCTCGGGATCGCCGACAGCACCCGGTTCATCTCCTCGGTGATCTTCTCGCGGGTCATGCCGGGGCGCCATTCCTCCTCCGGCTTCACGTCCACGAAGATCTCGGCCATCGAGATGGTCTTGGGGTCGGTGCCGTCCTCGGGCTGGCCGGCCTTCGACACGGTGGTGCGCACCTCGGGCACCGTCAGCAGGGCCTTGCGCGCCATCCGCAGGATGCGCGAGGCCTCCTGCGTCGAGACGTTGGGCGACAGGGTGAAGTTGACCCAGGTCGTGCCCTCGTTCAACTCGGGCAGAAATTCCGACCCGAGGCGCGAGGCGACCACCACCGTCACACCGAAGGCGGCCAGCGCGATCACCACCACCGTGCGGCGGCGGCGCAGCGCCCAGTCGAGCACCGGCCGGTAGAAATGCTTGGCGCCGCGCACCACCCGGTTGTCGCCGTGCGGCAGTTTCTTCTTCAGCATCCAGTAGGCCAGCAGCGGCACCAGGGTGAGCGAGAAGATCAGCGAGCCGATCAGCGCGGTGGTCACCGACAGCGCCATCGGCTGGAAGATCCGGCCTTCGTGGCGCTGCAGCGCGAAGATCGGGATGTGCGCCGCGATGATGATCAGCATCGAGAACAGCGTCGGCCGGCCCACCTCGTTGGCGGCCAGGCTGATGGTTTCGCGCCGCTCGGTCGGGTCGAGGTCGTCGCCCTTCAGGTCGCGCCGCTCGGCCAGCCGGTGCAGGATGTTCTCGACGACGATCACCGCGCCGTCGACGATGATGCCGAAGTCCATCGCGCCCAAGCTCAGCAGGTTGGCCGGCACGCCCATGATCTTCAGGCCCATGAAGGTCGAGAGCAGGGCCAGCGGGATCACCACCACCACCGCCAGGCTGGCGCGGAAGTTCGACAAAAAGATGTAGAGCACCAGCGACACCAGCAGCGCGCCTTCGACCAGGTTGCGGAACACGGTCGCGAGCGTCTTCTCCATCAGCCAGGTGCGGTCGTAGAAGGGCACGATCTGCACGCCGGCGGGCAGGCCGCGCTCGTTGAGGTCGGCGATCTTCTCCTTCACGCCTTTCAGCACCACGCTCGGGTTCTCGCCTTTGCGCATGATCACGATGCCGGTGACGATGTCGTCGGCGTCGTCCTGGCCCACCACGCCCAGGCGCGGCACCGCGCCGATCTTCACCTCGGCGATGTCGCGGATCAGGATCGGGGTGCCGCCGCGCGCGGCCACCACCACCCGGCCGATGTCGTCGGCCGACTGCAGCAGGCCGATGCCGCGGATCGTGTACTGCTGCGCGCCCTGGCGCACATAGCTGCCGCCCGCGTTCGAATTGCCGCGGCCCAGCGCGTCGAGCAGGTTCTGGAAGGTGACCTTGTAGGCCCGCAGCTTGTCGAGGTCGGGCTGCACCTCGTACTGCTTGATCGCGCCGCCCATGGCGACCACGTCGGCCACGCCGGGCACCTGGCGCAGGCCGCGCTCGACCACCCAGTCTTCCAGCGTGCGCAGCTCGGTCGTGGTCTTGCCGTCGCCCTTCAGGCGGTAGCGCATGATTTCGCCGACCGGGGTGGCGTTGGGGGCGATGTCGGATTCGACGCCGTCGGGCAGGTCGATGCCGCGCAGCCGCTCGGCCACCTGCTGGCGCGCCAGGTTCACCTCGGCCTTGTCGTCGTAGGTGACGACGGTGAAGGACAGGCCGAACTGGGTGTGCGAGAACACCCGGATCGCGTTGGGCAGGCCGGCCAGCGCCACCTCGATCGGCAGGGTGACCTGCTTCTCCACCTCTTCGGCCGCGCGGCCGGGAAAGAGCGCGATCACGGTGACCTGGGTGTCGGTCACGTCGGGGAAGGCCTCGACCGACAGGTTCTTGAAGGCGATGACGCCCGCCATCGCGAACAGCAGCGTCCCCAGGACGATGAAGAGCGGCTGGTGCAGCGCGTAGTGGATCAGGCGTTTCATTGGGCGGGCGCCTTGGGCGTTTCGGACTTGGCGGCGGTGCCGGGCGCCGCGGTGGGCGGCGTGCTGTCCTCACGCGACACCGCGAACTGGCGGGCCAGCAGCAGCGCGTTCTCGGCCACCACCTGCTCGCCGACGTTCAGGCCGCTGGTGATGACCACCTGGCGCGGGCCCATGTTGCCGGGCACCACCTGGCGCGGCTCGTACACGCCGGGCTGCACCTGCACGTAGACGGTGTGGCGGGTGCCGTCGAGCGTCACCGCGCCTGAGGGCACGACCACGCCCCGCAGGGCCTCCTGCACCACCGCCGTCGCTAGCATCTCGCCCTTCAGCCGCCGGTCGGTGTTGGGGATCGCGCCGCGGATCTTGATGGTGCGGGTGTTGGGGTCGATGAAGTCGGCCGCGGCCGTCACCTTGCCGGTGAAGTTCTCGCCCGGATAGGCGGCCACCTGCAGCACGAAGCTGTCGCCGGGACGCAGGCTGCCGACGTCGGCCTCCTTGGCGTCGATCTGCACCCAGAGCGAGGTCGGGTCGGTCAGCACGAAGAGCGCCGGCACGCCGGGGCCCGACTGGTCGGGTCGCACTTCCTGGCCGGGGTTGAGGTTGCGCTCGACCACCACGCCGTGGATGCCCGAGACCAGGCCCAGCTGCTGGTTCACGCCGCTGCCGGCACCGTACAGGTTGGTGCGGGCCGCGGAGCGGGCGGCCTCGGCCTGGAAGCGGGAGAGGTCGGCCTCGCTCTGCTCCAGGTCCTTGCGGGCGACGATGCCCGCCTCGAACAGCTCGCGCTGGCGCTGCAGGGTCTTGCGGGCCAGGGACACGTCGACGTTGGCCTTGGCGGTGTCGGCCTGGGCGACTCCGAAATCGGGCGAGGCCAGGCGCGCCAGCGGCGTGCCGGGCTTCACCGGCGTGCCCACGTCGGCGCTGATCGCGACGATGCGGCCGCCGAAGCTCGGGTAGATGCGCTGGGTGCGCTCCTCGTTCCAGACCAGGCGCGCGGGCAGCTCCACCGCCAGCGCGGTCGCGGCGGTGGCGGGCACGGTGGTCAGCAGGGCCAGCTGCGGATGGTTGGGCGGGAAGCGCAGCTGCTGGCCCTGCACGATCGGGGCGGGCGGCGGTGCCTCGGCCTTGGGCGCGGCGGATTCGCCGCAGCCGGCGAGCAGGGCGGCCACGCAGGCGGACACCAGCAGCACGGCGGGGGCCGGGCGGCGGAAAAGGGGACGGGACGGATGCGGCATGGCGGGTGTCTCGGAGCGTTCGGGAACAAATGGGAGAGGCGGGGCGCGGCGCGCCGGTCAGCGGTTGCCGACCAGCAGCTCGGGCCGGGTCTGCAGGGTCCAGGCGCCGGAGGTCTTGGCGAAGTCGGTGCGGGCGGCGACGGCTTCGAGCAGGGTGGCGCGCAGTACGCGGCGGGCGTCCAGCAGGTCGAACAGCGGGATCGCGCCGCGGCGGAAGGCCAGCTCGGCGTTCTCGGCCACGCGGCGGGCGCGCGGCAGGATGTCGGTCTCGTAGCTGCGGGCGCGGCGTTCGGCGGTCAGGGCGGCCTGCTGCAGGCCCTGCAGCTCCAGCGCGCCGTCGCGGCGGATCTTGTCGAGCGCGTCCTCGGCCTGGTAGTAGCCGGCCTGGGCGCGGCCGATCTCGCCTTCGTAGCCGTAGCCCCACTGCAGCGGGATCGAAGCGCGCACTTCCAGCAGGCGGGTGGAGACACCGGGGTAGTGCTCGAAGCCGGCGCCGATGGTCACGTCGGATTTCTTCAGTGCCAGCGCGCCGTCGAGGTTGGCCTGGGCCGACTGGACCCGGGCCAGCGCGGCGCGCACGTCGGGCCGGTTCTCGGCCAGGGAGGCGTAGTCGGCCGTCGGGGTATCGACCGCCGGCAGCGCCGGCCAGGCGTCCTCGGCCTGCAGGTTGGGCTCGACCGCGGCGCCGCGCGCCCCGATCGACTGGGCCAGCGCGATGGCCGCGCGCTGCCGGTCGAGCAGCGCCTGCTGCACGTCGGCGCGGGCGCGCTGGGTCTCGATCTCGGCGCGCAGCGCGTCCTGCGCGGGCAGGTCGCCGGCCTGCACCCGGCGGTGGGCGCCGTTGGAGAGCTGGGTGGCGCCGCGCTCGATCTCCTCGACCTGCACCTGCCGCTCCTGCGCTGCCAGCAGGTCGTAGTAGGCCGAGAGCGACTCGATCAGCTGCTGCACCCGCACGTCTTCCACGTCGGCGGCGGCGGCGTCGGCGGCGCGGGCGGCGGCGGCGGTGCGCAGCGCGCGCTTGCCGCCGCGCTCGATCGTCCAGTCCAGGCCGATCTTCTTGTCGATGCGCTTTCGGACCAGGTTGCCGGCGCCGATGCCGTTCTTCAGGTCGATGTTCTCGGCCGAGGTGCTCAGCACCGGCAGCGGCGCGTGGTCGGCGGCCAGGATGTCGGCGCGGGCCGCGGCCAGGCCGCCGCGGGCGATCGCGACGTCGAGGTTCTCGCGCGCCGCGACCAGGGCCTGCGCCAGGCTCAGCCGGGTCGCGGGCGAGGCGCCGGGCACCGGGGTGACGGAGGGGGCGGAGGCCGCGGGGGTGGCGGCCGGGCCGGTCACCGGCGCGGGGGCGGGCCCGGTCACCTGCGCCTGCAGGGGCAGGACGGCGGCCAGGCCGAACGCCACGAATAACTGTCGTATGCTCATGACCGCGTTTATCGGGCCCTGCGGCTGACCATCGCCTGACCGGCGCCGGGCAGGGCCTTTCCTCCCGTACAAACCCCTAGCGGGTGTGCGTTTTTCTCCACCGAACCTGCACCCCTATGCGCATCCTCGTGGTCGAAGACGATGCCGTGTTGCGCGACATGATGGTCCGCAGCCTGCGCGACGCCGGCCACCGGGTCGACGTGGCCCGCAGCGTGTCCGAGGCCGACCACTTCTGGCGGGTGCAGGCGTTCGACGCGGTGCTGCTCGACCTGAACCTGCCCGCCGTCGACGCCGCCGGCCCCGCGCTCGCCAGCGGCCTGACCGCCCTGCGCGCGGCCCGCGCCCGGGGCGACGGCACGCCGGTGCTGGTGCTCACCGCCCGCGACCGCACCGAAGAGCGCATCGCCGGTCTCGACGCCGGCGCCGACGACTACCTGGGCAAGCCCTTCGAGCTCTCCGAGGTCGAGGCCCGGCTGCGCGCCCTGGTGCGGCGCAGCCTGGGCACCCAGGACGTGTCGGAGGTCGGTGCGCTGCAGCTCGACCGCAAGGCGCGGCTCTTTTCCCTGCGCGGCCAGCGGATCGAGCTGCCGGCGCGCGAGTTCGAGGTGCTGTGGGAGCTGATGACGCCGCCCGGCCGGGTGGTCAGCAAGCGCGACCTGTCGGCCAAGCTCTCGGATTTCGACCAGAGCCTGGGCGACAACGCGCTCGAAGCCTTCATCTCGCGGCTGCGCAAGAAGCTCGCCGGCTCGGGTGCCGGCATCCGCACCCTGCGCGGGCTGGGCTACATGCTGGAGGCCGAGGCGGCAGGGGCGGCGGGCACGGCCGGCGGCGCATGAGGCCCGGCCCCGCCGATCCGGCCGCCCGGCGCGCCGTCCGCTCCGCCCGATGAACCCGGCCGACACCCCGCCCGAACGGCCCGCCGCGGCGGCGCAGGCTGACCTGCAGCCGCCCTCGCTGCGCGCGCGCCTGCTGCGCAACGTGCTCGGCCCGATGGCGATCGCCTGGCTGGCCGGCGGCGTGGTGGCGGTGGGCGTGGCGAGCGTCTTCACCCAGCGCGCCTTCGACCGGGCCCTGCTCGACGATGCCTACTCGGTCGCCGCCAGCGTGCGGCCCACCCGCGATTCGCTGGAATTGACGCTCACCCCGCGCGAGGTGGGCGCGGTGCTCTTCGACCAGACCGAGACGGTGTACTTCGCCGTCCGCCTGCCCGACGGCACCCTGATCGCCGGCCATGCCAACCTGTACGCGCCCTCGGCGGTGGACGGTGCCAGCTACCGGTTCTCCGACATCCACTACCAGGGCCATGCGCTGCGCGCGGTGACGCTCGAGCGCGGCGGCGAGCGGCCCTTCACCGTCATCATGGGCGAGACCACCCAGACCCGGCAGACGCTGCTGCGCAACGTGCTGGTGCTGTCGGTGCTGCCGCAGCTGGGCCTGCTGGCGCTGCTGGCCTTCTGGCTGCGCCGTGCCATCGGCCGCGACCTGCAGCCGCTGGCGGCGCTCCAGCATGCGATGGACCAGCGCGACGTGCACGATCTCTCGCCCGTCGCGGCCACCGCCTCCACCAGCGAGATCCAGCGGCTGGGCGAGGCGGTCAACGGCCTGTTCGCCCGGGTGGGCGGCGGCGTGCGGGCGCAGCGCGAGTTCGCCGGCAACGTGGCGCACGAGCTGCGCACCCCGCTGGCCGGCATCCGCGCGCTGGCCGAATACGGCCTGGCCCAGAACGACCCCGCCGCCTGGCGCGAGCAGCTGGAGCGCATCGCCCGCAGCGAGGAGCGCGCCAGCCACCTGATCGACCAGCTGCTGGCGATGGCCCGCGCCGACGAGGGCCCCGCCCTGCGCATGGGCCCGGTCGCCCTCGACGTGCTGGTGCGCGACGCGGTGCTGCGCTTCCTGCCCCGGGCCGACGCCGCCGGGGTCGACCTGGGCGCGCGCGGCATCGACGACCCGGTCCTGGCGCTGGGCCATGCCGCACTGCTGGAAGGCATCGTCAACAACCTGCTCGACAACGCCCTGCGCTACGGCCTGGCCCCGCCGCAGACGGCGCGCAGCATCACGGTGGAGGTGGTGCAGGAGGCCGAGACGGTCACCCTTTGCGTGGTCGACAACGGCCCGGGCATTTCGGTCGAGCAGCGCGGCCGGCTGCAGCAGCGCTGGTCCCAGGGGCCGGAGGGCCAGTGGCTGCGCCAGGGCATGGGCCTGGGCCTGGCGATCATCGCCCGCTACGCCCAGTTGATGGAGGCGCCGCTGCGGCTGGGCGATGCGCCGGGCGGGCAGGGGCTGGCGGTGTCGGTGACGTTGCCGAAGGCGTGAGGGTGCCGCCTCAGCCGCGCGCTTTCAGTTGGCGCAGCAGTTCCTCGGCCACCGCCTCGGACGACGCGGGGTTCTGTCCGGTGATCAGCGTGCCGTCCACCTGCACGAAGGGTTTCCAGTCCGGGCCCTTGGCATAGAGGCCGCCGCGCTCGCGCAGCCGGTCTTCCAGCAGGAAGGGCACGACGGCGGTGAGCTGCACGCCTTCTTCCTCGCCGTTGGTGAAGCCGGTGACCCGCTTGCCCTTGACCAGGTATTCGCCGTCCTTGCCGCGGGCGTTGACCAGCGCGGCCGGTGCATGGCAGACGGCGGCGACCGGCTTGTCGGCCTGCACGAAGGCCGCGATCAGGGCGAGCGAGTGCAGGTTGTCCGGCATGTCCCACATCGGGCCGTGGCCGCCGGGGTAGAAGATCGCGTCGAAGCCGTCGGCCGACACGGCGCCCAGCTGCAGCGTCGCGGCCAACTGCTGCTGCGCGGCGGCGTCGGCCTTGAAGCGGCGGGTGGCGTCGGTCTGCGCATCGGGCGCGTCGCTCTTCGGGTCGAGCGGCGGCTGGCCGCCGAGGGGCGATGCCAGCACCACCTCGGCACCGCCGTCCTTCAGCACGTAGTAGGGCGCCGCGAACTCCTCCAGCCAGAAGCCGGTCTTCTTGCCGGTGTCGCCCAGGCGGTCGTGCGAGGTGAGGACGATGAGGATTTTCATGGGCGGTGCTCCTGTGCCGTGGGCGGCTGTGACGGGCTGGCAGTGTAGGAGCGGGCCGGGGCGGGCCGGTAACAGTCTTGCCGGCCCGCGCCACCCCCGGGGCCCACGGCGGGCGTGAAAAAAGCAGCTATCTTTTCGATAGCTGCTCGTCGGCGCCGGTGGCCGGCTGGAAGCCCGAAAGCCTCCGCAGGATCAGTCCAGCGTCGGGTAGTCGGTGTAGCCGTGCTCGCCGCCGCCGTAGAAGGTGTTCTTGTCGGGCGTGTTGAGCGGCGCGTCTTCCTTCAGGCGGCGCACCAGGTCGGGGTTGGCGATGTAGGTGCGTCCGAAGGCGACCAGGTCGGCGCCGTCGGCCACGGCTTTCTCGGCCAGGGCCTTGTCGTAGCCGTTGTTGACCATCCAGGCGCCCTTGCCGCCCGCGTCGCGGTAGGCCGCCTTGGCGGCGGCGTAGTCGAACGGACGGCCGTCCACGTCGCGCGGGCCGCCGGTGGCGCCCTCGATGACGTGGATGTAGGCCAGGTTCAGCGGCGCCAGCTCGCGCAGCACGTACTCGAACAGCGGCTGCGGGGCGTCGTCGGTGACGTCGTTGGCCGGTGTCACCGGCGACAGGCGGATGCCGACCCGGTCGCCGCCGATGTCGTCGGCGATGCCGCGGGTGATCTCCAGCAGCAGGCGGGCGCGGTTCTCGATGCTGCCGCCGTAGTCGTCGGTGCGCTGGTTGGCGCCGGTCTTCAGGAACTGGTCGAGCAGGTAGCCGTTGGCGCCGTGGATCTCCACGCCGTCGAAGCCGGCCGTCTCGACCGCGTTGCGGGCGGCGGCGCGGAAGGTCTTCACGATCGCCGGGATCTCGCCGGCATCGAGCGCGCGGGGCGTCGACGTCTCGGCGAAGGAGCCCTTGCCGTCCTTGTCGACCAGGTAGGTCTTGGTCTTGGCGGCGATGGCCGACGGGGCCACCGGTGCCTGGTGGTCGGGCTGCAGGTCGACGTGCGAGACGCGGCCCACGTGCCAGAGCTGCACCACGATCTTGCCGCCCTTGTCGTGCACCGCCTGGGTGACCTTCTTCCAGCCGTCGAGCTGCTCGGTGCCGTAGAGGCCCGGCACGTCGGCATAGCCCTGCGCCTGGTGGCTGATGGCGGTGGCCTCGGTGATCAGCAGGCCGGCGGTGGCGCGCTGCGCGTAGTAGGTGGCGGTGATGTCGCGCGGGATCGCGTTGGGCGAGCGGTTGCGGGTCAGCGGCGCCATGACGATGCGGTTGGCGAGTTCCAGGCGGCCGGCCTTGGTGCTTTCGAAGAGTGACGACATTCGGTTTCCTTGTGCGGGAGGGAGCGGGTCGCGGGCGGCGCATGGGGTGTGCCGCAGCGCGGTGCGCGTCAGGGCGCGTGCCGGGCCAGCGTAGCCGGCCGGGCTAATCCTTGCCGGGGACGGCGCACCGCAGCCTGTGCTACGTGTGCGCGTACCCGGCCCGGCGATGCGGCGGATCTACGCCAGCAGGCCTTCTGCCTTCATCGCCGTCTGCACCGCGGGGCGGGCGCCGACGCGGGCATGGTGGGCCTGCACGTTGGGCAGCTTCGACAGGTCGAGGCCGACCTTGCCGGCCCAGTTCACCACGGTGAAGAGGTAGCCGTCGGCCACCGAGAAGTGGTCGCCGGCCAGGTAGTTCTTGCCTGCCAGTTCGCCCTCGACGAAGGCCAGGCGCTTGCCGATCTTCTCTGCCGCGGCTGCCTTGGCTTCGGCCGGGCTCGACTGGGTGAACAGCGGACCGAAGCTCTTGTGCAGTTCGGTGCCGATGAAGTTCAACCATTCCTGCAGGCGGTAGCGGGCCAGGGTGCCGTTGGCCGGCGCGAGGTTCTTGGTGGGCACCTGGTCGGCGATGTACTGCACGATCACCGGGCCTTCGCGCAGGCGGGTTCCGTCGTCGAGTTCGAGCAGCGGCACGTAGCCCAGCGGGTTGATCGCGTAGTAGTCGCTGCCGTCGGGCAGCTGGTGGGTCTTGGTGGGCGCGGCCACCGCCTCGAAGGCCAGGCCCGCTTCGTGCAGGGCGATGTGCGGGGACAGCGAGCAGGCGCCGGGGCTGTAGTAGAGCTTCATAAAAAGGTGCGGTCCTTGGGTCTGGAGGGGGGGTGCGAGGCGGTGTGCCCGCATCCCGGCGATCGCCATGCTAGCGATTTCCCGCGGTTCCCGCTGGTGCCGGCCAGGCCCCGTTGCGGGGCTTGGATGGCGTCCTACAGGTCAAAAAGGGAGCGCCCGACCCGCCCGCCGAAACGCCGCTCCTACCATGCGGCATTGCCAATCAGGGCATTCGGCATGGCGGTCGCCATGCTGCAGGGGGTGTCCTCATCTGGTTGCAAAGGAATACAAAATGCTCAAATACGCCATCATCTTCGCTTTGGTCTCTCTGGTTGCCGGCGCGCTCGGCTTCACCGGCGTCGCCGCCGGATCGGCCGGCATCGCCAAGATCCTGTTCGGCCTGTTCCTGGTGATCGCCATCGTCTTCGTGGTGCTCGCGGCCCTCGGCGTGGGTGCCGCCCGCAAGGTGTTGAAGTGACCGCCTCCAACGTCCTGCGGTTTCCGCATGCGGCCATGGCCGGGCGGGACGTCGGATCGGTGGTGGGCATGTTCACACCGCTCTGGCATGCGGCCAGGGTGTTGAACACCACCGCCCACAGCTGGTGGGAGGGTGGTGTGCCGCCGGCCCGCAAGCGCACCGAGCGGGCCGGCGATGCAGTCGTCCAGATGGCCTCGTCCGTGGTGCGGCACCTGAAGCCCGCGGCCCCCCTCCGGCCCGGCGCGGCCGCGTACTGAAAGCCGACATCCGAAAGCCGCGGTCGCGGCTTTTTTGCCGTGTCCGTGCACCGTTTCCATTGTCTTCACCGCACCGCACCCCGTGTGCGATCTCGATCGTGAATCCCATCACCGCCCTGCGCTGCGACCTGGAATACGCGGTCGGCGGCAATTCGCATTTCCTGTTCAACATCGAGGCCGCCCGCAGCAGCGACCAGCGCATCGTCGAAGAGTCGCTGGTCGTGACGCCCGATATCGGGCTGCGCGCCTTCGAAGACCCGGGCAGCGGCAACCGCTTCTTCCGCTGCGATGCCGACGGCGGCAGGCTCAACGTGCGCTACGACGCCCGCATCGAGCGCATCCGCGAGCCGATCGACCCGACGCTGCCCGAGGCCGCCGTGTCCGCGCTGCCGCACGAGGTGCTGCACTACCTGATGCCCAGCCGCTACTGCCAGTCGGACGTGATGGGCCGCGCGGCCCAGCACCTGTTCGGCCAGGTGCCGCAGGGCTGGCAGCGGGTGCAGCACATCTGCGAGTGGATCCGCGCCAACATCGCCTACCAGCTGGGCGTGAGCACCTCCACGACCAGCGCCCAGGACGTGTACCTGCAGCGCGCCGGCGTCTGCCGCGATTTCGCGCACCTGGCGATCACCTTCTGCCGCGCGCTCAACATCCCGGCGCGGTTGGTGGTGGGCTATGTGCGCTTCGCCGATCCGCCACAGGATTTCCACGCGGTGTTCGAGGCCTTCGTCGGCAACCGCTGGGTGCTGTTCGACCCGACCGACATGGCGCAGGTCGACCGCATCGTGCGGGTCAGCTCCGGCCGCGACGCGAAGGACACCGCCTTCGCCACGATCTTCGGCCCGGTGCGGATGACCCGCATGGTCATCCAGGTCAACGAAGACGGCACGCCCCCCTCGGACAATCCCGATCCCGCGCAGGCGACCGTGCTGCTGGGCTGATGACGGGCCGCGACCACCCGTGCCGTGGTGCGGGGACGGGGCGCTATACTGGCCCCGCGCCGATTTGCTCCAGCTTGCGGGCGCTCTATAAATCCTGCTAAAGACGGACCGACGCGCTGCACCCCACGTCCAGAAGCCCGGCCTCGTTTTCAGCGATGCCGGGCTTTTTCATGTCGTTCATTGCCACGCCCCAGTCGATGCATTTCGCCGCGCCGCTGCCGCTGCAGAGCGGCGCGTCGATCGCCGACTACACCCTCGCCTACGAGACCTACGGCACGCTCGATGCCGCGCGCGCCAACGCGGTGCTGATCTGCCACGCGCTCAACGCCTCGCACCATGTGGCGGGCAGCTACGCCGGCCAGCCGCGATCCGAAGGCTGGTGGGACAACATGGTGGGCCCGGGCAAGCCGGTCGACACCGACCGCTTCTTCGTCATCGGCATCAACAACCTCGGCTCCTGCTTCGGCTCCACCGGCCCGGCCGACGCCAACCCGGCCACCGGCCGCATCTGGGGCGCCGACTTCCCGGTGGTGACGGTGGAGGACTGGGTGAACGCGCAGGCCCGGCTGCTCGACGCGCTGGGCATCCGCACCCTGGCCGCGGTGATGGGCGGCAGCCTCGGCGGCATGCAGGCGCTCTCCTGGACGATGCAGCACCCCGAGCGGCTGCGCCATGCGGTGGTCATCGCCAGCGCGCCCAACCTCAACGCCGAGAACATCGCCTTCAACGAGGTGGCGCGCCGCGCCATCGTGACCGACCCGGACTTCCACGGCGGCAACTTCTACGAGCACGCCACCGTGCCCAAGCGCGGCCTGCGCATCGCCCGCATGGTGGGCCACATCACCTACCTGAGCGACGACGTGATGAACGAGAAGTTCGGCCGCCAGCTCCGCCGCGCGGTGGAAGATGCGGTCGAGGGCGCGGCAGAAGCCGACGGCGCCGGCGCCCCCGCCGCCTACCGCTACACCACGCAGGATGTCGAGTTCCAGATCGAGAGCTACCTGCGCCACCAGGCCGACAAGTTCAGCGACTACTTCGACGCCAACACCTATCTGCTGATCACCCGCGCGCTGGACTACTTCGACCCGGCACGCGACCATGGCGGCCGGCTCGCCAAGGCGCTGGCGCGCGCACAGTGCCGCTTCCTGATCGCCAGCTTCACGACCGACTGGCGCTTTTCCCCGGCCCGCAGCCGCGAGATCGTCCGCGCGCTGCTCGACAACGGACACGACGTGAGCTACGCCGAAATCGACGCGCCGCACGGCCACGACGCCTTCCTGCTGGAAGACCCGCGCTACATGGCGCTGGTGCGGTCGTACTTCGACCGCATTGCCCGCGAGTCGGCCACGGTCACAGCGTCCACTACCGCGGGAGAAGCGGCATGAGCGACCTGGCCACCAAACAGCGCATCGCCCGCCTGGTGCCGCAGGGCGCCCGGGTGCTCGACCTGGGCTGCGGCGACGGCACCATGCTCGATTTGCTGCAGCGCGATCGCGGCTGCACCGGATACGGCATCGAGATCGACGACGCCAACGTGCTGGCCTGCGTGCAGCGGGGCGTCAACGTGATCCAGCGCGACCTGGGCGCGGGACTGGACCTGTTCGACGACCAGGCCTTCGACGTGGTGCTGCAGCTCGACACGCTCCAGCACCTGCACAACACCGAGACGATGCTGCGCGAGACCGCGCGGGTCGGCCGCATGGGCATCGTCGCGTTTCCCAATTTCGCGCACTGGCCCAACCGGGTGAGCGTGGCGCGCGGCCGGATGCCGGTGACGCGGCGGCTGCCCTACCAGTGGTACGACACGCCCAACATCCGGGTCGGCACCTTCAAGGATTTCGAGGTGCTGGCGCACAAGAACGCCCTGCAGATCCTCGACGGCTTCGGGCTGCAGGACGGGCGCGAGGTGCGGTGGCTGCCCAACCTGCTGGCGGGCACCGCGGTGTTCCGGTTCCAGCGCGGCTGACGCGGGACGCGCCGGAAGACCTGCGCGATTACTTGGCGGGGACCGGCGTCACCGTCTCGCGGATGATGCCGCCGCTGCCCACGCTGCCGCTGCTGGTCGTGGTGCCGGCGGCGCCGGACGCACCCATGCGCTTCATGCAGTCGGCACGCTCGCCGGCCGGCAGGCTGCCGCAGCGGTCGGTGCCGTTGCGGCCTTGCTCCGGCGTGCTCGGCGAGGTCAGGCCACCGCGGGCGGCTTCCTGCTTGGCGGCGCCGCCTTCGCGGCGGCAGGCGGCCGGGTCGCTCTGGGCGCCGGCCGGGGTGCAGCCGGCCTCGACCGGTGCGGAAGGGGTCTGGGCCTGGGCGCCACCCAGCCAGACGGTGCTGGAGAGCAGGGCGATGCCGGCGGCGCGGGCGATGCAGGAAACGATGGATGTCATGGGGCTACCTCGAAAAATGATGAAAACGACGGCCGGCGTTGCCGGCCACGGGGGATGCTCTAAACCGGGGTGCGATCAGGGCCGCAGGGTGGCGGTCAGCGTGATCTCGGGCACCGCGGCCAGCGCCTTCGACAGGGGGCAGTCGCGCTTGGCGGTCTGGGCCAGTTCCTGGAAGCGGGCATCGTCGATGCCGGGCACCGAGGCCTCCAGCGTCAGCGCGATCCGGTCGATCTTGAAGCCGTCGCCGTCCTTGGCCAGGCGCACCACCGCGTTGGTGTCCACGTCCTTCGTCGGGAAGCCGGCCTTCTCGGCGGCGAAGGCGAAGGCCATCGTGAAGCAGGCCGCGTGCGCGGCGCCGACGATTTCCTCGGGGTTGGTGCCCGTGCGGTCGTCCTCGAAACGGCTGCCGAAGCCGTACGGGTAGGCCTTCAGCGCGCCGGTTTCGGTGGTGATCTGTCCCTGGCCTTTTTTGCCGGGGCCTTCCCAATGGACGCGTGCGTTCTTCTCGATCATGGAGTTCCTTTCGAAGGGGTGGAGCCACAGGGGCTCGGGGTGCGGCGGGTGGGTATTGCCGGTGCCGGCCGGGGCCGTCGCGGCCGAAACCGCAGGGGCCCGGCCCCGCTGGCGGTGTGCAGACATGCGCGCCGCCGCCGCAAGGACCCGCGCAGCATGGCCGCCAGACCGCCGGCCCTCCGTCGGACGCTGCCCCGAAACGTGCGAACGCGGCTCCTACAGCGCCCGTCGGTTCGGCCCCTGCGGCCGGCTTGCGACAATGGCCTCTAGCTATGAATTAAATAGCGGAGCATGGCAGGGCAGCGTCCGTCGCCGTCGGGCCTGAACGCCCGCAGTCGGCCGCTTACAGCCCCGGCACATCCACGCAGCCGGCCTCCGGCGCGCCGCCTTCGTCGGCATCGCCGTCCTCGCCCAGCATCTGCTGCACGCCTTCGTCCAGCCACGGCACGGGCGTGGCCTTGGCCAGCGTCATCCAGACGGCGAAAGGCACCAGCGCGGCGCGGCGGGGTGCGGGCCGGGCCACGCAGAGGCGGGTGCCTTCGAGCACCATCACGCCGCATTCCAGCGGAATCTCGTTGGCCGCGGCGATCGGCCGGCCCCGGGCGTCGTTGCCCAGCACGTACCAGCATTCGCTGGCCATGTGCAGGTAGGCGGCGCGCTTGGCGGGCTTGCGCAGGTCGCCCAGCAGGTCGGCGCGGCGCACCTTCACCTCGTGCACCACCGGCAGGGCATAGGCTTCGACCGTGGTGTTGCGGATCGAGAAGACATCGGGCCGGGCGATGCACCAGCGCAGGTCGGGCGGCGCGGGCTCGGCCGCCTCGACCGCCGGCGGCTCGGCCGGCACCGCGCCGGGCACCGCGCCGGGCGGCGGGTCGCGCGGCACCTGCGCCCGCAGCGACAGGCCCCGCCAGGCGATGCGGCCGGCGCGCTGCATCTCGCGCGCCACCGCCTCCACCAGCGCCTCGTGCTGCGACAGGCAGGCCCGGTTGCGCTGCAGGCTCTGGGCGATCGCGGCGATGCCGGCATCGGTCACCCGCAGCGTCTCGCCGGCGGCCGAGGCCACCCGCGCCACCAGGCCGAAGGCCAGCAGCTCCACCTCGACCAGGTCCTGGCAGGGCCAGCCGGCCGACCGGTAGATCTCGCGCAGCCGGCGGGTGTGCACCCGGCCCAGCACCGGGGCCGGCGGCGGCGCGGCCGTCTCCAGGACGGCGGCCAGGGGCAGGGCTTCGGCAATGGGCAGCGCAGACATGGGCGGCAAGGGTAGCGGGGGGCGAAAGACCTGTACTTTCATACAGGTAACCGGCCGCCGCCGAACGGGTGCCGCGGGCCTGCGCAGGTACCATCACCGCCAACCTGAAACTGGTTTCCGATGCCGACGACCCCACCGCCTCCCCCGACCGGCCGCACCGCCCCGGTCCGCGCCACGATCGACGACGTGGCGCGGGCCGCGGGCGTGTCGAAGGCGACGGTCTCGCGTTTCCTCAACCACCGCGAGACGCTGCTGACGCCCGACATCGCGGCCCGGGTGCAGGTGGCCGTCACCGCGCTCGGCTATTCGCCCAGCCCGATGGCGCAGGCCCTGAAGCGCGGCCGCTCGCGGCTCATCGGCCTGGTGGTGGCCGACATCACCAACCCGTATTCGGTGGCGGTGCTGCGCGGCGCGGAGAAAGCCTGCCAGGAGGCCGGCTACCTGCTGATGCTGTTCAACCTGGGCAACGAAAGCGGCCGCGAGCGCCAGGCGATCGAGGCGCTGGCCGCCTACCAGGTCGAGGGCTTCATCCTCAACCGGGTGGGCGACGACGCCGCCGCGATGGCCGAGGCCGCCCGCAGCGCCCGGCCGATGGTGCTGGTCGACCGGCGCAACGACACGTTGGCGGCCGACTTCGTCTCGCTCGACAACGCCGCCGCCACCCGCATGGCGGCCGCGCATCTGCACGACGCCGGCTACCGCCACCAGCTCTTCGTGACCGAGCCGATCGAAGACGTCAGCTCCCGGCACGAGCGGGCCGCCGCCTTCCGGGCCTTCTCGGCCGAGGCCGGCACCGCCGCCACCGTGCTGGAGCATGCCGAGGGCGACGACGCGGCGCTCGACGCCGCCCTGCGCCGGCTGCAGGCCGAGGCCGGCGCCACCGGCCGGCCCGCCGCGGTGCTGAGCGCCAACGCCGTGGCCACGCTGCGGGTGGCCGCCGCCGCGATGCGGCTCGGCTGGCAGTTCGGCCGCGAGCTGGGCTTCGTCGGCTTCGACGAGACCGAATGGGCGCCGCTGGTGGGCCCGGGCCTGAGCACCGTCGCCCAGCCGACCGATGCGCTGGGCCGCGCGGCGGTCGGGTGCCTGCTGGAGCGGCTGCGCGGCGCCACCCATGCGCCGCGCGAGATCCTGCTGCCCGGGCGGCTGGTGCCGCGGGCCTCGTCGGTGGTGCCGGGTGCCCTGCCCGGGGCTACCATGCCGGCGCGAAGCCCGCCTTGAACCTCTCGCCGACGGGGCTCACTCGACGGCGCCATGGCGCCGCTGCAGCGGATCCCACAGTTTTATACGATGGCCGTCCCCTAGGCCGAACACGCTGGCCGCGGTGACCTTGGCAGGGGCCGATCGGCCCGGCATCCGCTGCCGGTCCACGGCACGCTGGAGCAGCGATGCAGCGCCGCTGTTGCAATTGCCGACCGTATCGGATGCGTGCGGTGGCAGTCGCTGGAACCGGGGTGTCGCCGCGGTCAGCGCACTGCGGCGCTCGGCATCGGCGACCGGCGGGAACAGCTCGGAAGGAACGCCGGTGCCATCGCGTCCCATCAACTCATCCTGGTAGAGCTGGTGCAGGCTGAACTGTTGCCGGGCCTCCAGCAGGTCGATGCTGTTCACCTGCGGTATCGGCTTGAGCGCCACCCGGTATCGGATGTCCTGGGGGAGGTTTTCGAAAGCGCGAAGATCCCTCTCCGGCGCCGGCGGCTTTTCCACCCGGTAGTCGCCCGCTTTTTTGGGCCAGAGTTCCATGGTCGTGATCGGCAGCGCACGGTAGACGGAAGAGATTTCCTGGTGCAGCGATGCGGCATCGACGGCCCCACCGCGCGCGCCACGGTAGGCGGTATAGAAATCTTCGCGGCTGGCGAAGTTCGCGCCGGCCATGCGCGCAACGACCGCGCGCACCGGCTCGGCCAGCGCGGAAGATTCTTTTCCGCGAACCTCGCCGTTGAGCTGTTTCAGCAGGGCGTCATCCAACGGCACCGGGCCGCGTTTCGGGTCTCCGCCAACGCCATACAGTATCGCGCCGCTTTTGCGCCCCTTTCCTGGCTCACCCGCCACCACGTAGCCGTGCGTAGGAATGGCATAACCCCGCGTATTCCGATTGACGTAGTACACAGGCACCTTACGAACCGCTCGGGCGCCCACCGATTGCATTTCGTGCAGCACCGTGCCGAAACCCTCGCGCTCCTTGCCCGGTGGCAGCCACGGAAACCTGCCCGGATGACGTGCGTCCGTGACGGCACCGCTTTCGTCGCTCAGGAACTCGATGGATGCCGTCTTGTCGCCGACACGACGCGTCGCCCTCGTCCACCCGTCGCCGAGATCGAACATGGTGACATCCGCCCGCCCTCTGCCGCCGGCCATGAATGCGACGAAAGCCTGGGTCCGCGCGTCCGAGGTGCGCAAGCCCACGAGCGCCTCGATCTTGTGCCGGATCCTCCCGGTGGTCGTGGTGGCTTGGGTCCAGCCGACACGCTCTCTTTCGATCCGGAGTGCATCGGATGCAGGCGGATTCACGCCGGTGGACCGGGTCGAAGACGAAGCCGGGTCGGCGGTATCCCACGCTGGTGGTTTCGGGGCTTTTCCCAGCGCTCGCAGCGGAGAATCCGCGAAAGCCGTGGCACGGCTGGAAATGCCTTCCGGCGACACCGGCAACGCAGGGTGGTCGGATGGGCCGGCAACCGACGCGGCCCCATCGATGACCGCATGACGCGTACCTTCCTCAATGCTCCGCATGGTCTTTTCTCCTTTTGACGACCCGATGCGCTCGGGTTTCCATTCGGCGACTATGCGACCGCGCGCGTTATCCGGCTGCGAGAATGGCGAAAATCCGACCGGTGGAAACGAACCGCTTCCGGGTACCACGGTGGCGACGGCACCTCGGCCCGACGCGGTGCTGCTCTCTGAAATGCAGCGAGGCGGACCCGGCGGACGGCGAACGACGGTCGTGCGGCCGAGCCGCTCTAGGGTATTTCCCAAGGCCGTACGGCCCGACGCATCGTTAAACTGAAACCGGTTTCAGACACTGCACCCCGTGTGTTTTTTCCCTGCGAACCCCTTCCCGCCCCGTGAACTACACGTTTGAATTCGGCGATGTCTTCGCCGCATGGCCGCTGCTGCTCAAAGGCACGTGGACCACGCTCCAGCTGTCCTTCCTGGCGATGGTGCTGGGCCTGTGCGTGGCGGTGCTGTGCGCCTGGGGCAAGACCTCGGGGCCGAAGCCGCTGCGCTGGGCGATCAACGTCTACATCGAGCTGATCCGCAACACGCCGTTCCTGGTGCAGCTGTTCTTCTTCTTCTTCGCGCTGCCGGCGCTCGGCCTGCGCTGGACGCCCTACACCGCCGCCCTGACCGCGATGGTGGTGAACCTGGGCGCCTATGCGGCCGAGATCATCCGGGCCGGCATCGAATCGATCCCCAAGGGCCAGATCGAGGCGGGCCTGGCGCTCAACCTGAAGCGCTGGGAAATCTTCCGCTTCGTCGTCATCACGCCGGCGCTGCGCGCGATCTATCCGGCGCTGACCAGCCAGTTCATTTTGCTGATGCTCAGCTCGGCGGTGGTGTCGGTGATCTCGGCCGACGACCTGACCTCGGTCGCGGCCAACCTGCAGTCGCAGACCTTCCGCAGCTTCGAGATCTACATCGTGGTGGCCGGCATCTATTTGCTGCTGTCGCTCGCCTTCTCGGGCTTCTTCAAGCTGGTGTTCAACGCCACGCTCAACTACCCCGACCGGAAGTAGAGGGCCCACCATGCGTACTTTCGGCATGCCCGAGTTCTGGTTCATCCTGGAGGCCGCCCAGTGGACGCTGGCGCTCTCGGCCATCGCGTTCTTCTTCGGCGCCCTCGGCGGGCTGGCGGTGGCGCTGTCGCGCGTCTCGCCGGTGGCGTGGGTGCGCGGCGCGGCCACCGCATTCGTGCAGGTGTTCCAGGGCACGCCGCTGCTGCTGCAGCTCTTCTTGATCTTCTTCGGCGCGCCGATCCTGGGGCTGGACATCAACCCGTGGATCGCCGCGGGCATCGCGCTGTCGCTCAACACCGCCGCCTTCCTGGGCGAGATCTGGCGCGGCTGCATCCAGGCGATCCCGCGCGGCCAATGGGAAGCGGCCGAGGCGCTCAACCTCTCCTACGTTTCGCGGATGCGCGACGTGGTGCTGCCCCAGGCCTGGAAGATCGCGGTGCCGCCCACCGTCGGCTACCTGGTGCAGGTGATCAAGGGCACCTCGCTCGCCGCGATCATCGGTTTTACCGAGATCACCCGCGCCGGCCAGATCATCAACAATGCGACTTTCCAGCCACTGGTCGTGTTCAGCGTGGTGGCCGCCATCTATTTCGTGCTGTGCTGGCCGCTGTCGCTGCTGGCCGGCCACATGGAGCGGCGCCTGGCCGCGGCCACGACGCGCTGAAAAAGTGCGAGAGACACTCTTGCGCGCCCCGATCGAGCGGCTGTGGTCCTCACCGTACGAGCGTACGGTTCCGGTCCTCGCCACACACTCGGCGCGCTCGCTACGGTTCTTCGCGCTTTTTGCGCACGCCGCCGCTGCCGGCACCGAACCTTTTTTGCCTTAGACCGTTCCCCACCAAAGGAGACCCCATGACCCGCTTCCTCCCCCGCCGCACCGTCGTCGTCGCCGCCGCCCTGGCGCTGGGCACCTCGCTCGCCGCCCTGGCGCCCGCCCATGCGCAGTCGCTGGCCGACATCAAGAAGAAGGGCGAGCTGACGATCGGCATGCTGGTCGACTTCCCGCCCTACGGCACCACCGATGCGAAGAACCAGCCCGACGGCTACGACGCCGACGTGGCCAAGCTGCTGGCGAAAGACCTGGGCGTGAAGGCCAACATCGTGCCGGTCACCGGCCCCAACCGCATCCCGTTCCTGCTGACCAACAAGGTCGACCTGCTGGTCGCGTCGCTGGCCGTCACGCCCGAGCGGGCCAAGCAGGTGAGCTTCTCGCAGCCCTACGCGGCCGCCACCATCGTGCTGTACGGCAAGAAGTCCGACGCCATCGCCGACGCCGCCGCCCTGAAGGGCAAGCGCATCGGCGTGGCCCGCGCCAGCACCCAGGACATCGCGGTGACCAAGGCCGCGCCCGAGGGCACCGAGATCCGCCGCTTCGACGACGACGCCTCGGCCATGCAGGCGCTGCTGTCGGGCCAGGTCGACGCGATCGGCTGCTCGGTCACCGTGGCCGCGCAGATCGCCAAGCGGGCACCGGCCGGCATGTTCGAGAACAAGTTCAACCTGGTGCAGCAGAACATGGGCATCGCGATGCGCCCGGGCCAGGCCGAGCTGGAGAAGGCGGTCAACGACTTCGTCGCCAGGCGCAGCGCCGACGGCGAGCTGAACAAGCTCTACCAGAAGTGGCTCGGCGCCGACCTGCCGGCGTTCAAGTAAACCCCCAGGCTGCGCCTACCCCCTTGCAGGGGGCGGTACCAGCGGACCGGCGGAGCCGGATCCGCGGTACCCCTGGACCCGGCTGATGGCCGCGGCGCCTGACCAACACGAGATTCACGAGCATGACGGACCCAGTCGCCCCCACCGCCCCCGCCGTACCGCACGACCCGATCATCCGGATGGAGGGCGTGAACAAGTGGTACGGCCAGTTCCAGGTACTGACCGGCATCGACCTGAGCGTGCGCACCGGCGAGCGGATCGTGGTGTGCGGGCCGTCGGGTTCGGGCAAGTCCACCCTGATCCGCTGCATCAACCGGCTGGAGACGGTGCAGCAGGGCCGCATCGTGGTCGACGGCATCGAGCTGACGGCCGGCGGCAGGAACGTCGACCGGGTGCGGGCCGAGGTGGGCATGGTGTTCCAGCAGTTCAACCTGTTCCCGCACCTGACCATCCTCGAGAACTGCACCCTGGCGCCGATGCGCTCGCGCGGCATGACCAAGGCCCAGGCCGAAGAGGTGGCGATGCGGTACCTCGCCCGGGTGCGCATCCCCGAGCAGGCCGCCAAGTACCCGAGCCAGCTCTCGGGCGGCCAGCAGCAGCGGGTCGCGATCGCGCGGGCGCTGTGCATGTCGCCCAAGATCATGCTGTTCGACGAGCCCACCTCGGCGCTCGATCCCGAGATGGTCAAGGAAGTGCTCGACACCATGGTGTCGCTGGCCGAGGACGGCATGACGATGCTCTGCGTCACCCACGAGATGGGCTTCGCCCGCAGCGTGGCCGACCGGGTGATCTTCATGGCCGAGGGCCGCATCGTCGAGCAGGCGCCGCCGCAGGAATTCTTCTCGAACCCGCAGCACGAGAAGACCCGCACCTTCCTCGGCCAGATCCTGACGGCGAACCACGCCTGAGCCGGCTCCGGGCGCCCGGCCGGCCGGGCCGCCGCGCCGTCGCCGGTGTCTCCTGCCGCCTGCCGCCTGCCGCCCTCCCGCCCTCCCGCCCTCCCGCCCCGTGCCCTCCGCGAAAGTCCCATGCCCGACGTGCCACCGATCCTGATCTCCCTGACCGCCTTCGGCGCCGCCGAGGTGAAGCGCCACGGCCAGCGCTACTTCGCCGAACTCTCCCGCGCCGCCGGTGCCGACGGCGTCGAGGTGCGCGGCGAGCTGCTGGCGGTGCCGCCCGCCGCGCCGGAGCTGGCCGCGCTGCGCGCCACCGGCAACGTGCGCGTCTACTCCAGCCCCGAGGGCCTGTGGGCCGCCGACGGCACGCTGGATGCCGGCGCCCTGCACCGCGCGCTGGGCATCGCCGACCAGCTCGGCGCGGCGCGGCTCAAGATGTCGATCGGCGGTTTCGGCGCCGGCGCGGCCGCGTCGTTGGGCGGCCTGCGGAAGACCCTGGCGGACGCCACCTGCGAACTGGTGATCGAGAACGACCAGACGCCCGCCGCCGGCACCGTCGGCGCGCTGCGCCGCTTCTTCGCCGCGGCCGATGCGGCGGGCCTCGCGCTGCCGATGACCTTCGACATGGGCAACTGGCACACCCTGGGCGAATGCCCGCTGCAGGCCGCCGCCGCCTTCGCGTCGCGCGTCGGCTACGTGCATGCCAAGGGCATGCACCGCCGGCCCGACCGGTGGGTGGCGGTGCCGCTGGCAGAATCGGCCGCGCCCTGGCGCGCGGTGTTGCGCGGCCTGCCGGCCGACGTGCCCTGGGCCATCGAATACCCGTTGGCCGGCGACGACCTGCTGGCCGTGACCCGCCGCGAAGTCAACCTGTTGCGCGCCGCCGCCCGGCTGCAGAAAGAGACCGCATGAACCCGCCTGCCACCACCGATTCCCCCTTCACCGCGCCGCTGCCCGGCGCCGCCCGCGACGTCGCCGTCTTCGGCGAGGCGATGACCCTCTTCATCGCCGGCGAGCCCGGCCCGCTGGAGCGGGTCGAGACCTTCCACCGCCGCATGGCCGGTGCCGAGATCAACGTCGCCGTCGGCCTGGCCCGGCTCGGCCTGCGGGTAGGCTGGGCCAGCCGGCTGGGCGACGATTCGCTTGGCCGCTACCTGCTGGCCGAGCTGCAGAAGGAAGGCGTCGACTGCAGCAAGGTGCAGAGCGATGCGGGCCAGCGCACCGGCTTCCAGTTCAAGGGCCGGGTCGACGACGGCAGCGACCCGCCGGTGGAATACCACCGCAAGGGCTCGGCCGCCAGCCGGATGGGGCCCGAGGACGTGGACGCCGCCTGGCTGCAGGCCACCCGCCACCTGCATGCCACCGGCGTCTTTGCCGCCATCTCCGCCACCAGCCTGGCCGCGGCGCACCGCAGCCTCGACGTGGCGCGCGCGGCCGGCCGCAGCGTCTCTTTCGATCCCAACCTGCGGCCGACGCTCTGGGCATCGACCGACACGATGCGCACCGAGATCAACCGCCTGGCGGCCAAGGCCCACGCGGTGCTGCCCGGCCTGGCCGAGGGCCAGCTGCTCACCGGCCACGCCGCGCCCGACGCGATCGCCCGCTTCTACCGCGACGCCGGCGCCCGGCTGGTGGTGATCAAGCTGGGGCCCGAGGGCGCCTACTACGACGATGCCGACGCCGGCACCGGCCACGTGGCGGGCTTCCCGGTCGCGAAGGTGGTGGACACGGTGGGCGCGGGCGACGGCTTCGCGGTCGGCGTGGTGAGCGCGCTGCTCGAAGGCCGCAGCGTGCCCGACGCGGTGCGCCGCGGCACCTGGATCGGCGCGCGCCAGGTGCAGGTGCTGGGTGACTCCGAAGGCCTCCCGACCCGGGCCGAGCTGCAGGCCGCGGGGCTGTAGAACCCGTGCCTCGCCCTTCGCCGGCCGCCCGTGCCGGCCGCCACGCACCGACAGGATCGCCATGACCACAAGCCCCTCGCGCCAGCACGTCCTCGTCTTCCGCGAACTGCCGCCCGACCAACTGGCGCGGCTGCAAGCGGTGCACGACGTCACCGTCGCCAACCCGCGCATCGCCGCGCAGAAGCCGGCCTTCGACGCGGCGCTGGCCACCGCGCACGGGCTGGTCGGCTCCAGCTATCCGGTCACCGCCGCGCTGCTGGCGCAGGCGCCGCTGCTGCGCGCCGTCTCCAGCATCTCGGTGGGGGTGGACAACTACGACCTCGCCGCGCTGCACGCCCGCGGCATCCTGCTGTGCCACACGCCCGGCGTGCTCGACGAGACGGTGGCCGACACGGTGTTCGCCCTGGTCATGGCGACCAGCCGCCGCATCGTCGAGCTCTCGGCCCTGGTGCGCGAGGGCCGCTGGAAGCAGAACATCGGCGAGGAACTCTTCGGCACCGACGTGCATGGCAAGACGCTCGGCCTGCTGGGCTTCGGCCGCATCGGCCAGGCGGTGGCCCGGCGCGCGGCACTGGGCTTCGGCATGCGGGTGCTCTACCACGCACGCCGTCCGGTCGACCTGGCCGGCACGCCGCTGGCGGGCCGGGCGCACCACACGCCGCGCGACACGCTGCTGGCGCAATCGGACATCGTGGCCGCCCTGCTGCCGCTGACGCCCGCCACCCGCGGCATGCTCGACGCGGCCGTCTTCGCCCGCATGAAGCCCGGCAGCATCTTCGTCAACGGCGGCCGCGGCGCCACGGTGGACGAGGCCGCGCTGCTGCAGGCCCTCGACCACGGCCCGCTGCGCGCCGCCGGCCTGGATGTCTTCGCCACCGAGCCGCTGCCCGCCGATTCCCCGCTGCGCACCCATCCCCGGGTCACGCCGCTGCCGCACATCGGCTCGGCCACGCACGAGACCCGCCGGGCGATGGCGGTGCTGGCCACCGACAACCTGCTGCACGCCCTGGCCGGCGAGCGGCCGGCGGCGGTCTACGACACCGCGGGAAGTATCTAGCCGGAAGCGCTCAAGATTGGTGCGGATCTGTCGATAAGTAGCGGTGGCAACCCGCTACGCCCAGTCCGGGTGCATCACCAGACCCTGCAAAATGAACAGATCCATCCAGAACCTTCCGATGCGCGGCAAATTTTTGCTGATCGGCATCATCGCTTTCGTGACCGCCGCCGTGCCGAGCGGTTTCCTCATCCAGAACAAGGTGCACGAACTGCGCGCCGCCGAACGCGAAACCTCGGGCCTGCCGCCCGCCGGGGCACTGCTGCAGTTGATCCAGCTGACCCAGCAGCACCGGGCGCTCTCGGCCCAGCTCCTGGGCGGCAACGAGGCCGCCGCGGCCGGCGCCACCGCCAAGGGCGCCGAGGTGGCGAATGCGCTCGACCGGACGCTGCAGCGCACCCGTGCGATGGGAATCACCCTGCTCGCGTCGCAGGCCGACAGCGTCGCCGGCGCCTGGCAGACCTTGTCCGGCGGCGTGCGCGGCAAGACCCTCACCGGGCCGCAAAGCAACGCCGCCCACACCGCCCTGGTGGCCCAGGAGCTGGCGTTGCTGCAGAGCATCGCGACCGAATCGGGCATCGTGCTCCACCCGAACGAGAGCGGCTACCACCTGCAGAACGGCGTGCTGAACCTGCTGCCCCGGCTGACCGAATCCTTCGGCCAGGTGCGCGCACGCGGCGCGCTGGTGCTGTCGAAGGGCGAGATCGCCGCGGCGGAGCGGGTGCGCATCGAAAGCCTGGTGGCGCTGGCACGCAGCCAGTTCGCCGACGCACGGCAGTTCCTCGACCGTGCGGCGAAGAACGACCCCGCCCTGCAACAGTCGCTGGGCTCCCTGCTGGCGAACGCCAACGCGGCGGCCGAGGAGGGCCTGAAGCTGGTCGAGACCCGCGTCGTCAACGCCGAGAACCTCGACCTGCCCGCACCCGAGTTCGTCGCCGTGCAGACCCGGGCCATCAACGCCCAGTTCGACCTGATCACCGCCGCCCTCGCGGCCCTCGACCAGGAACTCGACCACACGGTCGCCGCGGCGGTTCGCCAGGTCGCGCTGGTCTGCGCGTTGCTGGCCGCGCTCGGCTGCCTGGCGGCGTGGGTGATGTGGAGCGTGGCCCGCAGCACCAGCGGCTCGATCCTGAAGGCGCTCACCGTGGCGGAATCGGTGGCCGAAGGCCGGCTCGACAACCGGTTCGACGCGGTGCAGTCGCGCGACGAGGCCGGCCGGCTGCTCACCGCGCTGGCCCGCATGAACGCCCAGCTCACCGGCCTGGTCGACGGCGTCCGCCAGAACGCCGACAGCGTGGCCACCGCATCGGCCCAGATCGCGCTCGGCAACCAGGACCTCTCCGCCCGCACCGAGAAACAGGCCGCGGCCCTGCAGCAGACGGCCGCGTCGATGGAGCAGGTGAGCACCACGGTGCTCCAGAACGCCGACAACGCCCGCCAGGCCAACCAGCTGGCCCAGGGTGCGTCCTCGGTCGCGGTGCAGGGCGGCAAAGTGGTGCGGGAGGTGGTGACCACCATGCGCGACATCAACGACAGTTCGAAGCGGATCGTCGACATCATCAGCGTGATCGACGGCATCGCCTTCCAGACCAACATCCTGGCGCTGAACGCGGCGGTCGAGGCGGCCCGGGCCGGCGAACAGGGCCGCGGCTTCGCGGTGGTGGCGAGCGAGGTGCGCAGCCTGGCGCAGCGCAGCGCCCACGCGGCGCAGGAGATCAAGGGCCTGATCACCGAGAGCGTGGGCCGTGTCGAACAGGGCACCGTCCTGGTCGACCAGGCCGGCCGGACGATGGAAGAGGTGGTGACCTCGATCGCCCGGGTGACCGACATCATGGGCGAGATCACGGTGGCGTCGAACGAGCAGAGCACCGGCGTGGCGAGCGTCGGCCGGGCGATCGCGCAGATGGACCAGGCCACCCAGCAGAACGCCGCCCTGGTCGAGGAAAGCGCCGCGGCCGCCGGCAGCCTGAAGGCGCAGGCGGAACAGCTGGTGGACTCGGTGGCCGTGTTCCGTACCGCGGACCGGCAGGCGTTGCGCCTGGCCTAGCCGCCCCTGGGCGCTCAGGCCCGGGCGGTCCGGCCGACGAAGTAGCGGCTGGCGGCCAGCAGCATCGCGGCGCCGACCAGGGCCGCGACGAAGGCGGCCAGCTGCTCGCGGCCCCAGAGGTGCATGCCCTGGCCGGCGAAGCTGGCGGCCAGCGCGCCCACCATGCCGATGGCGGCCGTCAGCAACAGCGCCTTCGTGCCGGTGGTGATGCCCATCGGCTTGAAGGCGTTCATCAACAGGCCGAGGATGAAGCCTGCGAACAGGGTCCAGAAAAGTCCGGTGGTCATGGTGGGGTTCTCGTAGGAAGGGCCTTGCGCGGGCAGCGCCAGGACAGGAAACCGTCCGGGTGAGCCGCAGCGTAGGCTTTCGCCGCGGCCGCCGTACGCGGGTATGCGCGTAGTTCCTGAAATAAAAGCGCCCGACCCGATACGAGCCGGCACAAACGCCCGTGGGCCGCATGGCACAGTGGCGCCATGAAACCCTTCTCCCGCAAAGACTACGCGCGGCAGCTCGAGCCGCTGCAGATCGAACTGGCCCGCATGGCCCGCTGGGCCGCCGCCACCGGCCAGCGCATCCTGGTGATCTTCGAGGGCCGCGACACCGCCGGCAAGGGCGGCGCG
Source organism: Sphingomonas sp. NCPPB 2930 (assembly GCA_042867185.1). Lineage (GTDB taxonomy): Bacteria > Pseudomonadota > Gammaproteobacteria > Burkholderiales > Burkholderiaceae_C > Xylophilus. The sequence goes on along the minus strand of JBHZQV010000017.1, from coordinate 41,964 downwards.
ATCGGCGCGGTGTCGGAGCACCTCAACCCGCGCCAGTGCCGGGTGGTGGCGCTGCCCAAGCCCACCGACCGGGAGCGCACCCAGTGGTATTTCCAGCGCTACGTGGCGCACCTGCCGGCCGCCGGCGAGATCGTGCTGTTCGACCGCAGCTGGTACAACCGCGCCGGCGTCGAGAAGGTGATGGGCTACGCCACCGACGCGCAGGTCGAGACCTTCCTGCGGCAGGTGCCGGTGTTCGAGCAGATGCTGGTCGACGACGGCATCCTGCTCTTCAAGTACTGGCTGGGCACCGACCAGGACGAGCAGGAGGCCCGCTTCGCCGAGCGCCACACCGACCCGCTCAAGCGCTGGAAGCTCTCGCCGATCGACCTGGAGGCGCGCAAGCACTACGCCGACTACACCACCGCCCGCGAGGCGATGCTGCAGGCCACCCACACGCCGCAGGCGCCGTGGACGCTGGTCGATTTCAACAACCAGCGCGCCGGCCGCCTGACCCTGCTGCGCGACCTGCTCGACCGCCTGCCCGACACCCACATCGAGGACGACCCGATGGCGCTGGAGCCGCTGGCCCGCAAGCCGCTGAAGGAGCGCTACGGCGTGGTCAAGCCGCTGAAGACGGCCAAGCCGGGGAAGTCGGACGGCACGGGCGGCACAGGCGACAAGGGCGAAAAGGACGACAACGTCGATTCCTGAGGCCGGATCGGCCCGCAGCCCGGGTGCAGAGCCGGCCTCTTGCTATAGATAAAGTAGCATATGGTGTCAGGGCTTCGGCACCGTTCCATCCGCCCCGGTCGGCGCCCAGTAGTCCTCCGCCCGCGCCGCGCGCAGCGCCTGCTGCAGGAAGCGCCGGTCGGCCCAGGCCTCGACGTCGAAGCCGCTGCGGATGATGCCGATCTGCTGGCTGCCGGCGCCTGCGCCTGGCGATCGAGAACGCCGGCTACCGCGCCGCTCGAGCGCGGTGCCTGTCGCGGGGCGAGGGTGGGCGCTGTGTCTAGGCGTCGCGCCCACCCGCGACGATCACCGCCGCCCCGGCCGCGCACAGCGCTATGCCCGCCCAGTCGGTCGCCCGGGGCACGGTGCCGTCCACCGCCCAGAGCCACACCAGCGCCACGCCGATGTAGACGCCGCCGTAGGCCGCGTACACCCGGCCGGCCGCGGCCGGGTGCAGCGTCAGCAGCCACACGAACAGCGCCAGGCTGGCGGTGGCGGGCGCCAGCAGCCAGGCGCTGCCGCCTTGCCGCAGCCACAGCCACGGCAGGTAGCAGCCGACGATCTCGGCCAGCGCGGTGAGGACGAAGAGCAGCAGGGTCTTGGCGTATTCCATCGGGCGATTGTGGGCTGCCGCACCGTCGGAATGCCCGCGCCATCCGCGCAGGGGCGGGCCGGCCGGGCCGCTCGCGCATGCGGCCCTGCGTAGCGCGTCTTCAGCCTGGCGACACGCGCGCGGCGCCCGGCACCGCCTCGGCCAGCGGCAGCAGCCAGCGCCGAAAGCCGTCGAGCGTCGCCAGCTGGGCGCGGGCCTCGGGGTAGCAGAACCAGTAGCCCAGGGTGCTGCGGTAGCCGCCGCCATCGAAGGCGGTCAGCGGCTCCTCCACCAGGCCGGCGGCGATCTCGTCGGCCACCAGGCAGCGCGGCACCAGGGCCACGCCCATGCCGGCCATCACCGCGCGGATCATGGTCTGGAACTGGTCGAACTGCGGGCCGGCCAGCGGGTCGATGCCGGGCACGCCGTGGGTGTCGCTCCAGTGCAGCCAGGCCTGCGGCACGGTGACGTGGCGCAGCAGGGTGCAGCGTGCCACGTCGCGCGGGGTGCGGATCGGTGCCTCGGCCAGCGACGGGCGCGGCGCGATCAGGGCCACGTCGTGGCCGGCCAGGTAGTGGGAGCGGGCGCCGGGCCAGTGGCCGTCGCCGAAAAGGATCGAGCAATCCAGCTCCGGCCGCTGGAAGTCGTAGCCGTGCACGAAGGGCACGAAATGGATCGTCGTCTGCGGATGCCGGTGCTGGAAATCCGGCAGCTTGGGGATCAGCCACTTGGCGCCGAAGGTGGGCAGGGTGGAGAGGTGCAGCGCGCCGCCGCCGTCGCCGCTGGTGATCAGCTCCAGCGTGGCGTCTTCCAGCTGGGCCAGCAGGGCGCGCACCGCCTTCTCGTAGCGCTCGCCGGCCGGGGTTAGCGCCAGGCGCTTGCGGGCCCGCTCGAACAGCGGCACGCCCACCCAGCGCTCCAGTTCCTGCACCTGCTTGCTGACCGCGCTTTGGGTCAGGTGCAAGGCCTCGGCCGCGCGGGACACGCCGCCGAACCGGACCACGGTGGAGAAGGCCCGCAGCAGGTGGACCGGCGGATTCAGGCGGCGCAGGGACATAGGGTTTGCGATAGGAATATTCTCAATTGGAATGTTATCAGGTACAGCAATTGCTTTTAAAGCAGGAGTCTATTCAGTAACCTTCGCCCAAAGCCATAAGGAAACCACCATGCAGCGCCGCCATCTTCTCTCTGCCCTTGCCGCAGCTTCTGTACTTCCTGGAATGTCTTTCGCCCAGGGCAAGCCGATCCGCATCGTGGTGCCGTTCCCGCCGGGCGGCGCCACCGACATCACCGGCCGCGCCCTGCAGGAGCCGCTGTCGCGCCTGCTGCAGCAGCCGGTGGTGATCGACAACCGCGCCGGCGCCGGCGGATCGATCGGCATGGCCGAGGTGGCCCGCGCCGCACCCGACGGCCTGACGCTGTGCGTCGCCACCCTCTCCACCCACGGGGTGAACCCGGCGGTGTTCCAGAAGCTGCCCTACGACCCGATCAAGGATTTCGTGGGCGTGACCGAGATCGTCAAGGCGCCGGGCGTGCTGGCGATCAACCCCAAGGAGGTGCCGGTGCAGAGCTTCGCCGAGCTGGTGCGGTTCCTGAAGGCCAATCCGGGCAAGGTGTCGTACGCGTCGCCGGGCAACGGCACCATCGGCCACATGTGGGGCGAGCTGTTCAAGAACAGCACCGGCACGTCGATGGTGCACATTCCCTACCGCGGTGCCGGCCCGGCGCTCAACGACGTGCTGGCGGGCCAGGTGGCGGTGTACTTCGACCAGGTGGCCTCGTCGCTGTCGTACGTGAAGACCGGCAAGCTGAAGGCGCTGGCGGTGTCCTGGGGCAGCCGGCTGGATGTCCTGCCGGACGTCCCCACCTATGCCGAGCTGGGCTTTCCGGCGATCAACGATCCGTCGTGGTTCGGCTTGGTGGCGCCGGCCGGCACGCCGCCGGCCGTGGTGGCGCAGCTCCAGCAGGCGGTGGCCGCGGCCTTGAAGTCGCCGGGCGTGGCCGAACGGCTGGCCGGCCAGGGCCTGTACCCGTCGGGCACCACGCCCGCGGCGTTCACCCGCCAGATCGCCTCCGAGATCGACAAGATGAAGAAGGTCGCCGCCTTCGCCAAGATCCAACTCGACTGAACAAGATTCTGCCCATGCACGCCGCTCTCAAACTGATCACCGACCGCTACCGACAGGCCGAGCCGGGCGCCGCCGGCGGCGCCGGGCCCGACGGCACGGTGGCGTCGCCACCGCCGCCGATGGTCAGCGCCACGCCGGGCACCACCCGGCTGGTGCTGGACTCGCCGCACAGCGGCACCTTCTACCCGGCCGACTTCCGCCCGGTCTGCGACCTGCCGACGCTGCGCCGCGCCGAGGACACCCACGTCGAGAAGCTCTACGGCTTCGCGCCCTCCCTGGGCGTGGCCTGGATCGAGGCGCACTTTCCGCGCAGCTATCTCGACGCCAACCGCGACACGCTGGAGCTGGACGTGGCGCTGCTCGACGCGCCCTGGCCCGGGCCGGTCGCGACCGATCCGGTGGTGCTCTCGAAGGTGCGGCTCGGCAAGGGCCTGGTCTGGAAGTTCACCGACGAGGGCCTGCCGATCTACGACCGCCTGCTGGGCGTGGACGAGGTGCAGGCCCGCATCGACCGCTGCTGGCGGCCCTACCACGCGGCGGTGGCGGCGGCGATCGACGCGGCCCATGCGCGGCACGGCAGCAGCATCCACATCAACTGCCACTCGATGCCGGCGGTGGCGGCCAGCCACGCGACCGACTACCCGGGCCTGGTGCATGCCGACTTCGTGATCGGCGACCGCGACGGCAGCACCGCCAGCCCGGCCCTGTCGCAGACGCTGTGCGATTACCTGCGCGGCTGCGGCTACAGCGTCGACTACAACCATCCGTACAAGGGGGTGGAGCTGGTGCGCCGCTACGGCGACCCGGCCGCCGGCCGGCACAGCATCCAGGTGGAGATCAACCGCAGGCTCTACATGGACGAGCGGACGCTGGCGCCGCTGGCCGACGGCTTCGCCCGGCTGCAGCGCGACCTGCGCGGCATGGTGGAGCTGCTGCTGGCTGTCGAAATCTAAGCGTTTCGGGCTGCAGCCGGCACCGGACGTCGGCTTCCAGCTATCGAATGCATAGCAAACACGGCGGGGGTGGGCCCCGTTCGTCAGATGCCGTCGCCGACCTTGTCGCTCGGGTACTTGAAGCTGTCGCGCAGGATCGCGGACACCGGCAGGTCCAGGTTGGTGCCCTTGGGCGGGATCGGCGCCTGGAACCACTTGCGGTAGATCTCGTAGATCTCGCCGCCCTGGATCAGCCGGCGCATTTCGGTGTCGACCACCCGCTTGAACTCGGTATCGCCCTTGGGCAGCATCATCGCGTAGGGCTCGATGGTCATCGGTTTGCCGATCACCTTGAAGTCGGCCGCCTTGCCCGAGGTGGCGCGCAGGCTGTAGAGCAGCACGTCGTCCATCGCGAAGGCGTCCGCGGTGGCCTTGTCGACCATCGAGAACGCCTCGGCGTGGTCGCGCGCCTCGACGATATTCATCTTCAGGCCCTGCTCGCGGTCGAGGCGCCGCAGTGTCTCGACGCTGGTGGTGCCCGCGGTCGACACCACCGTCTTGCCCGCCAGGTCAGTGATGGTGCTGCCCGGCATGGCGGTCCGGGTGAGGAAACGCGAGGACGAAATGAAATGCGCGATGGTGAAATCGACCTCCTTGCGCCGCGCCGCGGTATTGGTGGTGGAGCCGCACTCCATCGCCGCCTTGCCTTCGACGATGGCGGGGATGCGGCTGGCGGCTGTCACCGACAGGTAGCGTACCTCCAGCGCCGGCAGCTTCAACTCCTTGCGCACCGCTTCGGCGATCTTCTGGCAGATCTCCACCGCGTAGCCCAGCGGCTTTTTGTCGTCGCCCGCCAAATAGGAAAATGGCACCGACGCGTCGCGGTGGGCGATCACGATCTGGCGGCTGTCGCGGATCAGGTCGAGCTGGCCCGCCGTGGCGGCACCGGCACCGAGAGCGGCCAGGCAGGCCACCCATCCGGCACGTCGAAGGGTCTTGAACGTCATGGGAATCTCCGAAGAGGCGCAAACGAGGGTCCTCGCACCCAGCAGGACCTGTGCCAGAGCGTAAGGATTTGTAGGAAAACGTGCGAGTGTAGGAAGCAACCGCCCGCGCCCGCAATAGCCCCTACCGCCCGGCGGGGCGCCGAAGGCCGCTCAGTCGCAGCTACGCAACGGCTTGCCGGCCAGCGAGGTGGCCAGCGCCGACACCGCGGGGCGCAGCGCCTCGTCCACCGTCGGCAGGCGCAGCGTCTGGCCGCGCACCTCGGCCCGCTCCTGCACCACCCGGGCGGTGCGCACGCCGCGCTGCGACAGGGAGGCCAGTTCTTCGGTGGCGGCCTCCTGGGTCGGGAAACTGCCGAGCGACAGGCCCGGCTCCAGCGAGGAGCTGGTCAGCACCTCGAACGACACCCGGCGCGCCCGCAGCTCGGCGCGCTTCTTGTTCAGCTGGTCGGCATCGGCATAACGGCCCATGTAGACGATCCAGCGGGCCGGCGCGGTGCCCGGCTCCAGCGCCCAGCGGCCGGTGGGCAGCAGGGTGGACGCGCGCTCGCGGATCACCGCCGCCTCGGCCTCGCCGAAGAGGCCCGCCTGCAGGCATTCGGTGGCCGGGGCCGGCGGCGGCGGGGCGGCGGCGCTGCGGCGCACGTCGTCGGCCGTCACCACCCGCAGCAGGTCGGGGCGGATCTGCTGGTCCATGCGCTGCGGCTCGGACTGCGGCACCGGCGCCAGGCCCCACGATTGCAGCGCGCCGTGCGCCCAGGCGTAGTAGAGGCCGTTGGCCAGCACGAGGAGCAGGGCGGCGATGCGGAGCATGGTGTGTGGAGGGTCGGGGGTGGGTCAGCCGTGCACCGGCCGGCCGGCCGGCCGCACGCTGATCTCGGCACTGCGGACGGCCTGGCGCACGCCGGGCGCGGTTTCGACCAGCAGCGCGCCGTCGGCATCGACGCCGCAGGCAATGCCCGCGCCGCCGTCGCTCAAGTGCACCGCCCGGCGGGCCAGCACGTCGCGCCGGTCGAAGCGCGCGCGCCAGGGGCCGAAGCCGCCCAGCGCGAAATCCTGCAGCGCCGCCACCAGCGGCGCGGCCACCCGGCCCAGGGCCAGCGCGGCCGTCAGGCCCGGCTCCAGCTCGCGCAGCCCGGCGGGCGGGGTGCGCATGCCGTCGGCGGCGGGGATGTCGATGTTCAGGCCCACGCCCACCACCGCGTAGCGCCGGGCCGGGCCGCCGCCCGCCCCCGGCACGCCGGCCGTCTCGACCAGGATGCCGCCCAGCTTGCGGTCCTGCCACCAGAGGTCGTTGGGCCACTTGAGGCCGATGCGCGGATGCAGCGCCTCGGCCACCGCCACGCCCACGGCCAGCGACAGGCCCGACCAGTCGGCCGGCGCCAGCGGCAGGCCGAGCGAGAAGGTGAGCGTGTCGCCGGCAGCGCCCGCATCGCTCTGCCAGCCCCGGCCCATCCGGCCGCGGCCGGCGGTCTGGCGCTCGGCCACCAGCAGCACCGGCTCGGTGCGGCCGGCGCGGGCGCGGCGCATCAGTTCGGTGCTGGTCGAGTCGATGGTGGGCAGGATCTCGACCGAGAAATCGGGGATCGAGGGCGACACCGCCTGCCAGATGTCCTCGGCCGGCCAGCGGATCGGCGGGGCCAGGCTCACCGGCGAAAGCCCCGCTTGGGCGCCAGCAGCGTGCCGCGGCACTGCGCTGCGCCGCACCAGCAGGGGTATTCGGCCTTGAGCTTCTTCGTGTAGCGCTCTTCGATGATCAGGCCGTAGTCGTAGTTGAGCTCTTCGCCGGCCGCGATATTGCGCAGCGCGCGGATGAAGATGCGGCCGGCCTGCTCGTCGGCCTCGCAGTTCGGGTCGCAGCTGTGGTTGATCCAGCGCGAGGAGTTGCCGCCGTACTTCGCGTCGATCACCCGGTCGGCGTCGATGTGGAAATAGAAGGTGTGGTTGGGCTGGGCCGGGTCGTGCGGATGGCGGTCCTGCGCCTCGTCCCAGCCGATGATCTCGCCCACGTACTCGACGATGCGTTCGCCCTCGGCGATGTCCTGCACCGCGAAGACACCTTTGCCATGCACGCCGGAGCGGCGCGTCTGGATCCGGCGGCCGGAAACGGGGGGATTGGGAGCCATGGCCAAAACTCTGTTAACTTGAATAGGCACGTATGCGTGCACGCCAGCGCGTGCAGGCGCGCGAGAACAACGGATTGTAGGGAGCCGCCGAGGCCGGCGCGCTCCCACCCCATCCCCCGACAGAACACAAAGGTACGAGAGAGAGCATGACGAAGACACTGGTGATCGCGGAAAAGCCTTCGGTAGCGCAGGACATCGTGCGCGCACTGACGCCCGTGGCCGGCAAGTTCGACAAGCACGACGACTACTTCGAGAGCGAGAAGTACGTGGTGACCAGCGCCGTGGGCCACCTGGTGGAGATCCAGGCGCCGGAAGAATTCGACGTGAAGCGCGGCAAATGGAGCTTCGCCCACCTGCCGGTGATCCCGCCCTACTTCGACCTGAAGCCGGTCGACAAGACCAAGACCCGCCTGAACGCGGTGGTGCGCCAGGCCAAGCGCAAGGACGTCTCGGCCCTGGTCAACGCCTGCGACGCGGGCCGCGAGGGCGAGCTGATCTTCCGGCTGATCGAGCAGTACGCCGGCGGCGCCAAGCCGCTCAACAAGCCGGTGCGCCGGCTCTGGCTGCAGTCGATGACGCCGCAGGCGATCCGCGACGGCTTCGAGCAGCTGCGCAGCGAGCAGCAGATGCAGGGCCTGGCCAACGCGGCGCGCAGCCGCTCCGAGGCCGACTGGCTGGTCGGCATCAACGGCACCCGCGCCATGACCGCGTTCAACTCGCGCGACGGCGGCTTCTTCCTGACGACCGTCGGCCGGGTGCAGACGCCCACGCTGTCGGTGGTGGTGGAGCGCGAGGAGCAGATCCGCCGCTTCGTCAGCCGCGACTACTGGGAGGTGCACGCCAGCTTCCAGGCCGAGGCCGGCCCCTACGCCGGCAAATGGTTCGACCCGGAATGGAAGAAGGCCAACGCGCCGCTGCTGCAGGCCGGCATCAGTTCGGGCACCGCCCGCGCCGGCGACGCCGACCCCGAGCAGCGCGCCGACCGCGTCTGGGCCCGCGCCCAGGCCGACGCGATCGCCGCCGCCGCCCGCGGCAAGCCCGCCACCGTGACCGAAGACAGCAAGCCCAGCACCCAGGCCAGCCCGCTGCTGTTCGACCTGACCAGCCTGCAGCGCGAGGCCAACAGCCGCTTCGGCTTCTCGGCCAAGACCACGCTTTCGCTGGCCCAGAGCCTCTACGAGCGCCACAAGGCCCTGACCTACCCGCGGACCGATTCGCGCGCCCTGCCCGAGGACTACCTGGCCGTCGCCCGGCAGACCATGGGCATGCTGGCCGGCAGCGGCATGCGCCACCTGGCGCCCTATGCGCAGCAGGCGATCGACGGCGGCTACGTCAAGCCCACCAAGCGCATCTTCGACAACGCCAAGGTGTCGGACCACTTCGCGATCATCCCCACGCTGCAGGCGCCCAGCGGCCTGAGCGATGCCGAGCAGAAGCTCTACGACTTCGTCGTGCGCCGCTTCCTGTCGGTCTTCTTCCCGAGCGCCGAGTACCAGATCACCACCCGCATCAGCACGGTGGAGCACGAGGGCAGGCGTTACCCCTTCCGCAGCGACGGCAAGGTGCTGGTCAAGCCCGGCTGGCTGGCGATCTACGGCAAGGAAGCGCAGGACGAGGAAGCCGAGAGCGGCGACAAGGAAGCCAAGGACGGCAAGGACGCCGGCAAGCGCCTGGTGCCGGTGCGGCCCGGCGAGAAGCCGGTCGCCACCCAGGTCGACCCCAAGGCGCTCAAGACCAAGCCACCCGCCCGTTACAGCGAAGCCACCCTGCTGGGCGCGATGGAAGGTGCCGGCAAGACGATCGACGACGAGGAACTGCGCGCCGCGATGCAGGAAAAGGGCCTGGGCACGCCCGCCACCCGCGCCGCCATCATCGAAGGCCTGCTGACAGAGAAGTACATGCTGCGCGACGGCCGCGAGCTGATCCCCACCGCCAAGGCCTTCCAGCTGATGACGCTGCTGCGCGGCCTGGGCGTGGAAGAGCTCTCCAAGGCCGAGCTCACCGGCGAGTGGGAGTACAAGCTCTCGCAGATGGAGAAGGGCCTGCTGAGCCGCGAAGCCTTCATGGCCGAGATCGCGGCGATGACCGAGCACATCGTCAAGAAGGCCAAGGAATACGACCGCGACACCGTGCCCGGCGACTACGCGACGCTGGCCACGCCCTGCCCCAACTGCGGCGGCATCGTGCGCGAGAACTACCGGCGCTACAGCTGCATCGGCAGGCCCGTGGGCGCGGCCGACGGCCATGGCAGCAGCCAGGATGCCGGCACCGTCGGCTGCGGCTTCTCGTTCGGCAAGTCGCCCGCCGGCCGTACCTTCGAGATCGCCGAGGCCGACGCGCTGCTGCGCGACCACAAGATCGGGCCGCTGGAGGGCTTCCGCTCCAAGGCCGGCTGGCCGTTCACCTCCGAGATCGTGCTGAAGTTCGACGACGAAGCCGCCAACTGGAAGCTGGAGTTCGACTTCGGCGACGACAAGAAGGGCGAGGAAAGCGGCGAGATCGTCGACTTCACCGGCCAGGAGCCGCTCGGCAAGTCGCCCTGCGACGACGGCATGGTCTACGAGCACGGCAGCAACTACGTGAGCGAGCGCGCCGTGCCCACCGCCGAGCACCCGACGCCCACCAGCGCCTTCAAGGTCGGCAAGATCATCCTGCAGCAGCCGATCTCGCGCGAGCAGGTGCAAAAGCTGCTGGAGACCGGCAAGACCGACCTGCTCGACAAGTTCATCAGCAACAAGACGCGCCGCCCGTTCAAGGCCTTCCTGGCCTGGGACGCCGCCGCCGGCAAGGTCAACTTCGCGTTCGAGCCCCGCGCCAGCAAGTTCCCGCCGCGGCCGGGCGCTGCTACCAAAACCGCAGCAGGCGGCCGTGGCGCGGCGCCGGCTGCGGCCACGAAAGCCGTGAAGGCCACGGCCAAGACCGCCACCAAGTCCGCCACCGCCAAGAAGACCGCCGCCGCCAAGGTACCGGTCGCCAAGAAGGCCGCGGCCGCCCCCAAGGCACCGCGCAAGACGACGCCCGGCACCGGACTGGTCCCCAGCGCCGCGCTGGCCGCGGTGATCGGCACCGAGCCGGTCGCCCGCACCGAGGTGATCAAGAAGCTGTGGGACTACATCAAGGCGAACAACCTGCAGGACGCCAAGGACAAGCGCGCGATCAACGCCGACGACAGGCTGCTGGCCGTCTTCGGCAAGCCGCAGGTCACGATGTTCGAGCTGGCCGGCATCGTCGGCAAGCACCTGGCGAGCGCCGCATGAGCACGCGGCGGTTGGCCGGGGTGGCGCGGGCGGTGGGCCGTGTGCTGGCCTCGGCGATGCTGTGCGCCGCGCTGGCGGGCTGCAACGTGCTGTCCGGCGGCGGCAACCGGGCGGCCGGCGACCCAGGTGCCGGCGGTACCGGCACCGGGGGCAGCGGCGTGACGGTGTTCGGCACGGTGGACGCGGCGGTGACGCGCTCGCGTTGAGCGTACCGGGCCGTGCGCAGCGGGCGCGACGGTCCCGCAGGCGCCGCCAGCGGACGACGGGCTGTGCGCAGGAACCCCCGGCTCAGCGCATCAGCAGGGCCTGCCGCAGCAGGCGTGCCGCCCGGTCCCGGATCTGCCCGGGAAGGCTGCGCGCCGGCGTGACCGGCCGGCTGCGGAACGCGGTGCACGCGTCCAGGAAGTCGTGCAGGATGGCCGTGTCGTCGATCGTGTCGGCGCCGTGCCTGTGGAACTCGGGGTGCCACTGGGTCGCCGCGATATAGCCCTTCTGCGGGCCACCGGTGCGGCGGATCGCTTCGGGCACCCGGTCGGGCGTGCTCCACGCTTCCACGGTGAAATCGGGCGCCAGGCGCTTGATGCCCTGGTGGTGGATGCTGTTGACCCGCGCCCGCAACACGCCGGGGTAGAGCTGCGACAGGCGGGTCTTGCCGACGATGTCGATCTCGTGGAAGTTCTGGTCGTAGGTGGTCGGATCGCGGTGGCGCAAGGCGCCCGCATGCTGCGTCTCGATGTCCTGGTAAAGCGTGCCGCCGTAGGCCACGTTGATCAGCTGCAGGCCGCGGCACACCCCGAAGACCGGCTTGCCCGCCTGCGCGAAGGCTTCGACCACCGCCAGGTCGTACAGGTCGCGTACCCGGTCGCCGATCCAGGCGTCCTGCAGCGGCTCTTCGCCGTAGCTGCCGGGCCAGACGTCGGCACCGCCGTGCATCACCACGCCGTCGAGCCACTCGGCGTAATGGGCCAGCGTGACGTCGCCCCGCGCGGTCTCGCCGGTGGGGCAGGGCACCATCACCACCATCGCCCCGGCCGACATCAGCCAGTGCGCGATCGACTGCTCCACGTACTGGAGCGTCTTGCCGGTGAAGAGCGACCGGGCGGGGTCGGCATGCTGGAAGCAGGCCGACAGACCGATTTTCAGGCGCTTGGATGTGGGCTGCATGGCCCCATTGTGGCGCCGCCGTCGCAGGCCTGCCGGGCCTAGCCTGCCATGTCCGCGTTGCGCGGTTCGTGTATCGGGCAGCCGTTGCGGCTGCCGCGGAACGCGACCGACTCGGGATACACCGCGCGCCGCACCCGCATCACCGAACCGAGCGGGCGGTGCGCCGCCAGGCCGTGCCAGGGGTTGAAGGACATGCCGTCGTCCACCGCGGCCTTGCGGGCGTCGTCCCAGGCCGGCTGGCGCGGGATGCGGATGCGGGCGACGGCCCGGTAGGGGCTCTGCTCTTCGGGCCAGAGCACCGACGGGTCCTCGATCGGCATCGCCTCGATGTCGGTGCACAGCTGCACCCGCAGCTCCCATTCGGCATCGTCGTGCGACGCGAAGAAGTCGGACACCGCCTCGCGCAGGCCGTCGGGCTTGTCGTCCAGGTCCACCGGTGCGTCCTTCAGCGCGGTGAGCGACGGTGACACCGGCACGATCTGCAGTTTGGCCATGTAGGGGCCGTAGAGCAGCGGCACCTGGGCGAAGTAGGTGTCGCCCAGCGGGTTCGTCTCGGGGTGTCCGCCCATCGCCTTCACCGTGCCGCTTTCCAGGCCCACCGCTTCCAGCACCTTCTCGGTGCCGCGCAGCACGCTCGACAGCATCTTCTTGGCGGTCGGCACCTTGTCGGTGGTGGCGGCCAGCAGCTTCAGGTTGCGCAGGAAACCCTTGGCGTTCGGCGCCGAGAACAGCGGGCCGTTGATCATCAGGAAATCCTGGGTGGTGTCGCCTTCGGAGCCGGGCAGGCGCGCGCCTTCCACACCGATCACCTTGACCGCCATCGCGCGCGGCAGCGAGACGGCGTCGTCCAGTTCTTCGGCCGGCGGCGTCGACAGCCGGGCCACCAGCGGGTAGGTGCCGGCCTGGGCGAACAGGCCCTGGGCCAGCGCGGGCGGCAGGTCCGGCAGCACCTCCAGCGCGCCGCGCAGCAGGCCGTGGCTCTTGGCGTGCACGCTGCGCAGGGCATGGCCGGTGTGCTCGTACATCGTCTCTGACATCTTCAGCAGCACGTCCCGGGTTTCCGCGATGGTCTCGGCTTCGCCGTCCTCGGGGGTTTCGAAAGCGGGCTGGTAGGGGATCGGCGCGGCAGTGCCTGCGGGGGGCGTGGAGGTCATCGTGGTCCTTGTGGTGCTGGCAGCCGGGCACACGCCGACCGCGAGGAAATCGGTTGTAGCAGTGGGCTTTGCCGGGACCTGTAGGCGCCTGCGCAAGCGGCGGCGACGGACGGAACGCCGCGCCGCTATCGGCAGCCGGCCGGTTCCGGTGCAGGCCGGGCCGCGGTGTTAGCGCGGGGTGGTGCCGAAACGGACGGTGAAACGGGTGCCCGGCGGCCGGCGGCCCGGCAGGGCGTCTTCCAGTGCCACCTGCGCACTGTGCAGCCGCGCGATCTCCCGCACGATCGGCAGGCCCAGGCCCGAGCCGTCGGCGCCGGTGCCGAGCGCGCGGTAGAACGGCTGGAACACCAGTTCGCGTTCGGCCTCTGGAATGCCCGGGCCGGTGTCCTCCACCTGCAGCAGGGCCACGCCGCCGAAGGCATCCGCCAGTACCCGCGCGGTGATGATGCCCGGCCGCTCGGCGGTCGAGGGCGTATAGGCCAGCGCGTTGTCGACCAGGTTGCGGATCATCTCCTTCAACAGCGTCGGATGGCCCTGCAGCGCCACGCCGGGCGCACCGGGCGCCAGGCCGTCGTAGCCCAGGTCGATGCGCTTGTCCATCGCGCGGGGCACCGCCTCGCGCACCACCTCCATCGTGATGCGCGCCAGGTCGCAGTGCTGCATCGCGGTGAAGGCGGCGCCGCTGCTCTCGGCCCGCGCCAGCGCCAACAGCTGGTTGACGGTGTGGGTCGCGCGGATGCTGGCGCGGCCGATCTGCTGCAGCGAGAGCTTCAGCTCGGCGGTGCTGGTGCCTTCGCGCTGGGCCAGGTCGGCCTGCATCCGCAGGCCCGCCAGCGGCGTCTTCAGCTGGTGCGCCGCATCGGCCAGGAAGCGCTTCTGCGTCGCCACCGATTCCTGCAGCCGCAGCAGCAGGTCGTTGACCGAGGACACCAGCGGCGCCACCTCCATCGGCACGGCCGTCTCGTCGAGCGGGCTCAGGTCGTCGGGCGAGCGGGCGCGGATCCGCTCCTCCAGTTGCGACAGCGGCTTGATGCCGCGCGCCAGTGCCAGCCACACCAGCAGCACCGCCAGCGGCAGGATCACGAACTGGGGCAGCATCACGCCCTTGATGATCTCGGTGGCCAGCACCGAGCGCTTGCTGCGCGTCTCGGCCACCTGCACCAGCACCTGCACCTGCGGCTGCTCGGCATCGGCCGCGGCGAAGCGCACCCAGGTGGCGGCGACCCGCACGTCCAGCCCGCGCACCTCGTCGTCGCGCAGGCGCACCGCACCGGTCGGCGGCCGCGGTTCGTCGGCCGGCAGCAGGGGGGTCGGCAGGTCGCGGTCGCCGGCGAAGACCTCGCCGCGCAGGCCGCGCACCTGGTAGTAGACGGTGTCGGCATCGTCGGCCCGCAGCAGCTCGCTGGCCGGTTGCGGCAGGTTGAAGGCGAGCCGCCCGTTCTGCAGCGTGACGAACTGCGCCAGCGCCTGCGCGTTGTATTCCAGCGCCCGGTCGAACGGCTTGTTGGCGATGCCCTGCGCCACCAGCCAGGTCAGGGCCAGGCTGATCGGCCACAGCAGCAGCAGCGGGGTGAGCATCCAGTCGAGGATTTCCCCGAAGAGCGACCGCTGTTGCCGCTGGAAAATCACGCTAGATTTTTTCCAGGCAGTACCCCAGGCCGCGCACGGTGGCGATCCGGATCGGGCCGCGCTCGATCTTCTTGCGCAGGCGGTGGATGTAGACCTCGATCGCGTTGGTGCTCACCTCTTCGCCCCATTCGCAGAGCCGGTCGACCAGCTGGTCCTTGCTGACCAGCCGGCCGGCGCGCTGCAGCAGCACTTCCAGCAGGCCCAGCTCGCGGGCCGACAGCTCGACCATGCGGCCGTCGATCGTCGCGACGCGGCCGGCCTGGTCGTACTGCAGCGGGCCGTGCTTGATCGTGCTGCTGGTGACGCCCATGCCGCGGCGTACCAGGGCCCGCACCCGGGCCTCCAGCTCCTGCAGGCTGAAGGGCTTGGCCATGTAGTCGTCGGCTCCGAAATCGAGGCCCATGACCCGCTCCTCGATGCTGTCGGCCGCGGTGAGGATCAGGACCGGCAGGGTCGATCCGCGGCTGCGCAGGCGCTTCAGGACCTCCAGGCCGTGGACCTTGGGCAGGCCCAGGTCCAGGATCAGCAGGTCGAACTCCTCGGTCGCCACCAGGGCGGCATCGGCGTCGCCGCCGCTGGCCACGTGGTCCACCACGGCACCCGAGCTGCGCAGGGTGCGCAGCAGGCCGTCGGCCAGGACCTGGTCGTCTTCTGCAATCAGGATGCGCATCGTGGGGTGTTCCTCGCCCCGCGGGCGGGGGCTGTGCGATTCTAGGAGCGCGGCACCGGCCGGGCGCTCAGGGTTTTGACGCGGTCGCCGCCGGTGGCACCGCGCCGACGTTCGGGTCGACCCGCGCGAGCAGGCGCTGCACCGTGCCCTCGGCGCGCAACGATTCGAATGCCGCGCGGGTGCGCAGCACCAGGTCCTCGGGCGTGCCGCGGCTGTAGGCGAGGTAGGCGCCCAGGGTCAGCGCGTCGAGCGTCGCCACCCGCGTCAGGCCGGGGCAGGCGGGCTTGAACTGGCGGCAGATGTCGGCCGCGTCGACCTCGGTCATCGGCAGCAGGTCGACCTGCCGGCGCAGCAGGCGCTGGAAGTTGTCCTCCCGCCGCGCGGCCAGGGTCAGCATGGTGAAGCCCTGCTGCGCCAGGTAGCGGTGGCGCACGTCGTCGCGGATGACGCCGATCGCATAGTGCCGCGCATCGTCGAGGCGGGTCACCGTCACCTCGGGCCGGTCGCTCAGGCGGTAGAGGTGGTACTTCAGCGGCAGCACCTCGGCGGTCCAGACGAACAGCGGCTCGCGCTCGGGCGTGCGGACCAGCAGGTAGATCAGCACGTTGGGCGCGTTCAGCGCCATGTCGTAGGCGCGCGCCCACGGGTAGACGCCCAGCTGCGCCGCGATGCCGGCGCGCTCCAGCGTCATCCGCACCAGCTCGGTCGCGGGCCCCGGCGTCACGCCGTCGGACGCATACGAGTAGGGCGTGACCTCCGACACCACCGTGATCGGCGCGGCCTGCGCGAAGGCGGCCGGCGCGGCGGCCAGCAGGCCCGCCACCAGCCCCGCGGCCCAGCGGCGCGGGCGCATCGCCCGGACCGACGACCGGGCGTGCAGCGAAGAGGAACGTGGGTGCATGGGGGCGCTCCGGAAAGGACGGCTTGGGGGGGTCAGAGGGCCGCGACGACGCGGTTGCGGCCCTGTTCCTTGGCCTGGTACATCGCCCGGTCGGCGTGGCGGAACAGCATGTCGACATCGGGCATCGCCGGCTCCTGCTGCGCCACGCCGATGCTCAGGGTGACGTAGGGCGCGGCGCCCGGCCCGGCACCGGCATGGGTGATCGCCAGCGCCTGCACCGTCTCCCGCAGCAGGTCGGCCAGCCGGGTGGCCTGCGCCGGGGTGGTGTCGGGCAGCAGCAGGGCGAACTCCTCGCCGCCGACGCGCGCGGCCAGGTCGGTCGCGCGGGCCGCCACCCGCCGCAGGGCGCCTGCCACGGCGCGCAGGCAGGCGTCGCCGTTGGCATGGCCGTAGGTGTCGTTGAAGCGCTTGAAATGGTCGACGTCGGCCAGCAGCAGGCAGAGCGGCCGGCCGCTGCGGTCGCCGCGCGCGAACTCGCGGGTGGCGGCCTCGTCGAAATGCCGCCGGTTGGCGAGTCCGGTGAGCGCGTCGGTGCGCGACAGCGTCTCGAGCGTGCGGTTGGCCGTCTCCAGTTCCAGCGTGCGGGCCTGCACCAGTTCGGCCAGGCGGTCGCGGTGGTGCGCCAGCTCGGTCTCGTAGCGGTGCTGGCGCTGCAAAAAATCCGACAGGTTGGTCTGCAGGTGGTTCACCCCGTCCACCAGCTGGGTCAGTTCGTCGCGCCGCGAGGGCGGGCGCCGCAGCACCAGCGTCCGGTCGAGCGTCTCGGGCGAGAGCATTTCCAGGTGGGCCGCGATGCGCCGCACATGCCGGGTGACCAGCCGGTTGAACACCAGCATCACCAGCCCCGCGACCAGCAGCGACTGGGTGAGCTGCGTCACCACGATGCCCATCAGCTCGATCCGCAGCCGCGACCAGAGCGCCCGCTCCTCTCCGTACAGCGTCAGGGTGCCGACGGTCTCCTGCCGGCCGAGGAAGGGCTCGTGCACCAGTGCCACGGTGCGGGCAGGCGCCAGCGTCGAGAGCCGCCAGCCGGGCCGCACCGCGCCGAAGGTCTCGGGCTGGCGGCCGCGGGCGTCGGCCGCCACCGTCAGCTCCACCATGCCGACCGCCTGGGCGCCCAGCAGGCCCGAGATCTGGCTCAGCATCGACTCGCGGTCCAGCTCCCAGACCGAGCGGGCCAGCCCGGGCTGGAAGACCTCTTCGAGCATCTTCAGATCGCCGGCCATCCAGGCGACGCCGTTGTTCCAGGCGGCCCAGGTGCGCACCGCGCCGGCCAGCGCGGTGAAGACGATGCAGAACCCCAGCGTGACCAGCATCAGCCGCCCCGCCACCGACCGCAGGGCCTGGCCCATTCGCTGCCGCCGCGTGCGGCGCGCGCCCTTCGGCCCCGGTGTCGCAGGCGCGCCGGGCGGCAGGGGGTCGGTGGGCGCGGCGCTCATCGGCTCATTTTTCAACTGGCAAAAAAATCCATGCCCGAGGGTACCGGAGGCCGGTGCGGTTGGATAGCCGATCCGGCGACCCGGCGGGCATGGCCGCTGCCGCGTGCCGCGGATCAGGTGGCGTAGGCCTCCAGGCCCAGCCGCACCACCGTCGCCACCGCATCGCCGACGGCCGTGTGGAACTCGGCCTCGGCCTGCGCCACCGCGCGCTGGAAACCCGCCAGCCAGTCGCGCCCCGCCGGGGTGAAGCACACCCGCCGGGCGCGCGCGTCGCGCGGGTCGGGCGTCCGCAGCACCAGGCCCCAGGCCTCGCACTGGTCCACCAGGTCGCCCATCGCCTGCTTGCTCATGCCGGCGGCGGCGGCCAGCTCGGTCAGGCGGGCGCCGGGCAGCGGCAGGTGGCGGGTGATGTGGATGTGCGCCGCCGTCACCTGCGACCGCGCCGCCAGATTGGAGAGCGCCAGCGGCACCTGGGCGTCGTGGGCCATCAGCGCCAGCACCCGCTCGTCGAAGCGGCGCATCGCATGGCCCAGCAGCCGGCCCAGGTGGGCCTCGCGCCAGCGGTCGTCGTCGGGGTCGGGCGACAGGATTTCGGATGTTTCGGCCATCGGCAGATGGTAAGCCAAACTGACCAAATATGGGGTGTACGCGCTGGCACACCGTCCCTAGAATACTGTTCAAGCATCCAGCCTGTGCTTACCCTCAGTCGCTGGAATCCGTTGCAAGTCATTGAACCACTGGAGTTTTTCATGGACGTATCGACCAAGAATCCCGCTGCCGCCGAAAAGGCGAAAGCCCTGCAGGCAGCACTGGCGCAGATCGAGAAGCAGTTCGGCAAGGGCACGATCATGCGGCTGGGCGAGGGCGAGGTGGTGGCCGACATCCAGGTCGTCTCCACCGGCTCCCTGGGCCTGGACGTGGCGCTCGGCGTGGGCGGCCTGCCGCGCGGCCGGGTCATCGAGATCTACGGCCCGGAATCGTCGGGCAAGACGACGCTCACCCTGCAGGTCATCGCCGAGATGCAGAAGCAGGCCGGCACCTGCGCCTTCGTGGACGCCGAGCATGCGCTCGACACCCAGTACGCGCAGAAGCTGGGCGTGAACCTGCAGGAGCTGCTGATCAGCCAGCCCGACACCGGCGAGCAGGCGCTCGAGATCGTCGACAGCCTGGTGCGCTCCGGCGCGGTGGACCTGATCGTCATCGACTCGGTCGCGGCGCTGACGCCCAAGGCCGAAATCGAAGGCGACATGGGCGACAGCCTGCCCGGCCTGCAGGCCCGCCTGATGAGCCAGGCGCTGCGCAAGCTCACCGCCACCATCAAGAAGACCAATTGCATGGTGATCTTCATCAACCAGATCCGGATGAAGATCGGCGTGATGTTCGGCAGCCCCGAAACCACCACCGGCGGCAACGCGCTGAAGTTCTACGCCTCGGTGCGGCTCGACATCCGCCGCATCGGCTCGATCAAGAAGGGCGAGGAGATCATCGGCAACGAGACCAAGGTCAAGGTGGTCAAGAACAAGGTGAGCCCGCCGTTCAAGACGGCCGAGTTCGACATCCTGTTCGGCGAGGGCATCAGCCGCGAGGGCGAGATCATCGACATGGGCGTCGAGGCCAAGGTGATCGAGAAATCGGGTGCCTGGTACGCCTACCAGGGCGAGAAGATCGGCCAGGGCCGCGACAACGCCCGCGAGTTCCTGCGCGAGAACGGCGACCTGGCCCGCGAGATCGAGAACAAGGTCCGCGAAGGCCTGGGCATCTCGCTGCTGCCGGCCGACGTGGAAACCGCGTCGGCATCGGCCGCCACGGCCACGGCGTGACCCGCCGGATTTTCGAAGGGAAAGGGGCGCCAGCCGGTGCCCCCTGCCGGCCACCTGCTATCGATTCAGTAGCGGGTGGCCGTCGTGCGTGCGGCGCGGCCGCAGCGGCCTGCCGGACGGCGCATGGCCTTCGGTAAGCCGTCGCTCAAAGGCCGTGCCCTGCGGCTGCTGGCGGGCCGGGAGTATTCGCGGACCGAGCTGGAGCGGCGGCTGCGCCAGCACGAGGAGCAGCCGGGCGAGCTGGCGGCGGCGCTCGACGAACTGACCGCCAAGGGCTTCATCAGCGAGGCGCGGGTGGTGCATTCGGTGGTGCAGCGCCGCGCCACCCGGCTGGGCGCGGCCCGCATCCGCCAGGAACTGCAGGCCAAGGGCATCGCCCCCGAGGCGGTCGCCGACGCCGTGGCCGGCCTGCAGGGCAGCGAACTGGCCCGCGCCCACGACATCTGGCGCCGCAAGTTCGACGCGCCGCCGCAGGACGCCCAGCAGCGCGGCAGGCAGATGCGCTTCCTGATGGCGCGCGGCTTCGGCGGCGAGACGGTGCGCAAGGTGCTGGCCGGCAGGGGTGGGGCGGAGGACGACGAGGCGGGCTTCGACGACTGACGTTTCGCTGCCGCACACGGCGCGGCGTGCTTTCGCCTCACGCCCTGCGTCGGTCGCAGTGTGCCGTGCGTCTGCGTCCTGCCCGGCTACAGCACGCCCGACGCCGCGCCCGGCACCATGCCGCGCTGCACCGCCTCGGCCAGCAGGGCGCCCGCGCCGCTCCAGAAGATCTGGATGCCCAGGCACAGCAGGATGAAGGCCGAAAGCCGCAGGAAGACGATGGTGCCGGTCTCGCCCAGCGGCCGCAGCAGGGCCTGTGCGTAGCGGTAGCAGAGAAAGGTCACCAGCGCGATCACGAACAGGCCGACGGCCGCGCCGGCGCTGCGGGCCGCGGTGGCGGTGAACGACGGGTCGACCAGGCTCACGCCCACGGTGATCGTCGCGGCCAGCGAGCCCGGGCCGCAGGTGAGCGGAAACGACAGCGGGTAGAACGCGGTGCGGTTCACCATCTCGGGCGTGTAGGCCTCGGCCAGCCGCTCGGCCGGCGGCGAGCCGGCCTGGTTGGTGTTGATCAGCCGCCAGGCGATGGCCGAGACCAGCAGCCCGCCGCCCACCCGCACGATGTCGAGCGAGATCCCGAAAAAGTCGAGCACGAACGACCCGACCACCGTGCCCGCCGCCATCAGCAGGAACACGTTGCGCGCCACCCGCTGCGCCAGCAGCTTGCGCGTGGCGTCGGAGGCGCCCTCGGTCAGCGACAGGAACAGCGGCGCGGTGCTCGGCGGATTGACGATCGGCAGCAGCGTCGCCACCACGAGCAGGAAGCTCTTGCCGAAGGCCAGCAGCAGATCGGGCAGGGGCAGGTTCATGGCAGCGTGTAGATATGGTACGAATAGCCCTCTAGCCGTTGTCCCGTGTCGGCTATTAGCTATGAATTATGTAGCACGACCTGGCCGGTCCCCGTGTTTTCACGCAACGCGAAAGGTGTGAAAGAACCGTAGCGAGCGGCCCGAGTGTGCGCCGAGGACCGGAGCCGTACTCTCGTACGGTGAGGACCGCAGGCGCGCAATCGGGCCGCGCAGTAGGTTCTCTCACACCTTTTCAGTGGATGGTGGCGTCGTGGGTGCGGTCCCGGATGAAGAAGGCGGCGACCAGGCCCACGACCACGCCGAACATCACGTAGTAGGCCGGTGCCATCGGCGAGCCGGTGGCGCGGATCAGCCAGGTGACGATGAACTGCGCGAACCCGCCGAACACCATCACCGCGATGTTGTAGGCGATCGACATGCCCAGCGAGCGCACGTTGGCCGGGAACAGCTCGGCGATGACGGTGCTGAACACGCCGAAGTACACCGACACGAAGACGCAGATCGACAGCTGGGCCACCAGCAGCCGGGTGATCGACGGCTCGGCCGTCAACCAGGCGTACGCCGGGTACAGCACCAGCAGATAACCGATCAGCGAGCCGATCATCAGCGGCCGGCGGCCGACGCGGTCGGACCAGGCGCCCATGATCGGCATCAGCACGATCATGAAGGCGGCGCTGGCCATCTGCACCAGGAAGGTGTCGCGCAGCGGCAGCTTCAAGGTCACCGTGCTGAAGGTGGTGAGGTAGGTGAAGGTGATGTAGATCGACACCGTCAGCGTCACCACCAGGCCCATGCCGACCAGGGTTTCGCGCAGGTGGCTGCGCAGCATCTCGGCCAGCGTCGCCTGGCGCACCGTGCCGGCGGCCTGGGCGGCCTTCATCTGCTGGAAGGCCGCGGGCTCTTCCACGTGGCGGCGGATGTAGATCGCCACCGGCACGATCAGCAGGCCGAAGGCGAAGGGCAGGCGCCAGGCCCAGGCCATCAGCTGCTCCTGGGTGAAGATCTCGGTGATCAGCGTGCCGGCGGCCGCGCCCAGCAGCAGGGCGACCATCTGGCCGGTCATCTGCCACGAGCCGTAGAAGCCGCGCTTGCCGGGCGGTGCCATCTCGATCAGCAGCGCGGTGGAGGTCCCGAACTCGCCGCCGGCGGCGAAGCCCTGCAGCAGCCGCGCCAGCACGATGAAGAGCGGCGCCAGGATGCCGACCGCCGCGTAGGTGGGGGCCAGGGTGATCAGCGCGATCGCCACCGCCATCAGGCCGGTGACCATCACCATCGCGGCCTTGCGGCCCTTGCGGTCGCCGTAGAGGCCCAGCACGATGCCGCCCACCGGCCGCATGAAGAAGCCCACGCCGAAGACGGCGGTGGTCAGCAGGATCTGGTTGATGTTGTTGTCGGGGTCTGCCGGGTTGCTCGGGAAGAACAGCTTGGCCACGATCGGCGTCATGAAGGCGAAGGCCAGAAAGTCGTACCACTCCAGCGCGTTGCCGATGACGGCCGCGAGGATGCTCTTTTTCTGGGAAGCAGCGTTTGTTTGCATAGGATTTCGCTCGGGGTTGGGCGGCCGGCGTGCCGAAAAGGGGCGCACGCCGGAGACGGTGCCAGATCATGCCTGCAGACAGGGGTGCGGCGACGCCGTGGCGCCGTTATATGTCCGGGTGCATACGCATGCGGCATGCCACCGTCCCGCTGCCGGCGGTGCCCGGAAAAGGGGCGATTGCACCGCCCGGTACCGGCCTTGGAAAGGTGTTGGCCCTGTTGTACCCGGGCAATAAAGCTGTCAATATTCACCCAGCTTTAAATCCCCGGCGACAGGCGCTCCGGGGTGATGTGCTCATCCCAGGAGACCGCTATGACAGCCCTTCGATCCGCATCCGGCGTGCACCGGTCCCCCCGCCGGAGGTTGCGCGGCGCCACCGCCGCCGCAGCGGCCCTGGGCCTGCTGGCCGCGGGCGGCAGCCCGGCGGCGACGCTCACCGGCGAGCTGGTCTCCACCATCACCCTCAGCACCGGCTGCCTGATCGTCAACGGCGTCACCGGGGTGGGCAACAACGTCAACCTGGGCACGCTCGACTTCGGCTCGCGGCCCTCCACCTTCGTCGGCCCGGTGTCGGCCACGGTCACCGGCGGCAGCGGCGGTTCGGGCGTCACCCAGGTGCTGTGCTCGCCCGACGTATCGGGCCTGACGATCACGGTCAACGGCGGCGGCCACGCCGGCTCGGGCACCGCCATCGGGCCGGGCAGCCGGGCGATGAGCAACGGTACCGCCTTCGTGCCCTACGAGATCTTCCAGGACCCGGGCCACACCGCCACCTACGCGATCGGACAGCCGCTGGGCGTGACGATCCCGGCCGCCGGGTCGGCCTTCAACCTGCCGATCTATGGCCTGGTCAACAAGACCAGCACGTCGGCGCTGCCCTCGGGCACCTACGTCGACACGGTCATCGTCACCCTGACCTTCTAGCCGATGGCCAGCGGCAGGGCTCCGGAATCCGCACCCCGGCTGCAACAGGATCCCCACCATGCGGCGGCACCGTTCCCCGGCGAACCCCTGGCGCCACGGCGTGCGGCGCGGCACGCGGTGTGCCGGTGCGGGTCCGCTGCTGTGCACCGCGTCGTGGGCCCTGGCGCTGGCGCTGCAGGCCGGCGCGGCGGTGCAGGTGCCCACCACCGCCGGCTTCACCGTGGGCGCCACCATCTCGCCCGGCTGCCAGGTGGCCTCCGACCCGGCGCAGGTGACCGATCTGAAGATCGGGCGGCTGGATTTCGGGACGCACTCGGCACTGCGGACCGGCAACGTGAGCGTGCCGCTGTCGAGCACCGCCAACCAGTCGCTGCTGCAATGCACGCCGGGCACCACGATGCAGGTGACGGTGGATGCGGGGGCCCATGCCAGCGGCCAGCAGCGCCGGCTCCACAACGGCAGCGGCGTCTACCTGCCCTATGCCCTCTTCATGACCGCCAGCGGCAACCAGCCGCTGGTGCCGGGGTCGGCCCTGGGGCTGGCGCTGGGTGCGTCGCCCACCGCGCTGCCGGTGATGGGCATGGTGACGCTGCCCGGCGCGGGCGCGGTGGCCGGCACCTATACCGACACGGTGCGTGTCACCCTGTCCTGGTAGCACCGGCATGAACGCCCTCGCATGCCCGCGGCCGCGCCGCACCGCCGCCGGCGCGCGCCGCTGCATCGCCGCCGCCGTGCTGGCGCTGGCCGGCGGCGGCGCCGGGGCGGTCTCGCCGATCATGATCTGGCCGGTCGATCCGGTCATCGTCGGCGAACCGCAGGCGGTCGCGCTCTGGATCGAGAACCAGGGCGACCAGCCGATCGCGATGCAGGTACGGGTCTTCGGCTGGGAGCAGCCGCTGGGCGAGGATGCGCTGGCGCCGCAGCAGCAGGTGATCGCCAGCCCGCCGATCAGCAGCATCCCGCCGCGCCAGCGGCAGATGGTGCGGCTGATCGCCACCCGCCCCGCGCCGCCGCTTACCGAGCAGGCCTTCCGGGTGGTGGTGGACGAGTTGCCCGGCACCGCGCCGCCCCTGCCCGCCGCGGCACCGCCGGCCGACGGCGCGGCGCCCGCCCCGGCGCTGCCGGCCGCCCCCCCGGCCGGCGCGGCGGTCAACCTGCAGATGCGCTACTCGGTGCCGCTCTTCCTCTACGGCCCCGACGCGCGGCCCGACAAGCCGCTGCCCAGCACCAGCGCCGGCGCGCGCCGCACCCCGGCGCCGTCGCAGGTGCTGGAGCCGAAGCTCGACTACCGGGTGGTGCGCACCCCGGCCGGCCGCCCGGCGCTGGCGATCCGCAACCGCGGCACCGCGCACGGCCGGATCACGCTGGTCGACTGGGTGGCCGACGGCCGGCCGCCGGTGGCGGTGAACGCCGGCCTGCTCGGCTACGTGCTGTCCGGCCAGCGGATGCAGTGGCCGCTGGAGAAGGAACCGCCGCCCGGCCACGTGCTGCGGGCGACCGTCAACGGCCGCACCCTGGCGCTGCCGCATGGGGCCGACTGAGCCCCGGGCGGTGCGGGCACCCTTCCATGCGCGACGCCTGCCCGCCCTGGTGCTGTGCCTGTGCCTGCCGCGGCTGCTGGCGGCCGACACCCTGGTGCCGCTGCCGGCCACCGGGGCCGAGCCGGTGCCGCTGTATCTGGAGCTGGTCGTCAACGGCCGGGCCAGCGGCGAGGTGGTGCCGGTGACGCAGCGCGGCCACCATTACGAGATCGAGGCCGAGGTGCTGCGCCGGCTGCATGTGCAGAACACCCGGCCGGCCGGCAGCCGCCTGGCGGTCGACAGCCTGCCGGGCGTCGCCACCGAGTACGACGGCCTGGGCCAGCGCCTGCTGATCACCGTGCCGACCGACTGGCTGCCGCTGCAGGCCTTCGACACGCCGCCCCACCTGCGCCGCGCCGAACTGGCCGACGGTACCGGCCTGCTGCTGAACTACGACGCCTACACCACCACCTCGCGCGGCAGCAGCCTGCGCTCGCTCTGGACCGAGCAGCGCGCCTTCGGCCGGCTGGGCACGCTGTCGAACACCGGCCTCTACCGCAGCACCCGCGACGGCGCCGCCGACGGCTACCTGCGCTACGACACCCGCTGGACCCGGGTCGATCCCGACGACGCCAGCCAGCGCGTGGTGGGCGACGTGGTCACCGGCGCGCTGCCCTGGACCAGCGCGGTGCGGCTCGGCGGGGTGCAGTGGTCGCGCAACTTCGGCATCCGGCCCGACCTGGTCACCTACCCGCTGCCGCAGTTCGCGGGGCAGGCGGCGGTGCCCTCGGCGGTGGACCTGTTCGTCAACGGCTACCGCGCGGCCGCCCGGCCGGTGGAGGCCGGGCCGTTCAGCCTGGGCGAGCTGCCGATCGTCAACGGCGCCGGCACCGCCACCGTGGTCGCCACCGACGCGCTGGGCCGCCAGGTGCTCACCGCGCTGCCCTTCTACGTCAGCCAGCAGCTGCTGCGGCCCGGGCTGGTCGACTATTCCTTCTCGGCCGGCGCGCTGCGGCGCGGCTACGGCCTGCGCAGCTACGGCTACGGACGCGCAGTGGCCAGCGGCGTGGTGCGGCAGGGCTGGAACGACAGCCTCACCCTGGAGGCCCAGGCCCAGGCGGGCCGCGGCCTGGCGGTGGCCGGCATCGGCGGGCTGGTGAAGGCCGGTCTGGTCGGCACCCTGAACGCGTCGCTGAGCCGGGGCCGGGCCGATGCGGGCGGGCCGGGCGCATCGCCCGCGTTCGGCAACGCCGACCCCGACGCCGGCCGGGGCGGCTGGCAGTACAGCGCCGGCTACCAGTACACCGGCACCGGCGGCAGCGTGTCGCTGCAGCAGATCGGCCGCACCGCCGGCTACGGCGACGCCAGCACCTATGCCGACGACGGCTTCCGGCTGCAGCGGCGCACCCGCCAGCTCTCGGGCAGCCTGCCGGTCGGCCGCGGCTCGGTCAGCGCCGGCTGGGTCGACCTGCAGGGCGGCATCGCTGGCGGCCGCACCCGGCTCGCCTATGCCAGCTACAGCCGGCCGCTGAGCGACCGGGTCTACCTGTCGATGACCGCCGGCCGCACGGTGGAGACGGGCGACACCCAGGTGCGGCTGCAGCTGACCTACATGCTCGATGCGCGGGCCAGCGTCTCCACCGCCGCGGTGCGCAGCAACGACAGCACCCGCGCCCAGGCCACCTACCAGGACGCGGTGCCGTCGGACGGCGGCTTCGGCTGGAACATCACCCAATCGCTCGGCGGCGACAGCGCGGAGCGCTACCGCGCCGCCGCGGTGCAGTACCGCAACGACGTGGCGCTGGTGCAGGGCGGCGTCTACGGCACCGGCGACCGGACCGCGCGCTGGGCCGGCGCCTCCGGCTCGCTCGGCCTG
Source organism: Sphingomonas sp. NCPPB 2930 (assembly GCA_042867185.1). Lineage (GTDB taxonomy): Bacteria > Pseudomonadota > Gammaproteobacteria > Burkholderiales > Burkholderiaceae_C > Xylophilus. The sequence goes on along the minus strand of JBHZQV010000017.1, from coordinate 15,170 downwards.
ATGGACGGCCATGCCTTCGCCGCCAACCGCATCGGCGACGGCTTCGCGCTGGTCTCCACCGGCGGCGTGCCCGACGTGCCGGTGCGCTTCGAGCAGCAGCTGATCGGCCGCACCGACGCGCAGGGCTACCTGCTGGTGCCGCAGGTGCCCGCCTACCGCAGCGGCCGCTACGAGCTGGATCTGCTCGACCTGCCGGCCGACCGCTTCGCGCCGGTCACCGAGCGGCAGGTGGCCGTGCGCGGCGGCATGGGCGCGCTGGTGGAGATCCCGGTGCAGACGCTGCGCTCGGCCACCATCGCCCTGGTGGATGCGCTGGGCGTGCCGCTGCCGGTGGGCACGCCGGTGCGCCACACCGAAACCGGCACCGACACCCTGGTGGGCTGGGACGGCGTGGTCTTCGTGCGGCAGATGCAGCCGCAGAACACGCTGCTGGCCCGGCCGCAGAACGGGCCGCTGTGCCAGGCGGGCTTCTCGGCGCGGATGTACGACGAAGAGGGGCTGCGGCAGGTGGCGTGCCGGCCGCAGGTGCAGGCCGTGCAGGGCGCGCAGGGCGCGGCCGATGCCGCTGCGGGCGGGGTGCGCTGATGGGCACGGGCGGGGCTTTCCCTGCCGGCGTGCGCCGCACCACAGCGCACCGGCTGCTGCGCGGCATCGGCCTGCTGGCGCTGGCCACCGTCGCCCGCCACGCGGCCGCCGCCTGCACCGGTGCCGAGACGGGCGGCGGGCTGGGCAGCGTGTTCTCGCAGCGGGTGATCGCCGGGCCGGCGGTCACCGGTCTCGGCAACTTCCATCTCGACTGCCCGGGCGTCCTGCTGGCCGCGCTGAGCGCTTCGCCCACGCTGCGCGCCACCATCGTCGGCACCGCCCAGGGCCGGCTGCTGAAGGACCCGGTGAGCGGCTTCACCATCCCCTACCAGCTCACCGGCGGCAACGGCACCGTCTACAGCGACGGCCTGGTGGCGATCAACGTCTCGGGCACCAACGCGGTAGGCCTCTTCACCGGCGGCCGGGCCACGCTGCCGGTCAACATCGCCACCACCGGCACCGCCAACGTGCCCGCCGGCACCTACGAAGACGTGCTGACGGTGCAGTGGGCCTACACCAACCTCTGCCAGGCCCTGGTCAGCGTCGGCGGCCTCTGCGCGCTGCAGCTGCTGCCGACGGTGGTGCTGGCGCCGCTCGCCAGCGGAACCGTCACCCGCACCCTGCGGATCAGCCTCACCGTCAACAACGACTGCGCCATCACCGCGCCCAACCTGGCCTTCGGCTCCGCGCCGCTGCCGAGCGGCTTTCCGGCGCTGTCGCAGGCGATCCGGCTCACCTGCACCCGCAACATGCTCTACACCGTCGGCATCAGCGCCGGCATGCAGCCGGCCGGCGGCCGGCGGCAGATGGCCTCGGGCAACAACCGGCTGGCCTACGACATCTTCAAGGCCGACAACAGCGTCTGGGGCACCGCGGTCGGCACCCGCAGCGCCGCGGCCGTCGCCGACGGCGTCAACGTCCAGACCATCCCCTATACCGCCCGCGTCTACCCCGACCAGCCCGCGCCGCCGGTGGGCGACTATGCGGACAACGTGGTGGTCGACGTGCAGTTCTGATGAAACCTTCGCACTGTCATAGCCGAGCCGAGGCATGGAAAGGGCCGGATGTGCCGCCCCGGCGGTTCTAGCCGCGGGATATGCGTTCGACGGCTTCGCGTGCGCCGACGATGGGAATACCTGCATGGTGGCCCATATTCAGCAGATGGCGGTCGCCACTGACGATCAGGGCCGCGCGTCCGGCAACGGCTGCCGCCACGACATGGTCGTCGTCGGCATCGCCTGGCACCACGCGTGGCGTGGCCAGCGGCGAGACTGCTACCGCCAGTTCCACATACAAGCCGATGGCCTGCTCCGCCGACCAGCGCCGTTGCGCCAGGCGCCGGGCCAGATGCTCGCGCCCGAGCACATCCTGCAGCTCGGCCAGCAACGCAGGGGAGGTATGGAGCTCGACGTCGCCAGCCGCGGCCGCGCGGATCAACTTGAAAGGTTCGCCGCCCCACAGCAGGGCGGATACGACGACGTTGGTGTCGAGCAAGAGCCTCACTGCGACCCGCGCGGCGGCCATGGGGCGCCCGCGCTGCGCTCCGCCCGGACCGCCCGGATCTCGGCGTCGAGTTCCGCGTCGCTCATCGGCTCGATGTCGGCGGCATGCAGTTGCTCGGCCAGCGCCACCAACGCGCGCCCTGCCTTGCGGCGCATGGCGTCCTCCAGCAGCTGCTGAACGGCGCTGTCGCTCATGAAACCCTCGCTGCGTGCACGGTGCACCAGCGCGTCGGGCAGATTGAACTGAACAGTGGTCATGGCATCCCCTTGGCCGGGACAGGTGCGAAAGAAAAGGTCTGCGCAACTGCACAGCCTGGGATCCAGTTTAGCTAAACAAGGTCTCCAAGCCCTGGTCGAGGGTCTGGCCGAACCCGCACGCCCTCCAAAATTCAGCGGCTAAAAAGACCTGTGGCCCCCCCATTGCGGCGTCGCGCAGGAGAAGAGCGCAACACGTCCGCGCACGCATCCCCACGCCCTGTAGATGCGCGCCCCTGCCGACGCGTGGGACGTCGACGCCCAGCATGGACCTAGCCATCGGCGCCCGCCGCCGGCGGCACGCCGATCAATTCCACGAAGCGCCGCGCGGCCAGCCCCAGCGGCCGCTCCTTCGACCAGACCACGTCCACCCACAGATCCAGCCCGTTGGTCAGGTTGACCATCTCCAGCACCTGCAGGCTGCCCGCCGCCACATGCGGTGCGACGAAGCTGCGCGGCAGCCAGCCCCAGCCCAGGCCGGCGCCGATCAGGCCCAGCGCCGCCACCGGGTTGTCGGTGCGCCAGCAGTGGCGGGCGAAGACGAAGCGCGGGTCCATCTCGGTCACGTCGCGGCTGGTCACCACGATCTGCCGGGTGGTGGTGAGGTGCACCTCGCGCAGGCCGCCCGGCGGGCCGCCGTCGGCCAGCAGCGGATGGTGCGGCGCCATCACCACCACCAGCGATTCGCTGCTCACCTCCTGGAAACCCTCGCGGCCGTCGAGGCTGGGCCGCTCGAAGACCAGGGCCAGCTGCGCGGCGCCCGCGTGCAGCAGCCGCAGCGCGTCGGCCTGCGGCGCGGCCAGCACCTCCACCTCCAGCAGCGGGTAGTCCTGCGCCAGCGTCTGCAGCGGGCCGATCCAGCGGGCCGACAGCAGCTCGGGCGCGATCGCCAGCGTCAGCCGGCTCTCCAGCCCCTGGGTGAGGGCCAGCGCCTGCGCGTCCAGCTGGCGCAGCTGGGCGGCCAGCAGCCGCGCCTGCGGCTCCAGGGCGCGCGCCGCCGGCGTGGGCCGGGGTTCGCGCCCGGCGCGGTCGAACAGCAGCAGACCCAGCTCCGCCTCCAGGTGGCCGATGGTCATGCTGACCGCCGACGGCACCCGGCCCAGCCGCCGCGCCGCAGCCGAGAAGGAGCCGCTGTCGAGCACCGCCAGGAACACCTGCACCGTCTCGGTCGTGAAGGCCATGCGCTGCCACCTTTCAGAAAAACTGACACAAGCTGACTTTTTGTATCAGCCGGGCGAATATAAAGTGCCTGGGTGGTCCGGCGTTGCGGACCGAAGCAACCCAGGAGAAATCGGAAATGCAGGGCATCAAGCGCCGCGTCGTCTACGTCAGCCTCTACGAGGGCATCGCCATCGTGGTGGCCAGTGCCGGGCTGGCCTTCATGTCGGGGCAGGGCGTGGCGCATTCCGGCGCGGTGGCGGTCGCGGCATCGGCCATCGCCATCGTCTGGAACCTGTGCTTCAACTGGATGTTCGAGCGCTGGGAGGCCCGCCAGGCGGTGCGCGGCCGGGGTCTGGGCCGCCGGGTGGCGCATGCGATCGGCTTCGAGGGCGGCCTGGTCGCGTTCCTGGTGCCGCTGATGGCCTGGTGGTTCGACGTCAGCCTGTGGGACGCGCTGGTGATGGACCTGGGGCTGGTGGTGTTCTTCCTGGTCTACACCTTCGTCTTCAACTGGGCGTTCGACCGGGCCTTCGGCCTGCCGGCCTCGGCTGCGGGCGGGGGGCCGGCACCCCGCACGGCCTGAGCCGGTTGCACCGGCGGCGCGCGGCCTCGGCCTTCGGACAGCGGGCGACCGCCGCGGCCCCAGCGGCAAGCGCCACACTTCCCATAATCGCCCGGGTGCAGACCTCTCTTCCCGCCCGTTCCTTCTTCGTCCGGCCGCGCCGCCGCTGGGCCGGTGGCTGGCTGGCCGCCGCCCTGCTGGCCGGCTGCGCCACCGATCCGGCGGCCCCACCGCCTCCACCGCCTGCCCCCGCCCCGCGCGGCGAGGTCACCGGCGTGCCGGCCACCTCGGGCGAGCTGGTGCAGTCCGACACCAACCGGTTCGTCACCCTGGAAATGCGGGCCAACCTCGACAGCCTGTACCTGCTGATGGACAAGCTCTACCGCCGCAACCCGGCCGAGTGGCGCAAGTCGGGCGCCGCCAGCGCCGATGCGGCCGCCGCCCGGGTGCGCGACGCGGTCGAGCAGCGCACCCCGTGGCCCACGCTGCAGGGCCGGCGCGACATCGCGGCCCTGTCGCTGGCGCTGGCACCGGAGTTCGCGGGCGACCGGGTGGCGGCGGTGGTCTATGCCACGGCCGACATGCTGGTCACCGCGCACGGCGGCAAGACGGTGTTCTACCTGGTCGATTCGCTCGATGCCCAGCACCTCTACAACGCCGCCCGCAACATCGAGATCGTGGTGTGGATGCTGGCCCACCGCACCGATGCCGCCGGCCGGCCGCTGCTGCTGGCCGACGAGCTGACGCCGGCGGTGCGCAACCTGAGCTACGAGCGCGAGTTCGGCAAGATCGTCGCCCGGCTGGACCTGGTGGCGGTCTTCGGCACCGAGCGCTACCGGCGCGCGGCCATCGGCTATGTGCAGGGGCTGCTGGGCGGGCAGTTCGTGCAGTTCCTGCCCGTACGTTGAGCACACCCCCAGGCTGCGCGCTGCGCGTCTTCGCCTACCCCCTTGCAGGGGGCCGTACCGGCGGGCCGGCGGAGCCGGACCCGCGGTGCGTCTGGACGGGGCAGGGCGGTGGCCGTTTTCAGGCCATTTTTGAATGAAAAGTGCCTCTGGTCGGCTCTGTATGCCGGCTAATAGCTATTAAATTAATAGCAATTGCTTGGTTTGTGGCGTGGGCCTCTTGCGGTGCCGGGCTGTTGTTTTGACCAGTTGTGCAACACTCCGCCCATGTCTTCCAAGGAATGGGCCGCCGTCGGTCTGCAGGCTTTCGATGCGGCGGTCCAGGCCAGCGCGGGTTTTCGCAGCCGCGCGGGGCAGCGGCGCATGGCCGAGCAGGTGGCGCAGGTGCTGGGCGCGGCGTCGCTCGGCAAGGTGGAGGAGGGCGAGGACGCGCCGGCCCGCGCGGTCGCGGTGATCCAGGCGGGCACGGGGGTGGGCAAGTCGCTCGCCTACTGTGCGCCGGCCATCGCCATCGCCCTGGCCCGCAACACCCGGGTGATGATCTCCACCGCCACCGTCGCGCTGCAGGAGCAGCTGGTCACCAAGGATTTGCCGGCGCTGGCCGCCCTGCTGCCGCAGCCGTTCAAGTTCGCGCTGGCCAAGGGCCGGGGCCGCTATGTCTGCCAGCTGAAGCTGGAGCGGCTGACCGGCATCGCCGCCGAGGGCGCCGACGGCGACGCGCTGGAGGACGACCTGTTCGCCGAGGAAGAGGCCGCCTCGCGCGCATCCCGCGCCGCCCGGCCGGCGCACGAGGTGGAGGCGCGGCTGCAGTTCTACACCGGCGTGGCCCAGGCCCTGGCCCGCGGCGCCTGGGACGGCGACCGCGATGCGCTGGACACACCGCCCGCCCCCGAGGTGTGGGGCCCGATGGCGGCCGACGCGGCCTCCTGCACCGGCAAGCACTGCCCGGCCTTCAACGGCTGCGCCTACTACGAGCGCCGCAAGCTGCTGGTGGGGGCGCAGGTCATCGTGGTCAACCACGACCTGCTGCTGTCGTCCCTCGGCAACCGGCTGCTGCCGGAGCTCGACAACTGCCTGCTGATCCTGGACGAGGCCCACCACCTGCCCGCCACCGCGCTCGCCCAGTTCGCCTGCCGGATGGACCTGGGCCGCAACGCCTGGATCGAACGGCTGGCCCACCGCGCGGTGCGGGTCGGCGGCCTGCTCTCGGTGGACGAGACGGCCGACATCCCGCGCGACGCCGCCCAGCTGCGCCAGGCGCTGCAGCAGGTCGAGCGCATCGCGCTGGACCTGTACGGCGACACGCTGCGCGGCCAGCTGCAGGCGGCCGGCCGCGGCGGCGCCCGCGCCCGGCTGCCGCGCGGCGAGCTGCCCGAGGCGCTGGAAGAGCCGCTGGGCCTGGTCGCCCACCATGCCGAAGGTTTCCTGATCAGCCTGCGCGCGATCGCCAAGGCCCTGCGCGCCGAGATGCGCGACAAGCCCGAGGAGGCGCGCCGCCTCTCCACCATGTACGCCCAGGTCGGCGCGCTGGCGCCGCGGCTGGAATCGGTCTACGACACCGCCCAGCTGTTGCTGCAGGAGGCCGCGTCCGGCACCGTGCCGGCCGCCAAATGGTTCACCCTGGAGCTCGACGGCGACACCGCCGTGCTGCAGGCCCACGCCAGCCCGCTGCTGCCCGGCTCGACGCTGCGCCACCATTTGTGGAACAGCGTGCGCGGCGCGGTGCTGACATCGGCCACCCTCACCAGCTGCGGCCACTTCGATTTCTTCTTGCGCGAGGCCGGCCTGCACGGCGACGAGGCCGCCACCACGCTGGAGGTGCCCAGCCCGTTCGACTACGCCGCCCAGGGCCGCCTGGTGGCCGCCGCCACCCATGCCGACCCGCGCGACGCGGCTGGCTACACCGCCGAGATGGTCCGGGCGCTGGTGCGCGACATCGCCGACGTGCGCCACGGCGCGCTGGTGCTGTTCACCTCGCGCGAGCAGTTGCGCCTGGCCGTCGCCGCCCTGCCCGATGCGCTCAAGGGCCGGGTGCTGGTGCAGACCGCGCTGCCCCGCATGCAGCTGATGGCCACCCACCGCAGCCGGGTGGCCGAGGGTGCGCCCTCGGTCATTTTCGGCATGCAGTCCTTCGGCGAAGGGCTGGATCTGCCCGGCAAGCTGTGCGAGACCGTCTTCATCGCCAAGCTGCCCTTCGCCCCGCCCGACGACCCGGTGGGCGAGGCGCGCGCCGAGTGGCTGCGCGCCACCGGCCGCGACCCGTTCACCGAGCTGGTCGTGCCCGCCACCGCGATCCGGCTGGCCCAGTGGGTGGGCCGCGCGATCCGCAGCGAGGACGACCGCGCCAGCGTCTACTGCTACGACCGCCGGCTGGTCCAGACCTCCTACGGCCAGCGCCTGCTGCAGGGCCTGCCGCCCTTCGCGCTGGTCAAGCTGGCCGCCGGGCAGCGGGCCGGCGCCCCTGCGGCCACGGCCGACGCCGCCTGAACCCGGGGCCGCCGCTGCGGCCGCCACCGCCGCGCCTTCCAAATCCGGGAAAATCCGGCCGATGAACGACACCACCCACATCACCAGCACCGCCGCCGCCACTCCCTCGGGAGCCCCGGCGCTGCCCGACCGCCTCTCCATCGACCCCCGCAGCCCGCACCACGTCGCTGCCGTGTTCGAGCACGACATCGGCATCCGCTTGAACGACAAGGAACGCTTCGACGTCGAGGAATACTGCGTCAGCGAAGGCTGGATCAAGGTACCCGCCGGCAAGACGGTCGACCGGCGCGGCAAGCCGGTGCTGATCACGATCAAGGGGAAGGTGGAGGCGTTTTACAAGTAGCACGTTGCGGGCTACAGATGCCCTTGCACCGGAACTGCGGGTATGGCAGCTAGCGATTCGAAAGGCGCCGATGTTTCAACGAATCGAGTATGAACAGCTCAACTCTCGCCAAAAAGAGAACTTCAATTTTCAGAAGGTTGCGGCACATCTGGCGGACTACGGCTTCAACTGTTTGCGCTTGAGCGACGACTGGCAAGGAGCCGACTTCATTGCATGCCACATCGATGGCGAGACGGTCCTGAAAGTTCAACTCAAAGGACGACTCACCATCGATAGGAAGTACGGAGGTAAGGGTATCCATGTGGCTTTCTGCGAAGAGGGCACCTGGTATCTCTATCCGCACGATGAGACACGAGATCTCTTGCTTGCACTGGGGCTCATGACGGGCTCCAGATCGTGGGACGAGAACGGCGGCTACAGCTGGCCCTATCTGACGCCGCAGGTCAAGGCCGTCATGACAACTTACGTGGTGTAGATCGATTGCCTCATAGCGCTTTTGGCGCGACACGCTGAATGCATTCGCGGTACGGTCAAAACCCCGCCACGAACGCCTTGCGCATGAACCCCACGAACGCCTCCACCGCCCGCGGCACATGCGCCGAATACGGCCGGATCGCGTACAGCTGCTCGCCGAATGCGTCGACCGGCTTCCACTGCGGCAGCACCTCCACCAGCCGCCCCGCAGCCAACCCCGACTGCGCGCTGAAATCGGGCATCAGGGCGATGCCCAGGCCGGCGGCGGCGGCGTCGCGCAGGGCTTCGCTGTTGTTGGCGGCGAAGGGGCCGGCCACGGGGACCGTCTGCCGGGTGGGGGCCTCGGCGACAGGCGATGCAGCGCTCTTGCGCCGCGGCGCGCGCGGCGGCCCCACCGGCGTGCGGGGCACGAAGGTCCACGCCGGGTGGCCCTGGGCGCGGGGGTAGTAGAGGCAGTCGTGCGCCGCCAGGTCCGCCGGGGTGGCGGGCGTGCCCTTGCGGCGCAGGTAGGCGCGGCTCGCGACCAGCACCGAGCGGGTGGGGGCCAGGGTCCAGGCGACATGGGTGTCGGGTGGCGCGGCGGCGTGGCGCACCGCCAGGTCGAAGCCTTCCATCGCCAGGGAGCGCAGGCGGTCGGACATGTCCAGTTCCAGCCGCACCTCGGGAAACGCGCGCAGGAATTCCGGCAGCCGCGGCACCAGCTGCTGGCGCGCGAAGGCGACCGGGGCGGTCACCCGCAGCAGGCCGCGCGGCGCGGCGGCCAGGTCGCGCACGCTGTCGAAACCCTGGGCGATCTGGGCGAAGGCGCCGCGGGTGTCGTCCGCCAGGCGCTCGCCCGCCTCGGTCAGCCGCATGCTGCGGGTGGTACGGCGCACCAGCGGCACGCCGGCGGCGCGCTCCAGCTCGGCGATGCGCTGGCTCATCGCCGCCTTGCTCACCCCGAGCCGCGCCGCGGCGGCGGTGAAGCTGCCCTGCTCGCGCAGGATGTTGAGCCAGTGCAGGTGCGTCCAGAGGGTGTCGATATTTTGGGTTTCCATGCGGGCATTGTTCACCAGGGCGAACAATCAATTCAACCCGGCGGCCTAGCCAGGGCGGCGCGCAGTTCCTAGACTGCAGACACCGGGCGCACCGCCGACCGCTTCTCCCGACCTCTCCCGACCCCCGCCGGATACCCCCGAGACACCGCCATGACCGCCGCCTTCACCGACACCGCCGAGATCGCCCACTACATCCACGGCCAGCCGTTCACCGGCGCCGGCAGCCGCACCCAGGCGGTCTTCAACCCCGCCTTGGGCACCGAGGCCCGCCAGGTGCGTCTGGCCGCGCAGGAAGACGTGGACGCCGCCGTCGCCAGCGCGAAGAAGGCCTTTCCCGCCTGGTCCGACACGCCGCCGATCCGCCGCGCACGGGTGATGAACCGGTTCCTGGCGCTGGTCAACGAACACAAGGACGCGCTCGCCGCGATCATCACCGCCGAGCACGGCAAGGTGTTCAGCGACGCGCAGGGCGAGGTGATGCGCGGCATCGACATCATCGAGTTCGCCTGCGGCATTCCGCAGCTGCTCAAGGGCGACTTCACCGACCAGGTCTCCACCGGCATCGACAACTGGACGCTGCGCCAGCCGCTCGGCGTGGTGGCCGGCATCACGCCGTTCAACTTCCCCGTGATGGTGCCGTGCTGGATGTTCCCGGTGGCGATCGCCGCGGGCAACTGCTTCGTGCTCAAGCCCAGCGAGCGCGACCCGTCCGCATCGCTCTACATGGCCCGATTGCTGAAGGAAGCGGGCCTGCCCGACGGCGTGTTCAACGTGGTGCAGGGCGACAAGCTGGCGGTCGATGCGCTGCTGGAGCACCCCGACGTGAAGGCGGTCAGCTTCGTCGGCTCCACCCCCATCGCCCACTACATCTACGAGACCGGCGCGCGCCACGGCAAGCGGGTGCAGGCGCTCGGCGGCGCCAAGAACCACATGGTGGTGATGCCCGATGCCGACATCGAGCAGGCGGTCGACGCGCTGGTGGGCGCGGGCTACGGCTCGGCCGGCGAGCGCTGCATGGCGATCAGCGTGGCGGTGCTGGTGGGCGACGTGGCCGACAAGATCGTGCCGCTGCTGGCCGAGCGCGCCAAGGCCCTGGTGGTGAAGAACGGCATGGAGCCCGACGCCGAGATGGGCCCGATCGTGACGAAGCAGGCACTGGAGCGGATCGAGGGCTACATCGCCCTCGGCGTGGAAGAGGGCGCCGAGCTGGTGGTGGACGGCCGCGGCTTCGCCGTGCCGGGCCACGAGCAGGGCTTCTTCACCGGCGGCACGCTGTTCGACAAGGTGACGCCCGGCATGCGCATCTACCAGGAAGAGATCTTCGGCCCGGTGCTGGCCTGCGTGCGCGCCAAGGATTTCGCCGAGGCGGTGGACCTGGTCAACGAGCACGAGTTCGGCAACGGCGTGGCCTGCTATACCCGCGACGGCCACATCGCCCGCGAGTTCGCGCGCCGCATCCAGGTGGGCATGGTGGGCATCAACGTGCCGATCCCGGTGCCGATGGCCTGGCACGGCTTCGGCGGCTGGAAGCGCTCGCTGTTCGGCGACATGCATGCCTACGGCGAGGAAGGCGTGCGCTTCTACACCAAGCAGAAATCGGTGATGCAGCGCTGGCCCGAAAGCACCGAGAAGGGCGCCGAGTTCGTGATGCCGACGGCCAAATAGCCCGGCGCAGTCTCAGCCGGCCCGCAGCGCGTTCTGCTCGTCGGCGGCCAAGGCCGCATACACCCGGATCGCCGCGTACGCATCGTTGGCGGCGTAGACGATCTGCGATTCGGAGAGCTGCGGGTTGGCCCAGTTGGTGGTCGCCACCTTCTTCGATTTGACGAAGCGCTGGCCGAAGAGGATGGCGGCGGCGGCCTTCACGCCCACCTCCTTGCGGTAGCCGCGCTCGCGGAACACCGTGTCCAGGTCCATCACCGCCTGCGGCTCCACGCCCAGCCGGTTGCGCAACTGCCGCAGATCGCCCGACAGGCCGAAGCCCACCTTGCGCACCGCGGGCGAGCGCAGCAGCGCGGCGGTCACCCGCAGGCAGTCGGGGTCGTGCAGCTGGAACACCCAGGCGGTCTGCAATGTCGAGAACTGGGCCACGTGCGGGCCTTCCGACACGTCGCCGCGGGCGAAGGTGGGCTTCGATTCGGTGTCGAAGCCCAGCACCTCGACGCCCATCAGTTCCGCATCGGCGGCGCGCGCCTGGGCCGAGGTGGAGACGACCCGGATGTCCGGCAGCGCCAGGCGGGTGAATTCGGGCAACGCGGCGATCGCGTCTTTTTCGGGGGCAAGCAGTCGGCCGTTCATGGGGCGTGAAGGTACCATGCGGCCGCCCCGTCCCAGGCTGGCGCGGGCGCACGTGGAAAAGCCCGCCGGGCGCAGGGCGCGGCGGGCTTCGGGGGTGCAGGCCGCCGCGGGGCGGCAGGCACGGGTCGCGATCAGAAGCTGGTGAATTCGCCGCGGGCGATCTGGTCGGCACGGGCGGCCTGGATCGCCTGGCTGCGCACCGCTACGCGGCTGGTGGCCGATGCGGGCGCGCGCTGCACGCCGTCGTCCGCGACTTCCGAGTTGTTTTGGGTGCGGGTGGCCTGGATGGCTTCCGCCTGCACGTCGGCGCGGCTGCGTTGCGACGTCACTTGCTGGGCGTAGGGCGAGAAGCTGTCGCCTTCGCCGGCGGCGTGGGCGGCGACGCCGAAGCTGCTCAGCAGGGCCAGGGTGGAAGCGGCAAGAAGGGTGCGGGTGTTCATGGTGATTTCCTCGGGATGGTTCGATGCGGTGATAAGGACTTCCGGCGGGCGCCACCGTGGCGTTCTCCGTTTCGGTGAGTCGTGCATCTGTGTGCGGCTCATCGATGGGTTGAACTTTAGGCGCCGGACGCCTTTTGAAAAAGCCGATTGCACGCAATGCAATGTTTCCGATACCGCAATAGTCGCGTCGTGATCGCCTACGCGGCCGCTCAGTCCCACCCCCCCGCCGGGGCTCTGCATGGCCCGGTTACAAGGGGACGCGTCCTGGGCCGCGGCGCTGCGCACAATCGCGCTTTTCCATGCACAAAGGAGCCCCGCCATGCACCGCACCGTTTCCGCCTTCATCCGCGCCGCTACCGCAGCCAGCTGCCTGGTGCTGGCCGCGCCGCTCGCCTTCGCCCAGGTGCCGGCATTGCAGGGCCAGGGCGCGGTGCGCCATGTCTGCGGCGGCATCGGATCGGACGAATCGACCGCGTTCCGCGCCGCGATGAAGGACCATCCGCTGTCGCTGCTGTTCGCCCGCGCCTCGGGCGACTACCTGGCCGACGTGCAGGTCGACGTGCAGGACGCGCAGGGCAAGTCGGTGCTCTCGACCCAGGCCGCCGGCCCGGTCTGCCTGGTCGATCTGCCGAAGGGCAGGTACACGGTGCACGCCAGCGCCGGCAAGGGCGGCGGCCACAAGATGCAGACGGTGACGGTCGACGGCACGCCGCGCACCGCCGATTTCCGCTTCTGATCCCGCGGCGGCGCCGCCCGCCGGATCAGGAACTGCTGGCGGCCAGCGCGGCCTCGATGTCGGGCGCGATGTTCTCCGGCTTGTCCATCGAGCCGTAGCGCTTCAGCACCCGGCCGTCGCGGCCCACCAAAAACTTGGTGAAGTTCCACTTGATCGCCTTGCTGCCCAGCACGCCGGGCGCCTCGTCCTTCAGCCAGACGAAGAGCGGATCGGCCCCGTCGCCATTGACCTCGACCTTTTCCATCATCTGAAAATCGACCCCGTAGTTCTTCTGGCAGAACGCGCCGATCTCGGCATTGCTGCCCTTGTCCTGCGCGCCGAACTGGTTGCACGGAAACCCCAGCACCGCCAGCCCCTGCGCCGCATAGCGCTGGTGCAGCGCCTGCAGCCCCGCGAATTGCGGCGTGAAGCCGCAGGCACTCGCGGTGTTGACCACCAGCACCACCTGACCCGCGTACTGCGACAGGGGCACGGCACGGCCGTCGATGGACTGGGCCTGGAAGTCGGAGAGGGTGGTCATGGCGGCGGGCTCGCGGTGGTGAAGGTGGGGCCATGCTAACGGGCGACCGGGCGGCCGGCCTTCGTCCACCGGTCCCGGGTCCGCTGCCTCAGGCCGCGGGTTCGACCAGCGCCCGCATCTTCTTGCGCAGCGCCTTGTCGCGGCGCTGCTCGTCGTCCCAGTCCTTGCGCACCGCCAGCAGCAGCGCCACCGCCATCAGCACCAGGACGAACGCGAACGGCAGCGCGAAGACGATGGTGGCCGTCTGCACCGCCTGCAGCCCGCCCGCGAACAGCAGCGACAGCGCGATCGCCGCCACCAGCAGGCCCCAGGCCACCTTGATCCAGGCCCGTGGATTGGGGTCGCCGCCGGTGCTCATCATGCCCAGCACCAGCGTGGCCGAATCGCCCGAGGTGACGAAGAACACCACGACCAGCACCGTCGCCACCACCGACATGGCGGTGCCCATCGGCAACGCGTTGAACATCGCGAACATGGCGGTGGCCGCATCCGACTGCACCGCCGCGCCCAGGCCGGCACCGTGGAAGATCTCCAGGTTCAGCGCGGTGCCGCCGAAGATCGCGAACCACATGAAGCCGACCAGCGTCGGCGCCAGCACCGTGCCCACCAGGAACTGCCGGATCGTCCGGCCGCGCGAGACGCGGGCGATGAACAGCCCCACGAAAGGCGACCACGACACCCACCAGGCCCAGTAGAAGATCGTCCAGTCGCCCACCCAGGAGCTGTCCCGGAAGGGCGACATGCGCAGGCTGGTGCGCACGAATTCGCTCAGGTAGGCGCCCAGCGTGTTGGTGAAAGTGTTGACGATCGCGACCGTCGGCCCCAGCACGAACACCACCAGCGCCAGCAAGGCCGCCAGTACCAGGTTGCCGATCGAGAGCCATTTCACGCCGCGCTCCACGCCGCTGACGGCCGAGGCGATGAACATCGCGGTGGTCACCACGATGATCGCCGCCTGCGCGGTGGTGCCCACCGGCACGCCGAACACCGCGTACAGCCCGCCGTTGATCTGCGTCGCGCCCATGCCCAGCGAGGCCGCCACGCCGAACGCGGTGGCCACCGTGGCCAGCACGTTCACCACCGGCGACAGCCGCCGCATGCCGCGCCAGGGCAGCGATTCGGTCGCCGAGCTGACCAGCGCGGGCGCCTTGCGCCGGAACTGGAAGAACCCGATCGCCAGGCCCACGATGCCGTAGATCGCCCACGGGTGCAGCCCCCAGTGGAAGAAGGCGTAGCGCATCGCCGCGCCCGCCGCCTCGGGCGTGCCGGCGGCGATGCCGGGCGGCGGCTTCAGGTAGTGCGAGATCGGCTCGGCCACGCCCCAGAACACCAGCCCGATGCCCATGCCCGCGGCGAACAGCATCGCGAACCAGGCGCCCACCGAGAACTCGGGCTCGTCGTCCTCGTCGCCCAGCTTCAGGTCGCCGTAGCGGCTGGCCGCCAGGAACAGCGCCAGCAGCACCAGTCCCAGCACCACCCACAGGTAGAGCCAGCCGAAGTTGCGGGTGATCGACGCCAGCGCACCGCCGAAGAACCGGTCGAGCGCCGCCGGCGCCGCCAGGCCCCAGACCACCACCGTGGCGATGATGGCCATCGAGGCGAGCAACGGGCCATGGCGGCGGAGGAAGGGGGTGGCGGTGTCTGCAGGGGTCGTCGTCATGCGGGGGAGTATTGGGGCAGAACGCCGGCGTCGGGTTTCCAGCCGTGATCCGAGAGGGAACAAGGGCTATAGCCGGCTTGTGGCTATGGCGTGTAGCTATCGATTCAGTAGCGCGGGGTGGGTCGGGGTGGGCCGGGCTCGCGCCGACGGCGTACTCTGCTCCGCGAATGTCCCCCGCGACGGGCTGCGCCCGCCGCTCCTCCTT
>JBHZQV010000016.1:0-107572 GCA_042867185.1 Sphingomonas sp. NCPPB 2930 | reverse complement strand
GCATGCTTATGAGTGTTCATCTGGTTGGGTGTCCTGAGTCGATTGGGTGTTTGGCGACTTCCAGTCTCTCAAACCCAGTCCGGATGAACACCGGATACAACCTATTGAACCTTCACAACTAGGGGGCTGGAGGTGATGGCGCCGCCCAGGTGGGTGGTCATGATGTCGAGCGAAATGACTTGATGCTCATCGAGCTTCCAGGCGACTTGTGCGCCCAGTTCACGACTCCAGGCGGGGCTGCCTGAGAAGCCTGGGGCGTTACGAGTGACGGAATCGACTCCGTAGAAATGGTCGACATAGTTTGCCGACAGGCGGGTGACACTGGCCCGGGGTGCCATGGTGATCGACCCGTAGACGAACTTGCGGGTCAGGCGAAAGCTCAATGTGTCGCCCTTGGCCTCTGACGAGGCCCCCGCCATGAACGTCGTCTGCAGATCGGTCCACGGCGTGGTCACGATGCTCCGCGCGCCAATCCACAACCCTTTGCCATGCGAGTGTGCTGATACGGCTCCGACACCATCGCCGAGGTCATAGCCATCGTCGCGATAACGTGCGCGCAGCCAGAGATCGGCCGTCTCAGTGTCGAGGGCACGGTAGTCGATTGAATCGGGGGCCAAGCGCAGGTTCCGGCTGCGGAACGAGACGATAGCTTGCAACTGCCGATCCGCGTCGGCGCCGCGATAGGGATTCTGGGCTGAACCCTGGTCCACACCGATTGCAAGACCGGATAGGACCGATTCGACCGCTTGTGCCTGGACTACACCCGAGGTTGACAACGACATAGCCGCCACCATCAACCCTAACAACACCCTTTTCATGATGCACTTTCCAAGCGCTCATCAGGACATCACGCGAACCTCCTCGACCTTTACCTTCAGCGTACGGAAACCCTTTTCAATTTCTCCAAACAGTTCGACGCGCTGATCGGCGCCGATGGTGGTGCCGGCCGGGAAACGCTTGGACGAAATTTCGACCTGCAAATTCCCGGAGGCATCTGAGAAGGTGTAGTGCTTGCCGTGCGCATGCGAGGTGATTCGGCCCTGAAGGCGGACCTTTTGGTCATCCTGACCGGTGCTGCGAACCTGTTGTGTCGTCATTAGCGGCAGCGAGGTGGGCCCCACGTACGCGCCGTGCGCCGGTGCCACAACAGCGGCGGGCGCGGCGGCCGGAGATCCTGTATTGGATGGCTGCGCATGGGAAGTGCTGGCGATCATGACAGCGACGAGACCGCAAGCAAAGATGGTGAGTTTCATGACAGGTCCTTTGACTGAAATAGAGCTTGGTCTTCGCACCGTCGGGTGCGGTGCATGGCGCTATTCAAGTCGTGGAACCTGAAGGATTTCTGATGTGTTTTCAGCTCCGCGGAAAGTCGAGGACCACTCCAAGCCCTGTACCGCCAAGGCCCTGCTCAAACGTCAGCGTGGCTTCGTGCAGCGCCGCGATGCGCGCCACGATGGACAGGCCCAGTCCATTGCCGGCTCGCCCACTGCCTAACACCCGGAAGAACCGCTCACCCAGGCGCGCTCGGTCCGCGTCCGACACGCCAGGCCCTCGGTCTCGGATCGCAATCCTGCAACGGTCTCCTGTAGTAGTCACCTCCACGCTCACCGGACCTTCGGCGGGGCCATACCGCACCGCGTTTTCAATGATGGTGCTAATGGCGGTGCGCAATAGATCCGGCTGGGCCTTCAGGGTGGGCTCCGAACATTGCACCAGTACCTCGACCTGCCCGCCCTTGCGGACATCCGCCACGACCGAATCGAGCAGCGCCGGCAACTCGAGCTCGCGTTTCGGCAGCGACTCTGCGTTCTCGGGATCGAGCCGGGCTAAGGCGAGGAGGCTTTCCACCAGTGCAGTGCAGCGGTCGACTTCATCTCGCAAGGATTGCAGGGTGACCAAGTCGCCACCCGCCTGTGTTTCCATGACCGGTACGGATGCCTGCTGTCGCTGCATCAGCTGGATGCGCATGCGCAGTGCGGCGAGGGGCGTCCTGAGTTCATGCGCCGCGTCGGCGGTGAATCGCCTCTCTGCTTCCAATGCCTTCGACAGCCGGCCCAGCACCAGGTTGAGGGAGCGGACGATGGGCTGCAATTCTTTCGGCTGGTGGGTGGTGGGCACCGGCGTCAAATCATCGACCGACTTGCCGCCGATCTTTTTCGCCGTCTCTTCGATAGGTGCCAGCAGGCGCCGGATCACCCACCAGCAAAAAGCCGCCAGCAGCAACAGCAGCACGAGCGCAGGCCACAACAGACCGCTGGCCACGTCTGTCAGCAAGGAGAGTCGCTTTTTCCAGGGCTGGCCCACCTGCACCTGGAACTCGCCGCCTTTGGCGCGGGCGAGATAAACCCGCCACGCCTCACCATCGACCCACACGTCCCGGAAAGAACTGTGTCGGTCGAACTCACTGGAAAACGGGCGCGCAGGTGCCTGGGCTGCCCTTCTGAGGATCGTGCCCTTGGCGTCGACGATCTGATAGTACAGCCGTAGCCTAGCCGGCTCTTTCTCGTCTTGCACGTCGGTGCCCGAAACCCCGCCCCGGGTCTGCAGCGAGGAGCCGAGCACCAGGGTCAGGCGGGCCGTTTCCTTCAATGCATCGTCAAAAACATCGCTGGTTTCCTGCCACGAGATGTAGACAACGATGCCGAGGCTGACGGACCAGACAAGCACGCTCGCACTCAGGATGGAGGCGATGAGCCGGCGGCGCAGCGAGTACGTCGGCTTACCGTCGCCAGAACTTCCAAAACCTGCTTTGGTGCGCAGCCATGACCAAGGGGACTTCATGCCGGCGCGAGCCCGTAACCGAGATTTCTGAACGTGGTGATGAACTTGGCGCCCAGCTTCTTGCGCAGGTTAGAGACGTGGACTTCGATGGCGTTGCTCTCCACTTCCTCGCCCCAGCCGTACAGGGCTTCTTCCAGTTGGGCGCGGCTGAGCACCTGCTGGCTGCGCCGCATCAAGGCCTGCAGAACAGCGAACTCACGCGATGTCACAGCGACGGGTGCGCCGTCGAGGGTGACCCGCTTCGCAGCGGGGTCGAGTTCGACCGCGCCATGCTTCAGTCTCACTGGCGCGATCGTTGCGATGCCCCGGCGCAGTGCGGCTCGGATGCGGGCCGACAGTTCTTCTAGGTCAAAAGGCTTGACCAGATAGTCGTCGGCGCCGAGGTCTAGGCCCTTGATGCGATCCTGCAGGGCATCCTGCGCTGTGATGACAAGAACCGGAAGCGCTTCCTTGCGAGCACGGATGGTCGTCAGGATGTTGTCGCCACTCAGGCCCGGCAGGCCGCGGTCAAGCACCAGGCACTGGTAGTCGTGGGTTCGTAGCGCCGTGTCGGCCAGATCGCCTCGCTTCAGCCAGTCCACGGTGTATCCGTCCAGCTGCAGCCAAGTTTGGATGGTTTTGCCCAGGCTTTCGTCGTCTTCCACCAGCAGAATTCGCATCTCCCGAGCCTACCGTACCCACCGGGGCATTACGCTGCGCGACGCACGATCAGGCGATGAATGGTTTTGCCGAAGGACTCGCTGACCTCAGCCTGGTCGAACAAGATAGTGTCATCTGGAGCAAGCGCAGCTACCACCGTCGACTTGTCGAACGCCGAGTACAGCCGCCCCTTTCCATCACGTGCCGATTCGCCTGCGGTCACTCTCCAGCTGGGCGCGAAGTCCCTCGCTGGCTGGTATTGCATCCTGGCTTTGTAGACCAACGGATTGATGGCAGTCTCGCCGGCGGAGCCTATAAGCAATGTGTAGCCGTCGGCCGGCGCCTTTGCGGTGTACGAAGCGCCAAGCATACCGCTGGCACTGGGTCGGTTATCCACGATGACGGACTGCTTTAATGAATCCCGGAGCTTCTCGGCGAGCAAACGTGCAATCGCATCCACGCCGCCGCCAGCAGAGTACGGAACCACGATGGTGACGTTGCGCTCGGGGTAGCCGGCTGCCATCACGATAGCCGGCAACGAGGCGGTTGCTAGGCCAAAGCATAAGCAAAGGCGCGGAACGTGGTGGTCATAGTGATTCCTGATCTTGATGAGAGTTCGTACCAAATTGCATTTTATAAATATAATATGCAAAATTAATCGAATGGAAAAAACGGAAAACCGGCATGTATTGCTGACGCGGGGCGAGGTACGACTTCATATGATCGATTTGGCGGCTGTCGGTGGAAGCGCCTTCTACCAGCTGCCTACAGTGCTGCGTTTACTACTAGAAAACTTACTGAGAAACATGGTGGGCGCCGAGCTTGATGCGGCCGTGTCGGCCATTTTTCAATGGTTGGAGACTGGAAACAGCGAGTCCGAGATTGCATTTTATCCAGGCAGAGTGCTGATGCATGACACCACCAGCACCCCCGCCCTGGTAGACATCGCAGCGATGCGCAATGCGCTGGAAGAAGCCGGTGTGGACCCGACCGTGCTTAACCCGCAGCTGGCGGTCGATGTGTCGGTCGACCATTCCCTGGCAGTGGAAATCTACGGCCGCAAGGATGCGGCCCCCGAGAACCTGGCTATCGAGGTCCGCCGCAATGCAGAGCGCTACCGTTTCCTGCGCTGGGCGTCGAAGGTGCTGGATGGCGTGCGCATTCATCCCCCGGGCACCGGGATCATGCACACCATCAACCTTGAACAACTAGCCACGGTGGTGACCACCGTCGAGCGGGACGGAGAGACATGGGCAGTGCCTGACATGATGCTGGGCACCGACAGCCACACACCCATGATCAACGGCATCGGCGTACTCGGCTGGGGCGTGGGCGGGTTGGAAGCACAGACGGTCATGTTTGGCATGCCGACCATGCTGCGAATTCCAGACGTCGTCGGTGTGCGGCTCACTGGTGCGCTGCGACCGGGCGTACTGGCCACCGACCTGGCCTTAACGGCGACTCAACGGCTGCGCGCCATAGGCGTGTCGGGCGAGTTCATCGAATACTTCGGCCCCGGTGTCTCGAGCCTGTCGGCCGGCGAACGCTCGGTAGTTGCCAACATGGCACCCGAGTACGGCGCGACCACCGGCTTTTTCGCGGTGGACAAGCGCACGCTTGATTACCTGCGCGAGACCGGGCGTAGCGAAGAACACATCGTTTTCGTCGAGGATTACCTGCGTCGCGCAGGACTCTGGTTCGACCCCGAGGCTTCGCCGCGGTATACCCGCAGCATCGAGATCGACCTTGGCGCCCTCGGCATGCACATCGCAGGACCGCGCCGCCCGCAGGATCTGCTGGACTATGGTGACAGCCCGAAGGCGCTCGCCGATGTCGGCTTCCAGCAGAAGGCGGTGGGACCGCTGCCCAAGCATCCGGTTGGCATCGCCGCCATCACCAGTTGTACCAACACGTCCGACCCGCGGCTGCTGATCGCCGCCGGCCTGGTGGCTCGCAAGGCGCGCGCCTTCGGCCTGTCGGTTCCGTATTGGGTCAAGACCTCGCTCGCTCCCGGATCACCGGCTGCAGCCTCCTACCTCAAACGTGCCGGCCTGCTCGAAGACCTCGGGGCCGTCGGGTTCGATATCGTCGGGTTTGGCTGCACCACCTGCATCGGCAATCCGGGCCCGCTCACCGACCCCATCCGCAACGCGCAGGTCGCCGGCGAAAGCAAGGCCGTCGCCATCCTGTCCGGTAATCGCAATTTTCCCGGCCGTGTGCATCCGGACATCGAGTTGAGTTTCATCATGTCGCCACCGCTGGTGGTGGTCTTTGGCTTGGCGGGTGACGCCGAGCGTGACCTGCGGGAGCAACCGGTGCAGACGACCGCCGCCGGCCGCGATATCCGCCTGTATGACCTGTGGCCAAGCAACGATGAACTCGATGCGCACGTGGCGCTGGCCGGCAACCCCGACGACTACGCCCGCGACTTCGAGATCGCCAGCCGCAACCCGCTGTGGTTCGGTCTGAAAGCGCACGACACTGCTCTGTTCCCCTGGGACGCCGCATCGACGGCACTGCGCCGCCCACCTTTCGCCGCTGTTGAGGCCGGAAGCCTGTTGGGTCACTACACCGGTTATCCCCTGATGATCGTCGGCGACGACATCACCACCGACCACATCTCGCCAGCTAGTGCCATCCCGCCGGACAGCCTAGTGGCCGACTTCTTGGTTGCCAAAGGCGATGACCGCGACGACCTGAATGTTTTCGCGTCGCGCCGTGGCAATTGGGAAGTGATGATGCGCGCGGCCTTCCACAGCAAGACGCTGCGCAACTGGCTCGCGGCCGACGCACCCGTGGCGCATACCTTGCATGTGCCAACGGGTGACATCCTGCCCATATGGGAAGTGGCTGACCGTTATCGCCAGGCGGGCGAATCCGTCGTACTGGTCGCCGGGGAACGTTACGGCACCGGCTCGTCGCGCGACTGGGCAGCGAAGGGCCAGCGCCTACTAGGCATCCGCGCCGTATTGGCGCCAAGTTTCGAGCGTATCCACCGTTCCAATCTGATCGGCATGGGCATCCTGCCGGTGCGACTGCCTGCAGGCACCGGGCCAGCCACCCTGGCTCTGCAGGCTGGCGACCGCATCGAGGTGGACGCGCTGGCTGAAACGCTCGAACCGCGCGGCACCATTGCTGTGCGAGTCATCCGCAAAAACGGAACGGTGGAGACGGTGTTCGCCACGGCAGGGGTCGAAACTCTTCTGGAAGTCGAGCTTCTCCGGGCTGGTGGCGTGATCCCGCTCATCCTCGGGCGCACGATTGCAGCACACCGCGCAGACAACCATCTCTAGGGAGCGCGACAAGCATGAAAATCGGGGTCATGAACCCTGAGAAAAGTATCGCCGGCCAGATCGTGGATCTGATCCGGACGGAGCGACTGGCCATTGGCAGCCACCTTCCTGCCCAGATGCTGGCCGACAGGCTACGGGTGTCCCGCTCACCGGTGAACGAAGCGTTGCAGCTTCTGCATGAGAAGGGAGTGTTGGAACGCCAGCGCAACCGCGGATATTTCCTGGCCGGGCTGGTCGCAGACGCTGCCGGCATGGAGGCAGCCTTGGGACTGACAGAGAACGACGTGGTTAGCAAGACCTACTTTCACCTTGCAGAAGACCGGCTTCAAGGGCGCCTGCCTGCCGAGGTCTCCGAAGCCCAACTGAAGGCACGTTACGAGTTGACCGGCGCACAGCTGGGCGCCTTGCTTTCCCGCATTGCCAGCGAGGGTTGGGTCGAACGCAAGCCAGGTTACGGCTGGATTTTTTCTTCGATGCTGACAACGCCCGACAGCCTGCTGAAGTCGTATCGGCTGCGGTTGGCCCTTGAACCTGCCGCGCTGGTCGAGCCAGGCTATCACCTGCCCCCCGAGGTGCTTCAGCGCTGCCGCGCCGCCGAGCTTCACCTGCTCGAAGGCGGCATCGAGACCGATACCGCAGACCAGCTGCACGACCGCGGCGTGCGGTTCCATGAGTCGCTTGTCGAAGCCTCCGGCAATTCATTTTTCATCGATGCTATCCGCCGGGTAAACCGGGTACGCCGCCTCCTCTCGTACCGGTCCATGCAGGACCGTGGTCGCTACGAAGAGCATTGCCGCCAGCATTTGCACATCCTCGATCTGCTCGAACACGGCCGCAATGCCGATGCTGCGCAGGCCATGAGCCGTCACCTAGACAGCACGCTGCGCAACCTCGGAAAAATCACCGAAATCCTGAATCAGGAATCTCCTTCGCAACCCACGAATCGAACCTGATCACCATGTTCGTCTCCATCGAAATCGGCTTTGTACTCACACCCAAAGGCCATCTCCGGGCGCCCACAAACCTGGGCAACCCGATCCTGGCCAACTGCGGCGCGGCCGGGCAACCGGCAGGCGCTTCCATGAACCTGGCCTGGGACCTCGCCGAGCGACTGGGCGTGGGCATCAAATTGGTAGTTTTCGAATCGGCAGGCAAGTCGGTTGCCGCGGTGATCGCCGAGGAGGCCCACGCCGGCTTCTTTGCCATCGCACCGTTGCGGGGTGAAGGCATCCTGTTCACGTCGCCCTATGTGCTCATCGAAGGAGCATATGCAGCGGCTGACGCCTCAGCACTGAAGGCGCACGAGGAAGTCGACCACGCCGGCATCCTGCGTCTCTACGTCGAGGACATGAAGTCAACGCCGTACTTGAATCCGCCACCAAGCACGCGACGCGCATCTTAATTTGCTAACCGACGCCTAGCGCTCGACCCTGCCCCGCGATAAGGGTCGCGCAGAAAGTACTCGCACGGCCTCACTGGTCGTCGCGGGCGTGAACAACTCTCTCACGTCGATCGCAAACGCACCAGCAATCCTGTACAGGATAGTCAGCGTTGGATTGGCCAGCCCCGACTCGATGCGGCTCATGTAGGTCCGGAACAGCCCACTTCGCTCAGACAGCTCCTCCTGGGTGAGCCCGTGTTTCAAGCGCAATTCTTTTATGCGCTTGCCCAGGCTCTTGCGCGGATCCTGCCCGTTCTGGCTTTTCTTTCCTGAAGTTGACGAGCTCTGTGATGGCACGGTCGAACTCTGTGCTATGTATACTCATTGATACACACACGGATTCGTACATTTGCAGGGCACTAGGGAGAGTTGATGGAATTCAAACCATGGCAACGGCGGGTCCTCAAGGATCGGCTGGTCGAGATCGGACAATCGTCGGGCGACGTGCATGTCTCGCAGTACAGCTACCTCGAGTTTGCAGATGGGGGACGCATCCGCAACGTCACGGTGTCGGCCGACCTCGACTCCAAACTCAAGGAATTGCTGGGTGTGGAGGAAGGTGCTTTCTACTTGTTGGAAGGACAGCACACGCACACCAAGGACGAAGCGACGTTCTTGATCGGCCTAGGCAAGGAAGGGGGCTCGATCTACGCCATGGACATGGAGAAGCGCGGCTATGGGGTGGCACGGGCAAAGGCCGTCAGGGAACGCAAGTTTGGCAAAATTTGCCAGTGGGTCGGCCTGCCGATGATGGCGGTTGGGGTTCCCTTGGTAGTGGCGATCGTGGGAATCTTCTTTGTGGGCGCCGGCTAGTGGCTTTGGCGCAACGGCAAGATTGGTGTCCAGGAAGCGCAGTACCAACTCGATTTTTACGATGAGGCCCTCGCCATGGCTGGTGGCATCAAGGGCATACGCCTGGTTTGATGGTGGGGATTCGTTGCGGTCTGACCCCCCCTGTTCAGCCGCCAAAGCAGCCGGTAGGCTCTCTCATGATCGTCGCGCACCATTCACACGCAGCACAGCCCTCAAGGAATACAGACAAGTCTTCACGCTGTTACAGCGCAAAGGCTCGTATGCCATGGGCTTTCGAAGCTACTACCGTGCAATCCTGCACTTACAGCGCCATTTTCAGCCGCCTTGTAGCAGTCTTCGGTCCTATTTCCTTGCTAGAGGTACGGTACGCAGTGTAGGAACCAATGATCAAGACAAGCGCACGTTGCACGTTGCCCCCCCCTCCCGGCAGAGCTCATCTCAGCAGTTAGCTTCGCACGTTGCGGACACCGAGGCAGGGCTCTTCAATACCAAAGTGCTGACGGTTTGGGCTAGAGCGCAAATCCTTGCGGTCGTATCGCCCCGTCATTCTTAGAAGCCATCCATGAATAGCGCATCCCTGAGAATTCTGGTTTTGTCGGACTTGCACCTGGATCACGGCGCGGACCTGATCGCCCAGGACGGGCCGCTCAGCAAGGTCAGCGCAGATGTGGTCGTGCTGGCAGGAGACATCGACGAAGGGCTCAAAGGTCTGCGTTGGGCACGCACAGCTTTTCCGGACACACCAATCGTCTATACAGCAGGAAACCACGAGTTCTACAAACGGGACTGGACCAAGCATGTCCATGACATGCGCAGCACGGCGCAAGAGCTGGGGATTCACTTTCTTGAGCGCGAAGCAGTAGAGATCGGCGGGGTGCGGTTCCTCGGATGTACGCTCTGGACGGACTTCGAGATCAATGGACCCGGGGAGGCACAGGCATGCCGGCGCGAAGCGCAGCACCGGCTCAGCGACTACCAGCAAATACGCTTCTCGCGCAGCTCCGAAGATGCCGAGTTCTACTGGATGAAATCCAAAACGATCGTGCCCGCGATAACCGTCAGGCGCCATCGCCAAAGTGTCGATTGGCTGGAGTCCCAACTGGCGCAAGGCCGGCCAGGCAATACGGTCGTGGTGACGCACCATGCACCTCATCCCAATTCGATCGCGCCCAGCTAAGCGGGGGATCCGCTGACGCCAGCTTTTGTCTCGGACCTCGACCGGCTCATGGGCCGCTCTGCCTTCTGGATCCACGGACACGTGCACGAAAGCTTTGATTACTCTGTTCGGGGCACTTGAGTGCTTTGCAATCCCAGGGGATATGGTTTCGGGCAGCCTCGGCGCGGTGAGAACGATGCGTTCTCCTTGTCATTTACCGTCGATGTTCTTACGTAGGAACGTCCGCAATTAAAATGCCACCACGACAATGTATGGTGTCCGAATACATGCTGGTCATACCCTATAACAGTGTTGGCGCCGACCGGAAACTGAGCCACTTTTAGAGGTAGTGCCGAAGTAAAAGTGAGCCAGGTGTTCAACCTACCCTGCTGTTTATTTGAGCAGCGGGGTTCGAGGAGTGATCACCATGGACATGATTGGCAGAATCCGGCGGCTGCACCTGCGCGACAACCTTTCCGAGCGCGAGATCGCGCGCATGACGGGGCTGTCGCGCAACACGGTATCGAAGTGGCTGCGAGCGCCGGGAACCGAACTTCCCAAGTACCGACGAGACCCACGACCCAACAAACTCAGCTCATTCGAGTCCGCGTTATCAATCGCATGTTGCGTTTGCGATTGCCCAGTCCGCAGGTCGACCCCGTTGCGGTTGAGCAGGCTCTAACAGCTCTGCGTCAAATTTGTACCGTTGCTTTTGCCAAAGGTAAAACGGACGGTGGCTCACGGCTCAGTGTGCAAAGCTGTTTCCGACATTGGTACGCGCGATAGGCTGCCCAGGCTGGTGTAAGTCCTTGTCAGGCAACGGGCGCAGTTTCCGACTTTATTTGGCTATAACACCCGGTCGCGCCACCCCGGCGGATCACTCCACCGTCACGCTCTTGGCCAGGTTGCGCGGCTTGTCCACGTCGGTGCCCCGCGCGCAGGCGGTGTGGTAGGCCAGCAATTGCAGCGGCACCACGTGCAGCAGCGGGCTCAACGCGCCGTAGTGCTCCGGCATGCGGATCACGTGCAGACCTTCTGCGGCCTCGATATGGGTGTCGGCATCGGCCAGCACGTAGAGCACGCCGCCGCGGGCGCGCACTTCCTGCAGGTTGCTCTTCAGCTTTTCCAGCAATGTGTCGTTGGGCGCGACGGTGACGACCGGCATCTCGCTGGTCACCAGGGCCAGCGGGCCGTGCTTCAGTTCGCCGGCGGCGTAGGCCTCGGCGTGGATGTAGGTCACTTCCTTGAGCTTGAGCGCGCCTTCCAGCGCGATCGGGTAGTGCAGGCCGCGTCCCAGGAACAGGGCGTGGTCCTTGCCGGCGAAGGCCTCGGCCCAGTCGATGATCTGCGGCTCCAGGGCCAGCACCGCCTGCAGCGCGACCGGCAGGTGGCGCATCGCCTTCAGGTGCATCGCCTCGGCTTCCGCGTCCAGGAAGCCGCGCGACTGCGCCAGCACCAGCGTCAGCAAAAAGAGGCCGGCCAGCTGCGTGGTGAAGGCCTTGGTGGAGGCCACGCCGATCTCGGTGCCGGCGCGGGTGATGTAGGCCAGCTTGCATTCGCGCACCATCGCGCTAGTCGCCACGTTGCAGATGGTGAGCGTCTGCTCCATGCCCAGGCCGCGGGCGTGCTGCAGCGCGGCCAGGGTGTCGGCCGTCTCGCCCGACTGGCTGATGGTGACGACCAGGGTGCGCGGGTTGGGCACGCTGCTGCGGTAGCGGTATTCGCTCGCGATCTCGACCTGGGTCGGGATCTTGGCGATCGATTCGAGCCAGTACTTGGCGGTGCAGCCGCTGTAGTAGCTGGTGCCGCAGGCCAGGATCAGGACGTTGTCGATGTCCTGGAACACGCGCCACGCGCTGGCGCCGGTGGCGCCGTCGTGCGAGGGCGCGCCGTCGAACAGCTCGGGCACGATGCCCTCGATGCCCTCCAGCGTGTCGGCGATGGCGCGCGGCTGCTCGAAGATCTCCTTCTGCATGTAGTGGCGGTACGGGCCCAGGTCGGCCGCGCCGCTGTGGGCCTGCACCGTGCGCACCGGGCGGGCGGCGGCATCGACCGGGCGGATGCCGCTGCCGTCCTTGCCGCGCTGCACGATCCAGAAGCGGCCCAGCTGCAGGTCGACCACGTCGCCCTCTTCCAGGTAGACGATCTGGTCGGTCACGCCGGCGAGCGCCATCGCGTCGCTGGCCAGGAAATGCTCGCCCGCCTGGCCCACGCCCAGGATCAGCGGCGAACCGGCGCGGGCGCCGACCACGCGGTGCGGCTCGTCGCGGCAGAACACGGCGATCGCGTAGGCGCCGCGCAGTTGCACGATGGCCGCCTGCACCGCCTCGAACAGATCGCCGTCGTACAGGCTGTCGATCAGGTGGGCGATGACCTCGGTGTCGGTCTGGCTGGCGAACTCGTAGCCCTTGGCGACCAGCCCGCCGCGCAGTGCGTCGTGGTTCTCGATGATGCCGTTGTGCACCAGCGCGATCCGCCCGGGGCCCTGGTCGTAGGCACCGGGGCCGTGGCTGAAGTGCGGATGCGCGTTGTGCACCGCCGGCGCGCCGTGCGTCGCCCAGCGGGTATGGGCGATGCCGGTGGTGCCCTCTACCACCCCGGCCTTCACCTGCTCCATCAGCTCGGCCACCCGCGAGGTGCTGCGGGTGCGGCGCAACGGGCCTTCGGGCGACATCACCGCACCGGTGTCGTACACCGCGACGCCGCAGGAGTCGTAGCCCCGGTACTCGAGCCGTTGCAGGCCCTGGACGAGGATGGGGACGATGTTGCGGGTGGAGACCGCGCCGACGATGCCGCACATGGGGATGCCTTGTGTGAATGGGAAAGACCCGATGCTAGAACCGGTAGCGTGAAATAACCAGCCCCCTAATTCGCAAATCCCGACCGCTTCTTTCACCCTCCACGGGTGCCACAATATTCGTTCACGCAAACTCCACAAATGAACGAAATCACGCTCGACGAAACCGATCGGCGGCTGCTGGACCTGCTGCAGACCGACGCCTCCCGCAGCAACCAGGCGCTGGCCGAGGTGGCCGGTATCTCGCCTCCCACCTGCCTGCGCCGGGTGCGCCGGCTGGTCGAATCGGGCGTGATCGCCCGGCAGGTGGCGCTGCTCGACAGCGATACGCTGGCCCCGCTGGTCGGCCACGGCCTCACCGCCCTGGTGGAGCTGACACTCGACGCGCAGGACGCCGAGCGGCTGGCCCGCTTCGAGGCGCGGGCCTGCGCGGACGCTGCGGTGCAGCAGTGCTACCGGGTATCGCCGGGGCCGGATTTCATGCTGGTGGTGCGGGTGCGGGACATGCCGGGCTACCAGGCGCTGGCGCAGCGGCTGTTCCATGCCGATTGGCATGTGCGCAGCGTCAAGGCCTTCTTCAGCATCCACTGCGCGAAATTCGAGCCGAAAGTGCCGCTGGCCGGCGATTAGCGCCGGCACCTAGCTATCAAATGAGTAGCATCAACCCGGCGTGGCGGCCGGCAGGCTGAAGCACACGGTGCAGCCGGCATCGCGCTGGCCCTCGGCCCATGCGGTGCCGCCATGGCGCTGGGCGATGCGCCGCACCGCCGCCAGGCCGATGCCCAGGCCGTCGAACTCCGAGGTGCTGTGCAGCCGCTCGAACACGCCGAACAGCTTACCCGCCGCGGCCGGGTTGAAGCCGGCGCCGTTGTCGCGCACGACGATCTCGACCCGCCCCTCGGGCCCCGGCTGCCAGCCCACCGCGATCTCGGGCGCGGCGCGCTTCGCGCTGAACTTGACGGCGTTGGAGAGCAGGTGCTGCAACGCCAGCCGCACCAGCGCAGGGTCGCCCCGGCAGGTCGGAATGTCGGCGGCCACCTGCCACGCCACCGACCGGGGCGGCGGCACCAGCGCCTGCCGCGCCTCCTGCACCAGGGCCGCCACATCCAGCGGCTGCGGCACCAGCGGCGCGCGGCCGATGCGCGACAGCTCCAGCAGGCCGTCGACCATGCGGCCCAGTTGCTGCGCCGACTGCTCCATCGTGTCCAGGAAGCTCAGCGTCTCGGGGTCGCGGCCCAGGTCGTCGACCCGCTCGCGCAGCAATTGGCCGAAGGCCTTCAGGTGGCGCAGCGGCGCCCGCAGGTCGTGCGAGGCGACGCGGAAGAAGTCTTCCAGCTCGGCCCGCGTCTCGGCCAGCTCCGCCCGGGTGGCGGCAAGCTCGGCCTCGTGCGTGGCGAGTGCGGTACGCAGCGCCTGCATGTCGTGCCGGTCGGGCGGGGCATCCACGGCGCGGTCAGCCGGCCGCCTTGGCCGGACGCTTCCAGTTGGCGATGCTCACCTGCCGGCCGCGCGCCACGGCGAGGGTGCCGGGCGGCGTGTCCTTGGTGATGGTGGAACCGCCGGCCACCGTGGTGCCGGCGCCCAGCGTGAGCGGTGCCACCAGCACGCAGTTGCTGCCCACGTGCACGTCGTCGCCGATGGTGGTGGTGTGCTTGTAGGCCCCGTCGTAGTTGGCGGTGATGCTGCCGGCGCCGTAGTTGACCCGCGCGCCCACCACGGCATCGCCCAGGTAGGCCAGGTGGTTGGCCTTGGCACCGTCGGCCAGGATTGCGTTCTTCACCTCGACGAAGTTGCCGATGTGCACCTCGCGGCCCAGCCGGGCGCCGGGGCGCAGCCGGGCGAAGGGGCCGACGACGGCGCCCTCGCCCACCTGCACGCCGGCCCGTTCGCCGGCGATGTGGGTGAACGGATGCACCACCGCGCCGGCCGCGATCCGCGCGTCGGCGATCACGCAGTGCGCGCCGACGCGCACGCCCTCTCCCAGGTGCACCGTGCCCTCGAAGACGCAGCCGACGTCGATCTCGACATCGGCATCGCAGGTGAGCCTGCCGCGCACGTCGATCCGCGACGGATCGGCCAGGCGGGTGCCCGCCTCCATCAGCGTGTCGGCATGGCGGCGCTGGAAGGCGCGCTCCAGTGCGGCGAGCTGCACCGGGCTGTTGACGCCCGCCACCTCGACCGCGTCGGTGGTCGGCACGCCCACCACCGGCACGCCGTCGGCCACGGCCATGGCGACGATGTCGGTCAGGTAGTACTCGCCCTGGGCGTTGGTGTTGGAGAGGCGTGCGAGCCAGCCGGCCAGCTGCGCGGCGGGGACCGCCATCACGCCGGTGTACGTTTCGCGAATGGCGCGCTGGACGTCGGTCGCATCCTTGTGCTCCACGATGCCGCGCACCGCGCCGCCGTCGTCGCGCACGATGCGGCCATACCCGGTGGGGTCGTCCAGCGCGATCGTGAGCAGGGCCAGTGCGCCAGCGGCGGCGGCCGCCTGCATCGCGCGGAGCGTGGCGGCGGCGATCAGGGGCACGTCGCCGTTCAGGACCAGCACCGTGCCCTCGGTGCCCAGCTGCGGCGCGGCCTGCTGCACCGCGTGGCCGGTGCCCAGCTGGGGCTCCTGGCGGGCGAAACGGAGGTCGAAGGGCGCAGCACCCGGCGCGCCCGCGGCGGCGGTCAGCGCCGATTCCACCAGGTCGGCGCCGTGGCCGGTCACCACCACCACCCGCCGCGCGCCGAGCGGGGAGACGGTGTCGAGCACGTGCTGCACCATCGGCCGGCCGGCAAGCCGGTGTAACACTTTCGGGAGGCGGCTTTTCATACGGGTACCCTTGCCCGCAGCCATCACCACCACATCCAAAACCGCCATGAACGCTCCTTTTCGGCTGCCTGCCGTACCGCCCCGGCGCGCGCCCGGGCCCTGGTGGCGGATTATCGGTGCGACCGGCGCCGCGGTGGCGCTCGTCGCGTTGCAGGGCTGCAGCGCGATCAAGCTGGGCTACAACCAGTCGCCCGAGATCGCCTACTGGTGGCTCGACGGCTACGTCGATTTCGAGGGCGACCAGACCCGCAAGGTACGCGAGGACCTGGCCGCCCTGCAACAGTGGCACCGCACCGCCGAACTGCCCCAGATCGACACGCTGCTGGCCCAGGCCGAGAAGCTGGCGCTGCAGAACGTGGTGCCCGCGCAGACCTGCCAGATCGCGGAAGGCATCCGCACCCGCCTGATGGCACTGGCGCAGAAAGCCGAAGCGCCGCTGACCGTCGCCGCGCTGGACCTGGAGCCGCAGCAGATCGCCAACATGCGCAAGAAATTCGAGCGCAACAACGCCGACTACCGCAAGGAGTGGCTGGAGGCGACGGTGCCCGAGCAGCGCGCCCTGCGCTTCAAGCAGGTGCTGGAGCGCAGCGAGACGATGTACGGCCGGCTCGACGGCGCGCAGCGCGACGCGATCCGGCTGCAGATCGAGCGCTCGAGCTTCGACGCGCAGCGCAGCCACGCCGAATCGCTGCGCCGCCAGCAGGACGTTTTGCAGACGCTGGAAAAACTGCAGGCCGGCAACCCCTCGCTGGCCGAGGCGCGTGCCGCCATCCACGGCGTGATGGAGCGCGCCTTCAACACGCCCGACCCCGCCCTGCGCAAGTACCAGGAAACCCTGCTGCGCGAGGGCTGCGACAGCGCCGCCACGGTGCACAACAGCACCTCGGTCGCCCAGCGGGAGAATGCGCTGAAACGGCTGCAAGGCTACCGGCGGGATGTGAAGATCCTGATCGCACAGGAGCCATGAAAAAACCGCGGTCGGTGCCGCGGTTTCGGGAGTGAAGGGCGCTCTGGCCGAGCGCAGCGTCAGTGCGATGCGATGGTCGGTGCGCCGACCGTGTTGCGCACCGTGGCGTTCTCGCCCATGTCGGGCGTCTTGCCCGTGAGGGCCGCCGTCGCCATGGAGATCAGACGCACCATGCTGCTGGAGCTGGAATCCCAATACTCCGCCGTCTCCACATCCACCCGCAGCAGGGCGAGCGACGGGTCTTCCTTGCCGTCCGGGAACCACGGCTTGGCCATCGCCGACCACAGTTCGTCGATCTTGGCGCGGTCGTACACGATCTCGGCGCTTCCGGTGACCGAGACATAGCTGGCACTGCTTGGCTTGGCAAAGGCGACGTTGAGTTGTCCCGACCTGGCCTGCTTCTCGGGCGACGGCCGGGTGAAGAACCAGATGCTGCCGGCCGCGTCGATCTGCAGCGGCATCATCGGCCGGCTGGTGAGCGCGCCGTGGGCGTCGTGCGTGGTGAGCATCCCCGGGCCGATGTCGTCGATGAGGTCGGCGATCTTCTGCATGCCAGGGTTCTTCTGGGGTTCGATCTTCATGGCGGGGGCTCCTGGCGTGAAAGGAAATGGTGTCGAAAAAGGCGAACGCCTCAGGCGTCCACGTTCATGCTGGCTTCGTCGATATAGGACTTGGTTTCGCCCGGCGTGTCGGTGCCGTTCTTCAGCCGCCCGACCGGCGTGCCGCCGTGGCCGCCATCCTTGGCGGCCGGCTTTTCGGGCTTGTGCGACGGCGCGGGGCGATGGACCGGCACGGCATCGCTGCCGCCCTCCTGCGACACCGGCTGGAAGTCGGTGGAGCCCTGCTGCTGCTGCTGCCGCCGCACCGCTGGAACCTGTTGCTGCTGTTGCTGCTGGAGACGGCCGCGGGCAGGATGGGCTCCGGCGTTGCGGAGCAGGCGTCCGCCATTGAAAGAAGCGATGGATTGGTTCATGTCAAGCCCCTGAACGAACTGCCGTCCGAAAAAGCGACAGATTTCAGTGAGCTTAAAGACAGGACGGAGGAGGAACTGTCGTCCTGCAGCAGCCACAGGCGTCAACTTTCGCCTACAGTCGTTCTTTAGTGCCGCATTGGGCTGCAGCGGGCGTTTCAAACCGCCCACCTGCTATGCAATGAATAGCGCAGGTCTCGCTTCGGCCCGTGTGGCACGGCCCGGCCGCACCGGATCAGCAGCACGTTGCCCAACGGTCGGGCGTAGTAGTCGGCCATGTGCTCCAGCCCCCGGGGATCGACCATGTGGAGCCGCCCGCTGCGAATCGTGTGCAAGCCCAGCTGGGCCAGTCGGCGTGCGAAGCCCGGAGGCGGTGCAGATGGGAGGGCAGGCCGTCGGGGCGGCGAAATCGGGTGTCGTCACGGTGGCACGCATCTTAAGAGCGGCCCCCTGTGTCTTTTGACGTAGCGCATGGGCCGCGCACTGCCTACACTGCGGAGACTACTGTGTTTTATGACAGATATTCACCACATCCTCTACACCACCACCTTGTCGCCCGCCACGCCGGTGACGGCGGTGGCGGCCGTTCTGGGCAGCGCCCGCCAGCATAACCAGCAGGACGGCATCACCGGCATCCTGGTCTTCGACGGCAACAACTTCTGCCAGTACCTCGAAGGCGGTGCCGAGGCGATCGCCCAGTGCACCGAGCGTATCCGGCGGGATGCACGCCACGGCCAGTTCCAGATGCTGCACCGGGGCGAAATCCCGGCGCGCAGGTTCGAACGCTTCAGCCTGGGCTACGCCACTACCGATTTCGAGGCGGTGATCGCCCACCTGAGCAGCCTGCGCGGCCCCGCCGCGTGGGACTACTTCGAGCAGCTGCTCCCCACGCTCGACCTCGACTGAGAAGGCGCGGGCGAACCTGCCGCGCAGCGCGCGCCGCGGCTTTGTCGCAGCTTCCCGCCAGGACGGGCGCTGCCTGCGGTCAGCACTGCCGGGCCGCAGGCCGCGGCCGCCAGCGCACCAGCCCGGCGGCCAGCGCGACCAACGCGCCGCCGAACCGCCAGCCGGCCCGGCGCATCCGCCGCCACTGGCGTGCGACCTGGGCGGCCTGCAGGGCGACCTCGCCAGCGGCCCCCCGACCTGGCGACCAATCGAACGACACGGCTTCGCCGGACGACCGCGGCTCCAGCACGATCCGGCCCCCGCGCGGCAGCGGGAAGCTGTCGCCGGGCGCCAGAAACCAGTCGCCGCCGCGCGGCCCGGCCCCGCCGCACGGGTGACCGCCGCCATCGCGCGTGATCCACGCGCCGCCGGAGCGGATGCGC
Organism: Sphingomonas sp. NCPPB 2930; assembly: GCA_042867185.1. GTDB lineage: Bacteria > Pseudomonadota > Gammaproteobacteria > Burkholderiales > Burkholderiaceae_C > Xylophilus. The sequence goes on along the minus strand of JBHZQV010000016.1, from coordinate 88,572 downwards.
AGCACACCCGCGCTCGCCGTGCGGATCGCGACAGCGCGGCCGGCTTCGACGGTCTGGCATTGTTGCTTTCTGAGCATGGTCGGGCGGTGCATGGCGGGCTTTCTGTTGGGTGTCTGGGGGCCTGATCGTCGGAGCAGAACGCCGGGGCGTCCAATGAATTCGTGTGTTCCGATTGATACGATTCGGGCATCAATACCCAGGATCGCGCCATGTCCCAGAACGCCCCGCAGGCCCCGCTTCGCACCCGTCCCGTCGGCATGGGGCATCTGCGCGCTTTCGAGGCGGTCGCGCGGCACCTCAATTTCCGGGCGGCGGCCGAAGAGCTGTCGCTCACCCAGTCGGCCGTGAGCCGCCAGATCCAGGGGCTGGAGGACGACATGGGCGTGCCGCTCTTCCTGCGCCACACCCGGGCGGTGGAACTGACCGGCGCCGGCGCCCAGCTGCTGCGGGCGCTGCAGCCGGGCATGTACGCCATCGACGGCGCGGTGCGGCAGATACGGCAGACGGCCGGGCGGCGCAGCGTAGCGATCAGCACCTGGGCGTCGTTCGCGTCGATGTGGCTGATCCCGCGGCTGGAGGCGTTCCAGCGGGCCCACCCCGACATCGACATCCGCATCGACGCGACCGACGTGCCGGTCGACATGGACACCACCGACGTCGACGTGGCCCTGCGCTACACCCTGCCCTCGCGGGTGCTGGCCAGCGCCGAGCGGCTGTTCGGCGAGCAGCTGTCGGTCGTGGCCAGCCCCTGGCTGCTGCAGAGCGGCGAGCCGCTGCAAAAGCCCGCCGATGTGAACCGCTTCACCCTGATCGAGGCGGGCGACCTGTACCGCTCCCACCACAACGAGTGGCTCAGCTGGCACCGCTGGAGCCATGCCCACGGCGTGCAGCGGCTGGAGCCGCGGCGCTGGCTGTACTTCAACTACGCCCACCAGATCGCCCAGGCGGCCCTGGCCGGCCAGGGCGTGGCGCTGGCCCGCATGCCGATGGTGGCCGACAGCCTGGCCAACGGCGACCTGGTCGAGATCCTGCCGGGCCACCGGCTGGGGTCGCCGCTGGCCTACTGGCTGCTGGTGGGCCCGCGCAGCCGGCAGCGGTCGGAGGTGCAGGCCCTGGTCGAGTGGATCCGCAGCGAGGCGGCGGTCACCCGCGGCACGATCGGCGACGGCCAGGACACCGACGTGGACGCCCACGTCGACTGACGCAACTGCTGCAGGCCGGCGATCAGCCCAGCACCACCTTCGCGAACTTGCGCTTGCCCACCTGCACCACGTAGGTTCCGGCGGCCAGCTTCAAGCCCTTGTCGCTGACGACGCTGCCGTCGACCCGCACGCCGCCGCCGTCGACCAGGCGGTGGGCCTCGCTGCCGGATGCGGCCAGGTTGGCCTGCTTCAGCAGTGCGCCGATGCCGAGCGGCGCGCCGGCCAGCATCACTTCGGGAATGTCGTCGGGCACGCCGCCCTTGCTGCGGTTGGCGAAATCGGCCTCGGCCGCGTCGGCGTCGGCCGCGCTGTGGAAGCGTGCGGTGATCTCCTTGGCCAGCATCACCTTCGCGTCCTTCGGATTGCGGCCGCCGGCCACCTCCGCCTTGAGCGCCGCGATCTCTTCCAGCGACTTGAACGACAGCAGGGTGAACCAGTCCCACATCAGCGTGTCGGAGATCGACAGCACCTTGGCGAACATGGTGTTGGCCGGCTCGGCGATGCCGATGTAGTTGTTCTTCGACTTCGACATCTTGTCGACGCCGTCGAGGCCCACCAGCAGCGGCATCGTCAGCACGCACTGCGGCTCCTGGCCGTACTCCTGCTGCAGGTGGCGGCCCATCAGCAGATTGAACTTCTGGTCGGTGCCGCCGAGCTCCAGGTCGCTCTTCAGCGCGACCGAGTCGTAGCCCTGCATCAGCGGGTACAGGAATTCGTGCACGCTGATCGACTGGCCGCCGGTGAAGCGCTTGTGGAAATCGTCCCGCTCCATCATCCGGGCGACGGTGTACTTGGCGGCCAGCTGGATCATGCCGGTGGCGCCCAGCGGCTCGCTCCATTCGCTGTTGTAGCGGATCTCGGTGCGGGCCGGGTCCAGCACCATGCTGGCCTGGCGGTAGTAGGTTTCGGCGTTGGCCTTGATCTGCGCGGGCGTGAGCGGCGGCCGGGTGCTGTTGCGGCCCGACGGGTCGCCGATCAGGCTGGTGAAGTCGCCGATCAGGAAGATCACCTGGTGGCCCAGGTCCTGCAGCTGGCGCATCTTGTTGAGCACCACCGTATGGCCGATGTGGATGTCGGGCGCCGTCGGGTCCAGGCCCAGCTTGATCCGCAACGGCACGCCGGTGGCCTCCGAGCGCGCCAGCTTGTGCTGCCATTCGTGTCGCGGAAGCAACTCGTCGGCGCCGCGCAGCGAGATGTCGAGCGCTCGTCCTACATGGTCGGTCACGGGATACGTTGTAACGGCTGATTGATTCATAAGGGTTTTGTAGAAGGCCAGGATCCGGTGCGCCGCTATACTCGCCGGCAGCCCGCCACCCGATTTTAGGTGGCCTGCTTTTTGCACCCGGTCTCGCCGAGGCGTGCGAAGAACACCTCCCGAGAACAAGGCCCGATGCCCGCGTCGTTCGATGCCGCACTGTCTGCCTTGCACGCATTTCTTCTGCGGAACACACCTTTGAATCCTGGTTTCATGGCCATCGGGAAGGCTTTTGCCCTTCGCATCGCCCACAGCATCCGGCAGCATCCGAAACGTGTCACCGCCCTGGTCGGCACCCTGCTGCTGTGCGGCGGCGGCGGCGCCTTCGCCGTGGCCAGCCTGGCTCCCGATCCGTCCGATCTGCCCGTCAGACAGATCTTGCATTCCGTGGAGCCGCTGGCCGTCGACACCGCGCTCACCGATTCCGGTGTGCATGCGATGCGCCTCTACCGGACCGAGACTACCCGCTCCACCGACACCGCCGACAGCCTGCTGCAGCGCCTGGGCGTGGACGACCGGGCCGCGGCGGTTTTTCTGCGGGCCGACGACAAGGCCCGCCAGGCCCTGCTGGGCCGTGTCGGCCGGGTGGTGACCGCCGAAGCCTCCGACGACCATGCCCTGCTGCGCCTGACGGTGCGCTGGAGCGCCAACGACGCCGAGCAGTTCCAGCGCCTGGTGATCGAGAAGCAGGCCGACGGCTTCGCCAGCCGCATTGAGAGCGCACCGACCACCGTATCCAGCCGGCTCGCCAGCGGCGTGATCCAGAGCTCGCTGCTCGCTTCCACCGACACGGCGGGCATTCCGGAATCGGTCGCCTACCAGGTCGCCGAGATCTTCTCCAGCAGCATCGACTTCCGCCGCAGCCTGCGCAAGGGCGACCGGTTCACCGTGGTCTACGAAACCATCGAGGCCGACGGCGAGATGCTGCGCGCCGGCCGGGTGCTGAGCGCCGAGTTCGTCAACGACGGCAAGTCGTTCGAGGCGATGTGGTTCCAGCCGCCCCGCGAAAAGGGCGCGTACTACACGCTCGACGGGCAGGGCCTGAACCGCGCCTTCCTGAGCGCGCCGCTGGAATTCACCCGCGTCTCCAGCGGCTTCAGCAACCGGTTCCATCCGATCCTGCAGGAATGGCGCGCCCACCTGGGCACCGACTTCGCAGCACCGAGCGGCACCCCGGTGCGGACCGTCGGCGACGGCACGGTCGAGTTCGCCGGCGTGCAGAACGGCTACGGCAACGTGGTGTTCGTGCGCCATCGCAACGAGCATGTCACCGTGTACGCCCACCTGAGCAAGATCAACGTGGCCCGTGGCCAGTCGGTGTCGCAGGGCCAGACGATCGGCCTGGTCGGACAGACCGGCTGGGCGACCGGCCCGCACCTGCACTTCGAATTCCGCGTCAACGGCGTGCAACAGGACCCGATGGCGATGGCCCGCCAGAGCGAATCGACCCAGCTGACCGCCGCGGCCCGCCCGGCGTTCGACCGGATCGCCGCCTCGATGCGCATCCAGTTGCAGACCGCCAATCAGACCAGCCTGGCCAGCGCCGACTGAAGGCGCGGGAGCTCCTCAGGGGCGAAAAGTGGCCGTGGCCGGCGTGGAAAGGCGGCCTCCAGCTATTACTTCCATAGCACATAGGGCTTTCGACCCACGCGCCGCCTTCGGGCGGCGTTTTTTTGGCGGACCGGTGGACGCGGGGCCGCACGCGGCCAGGTGCGCGGCGGGCAGGCGGCGCGCTATGCTGGGCCGTCCCTCTCCACAGCCCCGACGGCCTACCCGCACAGCCCATGACCACCGACTCCCTCTACATTGGCCTGATGTCCGGCACCTCGATGGACGGGGTCGACGGCGTGCTGGCGCGCCTGCCCACCGACGACGCGCTGCCGGCCCAGGTGCTGCACCACACCGCGGTGGACATGCCCGCGCCGCTGCGCCGGGAGTTGATGGCGCTCAACACCTCCGGGCCCGACGAACTGCACCGCGCGGCCCTGGCCGCCAATGCGCTGACCGATCTCTATGCCGACGTGGTGCAGCGGTTGCTCGGCGCGGGCGGGTTGGCGGCGTCCGAAGTGCGGGCGATCGGCGCCCACGGCCAGACGGTGCGCCACCAGCCGCAGGCCTTCGACGGCACCGGCTACACCCTGCAGTTGCAGAACCCCTCGCTGCTGGCCGAACGCACCGGCATCGACGTGGTGGCCGACTTCCGCAGCCGCGACGTCGCGGCCGGCGGCCAGGGCGCGCCGCTGGTGCCGGCCTTCCACCGGCGCTGGTTCGGCCGCCCGGATGCGGCAGTGGCGGTGCTCAACCTGGGCGGTATCGCCAACATCAGCCTGCTGGCCGCCGGCGACCGGGGCGGGGCCACCACCGGCTTCGACTGCGGGCCCGGCAACGCGATGCTCGACCACTGGTGCCAGCGCCACCTGGGCCTGCCCTTCGATGCCGACGGCGCCTGGGGCGTCTCCGGCCGGGTGCTGCCCGCGCTGCTGGCCGATCTGCTGGCGACGCCTTTCTTCGACCAGCCCCCGCCCCGCAGCACCGGCCGTGACCTGTTCAACCCGGCCTGGCTCGGGCAGCACCTGGCCCGCCATCCGCCGGCCGATCCGGTCGATGTGCAGGCGACTTTGGTCGAACTGACCGTCCAGGCTTGCGCAGCATCGGCCATCAGCTACGGAAAAGATAGCACCGACCTGATCGTGTGCGGCGGGGGCGCCTTCAACGGCGCCCTGATGGCCGGCCTGGCGCGGGCGCTGCCCGGGATGCGGGTGGTCTCGTCCGCCGAGTTCGGCCTGCCGCCCCTGCAGGTGGAAGCCACCGCCTTCGCCTGGCTGGCCCAGCGGTGGGTGGAACGCCGGCCGGGCAATCTGCCGGCCGTCACCGGGGCCGCGGGGCCGCGCCCGCTCGGTGCGCTCTACCCCGCCTGACGCCGCTGTAGAGGGCCGCCCGCGTCTCGTCAGTGGTCGAGCGCGTCGGTTTCCACCGGCCGGTTCTGCACCCGGGCGCCCTGGGCATCGGGCGCCAGTTGCCAGAACACGATGGAGGCGGCCATCGTCATCATCCCCATCGTGAGGAAGGTGGCGCGAAAGGCCGGCAGCGCATGCGCCGCACCTTCGGCATGGCCGAAATAGCCGCTGAAGCCGGCCAGCACCGCACCGGCGGCGGCCACGCCCAGGCCCATCGCCAGCATCTGCACCATCGACAGCAGGCTGTTGCCGCTGCTGGCCATGCCGCCGTCCAGGTCCTTCAGCGTGACGGTGTTCATCGCGGTGAACTGCATCGAATTCACCGCGCCGAAGCAGGCCAGCTGGATGACCCGCAGCCACACCGGCTGGTCGGGCGAGGCCAGGGCGAAGCTGGCCATCGCCAGGCCGACCAGCAGGGTGTTGACGATCAGCACCTGCCGGTAGCCGTAGCGCACCACCAGGCGGGTCACGGCCGGCTTGGCCGCCATGCCGGCCAGGGCCACCGGCAGCAGCATCATCCCGGCCTGCGCCGGCGTGTAGCCCATCGCCACCTGCAGCAGCAGCGGGATCAGGAAGGGCATGCAGCTGCTGCCGATGCGGGCGAACAAATTGCCCAGCAGCCCCACCCGCAGCGAGGCGACGGCGAACAGCGCGGGCGCGAAGAGCGGATCGGGCCGCCGCAGGGCGTGCAGCCAGTACGACGCGAGGCTCACCAGGCCCAGCATCAGCAGCAGCACCACCGTCGCCTGGCGCAGCCCCAGCTCCGACAGGCCGTCGAGCGACAGCGACAGGGCCGCCATGCCGAAGGCGAGCAAGCCGTAGCCGGCCAGGTCGAAGCGCGCCAGCAGCGCGGCCCGGCCATCGGGCATGTAGCGCAGCGTGGCGATGCACCCCACCAGCGCCACCGGCAGGTTGATCAGGAAGATCCAGTGCCACGAGGCGTACTGCACCAGCCAGCCGCCCAGCGTCGGCCCGATCAGCGGGCCGATCAGCCCCGGTACCGCGACGAAACCCATCGCCCGCAGGAACTGGTCGCGCGGAAACGCCCGCAGCACCGACAGCCGGCCCACCGGCAGGAGCAGGGCGCCGCCCAGACCCTGCAGCACCCGCGACGCGACCAGCTGCGTCAGGTTCTGCGACAGCGCGCACAGCAGCGAACCGAGCGCGAACAGCACGATCGCGCAGAAAAACACCCGCCGGGTGCCGAACCGGTCGGCCATCCAGCCCGAGGCCGGGATCAGCAGCGCCATCGCCAGCGAGTAGACGACGATCACCGACTGCATCCGCAGCGGGCTTTCGCCCAGGCTGGCGGCCATCGACGGCAGCGCGGTGTTGACGATGGTGGCGTCCAGCGTCTGCATGAAGAAGCCGATCGCCACCAGCCAGAGCAGGGGCGAGCGGGAATCGCCGACGGCCGGGGCGGGGGCGGCTGCGGTCATGGGATCGGGCAGGAAGACATCGCGACAAAGAGCGCGACAAAGAAAAAGCCGCCCGAAGGCGGCTGGTGGCGGCGTGGACCCGGTTCGGGATGCACGCGACGCGTGTGGATCAGACCGAGAAGCTGGAGCCGCAACCGCAGGTGGTCGTGGCGTTGGGGTTCTTGATCACGAACTGCGCGCCCTGCAGGTCTTCCTTGTAGTCGATCTCGGCGCCCAGCAGGTACTGGTAGCTCATCGCGTCGATCAGCAGCGACACGCCGTTCTTGCTCATGGTGGTGTCGTCTTCGTTGGTGATCTCGTCGAAGGTGAAACCGTACTGGAAGCCCGAGCATCCGCCGCCCTGGACGAAGACACGCAGTTTCAGGTCGGGATTGCCCTCTTCGGCGATCAGGTCGGCCACCTTGGCGGCTGCGCTGTCGGTGAACAGGATCGGCGACGGCATTTCGGTCGGGAGGGATTCGGCAACTGCGCTCATGGTGGACTCCGGTGGGATGTGCGGTAACGCAAGCCGGAGATGCTATCGCAACGCGGCATTTCAAGCTGGCGGGGGACGATTGCCGGCACAGGCGGCAGGGCGATGCGCCCATGAAAAAACCGCCCGAAGGCGGTTTCTTCCCGAGGCGGGCACCGCGACAGGTCGCGGCGCCCGGCAAAGCGCATCAACGCTTCGAGAACTGCTTGCGGCGGCGTGCGGAGTGCAGACCGACCTTCTTACGTTCCACTTCGCGGGCATCGCGGGTCACGAAGCCGGCCTGGCTCAGTGCGGGCTTGAGCGTCGCGTCGTAGTCGATCAGGGCACGGGTGATGCCGTGGCGGGCCGCGCCGGCCTGGCCGGATTCGCCGCCGCCGTGCACGTTGATCATCACATCGAAGGTTTCGGTGTGGTTGGTCAGCACGAGGGGTTGCTTGGCGATCATGATGGAGGTCTCGCGGCCGAAGTACTCTTGTACGTCCTTGCCGTTGACCGTCATCTTGCCGGTGCCCTTTTTCAGAAACACGCGGGCGACGCTGGATTTGCGACGGCCGGTGCCGTTGTTCCAATCACCAATCATTTCGTCGCTCCAGGGAGTTCGAGGACTTTCGGCTGCTGGGCGGTATGCGGGTGCTCTGCGCCACCGTAGACCTTGAGCTTCTTGATCATGGCGTAGCCGAGCGGGCCCTTGGGCAGCATGCCCTTGACAGCCTTCTCGAGTGCGCGGCCGGGGTGCTTGGCCTGCATGTCGCGGAAGTTGGTGGCAGTGATGCCGCCGGGGTAGCCGGAGTGGCGGTAATACACCTTGTCGATCGACTTGGCGCCGGTCACCTTGAGGCGGGCGGCGTTGACGATGACGATGAAATCGCCGGTATCGACGTGAGGCGTATAAATGGCTTTGTGCTTGCCGCGCAGACGGAGGGCAACTTCGCTGGCTACCCGGCCGAGGACCTTGTCGGTCGCGTCAATCACAAACCACTCGTGCACCACGTCAGCGGGTTTTGCGCTGAATGTAGACATTGCTGTTAGCTTTCGAGTGTGGATAGCCCTTTTCCACGGTCGGTGTTTCTCTGGAGGAAACCTCTTAGGTGGGAGACGGCACCTGCGCGCCGCTTCGCCGCGGGGCCGATCGAGCGCTGCGAAGCCTTCCATTATAGGAAGTTTCCGCCTTCCTCCACAAGCCGCTTACCATCAGGGCCTATGTTCAGTTACCGCCACGCCTTCCATGCGGGAAACCACGCCGACGTGCTCAAGCACACGACGCTGGTCGCCATCCTCGACTACCTGCTGCAAAAAGAAGCGGCGCTGACCGTACTCGACACCCATGCGGGCGCCGGGCTGTACCGGCTCGACGGCGACTATGCCGCCAAGAGCGGCGAAGCGGCCGAGGGCATCCTGCGGCTGCTGGGCAACCTGCCCGCGGAGCCGGCACCCGCCCTGCAGGCCTACCTGGACCTGGTGAAGACCTTCAACGCCGGCAACACGACCAAGGTGTACCCCGGCTCGCCCTTCGTGGTGGAACACCTGTTGCGTCCGCACGACCGGCTGAAACTCTTCGAGCTGCACCCGACCGATGCGAAGACGCTCGACGGCAACATCGCCCAGCTGGAAGCCGGCCGGCAGATCGCGGTGATGCGCGAGGACGGCTTCGAAGCGGTGCGCAAGTTCCTGCCGCCGCCGTCGCGCCGCGCCCTGCTCTTCTGCGACCCCAGCTACGAGATCAAGCAGGACTACGCCCGGGTGCTGAACCTGGTGGCCGACGGCCTGAAGCGCTTCGCGACGGGCACCTACGCCGTCTGGTATCCGCTGATCGCACGGCCCGAGGCGCACGACCTGCCGCGCCGGCTGCGCACCATGGCGACGCAGGCCGGCAAGCCCTGGCTGCACGCCACGCTGACAGTGAAATCCGCCAAGATCGTCGGTGCGGGCGTGGCGGCGGCCACCGGCACCTCGGTCGAGCGCCCGGGCCTGCCGGCCAGCGGCATGTTCGTGATCAACCCGCCCTTCACCCTCAAGCCGGCGCTGGCCGCAGCCCTGCCGCAGATGGTGGCGGCGCTGGGACAGGACCGGTTCGCGGCATCGAGCCTGGAATCCGGCGGCAGCTGAGGCACCTGCCGGCCCAACGTGAAAAAGGCTTCGCACCGCGAAGCCTTTTTGCTTTGCGCGACGCCGCGCGCTCAGAAACGGTGGCGCATGCCGATGCCGAGCGAGGTGCCGTTCTTGTACGAGGTGAGGCGGTCGTTCATCAGATTGGCGTAGAGATCGGTGCGCTTCGACAAAAAGTAGTCGTAGCCGATCGTGGCCGTGGTGCGGGTCGGCTGGCCGACCGTGTTGTCCAGTTCGGTGCGGGCCACCGACGCCAGCAGCTGGCCGGCACCGATCGGTGCGGAGGCACCCACCTGCACCGTCTTCGATTCGAGGCTGGTGACCTCGGACTTGCCCTGGCCGTAGGTCAGGTAGCCCTTGACGATGCCGGCATCGTAGGAGCCGCCCAGCATCCAGTCCTTGCGGGTGTCGGGCCGGGCCGGGGTGCCGGCGGTGAGCAGCGCGCTGATCGGGTTGGAGATCTGGTCGCGCTCGTAGTAGGCGGTCAGGCCGATCGGGCCCTGCTGGAAGATCGCGTTCAGGCCGACGTTCTTGCGGTTGTCGTTGGCGCCGGTCTGCTCGCCGAACTGGTAGTGCAGGTTGGCGATCAGGCCACCGAACTTGGGCGTGGTGTAGGTGATCTGGTTGTTCCAGCCGGTGTCGGAAGGCGTGGTGGCCGCCCAGCCGGTGCCGTTGAACAGGCCCACGTCCTTGTGCAGGATCAGCGGCGAGAAAGTGAAAGAATCGCCGAAGGGGTTGAACAGGATCGACGGCAAAAAGTTGGGTGCCATGCCCCGGCCGAGCTGGGCGGCACCGAAGGCGCCCGACAGGCCGACGCTGGCATCGCGCGAGAAGAACGGATCGTTGGCGAACCGGCCCGGCGTGCCGGTGTCCACCTGCAGGAACGAGGTGATCTTGAAGCTGGCCTTCAGGCCGCCGCCCAGGTCCTCGGTGCCGCTGAATCCGAGCCACGAGGTGGTCATGCCGCCACTGCCCACCACCGCGCGGCGACCGGCATCGCCCGCCATGCGCATCGAGCCGGCATAGGCGTCCATCAGACCGGAGAGCGTCACCGTGCTCTGTGCCTGCGCCGCACCGACACAGGCCAGGCACGCACCAATTGCAATCAGGGACTTGTTCATGGAACTGGATTCCTCGTAATCAGGGGTGTAAACCGCCTGTAACGCAAAACCCATGCCCACCGCAGTGGTATCGCCCCGTTATCGAACGCAGCGCCCGGTCACCGTCGACGGCTTCGACAGTGCCACCTGCTTGATCCCGGTGCCGAGCATGTCCAGCGCCTCGGCCGCGGCCCGGCTCAGATCGATGATCCGCTGCGGAGAGCCCGGCCCCCGGTCGGTGACGCGCACCACCACCTGCTTGCCGTTGACCAGGCTGCGCACGCAGACCAGGGCGCCGAAGGGCAAGGTGCGGTGCGCGGCGGTCAGCGCGCCCATGTCGAACCGCTCGCCGCTGGCGGTGCGGCGGTTATGGAAGCGGATGCCGTACCAGGAGGCTCCACCGCGGCCCAGTTCTTCGCCGGCCTCGGGATCGTCGCCGGGATCGGGCTCGTCGTCGGTGCGCTCCACCGTCACCAACGCCACGCCGGAGGCCGGTGCCTCGACCGGAACGCTGCGCAGCCGCACCAGCGGGCGCAGCATGAATTCGGTCTCGCCATCCGGCGCCAGGGGAACCTCGTCGGCACCGCGCACCGACGGCAGCGGCGCACAGCCGCTCACCAGCAATGCCGCCACCAGGCCCGCCGCCCAGCCGATGCCGCGGGCGCACTGACCCCATGCACCGCCGCCCGTCATGCCGCGGGCAGCAGACGGTCGAGCAGCGCCAGGGTCGCGGCCGACTGGTTCATCGTGTAGAAGTGCAGCGCCGGTGCGCCGCCGGCCCGCAGCCGCTCGCACAGGCCGGTCACCACGTCGAGCCCGAAGGCGCGGATGCTGGCCGTGTCGTCGCCGAATGCCTGCAGCCGCAGCCGGATCCAGCGCGGGATCTCGGCGCCGCAGGCGTCCGAGAAGCGCAGCAGCTGCGACGAGCTGGTGATCGGCATGATGCCCGGCACCACCGGCACGTCGACGCCCAGCGCCCGGGAGTCGTCCAGGAAACGGAAGTACGCGTCGGCGCTGTAGAAGTACTGGGTGATCGCCGCGTCGGCCCCCGCGCGTACCTTGGCGACGTAGGCCTGCAGATCGGCCTGGGGCGAGCGGGCCTGGGGATGCACCTCGGGGTAGGCGGCCACCTCGATATGGAAGGCGCTGCCCGTCTCGGCCCGGATGAAGGCGACCAGGTCGCTCGCGTACGAGAACTCGCCGCCGGCGCCGTAGCCGCTCGGCAGGTCGCCGCGCAGCGCGACGATGCGCTTGACGCCCATCGCGGCCAGCGCGGCCAGCTCGGCCCGCACCGAGGCGCGGGTGGCGCCGACGCACGAGAAGTGCGACGCGGCATCGACCCCTTCGGCCAGGATCTCGCGCACCGTGGCGAAGGTGCCGTCCTGCGTGGAGCCGCCGGCGCCGTAGGTGACCGAGCAGAACTCCGGCCCGCGGGCGTAGAGCGCCTGGCGCACCGCGCGCAGCTTGACGGCGCCTTCGGGCGTCTTGGTGGGAAAAAACTCGAAGCTCACCGGCAGCGCGGCATTTCCGGCCGGCACCGGCGAGGTCGAATCTGGGGATGCGGTCATGCCGCCCTCCTTGCGTGGATGAAGAATTCCCGGTTGCCGTCGCCGCCGGCGATCGGGCTGTCGTGCCAGCCCACCACCTGCAGGCCACCCTCGGCGCAGGCCGCGCGCAGCCGCGCCTCGACCACGGCGAACAGCGCGGCGTCGCGCACGATACCGCCCTTGCCGACCTGGCCCGGTTGCAGCTCGAACTGCGGCTTGACCAGCACCAGCAGGTCGCCGCCGGCCGACAGCAGAGGCACCAGGGCCGGCAGCACCAAGGTGAGCGAGATGAACGACAGGTCGCCCACCACCAGCGAGAATTCAGAAGAAAAAGGAGCTGAGGCCGGCGAACGGCGCCGGCCATCAGCTATCGATTCAATAGCATCGGCCTGCAACTCGGCCAGCCGCCCGGGGTCGAGCTCTCGCGCATTGCAGCCCTCGATGCACAGCACCCGGCGGTCGTCCCGCAGGCGTGGATGCAGCTGGCCGTGCCCCACGTCCAGCCCCAGCACGCCGGCCGCGCCGTGCTGCAGCAGGCAGTCGGTGAAGCCGCCGGTGGACTGGCCCACGTCGAGGCAGGCCCGCCCGGCGGGATCGACGCCGGCGGTGCGCAGGACGCCCTCCAGCTTCAAGCCGCCGCGGGAAACGTAGCGCGCCTCGGCCGCGTCGGCCAGTTCGACCTCGGCCGCCTCGGGCACCTCGTCCCCGTTCTTGCCCACCGTGCGCCAGGCGCCCCCCGGCCCCAGCCGCCAGCGCAAACCGCCCGCGATCAGCCGCTGCGCCTGCGACCGCGACGCCGCCAGCCCGCGCCCCACCAGCAACTGGTCAGCGCGCACCGGCAACCCCGCTCGAAACAGGGCCGGGCTCAGGTTCAGGGGCACCGTGGATACGGCTCTGCCGTTCCACCGGTGCCGCCCCCTGCAAGGGGGTTGGCGAAGACACGAAGTGCGCAGCCTGGGGGTTTGCTCAATACCGATACGTGTCGGGCTTGTAGGGGCCGTTCTTGTCGACGCCGATGTAGGCCGCCTGGGTGTCGGTCAGTTCGGTCAGCATGGCGCCGACCTTCTTCAGGTGCAGGCGGGCGACCTTCTCGTCGAGGTGCTTCGGCAGCACGTAGACCTTGCCGGCCTGGTAAGCGTCGGGCTTGGTGAACAGCTCGATCTGGGCGATCGTCTGGTTGGCGAACGAGGACGACATCACGAAGCTCGGGTGGCCGGTGCCGCAGCCCAGGTTCACCAGGCGGCCCTTGGCCAGCAGGATGATCTTCTTGCCGTCGGGGAAGGTGATGTGGTCGACCTGCGGCTTGATCTCTTCCCACTCGTACTGCTCGATCGAGGCGACGTCGATCTCGTTGTCGAAGTGGCCGATGTTGCAGACGATGGCCTGGTCCTTCATCGCGGCCATGTGCTCGTGGCGGATCACGTCCTTGTTGCCGGTGGTGGTCACGAAGATGTCGGCCTTGTCGGCGGCGTACTCCATCGTCACGACCTTGTAGCCTTCCATCGCGGCCTGCAGGGCGTTGATCGGGTCGATCTCGGTGACCCAGACCTGGGCCGACAGCGCGCGCAGCGCCTGGGCCGAGCCCTTGCCCACGTCGCCATAGCCGGCCACGACGGCGACCTTGCCGGCGATCATCACGTCGGTGGCGCGCTTGATGCCGTCGACCAGCGATTCGCGGCAGCCGTACAGGTTGTCGAACTTGCTCTTGGTGACCGAGTCGTTCACGTTGATCGCGCGGAACTGCAGCGTGCCCTTGGCGGACATCTCGTTCAAGCGGTGCACGCCGGTGGTGGTTTCCTCGGTCACGCCGATGATTTCGGCGGCCTTGCGGGTGTACCAGGTGCCGTCCTCGGCGACCTTGGCCTTGATGGCGGCGTAGAGGATGCGCTCTTCTTCGCTGGTGGGGTTGGCCAGGACCGACAGGTCCTTCTCGGCGCGCTGGCCCAGGTGCATCAGCAGCGTGGCGTCGCCGCCGTCGTCCAGGATCATGTTGGGGCCTTCGCCCGCGCTGCCCTTGGGGCCGAACTCGAAGATGCGGTGGGTGTAGTCCCAGTAGTCGGCCAGCGACTCGCCCTTGATGGCGAACACCGGCGTGCCGGCGGCGGCGATGGCCGCGGCGGCGTGGTCCTGGGTCGAGAAGATGTTGCACGAGGCCCAGCGCACCTGCGCGCCCAGCGCCTGCAGCGTCTCGATCAGCACCGCGGTCTGGATCGTCATGTGGATCGAACCGGTGATGCGGGCGCCCTTGAGCGGTTGCGCCTTGGAGAATTCTTCGCGGATCGCCATCAGGCCGGGCATCTCGGTCTCGGCGATGCGGGTTTCCTTGCGGCCCCAGGCGGCCAGGGTGATGTCGGCGATGGCCTGGTCGGCGGAGGTCAGCGTTGCGGGATGGACGGGGGCATTCATGGTCGGCTCCAGAAGAAAATTTCTGATGGCCACGCCCGGCTGCGCGTCACGGAAACGCTCAGGCACACAGGCGTGGGCGAGCGTCGTTGCGGATGGATGATTCCGAGCCTCACGCCTGGGCGGCGCTGCAACGCTCCTCGGAAAGCGTGGATTATAGAAGGGTGCTTCCAGCAGCAGCGGGCGGCAAGGGCTCGTGCGTGGCCGGTGCGCTGGTCACGGCCTCGGGTGTTGCACGGCGGCGCAGCCCCCGCCCAACGACTGCTTCCAACGCAGCGCAGGTCGCTCGACCGCATGCCATGACAGCAAGGCGAGCACGACGGTGACAGGGATCGACACGCAGGCCCCTTCCAGCACCGAAAGCCGTTTGCCGGTGGCCCATATGACCGTCTGCTGGACCGGAAATGCATAGATGTAGAGGCCGTAGGAGACATCGCCGAACCGCCCGGCCCGACGAATCACGGGCGTGGCCCCGCTGCCGAACACCACCGTGGCCACCGGCAGGCCCAGGGTCATGACCACATCGTTCCATCCACCGAACCACAGCCAGACGACGGCCAGCGACGCGGCCACGGCCATCCATCGCCGGTACGCCAGCCAATAGGGGCGCAGCACGCCCAGGCAGACACCCGAGAAGAACACCACCCCCATTTGGAACTTCATCCGCCAGGGGTCTTCGTAACTCGTCTTCAGACAGACGAAGAACCAGACCGCAAGCGCCGCGAACAACAGGACCAGCACCAGGCCGTTGCGCCGCATGCATCCGAACGTGCCGACCAGCCCCAGGAGCAGATAGCATTTCACCTCGATCGGGATGGTCCACAACGAGCCGTTGGCACCCAGCGGATGCGGGTTCTCCGATAAAATGCCCGGCAGTTGCACCTCGAAAGTCCAGAGCCCGAGCAGTTGCAGATACGCCCATGTCAGCGGCGATGAAAAATATTCCGCCTTGCCGAGCGTGCTGACGAGCGGGCCCAGGACGAAGGCGATCACCACGGTCGCGACCGCCAGGCCCGGCCAGATTCTCAGGAATCGGCGTACCAGGAAGCGCCACAGATGCGGATCGCGCAGCCAGCTGCCGGCCACCAGGTAACCGCTGATGGCGAAAAAGACCAGCACGCCCAGCCCTCCCCAGCTGCTGTAGAGAAACAGCGGCTCAGGATGCCCCGACAACGCGAACTGATGGCTGAGCAGAACGGCCATCGCCGCCGCCAGGCGCAGGAAGTCGAAATTGTTGTCCGTGTCGGGGCCGCGCTGCATGGTGGGGTTGGTCCGGTGAGAAGAGGCAGCCCGTGCAACGCCTGAAGCCGTCATGGATGCGGCAACACTGTCATGGCAGACTGCGCTTGTCGCAGGCATTTTGCCTTCGGCGATCCCCGCTCCACACCCGAAAGCTTCCAATGCATATCCCTTATCACCGCCTGGTCTCGGCCGGTGCATTGAGCGCCCTGGCGCTCGTCGGCACTGCCGTCTTCGCCCAATCCACCTCCCTGCCCACACCCTCCATCGCCGAAAAACCCGTCCGCCTGCGCGGCACGCTGGTACGGGTGGATGCCGGCACGCTCACGCTGAAGGAACGTGGCGGCGAAATCGTCACGCTGGCACGGGCTCCGGCCATGCCGATCTCGGAGGTCTACCCGATCAAGCTGTCGGCCATCCAGCCGGGCAGCTACATCGGCACCGCCGCCGTGGCGCAATCCGACGGCACCCAGAAAGCGCTGGAAGTGGTGGTGTTCCCCGAAGCCGCGCGCGGCACCGGCGAAGGCCACTACCCCTGGGACCTGATGCCCGAGAGCACCATGACCAACGCCACCGTGTCGGGCAAGACGGCGGCACCCAAGGCGGTGCCGGGCGGCCAGCAGCTGGTACTGCAGTACAAGGGCGGCGAGAAGACGGTCATCGTGCCGGCCGACGTGCCGGTCGTCACCTTCAAGCCCGGCAACGCCGACGAGAAGGCGCTGCTGGTGCCGGGCGCCAAGGTGCTGGTGAATGCGCAGATGAAGGACGGCCAGCCGGTGGCGCTGCGGGTGAACGTCGGCCGCAACGGGTTCACGCCGCCGATGTAGGGCGGGCGGGCGTGGCCAGCCACGCCCCTCCCATCGACCGCGGCTCGGGCTCAGGAGCCGCCGCAGGACAGAACCTCGATCACCAGTGCCTGCGCCCGTTGCAGGTCCCCAGGCTTGCATCCCACCTGGGTCTGCATGACATGGAGCGCGTCCTGGAACTTGCCCATGAACGCACCGTGGCTGAACATGATGATGCGGGAGGGCGTGGGGCCCAGCGCCGCGATGCGCGCCGGAATGTCGGCCGGTTTCACGATGGTGAGCAGTCGCTGGTCGAGCTGTTCCTGCGGGATGTGGTTGCGCAGGTAATGCTGGAAGTGCGACCGCATGGTCGGGTCGTGCAGCGGCACCACGATCAAATCGCCCGGCCGGTAGGCGCTGGCCACCAGCTCGGCGGCACCGCGCCAATCGCCACCGTTCTGCGGCCGCGGCGACTCCCGCCACACCTGGACACCCAAAGGAATCAGCACCACGGCCACCAGCAGGCTGACCATCCGGGGCCAGCCCCTGGCCGCCGTGAACATCGCCACCAGCAACAGGCAGCCCGGCACCATGAAGATCACGTACCGCGGCGAGAAGAACTCCGCCCGGCGCGTCGCCAGCACCAGCACCAGGTAGAACAGCACCAGGACCGCCCCCAGCGCGCCCACCGCCGGCGCCAGCCGGTGCTGCTGGCGGCGCATGCGCAGGAAGATCGCCACAGCCACCACGGCCAGCAGCATGAAGATCCAGAACCCGGCGTTGCTGACCACCTTGCTGGGATCGACGTTGCGCAGCGATTCGAGGGTATTGCGCTTGAAGGTCATCGCCCACGACAGGGACTTGGGCGGTGCCGCGTTGAGCTTCGTCAGGATGCCCATCCAGCCCAGGCCCATGTAGACCAAGACCGGCACCACGGCGAGAAACCAGCGCACCGAGGCCCCCAGGAACGCGCGCTTGCTGCGCACCTGCAGCGTCATGACGGCAGCGATGCAGGCCACCATCACCAGACCGTAGTAGTGCGTCAGCCCGAGCAATCCGCCCAGCACCAGCAACACGGGCCAGGGCCGGCCGGCGCGGATGCCCGCGGCGTCGTGCTCCATCTGGCGCAGCATGCAGGCGAACATCCAGGCCGCCAAACAGGCGCCCAGCGAATAGCCCCGCGCGTCCTGGCTGTAGATCAACAAACCGCCCGACGCTGCCAGCAGCGCGACGTAGACGGCGCGTGGCTGCCAGGCGATGCTGCGCGGCAGCGCGAACACCGACAGCATCGTCACCACGCCGAAAACCGCGCTGATGCTGCGGATGGCGAAGTCCGAGACGCCGAACAGCGAGATCCAGGGCACCAGCAGCATGTCGAACAGCGGCGGATGCGGATCGGCCAGCCTCCAGGTCCAGAAGCTGTCGGCCAGCTGGAGCTGTTCCATGGTCTTGCCCGGCACCAGCGGGCCGTACCACGGGCCCGACTGGGTGGCGGTGGCCACGGAGAACAACTCGTCTTCCCAGAGACTGAAAGAGCCGATGCCGTGGAAGCGCAATACCGCGCCCGCCAGGATCAGCAGGAGGATGATTCCGAGGCCGATGGCCGGCGTGGGGCGCGCGGCCTCGCCCTGGATGCTGTGACTCGGCATACTTTTCTAGACGTTTCGATGGAAATGGAGGGTGGTCGACACCCGCTTCGCCCCGGTTGCATGCTTTTTCTTCTGCGAGACCGTTGTGGGCGTGTCGGTACGCCGACCGGAATCGCGCAGCGCGGTTACACCCGAATACAGAAGCGGTATTCTGCCTGTAGCCTTCCCTTATCCCGACCCGATGGTCGATTTCGGTCCGGCCCTGCGGCATGCAGGCGACAATCTCGGGTTTGCACGCCGTCCGCATCCTGCGGGCCGTACGTTTTCTGAGTGGATTCTCCGTGGCTACTTCACCCGACTTCAATGCCGAGACCCGTCGGCGCCGCACCTTCGCCATCATTTCCCACCCCGACGCCGGCAAAACCACGCTGACCGAGAAGCTGCTGCTGTTCTCGGGCGCGATCCAGATCGCCGGCTCGGTCAAGGCGCGCAAGGCCAGCCGGCACGCCACCTCGGACTGGATGGAGATCGAGAAGCAGCGTGGCATCTCGGTGGCCAGCTCGGTGATGCAGATGCTCTACCGCGACCATGTGATCAACCTGCTCGACACGCCCGGCCACAAGGATTTCTCGGAAGACACCTACCGGGTATTGACCGCGGTCGACTCGGCCCTGATGGTGATCGACGCGGCCAACGGCGTCGAGGCGCAGACGCGCCGGCTGATCGAGGTCTGCCGCCAG
Source organism: Sphingomonas sp. NCPPB 2930 (assembly GCA_042867185.1). Taxonomy (GTDB): domain Bacteria; phylum Pseudomonadota; class Gammaproteobacteria; order Burkholderiales; family Burkholderiaceae_C; genus Xylophilus. The sequence continues at coordinate 69,738 of JBHZQV010000016.1, read as the reverse complement.
CGCGACACGCCGATCATCACCTTCGTTAACAAGATGGACCGCGAGGTGCGCGAGCCGCTCGACATCCTCGACGAGATCGAGCGCGAGCTGGGCATGCCCTGCGTGCCGATGACCTGGCCGGTGGGCCAGGGCCGCGGCTTCGGCGGCATCGTCAACCTGCGCACCCAGGCGATGACGGTGTTCGAATCGGGCAGCGAGCGGCTGCCGCAGGATTTCGAAACCGTGCCGCTGACCGAGCAGGCCGCCCTGCGCGAGCGTTTCGGCAGCGAGTGGGACACCTCGATGGAGAGCATGGAGCTGGCCACCGGCGCCTCGCCCGCCTGGGACCGCGAGGCCTTCCTGGCCGGCAAACAGACACCGGTGTTCTTCGGCTCGGGCGTCAACAACTTCGGGGTGATGGAAGTGCTGGACGCCCTGGTCGATCTGGCGCCGCAGCCCCAGTCGCGCACCAGCACCGTCGTCGTCAACCGCCAGCCGGTGACGCAGGAGATCCAGCCCGCCGACAAGGATTTCGCGGGCGTCGTGTTCAAGGTGCAGGCCAACATGGACGCCAACCACCGCGACCGCATCGCCTTCGTGCGGATGGCCTCGGGCAAGTACACGCCGGGCATGAAGCTCAAGGTGCAGCGCACCGCCAAGGAGCTGCGGCCGACCTCGGTCGTCACCTTCATGAGCCAGCGCCGCGAGGCGGTCGACGAGGCCTACGCCGGCGACATCATCGGCTTCACCACCCACGGCGGGGTGCAGCTGGGCGACACCATCACCGACGGTGCCAACCTGATGTTCACCGGCCTGCCCTTCTTCGCGCCCGAGCTGTTCATGACGGTGATCCTGAAGAACCCGCTGCGCACCAAGCAGCTCCAGCAGGGCCTGGCGCAGCTGGGCGAGGAGGGCGCGATCCAGGTGTTCAAGCCCGATTCCGGCGGCGCGATGCTGCTGGGCGCCGTGGGCCAGCTGCAGTTCGAGGTGGTGCAGCACCGCCTCAAGGCCGAGTACGACGCCGACATCCGGCTGGAAGGCTGCCAGTACACCGGCGCCCGCTGGATCACCGCCGACACGCCGCAGGAACTGCGTGCCTTCACCGACGCCTATCCGCTGCGCATGGCGCACGACGCGGCCAACACCCTGGCCTATCTCTGCACCTCGCCCTACGACGTGCGGCTGGCGCAGGAGCGATTCCCGAAGATCCACTTCCATCCGCTGCGGGAACATGCGGGGCTGGCCTTGCAGGCGGCGGGTTAGGGACCAAAAGCAAAAATTTTAAGCAACCGGCTTGAAAACAATTCAACCATACGACAGTATTGGGAGGAGAGCAGTTTGTACTCTGATGAAATGAAGCTTCTAAAATTTAGAATTTTTCAGCCGAAATGGTCATTTCAATTGTTCCTTATTTTTATAGTTTGGACTCTTGTTAATATAAAATTTATCCTGGGCGTTTCTTATGTGCCATGGGATAGCATTGATGAATTTTATCCTCAGGTTAAATTCGTAGCAGATACAATTCGAAGCGGGCAGCTGCCTTGGTGGAATCCCTGGATGTATGGCGGACAACCTGTATTGGGTGATCCCCAAGGGATGATTTTTACGCCCTATACATTGGCAGCGATAGTCTTAGGAGATTTTTATAGCCTCCACACGCATGATCTAGTGACAATTTTTATGCAGCTGCTTGGCGGCTGCGCTTTAGCTCTGTATTCACGAAAATACACATCTGACATATGGCCTCCAGTTCTTGGCGCGCTTATTTTTATGGCGGGTGGAGTAGCTACCAGCCGATTGCAACACAGTCCCCAGGTTGTATCGTACTGTTTACTACCGTTCTTCCTGTTGGCTTTTTATAAAATATCAAAACAGCCTTCCTTCAAAAGTGTTGCTGCACTCACGCTGGTCGCGACGCTCGGTTTATTAAATTTAAACCAAGTAACCTTTTTAACGGCAATAGCGCTCGCACCCATAGCATTCTGGCATGCCAAAAATGCAGAAAATACGACCCGGGTTCTTTTTGCAGCAAGTGTGGCGCTGCTTATATCGCTGGCATTGACGTCGCCCGTCTGGGCTTCTATTATTGATTTTGTTCAAAATTCATCGAGAAGTAAACTTCCTTTAGAATTCTCAAAAACCTCATCTTTTCCGTTTGCGAATCTGGCCAGCCTCTTTCTTCCCGGTCTTTACGGGATAATGTCGCCGGAGAACGGTCTCTGGGCGCCAACTGATTCATCTCAAGATTTTTTATACATAGGCATCATTCCCACCATAATTTTGATTGCTGCGACGACATCGGCAGCTACTGAAAATAAAAAAACTGCGATAATTATATGTTTACTCAGCGCAGTATTTTGGTACATATTTGCCATGGGTACAAATACCCCTGTATACCCATTTATTTTTGAACACATTTATGGAATGGCAAATTTCCGCAGGCCTGCAGATGCAGCTTACTTTCTGAATTTTTTCGTTGCTTTGAGCATTTCCCTGCATCCTTGCTTAGTTCGATTTCACGCCCAAAAATTCACAGGCGTCAGTAGTTACGCAATTTATTTATGCGCCGTTTTTTGTATTCTTCTAATCATACTTTCGTCATGGCGTCTGTCCATTCGAGCCAATCGAGAAGTAGAGTTCATGACGGTCGCGATAGCTTTCTTAGGCCGGGTTGCCTTGATTGCTTTGTTCGTGGCTGTTTTGCATAGCGTTCGACATCGAATTCCAACTTTTATCACTCCGTCAGTTTTATTACTGCTATGTGCCGCGGACATTTACGCGGCAGGAAGAAGCTCAGCCTTTTTCGCGCCGCGCGTAAACTCGAATCAGATTGCCCAAATTTATAACAACGATCCAAAAAAGATGCAAGAAGAGATGGGCCTAAGAAAAATAATTAATTTTCTCGACAAAAATGGCGTACGTGGATCAAATCCCCAGTACAGAGTAGAAGCTATAGGCGGCGGTCTTGGGGGCTCGATGCCCATTGCATTTCAAATTATGAGCATTCCCGGCTATTCGCCTATCTCACTTAGCTCTTACGATAAAGCAGTTGGGGCTCAAAATCTGCAAAGCGCCCCAAAAGAATTTAAATCCACTTCCCCATTCTATGACAGCGAGCTTTACCGAAGACTTGGTCTTAAATACATTTTAATATCTTCAGTAGTTCTGGAAAACCTCCCTAAAGATAATGCCATGAGAATGGCAGCAGAAAATATAACGCTAAAATTATCAGAAGCTCCATGGGCCCAATTTGTTGGACGGCTAGGCGATTACAACATCTGGGAAACAACGAACGCCCATCCAAGAGCAGAGCTATTAATCAAAAACCAGAAAAGTGTCCGGTGCCAAATCAGATCTTACGAACCAACTTTATTGGAAGTTGAATGCCCGCCTTCATCACAAGGACTCTTAGTTGTCGGAGATAACTTTGCGCCCGGATGGGTTGCATGCACTTCGAAAGGTTCGACTGAGGTAAAGCCGTATATAGGCATATTTCGATCGGTAGAATTACAAAGTGCAATAACGCGTGTTCGTTTCGAGTACCAAGCAGTTCCTTTTCTACGGCATAAGGATTGCCATTGATTTCGCTATGCAGTTAATTTATCGAACCGGGGCGCAAGAAATACTTAAGAATTTAAACGACCATTGAAACAATAACACGCAGGCAAACATTGGTCTTCCGGAAATATGCATAGTGGCTCGATTAATAAATATTATTATTGGCTCCCACCATACATTTGCAGTCCAAAAAATAATATGCACACACTCCAATCAATAGGATGGTACACTTATGCGCCACAAGCGCGAGGCGCCTCTAGCAGCCACATCTTGCCTGCGGCAGACTGAAATTCCCGTCGTGTTTATTAATTAATCGAATGAGGAAATTATGAGACGCTTACTGATAGCAATTTTTTTTGTAGTATCGCCTGTATGCATGGCCACCGCCGGGACATTTGAAAATTGGTCCGCTTCATCGGTAGATGTAGGAGGCACATATTACTCGGACGGACCATCAAGTCCACCAACCGCCCAAACCAAAGCCAATCCTGTTAATGACGAGCAGATAACGGTATGGAACGGAGCTGCACGCTGGCTTTCTAACAACTGGAAAGCGGACTGCAAAAGCAATCCGTCTGGACCTAACCCTTGTTATGCACCATCAAATGGACAGCTATTTTTCCATGCTGAAGCTGGGGGCAATGCGGGCGGCGGCTTTCTTCTAGTGTCGCAGCAAAAGTTTTCTTTTGCGAACGGAATTAGCGTAGAAGTTCCGATTAGTGCTTTTTGCACCGAGTACTCGACCGCTCATGCTGTAGGTTGCGGAGTTAATGTTGGACTATATCGTGGCGAACAAAATTATCGTTCGTTTGGATACAGCAACACATCAGGTAGCGTACCACTTTATGCCAACATTTGGGGTCCGACACTTGAAGCACATTTTGATGGCGGCGCGCCACTTTACAACAATATTCCAATTGAGGGAAATGCATATAAAACCGTTAAAGTGCAATATTAGCATGGGGATTCTGGATGGAGATGGGATTATTTTTTAGACGGCAATTGGATCGCCGGACACGATGCTATTGATGACGCATTTAATCTGGGCCCAGGATATTTTCCAGACGGAGAAGTTAGGATTCAAATTGGGGGCTTTGGCTGGGCTGAACGTCCAAGCAATTGGAACGGGTCATTCAATGGTGGAGAAGGATCTTTCGGCACAATTTCTGTGAATACCTTCTAATATTCAGTGGAGAATAAAGCTTTTCGCTAGAGCATTAAATTATTGCTGTTGGACGCTCATTCTGTATTAGAAAGGGACGTTCAACGGAGACTAGTTAATTTGCATAAAATTTAAGATCGCAAATCTTTTGCAGCAGATTGAAATTAATTTTCTAGCAATTATTTACAGCCATGAGTCTAAGTAGATAGTCAGGTTAGTAAAACTACTGCGTCTTGTAGCTCCGTAACGCCAAGCACCATGCACGACACCATTTCGATCATCGTCCCCGCCTACAACGAAGAGCTGGTGCTGCGGCCCTTCCTGCAGCGGCTGAGCGCCACGCTGGCGACGCTGCCCGGCTACGAGTGGGAAATTCTTTTCGTCAACGACGGCAGCACCGACACCACGCAGCAGATCATCGAAGAGCTGTGCGCGGCCGACCCGCGGGTGGGGGGCATCGAACTCTCCCGCAATTTCGGCAAGGAGCCGGCGATGACCGCCGGGCTCGACCATGCGCGCGGCGACGCGATCGTGGTCCTCGACGCCGACCTGCAGGACCCGCCCGAGCTGATCGTGGACTTCGTGCGCGAATGGAAGAACGGCCACGACGTGGTGGTGGCCCGCCGCACCCACCGCGACGGCGAGACCTGGATCAAGAAGCTGACCGCCCACGGCTTCTACCGGGTGATCGGCGCAATGTCGAAGGTGGACATTCCGGCCAACACCGGCGACTGCCGGCTGATGAGCCGCCGCGCGGTCGACAGCCTGCTGCGGATGCGCGAGCACCACCGCTTCATGAAGGGCCTGTTTGCCTGGGTGGGCTACCCGACCAAGGTGGTCGACTACCGGCGCGAGCCGCGTGCGGCCGGCACCACCAAGTTCAATTACTGGAAGCTCTGGAACTTCGCGATCGAGGGCATCACCTCGTTCTCGATCTTCCCGCTGAAGCTTGCCACCTATTTCGGCGTGCTGATCGCGCTCGCGGCCTTCCTGGCCGGCGCGTGGATCGTGCTCAAGACGATGGTCTGGGGCGACGATGTGCCGGGCTATCCGTCGCTGATGGTGACGATGCTGTTCCTGGGCGGGGTGCAGCTGTTCTTCATCGGCATCCTGGGCGAATACCTGGGCCGCATCTACAACGAGACCAAGGCGCGGCCGCTGTACCTGGTGCAGTCGTATTCCGCGGCGCGAGCCGGTGCGGCGGCGCCGACGGCCGCGTCCCTGGCGGGTCCGGCGGTGCAGGAAGCGGCCCGCCCGCCCGCGGCACCGGCCTCCACCGTGCGCATGCCGTGACGCGGCGGCTCCGCACCCGCGCCGCATGGGCCGCCGGCCTGCTGCTGGCGACGGCGGCAGGCCTGGCGCAGGCGCAGGCCGCCGCACCGCCTGCCGACGCCGCGCCGTTCTACCTCGTACCCACGGTGGAGGGCCTGCTGCTCTGCGACGAGGCCGCCAAGGACCTCAAGATCTTCCCGATCGAGGCCGCGTACGCCTACTGCGCCAAGCGCAAGCTCGACGGATCGGCCGCGCTGGCCCGCCTGCTGGACACGCTGGAGCCCGGCGGCCCCAAGGGCCGGGTGCAGGTGGGCTACACCCAGACCCTGAAACTGCTGAGCCTGTACAAGCGCGGGCCGAAGGGCTGGGAGCTGGACATGGCCCAGGTCGACACGCTGCTGCGGCCGGTGACCAAAGTGGCGCGGCCGGTGGTGCTGTACCTGGCGGCCGACCATTTCGACTCGCTCGGCCCGCTGCCCGAAGAGCTGCGCAAGGACAAGCGCAACCTGATGCTGCTGGCCGACGGTACGCCGGCCGAATCCAACTATTTCGGCTACCCGATCCTGCCCTACACCCTGCAGACCGCTGCCGACATCCCGGTCAACCGCTACCGGTTCGCCGCGCTGCAGGCGATCGCCCGCCGCATCGCCGAGCTGCCGCCCGCGGCGCGCCGGCGCATCGTCGCGATCACGCTGCTGGGCGAGCTGCACCACATGTTCCCCAACTTCGAAAACGGCATGGGGGCCTACGCGGACATCCGGGTCACCGACTACAGCCCCGCCTCGGTGGCGGGCTTCCGGCAGTGGCTGCAGCAGCGCTACGGCAGCATCGAGACCTTCCGGGCGCGCACCGGCCTGGCCTACGCAGGTTTCGACGCCGTTCCCGCACCGTCGAAGAACATCCGCAAGGACGCGCTGGCCTCTTTCGGCGAACACTACGACGCGTACGCCGACGGTACGCTGCCGTTCTCGGGCTGGCTGTGGGACCCGCAGCAGCGCATCGCCGCGCTCGACCTCTACCTCGACGGAAAACGGCACGGCCCGGTGCCGCGCGGCTTCAACCGCCTGGATGTCTACCGCGCCGACGAGACGGTGCTGGATCCGAACGTCGGCTACCGCGTCGACCTCGACTTCAGCGGCCTGCCGCCGGGCCGCCACCGGGCGCAGATCGTGGCCGAGTCGGCCGGCACCCGCTACGAGCTGGCGCAGGCCGAGTTCGTCGTGGTGCCGCGCGACCAGACACCGGCTTCCGGCCGGGCGTCGCCGGCCGTCACCGGGCTCCAGAACGCGCAGGTGCTGCCGGGCGTGAAATCGTGGCTGGACCTGCCGCGGTCGATGCAGGACGTGTACTTCAATCCCCTGGCCCGCGACTGGAACCGGTACCGCGCCCACCAGGTCCGCGCCTTCATGCAGGCGTTCTACGACGTGGCGGTGCAGGCCGGCCTGCCGGCCGACAAGCTCTACTCGCACCAGATCGTGCCCGAGGTCAACTCCTCGTGGAACCCGCAGTTGCTGGCGGTGGGCGACACGCTCGCGGCCGACACGCCGTGGAAGCCGGGCTTCAACCTCTACGGCGGCGCGACCGACAGCACCTGGGTGCGCGGCTTCGTCGCCGAGCGGCGTTGGCGCGGCTACGGCGTGCCCGAGTTCCATCCGCAGCAGTGGAAGCGCCCCGGCACCGCGCTGAAGGCGCTGCGCTCCCACCAGCAGGCCGGCGCCCGCTTCGTCAGCCCCTACTACTTCTCGCCGGTGCCGCAGCGGTTCCGGCCACCGGGGATCCACGGCGTGAGCCGCATGGAAGTGCGCCCCGACAACCCGCTGGACGGCTCCGCCCAGTTCTACGACGCGATCCGCGCCCTGGCCCAAGAATGATGTCCTCCCGTCCCGCCCTGCGGCAATTCCTGATCTTCTGCGTGGTCGGCACGCTCGGCTTCGTGGTCGACGTGGCGGTGCTCTATGCGCTGGCGCCGTGGCTCGGCTGGTACGGCGGCCGGGTGCTGTCGTTCTGGGCGGCGGCCACCACCACCTGGCTGTTCAACCGGCATTTCACCTTCAGCGGCACGCGCGCCACCGGCAGCGGCATCTGGCGCGAGTACGGCAAGTACCTGGTGACGATGCTGGCCGGCGCCGCGCTCAACTACGGCGCCTACGTGGCGGTGCTGCACTGGTACCAGGGGCCGTACGCCGCGCTGCTCGGCGTGGCGGCGGGCAGCATCGCGGGGCTGGTGGCCAACTTCGCCAGCGCGCGGTACTTCGTGTTCCGCGCCCGGCCGGCCGCCACCGGGCCGCGCTGATGCAGCCGCTCGACACCTGGCCGCGCGCGGCCCGCCGCGGCATCGTCGGCGTGCTGACCGACATCGACGACACCCTGACCACCGACGGCGCGATCACCGCCGACGCGCTGGCCGCCCTGCACGCCCTGCGCGGCGCCGGCCTTCCGGTGGTGCCGATCACCGGCCGCCCGGTGGGCTGGAGCGCCGAGTTCGCCGCCACCTGGCCGGTGGACGCGGTGGTGGCCGAGAACGGTGCCGTCGCGCTGCTGAAACCAAGCCCAAAAGGCCTGCAGCCGGCGCCCGGCGCCGGCCCCGTGCTATCGAAAATATACCAACAGGACGCTGCGACCCGGGTGGCCAACTTCGGGCGGATGCAGCAGGTCGCGCAGCGCATCCTGCGGGAGATCCCCGGCACCGCACTGGCGCAGGATTCGCCCGGCCGCGAGACCGACATCGCGGTCGACCACAGCGAATTCGTGCAGCTGGATGCCGCCACGGTGGCGCGCGTCGTGGCGCTGATGCGGTCGGAGGGCATGCACGCGACCGTCAGCAGCATCCACATCAACGGCTGGTTCGGCGACCACGACAAGCTCTCGGGCGCCCGCTGGATCCTGCGCACGCTGTGGCAGCGGGACCTGGATGCCGAGATCGACCGCTGGGTGTACGTGGGCGATTCGACCAACGACCAGACGATGTTCGGCCACTTCCCGCACAGCGTCGGCGTGGCCAACGTCGCGCGCTTCGTGCCGCAACTGCGCCATCTGCCGCGCTACGTGACGCCCGCCGAACGGGGCACGGGCTTCGCGCAGGTGGCCGACGCGATCCTGCAGGCACGCGATCCGGTCTGATCCGGCCGTCGCGCGGGCGCCGCACCGCAAGGCGGCAGTGACACCCTGTTGCGCCGCCGCAGGGCCCACCCCCTAGAGTGGGCGGCAGCAGTCGCATCGGCTGCATGACCCGATGCTCTCCACGCTGCTGCCCTACCTCAAATTCGTCCACTTCACCGGCTTGCTGGTGTGGTGCGCGACGCTCTTCGCCCTGCCCGCGCTGCTGGCGCTGCACGCCTACCGGCCGGCGAAGGTCGAGCGCGAGCGGGTGGTGGCGGCCACCCGGTTCACCTTCGTCGCGCTGGCCTCGCCCGCGGCGATCGTGGCGGTCGTTTCGGGAACGCTGATGGTCTACCCCACCGGCTCCTACGGCGGCTGGATGCTCGCCAAGCTGACGCTGGTGACCGGCATGGTGGTCTTCCACGCGGTCTGCGGCAAGCTGGTGCTGGTGCTGCAGCGCAAGCCCCATGCGGTGCGGCCCGGCTGGCTGCTGACGCTCGGTGCCGTGCCGCTGCTGCTGGTCCCCGGCGTGCTGGCGATGGTGCTGTGGCAACCGCGGATGCCGTGGTGAGCGGGGCGTCGATGCCGCCGGGCCGCACCGCCCCCCGCGCAGGGTCCGCGGCCGCATCAGGCCGGCGGCGCGTCTTCCTCGTCCCGGTCGCTCACACCCACCAGGTGGTCGAACACCAGCGACCCGCCGAGCCAGCCCGCCGCACCGACCAGCACCGCGCCCAGGGCCGACAGGTACAGGCCCCAGGGCAGGATCACCGCCTGGGCATCCTCGAGCCGCAACCCCCAGTTCACGCCGGCGACCGCCAGCAGCATCACCGCCACCACGAAATGGCTCCAGGCCGCCACCCGCATCCGGATCTCGCGCTGGATCAGCACCTCGGCCGTGCCCAGCAGCCCGGCCACCACGCCGCTCACCGTGCCGGCACCGGCCAGCCAGACCGACAACCGCGCCCAGAACGGGTCCTGCGTGTACCACCAGCCCAGGTCGGTGGCCAGGACCGCGATCAGGAAAGCGATCGGAAAGGGCACGACGATCGGGTGCAGCGGATGGCCCATGAAGGCGACGCAGCTGGCGGTGCCGTGGGGCAGGGGTTGGGCGAATTCGCGCATGGGGCATTCGGTAGGGAGAAACCGCGCAGGGTGCGACGGCGGTGGGCTTGCTACTGTAGTGCCCTGCTGCCGGCGCTGGTTACAGGCTGCAGCGTGCACGGCCCGCTGTCGGCGCTCGACCCGGCCGGGCCGGGCGCTGCGCATGCGGCGCAGCTGTGGTGGGCGATGTTCTGGGCGGGCATGGCGCTGCTGGCGCTGATGACCGCGCTCGGCGCCTATGCCGTCTTGCGGCCCCGCACCCGGACGCTGCGGCGGCCCTACCGGCTGCTGGCACTCGGCGGCATCGCGCTGCCGGTGGCCGGCATCGTCGCCCTGCTCGGCTACGACGTCTGGGCCGGGGCGCAGCGGGCCCGCAGCGCCGCCCCCGCCTATGGGGTGCAGGCCACCGGCCACCAGTGGTACTGGTCGATGCGGCACGCCGGCGCCGACGGCCGGCCGCGCTACGCGGTCAATGTGCTGCACATTCCGGCCGGACAGCCGGTCGAGGTGCGGATCGGCGCGGCCGACGTGATCCACAGCTTCTGGGTGCCCCGGCTCAGCGGCAAGCTCGACGCGATTCCCGGCCGTACCAACGTGCTGCGGCTGCAGGCCGATGCGCCCGGCATCTACCGCGGCCAGTGCGCCGAGTTCTGCGGCCTGCACCATGCGCGCATGCCCTTCGAGGTGCACGCCCATGCCGATCCGCAGGCGCTGGCGCAGGCGGTGCAGGCCCTGTCCACCGTCGAATTGCAGGGCGCGGTCGATGCCGACGGCATGCCGCTGCCCGCCGACGGCCAGCGTCCCGGCCAGGCCGCGCCCTCCACCGGCGTGGCCGGCCCGCAGGGCGCCCAGGCCCCTGCCGCCGCACCGCAGCCCCCGGCCCCCGAGGGCCCCCGATGAGCGACACGGCACCCACCGCCCCGGACGGCGGCACCGCGACCGCAGCGGCGGCCCCGTCCACCACGGCGGGCGCTTCACAGGCGCTGCAGCTGCACCATGTCCTGCGCCGCGTCTGGGCCAGCCCCACCGGCTGGCGCAGCCTGTCGGCGGTGAACCACAACATCGTGGGGCGGCGCTTCATCGTCGCCTCGCTGTTCTTCTTCTTCGTCGGTGGCCTGCTGGCGATGATGATCCGCGCGCAGCTGGCCACGCCCCACGCCTCCTTCCTCGACGACGCCACCTACGCGCAGGTGTTCACCATGCACGGCACGGTGATGATGTTCCTCTTCGCGATCCCGCTGATCGAGGGCTTCGCGATCTACCTGCTGCCGAAGATCATCGGCACCCGCGACCTGGCGTTTCCGCGGCTCGGCGCCTTCGGCTACTGGTGCTACGTGCTGGGCGGCACCATCCTGCTGGGCGCGCTGGCCTCGGGCCTGGCGCCCGACGGGGGCTGGTTCCTCTACACGCCGCTGTCGTCGAAGGCGCATTCGCCGGGCATCAACGCCGACGTCTGGCTGCTCGGCGTGAGCTTCGTGGAAATCTCGGCGATCACCGCGGCGGTCGAGATCGTCGTCACCCTGCTGACGATGCGGGCGCCGGGCATGAGCCTGTCGCGCATGCCGATGTTCGGCTGGTACATGCTGGTGACCGCCTGGATGATGCTGATCGGCTTCCCGCCGCTGATCGTGGGCAGCCTGATCCTGGAGGTGGAGCGGGCCCTCGACTGGCCGTTCTTCGACGTGGCGCGCGGCGGCGATCCGCTGCTGTGGCAGCACCTGTTCTGGCTCTTCGGCCACCCCGAGGTCTACATCATCTTTTTGCCGGCCGCCGGCATCGTCTCGACCATGATCCCCAGCTTCGCGCGCCGGCCGCTGGTGGGCCGGCTCTGGATCGTGGCGGCGCTGATCGCGATGGGCTTCGTCAGCTTCGGGCTGTGGGTGCACCACATGTTCACCGTCGGCATTCCGCACCTGGCGCAGATCTTCTTCTCGGCCGCCAGCATGCTGGTCGCGATACCGACGGCGGTGCAGCTGTTCGCCTGGATCGCCACGCTCTGGAGCGGCCGGCCCCGCATGGCGCTGCCGATGCTGTATCTCTTCGGCTTCCTGGTGGTCTTCGTCTGCGGCGGCCTGACCGGGGTGATGCTGGCGCTGGTGCCCTTCAACTGGCAGGCGCACGATTCGCATTTCGTGGTGGCGCACCTGCACTACGTGCTGGTCGGCGGCTTCCTGTTCCCGATGCTGGCGGGGCTGTACTACTGGTTCCCGCACATGGTGGGCCGCATGCCGATCCCGCGGCTGGGCAACTGGGCCTTCTGGCTGGTCTTCGCCGGCTTCAACACCACCTTCTTCGTGATGCACCTGACCGGGCTGCTCGGCATGCCGCGGCGGGTCTCGGGCTACTCGGCCGGCTGGGGCTGGGAATGGACCAACCTGGTGTCGTCCGTCGGCAGCTTCGTGATGGCGATCGGCTTCATGCTGCTGCTGCTCGACCTGGTGCTGTGCTTCTTCGTCGGCCGGCGCACGCCGCGCAACCCCTGGGGCGCCGGCACGCTGGAGTGGGCGACGCCGGCACCGCCGCCGGTCTACAACATCGCCAGCCAGCCGGTCGTCACCAGCCGCGAGCCGCTCTGGGACGACGACGGCCTGCCGGCGCGCCTGGCGGGCGGTGCCGGCCTGCTGGGCCGCCTCGACGTGGACGAGCAGGAGGCCCTGGGCACCGATCCGCTCACCGGCGCGCCGACCCACGTGATCCGCCTGCCGCGGCCGAGCTGGCTGCCGCTGGTGGCGGGCCTGGTCACCGGCGCTTTCTTCGTCGCGCTGCTGACCGGCGTCTACTGGGCGGCGCCGGTGGCGCTGGTCGCCATCGTGGCCATCTTCTGGCACTGGGCCTGGACGATCGGCCTGCGCGAAGACCCGGCGCCGGTGCCGGCCGGCCCGCGCGAGGATCCGCACAGCCTGCTGCTGCCGGTGCACGACGTGGCGCACGCCGCGCCCGGCCTCACCGGCCTGGCCTGGACGCTGGTGGCCGACGGCGCCTTCTTCGCGTCGCTGCTGTTCGGCTACGTCTATCTCTGCACCATCGCGCCCGGCGGCGCGCCGCCGCAGTGGCTGCAGGCGGGCCTCGCGCTGCCGGTGCTGGCCGGGCTGGCCTACCTGCTGCCGCTGGCGGCCCTGCAGCGCGCGCAGGCGGCCAACGCGGCGGGGGATGCGGCCCGGCGCCAGACCTGGCTGGCGGCGTCCACCGGCGCATCGCTGCTGGCGGGGGGCATGCTGGCGGCGAGCGTCTGGCCGGGCCTGCCCTCGCCGCGCAGCCATGCCTATGCGGCCATCGTCTCGATCTGCGCCGGCTACGGCATGGTGCATGCCGGCCTCGGCGCGGTGATCGCCGCCTATGCCTGGGCGCGGGGCCGTGCAGGCTTTCTCTCGCAGCGGCGCACGGTGGAGCTGCGGATCGCCCGGCTCTGGTGGCGCTATACCGCGGTGACCGGCATCGTGCTGGTGCTGGCCCTCCACCTGCCCGCAGGATGGCGCCCATGAGCCGCGCCGACGCCGAGCCGCACGGCACGGGCGCGACGGTGCCCGGCCCGTCCACCGCCCCTGCGGCACGGCTCGTGGCAGAGGCGTTCCGCCCGGCACGCGACCTGCCCGACGACCCGTGGGACTCGCCCTGGAATGCGCTGGAACAGCCGGTCGCGCCACCCGAGCGGGGCGAAGCGCCGGCCGCCAGGCCGGTGCGGCTTCCCCTGCGCCTCTGGAGCGTGTTCGCCGGCCTGCTGGTCTGGTGCAGCGCCTTTTTGCTGCTCTATGCCGGACTGTCCCTGGGCTGCGAAGCGGGCTGGCAGCATCGCACGGTGGCCGGCACGACCTGGCTGACGGTGCTGCTGGCGGGCATCTGGCTGCTGCACATCGCCGCGCTGGGCGTGCTGGCGGCTATGCTGCTGCGCCGGCATCCGGATGTGAAGATCGCGCACGACGGCGAGCAGCATCCGGCCGCACCGCGTCCGCAGTGCGGCTTCATGACGCGGCTGGCGCTGGTGCTGACGGCCGCGTCCGCCGCCTGCACCGTCTGGATCGGCTGGCCGGTGCTGCTGTTGCCGCCGTGCGCGGCGCTTTGACCACCCGAGGAACCGCCATGCCGTCCGACCTGCTTTCGCTGTGCCTGCTGGGCCGGATGCCCGCGCTGCCCGGCACCTGGATGGCGGCCTGGAGCCTGGCGCCCGCCTGGGTGCTGCCGCTGCTGGTCTGGCTGGCGGTGGCGTTGCGCCGCCCCTCGGGGCGCGGCAGGGCCGCCATGGCGACGCCGGCCGTCGCCGGTCGGCCGCTGTGGATCGCGGGCTGGTGCCTGCTGGCCGTGGCGCTGGTGTCGCCGCTGTGCCGGCTGGCCGCGACGCTGGTGTCGGGCCACATGGCGCAGCTGCTGGTGCTGTCGGTGGCCGCGCCGCTGCTGCTGGCGATCGGAGGATCGGCACCGGCCCGCCACGGCGCCCGGCCGCCGGGTACCGGCCTGGTACCCGCCACGCTGGCCTATGCCGCGGTGCTCTGGCTGCGCCACCTACCGGCCCTGTACGACGCGGTCCTCGCATCGCCATGGGTGCATGTCGCCGTAGTGGCGCTGGTGGTGGCCAGCGGGCTCTGGTTCTGGCACGCCGTTCTGCAGGCGGGCCGCGCGGGCGCCGGCGGCACCGGCCGCGCCGTGCTGGCGCTGGTCGCCACCACCGCGCATACCGGCCTGCTGGGCGCGCTGCTGACCTTCGCACCCACCCCGTTCTACCCGCTGCAGGCCGGCGGTGCGGCGGGCTGGGGCCTGTCGGCGCTGGAGGACCAGCAGCTGGCCGGCATGCTGATGTGGGTGCCGGGCAGCCTGGCCTACCTGGCCACCGGCATCGCCCTGGTCCTGCGCCAGGTGCGCGCCGACGACCGCCTGGCGACAGGGCCTGCGACCCCCAGCAAGGGTCTTTGGCCGACAGCCCAAGGCGCAACCGATTGACAGCCGCCGGCGGGTCGTGGCGGGGTAATCGCTCCAAAGGATGAACACCCCATGACGAATATCCCCGAGGTGACGATAGAGCCCTACGACAGCCCGGCCGGCGGTTGGGGGTCGATGAAATCCCTGGCGGTGACCGCGGCGCGCTTCGGTGCGGTGCAGGCGATGCCGCTGCTCGCCCGGCAGAACAAGCCCGACGGCTATGCCTGCGTCAGCTGCGCCTGGGGGCGGCCGGCCAAGTCGCATCTGGCCGGGTTCTGCGAGAACGGGGCCAAGGCCACCTTCTCCGAGCTGACCAGCAAGCGGATCGGCGCCGAATTCTTCGCCGAGCACACCCTGACCGAGCTGCGCAGCTGGCCCGACTACGAGCTGGAACTGCGCGGCCGCCTGACCGAGCCGCTGCGCTACGACGCCGCCAGCGACCGGTATCTGCCGGTGGCCTGGGAGGAAGCCTTCGCCGCCATCGGCGCCGAACTGCAGCGGCTCGACCCGAAATCGGTGGTCTTCTACGCCTCGGGCCGTGCCTCGCTCGAAACGTCGTACATGTACCAGCTGCTGGCGCGGCTCTACGGTTGCAACAACCTGCCCGACAGCTCCAACATGTGCCACGAGACCACCTCGGTCATGCTGAAGAAGACCATCGGCATGCCGGTCGGCTCGGTCCACGTGTCGGACTTCGAACACACCGACTGCATCGTCTTCTTCGGCCAGAACGTCGGCAGCAACAGCCCGCGGATGCTGCACCAGCTGCAGGAGGCGCGCAAACGCGGCATCCAGATCGTCGTGTTCAACCCGCTGCGGGAGCGCGGCCTGGAAGAGTTCGTCAACCCGCAGTCGCCGACCGAGATGCTGACCAACCACGGCACCGCGATCGCCACGCAGTACCACCAGGTGCGCCCGGGCGGGGACATCGCCGCGATCGCAGGGCTGTCGAAGGCGCTGTTCGCGCTGGACGACGCGGCGAAGGCCACCGGCGACGTACGGGTGCTCGACCAGGCGTTCCTCGACGCCCACACCCACGGCCTCGCCGATTTCGAGGCCTATGTCCGCGCGACCGCATGGTCCGCGATCGAGGCCGAGTCGGGCCTGACCCGTGCCGCGCTGGAGAGCGCCGCGCAGGTCTATGCCCAGGCCGAAGCGGTGATCGGCGTCTACGGGATGGGTCTGACCCAGCACAAGCGCGGCATCGACAACGTCGGCATGCTGGTCAACCTGATGCTGCTGCGCGGCAACGTCGGCAAGTCGGGCGCCGGCCTGTGCCCGGTGCGCGGCCACTCCAACGTGCAGGGCCAGCGCACCGTCGGCATCGCCGAGAAGCCCGAGCTGGTGCCGCTCGACACGCTGGCCGCGCAGTACGGCTTCTCACCGCCGCGCGACACCGGGCTCAGCACCGTCGATGCCTGCGAGGGCATGCTCGACGGATCGGTCCATGCCTTCATCGGCCTGGGCGGCAACTTCGTGCGCGCGGTGCCCGACCATGGCCGGATCGAGCCGGCATGGGGCCGGATGCGCCTGACGGTGCAGATCGCCACCAAGCTCAACCGCAGCCACCTGCTGCACGGCACCGTGGCCTACCTGTTGCCCTGCCTGGGCCGGATCGAGATCGACACCCAGGCCAGCGGCGTGCAGACGCTCAGCACCGAAGACAGCACCGGCTGGTTCCATGCCTCGCGCGGCCACCATGCGCCAGCCTCCGACCGGCTGCTGTCGGAGGCCCGCATCGTCGCGGGCATCGCCAAGGCCACGTTGCCGCACAACCCGCGGATCGACTGGGACCACTGGTGCGCCGACTACTCGCGGGTACGCGACGCGATCGCCGAAACCTTCCCGGAGATATTCCACGACTTCAACCGGCGGCTCGCTGCGCCCGCCGGGTTCCACCGCCCGCTGCCGGCCCGCGAGCGCATCTGGAAGACCGCATCGAAGAAGGCCGAGTTCACCGTGCCCGAACAGCTCAGCGCCGCGTTCCCCGGCGATGGCGGCAAGGACGTGTTCCGCCTGATGACCCTGCGCAGCAACGACCAGTTCAACACCACCGTCTACGGCTACAGCGACCGCTTCCGCGGCGTCGAAGGCACCCGCATGGTGGTGTTCATGCATGCCGACGACATGGCCTCCCACGGCCTGCAGGCCGGCGACGTAGTGGGGATGGAATGCGCGGCCGACGACGAGGTGCTGCGCGCGGTGGAAGGGTTCACCGTGGTGCCTTACGACATTCCCCGGGGCAGCCTGGGCGCCTACTATCCCGAGTGCAATCCGCTCATTCCGCTGTGGCAGCATGCGGACGAGAGCAAGGTCCCGGCCGCGAAATCGGTTCCGGTCCGTGTGACGAAATCCTCGCCCGCCGCCGCAGCAGCGGCGGCGTGATCCGCACGGCGCACGGCCTGCCGTTCAGGCGTGCACGTTCAGCGGGAGGCGTACGGTGAAGCAGCTGCCGCCGCGCGCCGAGGCGCCCGCCTCCACCGTCCCGCCCTGCAGCTTCACCAGCATGTGCACGATCGACAGGCCCAGGCCGGTGCCGTCGGTACCGGCCTGCGGTGGCCGCTGGAAGCGCTGGAAAAGGTTGCGCCGCACCGTCTCGGGCAGTCCGGGGCCGTCGTCGCTGACGGTGACGACCGCATGCCCTTCCTCGAGCGCCACCCCCAGCGCCAGCCAGCCGCCGTCGGCGGCGTGCCGCAGGGCGTTCTCGACCAGGTTGGTCATCACCTGGCGCATCCGGTCGGGGTCGAGCCGGATGCGGAGCCGGTCCACGGACGTGTGCAGTTCCGCCTGGATGCCGTGGTCCGCGATGTGGGTGGCGTGCATCGCCAGCACATCGTCCATCAGCTGGACCAGGTCGACCTCCTCGTCATGCATCGACAGGCGGCCGGCATCGGCCACCGACAGGGTGTGCAGATCGCCCACCAGCCGCGCCAGGTGCTCGACCTGCTGCAGCAGCTTGCGGTTCTCGGCCGCGTCCGACGGGATCACGCCGTCGCAGATCGCGTGCAGCCGGGCGCGCAGCACCGCCAGCGGGGTGCGCAGCTCGTGGGACATTGCGGCGGCGGTGGCCTTGCGCTCGCGCTCCAGCGCCTCCAGCGCATCGGTCATCCGGTTGAAGTCGCGGACCATGTCGCTCATCTCGCCGCCGTGCTTGCCCGCCTCCGCCCGCACCGCCAGGTCGCCCTGGGCGATGCGCCGCGCCGCCTCGGCCACCGAGGCGACCGGCAGCGTCACGATGCGCGAAACCCAGAGCCCACCGATCAGCCCGAACGGCAGGCAGACCACCAGCCCGATCACCAGCGACCACTTCTCGCCGAAGAGCAGGTCGCCCTTCCAGTACTGACCGTAGATCTCCACCGCGCGGGGGCTGTCCTCCAGGTCCTGGTCGTTCAGCACGTCCAGCTCGTGCTGCACGCCCGAGGGCAGCGTGCGGTAGAAGCTGCGGTACTGGTAATCGGCGATCGCGAAAACGCTCGCGCCCAGGATGGCCACCGTGACCAGCACCGTGGCCGCGATGATCAGCCCGAAGCGGATCCAGATGCGGTCTAGTCCCCGGGCCATAGCCGGTAGCCGATGCCGCGCACCGTCTCGATGAGTTCGCCGTTGCCCGCGTTGTGCAGCTTGCGCCGCAGCTTGGAGAGGTGCGAGTCGATCACCCGGTCGAGCGCGTCGCTCTCGGGCAGGCAGGTCTCGATCAGGTGGCTCCGCGAGAAGCAGCGCCGCGGCTGGCTGGCCAGGCAGGCCAGCAGCCGGAACTCGGTCAGCGTCAGCGGCAGCAGCACGGTGTTGCCGTCGGGCGTGGTGCTGCGGGCGGTGTGCGATTCCTCGTCGATCTCGATGCCGCCGGCGCGGATGGTGCGGGCCGCCGCCGGCGCCGCGGGCTTGGGTGCAGCGCCGGTGCGCCGCAGCACCGCCCGCACCCGGGCCACCACCTCGGCCGGCCCGAAGGGCTTGACCACGTAGTCGTCGGCGCCCAGGCGCAGGGCCAGCAGCTTGTCCACGTCGTCGGCCAGCGCGGTGACCATGATCACCGGGGTATCGCCGTCGGCGCGGATGTTTTTCAGCACGTCCACCCCGTCCATGCCGGGCAGGTGGATGTCGAGCAGCACCAGGTCGGGCGCCAGCGCGCGGAACGCCGACAGCGCCACCAGGCCGTCGGCCACCAGGTGGGTGCGCATGCCGTCGCGCTGCAGGTAGGCGTTCAGGATGTCGGCGATGCCGGGCTCGTCTTCCACCACCAGCACCAGCGGGCCGGGGGGGCGTTCAACACTGTTCATGGCGGATTCGTAGGGCGGTACGGGGGCCCACCGGCAGAGACGGCGGAAGTACGGATTATGGTCGCGTCGCCCCTCGGCACGGCCGGGCCTGCGGCCATGCCTGCAGGATGCGGTGGGAAGGGATGCGCGACATCGGCCGGGCCGCCGATCCCTCCATGTTTTCTCCACGAAACATGCACGGCTGCGCAAGGCATTCCCGGCCCAATCCAGCCTGGCCCGAACGCCCCCGCGCGAGGCCTGTCCGGCGCCGCCGCACGGCATCTTCTCCTTCACCGCCCCGCACGTGCTCATCCCTTTCCCGCTACATCCCTCGCTCCACCGCCCGGCAGTGCTGCTGGCGCTGTGCGCCGGACTGGCCGGATGCGCCGCCCCGGCGCTGCCCCCCCTGCCCGCTCCGCTGCCGGCCGCATTCGCACCGCGCACCGCCGCCACGCTGCCGCACGGCGCGCCGGTGCCCGATCCGCAGTCCTGGTGGAAGACGCTGGCCGATCCGCAGCTCGACGCGCTGGTCGACGAGGCCCTGCAGCAGAACCTGACGCTGGCGCAGGCCCGCAGCCGCTGGACCCAGGCCCGGCTGTTGCAGCGGCGCGACGACAAGCGCTATTCGCCCGCCGCCAGCGCCGGCACCCGCACGGTGCAGGACGTGACCGCCTCCGATTCCTACCTGCATGCCAGCGTGGACCTGTCGTGGGAGCTGGGGCTCTTCGGCGCCCGCGAGAGCGTCGGCCGCATCGCGCAGGCCCGGCTCGATGCCGCCGCCGGTGCCGAGCAGGCGGCCCGCGTCGCCCTGGTGGCCGAGGTGGTGCGCCGCTATGCCGAACTGCGCGCGGCCCAGCGGCAGGTGGCGCTGCTGGACGCCCTGCAGGCGCTCGACCGCCGCAGCATCGAGATGGCCGCGGTGCGCCGGCGCTACCGCCTGGGCACGGCCGACGACGCCGCCCAGGCACGCCTGCGGCAGCTGCAGACGGAAGCACAGCGCACGCAGCCGGCCCTGGCCGCCGCCCAGGCCCTGCGCGCGCTGGCGGTGCTGGTCGGCCGCACCGCACCCGACCCGGCCTGGAGCACGCCCGCCGCGCCGCTGGCCCTGGGCGCTGTCGGCTTCGGCGGCGTGCCCGCCGATCTGCTGCGCGCCCGGCCCGACATCCGCGCCGCCGAGGCCGCGGTGCTGAAAGCCGCCGGCGAACAGGGCCTGGCCCAGTCCGACCTGTACCCGCACGTGGCGCTGGGCGCGTCGCTGCTCTACTCCTACAACCTGACCCAGTACCGCCGCGGCACCGCCGACAACGTGCCCGGCATCGGCCCGGTGATCGACATTCCGCTGTTCGACTGGGGCCGTCGCCGCGCCCAGGCCGATGCCCAGCAGGAGGCGTTGCAGGAGGCGCTGCTGGCGTACCGCCAGGCGGTGCTCGAAGGCGTGGCCGATACCGAATCCGCGCTGGCCGCGCTCGACCAGCAGGCCCTGCGCGAAACCCGGCTGCGCGAAGCGCGCACGGTGCAGCGGCAGCGCGCCGGCCAGCGCGCCACGCTGCGGCGCCTGGGCCTGGCCAGCGACTACGAGCAGCTGGCCGACCAGCGCACCGCGCTGCAGGCCGACCTCGACATCGCCGACGCCCAGGCGGCGCACGTGCTGGCCTTCGTCGGCCTCTACAAGGCGCTCGGCGGCGCCCCGATGCCGGCCCCGGATGCCGCCGCATCGGCCGCGGCCCCTTCCGCCTCCCTGGCCCGGGTGCGCCGATGATCGCGCTGGCCCGCAAGACCCTGGTCCACGAATGGCGGCGCTTCGTGCCCGCCGTGTTCGCGGTCGGCTTCTCGGGCGTGCTGCTGGTGGTGCAGGCCGCGCTGGTGCTGGGCATCTTCGGCAGCGCGGCGATCTACGTCACCGCGTCCACCGCCGACCTGTGGGCGGGCTACCCCGGCACCCAGAGCGTCAACTACGGCCGCGCCGTGCGCCCCGACGTCGAGATGCGGCTGCGCATGGACCCGGCCGTCGCCGACGTGGAGCCCTTCCTGTGGGTCGACGGCGACTGGCACGACGCGGGCAACGCGGGCGGCGGCGTCTCGGTGTACGTCTCGGGCATCCGCACCGCGGCCGACGGCCTGATGTTCTCGCGGGCGCTGCCGCCGGCCCTGCGCATGCGCCTGGCCGAGCCCGGCACCGTGGTGGTCGACCGGGCCGACCTGGGCACTCTGGGCGTGCAGCCCGGCGGCCAGGGCTGGATCAACGGCCGCAAGGTGCGGGTGATCGAGGCGGTGCCCAATCTGCGCGCCCTCGGCGGGGTGAACATGATCGCCTCGCTGGAAACCGCCCGCCTGCTCGGCGGCGACCTGCCGGCCGGCGCCACCTACTACGTGGCGCGGCTGTCGGACCCGGCCCAGGCGGCCGCGGTGCGCGACCGGCTCAACCGGGCCGGCAACGCCGCCGCCTTCGGTCCGTCGGAGGTCTGGACATCGGCCCAGTTCGCCCGCCGCTCCCAGCTGCACTGGGTGCTCGACACCGGTGCCGGCGTGGCGGTGCTCTTCATGGCGCTGATCGTTTGCCTGGTGGGCGCGGTGATCACCAGCCAGTCGCTCACCGCCGTCGTCGCCGGATCCGCGCGGGAGTACGCGGTGCTGAATGCGCTGGGCGCGAGCCGGTTCGCGCTCTCGCGGGTGGTGATGGAGCAGGCCTGCTGGATCGGCGGCCTGGGCCTGCTGCTGGCCGCCGGCATCAGCGGCGTACTGCTGGCCGTGGCGGCCGGGCAGGACGTGCCGGTCGCGATGACGCCGAAAGTGTCGGCCCTCTGCGCGGTGCTGGTGGGCTGCCTGGCGCTGCTCTCGGGCCTGGCCTCGATCCGCGGCCTGCTGCGGGCCGATCCCGCGCTGCTGCTGCGATGACGACGACGACCATGCCCCGCCACGCACACACCCCTGCTCTGTCGGCCGCCTCCGCGGGTGCCTCCCCGGTCTCGCCGCCGGCGCCCAGCCTGGAGGCGTCGCAGCTGGCCAAATCCTTCGTCTCCGGCGTGGTGCGGGTGCAGGTGCTGCAGTCGCTGTCGGTGGCGGTCTATCCCGGCGAGCTCACCCTGATCTCGGGCCCGTCGGGCTGCGGCAAGAGCACGCTGCTGTCGCTGCTCTCCGGCCTGCAGACGCCCGACAGCGGCCGGGTGCGCGCCCTGGGCGAAGACCTGGGCGCCATGGGCAAGCGGGCGCTCGAGCGGTTCCGGCTGCGCCATACCGGCTTCGTGTTCCAGGGCTTCAACCTGTTCCCGGCGCTCACCGCGCAGGAGCAGGTGGCCCTGCCGCTGGGCTACCTGGGCATGGACCGCCGCGCCGCCGCCCAGCGCGCCCTGAAGGTGCTCGACGAGGTGGGCATGACCCACCGCGCCGCGATGCGGCCGGCCGAACTCTCCGGCGGCGAGAAGCAGCGGGTGGCGATCGCCCGGGCGCTCGCCAAGGAGCCGCGGCTGCTGTTCGCCGACGAACCCACCAGCGCGCTGGACGCCGAGAACGGCCAGCGGGTGATCGACATCCTGCACCGCATCGCCCGGTCGCACGGCACCACCGTGCTCTGCGTCAGCCACGACCCGCGCGCGGTGCGCCATGCCGACCGGGTGCTGTCGATGGAAGACGGCACGATTCTCAACGACTGGCGGGCGGCCGGTGCAGCCGCCCCCAAGGAAGCCACCGCATGACGTTTCTTCGCCGGCCGCGCCGGACTCTCGCGGGCATGGGCGCAGGCCTGGCCCTCTGCGCCACCGCCGTGCTGCCGCTGCTGCTGGCAGGCTGCCTGGGCGACAACGGCCGCCCGGCCGCCGGCGGCGCCGTCCCCGCCGCGACCACCCCGCCCGCCGGCGCGGTGGCCATCGCCCGCGGCAAGGTCGAGGTGCAGGGCGGATTGCTGGACGTCATGGCGCCGCAGGACGGCACCGTCGAATCGGTGGCCGTGGCCGAGGGCGACACGGTGCGCCGCGGCCAGGTGCTGCTGCGCCTGCAGTCCGATACCGCCCGTGCCGACGTGGCCCTGGCCGAGGCCGAACTGGCCGCCGCCCAGGCCCGCCAGCGCGCCCAGGCCGCCCGGGTGCAGCCGGCCCGGCGGCGCGCCGACCGGCTGGGCGAAGCCGCCCGCGCCGGCGCGCTCGACAGCCAGCAGGCCGACGACGCCGCCCAGACCCAGCGCGAGGCCGCATCGGCCGCCGCCGTCGCCGCGGCCGACGTGCAGGTCGCTTCGCAAAAACTGGCCCAGGCCCGGCTGCAAGCCGCACGCCTCACGCTGGTCGCGCCGCAGGACGGCACCGTGGTGCGGCTGCTGGCCCAGACCGGCAGCGCCCTGTCGGCCCAGGGCGCGCGGCCGGTGCTGGTGCTGCTGCCGCAGAAGCCGCTGCTGGTGCGGGCCGAGCTCAACGAGAGCTTCGCCTCGGTGGTCAAGCCCGGCATGCGGGCCACCGTGACGACCGACGCCGGCACCCCGCTGCCGGCGGCCAAGGTACTGCGCGTCGGCACGGTCTACGGGCCGAGCCGCATCGACGAGGAATCGCCCCCGCGCATCGGCGTGCGGGTGGTCGACTGTTTCATCGCCTTCGACCAGGTCCCCGACCTGCGCATAGGCCAGGACGTAAGGGTGAGTTTCCATGACTGACATGAGCCAGATGACCCAGATGCTGCGGCCCGCCGCATCCCCTCCCTGCCGCACCATCGCCCTGCACCGCGCGCCGCGCGCGCCGGCCCCCGCCGGCAACGGCTGGATGGTGCAGAGCGACTTCGACGGCACCATCAGCCTGGAAGACGTGACCGACTCGTTGCTGCAGCGCTTCGGCCAGCCGGGCTGGCAGGCGCTGGAAGATGCCTGGGAGCGCGGCGAGATCGGCAGCCGCGCCTGCATGCAGGGCCAGATCGCGCTGCTCGACATGAGCGTGGGCGAGCTGCAGGCCCACCTGGCCACGATCGCGATCGACCCGCACTTCCCGGCCTTCGTGCAGGAGGCGCGCCGCCTCGGCATGCCGGTGCAGGTGGTGAGCGACGGCCTCGACCATGTGATCCGCACCGTGCTGGAATTGAACGGCCTGGGCGACCTGCCGGTGATCGCCAACCGGCTGGTGCAGACCGGCCCGCGCAGCTGGGCCCTGGAATCGCCCTATGCCAGCGACCGCTGCGCGCGGGCCAGCGGCAACTGCAAGTGCGAGCGCCTGGCCGAGCAGCAGGCGGTGCACGGCCGGGTGCTGTACGTGGGCGACAGCACCTCCGACTACTGCGTGTCGGGCAAGGCCGACTTCGTGCTGGCCAAGTACAAGCTGATCGACTACTGCCAATCGCACGGCATCGCGCATGCGCCCTTCTGCACCTTCGACGAAGCCACCGTGCTGATGGCGCAGGTCGTGCGGCCGCAAGCACGACGCGCCGCCGCATGAGCGTGCCGCACCCGCCGCTGCCCGCCGCCATGACCGACACCGTCTGCACCACCCCCCACGAATTCCTGCTGGAAGGCAGCGGCGCGAACGCCCGCACCGGCGTACTGCTGGTGCATGGCCTGACCGGCACGCCCAACGAGATGCGGGTGCTGGCCAAGGGCCTGCACAAGCAGGGCTTCACCGTCTACGCGGTGCAGCTGGCCGGCCACTGCGGCACCCAGGACGACCTGGTGGCCACCCGCTGGCAGGACTGGTACGCCAGCGTCGAGGCCGGTGCCGACCGGCTGCTTCCGCGGGTCGACCGGCTGGTGGTGGGCGGACTCTCGATGGGCGCGGTGCTGTCGCTGGCGCTGGCGCAGCGGCGGCCGCAGCAGGTCGCCGGTGTCTGTGCGCTCTCCACCATCTTCCGGTACGACGGCTGGAGCATGCCTTTCTACACCCGCCTGGGTTTTCTGCTGCCTCTCTTGAAGGCGCTCGGCATCGGCCGCAAACGCTGCTTCATGGAGCAGCCGCCCTACGGCATCAAGGACGAAACGCTGCGACGCCGTATCGTCGCGCAGATGCAGTCGGGCGACAGCGCCGCCGCCGGCCTGCCCGGCAACCCGTGGTGGTCGATCCTCGAAATACGGCGCCTCTCGGCCTATGTGCTGCCACGCCTGGGCGAGGTGCGCGCGCCGTGCCTGGTGGTCCATGCCCGGGAGGACGACGTGTCGACCCTGTCGAACGCCGAGGACATCGTGCGCGGCGTGACGCATGCACCGGTCGAGCTGGTGATGCTCGACAACAGCTACCACATGATCACCATCGACCGCGACCGGCGCACCGTGATCGCCCGCACCGCCGACTTCGTGCAGCGCATCGCGCAGGGCGATTTCGGTGCCCGCGCCACGCCGGCCGTGTCGGCCGCCGCACCGCCGGCGCAGGCCGTGCAGCCACAGGCCCCGGCACATGGCTAGCGACCTCTCGCCGCTGGTGATCCTGCTGTGGGTGCTGAACGTGCTGGTCGATGGCGGCGGCCAGCTCGCCTTCAAGGCCGCGGCCGGCGATCCGCGCGCGGGCGACGGCCTGGCCCGCTGGAAGTGGATGGCGCGCCGGCCCTGGATCTGGATCGGCATCGGCTGCTACGTCGTCGAGTTCTTGCTGTGGCTGGCCTTCCTGTCGCTGGTACCGCTGTCGGAGGGCGTGCTGCTGGGCTCGATCAACATCGTGGCGATCATGCTGGCGGGCCGCTTCCTGTTCGCCGAGAAGCTGTCGCGCATGCGGGTGGCGGGCATCCTGCTGATGTCGATCGGCGTCACGGTCGTCGGCTTGCACTAGGGGCTCTTCATGAAGCGGTTCTACCTGGTCGGGTTCCTGGTGCTGATGGCGTTCGATACGCTGGCGCAGATCAGCTTCAAGTACGCGGGGGCGCATGCGCTGCCGCTGGAGGTCAGCGGCGCGTGGCTGGCGCGGGTGTTCGGCCAGCCGTGGATCTACGGCGCGTTCGTCGGCTACGTCGGCTCGTTCTTCGCCTGGATCACGCTGCTGAAGCACGCGCCGATCGGGCCGGCCTTCGCCGCGTCGCACATGGAGATCGTGTCGGTGCTGGCGCTGTCGGTCTGGCTGTTCGACGAGAAGATCGGCACGGCGCAGATCGTCGGCGGCCTGTTCATCGTGGCCGGCATCGTCTGCCTGGCCCTGAGCGAGACTGAGGACGACGCGCCGGGCGGCGTTCCCGGCGCGGGCGCGGCGAGCGCCGGTGCGGCGACGCTGGTGCATCCGCCCGGCGGTGGGGCGGCCTGATCGCGGCATCCGGCCCGCAGGCCGGATCGAAGACCGAGGTGCCGCCGGCCGGCTCGCGGCGCCCTTCGGCGGTGGCAGGCGTGGCGGGGGTCGGGACGCCGCGGCCCTGTAGGCACAGACGCCGAAAAGCGGGTTGGCATTTTCACAACACTGCAAGAACGATAGCGTCATGCCGTTGTCACACATGGACTTCGGCCCGTTCTGACGCCGGTTTTATATAGCCGGGTGAAAATATCTGGATGCGTATCGGCGGGGGCCCACCGCCATCCTTCGCGCACCCCGACCCGCGCATGCCTTCCACAGGGCACGACGCCCCATGAAGCCATGACGGCAGGATTCCCGTGAAAGTTCTCTCGATATTCGGCACCCGCCCCGAGGCGATCAAGATGTGCCCCCTGGTGGCGGCGCTGGCGCAGGCGCCGGACATCGAATCGGTGGTCTGCACCACCGGTCAGCACCGCAGCATGCTCGACCAGGTGATGGACACCTTCGGCGTGCGCAGCGACCACGCGCTCGACGTGATGCAGCCCGGCCAGAGCCTCAACGCGATGGTCGCCCGGCTGCTCGTGGCGCTCGACCCGGTGCTGGAATCGGTACGGCCCGACCGGGTGCTGGTGCACGGCGACACCACCACCGCGTTGGCCGGCGCGCTGGTGGCCTTCCAGCGGCGGGTTCCGATCGGCCATGTGGAGGCCGGACTGCGCACCGGCGACCTGGCCGCGCCGTTTCCCGAAGAGATGAACCGCCGGGTGGTCGACAGCATGTCCGACCTGATGTTCGCACCGACCGAAGGCGCACGCCGGCACCTGCGGGCCGAAGGCCTGACCGGCCGCATCGTGGTGACCGGCAACACCGTGATCGACGCGCTGCAGCAGGCCGCACGCCGGATCGACGGCGACGCGGCCCTGCGCGCCGAACTCGACCGGCCCTTCGGCTTCCTGCATCCGGCGCGGCGCATGGTGCTGGTCACCGGCCACCGGCGCGAGAACTTCGGCGAGGGCTTCGCGGGAATCTGCGAGGCGTTGGCCACGCTCGCGGCTCGGCGCGAGGACATCGACATCGTCTACCCGGTGCATCTCAACCCGCAGGTCGACGGCCCGGTGCGCGAGGCGCTCGGCCGGTCGCCGCGCATCCACCTGATCGCGCCGCAGTCCTACCTGCCCTTCGTGCGGCTGATGCAGCGCGCCCACCTGGTGCTGACCGATTCGGGCGGCGTCCAGGAGGAAGCCCCCGCCCTCGGCAAGCCGGTGCTGGTGATGCGCGACGTGACCGAGCGGCCCGAAGCGGTCGCGGCGGGCACCGCGCGACTGGTGGGCACCCACCCCCGCCGCATCGTCGCGGCGGTCGATGCGCTGCTCGACGATCCGGCACTGCACCACGGCTTTTCCCGGGTGCGCAACCCCTACGGCGACGGCCGTGCCTGCGCGCGCATCGTGGCGGCCCTGCAGGGGCTGCCGGTCGAGCCGTTCCCGCCGCCCTCCGGCCGCGGAGAGCCCGCGCCGGCGCCGGCTGCGACCACCGAAGCGGAGCTGCAATGCCCCGCCTGATCCCCGAGGGCCGCAGCGCCGCGGCCCTGCTGTCGGGCCCGGCCGCCGCCGGCGCCCGGCTTTTGTCTTCTTCCTCGATCCTTCCTTTCGCGGCCCTGCGCCGGACCCCCATGTCTTCAACCTTTATGTCCGGCCGTGCGGCGCGCCTCGCCGCCGCCCTGTGTACCGTTCTCCTGCCGACCCTGGCCGCGGCGGCGCCGGCCGACGTGTTCCGGCAGTGGTCGGCCGAGCCCTGGCTCGAACGGCAGATCACGCTCGGCGAGCTGGGCTTCCAGACCCCGATCGCGCTGCAGGGCAGCGAAAGCGACAGCCGGCGCGAGTTCTTCCTGCCGGTGCCGGCCGGCCTGCCCCTGCAGGGGGCGACCCTGCAACTCGACGCGGACTACCTGCGCGGCGACGGCGGCCGCTCGGTGTTCGTGCTGTCGCTCGACGGCTATCCGGTCTCGTCGCGGCGCTTCAACGACGACCGCGGCGACGCGAGCCTGGCCATCGGCGTCGACGCGGCCGCGCGCAACAGCGGCTTCGTGCGGGTCGGTGCCAGCTGGAATTCGACCATTTCCGACGTGGTGTGCGCCGACCAGCGTGCGCCCGGCAACGTGCTGCGCATCCTGCCCACCTCCCGCCTGCGCTACCGCATCGACCGCAGCCGCCTGTCGAGCC
The DNA here is from genome assembly GCA_042867185.1 of Sphingomonas sp. NCPPB 2930. Classification (GTDB taxonomy): domain Bacteria; phylum Pseudomonadota; class Gammaproteobacteria; order Burkholderiales; family Burkholderiaceae_C; genus Xylophilus. The sequence continues at coordinate 41,006 of JBHZQV010000016.1, read as the reverse complement.
TGGCGACGGTCTGGAGCACGCTGCCGCCGCGGCCGGTGCTGATGGTGGCCGGCCGCAACCTGTCGCAGCCGGCCTACGACGCCGCCTGGCGCATCGGCCTGGCGCTGGAGCGCGCCGGCAAGCGGGTGCAGGTGCGCGCCCTGCCGGCGGTGGGCGATGCGATCGAGGTCACCGCCGACATGGTGCCGGCCGACCTGCGCGGCCTGCCGGCCTTCGGCGCACTGGCGGGCGCCGGCGCGTCCGGCGCGGCGCCGCGCAGCCACCGCATCGGCGATGCGGCCGAACTCGGCGCGCTGCTGGCGCTGGGCGTCCGCGGCCCGCTGCGGGCCGACGTGGCGGTGGCCGACCCGGCCCTCGGCACCGCGGTCAACGGCGCGCTCGATGCGCTGGCGGCGCAGATGGCGTCCGACCCCGCGGCGGCGGCGGCCTTCTCGCAGTGGCGCGGCGGTGCCTTCGGCCTGGCGGCCCAGCCGGTCGCCAGCGGCGAAGTGACGCTGCGCAGCCTGGGCGGTGTGCCGGTCGTGGCGATCGCCGCCGACGCCGGCGCGCAGGCCGCCCTGCTGTTCGACAGCCTCTGGAAACCGGTGGCCGGCGGCAGCGCCATCGCGCCCACCGCCATCGCCCGCCCGCGGCCCGACGACCGCATCCTGCTGTCGCAGCTCGGCGGCAAGCCGGGCTCGATCGACGTGGGCAACCGCAGCGACTGGACCGCCACCTTCGGCATCGAGGACGTGGCCGGCAACGGCCGCGCGCCCCGCGCCCTGGTGTTCGACCTGTCGGCCACGCCCGACAGCGGCGGCGCCGGCCCGGTGGCCTCCGTCTACCTCAACGACTACCTGCTGTCGGCCCAGACCCTCACGCCCGACGGCAAGCCGCAGCGCCTGCGCGCCGCGGTGCCGCAGCACATGCTGGCCCCGCGCAACGTGGTGCGGGTGACCTTCCTGCGCCAGCTCACCAAGCCGCGCTGCCACGACCAGCAGACCGCCTACCCGGTCGGCGTGCTGCCGACCAGCCACGTGGAACTGGGCAAGGTCGCGGCGGGCAACGATTTCTCCGGCATCGCGCGGCGCTTCACCGACGGCGGCGAGGTGCTGCTGCCGGCCGCCTGGCTGGCCGATGCAGAGCGCAGCCTGCCGCGGACCATCCGCCTGGCCGATGCGGCCGGCGTGTCGCTGGCCGGCACCACCCTGACCGTGGTCGCCACCGACGCCGCGGCGAAGCCGGTGTCGCCGGCCGCCACCTTCCTGGCGCTGGACCTGCCGGTGGAGAAGGGCACCGCCCGCGTCGACCCGTCCAAGGGCCGGATGGAGCTGGTCAACGGCAAGACCCCGCTGATCGATGTCTCGCGCCTGACGGGCGTGGGCGTGCTAGACGTGGCCGAGTCGGGCGGCAAGCACGGCGTCGTGTGGCGCCCGCTCGGTGCCGACGTGGCGGTGCCGCTGCAGCCGGTGCAGCTGGGCCGCGGCGACGTCGCGCTGCTCAACGCGAGCGGCGTGACGCTGGAGATCGACAGCCGCGATCCGCGCGGCGCGCAGCTGGCCGACGACGCCAACCCCGAATCGGTGCTGACGCGCTATGCCGGCTGGTGGATCGCCCTGATCGCGCTGCTGCTGCTGGTGCTGCTGGCCGCGCGCATCGCCCAGGTCCGCAAGCAGCGCCGGGCCCGTCCCGTCGTCTCCGCCACCGGTCCGCTGTAATGGCCCGCTTCCGCAGCACCGCGCAGGAGAGGCCATGAACCTCGAATGGCAGATCGCGGCCGCGCAGCACTACGTGTGGCTGGAGGCCTTCGCCGCGGTGGTGGCCGTCATCATCCTGGTCTCGAGCATCGACGACCTGATCATCGACGCCTGGTACTGGGTGCACCGGATCTGGCGCCGCCTCACCGTGCTCGACCGCAAGGACTACCGTCCGCTGACCGTCGAGCAATTGCACACCCGCCCCGAGCAGCCGCTGGCGGTGATGGTGCCGGCCTGGCTGGAATACGACGTGATCGCCCAGATGCTGGAAACCATGGTGGGCACGCTGGACTACCACCACTACCGCATCTTCGTGGGCACCTACCCCAACGACACCCAGACCATCGCCGAGGTGGAGCGCATGCGCGTCCGCTACCGGCAGCTGGAGCGGGTCGAGGTGCCCCACGCCGGGCCGACCTGCAAGGCCGACTGCCTGAACTGGATCATCCAGGCCATCGTGCTGCACGAGCAGCGCGTCGGCGAGCCCTTCGCGGGGATCGTGCTGCACGACAGCGAGGACGTCCTGCATCCGCTGGAACTCAAGTTCTTCAACTACCTCCTGCCGCGCAAGGACATGATCCAGCTGCCGGTGGTGTCGCTCGAACGCGAGTGGTACGAGCTGGTGGCCGGTACCTACATGGACGAGTTCGCCGAATGGCACGCCAAGGATCTGGTGGTGCGCGAGAGCGTCACCGGCGTGGTGCCCTCGGCCGGGGTCGGCACCTGCTTCTCGCGCCGCGCGATCCAGGCGCTGCTGGACGGCACCCACAACCAGCCCTTCAACACCGACAGCCTGACCGAGGACTACGACGTCGGTTCGCGGCTGGGCAAGCTGGGCATGCGCTCGATCTTCGCGCGGTTCCCGGTGCAGTTCCGGGTGCGCCGCAAGCGCTGGTTCGGGCTGCGGCCCGACCGTGCGCTGACGATCACCATGCCGCTGTGCGTGCGCGAGTTCTTCCCGGGCACGCTGCGCACCGCCTACCGCCAGAAGGCGCGCTGGGTGCTGGGCATCGGCCTGCAGAGCTGGGAGCAGATCGGCTGGAAGGGCTCACTGGCCACCAAGTACCTGCTGTTCCGCGACAGGAAGGGCATCGTCACCTCCTTCGTCAGCGTGCTGGCCTACCTGCTGGTGGCCGACTTCATCCTGCTGTGGATGCTCGACGCCTCGGGCGCCACCGGCGTGCGCTTTCCCTCGCCGGTGGACGAGGGCAGCTGGCTCGGCACGGTGATCGGGCTCAACGCGGTCGCGCTGGTGCTGCGGGTGGTGCAGCGGGTGTACTTCGTGAACCGGCTCTACGGCTGGGAGCAGGCCCTGATGTCGGTGCCGCGCATGGTCGTCGGCAACGTGGTCAATTTCCTGGCCACGGCGCGCGCCTGGAAGCTCTTCCTCGGCCATCTGCTGCTGGGGCGCGACCTGGCGTGGGACAAGACCATGCACGACTTCCCGAGCACCGCCCAGATCGCCCGCACCCGCAGGCGCCTGGGCGACCTGCTCGGCGGCTGGCAGGCGGTCGACCAGGCCCACCTGGACGCGGCGCTGGCGGAACAGCGCACGCGCGGTGTGCCGCTGGGCCGCATCCTGCTGTCGCACGGCTGGCTCGACGACGAAACCCTGGCCGAGGCCCTGGCCTACCAGTCGGGACTGCCGCGCGCCTACCCGGACGCGGCCGAGATCGAGCGCCATGCGGCATGCCTGCCGGCCCAGCTCTGCGTGCGCTGGCAGGTGCTGGCGCTCGGTGTCGAGACACCGGCCGAGCAGCCGGGGCCGCCCGCCGAGATCGGCGTGCCCTCCGGGCCTGCGGCGGCCGCCGACGCGCCGGTCGCCCTGCGCCTGGCGGTCGCCAGCCCGCTGTCGGACGAGGCGGCCGATGCCCTGGCCGCCGCCGCCGGCATGCCCGTGCTGCAGTCCATCGTCCGCGAGAGCGAGATCGTCGCCGGCCTGCGCCTGCTGCGCGGTGGCCAGGAGGGATTCGCCCCGGACGCCGCGCCGCTGCTGGGCCAGCTGCTGGTCGATCTGGGACTGGTGAGCCGCGAGGACTTCGGCAGCGCGCTGGTGCGCTACCGCCCGGATACCGACGGGCGCATCGGCGACTACCTGGTCGCCCGGGGCGTGGTGTCGCGCGCCGCGGTGGAGCGCGCGATCGCCGCCCAGCGCGAGCGCTGGCAGGCGCCGCCGCCGGATCCGCTGCCGCCCGGCCCCTGGCTCGGAACGGGCGGTGGCATGGCGCCGTCCGCGATGGTGCAGGCATGACGCGGCTCGACCTGCCCCGCCTGCTCGGCCGCATGGTCCGGTACGGCGTACCCGCGCTGATCACGGCCGGCGCCCTGCTGCCCGGACTGCCGCATGCGGCCACCGAGGAACTTCCCCTGACCGGCCCGGCCTTCCGCCTGGCGGACGAAGCGTACCGGGCCTACGACCAGGGCAACTTCGCCGCCGCTGCCGCGCGGGCCCGGGAGGCGATCCGCCTGCGGCCGGATGTGCAGCGGCTGCAGGCCCTGCTGCGCGCGTCCGAGGACGCCGCGCAGCGCCAGACGCGCGCGGCGGGCGGAGGTGCGGCATCTCCGCCGGCAGCCGCCCCGGCGGCCGCGGTGCGCCGCGCCGCGTCCCCGCGGCCCCGCGCCCTGGCCGGGCGGGCGCCGCCCCCCGGCGCCGACGTGTTTCCCCCGGGCCCGCCCGACCGGATCGTCGGCGCAGCCGACACCGGCGACGGCGCCCTGGTGCTGCAGATGTCCTGGTCCCTGGCCCGCCCACCGGCTCTGCGGGCCGCGTCACCGATGCCGATGGACGCGGTGGCGGTCGCGGATGCGGGCCCCGACACGCCGGCGCCAGCGCCGGTGCCACCGCCGGCCCCGGCCGGCCCTGTGGAGCGGGCCTACCAGTTCCTGCGCGACGACCGCGCGCGCCAGGCCGCGGCGGCCTTCGCGCAGGCCGACCAGACCGGCAGCCTGCGTCCTCCGCACCTGCTCGACGCGGCCTACGCGAGCCTGCGGGCGGGGGATTCGGCGGCCTCCGCCGCGTATTTCCGCCGTGCGCTCGACGCGGCCGATGCCGGCGAGATCGCGCTCGATCCGCAGGCGCGGCAGGACACCCGCATGGCGGTGGCCGACCAGGAACGCACCGGTGGCGCCAGTGCGGCGCTGTTCTACCGGGGCGGCGGAACCCTGCCGGGGCTGGCCCCCGACGCGGGCGGCGGCGGCACCGGTGGCGACCGCTCCGACCGCAGCCTGCAGGCGGTGGCCGAGGCCTACTGGCGGCCGCGCGAACTCAAGGGTTTCGCCGGCAGCGGCACCTTCGTCGACCTGTACGGCCGCGTGCTCGGGACACCGTACAGCGGTGCCGGCTATGCGGAAGGCGCGTCCAGCGCACAGGCCGCGGTGGGCGTGCGCGTGCGGCCGCTGTCGGCGGTGAACCTGGTCGTGGCCGCGGAACGGCTGGTCAAGGTCGGCTCGGCCAGCCGCAACGACTGGCTCCTGCGCGCGGGCGTCTCCGAGAGTTTCGGCATGGCGCCGCGGGTGGACCGCGACAGCTGGTGGTCGGGCGACGGCTATGCCGAAGCCGGCCGCTACCTGCAGGCGGGCGAGAAGTACCTGGTGTCCGAAGGCCGGCTCGGCCGCAGCTGGCGGCTCGACGCCGCCGACCGCGGCTGGCCCGGGCTGTCGCAGGCGACGCTCATGCCGCATGCGGTGCTGGCGGCCGACTACAACACCGGTTTCGCCCAGCCGCGCGCGGTGGGGGCGGGCGTCGGGGTGAACCTGCGCAGCTGGTGGCGCGAGGATGCGCGCTCCGGCCCGCGCTCCTATGCCGACCTGTCGGCCCAGTACCGCTGGCGCGTGGCGGGCGACGACCGGGCCGGCGGCCTGGTGCTGCGGCTTTCCTACAACTACTGAAGACCACCGTTTGCCGCTGTCCCCTCCCCCGACCCTCCGACGCGCCGCCGGCGCCGCGCTCGCGGCTGCGCTGCTGCTCCTGGCAGGCTGCCACAACGCGCCCGCACCCGGCGCCCAGGCGGCGGTGCGCATCGCCGGCACCGTCTGGCAGCCCGATGCGCAGACCCTGCATCCCCAGGGCATCTGGGAGCGCCTGGGCGCCAAAACCCTGCTGGTGCAGTGGACCGCCCGGGACGGCTATGCCTTCGTCGAGGGCTGCCCCGGCCCCGCGGCGGCGGCCGCGTCGCCCGCCGGCGCGCCGTCCGCGCCGGTGCCCGACTGGGGACGCATCGCGCGCGAGCCCTGGGCCGGCCAGGTCATCCTCGGCCTGGCCGCCCACGGCGACGAGGCCAGCGCCCGCCGCAGTGTCGACACCCTGGTGGCGCAGTCGCGCTGCCTGGCGGGCCGCGCGACGCCGCTGAACGTGACCGGCTGGTATTTCCCGGTCGAGGTCGATCCCAGCTGGCAGGACGCCGCCGGCCTGGCGAAAAAGCTCGAGGGCCTGCCGCGCCCACTGTGGATCAGCGCCTACGACGGCGGCAATGTCGGTCCCGACGCCCTGGCCGCCTGGCTCGCGGGCTGGCTGCCGGCCGACGTGGGGGTGTTCTTCCAGGACGGGGTCGGGGTGCATGCGCGCAGTGCACCGGTGGCGCGCGACTACCTGGTGGCCCTGCAGAAAAAGCTGGGCAAGCGGCGCGTCAAGCTGATCGCCGAGGCGTTCCGGCCGGCGCCCGGCGGCGGTTTCCGGCCGGCGACGCCCGAGGAGCTGGTGCCCCAGCTGGCGACCTACGGCGGGCACGAGGTGTTCCTGTTCGACGGCCCGCACTACGTGGACAACGCCCTGGTCGAGGCGCTGCGCGACAAGCTGGTGCCGCCGGCCCGGCGCTAGGAACCGCCGCGCCCGGTCCGGGGCCGGCAGCTCGGCCGCCGCCCGGGCCTTTCAGGAAGCGCCGTGCGCCGCGCGGGCCCGCCGGACGTTCCGCAGCATGAACAGGTACAGGCTTTCGACCTTCTCGCGCGCCCAGGGCGTCTTGCGCAGGAACTTGAGGCTCGACGACACGCTGGGGTCGTGGGTGAAGCAGCGCACCGGCACCAGGTGGGCCAGTTCGTCCCATCCGTAGTGCGCGTGCAGGGCGGTGACGATCGCCTCCAGCGTCAGCCCGTGCAGGGGATTGTGGGCTTGGGCCGGCCGGGGAACGGGCGGCGGTGGCGGAGGGGGCGGGGACGGCGGTGGCTGCTGCATGGCGGGAATTTTCGCCGTTTCCGGACGGCGGCACGCGGTGGGCGCTGCCGCCCGGCTCAGAGCGCGCCGTAGACCAGGTTGGGGAACAGGTCGCACAGCGCGTCGAGCATGCCGGGCGCCTGGGTCAGCAGGATGCCGAACATGTTCTCCGACGGATCCACGAAGAACACGGTGCCGGCCATGCCGCTCCAGCCGTAGCTGCCGGCCGAGCCCTGGCGCGCGGCCAGGCCGGTCTCGCGCCGCACCGCCACGCCCAGGCCGAAACCGTAGCCCGCGGGCAGGATGGCGCCGGCCACCGGGATCGCGCCCAGGTGGTCGGCGGTCATCCAGGCGATGGTCTTGCGGCCGGCCAGGCGCAGGTCGCCCAGGGTGCCCTGCCCCAGCAGCAGCGACAGGAAGCGGGCGTAGTCGGCCGCGGTCGAGACCAGGCCGCCGCCGCCGGATTCGAACACCGGCGGGCGGGCTGCGTCCAACAGCGCGACCGGCACGCCGGTCTGCGGATCGGCGGCGAAGGGCTCGGCCAGCCGGCCGCGCTGCGCGGGCGCGATGTGGAACCCGGTGTCGTGCATGCCCAGCGGGCCCAGCACCATGCGCTGCAGCAGCGCGCCCAGGGGCTCCTGGCACACGGCCTCCAGCACCGCGCCCAGCACGTCGGTGGCGCGGCTGTATTCCCAGGCCGCGCCCGGCTGGTGCACCAGCGGCAGGGCGCCCAGGGCGGCGGCCTGTTGGGCATTGCCGATGTCCCGGGCGCCGAGGCGGGCGGCCCGGTAGTCGTCCTGCACCGGGCCGGCGTCCCAGGCGTAGCTGAGGCCGGCGGTGTGGCGCAGCAGGTCGTGCACCGTGGCGGGTCGCGCGGCCGGCACCCGGCGGCCGTCGGCGGTGCGCACCTGCTGGTCGGCGAAGGCCGGCAGCCAGTGGGCGACGGGTTGCGACAGCAGCAGCCGGCCCTGCTCGGCCAGCATCAGCGCGGCCAGCGACACGATCGGCTTGGTCATCGAGTAGATCCGGAACAGCGTGTCGAGCGCCATCTGGTCGGCGCCGGGTGCGCGGGCGCCCAGCGCCTCGGCATGCACCGTCTGGCCGCGGTGGTGGACGAGCGCCACCGCGCCGGGCAGCAGGCCCTGGTCGATGCGGTGCTGCAGGGCGTCGTGGAGGGGGCGGAATCGGTCTGCGGTCATGGGTGCGGGCTTCTTCGGGTGCGGCGGTGTCGCCAATCCGCCACCATAAGCCCCACGCGGCGATACGGCGTGTCGCGCAGGCAGTGGTCCCCGGGGCCGGATGGGTAACAATGGTTTTTTACCCCTGCCTGCGCCCGCCCCCATGCCCGCCATCGAAACCGAACTCGCCGCCCTGTCACGCTATCTGGAGCAGCGCCGCGAGGTCCTGCTGCAGGCCTGGCGCGCGGCGGTGTTCGAGGACCCGGCGCTGACCACCGGCCAGGCGCTGCCGCGGGCGCAGCTCAACGACCATATCCCGGCGGTGCTCTCGGCCTTCGAGAAGCAACTGGCCCAGGCGGCCACGAGCGCGACCTGCGCCGAAGCCGCCGACGCCAGCCGCGACGCGGCGGCGCACGGCCTGCACCGCTGGCAGCAGGGCTACGACCTGCGCGAGGTGACCCGCGAGCTGGGCCGCTTGAACGAGTGCATGGTGGTGGAGCTGGAGGCGTATGCCGAGGCGCGGCCGCAGCTGCCGCATGCGGTGATGGCCACCGCCCGCCGCCTGTGGGCGAGCGCCTGCAGCGTCGGGATCGAGGAGAGCACCGGCCAGTATTTCCGGCTGCAGCAGATGGAGGCCGCCGGCCACGTCAAGGACCTGGAGATCGCGCTGGAATCGATCCAGGAGCTGGAGCAGCAGCGCGCCGACCTGTGGCAGCAGGTGGCGCACGACCTGCGCGGCAACGTGGGCGTGGTGGCCAACGTGACCCGCGGCCTGACCCGCAGCGGCCTGCCCGACCCGACCCGCGAGCGTTTCCTGCGCATGCTGGAACGCAACGTCGGCTCGCTGCACCACCTGCTCGACGACGTGACCAGCCTCGCGCGGCTGCAGGCCGGCCGTGAGCAGCGCGACGTGGCGGTGGTCGACATCGGCGCCCTGCTGCACGGTCTGTGCGAGGCGCTGCAGCCCGCCGCCCACCAGCGCCAGCTGTACCTGCGCGCCGACGGGCCGCCGTCCTTCGTGGTCGAGGCCGATGCGGTCAAGACCCGCCGGCTGGCCCAGAACCTGGTGCTGAACGCGATCAAGTACACGACAGAAGGCGGCGTGGTGGTGCGCTGGGGCGACATCGACGGCCAGGACGACCACCAGCGCTGGCTGCTGGAGGTGCGCGACACCGGTCCCGGCTTCCATGCCGGCCCGGGCACGCCGCTGGCCGGTGCGCTGGAGAGCGCGACCCGTCTGCAGCCGGTGGCCGAGAACACCCAGGGAACCGCTGCGGCGACGGTGGAAGCGGTGGAGGCCACCGCGACGGTCGGCGCCGCGGTGACCGGGCATCCGGCGGATCCGCGGCCGGTGCAGCAGGGGGCGGGGGAAGGGATCGGGCTGTCGATCGTGAAGCGGCTGTGCGAGTTGCTGGATGCGTCGGTGGAGCTGGAGTCGGGGGTGGAGACGGGGACGACGTTCCGGGTGTTGTTGCCGCGGGTGTTCGGGGGAAGTGCGGCCTAGGGGTCTGCTCACTCTCACTCTGCGAGGGTTGAGGTGAGGGCCGGGGGCCCGGCTGATGGCTGTGGCTGCCGCTTATCGCAGCACTGCACGTGTTGAATGCGGAGGCGGGGATTTCGCCCCCGCGGGCGAGTCACTTCTTTTGCTTCGCCAAAAGAAGTAACCAAGAAAAGGCGACCCCACGTGCTGCGTCCCTCCGCTGCGCTGCGGGCAACCTGCGGTGCTCGCGTCAGGCGGGGTCTCGCTAAACTCCCTGCGCTTCGCTCCGGTCAAACAACGCGAGCCCTGATCCGCCTGCCGCTGCGCTCCTCGGCGCATCCCGAGGGGCGGGGGAGCGGGAGCGGGGTCCCTCGGCTGCTGCCGGCTGCGCGGCAGTGACTTCGGGGCTGGTGGCGGAAGAAGGGCTTGTTTTGGGTGAAATGTGCCTGTCGTCGGCTTGCAGCGCCGGCCATAAGCTATCAATTCAATAGCAATGCGTCGGTGTTGCCGGCACCTTCAACCTACACTTTTCAGCTTCTCCAGCAAACGCTGGTTGAAGGCGTCCTGCCCGGCCTGCCATTGCCGCAGCGTGTCCGGCGCGATCTCCGTCTGCTGGCCGTCGCCGGCGCTCAGCCAGCGTTTCCAGGCGGTCGTGTAGCGGTACGAGGAGACCTCCCCGGTCACGTCGCAGCCCGCCATCTGGCCGCGCAGCGCGCCGATGACCGCGTCGGCGTGGTCGGCCCGCAGCACGCCCTGGTCCCAGTTGGTGCGCACCACGTCGGGAGCGAAGGCGTCCTTGTCGATCGAGAGGTAGGTCGGCTGCGGGTCGGCGGCCAGGGTGGCGCACAGGGTCTCCACCAGGGCGTCGCCGTCGGGGAAGCCGCGGAAGGCGGCGCCCAGGCCCAGCCAGCGGGACCAGCGGGTGTCGACGCCGGTGCTCCAGTAGCGCAGCTTGCCGGTGCGCAGCGGCTGCAGATAGTTCTCCCAGGCATGGGCCCGGCCGATGTCGCCCGAGGTGATGCCCACCACGTGCACCTGCGACACCTGCGGCAGCAGCGCGGCGTGGCGCACCCAGGAGCCGCAGTGGATGCCGAAGGGGAAGCGCATGTTGTCGGGGTGGTTGTCGAGCACCACGATGCGCAGCGGGCGGTGGGCGGTGAAGGCCCGCGCGGCGATGCAGCGGGCCACCAGCGGGCCGCTCAGGTGGTGGAAATCGCCGCTGCCCATGAACACGGTGCCGTGCGCGCCGAAGGCCGGCATGCGGGCGTCGAGCAGATCCGCGAAGCGCCGGAAGCGCGGCAGGCCGCAGCCGAAGCGGACGGCCTCCTGCCAGTCGTGCAGCGGCAGGCGGCACTCGCCGGGCAACGGTCCGACGGAGTCGTCGATGTCGAGGACGACGGGGGGAGCGGCGTGGTTCATCGGACGGCTTCCCGCGAACCCGGCAGCGCGAGGTGGCCGCTCATGCCTGCTCGCTCCACTGCCGGTCGCTCTCGAAGTGCCCGGCGAAGCGCCGCGCCAGCATGCGCAGCAGCGGGTTGCGCACGTAGACCAGGTGCCGGGTGAAGCTGAACCGCGCGCCCAGCTGCGCCTTGACCTGCGGATCGGTCCAGCCCGCCACGTAGTGCGACAGGCCGCGCTCGATCGCGTATTCGAGGTTGACCATCCAGCTCACGAAATACAGGTTGGCCTCGCGCGCCGCGGGGTAGGCGAAGCCGATGTACTTGTCGATCAACTGGCCGCGGTGCTCGAAGCACAGGTTCCAGCCGATCAGCGCGCCGTCGGCCACCCGCCGGTATTCGAAGACCGTGCCGCCGGCCGCCGCATCGCGCAGCACCGCGGCGAAGAAGTCGCGCGACAGCTCGTCGAAGTGGATCTCGCTCTGCGCGAAAACGCCCTGGTACAGCGCGTAGTACGCATCGACCGCCGCCTCGTCGGCGAACGCGTCCCCGGTCGGCACGCGCCGGACGGTGACGTCGGCCCGGCTGCGCAGCTTGCGCTTCAGGTTCTTGCGCCGGCTGGCGGAGAGCCGCGCGAGGTAGGCGTCGATGTCGGGAAAGTCGATCGGCACATAGGCCAGCGCCTGCCCCTCGACGACGATGAAGCCCTGCGCGGTGCAGGCCGCGGCCACCGCGTCGGCATGCGCGTTCTCGGCCTCGGTCAGCAGCGGCGACGCCTGCGGCAGGTCCTTGACGATGGTGAGCCGGTACCCCGGCGCCACCGCCACCCGCAGCGTATGCGCCAACGCTGCCGGCGCGGTGGCCGCGGGCAGCGGCGCGTACTCGGTGACGGTGGTGCCGACGAAGGCGGTGCGGATGCGCAGCCACCGCGACCAGCGCGCGAAGAGCGGCAGCCCCGCAACGCGCCGCTTGAAGTCGTCGTCCGCCGTGGTCAGCAGATCGAACGGCGCGACGAACGCCGGCGCCGGCGCCGCATCCAGCACGGAAAACCCCAGCGGCGGATGCCGCCGGAAATGGCCCAGCAGCGACGGCGGTTCGAGCTGGTTGAAGTGCGGCATGGATCGGTGGACTCTTCCCCATCGAGAGGGGACACGACGGGACAGCCGATCAGCCCCGCTTCGCCTTCACCAGCAACTGCTCCAACAACACCATCGCCTCGTCGATCTCCGGCCGGGTGATCATCAGCGACGGCGCGAACGTGATCACGTTCTTGTAGTAGCCGCCCACGTCCAGCACCAGCCCACGCTTCTGCCCCTGGTACTCCAGCGTCCCTTCCAGCCCCATGTCGACCATCTTGTCGAGCAGCGCCCGGTTCGGCGTGAAGCCGTCGGCCTCGCAGATCTCGGCGCGCAGCGCCAGGCCCAGGCCGTCGACGTCGCCGATCTCGGGGTGCCGCGTCTGCAGGTCGCGCAGACCGTCCAGGAAGTACGCGCCGCTGTCGCAGACCTGCTTGCCGAAATCCACCTCGTGCGTCATCTTCAGCACTTCCAGGCCCAGCGCCGTGCCCAGCGGGTTCGACGCGAAGGTCGAGTGGGTGGAGCCCGGCGGGAAGATCGTCGGGTTGATCAGCTCCTCGCGCGCCCACAGGCCGGAGAGCGCGTTCAAGCCGTTGGTGAGCGCCTTGGCGAACACCAGCACGTCGGGCTGCACGCCGAAGTTCTCGATCGACCACAGCTTGCCGGTGCGCCAGAAGCCCATCTGGATCTCGTCGACCACCAGCAGCACGCCGTGGTCGTCCAGCACCTTCTTCATGCCCTTGAAGTAGTTGGGCGGCGGGATGACGTAGCCGCCGGTGCCCTGGATCGGCTCCATGTAGAAGGCCGCGTATTCGCACTGCCGGGTCTTCGGGTCCCACACCGCGTGGTATTCGTTCTCGAACTTGCGGGCGAAATCCTGCACCAGGGAATCGCCGTACTCCTCGGCGTTCATGCCCTTCGGGCGGCGGAACGGGTACGGGAACGGCAGGAACTGCGCGCGGTCGCCGAAGTGGCCGTAGCGGCGGCGATAGCGGTAGCTGGAGGTGATGCTGGAGGCGCCCAGCGTGCGGCCGTGGTAGCCGCCCTCGAACGCGAACATCAGGCTCTTGCCGTTGCTGGCGTTGCGCACCACCTTCAGCGAATCCTCGATCGCCTGCGCGCCGCCGACGTTGAAGTGCACCCGGCCTTCGCGGCCCCACTTGGCCTCGGCATCCTGCGCGATCCACTTGGCCAGCTCGATCTTGGTGGGGTGCAGGTACTGGCTGGCGATCTGGGGCAGCACTTCCAGCTGCCGCAGCATCGCGTCTTCCAGACGCTTGTTCTTGTAGCCGAAGTTGACGGCCGAGTACCACATCTGCAGGTCCAGATAGGGCGTGCCGGCCTCGTCGTACATGTAGCTGCCGTTGCAGCCGGAAAAGATCTTGGGCGGGGTGACGTAATGGACGGTATCGCCGAAGGAACAGTATTTCGCTTCGTCGGCCAGCAGCTGTGCATTGCTCATGGGAAAGCAGGACTCCAGGGTGTGTCGTGTGATGAACTCCGCGGAGTCTGGCGGGGCAACCTTGACCGACTGTCGAGCGTTTGTGTGCGCTTGGTGGAGGTGCCCGCCATCTTCAGCCGGCCGACGCATCCAGCTCGGCGTCGCAGCCCTGCCCCGCCGCGATCCAGCGCCGCGCCCGGCGGCCGATCCAGGGCGCCAGCCAGCGCCACCGCGGCGACAGCACCTCGGCCGGCGCGCTCACCATGCCGCAGAGATAACGCGCCTGCCCATCGTCCCACCGCAGCGCCGCGCACGCCCCGGTGCGCCGCCCGCTCACCAGGATCCCGACCGGGCACGGCTCGGCCAGGCAGCAGATGCCGCAGCCGTTGCAGGGGGCGCCGAGCGGGGGTTTGGGCGGGGCCTCGCGGTGGATCCACACGACGGTCGAGGTCGAGGGCGAGGGATCGGGCGCGGGGGACATGGGCCGATTGTCGAGCGGCTGCGCGTTCTTCGGCGGGAGGCCTGCAGCCGCGCGCGGCACCCGTCGCTGTCGGTAGCTGCACCACACCGCATTTACACGGAAAAGCACGCTTTTCGTCCCGTTCAAAGATTGCATTTGCTCTAGAATTCCGTGCAAATGACTGACACATGCACCATCCAGCTGTATCTGGACGGCACCTGGCACGACGTCGCCCAGGTGCGTTTGTCGGGCCCGGAGACCGAGGGTTGGAAAGCAGGCACCTACTCCGGCTACGGGGTCGAATGGGCTTTCGAGCATTCTGGCGCCGCCGATGCGCATGCGCTGTGCGCACGCTGGCCGGTCGGCCTGGAGCCGCTGCAGACGCCGCACTGGCCGGTGTTTCTGATCGACATGCTGCCGCAGGGCTTCGGACGGCAGGAACTGCTGCGCCGCATCGGGCGATCGGCCGGCGCCGGCATGGTGGCCGACTGGCCCTTGCTGCTGGCCGGGGCGGGCAATCCCATCGGCCACCTGCGGGTCAAGGAAGCCGCCGAATGGCTCGGACGCCATGCCGGTGCCACGCATGGCTTCACCGACGACGAAGTGGCCGAGCGGGGCGACGTGTTCTCGGAATACCTGGCATCGCACGGCCTGTTCGTCGCCGGATCGTCGGGCGTACAGGGCGAATGGCCGAAGGTGCTGCTGACCCGCGCGGACGACGGCCTGCTGTACCTGGACCACACCCTGCCCGACGCGCGTGCGACCGCGCACTACATCGTCAAGTTCGGCCGCGGCACCGACCCGCGCCTGGCCAGCATCCTGCGCCACGAGGCGCCGTACATGGACATCGCCGCAGGGCTCGGACTGCGGGTGCACGCGCCGCTGGAGCTGCGCCGGCGTGCGCTGTTCATTCCGCGCTTCGACCGCCGGGTGGAGGCCGGTCGGGCCGGCGCCGGGCGGGTGGTCCGGCTGGCGCAGGAAAGCATCGCCACCCTCACCGGCATGCCCGGCTTCGAGGCGGTGCCGAGCCACGACCAGGTCTGCCGCGAACTGGTGCGGCACTGCACCGACCCGCAAACGGAGGTGCTGGAGTACCTGCGGCGCGATGTCGCCAACCTGGCGCTGGGCAACAAGGACAACCACGCCCGCAACACCGCGGTGCAGCGCGACGCCCACGGCCGGATCGGCCTCACCCCGCTCTACGACTTCGCGCCGATGTACCTGCACCCCGACGGCATCGCGCGCCGCATCCGCTGGAGCGACAACGACGGCGGCCGGCCGGACTGGCGCCGGGTGCTCGACAGCGTGTGCGAACAGGGCGAAGCACCGCGGCGGGCCGGCCGCCGCGCGGGCGGTGCCCGGTTGCAGCGCGCGCCGCTGGCCGCCGGCCTGCGGGCGATGGCGCCGCTGCTGGCGCGACTGGCCTCCGAGGACAACCACGGCCACGGGCTGGATGCGGATGTCATCGCCCATCTGCGGCCGGGCATCCGCGCACAGGCCGCCGCATTGGCCGAACTGGCGTGACGCCCCATGGACAAACGCTTCAACGCCCTGCCCCTCTCGGCCCAACTGGATCTGCGCCAACGGGCGGTCGAGGACGTGCTCGCGCATCCGGAATGGTCGCTGCCGCAGGCGGTGCGCCACCTGAAGAAGACGATGCGGCTGACGACCGCGGAAATGGCCCGCCTGTCGGGCGTCGGCTACCGCACGATGCAGGACATCGAGCAGGAGCGCAGCGACGGCAGCGTGCAGACGATGAACCGCATCCTCGGCATGCTGGGGCTGAAGCTGGGCGTGGTGCGCAAGGCACCGAACGCCGCGCCGCAAGACGTGCCGTACGACAGTGCGGGAACGCCATAGCGCGGCGGGCGCGCACGGTGCGACACCCGACACCGCACCGCACCGCGCCGAGCCGCGTCGGCGCGGCGCGGGCCCTGCCCGCCGGCCCGGACGCTCGTCAGGCCGGTTTGGCCAGGCCCAGCTTCTCCACCAGCGCCTTCTCGCGGGTGAAGGTGTCCTGCGCGAAGCGGGCGTAGTCTTCCGACGACATGTAGTTGGGCAGCATGTCGTAGCGGTTGAGGGCCTGGACATAGGCCGGGTCTTCCATCGCGGTCTTGAACGCGTCGTGCAGCCGCTTGACCACCGCGGCCGGCGTGCCGCGCGGGGCGCCGATGCCGAAGGGCGAGTTCTGCACCACGTTCAGGCCCAGTTCCTTGAGCGTCGGCGCGTCGGGGAACTTGGCCAGGCGCTGTTCGCCCCAGGTGTTGAGGACCCGCAGCTTGCCCGCCTCGACCTGCGGCGCGAAACCGGTGCTGTCGGCCGCGGCCATCACGTGGCCGCCCACCACCGCCTGCATCAGGTCGGCGCTGCCCTTGTAGGGGATGTGGTTGAGCTGGATGCCCAGCTGCTGCGCCACCAGCTCGGTCGTCAGGTGCGGGCTGGTCATGGTGCCGGTGGAGCCGTAGCTCAGCTTGCCCGGATTGGCCTTGGCATAGGCGACGAAATCGGCCCAGGTCTTGATCGGGCTGTCGGAGGGCACCACGATGCCGAAGGCGTAGCCGGTGACGTTGATCACGTAGCTGATGTCCTTGACCGGGTCCCACGCGATCTTGGTGGTGTAGGGCAGGCGGAACACGCCCAGCGGGATCTGCGCCAGGATGTAGCCGTCGGCCGGGGACGACTGCAGCTGCTGGGCCGGCAGGGTGCCGCCGGCGCCGGGCTTGTTCTCGATGATGACCGGCTGGCCCAGCAGCTTCGAGGCGTTCTCGGCCAGCTGGCGCATCGTGATGTCGGTCGGGCCGCCGGCGGGAAAGGCGACGACCAGCTTGACCGGGCGCGAGGGGAACGGTGCACCCGACTGGGCATGGGCCGCAGGCACGGCGGACAGGGCGGCCGCGCCCAGGGCGCCGGCGGCGCCCTGGAGCAGTTGGCGACGGTGCATGGAAAACTCCTTGGAAGATACGGACATACGGTGGCTCCCATTGGACGTGTGCCGACCGTCGCGGTCATCGGGATTTACGCCCGGCGTGTCGCACGCGGGACCCGGCCGGCCCGTGCGGGCCGCCCTAGCGTGCCAGCACCGCCTCCAGCGCCCGGCCGGTATGGGTGCCGAGCCGCACCACGTCCTCGGGCGTGGCGGTGGCCACCACCCGGCCGCCGCCGGTGCCGCCCTCGGGGCCCAGGTCGATGACCCAGTCGGCCTCGGCGATCACGTCCAGGTCGTGCTCGATCACCAGCACGCTGTGGCCGCCGCGCACCAGGCGGTGCAGCACCTGGATCAGCTTCTCGACGTCGGCCATGTGCAGGCCGACCGTGGGCTCGTCCAGCACGTAGAGGGTGTGCGGCGGTTTCTGGCCGCGGCGGGTGATGTCGTCGCGCACCTTGCTCAGCTCGGTCACCAGCTTGATCCGCTGCGCCTCGCCGCCCGAGAGCGTGGGCGACGGCTGGCCCAGCGTCAGGTAGCCCAGGCCCACGTCCTTCATCAGCTGCAGCGGATGCGCGATGTTGGGCATGCTGGCGAAGAAGTCGACCGCCTCGTCGATCTCCATCTGCAGCACGTCGCCGATGCTTTTTCCCCGCCAGGTGACGGCCAGCGTCTCGGGGTTGAAGCGGGCACCGTGGCAGGTCTCGCAGGGCACCTTCACGTCGGGCAGGAAGCTCATCTCGATGGTGCGCACGCCCGCGCCTTCGCAGACCGGGCAGCGGCCGTCGCCGGTGTTGAACGAGAAGCGCGCCGGCGCATAGCCGCGGGCCTTGGCCTCCAGCGTATCGGCGAAGAGCTTGCGGATCACGTCCCAGAAACCGATGTAGGTGGCCGGGCAGCTGCGCGGGGTCTTGCCGATCGGGGTCTGGTCGACCTCCAGCACCCGGTCGATGGTCTGGTAGCCGTCGAGGCTCTCGCAGCCGGTCCAGGCGGCATGCTTGCCGGCGTCGTCGGCCTCCCGGCCGGCGCGGGTGGTGCGCTGCTGCACGCCGGCCTGGACGCTCGCCAGCAGCACGTCGCGCGCCAGGGTCGACTTGCCCGATCCGCTGACGCCGGTGATCGCCACCAGGCGCTTCAGCGGCACGTCGATATCCACGTCCTGCAGGTTGTGCAGCCGCGCCCCGCGCAGCTCGATCCAATCGATGCCGGCGTCGTCCACCGGCTCGCCGGCCAGCGACGGTGCCACGCCCCGGCGCGGCTGCAGCGGGTGCTTCATCGCGTGCAGCAGATAGCGGCCGGTCTGCGAATCGCCGGCCGCCTGGATGTCGGCCACCGAGCCCTGCGCCACCAGGCGGCCGCCGCGCTTGCCGGCGCTGGGGCCGATGTCGATGATGTGGTCGGCCCGGCGGATGGTGTCCTCGTCGTGCTCCACCACCACCAGGGTGTTGCCCTTGTCGCCCAGCTTGTGCAGCGCGTTCAGCAGGATCTGGTTGTCGCGCGCATGCAGGCCGATGGTGGGCTCGTCGAGCACGTAGCAGACGCCCTGCAGGTTGCTGCCGAGCTGGGCCGCCAGCCGGATGCGCTGCGCCTCGCCGCCCGAGAGGGTGGGCGCGCCGCGGTCGAGCGTCAGGTAGCCCAGGCCCACCTCCTGCAGGAAGGCCAGGCGGCTGCGGATCTCGGGCACCAGGTCGCGGGCGATGCCGGCCTCGCGGCCCTCCATCACCAGCGCCTCGAACCAGGCCGACACGTCGATCACGCTCATCCGCGCCAGGGCGGCGATGCCGGTCGCGCGGAACAGCACCGCGCGGGCCACCGGGTTCAGCCGGGTGCCTTCGCAGGTGGGGCAGGCCGCATCGGCCACGTCGGCGGCCTCGGGCTCGGCGAAGGTCTGCTCGCGGCCCTTCTGGTCGTCGGCCAGCACCGAGTCGTCGAAGACCTTGCGCTGGTCCTTGGTCAGTTTGACGCCGGTGCCGACGCAGTCGGTGCACCAGCCGTGCTTGCTGTTGTAGCTGAAGAGGCGCGGGTCCAGCTCGGCGTAGCTGGTGCCGCAGACCGGGCAGGCCCGCTGGGTGGAGAACGCATGCAGGTTGCCGACGCCGGCGGTGGATTCGCCCGCCTTCAGCGCGGCCTCCAGGCCCTCGATGTCGGCCAGCACGTGCACCGCGCCCTTGCCGTGCTCCAGCGCCAGGGCCAGGGCGGTGCGCAGGGCCGCGTCGTTCTCGGGCACCATCTTCAGGCTGGCGATCGGCAGCTCGACGATGTGTTCCTTGAAGCGGTCGATGCGGGGGAACCGGGTGGTGGGCAGGAAGTTGCCGTCGACCCGCAGGTGGGTGTAGCCCCGCGGCCGGGCCCAGTCGGCCAGCTCGGTGTAGACGCCCTTGCGGTTCATCACCAGCGGCGCCAGCAGGCCGATGCAGCGGCCGCGGAAGTTCTTCATCAGCTGCGCCGCGATGCTCTCGGGCGTCTGCGGCTGCACCGCCGCGCCGTCGTGGATGCAGTGCTGGATGCCCAGCTTCACGTACAGCAGCCGCAGGAAGTGCCACACCTCGGTGGTGGTGCCGACAGTCGACTTGCGGCCGCCGCGCGAGAGCCGCTGCTCGATGGCGACGGTGGGCGGAATGCCGTAGACCGCGTCCACCTCGGGCCGGCCCGCCGGCTGCACGATGCTGCGGGCATAGGCGTTGAGCGATTCGAGGTACCGCCGCTGCCCTTCGTTGAACAAAATGTCGAAGGCCAGCGTCGACTTGCCCGATCCGCTGACGCCGGTGACCACGTTGAACTTGCCGCGCGGGATGTCGACCGTCACGTTCTTCAGGTTGTGCTCGCGGGCGTTGACGATCTGGATCGCGTCGGCGCCCGGGCCGGTGGCCGCGGCGCGGCGGGCCCGCACGAGGGTCTGCAGCGGCGTGCCCTCCTCCACCGCGGTGGGCGTGGCGAAGCCCAGGGCTTCCTCGTATTCGCGCAGCGCCCGGCCGGTGTGCGAGGTGGCATGCGCCCGCAGGTCGTCGGGCGTGCCCTCGGCCACCAGCAGGCCGCCGGCCTCGCCGCCTTCGGGGCCCAGGTCGATCAGCCAGTCGCTGGCGCGGATGACGTCGAGGTTGTGCTCGATCACCACCAGCGAATGGCCGGCGTCGAGCAGCTTGCGCATGGCGCGCATCAGCTTCGAGATGTCCTCGAAATGCAGGCCGGTGGTGGGCTCGTCGAACAGGAACAGCGTGCCCTTGCGCGCCACCGGCTGGCGGCTGGCGGTGGCGCTCTTGGCCGCCTCGGCCAGGAAGCCGGCCAGCTTGAGCCGCTGCGCCTCGCCGCCCGAGAGCGTGGGCACCGGCTGGCCGAGCTTCACGTATTCCAGGCCCACGTCGACGATCGGCTGCAGGGTGCGCAGCACCTCGCGGTCGCCCTTGAATAGCGCGGCGGCCTCGCTCACCGTCAGGTCGAGCACGTCGGCCACGTTCAGCAGGCGGCCGGCGCGCTCGATCTTCACTTCCAGGATCTCGTCGCGGTAGCGCTTGCCGTCGCAGTCGGGGCAGCGCAGGTAGACGTCCGACAGGAACTGCATCTCGACATGCTCGAAGCCCGACCCGCCGCAGGTGGGGCAGCGGCCGTCGCCGCTGTTGAAGCTGAACTTGCTGGCGGTGTAGCTGCGCTGGCGGGCCAGCGGCGCGGTGGCGAAGATCTCGCGCACCGCGTCCCAGGCGCCGACGTAGCTGGCCGGGTTGGACCGGGCCGTCTTGCCGATCGGCGACTGGTCGACGTAGACCACGTCCGAGAGGTGGTCGGCGCCCATCAGCCGGTCGTGCGCGCCGGGCGTCTCGGTCGCCTTGCCGAAGTGGCGCAGCAGCGCCGGCGCCAGCACGTCCTGCACCAGGGTCGATTTGCCCGAGCCGCTGACGCCGGTGACGGTGACCAGCCGCTGCAGCGGGAAATCGACCGTCACGCCGCGCAGGTTGTGTTCGCGGGCGTTCTCCAGCACAAGGCGGGGGGTGCTCTCCGACACCATGCGCTGGAAGCCCATGCCGACCTGCTTGCGGGCACCCATGTAGGCGCCGGTGAGGGTGTCGGCGCGCTTCAGTTCTTCGGTGGTGCCGTCGAACACGATCTGCCCGCCGCGCTCGCCGGGGCCGGGGCCCATGTCGATCACCCGGTCGGCGGCCAGCATCACGGCCGGATCGTGCTCGACCACCACCAGGGTGTTGCCGGCGTCGCGCAGCCGGTGCATCGCCTGGGTGATCCGGCCCATGTCGCGCGGATGCAGGCCGATGCTCGGCTCGTCCAGCACGAAGAGCGTGTTGACCAGCGAGGTGCCGAGCGCGGTGGTCAGGTTGATCCGCTGCACCTCGCCGCCCGAGAGGGTGCGGCTCTGGCGGTCGAGCGTCAGGTAGCCGATGCCCACGTCGTGCAGGTAGCGCAGCCGGGTGGTGATCTCCTCGTAGAGCAGCTTGAGCGCGTGGCGCTCGCCCGGGTCGGCCACCAGGGTGTTTTTCATGTCGAAAGCACCGGTAGCCGGCGCCGCGGGCGGGCCACCAGCTATGCTTTCAGTAGCATCCGGCAGGGCCGACACCCGGTCGAAGAAGCGGCGCAGCCGCTCGATCGGCAGCATCATCAGGTCGTGCAGGCACAGGCCCGGCAGCGCCTCCAGCTGGTCGCGCGACCACTTCACGCCCTCGGGCATGAAGCGCTTCTCGGGCGGCAACACCGCGTCGGCGTCGTCCTTGGTGCCGATGCGCCAGAGCAGGCTTTCCAGCTCCAGCCGGGCGCCGCGGCAGGTGGGGCACGGGGTGTAGCTGCGGTACTTGGACAGCAGCACCCGGATGTGCATCTTGTAGGCCTTGCTCTCCAGGTATTCGAAGAAGCGCTTGATGCCGAACCAGTGCTGGTTCCACTTGCCGTTCCATTGCGGCGAGCCGTCGATGACCCAGGCCTGCTGGGCGGGGGTGAGCTTGTTCCACGGCGTGTCGCGCGGAATGCCGGCCGCCTCGGCGTGGCGCATCAGGTCGTCCTGGGCTTCCTTCCAGGCGGGGGTCTGGATGGTCTTGATCGCGCCGGCGCGCAGGGTCTTCTTCTCGTCGGGGATCACCAGGCCGTAGTCGACCCCGATCACCCGGCCGAAGCCGCGGCAGGTGGCGCAGGCGCCGAGGGCCGAGTTGAACGAGAACATCGACGGCGTCGGCTCGGCATAGCGCAGGTCGCTCTCGGGGCAGTGCAGGCCGGTGGAGAAGCGCCACAGCTCCGCATCGCCCGCCTCGGCGCCGCCGCCGGCGTAGACCGTCATCCGGCCGGCGCCGCGCTTGAGCGCCACCTCGATCGCCTCGACCGCGCGCACCTTCTCCACCGTGCCGATGCGGAACCGGTCGGCCACCACGTCGAGGACCTTGCGGGGCCCGGTGGGCGATGCCACCTCGCGCTCGGCCTGCACCCGGGTGAAGCCGCTGGCCGAGAGCCACTGCTCCACCTCTTCGGCCGAGGTGCCGGCCGGCAGCTCCACCGGGAAGGTGACGACCATGCGCGGGTCTTCGGCGCCCTGGGCCACGGCGGCGGCGGCGCGCGCCTGCAGCTCGGCCAGGATCGTCTCGGGCGTGTCGTGGCGCACCGGCAACGCGGTCTCGCGGTCGAAGAGCCGGGCCGCGCGGGCGTAGAGCAGCTTCAGGTGGTCGTTCAGCTCGGTCATGGTGCCGACCGTGGAGCGCGAGGAGCGCACCGGGTTGGTCTGGTCGATCGCGATGGCCGGGGGCACGCCCTCCACCTTGTCGACCGCCGGCTTGTCCATCCGGTCCAGGAACTGCCGCGCATAGGCCGAGAAGGTCTCGACGTAGCGGCGCTGGCCTTCGGCGTAGAGGGTGTCGAACACCAGGCTCGACTTGCCGGAGCCGCTGGGCCCGGTGACCACCGTCAGTTCGCCGGTGTGGATGTCCAGGTCGAGGTTCTTGAGGTTGTGCTGGCGAGCGCCGCGGATACGGATGGTGCCCTGGGACATGCGATGGGGTCTCGTGTGGGGTGGCGGAAACACAGGAGCGGCAGGACCGACCCCGAACCCTCTGTTATGCGGCCATTTCGTGTCGAAACAAGCGGGCGCGCCGCGGCTGTCGCAGTTCTCCTACACGCCCGGCACCGGCCCACGCCCCGTCTCCGGAAGACGCCCGTCCGGTCTTCCGCCGGCGCCGATGACGGACGAAAAAAATCCGCCACGCGGGCGGATTCCTCGTGGAGCGGAAACGCTCAGAAGTTGTGCCGGATACCGGCAGCGACCGAGCTGAAGTCCTGGCCGGCGGTGCCGACGTTGTAGAGGCCGTTGCGCTCGTTGTTCACCCGGGTGTAGTAGGCATACACCTTGGTGCGCTTGCTCAGCTTGTAGTTGTAGGCGATCGTCGCCTGGGTGGCGCCGCTGTCGGACACGTTCTTGTAGCTGTCGGCCCGGCCCACGTTCAGGTGCAGCTCGGACGCGCCGAACAGGTAGGCGCCGGCCAGGCGGACGTTGTTGCGCTCGCCGCCGTTGACCACGTAGGCGTTCTTGTCGCGCTGGTAGTAGCCGCCGACGATGAACGGGCCGACGGTGTAGAGCGCGCGGAAGGCGGCCTGGCGGGCGACGTCGAGGTGGGTGTAGCCGGCGCCGAGTTCCAGCGCGCCCAGCTTGTAGTTGGCGGCCAGGTCCTTGGCGTACTTGCCGTCGGCACCGGCGGCGGCCGGGGTGTTCTTGATCTGCTCGTGCATGCCGACCGCGGCTTCGACCGTCAGGTTGGCGATGCTCGGGGTGCGGTAGGCGACCTTGTTGCTGTCGCGCATCACGTAGGCGTACAGGGCATCCGACGACGAGCCGGTGTCGTGGTTGTGCAGGCTCACGTAGTCGGCGGTCGCGAAGTACGACTCGGCGAAGAAGCGGCCCAGGCGCACGGTACCGAAACCGCCCGACAGGTTCACTTCGCTGCGGCGACCGAAGAAGGGGGTCGCGGCGGCACCGGTGTCGGAGTTGAAGCCGCTCTCGAGCTGGAAACCGGCCTTCAGGCCGCCGCCCAGGTCTTCGGTTCCGACGAAGCCGAAACGCGATGCGTTATTGAACACGCCGGTGACCGTGGCGTTGCCGGTCTTCTGCCGCTCGACGGTGGTGTTGACCCGGCCGTACAAGGTGACGTTGCTCTGCGCATACGCGGCACCGCTCGCCAAAACCGCCAGCACCAGAACCGCTTGTTTGAACTTGATTTTGTGCATCATTTTTCCTCGGCCTCGCCCGCCTCGCCCCGACATGGGGCCCCTCCGACCAGAACTACAGCGCGACAAGGCTGGGCGATGCTAGCAATGTTCGCGCCCAGTTGCGCCCCCCTTTCGTACCGGTAGAAACCCCACCTGACAAACCAGGCCCGGGGTGGTTGAAAGGCGCCGACACCGTGCACCCGTGCACCGCCGCCGTCAGGGTTTGGCGGGTGCCGGCGCGGGCGCGGGCGTGGCCGGCGCATGCACGTCGCCGCTGTGCTGCTCTCCGCCCATGTCGATCTTGTCGCCGGCCTTCATGATGACGAACAACGAGAGGGCCGCGAAAACGACGAAGCCGATGGCGATCTTCCACATGCTGGATCCTTGAAATCGAAAAACGGAAAGCCCTGCGCAGGTGCGACAGCCGGCGCCCTTCGGCACACCGGTCGCCCTGCGCAGGGCCTAAGAAGAAGGGGCTGCCGCCGTCGGCAACGGCAACCGGAAGGTGCGAAAGAACCGTAGCGAGCAAGCCCGAGTGCGCGTCGAGGACCGGAGCCGTACTTTTGTACGGTGAGGACCACAGGCGCGCAATCGGGCTGCGCAGTAGGTTATTTCGTACCTTCCCTAGTCGTTGGCGTAGATGTCGACGTCCTTGGTCTCGCGGATGAACAGCGTGCCGATCACCAGGGTGGCGCCCGCGATGATGATCGGGTACCAGAGGCCGTTGTACATGTTGCCGGTGGAGGCCACGATCGCGAACGAGGTGGTCGGCAGCAGGCCGCCGAACCAGCCGTTGCCGATGTGGTACGGCAGGCTCATCGAGGTGTAGCGGATCCGGGTCGGGAACATCTCGACCAGCATCGCGGCGATCGGGCCGTAGACCATCGTCACCAGCAGCACCAGGTAGAACAGGATCGCCACCATCAGCAGCTTGTTCATCTTGGCCGGATCGGCCTTGGCGGGGTAGCCGGCGGCCTTCAGGTCGTCGCCCACTTCCTTCTTGAACGCGGCGATGCTCTTGGCCGAGGCGTCGTCGAACTTCAGGTTGACCACGTTGCCGACCGGTGCGGTCACCGTCTTGTTGCCGATCTTGACCAGGGCGGGCGAGCCGGCCGGGCCTGCTACGTTCTCGTAGCTCACCGAGTTCTGCACCAGATACCGCTTGGCGATGTCGCAGGAGCTCTTGAAGTCGATCTCGCGGGCCACCGGGTTGCCCTGGAACGAGCAGGTGGCCGGGTCGGCGGTCACGGTGACGGCGGCGGTGCTCTGCGCGGTGGCCAGGTCGGGGTTGGCGGCCGAGGTCAGCGCCTTGAAGACCGGGAAGTAGGTCAGCACCGCCAGCAGGCAGCCGGCCATGATGATCGGCTTGCGGCCGATCTTGTCCGACAGCGTGCCGAAGATCACGAAGAACGGCGTGCCCAGCAGCAGGGCGGCGGCGATCATCAGGTTGGCGGTGGTCGCATCGACCTTGAGCTGCTGCGTCAGGAAGAACAGCGCGTAGAACTGGCCGGTGTACCAGACCACGGCCTGGCCGGCGGTCAGGCCGATCAGGGCCAGGATCACGATCTTCAGGTTCTTCCACTCGCCGAAGGATTCCTTCAGCGGCGCCTTCGAGGTCTTGCCCTCGGCCTTCATCTTCTGGAAGGCGGGCGATTCCGACAGCGACAGCCGGATCCACACCGACACGCCCAGCAGCAGGATCGACACCAGGAACGGAATGCGCCAGCCCCAGTCGCCGAAGGCTTCCTCGCCGACGGTGGTGCGCACGCCCAGGATGACCAGCAGGCTCAGGAACAGGCCGAGCGTGGCGGTCGTCTGGATCCAGGAGGTGTAGGCACCGCGCTTGCCGTGCGGCGCATGCTCGGCCACGTAGGTGGCGGCACCGCCGTACTCGCCGCCGAGGGCCAGGCCCTGCAGCATCCGCAGCGCGATCAGGATCACCGGCGCGGCGACGCCGATGGCGGCGTAGCTCGGCAGGATGCCCACGATGAAGGTGGACAGGCCCATGATCAGGATCGTGACCAGGAAGGTGTACTTGCGCCCGATCATGTCGCCCAGGCGGCCGAACACGATGGCGCCGAACGGCCGCACCAGGAAGCCGGCCGCGAAGGCCAGCAGCGCGAAGATGAAGGCCGCCGAAGGATCGAGCCCGCTGAAGAACTGCTTGGCGATGATCGCCGCCAGCGAGCCGTAGAGATAGAAGTCGTACCACTCGAACACCGTGCCGAGCGACGAGGCGAAGATGACCTTCTTTTCCTCGGCGCTCATCGGCCGTGGTGCCGGATGCTGCGGTACGCGTCCGCCGCCGACAGGGATTGATGACATGCTTGTCTCCTTATGGGTATGTCGCCAGACCGGCGAGCCCCCATTCTTAGACGCTGCACTGACCCTGTTCTGACGCCAATCCAACACCAGCTTTCACCGGGCTGACACGCGCCTGACAACCCTAGGGCAAACCATCCCTCCCGGTTTTGCGATGTGGAAGTCGGGGCCTGCGGCCCGCGTCAGGCGGTCGGGAGGCCGCTCGGCAGATCGCGCGCCGCGGCCCAGGCCGGGCCGGAAAACCAGGCGTCGCCGTCGAGGCAGGCGCGCAGCATCGGCAGGCTCTCGAAGCCCCAGAACTGCCGGTCGCCCACCGCCATCGTCGGCACGCCGAACACGCCGCTGGCCACCGCGGCGTCGGTGTTGGCCCGCAGCAGCGCCTTCACCTCGGGGCCGGCCGGGTCGTGCCGCAGCGGCAGCGCCGCGGCCAGCGCGGCCAGGCGCGCCGGGTCGTTGGCATCGGCCCCGCCCTGCCAGACATGCTCCAGCACCCGGCCCGCGACGAAGCGGCTGACGCTGCCGTCGTCGGAAGTGGCCAGCGCCAGCCGCAGCAGCGGCAGGGGGCCGAAAGGATGGGCCGCCGGCAGCTGCAGATCGACGCCGTGCGCGCGGCCCAGCCACTGCGCCTGCCGGTAGGTCCAGTGCCGCTTCGGCTCGATGCCCGCCGGCCCGGGGTTGGCATGCTTCTGCAGCAGCGCACCGAGCAGCACCGGGCGGTACTCCACGGTGTAGCTCTGCCCCTCCAGCACCTGCGGCAGGCGGGCGAAGGCCAGGTGGGCGTAGGGCGAGACGAAATCGACATGGAAGACGATGGCGTGCATGGAGAGAACCCTCGGCTACGGTGGAGTGGCGGCGTCCATCCGCTCCAGCAGCCGGGTCCAGACGGCGCGCTTCTGCGCATCGTCCGCACGCGACCAGGCGCGGATCTCGTCGATCGACCGGAAGCAGCCTTCGCAGAAGCTCCGGTCGGCGTTCATGCGGCAGACCGAGACGCAGGGCGAGGGCACGTCGGGCAGGCCGCGGGCGACGGTGCCGGCACGCTCCAGCAACAAAGCGCGGGCGCGCACCGCCGGGTCGACCGCCACCGCGTCCGGTTCGGAAATGGATGCGAGCATCGGCTAGCCCTGGCGTTTTGCGAGCAGCGCCTTGCCGGCGCGCGACTGGGTGGTGCGGCCGATGGCGCCGCTGATCCAGGCGCCGGTATCGACCAGTGCGTCGAGGTCGATGCCCGTCTCGATGCCCATGCCGTGCAGCATGTAGACCATGTCTTCGGTCGCGACGTTGCCGGTGGCGCCCTTGGCATAGGGGCAGCCGCCCAGGCCGGCCACCGAGGCGTCGAACTGCCAGATGCCGACCTCCAGCGCCGCCAGGGTGTTGGCCAGCGCCTGGCCGTAGGTGTCGTGGTAGTGGCCCGACACGTCGCCCGGCGCGTAGTGCGCCAGTGCCGCATCCAGCGCACGCTGGGTGCTGCGCGGATTGCCCACGCCGATGGTGTCGGCCACGCCGACGTGCTGCACGCCGATCTCCTTCATCAGCCGGGCGACCATGCCGACCCGCTCGGGCGCCACCTCGCCTTCGTACGGACAGCCGACCGAGCAGGAGATCGCGCCGCGCACATGGATGCCGGCGGCGCGCGCCGCGGCCGCCACCGGCGCGAAGCGCACGATGCTCTCGGCGATCGAGCAGTTGATGTTGCGCTGGCTGAAGGCCTCGCTGGCGGCGCCGAAGACGACGATCTCGTCGGGCTTCCAGGCCAGCGCCGCTTCGTAGCCCTGGAGGTTGGGCGTCAGCACCGAATAGCGCACGCCGGGCGCGCGGCGGATGCCGGCCATCACCTCGGCCGCGTCGGCCATCTGCGGCACCCACCTGGGGCTGACGAAGCTGGTCGCCTCGATGGCGCGCAGGCCGGCGGTCTGCAGGCGGTGCACCAAGTCGATCTTGGTCGCGGCGGGTACGGTCTGCTGCTCGTTCTGCAGGCCGTCGCGGGGGCCGACATCGACGATCTTGACGCGGGTGGGCAGGGGCATGGGGCTCTCGCTGGAAGGATGTCGGGCTCGGATTGTCGGCGGTCGGCAGGCACCGCCGGCCGGCCCGACAGGGTACCCCCACCCCCGGCATAGATGGCGCCAGCCGGGTTGCAGATCGCGCCATTGCGCGCGCCGCTGCCGGTGCCGGGGCTGTTACTTGACCTGCTGCTTGCCCAGCTTGCGGGCCAGGGTGCGGCGGTGCATACCGAGCCGGCGCGCGGTCTCGGAGATGTTGAAGCCGGTCTCGGCCAGCGTCTCGTGGATCCGCTCCCACTCGAGCGTCTTGATCGAGGTGGCGCGGTTGGTCAGCTCGACCTCGACCGTGCCCTCGGCCCGGCCGAAGGCGGCCTCGATGTCGTCGGTGTTCGACGGCTTGGCCAAGTAGTGGCAGGCGCCCAGCTTGATCGCCTCGACCGCGGTGGCGATGCTCGCGAAGCCGGTCAGCACCACGATCAGCATCGCCGGGTTGCAGGCATGCAGCTCCTGCACGCAGGCCAGGCCCGAGGCTTCGCCGCTCAGCTTCAGGTCGACCACCGCGTAGCCGGGCTGGTGCGAGCGCAGCAGCGCCGCCATCTCTTCCTGGCTGGCGGCCAGCAGCACGGTGTAGCCCCGGCGCTCGAACGAACGGCCCAGGGTGCGGGCGAAGGCGGCGTCGTCCTCGACGATCAGCAGCAGGCGGTCAGCTTCCATCGGGTGCCTCTTCTTCCTCGAGCGTGATCGCGGCCAGCGGCAGGGTGATGGTGACGGCCGCGCCGCCCTGCGGCCGGTTGGCGGCGCTCACATGGCCGCCCACGGTGCGGGCCACGTTGACCACCAGGAACAGCCCCAGCCCGCCGCCGGGCCGGCCCTTGCTCGACTGGTAGGGCTTGCCGAACTGCGCCAGCATCGCCGGCGCGAAGCCGGGGCCGGCGTCGGTCACGGTGAGGCGCAGCACGTCGGCGTCGCGCTCGGCCTCCAGCCGCACCCAGTGGGGGGACGCGTCCAGCGCGTTGTCGAGCACGTTGCAGATCATCTGCTGCAGGGCCGAGTCGGACACCATCGGCAGGTCGTCCGAAACCCGGTTGTCGTAGGCCAGGGTGGTCTGCGGCCGGGTGGCGCACCAGTCGTCCACCAGGTCGTCGAGGAAGTCGCAGATCGTCGTCTCCTCGGACGATTCGCCGCGCGCCTCGCCCGCCGACAGCAGGATGCCGCTGACGATCGACTTGCAGCGCTGCACCTGGATCTGCATCTCGGCCACCTCGTGCAGCAGCTCCGGGTCGGAGCTGAAATGCGGCAGCCGGCGCCAGTCGCCCAGGATCACCGCCAGCGTGGCCAGCGGTGTGCCCAGCTCGTGCGCGGCACCGGAAGCCAGCAGGCCCATGCGCACGATGTGCTCCTCTTCCGCCGCACGCTGGCGCAGGTCGGCCAGCCGGCCGTCGCGCTCCCGCAGGTTGCGGCCGATGCGGGTGATGAAGACCACCAGCAGCGTGGCGTTGAGCGCGAAGCAGATCAGCAGGCCCAGCACGTAGGGGCTGAGCAGGCCCTGCGCCTGGTACGGCGGGAACGCCAGCGGCTGGCCGAAGAAGGTCAGGCCGGCGAAGCAGAGCGCGGTGATCGCCACCATCGTCCAGGTCGACCAGGCATCGAGCAGCACCGCCGCCAGCGTGACCTGCAGCAGGTACAGGAAGACGAACGGGTTGGTGGCGCCGCCGCTCAGGCACAGCTGGGCGGTGAGCATCGCGACGTCGACCAGCAGCGCCAGGAACAGCTCGCCGTTGGAGACATCGCTGCGCCGGCGCCAGCGCAGCAGGCTGGCGATGTTGAAGGCCGCCAGGCACAGCAGCACCACCAGCATCGGCTTCAAGGGCAGCGGTATGCCGAAGCCGAAGTGCACGACCAGGATGGTGACCACCTGCCCCACCACCGCGATCCAGCGCAGTTGCACCAGCTGGTGCATGTTCTTGCGGACGGTGGCGTTGTCGACCCCCGCGGCCGAGGGGGCCCGTGCCGGGAAGCGCGGAAGGTGGTCGGAAAAGCTGGCCATGGCCGACTCTACCCGCGCCCTGCCCCTGCCCCTGCCCCTGCTCCGGTACCGGCCGCCGTCCCGGCGGCGCGGCGGCGAACCCGCGCCTCGTCCCGCGCCACATAGGCCGCGGCCGCCGCCACCATCAGCGCCAGGGCGAACCAGGTCAGCGCATAGACGGCGTGGCTGTTGGGAAACTGGATGACGGTCAGGCCGCCGACCGGGGCACCGGTGGCGGACGGGCCGGTCGGCACCGCGGGGTCGGCCGCCGCATCGACGAAATACGGCGCCACCGGGCCGAGCGAGCGCAGGCCGCGCGCGTCGGCGATCGCCTGGACGTCGCGCGAGTGCCAGCGGTCGGTGGCGGGATCGTTCTCGCGCAGGAAGCCGCCGTGCGGCTCGGTCATGCGCAGCAGGCCGACGACGTCGACCGTGCCCGACGGCTGGCCGGCCGTCCGCGTCGCGGGATCGCGCCGCTCGGGCGGCACGAAGCCGCGGTTGACCAGTACCACCATGCCGTCGGTGGTGCGCATCGGCGTCAGGACCCAGAAGCCCGGGCCCAGCGCGGTCGTCGCCTGGACGATGGTTTCCCGGTCGTGGAGGAACACGCCGGAGAGGCGCAGGCGCCGGTATTCGTCCGATGCGGCCGACAGGCCGGGCCAGGCGGCCGGCCCCGGCGGCGCGGCGGGTTCTGCATGCACCCGCTGGTCCACCCGGGCGATCAGGTCGCGCTTCCACGCGAGGCGCTGGACCTGCCAGGTCCCCAGCGCCAGGAAGCCGGCGAACACCAGCAGCGTCACCGTGGCCAGTACCCCCAGGAGCAACGGGCTGCGCGGCCCGCGCAGGGTCGCGGCGGCGTCGGCACTCATACGGTTGTCACGCAAGGAGGCGTCCGCCGCCATGCCGGTCAGGGCATGTTCTTCATTTCGTGGGTCGACATCGGCATCATGTTGGCGTTCATGTGGAACATGACCCACAGCGAGCCGCTCAAGGTGATGACGACCACCACCAGGGTGAAGATCAGCGCCAGCATGTTCCAGCCGCCTTCTGACCTGGTGTTCATGTGCAGGAAATACACCATGTGCACCACGATCTGCACAGCGGCGAAGCCCAGGATCACCAGCGCGGTGGTGCTCGACTTCTCGAACACGTTGCCCATCACCAGCCAGAACGGAATCGCGGTCAGGATCACCGACAGGATGAAGCCGGTCACGTAGCCCCTCATCGTGCTGTGGGCGGCGCCGTCGTCCTCGTGGTCATGGCCGTGGCCATGGTCGCCGTGGTGGGCATCGTGGCCGTGCGCGGCGCCGTGCTGGCCCGCGTGGGGGTCGTGGATGCCATGTGCCGGCTTGGTGTTGTCGTGCGCGCTCATGGCAGCACTCCCATCAGGTAGACGAAGGTGAAGACGCCGATCCAGACCACGTCCAGAAAGTGCCAGAACAGGGACAGGCACATCAGCCGGCGGCGGTTCTCGGCCACCAGGCCGCGCTGCTTGAGCTGCACCATCAGCACCACCAGCCAGACGACACCGAAGGCGACGTGCAGGCCGTGGGTGCCCACCAGCGCGAAGAACGACGACAGGAACGCGCTGCGCTGCGGCACCGCGCCCTCGTGGATCAGGTGGGCGAACTCGTAGAGCTCCAGGCTCAGGAAGGCCAGGCCGAACAGGCCGGTGATGCTCAGCCAGACCATGGTGGACTTCACCCGCTTCTTCTGCATCTCCAGCATCGCGAAGCCGTAGGTGATCGACGACAGCAGCAGCATCGCGGTATTGAGCGCGACCAGCTTCAGGTCGAACAGCTCGCCGCCCGACGGGCCTGCCGCGTAGCTGCGGCCCAGCACGCCGTACACCGCGAACAGGCAGGCGAAGATGAGGCAGTCGCTCATCAGGTAGAGCCAGAAGCCCAGCAGCGTGCCGTTCTGCGGATGGTGCTCTTCGGGAACGTAGAAGCGCAGGTTGTCCGGCTCGCTCACGGAGCCGGAATGCGCGGGGGGCATCGTCGGGGAAAGGGTGGTATCAGACATGGCGGGCCAGCATGCGGGTGCGGTCTTCTTCGGTGACGACGACCTGGTCGACGGGGATGTAGAAATCGCGCTTGTAGTTGAAGGTGTGGACGATGGCCGCGGTGATGACGGCCACGAAGCCCAGGATGGCCAGCGGCCACATCTGCCAGATCATCGCGAAGCCGAACACGGTGGACAGGCCCGCGATCACGATGCCGGCCGCGGTGTTGGCGGGCATGTGGATCGGCAGGAAGCCCTTCAGCGGACGGCTGTAGCCGCGCTTCTTCATGTCGTGCCAGGCGTCGCCGTCGTGCACCAGGGGCGTGAAGGCGAAGTTGTAGGCCGGCGGCGGCGACGAGGTCGACCACTCGAGCGTACGGCCGCCCCACGGGTCGCCCGAGAAGTCGCGCAGCTTCTCGCGGTCGCGGAAGCTCACGTAGAGCTGGATCAGGAACGACGCGATGCCGAGCGCGATCAGGAAGGCGCCGAAGGCGGCGATCCGGAACCAGATCTGCAGCGACGGGTCTTCGAAGTGGCTCAGGCGGCGGGTCACGCCCATCAGGCCCAGCACGTAGAGCGGCATGAACGCGACCCAGAAGCCGACCAGCCAGAACCAGAACGAGCACTTGCCCCAGAAAGCGTCGAGCTTGTAGCCGAAGGCCTTCGGGAACCAGTAGTTGATGCCGGCGAACATGCCGAACACCACGCCGCCGATGATCACGTTGTGGAAGTGGGCGATCAGGAACAGGCTGTTGTGCAGCATGAAGTCGGCCGGTGGCACCGCCAGCAGCACGCCGGTCATGCCGCCGATCACGAAGGTGACCATGAAGCCGATCGTCCAGAGCATCGGCACCTCGAAGCGGATGCGGCCCTTGTACATCGTGAACAGCCAGTTGAAGATCTTCGCCCCGGTCGGGATCGAGATGATCATCGTGGTGATGCCGAAGAACGAGTTCACGCTGGCGCCGGAGCCCATGGTGAAGAAGTGGTGCAGCCACACCAGGTACGACAGGATGGTGATCACGATCGTGGCGTAGACCATCGACGCGTAGCCGAACAGGCGCTTGCCGCAGAAGGTGGAGACGATCTCGGAGAACACGCCGAAGGCCGGCAGGATCAGGATGTAGACCTCGGGGTGGCCCCAGATCCAGATCAGGTTCACGTACATCATCGGGTTGCCGCCGAAGTCGTTCGTGAAGAAGGCGGTGCCCACGTAGCGGTCGAGCGAGAGCAGGGCCAGCACGGCGGTCAGCACCGGGAAGGCGGCGACGATCAGCACGTTGGTGCAGAGCGCGGTCCAGGTGAAGATGGGCATCTTCATCAGGCCCATGCCCGGCGCGCGCATCTTGACGATGGTGACCAGCAGGTTGATGCCCGACAGCAGGGTGCCGATGCCGGCCAGCTGCAGCGACCAGATGTAGTAGTCGACCCCCACGTCGGGGCTGAAGTCGATGCCCGACAGCGGCGGATAGGCCAGCCAGCCGGTGCGGGCGAACTCACCCACGAACAGCGAGGCCATCACCAGCACCGCGCCGCTGGTGGTCATCCAGAAGCTGAAGTTGTTGAGGAACGGGAAGGCCACGTCGCGCGCGCCGATCTGCAGCGGCACCACGTAGTTCATCAGCCCGGTCACCAGCGGCATCGCCACGAAGAAGATCATGATCACGCCGTGGGCGGTGAAGATCTGGTCGTAGTGGTGCGGCGGCAGGAAGCCGGCCGAGTCGCCGAAGGCGAAGGCCTGGTGCGCCCGCATCATGATCGCGTCGGCGAAGCCGCGCAGCAGCATGACGATGCCCAGCACCATGTACATGATGCCGATCTTCTTGTGGTCGATGCTGGTGAACCACTCGCGCCACAGGTAGCCCCATTGCTTGAAGTAGGTCAGCCCGCCGACCACCACCGTGCCGCCGAGCACCACCATGACGAAGGTCGCCAGCAGGATCGGGTCATGGAGCGGAATCGCCTCCCATGAGAGGCGGCCGAAGATGAGCTTCGTGAAGTCGAGTTGATCGAACATGGTGAGCCAATTGCCAAGAATGAAGCGGTGGTGGGCGCCCGGGTGGGCGGCTGCCTCCGCCGAAAGGATCAGGAAAGGTTGCCGGTCAGAGGGGCTGGCTGGTCGGTGCGGGCAGGATGCCGGTCGGGTCGGTCGGGGTGCACAGCGCGCCGACGTACACCTTCGACTTGTCGAGGCCCAGGCGCTCGCGGGTGGCGGCGTCGAGCGAGGCCCGGTTGTGGGTGCCGGCCACGCCGCCGATGCCGCCGCTGGCGTCGATCGCCATCATGTCCTTCATGCACATGCGGTTGGCTTCGACGCAGCGGTTGAGCACCGCGTCGTACAGGCCCGCGTCGACCGTGGCGTAGCGCCGCACCGGCTCGCGCTCGCTGGGCTTTTCCAGCAGCAGGTAGCCGTCGCGGTCGAGCTGCTTGCCCTCCGACTTGGCGGTCTGCACCCAGCGGTCGAAGTCGGCCGGGGCATAGCCGTGGAACTTGAAGCGCATGCCCGAGAAGCCCGCGCCGCTGTAGTTGGCCGACATGCCTTCGTACTCGCCCGGCTTGTTGATCACCGCGTGCAGCTGGGTCTGCATGCTGGGCATCGCGTAGATCTGGCCGGCCAGCGCCGGGATGAAGAACGAGTTCATGACCGACGACGCGGTGATCTTGAAGTGGATCGGACGGTCGACCGGCGCCGCCAGCTCGTTGACGGTGGCGATGCCCTGCTCAGGGTAGATGAAGAGCCACTTCCAGTCGAGCGCCACCACTTCCACCACCAGCGGCTTGGTGCCTTCGGGCACGCTGCGGCCGGCCTGCAGCCGGTCGAGCGGCCGGTACGGGTCGAGCGTGTGGGTGCTGATCCAGGTGACCGCGCCCAGCGCGATGATGATCAGCAGCGGCGCCGCCCAGATCAGCAGCTCGAGCAGGGTCGAGTGGTCCCAGTCGGGCTCGTAGCGCGCCTCGGTGTTCGCCCGACGGTACTTCCACGCGAAGACGAAGATGAGGGCGATCACCGGGATGATGATGATCAGCATCAGCACGGTGGAGACGATGATCAGGTCGCGCTGTTGCAGCGCCACGTCGCCCGAAGGGCTGAGCAGCACGGCGTTGCAGCCCGCCAGCAGCACGGCAGGCGCGACCAGGAGCAGGCGGCGGAGTGTTTGGAGGGAGGGCATGCCGGGCGGAATCGTCAGGGGTTCTAAGATGTGCAGAATCTACGCTCATCCCCTTCGGTGGGGCATTGGACGTTTTGTCCTATGGCGGCTTTGTCCCAGCAATGCGACCCTGCGGGCGTTTGCATGACACTACACCAGAATCAAGAGTACGCATGATGGCCAGCATCAGTTCGCAGCATCCCGAAACCTCCTCGCCCGGCGCGGAGAACGATGTCCGCCAGATCACGGCGGACCATTCCAAGATCGCCCCGGGAGAGATCGCCATCGGCGTGGTCATCGGCCGCGCATCCGAATATTTCGATTTCTTCGTCTACGGCATCGCCTCGGTGCTCGTGTTTCCGGCGATCTTCTTCCCGTTCGAGGAACGTTTGGAAGGAACCCTTTGGGCCTTCGTGGTCTTTTCGTTCGCGTTCATCGCGCGTCCGATCGGCACCACACTTTTCATGGGCATCCAGCGCCGCTGGGGCCGCAGCACCAAGCTGACGATGGCGCTGTTCCTGCTGGGCATCTCCACCGCCGGCATCGCCTTCCTGCCCGGCTACGCCAGCCTGGGCGTGACCTCGATCGTGCTGCTGTCGATCTTCCGCTTCATGCAGGGCATCGCCCTCGGCGGCTCGTGGGACGGCCTGCCCTCGCTGCTGGCGCTGAACGCGCCCGAGAACCGCCGCGGCTGGTACGCCATGCTGGGCCAGCTGGGTGCGCCGATCGGCTTCATCATCGCCAGCGCGCTGTTCCTGTTCCTGCACAGCAACCTGTCGCTCAAGGACTTCCTGGAGTTCGGCTGGCGCTACCCGTTCTACGTGGCGTTCGCGATCAACGTGGTGGCGCTCTTCGCCCGGCTGCGCCTGGTGGTGACGCACGAGTACACCCAGCTGCTCGAAGAACGCGAGCTGGAGCCGACCAGCGTGCGGGAAATGGTCCGCACCCAGGGCTACAACATCTTCGTCGGCGCCTTCACCGCGCTGGCCAGCTACGCGCTGTTCCACCTGATCACCGTGTTCCCGCTGTCGTGGATCGTGCTGGGCACCACCCAGTCGGTGAACGACGTGCTGGCGGTGCAGGTGGTCGGCGGCTTCCTCGCCATCCTCAGCACCATCGCCTCGGGCGTGATCGCCGACCGCTTCGGCCGGCGCAACACGCTGGGCACGCTGGCGGTGCTGATCGGCGTCTTCAGTCTGTTCGCCCCGGCGCTGATGGGCGGCTCCGAAGTGGCGCAGGACGTCTTCATCCTGGTCGGTTTCGTGCTGCTGGGCCTGTCCTACGGCCAGGCCGCCGGCACCGTGACCGCGAATTTCTCGTCGATCTACCGCTACACCGGCGCCGCCCTGACGGCCGACCTGGCCTGGCTGGTGGGCGCGGCCTTCGCACCGCTGGTCGCGCTGGGCCTGTCGGCCAACTTCGGCCTGGGCTACCTCACCGCGTACCTGATGTCGGGTGCGGTGCTGACGCTGGCGGCGCTCTGGATCAACCGTAAGCGCGCGTCGCGCGACTAGAGCGTGTTGTGGCGCTGTGGCGTCCCCGCGCGGGGGCCGCAGGCCGCTCTAAGAGCCAGATCAGCCGGTGAAAGGTCGGGCAGTTCAGATTTCGCTCTGGTAAATTTTGACGATGGGGAGATGCGATGAACGCTCCACCCTGTCGATCTTGAACCGGGTGCCCGGGGGGAATAGCACCTCTTGTTCATCTTTGATGACAGAGAACTTGGAGATTCGCTTGCCGCTCTGAGAGTCGGTCTCCCATTCCACGCGCTTGCCTTGCCAAGCGGCTTCCTTCGTCTCAGACGTTGCGAAAAAGCGCAAGTTGGTGACGGTATCCCCTTCCTTGTAGCGCTGACGTACCCACTGGTCAGACTGGTCCTCACCCGTGAAAACCGTTCCTTGATGGGAATACGAATCAGGGAGCGAATGCAGGGCCGAAACAATGCATTTCGCGTAAGCCAAGCCTTCGACAGAACAAGGCGCGTTTGCTTCCAGTACGTCCTGCACGATCTTGTAATCGGGGGTGACGGTCCAGGCGCGCAGGGCGATCATGTCCTCGATGGGCATGTGTGCCAGTTCGGGGCTCGAATACTTCTGGCAGTCGAGGTCCCAGGCGTTGGTTTCCCATGTGTCGATGTCGTTATCGTGCTGCGACAAATATGCCAATTTGAACTGGTCCCTGTCTTCCTGCGTGCTTCGAAAGCGGACGCCTTCGCCCTGGATTCTTTCCATGACCTTGCGTTTTTCTGCCTGCAACTCTGCATGAGAAAGAGAGGGCAGGCGTGGCGGCGCACCTCGCGGCGCGATACTTCCACCAGCGAGGGAGGAGGCGCGAGGCGACAACCCCTCGGGGGTAGAGCAGTTTGATGAGGATGCCGAGCGCGAAGAAGTGGGAGACTCTGTGATCTTGAGCGAAGAAAAAGTGGGCAAGTAAGCGCTCGAGGAGCCTGAAATACGTTGATCCATGGGCAGTCCATCCATTGAAGATTTGGAAGTCCTGCACCCACTGAAGCGATGCCTGAGCACCATCCTTGCCATTGCGCGCACGCAGAACTTCTTTATCCAAGAATCTTGGCGATCAATGGATGAACTGCATATGCCGGATGCGAAACAGCATGCTCCTAGCCGAACCATGAGGGCGATGCCATTCACTGCCAGCCGGGGCCGGCCATCGCCCATCCCATCGACAGACGCTTGCTGGACAAAAGCCGCCAGCCCTAGTAGTCGATGCCGCCGAGGACAACGGTGCGGCTGTGCCATGACTACTGCCGCGTAGCCCCCGCTTGACCGGGTAGGTCAGCGCTGATGGACGGGCGGCTGCGGCTTCTATGCGCCCGCTGCGGGCTGCCGATGCGGGCAGTCATCGCCGCACTGCTTGCCCCTACGATCAATCACCGGCCCGGCTGCAGCTGAGAATGGGATTGTTCAAGGCACACTCAGTAGTCCGCGCTGAACAACATCTAAGGATGGTCTGCACGAATCGGTTTGAAGTGGGCTTGCAGCACACCGGCATCGCAAAAGTGGTCGCGTGAAGCCACGCACGCGCATTTGCGCGACCCGGCGGCTCCCTGCGACCTCGCACCAAGTCGTCGGTCGTGCTGCAGACGCACCTATTCCCCAGCCACCAGCCGGTGGCGCACCATCCACAAATTGCTCAGCGCAAACAGCGTCTTGATTTGCTCGGTGTTCTTCTTCAGCCCCCGGTAGCGCACCTTCACGTGCCCAAACTGGCGCTTGATCACTCGAAACGGATGTTCCACCTTGGCCCGAATGCCCGCCTTGAGCTTCTCCAACTGATGCACCAGCGCCTCTATGGGGTGCTCCTTGTCCAGTTCCCGGCGTATCGACGGCTTCATGGCCACATGCCATTGAACGCCGTCTTTCGCATCCGGGCGCTTGTGGACTCCCTGGTAGCCCGCATCGCCGAAGGCATCCGTCTCCTGGCCGTGCATCAGGCTGTTGGCCTCCACCACGTCGGCGACGTTGCCCGCCGTGCCCCGCACCGTATGCACCAGGCCTGAGTCGGCGTCCACACCAATGTGGGCCTTCATGCCAAAGTAATACTGCTGGGCCTTCTTGCTCTGGTGCATCTCGGGGTCGCGTGTACCGTCTTTGTTCTTGGTCGAGCTTGGCGCAGCAATGAGCGTGGCGTCCACCACGGTGCCAGCCTTCAGCAACAGCCCTTTGGCGCTGAGCAGGTCATTGACCACGGCCAGGATCTCGCCTGCGAGCTTGTTTTTTTCCAGCCGATGGCGAAAGCGCAGGATGCTTGTCTCGCTGGGTACTGCTTCGTCCCAACCGCTCAAACCCGCGAAGTCCCGAAACAGCGGCACGTCATGCAGGGCTTCCTCCATTGCCGGATCCGACAGGTTGAACCATTGCTGAAGGAAATGGATGCGCAGCATTGTCTCGGCAGTAAAGGGCTGCTGGCCACCCTCGGGCTGATAAGGCTCCACCAGTGCGACCAGGTCAGCCCATGGCACCACCTTGTCCATCGAATCCAGGAACTCCCGCTTGCGCGTGCGCTTGCTCGAAGTGGGCTGCATCAGGCTGGCTTGCTTCATGGCATGCGGTCTTCCTGATTCATCCTGATTAGGGCAAGCACGATTCAGCGGGATTCGTGCAGACCTTCCTTAGTAATGAACACAGTCAGTCACACACTCACCCCGATGGATAAAGAGTTATCGAATTACCTTAAAAAATAACAATAATTGATATTTGCATATTTCTTTAATAATCAGTCAATGATATTTAAATTTACCATGCCTTCATTATCATCTTTAATATTTGAACAGCGAGCATATATCAAATTACCAGACGGGTCATGAAATTCAACTGCATATTCAGTCGCTAGAATATCAGTTTTTAAAATAAATTCGACGCCCTTTTCTTTCAAATAACTGCAAAACGTCGGGAGATTTTTCTCGAAAATCATAGTCAAATGATTTTCTTCTTTTCCCTGGGGTTTTTTCTTTAACGTAAAAGTCAAGCTAATCCCTGGGAATTTCTCACTTTCAAGTTCATCTGCGTTTTTATTGCAAGCAGAGAACCATAAATTATTTCGATAAAAATCTAAAGTTTCGTTGTATAAATCTTTTTTCACCGGCATGGAGAAACACATTCTAAACATTAATATCTTCCTTTTCTTGGCGGGCGATGACTTTCGGGTGCTTTAGAGCGTGCTCTAGAAATAGCACACCTATTCCCCGAAAATAACTTTCCTCCCGCTCTTTTTATTGCTTTTCTTTCTGCCTCATAAAAAGGACTTCTGTTTTTGCTGGAATCTGTTCCTATATCAATAAAAAGACTTCCTCCAGCCACATGCTCTCTAACCCATTTTGCATTTCCTGCAACTGCTTTTTGCTCCCATTCTTTAGAAAACAGTGGGGCGGGGCGCGCATCTTTTAGAGCTTGGGAGTTAATCTCCCTCCATTCATCTTTTATTGTTATGAAATTATCGCACGGCGATTTTTCTCTCATTTCTTGCGCATAGGCTTCAACAGAATTTTTCCCTTCTCCAATAATGACATATTTAGCCAATCCCAAAGGATCAATCCAAACGCCAGGATTTTTTGCAAAATTAAATAGATTTACGCCCCCCAACAATCCAATCGGGTCTTGATGAATAAATCTTCCTACCACCGGGTCGTAATATCGGAACCGGTTGTAATGCAGCCCCGTCTCCCCATCCGCATACTGCCCCTGGAACCGCAGCGGCTGCTCCACCAAGTCCAGCGACTGGATCGCGCCATCGGCCAGTGCCAACCTCTGGCTGCCGGTCACACTTGCCAGCCGATCATCGGTTCCGGTCTTCCTGACCCGAAGATGCTCGATCTCTCCCCAGACCTTGTACCTTGCAGCCCACACGATCCTACCGTCCGCGTCCGTCAATTCCTGCGGCGCCCCGATCTGGTCGCAGTGGTAGTAATAGATTCGGCTGCTCTCCCGATCGGCTTCGCCGGCCTTCTGCCCCCGCTCCGC
>JBHZQV010000015.1:0-109016 GCA_042867185.1 Sphingomonas sp. NCPPB 2930 | reverse complement strand
CCAGGTCTGTCCCTCATTCCTGCGGCAGCCTGCTCGCACGGCGCTACGGTCCGCCGCGGGGCGCAGCGCAGTCGAGGTACTGCCCTCCCCTGCGCGCCTCTGGAACGGCTGTCTGCATTGGCCTGTTGTGACGTTGGGTCCCCATCGGAAGCGGTGCTGCAAGCCGGTGCGCAGGCGAAGCGCGCAGCGGCGCGAAGCGCCGCTAGATTTATCCAATAAACACTTTGGGACACGTACACCGCATCGCACTGCAGTTCGGCAGGCCCGGCTCCTTGGACCCTGTTTGTGTCTGGGTCTGGAACGGCACGCACTGCTGCCATTTGCACGAGCTCTGGAAGTGGCCGCACCGCATGTACGGGTGCCGGCTGGAAGTCATCACCGGGACCTGACCCCGGAAATAGTTGAGCCCCGCACGTGGTGCAACACGCCGAGGCTCTGGTCTAACGTTGAAAGGGAACGTCGTGACAGTTCGGATTATCGAGGGCGTGCCCTACATGAGCAAGGCCGCCCCCTGGTGGGACCTGAAGGCCCACGACCTCGGCAATGGGCATATCGAGGTCACCGGCAAACAGCCGCTCGAATGGATTGAGCTCGACTGGACCAAGGAACAGATCGCCGACCACATCGAGATGGTGCGGCTCTACCTGGAAGAGAACGCCGAAGCCGTCGCCGAGGAAAAGCGTGCGAGGTCGATCAAGGTGGCTGCCAACCGTGCGAAGACCCGCGTACGCAAGCTGTGCAAGGCCATGGGCGCCGACACGCTGCTGACCCTGACGTACCGGGCCAACATGGAAGAGCTCGACGTCTGCAAAGCCCATCTGAAAGAGTTCGTCCGTCGCATGCGCCGGCTGATTCCTGACTTCCGGGCTGTCTGCGGATTTGAGAAACAGAAGCGCGGCGCATGGCACGTGCACATGGCCACGGTGCGGGTCCCTGTCGAGCTCAAAGCGGCCAACGGGGTCAAGGTCAAGAGCTTCAACGTCATCCGCTCCATCTGGCGATCTGTCGCGAAGGAACACGGCGGCAACATCGATGTGCAGTCCAAGAAGCGCAACAGTCAGAGGTCGCCGGCACGCATCGCCAGCTACTTGTCGAAGTACATCACCAAGGCATTCGAGGAGGGCGAAAAGTGGGCCAACCGGTGGACCAAGTTCGGAGACGTGGACATCTCCAAGCCAATGGAGCTTGGCCGCTTCACCAGCGAGGTCGACATGCTTCGCGCTGCATGTCAGTTGGGCAATGGCGAGCTGGTCGACACGATGTTTCGATCCCACTTCGGAGACTGGTTTTATCTCGCGTTGGAAGGGCCGCCAAGGGGCCTAGAACAGTCTGAAAAGGGGCGAGGCTATGTCGGCATGCTCTGACCCGAAAAAGACCGTCGTTACCGGTAACACAGGGGCCTTGCGTGTCGCTGAATTTCGGTCCCGGCATGCGCGCCTCGATGTGGCGATAGATCACGGGATGGATGCCACGCTACGCGACCTAAGCTCAACCTTCGATGCATCGAAAAGCGAGGTCGTGGCGTGTTTGCTCCGATGGGCGCTCACTAACCGCGACTGGAAAAAACAAGGGTTGGTTTGGAGAAAGTAAATGCTCGTCGGATACGCAAGAGTCAGCACGTTGGATCAAGACACCGCGCTGCAAATGGATGCATTGGGGATGGCTGGAGTGCATCGTGTCTTCTCAGAGAAAACGAGTTCGGTGGGTGCACGCCCGCAGCTGCAAAAGGCTTTGGCCAGCATGTCGCCCGGG
This sequence comes from Sphingomonas sp. NCPPB 2930, assembly GCA_042867185.1. Classification (GTDB taxonomy): domain Bacteria; phylum Pseudomonadota; class Gammaproteobacteria; order Burkholderiales; family Burkholderiaceae_C; genus Xylophilus. Next base: position 107,264 of record JBHZQV010000015.1, on the reverse strand, counting down.
TCTACGTTGGTGGTCTGGAAACTGGATCGGATCGCGAGGAGCTTGCTCGATTTGTTGTCCATCCTGGCGAAGCTGAAAGAGCGGGGTATTGGGCTGCGCTCGTTGACTGAGCCCATAGACACCAGTTCCCCGATCGGCGAATTCATGGTGCAGGTTCTGGGTGCTGTCGCCCAGCTGGAGAAGGCGATGATTCGGGAGCGGACGCTAGCGGGGCAGGTGGCTGCTTATCAGAGGGGCAAGCGATGGGGAGGGAAGGACTCGCGCCTGCCACGCGAGCATTGGGATGAGGTCCGCAGGTGCTACGCGTCGGGGTGGTGGACGATGCAGCAGCTGGGCGAATGGTTCGGGGTTTCGCGGCGCACGATTGCGTGGGTCATTTATCCGGAGCGGTCACGGATGCGCCGCAAGGGGGAATTACGCCTGCCTGTGCTTCGGACGTTTCTTCCACCATCGGCGACTCAATAGAGATCGTGCAGCCGTCCCTCAACCGCGCGCTCGGCGGCTGAAGACCGCTCAATCGCGCGCCAGCACGGCCGGCAGCCCCGGCACTTCCACCCGCACCGTCAGCACCTTGCCGGCCCAGGGCTCGCGGGCCAGCTCTTCGGCCGGCCGCTTTTCGCGGCTGGTGGTGATGTAGAGGGTGCGCAGATCGGGCCCGCCGAAGCAGGCCATCGTGGGGCAGCGCACCGGGAGGGCCAGCGTGCCGACGATCTCGCCCTGCGGCGAGATGCGCACCAGCCGGGCCCCCTCGAACATCGCGGCCCAGTAACAGCCCTCGGCATCGACCGCGCCACCGTCGGGCCGGCCGCCATAGGTCGAGAGCTCCTGCCCTTCATGCTTCATCGGAAACTGCACGAAGGTGCGGCGGTTCGACACGCTGCCGGTGGCGCCGTCGAAATCCAGCGCCTGCACCCGGTGCCCGCGGGTGTCGGCCCAATACATCGTGCGGCCGTCCGGGCTCCAGGCCAGGCCGTTGCTGTTGGTGATGCCGTCCGCCATCCGCGTCATCCGGTCGCCGTCGAAGCGGTAGAGCGCCGCGTTCGGCGGATCGCGCGGCTCGTAGATGGTGCCGGCCCAGAAGCGGCCCTGCGGATCGGTCTTGCCGTCGTTGAAGCGCTCGGTCGCCGGGTCGTAGGGCGCATCGGCCCGCGGCGTGCGCAGGCCGGTCGCAGGATCGAACGCGACGACGCCGGTGCGCAGCGCCAGCAGCATGCCGCCCACCTCCCGCGCCGCGCAGCAGGCCACGTCGGTGTCGAAACCCCAGGCGTCGTGCCGCACCGACGCCGGGTCCCAGCGGTTGAGCTGGCGGCCCGGAATGTCGCACCAGTACAGCACCTGCTCGCGCGGATGCCACATCGGCGATTCGCCCAGCAGGCTGGCGGGAATGGGCAAGGCGTCGATGGCGCTGGCAGAAATGTTCATGGAAATGCAGACGATCAGAGGGCTGAATAAACGACCGCAGCGCCTGAGCGCCGCGATCTCCCAGAAACACCATGGATCCGGCTCCGCCGGTCCACCGGTGTTGCCCCCGGAAGGGGGCTGGCGGAGACGCGAAGCGCGCAGCCTGGGGGAGAGCTACTTGACAGGGATGGCCGACCCGACCGGCACCGCCGTCACCCCGTTCTGCGGCGATCCCTCGATCACCCGGTCGGAGTAGGTCAGGTAGACCAGCGTGCTGCGCTTCTGGTCCACCATGCGCACCACCCGCAGCTTCTTGAAGACGAGCGAGATGCGCTCGGTGAACACCTCTTCCTGCAAGGCCAGCGGCTTGCCGACGAAGCCGATCGGGCCGACCTGGCGGCAGGCGATCGAAGCTTCGGCCTTGTCTTCGGCCAGGCCCAGCGCGCCTTTGACGCCGCCGGTCTTGGCGCGGGAGACGTAGCAGGTCACGCCCTGGACCTTCGGATCGTCGTAGGCATCGACCACGATCTTGTGGTCGGGGCCGATGAACTTGAACACGGTGTCCACTTCGCCGATGGATTCGGCCCGCACGGCGCCGGCCAGCATCGACAACACAGCGGCCGCGGCCAGGCCGGTCGTCACGATCGTCGTCTTCATAGCGCGTTTCCCGGAAAGGTTGGAGAGGGTGCGCATCTTCCCACGCACGTTCCGGCAGGCTTGTCAGCGCGTGTTGTCGTCCGCAGGCGGCACCCGCCGCGCACGCGGCACGGCCAGCACCCCGTCGGCCACCGGATGCGCCACGCAGGGCAGCACCCAGCCCTCGCGCTTCTCGTCCAGGCTCACGCCGGGCCAGGGGATCGCGTAGCGCACGCGGCCCTGCGGCATGTGGCACAGGCAGGCCCGGCAGGTGCCGTTGCGGCACGAGGTCGGCAGTTCGATGCCGGCGAAGGCGGCGGCCTCGGCCAGCGTCAGATCGGCCGGTGCTTCGATCGTCCAGCCGTGCGGGTCGAGCCGCAGCACGAAGACGGCGTCGCCGGCGTCGCCCCCACCGGCAGCGGATGCGTCGTCGGAAGGGTTCACCGCGCGGCCTCCAGGCACCGCATGCCCGTTTTCGCACGAACCGATGGTCGAGACGGCATCAGCGGCACACCCGAAACGGTCCCCGGTCCAGATGGAAGTGATCGCGGTGCGCCGCGTTGTACCCCGGCCCCAGCACCCCGTCGAAGAATCCACAGGCGCCCCGCTGCACCTCGCCCAGGAACAAGGCCGCGGGCTCGCCCGCACCGCCCACCGTCGCCGCACCGCCGCCCACCGATCCGGCCCCGGCGGCATGCCCGGGCGCCCGCCAGTCCGACACCACCCGCACCCGGCTCCCGTTCGCGAACCGGAAGCCGGTGATGTCGATCGCATCCGCCGTCGCATGGCGGCTGCGGCGGCCCTCGGCCTGCCCGTAGACGTTGCGGCAGGCCAGACTTCCCACCTGGTCGATGCGCGCCAGCGGAGCGCCGAAGTGCCGCAGCGCCGCCGGCTGCACCACGTGACGCTCCCACAGCGCCAGCGACACCGCGGCCGGGCAGCTCAGCACCAGGCTGCCACCCAGCGGCACCTGTGTGCGGCCCAGCCGCACGGTATTGCGCAGCGGACAGTCGGGGCCCGCCTCGCCGTCGGGCAGCGGCGCGAAGGCGAAGCCCGCGGTGTCGAGCGCGGCCAGGCACAGCGCCGGATCGGCCGACAGGCGCTGCAGTTTCATCCGCGTCAACAGGTTCGGCACGGCCTCGACCCGCAGGGCCGACCAGGGATTCCACGCGTCCGGCCACGGGACCCGGCCGGTCGCGACGCCGAAGACGGCACCCGCCAGCGACGCCAGTACCAGCAGCGACAGCCAGGCGCCCGAAGCGACCCGGCCCGCCTCGCTCCGACCCCGCAGGCCCGGTCCCGTCCTACGTCCGCTTGCTTGCACACCCACACGCATCTTCTCGAGCCCCTGCAATAATTCCTCCACGCCGGTCCGGCACCGCTGGACGTCGACTGCTCCCACAATTTTGGACGCCCCAGCCTCACCTCCCCTTCCTTCAGACGCCGCGTTACCTTTTTTCCGTGGGGGTGGTGCCACCGGAGCACTGATCCGGACGTTCGATTGGGCGAGCACTCCGCTGGGTGCGCCGCACACCTGGCCTGCCGCACTGCGGACCCTGACCGAGCTGATGCTGGCCGCGTCCGAGCCGCGCTTCATCGCGTGGGGCCCCGAGAAGACGGTGCTCTACAACGACGGGTATGCGGAGCTCTGCGGAGACAAGCATCCCTGGGCGATGGGGCAGCCCTTCGACCGCATCTGGGCCGACATCCTGCAGGACGTCGCGCCGATCATCGCGCGCACCTACGGCGGCGAGGTGGTGCACATGGAGGACATCTGCTTCACGATGTTCGATCGCCATGGCTACGCGGAAGAAACCCACTTCTCCTTCACCTACATCCCGGTGCACGACGTCGCCCTCGACGGCAGCGGCACCGGTGCGGTGGCCGGCATGTTCTGCACCTGCGCCGAGACCACCGCCCGTATCCTGACCGAGCGGATGCTGGCGTTCCAGTTGCAGCTGGGCGACCGGCTGCGGGCGCTGGACGATCCGGAGGCGATCAAGGCGCTGTCGGCCGAGATGCTCAACGACCAGCTGCGGGTGGCGCAGATCGGCTATGCCGAGGTCGACATGCACGGCCGCCATGTGGCGGTCACCTCGGCGCACGACGACGGCCGCCTGCTGCCGCTCGAAGGGCGGCGCAATCCGCTCGGTCAGTTGCCGCTCCTGTTCGAGGAGATGCTGCAGGGCCGCAACGTGGTGCTGCCCGACGTGGCAGCGGCCGCCCACCGGCTGCTGCCCGAGACCTTCCAGGAATGCCGGCGCCTGGGCCTCGGCAGCCTGGTCATGGTGCCGCTGGTCAAGCACGGGGCCCTGATCGCCTACCTGTTCCTGGCCCATTCCGAGCCGCGCCACTGGCTGCCGCACGAGGTGGAACTGGCCCACGACGTCGCCGAGCGCACCTGGGCGGCGGTAGAGCGGGCGACCTCCGGCCAGCAACTGGCGCAGACCCGCGAGCGGCTGGCCGCCACGCTGGAGGCCGCCAACATCGCCACCTGGGACTACGACATCCTCCGCGACGTCTGGGTGCCCGACCGCAACATGGCGATGCTTTTCGGCGTGCCCAGCGACCAGACCGAAACCGGCGCGCCGCTCGAGACCTTCGTCCTCGGCGCCCACCCCGACGACCAGGACCAGGTACGCGGCTCGTTCCACGCCGCCTGCGCCACCGGCAGCGACTGGCATGCCGAGTACCGGCTGATGCAGCCGGGCGGCAGCCACCGCTGGCTGATCGCCCGCGCCCGGATCGAGCGGGACGCCACCGGCCGCGGCGCACGGATGCTCGGTGTGCTGGTCGACATCACCGACCGCAAAAGGGCCGAGCAGGCTCTGCAGGAGGCGGATCGCCGCAAGGACGACTTTCTGGCGACGCTCGCCCACGAGCTGCGCAACCCGCTGGCGCCGATCCGCAGCGCCGCCCGCATCTCCAGCGACCCCGCCGCCACCATCCAGCAACTGCGCTGGAGCCACGAGGTGATCGAGCGCCAGGTGCGCACCATGGCGCTGCTGCTCGACGACCTGCTCGACGTGTCGCGAATCACCCGCGGCATCCTGGAGGTGCGGCGCGAGCTGATCGGGCTCCACACCATCGTCGATTCGGCGGTCGAGACCGCCAAGCCGCTGCTGGAAGCGCGCCGCCACACCCTGGCGCTCGACCTGGGCGACGTGCCGGTGCGCGTGCTGGCCGATCCGCTGCGGATGGCGCAGGCGCTCTCGAACCTGCTCACCAACGCCGCCAAGTACACCGATCCGGGCGGCCGGATCCTGCTGATGGCGCGGCTCGACGGATCGCAGCTGGAACTGCGGGTGCGCGACAACGGCATCGGCCTGACCCCGGCGGCGTTGCAGCGCGTCTTCGCGATGTTCTCGCAGGTGGAGTCGGCGCTCGACCGGTCCGAAGGCGGGCTGGGCATCGGCCTGGCGCTGGTCAAAGGCCTGGTGGAGCTGCACGGCGGCAGCGTGTCGGCCGTCAGCGCCGGGCCGGGCCTCGGCAGCGAATTCGTGCTGCGCATCCCGAACGCGGTGCGGCTGGAACCCGAACTGGCGCCGCTGCCGCCCGCGCCCCCCGAGGTCGCGCAGGCCGCGGGCCGCCGCGTGGCGCTGGCCGACGACAACGAGGACGGTGCCGAGACACTGGCCGCGCTGCTGGAACTGGACGGCCACGAGGTGCGCATCGCCAACGACGGCATCGCCGCGCTGGATCTGGTCCGCAGCTACCGCCCGGAGATCGCGTTCCTCGACATCGGCATGCCGGGGCTCAACGGATACGAGGTCGCACGGCAACTGCGCGAGACGCCGGCCGAAGGCCCCCGGGTGATGCTGGTCGCCTTGACCGGCTGGGGCGGTGCGGACGACCGCAAACGGGCGATGGAGGCGGGCTTCGATCACCACCTGACCAAACCGGTGGACCCGGACGCGATCACCGAGATACTGTCGCGCCTGGATTAGCCCGCGGACAGCCAGCGGGCGGTCAGGGCCGCGCACCACACCGCGCCGCAGAACAGCGTGGCGAGCAGCACCGCCGCGCTGCCCAGGTCCTTGGCCTTCTTCGACAGCGCATGCCACTCGGGGCCGATGCGGTCGACGGTCGCCTCTACCGCGGAATTGAGCAGTTCCACCACCAGTACCGCGATGACGCTGCCGGCCAGCACCGCCACCTCGACCCAGCCCCGTCCGAGCCAGACCGACGCCGGCAGCAGCACGCAGGCCAGGATCGCCTCCAGCCTGAACGCCTTCTCGCCCCAGGCGGCGCGCAGGCCCTGCGCCGAATAGCCGGCCGCGTGCCACAGCCGCGCCAGGCCCCGGCGCGCCTTGTGTTCGGCGGCGGCGTGCTGTGCCGGGATCGGCGGTGCACCGCCGGACGGTGTTTCGCGCGGCATCGTCAGTCGGCAGGCGGAAGGTGGATGCGGGCCTCCAGCCCCGGCTGGCCGTCGGGCAGCGGCGACACCAGTTCCAGCCGGCCGCGGTGCCGCTCGACGATGGTCGCCACGATCGACAGGCCCAGGCCGTAGCCGGCGCGCGAATCGGTGTCGCGCACATGGCGGCTGCGCAGGGCCTGCAGCCGCTCCGTCGGCACGCCCGGGCCGTGGTCGCGCACCACCAGCACGCGGGGCGCCTGGACGTCGATCTCGACGATCTGGCCCTCGCCGTAGCGCAGGGCGTTCTCGACCAGGTTGCGCAGCGCGATCGCGAGGCCGTCGACATCGCCTTGCGCGGCGGGCACCGGCTCTTCGGGCACCCGCAGCACCAGCCGTTCCTGCAGCGCGGGCGTCAGCCAGAATTCCTGCGCCATGGTGGCGGCCAGTTGCACCAGATCGACCGGTGCCTGCACCAGGCCGGCGGCCGATTCGGCCCGCGACAGCTGCAGCAGCTTTTCGGTGCGGTGGCGCAGCACGTCGAGTGCGGTCATCGCCGCCTGCACGTCGCGGGGCGACACGCCGCCCTGGGCATCCAATGCGGTCTGCAGCCGCAGCCGCACCGCCGCCAGCGGGGTGCGCAACTCGTGGGCGGCGTTGGCGGCCAGGGCGCGCTCCACGTCCAGCGACTGCTTCAGCCGCTCCAGCAACAGGTTGACCCGGTCGCCGACCGAGAACAACTCCCGCGGCATGCCGGCCAGCGGCAGCGGCCGCAGGTCGTCGCCGCCGCGCAGGGCGATCTCGCCCTCCAGCCGCTGCAGTACCCGCAGTTCGCGCCGTGCCACCGCGCCGAGCAGCAGCGGGAGGATCGCCAGCACCGCCAGCATCGGCACCGCCAGGCCCAGCAGCACCCGGCGCACCGCACGGCGCCGGTCGGGCCGCGGGTCGGCCAGCTGCAGCAACAAGGGCCGCTGCGGATGCACCGCGGTGAAGATGCGCCAGCCGTCGCGGTTGTAGAAGCCCTGCACCAGCGGCGCGCTGCCGAAGAAGCGGGCCCGCAGGGCCGGCTCCGACACCAGCAGCGGCCGGCCCTGGCGGTCGACCAGCCGGTAGACCAGGTCTTCGGTACCGGCGAGCGGCGGCGGCGCCACCAGCGGCGGCGCGCCGTCGGCCGGCCGGCCGACGACGTCGAGGTTGTGGGTGACGATGTCGAGCATCCGCTGCGCGCTCTCCTCCAGCTCGTTGTCGAAGTTGTGGTTGATCTGGTAGTGGATGAAGACCACCACGCCCGCCACGCAGACGATCCAGACCACCGCCACCCAGAGCATCAGCATGCGGATGAGGCGCTGGGCCAGGGTGGCGGCGGGCCGGACGCCCGGCACCGGCCCGACAGTCGTGTTCATCGCCACGGCGACTCCATCGCGCAGGCCGTCATGCGGCGTTGTCCGGCGCATAGGCCAACCGGTAGCCCAGGCCGCGCAGCGTCTGGATGTATTCGCGGCCCAGCTTGCGGCGCAGCCGGCTGACGAAGACTTCGAGCGTGTTGCTGTCGGTCTCGCTGTCGAACCCGTAGAGCGCGTCCTGCAGCGTCTCGCGGGTGTGGATCCGGTCGGGGCGCGAGGCCATGACCCGCAGCAGCGCCCATTCCTTCGACGTCAGCACCACCGGCGCGCCGGCCTTGCGGACCAGGTCGCGTCCCAGGTCGATCTCGAGCGTGCCCAGGTGCAGCACCGGCGCGTCGTTGCCGCGGCGGCGTTCGATGGCGCGCAGCCGCGCCAGCAGCTCGCCGGGATCGTAGGGCTTGACCAGGTAGTCGTCGGCACCGGCGTCCAGGCCGCGGATCCGGTCGCTCACCTGGTCGCGCGCGGTGAGTGCGATCACCACCGGCCGGTCGGCCAGCGAGCGCAGCAGCGGCAGCAGCGACAGGCCGTCGCCGTCGCCCAGGTGCAGGTCGAGCAGCACCGCGGCATAGCGCGCGCCGGCCAGCGCGGCCCGAGCCGAATGCAGGCCGTCGACCGGATCGACGACGAAGCACTTGGCGCGCAGGTAGCCGCAGATCGCTTCTGAGAGCGCGACATCGTCTTCGACGAGCAGGATGCGCATGGCATGGGCCCGGGCGGGCGGCAGTTGAGGATGGGAAGAGGATACGCCGCCGGCCGGGTAGACCGCGGCGGGTGCGGGCCAGTGTAGTGGCCGCGCCGCGCGAAAGCTGAACGAAGCCTGAGCGGATCGTTCAGGTGGGTTTCAGTCCTGCGGCCTACATTCGGTTGCATGACGGAACTCTCTGCCTCCTCCTTGCTGTCGCGGCCCGCGCCGCGCCCTTCCGCGGCCGCGCCGGCCCCCACCCCCTGGGTGGCGGGCGGGCTGCAGCATGCGGCCCGCTGGCTCGCGCAGCCCCGCTCGCCGCGCACGGTCGCACTGCTGCTGGCGGTGTGGATCGTCGCCGTGGGCAACCTGGCGACCTGGCGCCTGCTGGGCGCATTGGCCGCGCGGGGCGAGATGGGGCCCGCGCCCGCACGGCTGATGGCGGGCCTGGGGGTGGCGGGCGTGGGCATCACCTTCGCGCTGCTGATGCTGTTCGCCTGGCCGAAGGTCCTGAAGCCGGCGGCGCTGTTCCTCTTGGTGCTGGCCGGCGCGGTGCAGCACTACATGCTGGCCTACGGCATCGTGGTCGATTCGAGCATGGTCGCCAACGCGCTCCAGACCAACACCCACGAAGCGCTCGACCTGGTGGGCTGGGGCCTGGCGGGCCAGGTGCTCCTGGTGGCCGGCCCGCCGGCGCTCTGGTTGCGGCAGGTCCGGCTGGCGCCGGTGGGCGCCTGGGGCCAGGTATGGCGCAACGGCCTGGTGCTGGCGTTGGCCGTGGGCACTACCGCCGGTTCCGTGGTCGGCATGTACCGCGAACTGGCGCCGCTGGTGCGCAACAACATGGAGCTGCGCTTCATGCTCAATCCGTTCTCCGCGGTCAGCTCGACCGTCTCCACCGTCACCAGGCCGCTGCGCCAGCGCAAGACGCAGCTGGTGTCGATCACCGGCGGCGCCGCGCTCGGCCCGAGCTATGCGGCCGTCGCCACCTCCACGCCCAAGCCGCCGCTCTTCGTGGTGGTGGTGGGCGAGACGGCCCGCGCCGACCATTTCGCGCTGAACGGCTATCCGCGCGACACCACGCCCGCGCTGGCCCGCCGCGGTGTCACCAGTTTCACCAACGTGCGGTCTTGCGGCACCAATACGCTGGCCTCGGTGCCGTGCATGTTCTCGTCGCTCGGCAAGGTCGGCTACGAAAGCCGCAAGGCCGAGCACGAGAACCTGCTCGACGTGCTGCAGGCCGCCGGCCTGGCGGTGCTGTGGATCGACAACCAGAACGACTGCAAGGGCGTCTGCCAGCGGGTGCCCCACGCCCTCACCCACGACGCGTTCGCCCCCGCCGCACCAGCGGAGGCTGCGCTGTGCCGCGACGGCGAATGCCTCGACGAGGTGATGCTGGCGGGCCTGGACGAACGCATCGCCGCCCTGCCCGCGGAGCGCCGCGCCAAAGGCATCGTGCTGGTGATGCACCAGCTGGGCAGCCACGGTCCCGCCTACTACCGCCGGTCGTCCGCCCCCAGCAAAAGCTTTCTGCCCGAGTGCAACACCCATGCACTGGCCGATTGCGACCACCAGGCGCTGCTGAACGTCTACGACAACTCGATCGTCGAGACCGACCGGTTCCTGTCCCGCACCATCGACTGGCTGCACGGCCAGTCCGCCCGGCACGCCACCGGCATGCTCTATGTGTCGGACCACGGCGAATCGCTCGGCGAGTACGGCCTGTTCCTGCACGGCCTGCCCTACGCTTTCGCGCCCGACGAGCAGAAGCATGTGCCGATGGTGCTGTGGATGGACGACGGCCTGGCACGGCGCGCCCAGCTCAGCCGCCAGTGCGTGACCGCCGGCCGCGACCGGCCGCTGACGCACGACAACCTCTACCACACGGTGCTGGGTACGCTCGATGTGCAGACGCCCACCTACCGCGCCGGACTGGACGCGCTGGCGGCCTGCCGCGGCGCAGCGGCCTCCGCAGCGGTGGCGACCACCAGATCCGCGAAGTCGTGAACGAAAAAGCCAGATCCGGCGCCTTGGCCGACACGGCCAGCGGACATCGACCCGGTCGCTATAGTGGCGGCGCGCCCACAATGCGCGTCTACCCTTCAAAGGAACCGCAAACATGTACAAGACCGCCGTACTCGCCGCTGCCGCCGCGCTGCTGACCGCCTGCGCCCAGACCACCCCCGTCGCCCCGACCACCGCTGCCCCGATGGCGCAGGCGCCCATGGCGGCTCCGGTGCCCCCGCCACCCGGCCCCGCGGCCGCCCAGGTCTTCCGCCAGGCGCCGCTGCCCTATGCGCCCGACGCGCTGGAGCCGGTGATCGACCGCGCGACGATGGAGATCCACTACGGCCGCCACCACAAGGCGTACTTCGACGCGCTCAACGGCGCTGCCGCCACCAATCCCGAGCTGGCCCGTTCGTCCATCGAGCAGGTGCTGGCCAACGTCTCCCGCTACCCGGCGCTGGTGCGCAACAACGCCGGCGGTGTGTGGAACCACACCTTCTTCTGGGCCAGCATGGCACCGGTGGGCCAGGGCGGATCGCCGTCGCCGGCGCTGGCCGCCCGCATCGCGACCGACTTCGGTTCGCTCGCGCAGTTCCAGCAGGAGTTCAACCGGGCCGGTGCGGGCCGTTTCGGCTCGGGCTGGGTGTGGCTGGTGATGAAGGACGGCAAGCTGGCCGTCACCTCGACCCCCAACCAGGACAACCCGCTGATGGACGTGGCCGAGACGCGCGGCACGCCGCTGCTGGGCAACGACGTCTGGGAACACGCCTACTACCTCAAGTACAACAACCGCCGCGCAGACTACCTGACCGCCTGGTGGCAGGTGGTGAACTGGAACGAGGTCAACCGCCGCTTCGCCGCCGTCGCCCGCTAAGGCAGCGCACGACAGTTAAAGGCCGGCTTTGCCGGCCTTTTGCATGGGCGGGCGGTCAGCGTCCGCCCGAGAACAGGAAATAGCCGACGAAGGCCGCCATCAGGCAGAACGCGACGATGCCGATGGTGCGCTCCACGTGCGGCGCGACCACCCAGGCGCCCAACACGGCGGCCAGCTTGCCCAGCACGCCCGCGTCCACGACCGGCCGCGTTGACGGGGCCGCGGCGCGCTCGCGCCCTTCGGCGATGGGACAGCCGCAGGCGGGACAGGCGATCGCGCGGGTCGAGACTTCGCGCTTGCATTCGGGACATGGGATCAGGGCCATGGTGGTTCGTCTCCTCGATGGGTTCAGCGGGCGGTGCCCGGCTGCGGGGCCAGCGGCTCGATCACGATCTCGACCCGGCGGTTGCGCTGGCGGCCTGCCGGGTCGTCCTGGCCGTCGGCCGCGGTGTTGGGCGCCACCGGCCGCCGTTTGCCGAAGCCTTCGATGGCGAAGGTTCGGGCCTGACCCTGCTGAAGCGCCGCGGCGACGGTCTGGGCGCGCTTGAGCGAGAGCGCGTCGTTGTAGCCGTCGGTGCCCTTGGCATCGGTATGGCCGTTGATCCGCACCGGCGCGCCGGGGTAGCTGCGCAGCAGTTCGGCGGCCTTGGCCAACGCGTCCGCCGCATCGGGCCGCAGGGTCGCCTTGTCGAAGTCGAACAGCACGTCGGCCGGCAGGTCGACCACGATGGCCTGCTGCGGCGTCTCCCGGGCCTGCAACGCGACCAGCACTTCGCGGGTGACCTGCAGCCGCTCGCGCGGCACCTCGGCTTCGCGGAAGACGCGGAACTCGGTCGAAGCGCCCTGCACCGTGCCGAACGACGTGTCGGGCGAGCGCGACTGCAGCGCCCCCGGCTGGGGGACCGGGCGCAGGCCCGTGTCGGTACCCGCCGCGCCGACAGAGGCATCGGTGCCGGCCGACGTCCACCGCGTGTCGGGCGCCGTCGCTTTGACGAACGTGCTGGGCGTGTCGCGCAGGCTGCCGGCCACCCGGCTGACGGTCAACGCCTGGACCGGCAGCGTCGCCGCGCCGACAGCGGCGATGGCCGCCGCCACTTTCAGGCAGCGCAGCCGCACTGCCACCCTCGATGCGCAACGCCGCGTCATGCGCCCGACAAAGGCAGCTTGATCGTCAGCCCCGGGCCGGTGATGTCGTCCGGCTGGTTGCCCTGGTTGATGACCAGCGTGATCTCCTTGGCATCGGCGGGCACGCTGCCCAGGAACACCAGCTTGCCTTCCATGGTGTCGTTGCTGCGGATCATCAGCTGCTGGTTGTCGGCGGGCCGCTTCAGCATCAGCTGGTTGCCGGCGGCGTCGCGCAGGAAGGTGTCGGTACCCGCCAGGGTGGTGGCATGGGCAAACCGGCTGGAGAACGAAGCGCTGATGGTCAGCAGCGTCGCATCCTCCGACATCTCGACCGCCTTGACCCGCACGGTGAGGCCCGCAGCGGCAGCACCCTGGACATTGACCGCGATATGCCGGACGGCCGCCGGCGAAGTGGCCGGCGGGGCACTGGACGCAGGGGCTTGCGACGGAACCTGGACAGGCTGCACGACCGCAGCGGCAGGCGGCGCCGCCGGCACGGCGGCGACCACCGGGGCCGCCGGCGGTGTCGCCGCGGCATCCGGCGCCTTGTCGGAGCAGCCGGCCGCCAAGGCCAGCACGGCGGTCAGCGCGGCGCCGGCGCCGGCGCGCAAAGGCGATGAAATGGTGGAGCGCATGGATTTCCTTTCCCTGGTGCGTGGCGGACGGTCGCCCTGCAGCGGATCGCGTGTCGCGCGGCCGCAGGGTACACGTCAGCGGATGTTGACGCCGTTGACATTGCCCCCACCCCGTACGGCGGGGGCATCGCAGTCCTGTGTGGAGGTGCGGACGTCCTGGCTGTTGCGGCCGGTCACGATGACCGTCTTGCCCTGGAGCGACCTGCCGTCGATGTTCACGCTGTTCACGTTGGTGCCGGGCGCCGACGCGGTGCGACCGTCGGCACAGTACGCCTGGACGTTCGTCGCGCGGTTGCCGGTGACCTCGATCCGGTTGGTGCCGCTGCCGGGCTGCTCGATCACCGTCGTGCCGGCGCCGGCCAGCGGTGCGAGCAAGGCCAGCCCGGCACCGGCCACATGGCGCCAGGAGACAGGGCCGTCAGATGGGTTTCGCATCGATGTTCCTCGTCGAAAGATAGGGCCACGGCACAGGTCACGGCCGGATCGGCACGATGCCCGTCCGCTCGGCGGAAGGCGCACCATTGCCGGCGGCCCCCACGCCGGGCAGGCCGGCGCCGGTGGCGGGTGTCTGCCCGGCACCATCGCCCCGGGCACCGGCGCGGCCGCGCAGACGGTCTTCGAACTCGCTGGCAAAACGCTCCGCCAGCACGATTTCCTCGTCGGCCATCTCGCTGCCGAGCGAGCGGATCGTATCGGTCGCCTGCTGCGCCGAGACCGAGCCGGGGATGGCGAGGCGTTGCGTCAGCCGCGAGTAGCCGAGCGCCTTGACCTTGTCCTGCGCCACGCCGCCACGGCCGTCCTTGTAGAAGGAGGTGAGCCGCTCCATCGCGCGGGGGTCGCCGCGCACCGCGCCCAGCAGGTACCAGCGGTAGGCCTGGCCGATGTCGGACACCGAAGAGCGGTTGCTCTGGTACGCATCGCCCAGCAGCGTGAGCAGCGACGGGTTGTTGGTGCGCAGCGCCTCTTCCTTCAGCCGGTTGATCTCGTTCGAATAGAGCGAGCCCTGGCAGCCGAGCCCGCCGATACCGCGCTCGATCGACTGCTGGCAGGCCTCGACATACCGCGCGCCGTTGGACGCCTGGCCGGCCGCGGTGGCGGCCGCGGCTGCGGGTGCGCCGGTCGCGGGCGCGCCCGTCACGGCAGCACCGCCACCGCCGGGAATGCCGATGACCGCGCTCTGCGCCAGCGCGATGCCGGCGCTGCAGCAGGCCACGACCGCGATGCCACGCAACAGGTGCCTCATGCCCGGCCTCCGGGCATCGCGTTGACCGGTGCGACCGCGGGTGCGGCCAGCGTCGGCACCGGCCGCGCGGCCTCGGCCGCGGCGCGCTGCAGTTCGGCATCCCACGGCATCGGCACGTTGAAGAACAGCGGCTCGAAGCCTTGCCAGCTCAGCACGTCCACCTGGTCGCCCACCTCCGGGAAACGCTGCGAATACACCGCCCGCAGCGCCTGCTTGGTGGGCTCGTCGAGCTGCTGGGTCACATTGACGGGCTGGCCGTATTTGCGCAGCATCACCTGCACCAGGCCCAGCTTCAGCTCGGGCGACAGCGCTTCGTAGGAGGCGCGCATGTTGTCGATCACCACCGGATCGGGCAGGCCGTTGGGGATGCAGCGCCAGTACGGCGTGTTGGTCGCCTTGCCGACGATCTCCATCACGCTCAGGTCCACCAGCGTGCGGATCGCCGAATGCCGGCCCTGCAGGTACTTGCCTTCCAGCTTGAAGCCGAAGGCGTCGCCGTAGAAACCCAGGCTCGCGTTGTCCTCGGAACTGAAGTTGAGCACCTTCACCACGTTCGAGGCCTGGACGCGGGGCACCATCTGCTGGGTGCTGAAACTCACCAGGTTCAGGTCGAGCGCCAGGGCCGAGAAGATGGCCGTGCGCTTGGCGTCGAAGCCCAGCGCGGTGTTGCCGTTGCCCCGGCCGAATTCGATCGCCGCGTTGTTGGAGCGGCCCGCGCCGGAGATGGCCCGGTCGAATTCGGTCAGTGCGCCGGTGATCAGGAAGTCGGGCATGGTGACGCCGAACTTGGCCCCCAGCTGCGCCTGCGACACCAGGTAGTCGGGGTGGTAGGGCACGTAGATCACCCGTGCGCCGATGCGGTTGACCGCGGTGCGGACCATCTCGGTGATGTCGCCCGGAATCTCCGCGCCGACCAGCGGATGCGAGAGGTTGGTCGCGTCCTGGATGCTGCGGGTCTGCATGTAGATGACCGGATCGCCGTCCTTGTAGACCTCCAGCATGCGGCCCAGCCGTGCCAGCGCCGGTGCGTACTGGCTCAGGTTGGCCGAGGGCAGCGGCTTCTCGGCTTCGCGCTCGGCCATCAGCTTCTGCGCATCGTCGAGGGAATTGCGGGTGGTCGCGCAGCCGGCCAGCACCGCGGCCGCGCACACCATGGCCGTCGCGCGGCCGAGGAACGAAAGGGAGAAAACCATTGTTGTTATGACGCTTATTGGAATGGATGACGCGGCACGGCGCGCTGCCTCCGACGCAGCGGCACGCACCCCTCGGCCGGTCTCAGCGGCCGTTGTTGAGGACGGTGATGTTCTCGACGCCCTTGCCGTCGACGAAGAGCGTGACGTTGCCGGACACGTTGCCCTGGATGGTGGGGCTGGCGATGCGCAGGGTGCCGTCGGCCGCGCGGGTGACGTCGTTGTACGTGGTGCGGATGACGATGTTCTTCTGGTCGTCGGGCAGCTTCAGCGTGCCGTCCGGCTGGACCAGCGCGGACTGGTCGACCACCGTGTTCTGCGACAGCGCGCGGGCCACCCGGGCCCGGGCCGTCACGCCGGGCGTGGTAGCGTCGATCAGCTTGACCCCGCTGGTCTGGACATCCTTGTAGTTGGAGAGCTGCTCGCCGTAGTTGACCAGCTGGGCATGGCTGGCGCCGGTGCCCAGCACCACCAGGGCCGCCGTGAGCAGCAGGTGGAAACGGGAGCGGGAGCGCGAAGAAACCGAAGGTGCGGAATGCATGGCTTTTCCTGTGGAGAGTGAAGTCGCAGCCGTGCCGCCGGGCACGCGTGGCACCTGGCCGCTACATGTTTGTAATGTTGAACCCGGGAACAATCGTTACCGATTGGTTCACGACGCCGGTCGAGGGCAAGGGCACCGTGTAGCCCGGATTGGCGACCGACGGAATGTTGCCGGTGACGGCCGCCCCGCCCACCAGCGCGCCCATGTTGCGCACGCTGCCGGATGTCATGGCCGGGCCCGCCGCCGTGGCGTTGCCCACGATCGCCACCGCACCGGTCAGCACACCGTGGTTGATGACCGAGTTGGAGGTTCCGCCCGGCATCGCCGCGCCGCGGTTGCCGGTGATCGCCACGACGCCGGTCATGACGCCCTGGTTGACCAGCGAGTTGACGGTGCCGCCGCCGGTGGCCATCCCCTGGTTGCCGGCGATCACCACCCGGCCGGTCAGCACGCCGCGGTTGTCCACGCTGTTGACCGTGCCGCCGCCCATCGCGGTGCCGCGGTTGCCGGTGATCGCGATCTGCGATCCGGTGATGGCGCCCGATCCGCGGTTGTGCACGCTGTTGACGGTACCGCCGCCGCTGGCGCTGCCCTGGTTGCCCATCACCACGATCTGGCTGCCGGCGATCGTGCCCGCGTTGCGCACGCCGTTCAGGGTGCCGCCGCTGGCGTTGCCCTGGTTGCCCAGGATGGTGATCTGGCTGCCCGCCACCCGCCCGGTGTTGACCAGGCTGTTGACCGCGCCGCCGCCCTGCGCACTGCCCTGGTTGCCCAGGATGGTGATGTTCGACCCGGTGACGGTCCCGCTGTTGGCGACCATGTTGGCGGCCCCCTGGCCCGATGCGGTGCCGTTGTTGCCCGACACGGTCACCGTGCTGCCGTTCAGGCTGCCTCCGTTGTCGACGCCGTTGGCGCGCCCCTTGCCCGACGCCGAACCACGGTTGCCGGCAACCGTGATCTGGGCGCCGCCGATCCGGCCGGCGTTGTCGACGCTGTTGACCGCGCCGCCCTGCAGCGCAGCGCCCTGGTTGCCCGCCACCGTGGCGTTGCTGCCCGCGAAATCGGCGCCGCCCCCGTTGCGCAGGCTGTTGGCCAGCGCATCGGCCGAGCCAGTCGTTGCGCTGCCGGTGTTGCCCGTCATCTGCAGTGCGCTGCCGCCGATGCGGCCTTCGTTGAGCACGCTGTTGGCCAGGGCCGTCTTGCCGTCGCGTGCGATCACGTCGCGGGCGGTATTGCCGGCCACCATCAGCTGGAGGCCCTGGGTGGTGCTGCCTTCGTCGGTGGCCAGGCTGTTGGCGAGCGCCAGGCCCTTCTCTGCCGACACCCGGTCGGCGGTATTGGCCAGCAGCTGCAGGCTGCCGGCGCGCAGGCTGCCCAGCAGTTGCACCGCGTTGGCGCCGGCGTTGCCGACGTTCTTCTCGATCGCACGGCCGAACACCGTCGTCTCGGTGCCCTGGCTGCGCACGTTGCGCGCCGTGTTGCCCGCCATCGTCACCGTGGCGGCATCGACCGATCCGGCCCCGTTGATCGCCAGCGCGTTGGCATTGATCCGGCCGCCGTCGGCCCGCAGGCTGCTGGCGGTGTTGCCCGACAGCGTGAGGGGCGTGTTGGACAGACGTACGCCCTCGGGGCCTTCCATATAGAGAGCATTGGCCGCCAGGATCCCGTTGCGCGCGTTGCCCACGCCCGCTACCTGCTGGGCGTTGCCGCCGACCTGTACGTCGGTCGCCCGGTTGCCCACGACCGTGGCCGGGCTCGCGACGATGCGGGCCTGCCGGTAAGCCGCCAGCGTATTCACCAGTGCGGTGCCACCGGTCGCGCCGACCTGCTCGGCCCGGTTGCCCACCAGGTTCATCGCGGAGGCCTGGTCGGCGGTCGCGCCCCGGTTGAGCACCACCGCATTGGCGGCGGCCCGGGCGGCGCTCTCGCTGCTGAAGACGTGGCCCGGGCCGCTGGTGCTGCCGGCGCCCGACGAAATGCCCACCGCGGTATTGCCGCTCATGAGCACCGACGCCGACAGCGACGACGGCGCGCCGTCCTCCCCGCTTTCCACCGAGATGCTGTTGGCGTTCACCTTGCCGCCCTGCGACGACAGCTGCCGCGCCGTGTTGCCGGTCACCAGCAGCTGCCGGGCATCGCTGCGGGAATTGAACACGCCGATCGAATTGGCGAGTGCCATCGCGTTCTGCTGGCTGTCGAAGAGCAAGCCCGCGCCCACGCTGCCGCTGTAGCCCTCGGCCGAGACGCCGTCGGCGCGGTTGCCGCTGAGCTTGACGGCGCCCCTCTCGATCCGGCCCTGGGTGGCCAGCACGCTGGCGGCGGCGGCCACTCCACCGTGGCCCCGCACGCCGCGGCTGTCGTTGCCGGTCAGGACGACCGGCGTATCGGTCAGCGCGGTCTGCTGGTCGAGCACCAGGCTGTTGGCCACCGCACGGCCACGCCGCTCGAATTCGCCCACCACCCCGCCACCGATGCTAGCCTGCCCACCGGCCGTATCCACACCGCGGGCCGTGTTGCCCGCCAGCGTCACCCGGCTGTTGCGGGTGCGCGCGTCGTCGAGCCAGATGCTGTTGGCGGCCGCGCCCCCGCCCGCGGCTTGCACCGTGTCGGCGGTGTTGCCGGTCAGCAGCTGCTCGGTGGAGCCGGCCAGGTCGCCTGCGCGGACCGATACCGTATTGGCCAGCGCCATCGCGGTGTTGTCGGAGGACGCCAGGGCGCCCTTCAGCACCGACGCGGTACCGCCCCATGCATCGACCTTGCGGGCCGTGTTGCCCGACTGCACCACCCGGTACTGCCGCAGCGCGCTGCCCTGGTAGTCCGCCAGGTTGACGCTGTTGGCCAGGGCACTGCCGCCGACCGCCAGGCTGCCTTCGGCGGTGTTGCCGGTCTGGTCGATGCGTGCGCCCTGCACCCGGCTACCGGCCACCGCCACGGCGTTGCCTGCGGACACGCCCGCCAGTTCGCTGCGGGCCGCCCAACCCCAGCCGGCGCTGGCCGAGCCACCACCGGCCTGCAGGTCGGACGCACGGTTGCCGCTCTGGGTGATGCGCAGGTCTTCGAGCGTGCTCCGATTGGCGGTCAGCGCGTTGGCGAGCGCCGCACCGCCCACCGAGGCGATGCCGCGCGCCTGGTTGGAGAGGTTGTCGACCTGGGTGCGGCGGGTGTCCGTCTCGTCCATCAGCACGCCGTTGGCCGTGGCCCGGCCCGGCAACTGGAGCGATCCGGCACCCAGCAATACGGTGCCCTTGCCACCGATCGCCTCGACGTTGTCGGCGCGGTTGCCGGTGACCGTGATGTGGGAATCGGCAAACGGGCGACGCGCCGCACCGCCCGAAAGAAGAACGGTGTTGGCCGTCGCGGCACCGCCCACGGCCCGCACGAAGCCGCCGGCCTGGTTCTGCAGCACCAGGATGCGCGAGCCGGTCACCGTCAAGGCACTGATGCCTGCCGTGTTGGCCTGTGCCGTGGAAATGAGTTCGACCGACCCGGCGATCCCCAGGGCGGCGCTCGCCTTGGCGCCGCTGGCATTGACGTCCGCCGGCGCGCGATTGCCGACCGACTGCACCGAAGACGCCTCGACCGAAGAGCCCGGCCGCGCGGTGACCCATCCCAGCCCGTTCAGCACGCTCTCCTGGGCTTGGGCCAGCGGGGCCAGCGTGCTGCCGGCGAGGATCGCCATGGCCGGCAGGGTTTTCTTCAGGGCAAAGGGCACAGGCTTCTCCGGAATTTGCCGCGGCACGGGGCCGGGCGGTGCGCACGGCGCCCGGCGAAGGGCCGGTGCGACGGCGCGGTCAGACAGATCAGTTGATGTTGACCGAGTTGACGTTGGCGGTGCCGCCGATCGCGTTGATGTTGTCGGCGCTGTTGCCGCTGACGGTGATGTCGGAGTTCTTCACCGTCGAGCCGGTGATGTTCACGCTGTTGACGTTGGCCAGGCCCGCCATCGTCACTTCGCCGATCTTGAAGCTCAGGCCGCCACCGCCCGCGGTCACGTTCTTGGCCGTGTTGTTCGCCACGGTGATGCGGCTGTCGGTCACGGTCGAGCCGATCGAGCCGTTGGCCTTGGCGACGCCCGGAATGCTGATCGTGCCCGACTGTGCGAAGGCGGCGGAGGAGACGAAGGCCAGGGAGACCAGACCGACGAGAGCAAATTTTTTCTGCATGGGAAACTCCTGATGAAATGAAGCGGAGGGGTGAAAACCGGAAGGCCCGGACTGCGAGAGCCCCGTTTGTAACTTCCATTTATGGCAGCATGCTAACGAATTTGTAATGCCTTTTCTGCAAAGCAACTTACATTTTCGCGACGAAATGCACTTCTTTGGTGCAAAAACCAGCCTTTGAAATCGTTGTGCAAACTTATGTCAAGCCGGCCAAGCCAAGGGAACTTCCCGCTCCGTGTTGCACTTTCCGTTCGTTTTCTCCTGAGAAAAAGGAGGGAGTGGCGCAGAACGAACGGCCGGTGCAGCATTTCCGTTGGTGTCAATAGGACAATTCCGCAACTCGTGGGAGAGATGCCGCACGTTCGGTACCTTTTAAGACCGGCATTTACACCCTGACATATCTTGGGCCGCCGGTCGGACGCGGGTCGTGGTCCATTACCTGCCATGCATTTCCACCACCCCACCCCCTCCAGCCGGACCTCGCTCCGCCGCCGGTCGACCGGTCTGGTCGCCTGCGCACTTCTCGTCCTTCTGTCCGCCTGCGACCGGAAAGGCACCGGCGCCGGAAACGCCGGTATCGCGTTCCCGGACGATGCGGCGATCACCCAGGCCCTGAAAACGGATTTCGATGGCAATCCCGACAACGCGGCGGCACGCGAGCTCATCGCCACCCTGGGCGGCGCCCAGGGCCGGCTCGACTACCGCATCCAGCGCGTGGTGGTACGGCAAGGCGCTTTCGAGGCGCAGTACGACGTCTCCCTGCACCTCTCGCGGGCCGGTGCCGAAAGCCTGCAGCAGCTCTACGGCACCATGATCCCGAAAGACGTGCGCGAGAAGCTGCCAGAGCAGACGCTGGCCGCCTACGAAACCTGGCTCGCCGGCCAGGCGGCCTCGGGCGAAAAGGCCGATGCCGCCCAGGCGGCCGCGCTGCGCCGCTCGCTGGCCACGCTCGACGAGTGCTACCAGAACGCCAAGGCGGGCGACGACGTGACCCTGATGCAGGGGCTGGCCGCACTCGTGTCGCCGGCCCGCGACGGCTGGTATGCGGAAAAGCTCGAATCCCCTCGGCTGCGGCTGCGCTGCCTGCCCCTGTGAGGCCGCCGTGCCGAGGGGTGCCCGCTAGAATGGCAGCACCAGCCTCTGGACGTACACCATGACCCGCTGCGCACGCCGCCCCGGCGCCACGCCCCGCACCCCATCGAGTTCTTCCGCCCGCCGGCATGCTGCCGGCTGGGTGTTGCTCTGCTGCGCGTGGGGTGCGTCCATGCCGCTCCATGCGCAGACCGCCGAGTCGATGGCCGCCGTACGAAGTTTTCCGGAAACCGCGGTGCGGGGCCGCCTGCGCGTCACCTATCCGCCGGTGGTGCTGATGGACGGCCGCCCCGATCGTCTCTCGGTCGGCGGCCTGATCCGCGACACCCAGGGCCGTGCGGTGCTGTCGGCCACGCTGGCGGAGCAGGACCTCATCGTCAACTACCGGCGCGACGGGTTCGGCGAGATCGCCGAGGTCTGGTTGCTGACACCCCAGGAAGCGGCACTGCGGCCCGGCAGGCAGCGCTCGCTGCTGGAATCCCTGTTCGGCTCTTGACCGCCGGCCATCGCACGGCCGAGCCGCTCGAACACGGCACCGGCCGCATGGCCTATGCCCCGTTGCCCCCCACACCAGACGCCCGAAGGGCGCACGCCATGAGCAAAAAAGTATTCATCAAGACCTTCGGCTGCCAGATGAACGAGTACGACTCGGACAAGATGGCCGACGTGCTGGGCGCGGCCCAGGGATACGAGCCTACGCAGGACATGGAAGAAGCCGACCTGATCCTGTTCAACACCTGCTCGGTGCGCGAGAAGGCGCAGGAGAAGGTGTTCAGCGACCTGGGCCGCGTCAAGCACCTGAAGGCCCGGGGCGTGAGGATCGGTGTCGGCGGCTGCGTCGCCAGCCAGGAAGGCGCGGCGATCATCGCGCGCGCGCCTTACGTGGACGTGGTCTTCGGCCCGCAGACCTTGCACCGCCTGCCCGAGATGCTGGCCGCCCGCGACCTGCACGACCGGCCGCAGGTCGACATCAGCTTTCCCGAGATAGAAAAGTTCGACCACCTTCCGCCGGCGAAGGTCGACGGCGCCACCGCCTTCGTCTCGATCATGGAAGGCTGCTCCAAGTACTGCAGCTACTGCGTGGTGCCCTACACCCGCGGCGAGGAGGTGAGCCGCCCGTTCGACGACGTGCTGGTGGAAGTGGCGGGCCTGGCCGACCAGGGCGTGCGCGAAGTGACGCTGCTCGGCCAGAACGTGAACGCCTACCGGGGTGCGATGGGCGGCACGGCAGAGATCGCCGATTTCCCGATGCTGATCGAATACGTGGCCGAGATCCCCGGCATCGAGCGCATCCGCTACACCACCAGCCACCCGAACGAGTTCACGCCGCGCCTCGTCCAGGCGTATGCCGAGGTGCCCAAGCTGGTCAGCCACCTGCACCTGCCGGTGCAACACGGCAGCGACCGCATCCTGATGGCGATGAAGCGCGGCTACACCGCCATGGAATACAAGAGCACGGTGCGCAAGCTGCGCGCCATCCGGCCCGAGCTGGCGATGAGCAGCGACTTCATCGTCGGCTTCCCCGGAGAGACCGAGGACGACTTCCAGAAGATGATGAAGCTGATCCACGACGTGGGCTACGACACCTCGTTCAGCTTCATCTTCAGCCCGCGCCCCGGCACGCCCGCGGCCAACCTGCACGACGACACGCCGCACGAGGTCAAGCTGCGCCGGCTGCAGCACCTGCAGGCGGCGATCGAAGACAACGTGCGGGCGATCAGCGCCCGCCGGGTCGGCACCGTGCAGCGCATCCTGGTCGAAGGGCCGTCGCGCAAGGCCACCGCCGATGCGCCCGAGCTGATGGGCCGCACCGAGTGCAACCGCGTCGTCAACTTCGAGGGCCCGGCGCGGCTGGTGGGGCAGATGGTCGATCTGCGGATCACCGAGGCGCAGGGCTACTCGCTGCGCGGTGCGGTGCAGCGGCGGGAAGACGCGCCCCTGCCGGCGCTGGCCGCATGAGCACCACCGCGCCGCCGGTGGCGCTGGCGCCCGCCGACCCGGGCAGCGCGCGGCGCCGGCCGGTCCGCGGGTCGTTCCAGCAACTGCTGCTGGTCGGCTTTCTGCTGATCGCCGCGCTGCTCGGCGGCATCTCTCTGAGGGCGGTCTTCACCTTCGACGGGCTGATGGCGCAGAGCCGCGGCTTCTCGGCCCGGGCGCTGCAGCTCAACGCGATCGTGCAGGACCTGTCCAACCGCAGCGCGACGATGGAGCGTGCCGGCCGGCAGTCGCTGATCCTGAACGACGCAATGCTGCGCAAGCGCTTCGACGAAGCGGCCCAGGACGGCACCGCGCTGCTCGCCCAGCTGGAACCGGGCGACGTGCCGTCCGGTGTGGCCAACCGCTGGCGCGCGCAACTCGCCACCATCACCGGCCTGTTCGCAGGCCCTTCCGAAACCGCGCTCGACCGCGAACGGTCGATGTCGTCGGAATTCCGCGAGCTCGAATCGGTCAACGCCCTGGTGGCGCAGGAGGTGCAGCGCGCGATCGAGGGCCGCAACGCGGCGCTGACCGAGCAGCTCGACACCAGCCGCGCCCGGCTCACCCGCATGGTGATGGGCGCGATCGGCCTGGCCGTGCTGCTGGCGGTGGCCTTCGGCCTGTGGCTGGCGCGGCCCTTCAAGCGGCTGGAGCGCGCGATCGTCCGCCTGGGCGAGAACGAACTCGAGGAGCCGATCGACATCCGCGGCCCCGCCGACGTGCGCCGCGTGGGCCAACAGCTCGAGTGGCTGCGTCTGCGGCTCACCGAGCTCGATGCCGACAAGGCCCGGTTCCTGCGCCACATCTCGCACGAGCTGAAGACGCCGCTGGCCGCCTTGCGCGAAGGCGTGGCCCTGCTGGAGGACGGCGTGGCCGGCCCCCTGACCGACAACCAGCGCGAGGTGGCGCGCATCCTGCAGCAGAACACCGTCGTGCTGCAGAGCCAGATCGAGGCGCTGCTGCGCTTCAACGCCGCGGCTTTCGAGGCGCGCCAGCTGCAGCGCCAGAAGACCGACCTGCTCCAGCTGCTGGAGGACCAGGTCGATGCGCAGCGGCTGCAATGGCAGGCGCATGCGCTGACGGTGAAGGTGGAAGGCACGCCGGTCTCGGCCCAGGTCGATGCCGGCAAGCTGGCGACGGTGATGGCCAACCTGCTGTCGAACGCGATCCGCTTCTCGCCGCGCAACGGCACCATCGTGCTACGCCTGGCGCGCCTCGGCAACGGGGTGACGATCGAGGTGAAGGACCAGGGCCCCGGCGTGGCCGAGGACGACCGCCCCCGCATCTTCGAGCCCTTCTACCGCGGCGAGCGCCAGCCCGCCGATGCCGCGCGCGGCAACGGCATCGGCCTGTCGATCGTGCAGGAATACATCGCTGCGCACGGCGGCCACATCGAACTCATGGCCGGCACCGCCGGCGCCCATTTCCGCATCGACCTGCCCCATGTCATCTAGCCGTACCCTGCCCCACCGCTTTCGACTTGCCGGCGCGCTGGGCGCCGTGGCCCTGGCAGCGGGCTGTGCCGCTCCGGCGCCCGCGCCTGCTCCTGCCGCGCCGCCCGCGCCACCGCCGTCGGCCGCCGTCCCCGCCAACATCGCGGCCGATGTCGACGATGTGATCGTCGTGCCGCCGGCGCCCGGCGCCAAGGCCACCGCACCGCATCGCAACGACACCGCCGCGTCGGCGCAGGCGGCAGCGCCGGTCGCGCCGCCCGAGGGCAACGTGGCCCTGCTGGCCTATGCCGACCGGGTCCGCACCATGCCGCCGGCGGAGCTGTCGCAGGAGATCGCCCGGCTGGGCGATACCTCCAGCGATGCGCAGCGCACCCCGTTCCAGGACCTGCAACTGGCGGTGGCCCTGGCGCAGACCCGCAACACGCAGGACACGATGCGCGCCCAGACGCTGCTGCAGCGCCTGCTGAACAACCAGAGCGAAGCCGCGCGCCGCCTGCATCCCCTGGCCCGGCTGCTCACCTCGCGCTACGGCGACCAGCGCCGGCTGGAAGACATGGTCGAGCGCCAGTCGCAGCAACTGCGCGACAACCAGCGCCGCATCGACCAGCTGAGCGAGCGGCTGGAGGCGGTGCGCGCCATCGAGCGGAGCCTCACCCGCTCCGGTGCCAACGGCGCGGCAGCGGCCAGCCCGCCCGCAGCGCCTGCCGCCTCTGCGGCCAAGCCGAACCCCTAGGATTTCCCTCGATGAGCGCCTCCGCCCCTCTTTCCGCCCGTGCCCCCAGCCTGCTGGTGGTGGACGACGATGCCGACATGCTGCGGCTCCTGTCGATGCGGCTCCATGCGGCGGGCTACCGGGTCACCGCGGTCAGCTCGGCAGAATCGGCGCTCACCCAGCTCGACATCGCCCATCCGCAGCTGGTGCTGTCCGACGTGCGCCTGCCCGGCAAGGACGGCCTGGCGCTGTTCGACATCATCCGCGCGCGCCATCCCTCGCTGCCGGTGATCCTGCTGACCGCCCACGGCACCATTCCCGACGCGGTGGAGGCCACCGCCCGCGGTGTGTTCACCTATCTGACCAAGCCGTTCGACGGCAAGGAGCTGCTCGACAAGATCTCGCAGGCGCTGGCGCTGAGCGCCCCGACGGTCAGCGAGACGCATGCTGACGAATCCTGGCGCTCGGAGATCGTCAGCCGCTCCAGCCGCATGGCCGAGGTGCTGGCCGAGGCGCAGATGATCGCCCAGTCGGACGCATCGGTGCTGCTGCGCGGCGACAGCGGCGCCGGCAAGGAGATGCTGGCCCGTGCGATCCACCGCGCCAGCCCGCGCGCCAGAAAACCGTTCGTGGCGGTCAACTGCGGCGCGATCCCCGAGGCATTGCTGGAGTCGGAGCTCTTCGGCCACGTCAAGGGTGCCTTCACCGACGCCAGCGCCAACCACAAGGGCCTGTTCCAGGCGGCCGAAGGCGGCACCCTGCTGCTCGACGAAATCGGCGACATGCCGCCGGCCCTGCAGGTCAAGCTGCTGCGGGTGCTGCAGGAGCGCGCGGTGCGCCCGGTCGGCTCCAGCCAGTCGATCCCGGTGGATGTGCGGATCATCTCCGCCACCCACCGCGACCTGGACGCCGCGATGCAGACCAGCCAGTTCCGGGAAGACCTGTACTACCGGCTGAACGTGGTGACGCTCACCCTGCCGACGCTGGGCGACCGGCGGGAAGACATTCCGCTGCTGGCCAACCACTTCCTGCTGAAGCTGGCCGGCAAGTACGGCAAGCGGCTGTCGGGCTTCGCACCGGAAGCCCTCAAAGCCCTCACCACCGCCGCCTGGCCCGGCAACGTGCGGCAGCTGTTCAACGTGGTCGAGCAGGTGTGTGCGCTGTCCACGACACCGCTGGTACCCCTGGCGCTGGTCCAACGCGCGCTCCGCACACCCTCGATCGAAGTGCTGAACTACGCCGACGCCAAGCAGAAGTTCGAGCGCGACTACCTGGTGGGACTGCTGAAACTCACCGACGGCAACGTGGCCGACGCGTCGCGCCTGGCCGACCGCAACCGGACCGAGTTCTACCGGCTGCTGCAGAAGCACGCCCTGACGCCGGGCCAGTTCAAAGGCGACGGTGTCGCGGTTTCCACGGACGGTGTCGCAGAAGGACGACAAGGCTAAGCCCTTGATTCATAAGGCTTCAGACCGGGCAGCCTGCCGTCCTGTCGCCACCCGGCGACAAAAACAGGTGTTTTTCGAGGGTTAACACCGAAATTCCTCAAAACTTTTCGAGAAATACACCGCAAGTCTTTGATATGAAATGACTTATTCATGGTGGCACGGGGATTGCAATGCATAGCGCATGTGCAGCCCCGCCGCCCCTCGTGTCTACCGTCTTGCCGACGGCGCCGGGTTCGCTGCTTCCTGATGTTTAGGGACCGACCAGTGAGTGACACCATGAATCCTCTTCGACCTGTCGCAAGCCAGCGCGTCGTCGCATTGCCTACCCCGGCACACGCGGCCGCTACCCCTGTCGTGTCTTCCCGCAGCGAACTGCGCGAAGAGCGCCACCCCAATTCCTTGACCGCACCGCCGGTCAACCGCGGCTCGATGCCCGCCAAGCCATGGCGTGGCTTCTGGAACAGCCTCGGCACCTCCACCCTGATGGCACTCACCGGCCGTTCGCACGAAGTGCAGACCCCGCTGGAAGCCGAGCAGATGGCACCTGAAGCCTGGCAGCGTGCCGCGTCGCGCCGCCGTGCCGTGTTCCTGCTGATCACGCTGATCACCACCGCCATCGCCACCACGCTGTTCGCCGGCATCCAGCCGGTGTACGACAGCGCGGTGCTGCAATACGGCCAGATCGCCCTGTTCGCCCTGCTGTCGGCCTGGGTCGTCACCGGCTTCACCACCGCGCTGATGGGCTTCTGGGTCAGCCTGCGCGGCGACAAGCACACCATCTCGGCCAAGGAAGTGCGAGACCACGCGATGAACGCCGATGCCCGCACCGCGATCATCATGCCGATCTGCAACGAGGACGTGGCCACCGTGTTCGCCGGCCTGCGCGCCACCTGCGAATCGGTCGCCGCCACCGGCAACGCCCAGGTGTTCGACGTGTTCGTGCTGTCCGACAGCTACGACCCGGCCATCGCCAAGGCCGAACTGGCCGCATGGGAAGACCTGCGTGCCGCGCTGGCCGCCAATCCCGACCAGCCGCAGATCGAGGTGTACTACCGCCTGCGCACCCGCCGTACCCACCGCAAGGCCGGCAACGTGGCCGACTTCTGCCGCCGCTGGGGCAAGGACTACCGCTACATGGTGGTCCTCGACGCCGACAGCGTGATGAGCGGCGACTGCCTCTCCACCATGGTCAAGCTGATGGAAGCCCACCCCAAGGCCGGCATCATCCAGACCGCCACCCAGTCGATCGGCCACGTCACCCTGCATGCCCGTTCGCAGCAGTTCGCATCCCGCATGACCGGCCGCCTGTTCACCCTGGGCATGCAGTTCTGGCAGCTGGGCGAGTCGCACTACTGGGGCCACAACGCCATCATCCGCGTCGAGCCTTTCATGCAGCATTGCGCCCTGGCGCCGATCGAAGGCAAGGGCGGCATGTCCGGCGGCATCATGTCGCACGACTTCGTCGAAGCCGCGCTGATGCGCCGTGCCGGCTTCCAGGTGTGGCTGGTGTCCGACCTGGTCGGCAGCTACGAGCAGCAGCCGCCCGACCTGCTGTCGGAACTGCAGCGCGACCGCCGCTGGTGCCAGGGCAACCTGCAGAACGCCCGCCTGATGGCAGAGCCCGGCCTGCACCGCGTGCACCGCGCCATGTTCATCACCGGCGCCCTGTCCTATGTGTCGGCACCCCTGTGGCTGGCCTTCATGACCCTGGGCACCGCCCTGTGGCTGTCGGGCAGCAAGATCTCCACGACCAACTGGGACGTGCTCCCGGCCGAACTGATGGGCCTCTGGGCCTTCACGATCAGCGTGCTGTTCCTGCCGCGCATCCTGGGCATCGTCGCGGTGCTGATGAAGGGCGAGCAGCGCATGTTCGGCGGCACCTTCGCGCTGCTGAAGAGCTCGGCGCTCGAAAGCGTGCTGGCCCTGCTGCAGTCGCCGGTCCGCATGGTGGCCCACTCGCTGTTCGTGCTGGTGGCCATCACCGGCATGAAGCTGGACTGGAAGTCGCCTCCCCGCGAGGCACTGGCCCTGTCGTGGAAGGGTGCCGCCGCAACGCTCGCACCGATGTCCCTGGTGGTCGCGATGCTGGCCGTCGGTATCGCGATGATCGACCCGAGCGCCCTGGTCTGGCTGGTGCCGGTCGGCCTGCCGCTGCTGCTGGCGATCCCGGTCAGCGTCTGGACCAGCCACATCGAGCTGGGCACCGCGATGCGCAGCCGGGCCTTCCTGCTGATCCCCGAAGAGCGCTGGTCGCCTTCGGTCCTGCGCCGGGCCCGCCTGCATGCCAACCGCCTGTCGCGTCCACGGCTGGCAACGCCCCTGGCGGTCGCCGCCTGAGACAGAGCACTGCCCCTGCGGGGGCCGCCGAAAAAGCCGACTTGCGAGTCGGCTTTTTCTTTGCTATTAATTTAATAGCCAGAGGCCGGCGAACTGCGCCGGCTACAGGCCTTTTTCGTATGTAAAAGCCTCAGAACGGCAGCTTGGGCATGCCACCGCCGCCCATGCCCTTCATGCCGCCCATGCGCTTCATCATCTTCATCAGGCCGCCGCCCTTCATCTTCTTCATCATGGTCTGCATCTGCTCGAACTCGTTGAGCAGGCGGTTGACCTCCTGCACCTGGACGCCCGCGCCGGCGGCGATGCGGCGCTTGCGGGTGGCCTTGATCAACTCGGGCTTGCGGCGCTCCAGCGTGGTCATGCTCTGGATGATGCCTTCCTTGCGGCGCACGTCGCGCTCGGCCTTGTCCATGTCGACCTGACCGGCCTTGGCCGACAGCTGGGCCGGCAGCTTGTCCATCAGGCTGGAGAGGCCGCCCATCTGCTTCATCTGCTGCAACTGGCCCAGGAAGTCGTTGAGGTCGAAGCCCTCGCCGCTCTTCACCTTGGCGGCCAGCTTCTGCGCGGCTTCCACATCGACGCCGGCCGTCACCTGCTCCACCAGCGCCACGATGTCGCCCATGCCCAGGATGCGGCCGGCATGCCGTTCGGCGTCGAACACTTCCAGCCCGTCGATCTTCTCGGACACGCCGGCGAACTTGATCGGCGCACCGGTGATCTGCCGCACCGACAGCGCCGCACCGCCGCGCGAATCGCCGTCGAGCTTGGTCAGCACGATGCCGGTCAGCGGCAGCGCCTCCTTGAAGGCCTTGGCGGTGTTGATCGCGTCCTGGCCCTGCATCGCGTCCACCACGAACAGCGTCTCTGTAGGCTTCAGGAAGGCGTGCAGCTCGCGGATCTCGTTCATCAGCGCTTCGTCGATCGCCAGCCGGCCGGCGGTGTCGACCAGCAGCACGTCGAAATAGTGGCGCTTGGCATGGTCGAGCGCGGCCTGCGCGATCGCCAGCGGCTTCTGGTCGGGCGTGCTGGGGAACCACTCGGCACCGGCCTGTTTGGTCACCGTCTTCAACTGCTCGATGGCGGCGGGGCGGTACACGTCGCCGGAGACGGTCAGCACCTTCTTCTTGCGCTTCTCGATCAGGTGCTTGGCCAGCTTGGCGGTGGTGGTGGTCTTGCCCGCGCCCTGCAGGCCGGCCATCAGGATCACCACCGGCGGCTGGGCCGCCAGGTTGATGTCGGCGATGCCCTGGCCCATGGTGGCGGCCAGCTCGCGGTTGACGATGCCGACCAGCGCCTGCCCCGGCTTCAGCGAACCCAGCACTTCCTGGCCGAGCGCCTTTTCTTTCACCCGGGCGATGAAGTCGCGCACCACCGGCAGGGCCACGTCGGCCTCCAGCAGCGCCATGCGCACCTCGCGCAGCATGTCCTGCACATTGGATTCGGTGATGCGGGCCTGGCCGCGCATCTCCTTGACGAGCTTCGTGAGTTTGTCGGTAAGTGCGGATGCCATGGTCGGAATGGAGGGGAGAGAGGGAGGGGCCGGAGCGGAGCCGGACGACGGGCGGTCGCAGGGTGCGAAGAAAGCGCCGGGCCGTGTGCGCCACCGGCAGGGGCGGAGGGCGGGAACGCCACTAAACTCGCCGGCATGATTTTACCCAGCGCGTCCCCGGCCAGCCTCGTGCTGGGTCTTGCTGCCGCCCTCGCCTACGCGCTGCCCGCCCTGTTCGCGGCGCGCCTCGCCCCGGGCGTGAGCCGCGCGGCACTGGCCGCCGCCTGGGTGCTGCACGGCGCAGCGCTGGTCTGGTCGCTGGCCTTCACGCCGCCGCACTTCGGTTTCGCGCCGGCGCTCTCGATCACCGCCTGGTTCGTGTTGACGGTCTACGCGGTGGAGAGCCGGCTCTATCCGCGGCTGCGGGCGCGCTGGGCGCTGTGCGGTCTGGGCGCGGTGGCGGTGCTGCTGGCCCTGGCCTTTCCCGGCACCGCACTGCACGCGCAAAACTCGCCGTGGTTGCCGCTGCACCTGGCACTGGGCGTGGCGTCGTACGGGCTCTTCGCCGCGGCGCTGGTCCATGCCTGGCTGATGACCCGGGCCGAGAAGCAGATGCGCCTGGCGGCCGATCCGCAGAGCGGCATGCCGCTGCTGATGCTGGAGCGGCTGACCTTCCGCTTCGTCAACGCGGGCTTCGTGCTGCTGACCGCCACGCTCGCGGCCGGCCTGCTGTTCGGCGAGACCCTCTACGGCCGCGCCTGGCGCTGGGACCACAAGGCGGTGTTCTCGGTGCTGTCGTGGCTGACCTTCCTGGTGCTGCTGCTGGGCCGGGCGCGGTTCGGCTGGCGCGGGCGCACCGCGCTGCGCTGGCTCTACATCGGCTCGGCCCTGCTGCTGCTGGCTTACGTGGGATCGCGCTTCGTGCTCGAGGTGGTCCTGCACCGCGCGCCGGCATGAAGCTGCTCGTCGTCCTGGCCGCGGTCGCCCTGTTCGTGTGGCTGTGGCGCAGCGGCCGCCGCGCGCCGCCGGCCCCCCCGCCACCCGCGTCCCGCCCGGCGCTGCCGGAGGCGATGGTGCGGTGCGAGCACTGCGGACTGCACCTTCCGCGCGGCGATGCGCTGGTATCGCGCGACGGCACCTTCTGCGGACCGGCCCACCAGCGGCTGGGCCGCAACCCCGACGCCGCGCCATGACGATGCGGTTCGGCTTCGCCGGCCGCTGGCTCACGGCGCCGCCCACCGGCCTGCTGCGCATCTGGAACGGCTTCGCCACCGCGCGGGTGGTGGTGGCGGTGGCGCTGCTGCTGCTGCAGGCGCTGATCCAGGCCCTGGGCCAGCAGCACAGCCCGGCCTTCCTGGCCGTCTGCTTCGCCTACCTGGCCGGGACCTTCGCGGCCCGCATCTGCCTGCGGCCGCGCCGCACCGACCCCACCTTGGGTCCGCTCTGGCTGCCCACCATCGGCGCCGACCTGCTCGCCTATTCGGCGATGCAGGTGCTGCAGTCGGGCGGCATGAACTACACGCCGCTGCTCGGCCTGCCGGTGCTGATGGCCTCGGTGCTGGGCACCCGGCGCATGGCACTGGGCACCGCCGCCGGGGTGACGCTGCTGCTGCTGGCCGACGCCACCCTGCTCTGGCCCGACGCGACCGGCTTCTCGACACCCCGGCTGCTGCAGGCGGGCCTGACCGGGCTGGGCTACTTCGTGATCGCGGTGCTGGTGCAGCCGCTGGTCACCCGGCTGGCCCGCGAAGAGGCCATCGCCCGCAGCAGCCAGCGCGCGGCGACGCTGCAGGCCCAGGTCAACGAGCTGGTGATCGAAACGCTGACCGACGGGGTGCTGGTGGTCGACGCAGGCGGCATGGTGCGCGCGGCCAACCCGGCGGCGCGGGTGCTGCTGGATGCCGGCACCCACACGCCGCCGTTCTCCCTGTCGGCCCGGCCCGCCTGGGAGCCGCTGGCCGAGCTGGCCCGCCGCACCGTGGGCGACGGCGGCCGCCAGATGACCGACGTGGCCCTGGTGCACCCCGGCCACGGCCCGCGGCGGCTGCATGTGCGCACCCGGCTCACGCCCCTGCGCGAGCGCCCGTCGGAGACGCTCTGCGTGATGTTCCTGCAGGACCTGCGCGAGACCGAGGCCCGGCTGCGCACCGAGAAACTGGCCGCGATGGGCCGCATGTCGGCCGCGGTGGCGCACGAGATCCGCAACCCGCTGGCGGCCATCGTGCAGGCCAACGCGCTGCTCGACGAAGACCTGCACGATCCGGCGCAGCGGCAGCTCTCGGCCCTGGTGCGGCAGAACGCGCAGCGCCTGGCCAAGATCGCCGAAGAGGTGCTGGACGTGTCGCGCGCCCAGCGGCAGTTCGATTTCGAAGGCGCCACCGCCATCCTGCTCGACGAGACGGTGGGGGCGGTCTGCACCGACTGGCACGGCCATGCCGGCCAGGGCTGCGGTTTGCAGGTGGTGCACGAGGCCGGCGCCGACGTGCGGGTGGATTTCGACCCCGACCACCTGCGCCGGGTGCTGGTCAACCTGCTGGACAACGCGCTGCGCTACATCGGCCCCGACCGCGACGCGCTGCAGGTGCGCACCTGGGTGGCGGCGGGCGGGCAGGCGCTGCTCGAGGTCTGGAGCGACGGCGCGCCGCTGGAGCAGATGGTCGAGCAGCGGCTGTTCGAGCCTTTCTTCTCGTCGGAGAGCCGCTCCAGCGGACTGGGACTCTATATCTGCCGCGAGCTGTGCGAACGGCACGGTGCGGGCATCGGCTACCGCCGGATGGAGCGGGCCACCGCGCTCGGGCCGGTGGACGGCAATGCGTTCACCGTGGCCTTCCGGCCCCCGCACGAAGTGGCGGCCGACTCGCCCTTTGACACAATAGTCGTGTGAGCACCCCATCCCGCACCTCCGCTCCAGACGGCGCCATCCTCGTCATCGACGACGAGCCCGATCTGCGAACCCTCTACGAGCTGACCCTGTTGCGGGAGGGCTACCGGGTCGAGGCGGCCGGCAGCGTGCTCCAGGCGCGCGAGCAGTTGCAGGCCCGTCGCTTCGACGCGGTCATCTGCGACATGCGCCTGCCCGACGGCTCGGGCCTGGAGGTGCTGCACCTGCTGCGCTCCCTGCAGCGGCCCGAGCGCTGCATCGTCATCACCGCCTACGGCTCGGCCGAGAACGCGGTCGAGGCGCTCAAGGCCGGCGCCTTCGACTACCTGACCAAGCCGGCAGACCTGAAGCAGTTCCGCGCGGTGGTGGCCGCCGCGCTGCAGGCCACCCGCGGCGGCCGCAACGATGCGGCACTGCTGCCCGCCGCGGCCGGCACGGCGCCGGCACCGCGCGAAGCCACGGCCGACATGGCCGGCTCCGCGGCGGCGCTGGCCCGGCTGGTGGGCACTTCGCCGGCGATGGCGGGTGTCAAGCAACGGGTGGTGAAGGTGGCGCGCAGCATGGCGCCGGTGCTGGTGCGCGGCGAGTCGGGCACCGGCAAGGAGCTGATCTCGCAGGCGCTGCATGCCTGCAGCCACCGGGCCGACGGCCCGTTCGTCGCGGTCAACTGCGGCGCGATCCCCGAGAACCTGCTCGAAGCCGAATTCTTCGGCGCCCGCAAGGGCTCGTACACCGGCTCCTTGCAGGACCGCGACGGCTACTTCCAGGCGGCCCACGGCGGCACCCTGTTTCTGGACGAGATCGGCGACCTGCCGCTCGCGATGCAATCCAAACTGCTGCGCGCGATCCAGGAGCGCAGCGTGCGCCCCATCGGTGCCACGCAGGAAGAGGCGGTGGATGTGCGCATCGTCAGCGCCACCCACCGCGACCTGTCGGCCGACGTGCGCGACGGCCGGTTCCGGCAGGACCTGTTCTACCGTCTCAACGTGATCGAGATCGCGATCCCGCCGCTGCGCGAGCGCCGCGAAGACCTGCCCGCACTGTGCGCCGCCCTGCTGGCCCGCATCGCCCACGAATCCGGCCTGCTGGTGCCGCCCGCGCTGTCGCCGGCCGCGCTGGCCCAGCTGGAGCGCCATCCGCTGGCCGGCAATGTGCGCGAGCTGGAGAACCTGCTGCACCGCGCGGTGGCGCTCAGCGACGGCGACACGCTGCAGATCGACGCGGAATACGGCGCACCCGGCATGCCGCCGGCCACCACCGCGCCCGAGCCGGCACCGGTGGCCGTAGCCGCCGACGGCCACCCGGCCGAGCCGCCGCCGCTGCCGCACGACCTGCAGGGCTATCTGGACGCCCGCGAGCGCGAGATCCTGGTCCGCGCGCTGCACCAGACCGGCTTCAACCGCACCGCCACCGCCGCCAACCTGGGCATCAGCCTGCGCCAGATCCGCTACCGGATCGCCCGGCTCAACATCGCGACGCCGCAGGGCAGCCACGAACCCGCCGACGAGGACGCCGGTCCGGACGATGCCGCCCGCTGAGGCGGATACCGGCACCGCCGGTCCTTGGGACGGCGGCTGGTACCGGCCCGCCCTGAAATTTCCATCGCCCAACTTCGGCCCCCGGCCGGCGGGCGCCGCGGTCGATCTGGTCGTGGTGCACTCGATCAGCCTGCCGCCGGGCGTCTACGGGGGCGACGAGGTGTTCGCCCTGTTCGGCAACGCGCTCGACTGCGATGCCCATCCCTACTTCGACCGGCTGCGGGGCGTCGAGGTCTCCGCCCACTTCTATATCCGCCGCGATGGGGCGCTGTGGCAGTTCGTGGACTGCGACGCCCGGGCCTGGCACGCCGGCCGCTCGGCATGGCGGGGGCGGGGCAACTGCAACGACGACTCGGTCGGCATCGAACTGGAGGGCCTGGAGGGCGACCGGTTCGAGCCGGCGCAGTACCGGGCCCTGGCCGCCCTCTGCGCCGGGCTGCTGGAGCGCTACCCGGTGCGCTACCTCGCCGGGCACTCCGATATCGCGCCGGGACGCAAGCACGATCCGGGCGATGGGTTCGACTGGCAGACGCTCAATGCCCTGCTGCCACTGGCGTCTTTCGCGTTGCCCGTGCCGATCGTCACCTGAGCCATAAATAACGCGGGCGGCGGAGGCCGGCCATCCGTGCGCCTTCCCGGCCCAAAACGGCCTGCAGGCCGCACCAGTGTTCGGCCTCGTGGTCGACATCGCGGCATGGCAAGGTCCCGCCGCGCACACCAGGGCCGATTGAAGACGAAAACCTGCGGTTCTGGGCTTGTCAAGACTTGCCAACTCAAATGGCGGTCGCTACGCTACCGGTAGCGTACCGGCCCCGCCCCACACACCACATATGGGGTCTGGCGGGCCCCGGCACTCCGACCTTTCGCATTTCCAACGCTTCGTTTCCGCGCGCCGAGCTATGTCCTCGGCGCGTTTGTTTTCTGCCCTCCGTCCGTTTCCAGAGGAAATCCATGCAGCCTGCCGCCCTTCTCGCCACACCCGCGCCCACCGTCACCCGCCATCCTCTGGCAGCAGACGCTCCTGCGGCCAGCATCGCGCCCGCCGTTCTCGGCAACTACCAGATCATCCGCCGCAACGGCGCGGTAGTGCCGTTCGCGCCGCAGAAGATCGCGGTGGCGCTGATGAAGGCGTTCCTGGCCGTCAAGGGTACCCAGGGTGCGGCGTCGGCCAGCGTGCGCGAGACGGTCGACGAGCTGACCCAGGCCGTAGCCCGTGCGCTGGTGCGCTCGCGGCCGGGCGGCGGCACCTTCCACATCGAAGACGTGCAGGACCAGGTCGAGCTGGGCCTGATGCGCGGTGGCCACCACGAAGTGGCACGCGCCTACGTGCTCTACCGCGAGCGCCATGCGCAGGAGCGCGCGCGCCAGCAGGAAGAGGCGGCGCCCACCACCCCGTCGCTGCACGTCACCGACGGCGACCAGCGCTTCGTGCTCGACACGACGCGCCTGCGCAGCCTGATCAGCGCCGCCTGCGAGAACCTGGGCGCCGACGTGAAGGCCGACCCGATCCTGGCCGAGACGATGCGCAACCTCTACGACGGCGTGCCGGTCGACGAGGTCTACAAGGCGTCGATCCTCGCCGCGCGGACGCTGATCGAGAAGGACCCCGACTACACCTACGCCACCGCCCGCCTGCTGCTGCACACGATCGCCAAGGAAGTGCTGGGCAAGGACGTGACCCAGTCGGAAATGGCCGCGGCCTATGTCGACTACTTCCCCGGCTTCGTGCAGAAGGGCGTCGACAACGAACTGCTCGACCCGGCGCTGCTGACCTACGACCTGCCCCGCCTGGCCGCCGCGCTGAAGGCCGAGCGCGACCTGCGCTTCGACTACCTCGGCCTGCAGACCCTGTTCGACCGCTACTTCCTGCACGTGCGCAAGACCCGCATCGAGCTGCCGCAGGCCTTCTTCATGCGCGTCGCCATGGGCCTGGCGCTCAAGGAAAAAGACCGCGAAGCCCGCGCGATCGAGTTCTACGAAGTGCTCTCGTCGTTCGACTTCATGTCGTCCACCCCCACCCTGTTCAACAGCGGCACGCTGCGCTCGCAGCTGTCGTCGTGCTACCTGACGACGGTGCCCGACGACCTGGGCGGCATCTACGAATCGATCAAGGAGAACGCGCTGCTGTCGAAGTTCGCCGGCGGCCTGGGCAACGACTGGACCCGGGTGCGCTCGCTCGGCTCCCACATCAAGGGCACCAACGGCGAATCGCAGGGCGTCGTGCCCTTCCTGAAGGTGGTCAACGACACCGCCGTGGCGGTGAACCAGGGCGGCAAGCGCAAGGGCGCGGTCTGCACCTACCTGGAATCCTGGCACCTCGACATGGAAGAGTTCCTGGAGCTGCGCAAGAACACCGGCGACGACCGCCGGCGCACCCACGACATGAACACCGCCAACTGGATTCCCGACCTGTTCATGCGCCGGGTGATGGAGAAGGGCAGCTGGACGCTGTTCTCGCCCTCGAACGTGCCCGACCTGCACGACAAGTTCGGCGCCGACTTCGAGAAGGCCTACGTCGCCTACGAAGCCCAGGCCGCCAGCGGCCAGCTCAAGCCGTCGAAGACCCTGCCCGCCACCGACCTGTGGCGCAAGATGCTCTCGATGCTGTTCGAGACCGGCCACCCGTGGATCACCTTCAAGGACGCCTGCAACGTGCGCTCGCCGCAGCAGCACGTCGGCGTGGTGCATTCGTCCAATCTCTGCACCGAGATCACGCTCAACACCAGCGACGAAGAGACGGCCGTGTGCAACCTCGGCTCGATCAACCTGCTGCAGCATCTGAAGCCGGCGCCCGAAGGCACTGCCGGAGGTTCGGTCCTCGACCACGAGAAGCTCAAGAAGACGATCAAGACGGCGATGCGCATGCTCGACAACGTGATCGACATCAACTACTACGCGGTCGAGAAGGCCCGCGTCTCCAACATGCGCCACCGCCCGGTGGGCATGGGCCTGATGGCCTTCCAGGACAGCCTGTACGAGCTGCGCATCCCCTACGCCTCGCAGGCCGCGGTCGAGTTCGCCGACCAGTCGATGGAAGCCATCTGCTACTACGCCTACTGGGCCTCGTCCGAACTGGCCCGCGAACGCGGCCAGTACGAGAGCTACAAGGGCTCGCTGTGGGACCGCGGCATCCTGCCGTTCGACACCATCGACATGCTCGAGAAGGCCCGCGGCGGCTACGTGGAAGTCGACCGGTCCTCGACCCTCGACTGGGACGCGCTGCGCAAGAAGATCGCGGCCGACGGCATGCGCAACTCCAACTGCGTGGCCATCGCGCCGACGGCCACCATCTCCAACATCGTGGGCGTCGACGCCTCGATCGAGCCCTGCTTCGGCAACCTCTCGGTCAAGTCGAACCTGTCGGGCGAATTCACCGTCATCAACGGTTATCTGGTGCGCGACCTCAAGCGCCTGGGCCTGTGGGACGACGTGATGGTGATGGACCTGAAGCACTTCGACGGTTCCCTGCGCCCGATCGACCGGGTGCCGCAGGACATCAAGGCGCTCTACGGCACCGCGTTCGAGGTCGAGACCACCTGGCTGGTCGAGGCCGCGGCCCGTCGCCAGAAGTGGATCGACCAGGCGCAGTCGCTCAACATCTACATGGCCGGCGCATCGGGCAAGAAGCTCGACGACACCTACAAGCTGGCCTGGCTGCGCGGCCTGAAGACCACCTACTACCTGCGCACCCAGAGCGCCACGCACGCCGAGAAATCGACGGTGCAGTCGGACCGCCTGAACGCGGTGTCGTCGGGCGATCCGCATGTGGCGCAGGCCCACGCGGTGGCCGCCTCCCATGCGCTCGACGCGGCTGCTGCCCAGGCCCGTGCGCAGGCCGATGCACTGCCGGCGACCGACGTGAAGTTCTGCGCGATCGACGACCCGACCTGCGAGGCGTGCCAGTAAAAAGACTGCGCGCAACTGTCGCCCAAAAAAGGCGCGGGCATCGCGACGAGAACGCTCTTCGTGCGATGCCCGCCAGCAACATCGAGGCATGTGGAAATGCATGGACCTGTGACAGGTCCTTTTCATTTCGCATGCCTGCTTTCATAATCCGACCACTGGAAAACCTATGCTGACCTGGGACGAAGAAGTCAAGCCCTCGACGCCGACACCGCAGCCCGACACCACGGCCGGTTCGCGCGACGCGGCGGCCGCTGCAAACACCGCTGCAACGCCGTCGGATGCCGCGCCCGCGAGCGCTCCTGCAGCGCCGGTGCACCGCCGCGTCAACGCGGCCGACAAGCGCATCATCAACGCCAAGACCGACGTCAACCAACTCGTACCCTTCAAGTACAAATGGGCCTGGGAGAAGTACCTGGCCACCTGCGCCAACCACTGGATGCCGCAGGAAGTGAACATGACGCGCGACATCGCGTTGTGGAAAGACCCGAACGGCCTGACCGAAGACGAGCGCCGCATCGTCAAGCGCAACCTCGGCTTCTTCACCACCGCCGATTCGCTG
Source organism: Sphingomonas sp. NCPPB 2930 (assembly GCA_042867185.1). Classification (GTDB taxonomy): domain Bacteria; phylum Pseudomonadota; class Gammaproteobacteria; order Burkholderiales; family Burkholderiaceae_C; genus Xylophilus. The sequence goes on along the minus strand of JBHZQV010000015.1, from coordinate 67,620 downwards.
GCCGCTAACAACATCGTGCTGGGCACCTACCGCCACATCACCGCGCCCGAGTGCCGCCAGTTCCTGCTGCGCCAGGCGTTCGAGGAAGCGATCCACACCCACGCCTACCAGTACATCGTCGAGTCGCTCGGCCTCGACGAGAGCGAGATCTTCAACGCCTACCTCGAGATCCCGTCGATCCGCGACAAGGACGAGTTCCTGATCCCGTACATCGAGGCGATCATGGACCCGAACTTCCACACCGGAACCTTCGAGACCGACCAGACCTTGCTGAAGTCGCTGATCGTCTTCGCCTGCCTGATGGAAGGCCTGTTCTTCTACGTCGGCTTCACCCAGATCCTGGCGCTGGGCCGGCAGAACAAGATGACCGGCGCGGCCGAGCAGTACCAGTACATCCTGCGCGACGAGTCGATGCACTGCAACTTCGGCATCGACCTGATCAACCAGCTGAAGCTCGAGAACCCCCAGCTGTGGACCTCCGAGTTCAAGGGCGAGATCAAGGACCTGTTCCTGAAGGCGGTCGAGCTCGAATACAAGTACGCCGAAGACACCATGCCGCGCGGCGTGCTGGGCATGAACGCGTCGATGTTCAAAGGCTACCTGCGCTACATCGCCAACCGCCGCGCCACGCAGATCGGCCTGGAGCCGCTGTTCCCGAACGAAGAGAACCCGTTCCCCTGGATGAGCGAGATGATCGATCTGAAGAAGGAGCGCAACTTCTTCGAGACGCGTGTCATCGAGTACCAGTCCGGCGGAGCGCTGTCCTGGGACTGATCGTCTTCGCCCACCACATGCATTCAGATACACGCCCGTCCTTGGACACACCGATAAGAGTGTGCAAGGCGGGCGTTCCCGCATTCATGGCACTGGGGCGAGTGCCCTATCGCCATGAATCGCTTCGTGCGGCGCGCTGCGCATGAAGTGCTCTTTGTAATATGACCAAGGAGAAAGTCATGGCAACTGCGAAAAAACCGGCTACCAAGAAAGCCGTCACCACGAAGAAGGCGACCACCGCACCCAAGGCTGCGGCAACGACCACCAAGAAGCCCGTAGCAGCGAAGAAGGCTGCGACGACCGCCAGGGCCACGACCGCCAAGGCACCGGCCACGAAGGCCGCGTCGTCGAAGGCTGCGGCCACCAAGAAGGTCGCCGCCAAGAAGACCACCACCGCCAGCAAGGCAGCGCCCGCCAAGAAGGCCGCCGTGAGCAAGACGGCCGCGACCACCAAGAAGGCCGCGACGACCAAGGCATCGTCTTCCCGGACCGCATCGGGCAAGGCAGCGCCGGCCAAGAAGGCATCCACCTCCAAGGCCACCCCGGCCAAGAAGGTCGTCGCCAAGAAGGCTGCGCCACCGGCGAAGAAGGCCGCCGCCAAGGCAGCGCCAGCGCCGGCCAAGAAGGCTGCTGCGAAGAAGGCCGTGCCTGCCAAGAAGGCTGCTCCGGCCGCCAAGAAGGCCGCACCTGCGCCCGCACCGGCGCCTGCGAAGAAGGCCGCTGCCAAGAAGGCCGCCGCACCGGCACCGAAGCCTGCCGCCAAGCCTGCAGCGACCAAGACCACCACCAGCAAGCCTGCCGCCCCCAAGAAGGCCAAGGCCGCTACCGGCGCGACGGCCACCGCGGCACCTGCGGCACAGACCACGCTGAACCCCCAAGCCGCATGGCCCTTTCCGACGGGAAGCAAGCCCTAAGCTTCGGCAGGCTCCGCGCAACCCGGTATCCGCGAGGTGCCGGGTTTTTTCGTTTCCAGGCGCCGCTCCGAGGCGGCCTGGTGGATCAACCGAGCGTGTAGTTCTGCGGGCCGCGCTGGGCGATCTTGCGCGCGCCGATGCGATTGCCCAGCTCGGCGCAGCGCACCAGGTCCCAGCCCTGCTCCAGCCCGTGCAGCAGGGCGCCGCGCCAGGCGTCGCCGCAGCCGGTCGGGTCGACCACCGCCTCGGCCGGGACACCCGCGACGCGCACGGCAGATCCGTCGACCCAGACATCGCAGCCTTCGCCGGCCAGCGTCACGACCAGGCCGCGCACCTTGCGCGAGATGTCGGCCAGGCTCCAGCCGGTGCGCTCGGTGAGCATCCGGCCTTCGTAGTCGTTGACGGTGACCCAGTCGGCCTGCTCGACGAAACCGCGCAGCGCCGCGCCGTCGAACATCGGCAGCCCCTGGCCCGGATCGAAGACGAACGGGATGCCGGCCGCCACGAACTGCTCGGCATGCTGCAGCATCGCATCGCGGCCGTCGGGCGAGACGATGCCCAGGGCGACGTCGGGGCGCGCCTCGATCCGGTTGCGGTGCGCCTGCATCATCGCGCCGGGGTGGAACGCGGTGATCTGGTTGTTGTCGGTGTCGGTGGTGATCATGCACTGGGCGGTGTGCAGGTCGTCCAGCGTCAGAACCAGTTCGGTGCTGATGCCCAGGTCGCGCAGGCGCTGCAGGTAGTCGGCGCCGTCGGTGCCGACCGCGGCCATCGGCAGCGGCGTGCCGCCGAGCAGCTTGAGCGCATAGGCGATGTTGCCGGCGCAGCCGCCGTAGTCGCGGCGCAGCGACGGCACCAGGAAGGACACGTTGAGGATGTGGATCTGGTCGGGCAGGATCTGCTCGGCGAACCGCCCCTCGAAATTCATGATGGTGTCGAACGCGAGAGAACCGCAGATGATGGCTGCCATGGTGTGGAGGTAGAGGGAGAAAGAAAGCGACGGTGGCCGGGCCGCCGTCAGGGATAGAAAGCCAGCAGGCCGTAGCCCGCGATGCGCGAGGCCATCGCCGGGTCCTGCACCCGCATCGGCAGCGTGCCGCTCCAGGCGCCCTGCGGCTGCAGCAGCTGCGGCGCCCGCAGGTCGGTCGGCTCGAGTACCCGGCGCACCAGCGTCTGGCCGTCGGTATCGGTCAGGGTCAGCTCCAGCGCCGGCATGGCGAGCGGCGTGGTGGCGCTGCTGCGCAGGTCGACGCTCAGCTGGTAGAGGTTGCCACGGGCCTTGTTGAAGGCCGAGCCCTCGATCGCGATCGCCTCGATCTGGCGGCGCGGGCCCACCTGGCACGACAGCGGGACGCACAGCGCGGCCAGCACCGGCCGCAGCGCCGGCACCGTGGCGGCGAGCCGGTCGCGCTCCCGCAGGGCGGCCTGGCCGGCCAGGGCCACGGCCAGCAGTACGCAGACCAGTGCCGACGCGGCGACGATCGCCGGCCGCCGCCAGAAGGCCTTGCGCTCGGCGATGCGCACGAAGTCCAGCTCCAGCAGCTTGGCGTCCTCGTCGGGATCGGCCTCGGCCTCCGCCTCGGCGGTGCCGGCCATCGGCGCTTCGGGTACCGCGAAGACCGAGTCGTAGAGCGGGCTCTGGGCGATGTCGCTGTCGGCCGTCTGCAGCAGCAGCGCCGACGGCACGTCTTCCGTGAGGACCGGCACCGCCAGCGGGCCTTCGGTGGGCACCGGCCGGACCGGCGCCATCGGCGTGGGCGGCGGTGGCGCCGAAGGCTGCGCCGGATCGGTGTCGTCGAAAGGGTGGGGGGGTGCATGCCGGCCCGCATAGGGCTCCTGCCGCGTTTCCTGCCAGGCGGTGCCGTGGCCGCTGCGGGGATGGAACAGATCGTCGTCGTCCTCCTCCTCCGCCGGCCCGGCCGCATGGCCCCGGTGCAGCAGCGCACTGGCGCCGGAGCGGCGCAGCCAGACCGAAGGTGCCTCTGTTGGCACTGCCGCACCGGCCGGTGCCGAAAGTGCGCGCGACGCGGCGACCGGGTCGTCCGACAGCGCCGGGACATCGGGGGCAGCCGTGTCGAGGGGCGCCGCGGCCACCGCGGCGGTCGCGGCTACCGGGTCGATCGCAGGCGCAGGAGCCGGCGCGTTCGCGCCATCGGCGGCCCGCGCGGCCTCGTCGTGCGACTGCAGGTGCCGCGACGCATCGAAGATGTCGGAGCAATGGCCGCAGCGCACCCAGCCTTCCGAGATGCGGAGCTGGTCGGGCACGATCTTGAACATCGTGCTGCAGTTGGGGCAGCGGGTGATGAGGCTCATGGCAGCCCCGATTCTAGGCAGCGGCCGGGGCGTGTCCGGCCTCGGACCCGCTGCGCGTTCAAGCGGATGCGCGTTGCGCGGTCATCAGGATCCAGCCGTCTTCGGTGTCGGACACCGACAGGGCCAGATACGGGGCGTAGGCGGCTTTCAACTCGTCGGCCTGGCGCTCCAGGATACCGGCGAGCACCAGCGATCCGCCGGGCGCCACGTGGGCGCAGAGCAGCGGCGCCAGCACCTTGAGCGGCGTGGCCAAAATGTTGGCCAGCACCGTGCCGTAGACGCCCTGCGCCTGGGTCGGCAGGCCGGCCTGCAGCGCGGCGGCGTTGGCGGCGGCGTTCAGCAGGGTCGACTGCACCGCCGCCTCGTCGATATCGACCGCGTCGATCTCCGAGGCGCCGTAGCGCGACGCACCGATCGCCAGGATGCCCGAGCCGCAGCCGTAGTCGAGCACCCGGCCCAGCGGCGCGGCCTGGCGGGCGATCCAGCGCAGGCACATGCGGGTCGTCGGATGGGTGCCGGTGCCGAAGGCCAGGCCCGGGTCGAGCCGGATCACATGGCGGGCGGCGGCCGGCGGCTCGTGCCAGGTGGGCACGATCCAGAAATCGGGCGTGATCTCGACCGGCGCGAACTGCGACTGGGTGAGGCGCACCCAGTCCTGCTCGGCCACCTCGGCGATCTCCAGGACCTGGCAGTCGGCGAAGAAATCCTGGGCCGACAGCAACGTGGCCGCCTCCCGGGCATCGGCCTCCTGCGGAAACAGCGCCAGCACCCGGGAGCGCTGCCAGCCGTCTTTCGGCGGCGGCATGCCGGGCTCGCCGAACAGGGCCTGTTCCGCATCGGTCTGCGCATCAGCATCCTCGACGCTGACGGACAGCGCATCGAGCGCCTCCAGGGCGTCGCTGACCGGCTCGACACGGTCCTCTGGTACGAGCAGCCGAATCTCAAACATGCAGTGCTTTCGTCGGAGCCACCGCGGAGCCGGCTTCGCCGGGCCGCAGGTAGCGCCCCCGCGAGGGGGAGGCGCCGCAGGCACTTCGGGGGGGAGTCGTCCTCATCGCTTGTGCTGTGCCAGCCACTCTTCCAGGTAGTGGATGTTGGTGCCACCCTCCTGGAAGCGCGCGTCCAGCAGCAGCTCGCGGTGCAGCGGGATGTTGGTGCTGATGCCTTCGATCACCGTCTCCAGCAGCGCGGTGCGCATGCGGGCCAGGGCCTGCTCGCGGGTGTCGCCGTGGGTGATGATCTTGCCGATCATCGAGTCGTAGTTGGGCGGCACGAAGTAGTTGGTGTAGGCATGCGAGTCGACCCGCACGCCCGGGCCGCCCGGCGCGTGCCAGGTGGTGATCCGGCCGGGAGACGGGGTGAACTTGTACGCGTCCTCGGCATTGACCCGGCATTCGATCGCGTGGCCGCGCAGCTCGATCTGGCGCTGGGTGAACGGCAGCTTCTCGCCGGCGGCCACCATGATCTGCGTCTTCACGATGTCGATGCCGGTGATCAGCTCGGTCACCGGATGCTCCACCTGCACCCGGGTGTTCATCTCGATGAAATAGAACTCGTTGTTCTCGTAGAGGAACTCGAAGGTGCCGGCGCCCCGGTAGCCGATCTTCTTGCAGGCGGCCACGCAGCGCTCGCCGATGCGCTCGATCAGCTTGCGCGGGATGCCCGGCGCCGGCGCCTCCTCGATCACCTTCTGGTGGCGGCGCTGCATGGAGCAATCGCGCTCGCCCAGGTACACCGCGTTGCGGTGCTTGTCGGCCAGGATCTGGATCTCGATGTGGCGCGGGTTCTGGAGGAACTTCTCCATGTACACCGCCGGGTTGTTGAACGCGGCGCCGGCCTCGGCCTTGGTCATCTGCACCGCGTTGATCAGCGCGGCCTCGGTGTGCACCACCCGCATGCCACGGCCACCGCCGCCGCCGGCGGCCTTGATGATCACCGGATAGCCGATCGACTTGGCGATCCGTTTGATCACCACCGGGTCGTCGGGCAGTTCGCCCTCGGAGCCGGGCACGCAGGGCACGCCGGCCTTCAGCATCGACTGCTTGGCCGACACCTTGTCGCCCATGATGCGGATCGACTCGGGCGTGGGGCCGATGAACTGGAAGCCGCTCTTCTCCACCCGCTCGGCGAAGTTGGCGTTCTCGCTCAGGAAGCCGTAGCCGGGGTGGATCGCCTCGGCATCGGTCACCTCGGCCGCCGAGATGATCGCCGGCATGTTGAGGTAGGAGTTGGACGAGGCGGCAGGCCCGATGCAGACGGCCTCTTCTGCCAGCTTGACGTATTTGGCGTCCTTGTCGGCCTCCGAATAGACCATCACCGCGGTGACGCCCATCTCCCGGCAGGCTCGCTGGATACGCAAGGCGATCTCGCCCCGGTTGGCAACTAGGATCTTCTTAAACATCTAAGCGGTTCCGGCTCAGGCGATCACGAACAAAGGCTGGCCGTATTCGACGGCCTGGCCGTTCTCGCCCAGGATCTGGGTCACGGTGCCCGACTTGTCGGCTTCGATCTCGTTCAAGATCTTCATCGCCTCGATGATGCAGATCGTCTCGCCTTCCTTGATCTGGCTGCCCACCTCGACGAACGACTTCGCGCCCGGGCTGGCGGCGTGGTAGAGCGTCCCCACCATCGGCGACTTCACGATATGGCCGGCCGGCAGCTCGGGCTCGGCGGCCACCGGCGCCGCGGCGACCGGTGCGGCGCCGACGGGCGCGGCCACCGGGGCCTGCATGGCGAACTGCTGGACGACTGCGCCGCCACCCTTGACGATGCGGACCTTGCCTTCGGCCTCGGTGATTTCGAGTTCCGAGACGTTCGATTCGGAGACCAGGTCGATCAGGGTCTTCAGTTTGCGCAAATCCATGGATGCTCCAGCCGACAGATGTAAGCTGCCTGTAAAAAATAGAGCGCGAATTTACTCCAGTTTGGAGGTACCACGCGCTTTACCCCTCAATTTCTCGTAAAACTGTCGAGGTTTGCGGCTGCCACGGCCGCTTCGGAGGGGGCCGACCGCCTCAGGCTGCGGACCAGCGCTGGAGGTCGGATTCGCTGAGCTGGCCCATTTTACGGTGCAGCACGCGGCCGCCCCTGTCGAGGGCCACGGTGAAGGGCAGGCCGGCCGCGTCGTTGCCGAGCGCCTTGGCCAGATCGGTGCCCTGCAGGCCGGCCATCGCCACCGGGAACTGCACCGGGGTCTTCTGCAGGAAACGCCGCACGGCCGAGGGCTGGTCGATCGCCACGCCCAGCACCTGCCAGCCGTTGCCGGCCGCCTGCTGGCGGTGGAAGCGGTCGAGCATCGGCAGCTCTTCCACGCACGGCGGGCACCAGGTCGCCCAGAAATTGACCAGCAGCGGCCGGTGGCGCAGCGGCGCCATGTCGAGCGGCGCGCCGGCCGGCGTCTCGAACGACTGCTGCCACAGCACCGCCGCGTCGTCGGCGCCACCCGCGGCCTCGCCCGGCATCCAGTGCCGCCACGATACCGCGGCGCCCGCCAACGCCGCCACGCCGCCCGCGGCCACCACCAGCAGGCCGCGGCGTTGGCGCGACGGGACCGCACTGGCAGCGGCGGGAGAGTCGGCGGGCGAGGGGCGGTCGGTAGGATCGGTCATGCGGGATACACAGAAGAAAAGATAAGAAAGCTGGCGGGCCGGCGGAAGTCGGCGGTGGATCGCCGTGGCCTCGGAGGGTGTGAAAGAACCGTCACGACAGGGCCGTGCAGCAGGTTCTCTCGCACCTTCTCAGCCGGTCTGGGCCAGCAGTGCCCGCACCGCGGCCACGTCGCCGCGGGGCGAGCGGCCCTTGGCATCGGGCCGCAGCGCGCCGCGCATGTCGTCCAGGTCGTAGACCAGCAGGTGTACGCCCACCATCGTCTGCAGTTCGGGGCAGCGGGCGGCCAGCGTCAGCGCCTCCACCGGCTCGCCGTGCAGGCCGGTGACGGTCTGGGGCTCGTAGTCGACATGGTGGTCGATCAGCGCGATCTCGGCCGACTTGCAGTCGTCGCAGAACAGCTGGATATAGATATCGGAATGCCGGGTGGCCGTGCCGTGCCAGACGGCGCCGGCCACGTAGGGGCGGAACTGCGCCATCCGCTCCATCCACACCACCGCCACCTCGCGCAACGCGCGCAGCTCGGCCGGCTGGGTGTCGGCGCAGAACAGGTCGATGTACTCGCGCACCGAATCCTCGATCTGGTCGTTGTCGGGCAGCGCGGAGCGGCCCGGCAGCCCCAGCTGCTTGACGGCGCGGCGCTTGGCGGCGCCGTACTCCAGCCCCTCCTCCACCACCAGCCGGGCTGCGGTGGCGGCAATCTCGGCTTTCAGCGTGTCCATGACGATCCTCGGTGGGCGGGGCCTGCATTCTCTCGCGAAGCCGGCGCCGCACCGCATCCAGGCGGCCACGCCCGGCCGTCGCACAGGGTCAAACGCTATTAATTCAATAGCTGACAGCCGAAGCGGGACGCCGGCCAGCGGCACATTACACCCTCGCCTTTAGAATCGCGCGCCATGCATATTCACATTCTGGGCATCTGCGGCACCTTCATGGGCGGCCTGGCCGCCCTGGCCCGCGAGGCCGGCCACCGGGTGACCGGCTGCGATGCCGGCGTGTACCCGCCGATGAGCGACCAGCTGCGCGCGCTCGGCATCGACCTGATCGAAGGCTTCGGCGCCGACCAGCTGGCCCTGGCGCCCGACGTGTTCGTGGTCGGCAACGTGGTCAGCCGCGCGCGGCTGGCCGACGGCACGCCGAAATTTCCGCTGATGGAGGCGATCCTCGACACCGGCGCCCGCTACACCAGCGGCCCCCAGTGGCTCGCCGAGAACGTGCTGCAGGGTCGCCACGTCCTGGCCGTCGCCGGCACCCACGGCAAGACCACCACCACCTCGATGCTCGCCTGGATCCTGGAGCACGCCGGCCTCGCCCCCGGCTTCCTGATCGGCGGCGTCCCCCAGAACTTCGGCGTATCCGCAAGACTGGGCAGCCCGCCCAGCCGGCTCAGCCCGACAGAAAAATCGAGCGGCATTTCCGCGTCCGAGCCACGCCAGGGTCCCCCTGGCGCAGGCGGGGCCTCCCCCTCGGGGGGTGGCGAATTACAGGCGCGGCAGCGCCTGAAAAGCCGGGGGGCCTTCGTGCTTGAGGCGGACGAATACGACACCGCCTTCTTCGACAAGCGCAGCAAGTTCGTCCACTACCGGCCCCGTACCGCGGTGCTGAACAACCTCGAGTTCGACCACGCCGACATCTTCGACGACCTGGCCGCGATCCAGCGCCAGTTCCACCACCTGGTACGCACCGTGCCGGCCAGCGGCCGGCTGGTCGTCAACGGGCAGGAGCCGGCCCTGGCCGCGGTGCTGGAGCAGGGCTGCTGGAGCGAGGTGCGCCGCTTCGGCGCGCCGGGCGACGATTTCACCGCCGAGGGCGATCCGCATGCGTTCGACGTGCTGCAGCGCGGCCGGCGGGTGGCGCATGTCGCCTGGGACCTGACCGGCGTGCACAACCAGCAGAACGCGCTGGCGGCGATCGCGGCGGCCGAGCATGTCGGCATCGCACCTGCGGAGGCTGCGACGGCGCTGGCCGGCTTCCGCAACGTCAAGCGCCGGATGGAGGTGCGCGGCACCGCCGGCGGCGTGACGGTGTACGACGACTTCGCCCACCACCCCACCGCCATCCGCACCACGCTCGACGGCCTGCGCCGCCGCCAGGGGCCGGACGGCGCGGCGCGCATCCTGGCGGTGTTCGAGCCGCGCAGCAACACGATGAAGCTGGGCCACATGGCAGCGCAACTGCCCTGGAGCCTGGAAGACGCCGACCTGTCGTTCTGCCATACCGCGGGCCTGGACTGGGATGCGGCCGCGGCCCTGGCCCCCTTGGGCGAACGGGCGCGCACCGCCGGCAGCATCGACACCCTGGTGGCGCAGGTGGTGGCCGCCGCGCGGCCGGGCGACCAGGTCGTCTGCATGAGCAACGGCGGCTTCGGTGGCATCCATGCGCGGTTGCTGGCGGCGCTGCGGGCGCGGGCGCCGGGCTGATTCGCGCTGCCCGGGTGACCTGCTGTCGCCCGTGTACCGCGCCTCTCCCCTACCGCCTCAGCACGCCGTCGCGGACAACCGGACACCGCGTCTTCACTGTGCCGAACGGGAGGGCAAGCGCTCGAAGACGTCCTTGGCGGCGACCCGCGCGCCGCCCGAAACACCGTCCATGTCGCGGTACAGGTGTACCGAGACAGCCAGCTTGCCGCTCTTGTTCTTCAGGCTGTGCGGGATGTCGAGTTCCTGGCCGTCGAAGCCCGCCCACGAGCCTTTCGGCCGCTCGTTCCCGCTCCGTTTTTCAACGTATCGCTTGCCGTCGCGCTGTACCGCGTTCTTGCCATCGTCGTACAGACGTTCCCGAAGTTCCCCATCTGCAATGAAGGACGCGCATTCGTTGGGGTGGTTGTGGATGGGCGTCTTTTGCTGGGGATCGAACGCGAAGACCTGCAGGCAAAAATTGCTTCCGGGCGTCGAGTCGCTGTGGAGCAAGTACCGGCCGTAGCCTCCCGGCGCAGCCGACTTCGCCGTATAGATTCCGGGCTCGAAACCGATGTCTTCGAGCAGCCCCGGCAACGCGCGTGCCACCACGTCGCGAAAATCCACTCCGTCGGCATGCGCCTGGGGGTTCGCGGCACTGGAACGCAAGGCCGTGATCGCGGACTCCATCGCCTGCTGGTGGGCGTGGTGACGGGCCTGCGACTCGGGGGACTGCAGGGTGGCGTAGACCTGTGGCAGGCTCGCCTCCATCCGTGCGAGCCCGTCGCGTTGTTCATGCCAGGTCCCCCGGGGGGTGGCGGCGCCGGGCATGGCATCCAGCGGCTCCGCCAGTGCTTCGGACTGGCGGGCGAGGGCAAAGGCCTCGTCCAGAAGAGCGGGCGGCCGCTCCCCCGATTTTTCGAGTCGCTGTATGCCCGCGCTCCAATAGTCGAGACTGGAGCCCCCCAGCCGCCGACCGTCGCGTTCGAAGCCGCCCTGGGCCGTCAGCAGGTACGCCAGCCGGGGTGGCGTCAAACCGCCGTCATCGTCGAAGACCCGGCTCAGGGATTTGGCACCATGGGGATTGGTCTCGAACAACAGCGCGTGCAAGGTGCTGCCGTCGCCCAAGACCACCGGCCGCACGGCCGGGCGGTACATGAGATTCGAACGCGGCTGGCCCTGCGCATCGGGCAATGCACGCAGGTCGGCCTCGCACAGCAGTTCGCGCTCGAGCACGCCTGTCAGGAGCGCTTCGGCTTGGGCGAGCGGCAGCTTGAGTACGGTTCCCGGCACCTCGTCGTCGGTCCGTGCGGTGATCGACGCCACCGCTCCCGGATGCTGCGGCGTGCCGCGGAACACCGTGCTGCTGACGAAATCCATGCCGTAGTCCTTGATGGACGCAGGCAGCGTGTCGCGGCCCTCGACGACATCGGCCTGGCTGGCTTTGCCCAGTTCCCGGTGGTTGTCGGTACGCAACGACCAGTGCCCGAACACCGGCACGAAGTCCAGCCCGCCTGCCTCGACATGGTGGCGCAGCTCACCGAGGGTGTCGGAAACGAGTTTCCGTTCGCTGGGCGTGAGGCGTTCCGCCAAGGACGGCGACAACTTCTGCAGACGCTCCCAGGTGCCATCGGGTACCGAAGTTTCCGAGGGCGTCGCGGGTGCGGCCAACGCCATGCGCGGCGCAAGCGTGGCCTGCAGGCGGCTGTCTCCGACGGCACGGCGCTTGCTCGGATAACCGGCATCCGGACTTGCCGGCGGTGAGGGCCGGGCCCGTGGTGTCTGTGCCGAGGCGGCGGGCGATTCGGGATCGAAACCTGCAGAAGAACTGTCGGGCGTGCTGGCGGTGGGCGTGATTTTCATGGTCGGTCGGCCATTCCATGGGTTGATAAAGTTTCGCTGGCATATTTACACTTAAATATTGCCGGGCGAATATCCACCGCCGACCCCTGCACCCCATCGGGAAAAGCGAATAGAGGCCGTTAGTACCCGAAGCCGATAATCACGAAAAAATCATATTCATATATTCTAAATTTATTAACGCACCGACATTCGCGCGCGATGCGATGCATGCCATGGACCCGCGCAACGCACTCAGCCGCGGCGCGCGCGCACCGCGTCCGACAGCACCTGCAGCGTCTGCAGCGAAGCATCCCACCCCAGGCAGGCGTCGGTGATGCTCTTGCCGTATTCCAGCGCGCCCGAGTCGTCTTGGCCGGGCGTGAACTTCTGCGCGCCCGCCTGTAGGTGGCTCTCGACCATCACGCCGAACACGCCGCGCGAGCCGCCGGAAATCTGGGCGGCGATGTCTTCGGCGACCACCTGCTGGCGCTCGTGCTGCTTGCTGCTGTTGGCATGGCTGCAATCGACCATCAGCGACGCCACCAGGCCGGCCTTTTCCAGGTCGGCGCAGGCGGCCTGCACGCTGGCGGCGTCGTAGTTGGGCGCCTTGCCGCCGCGCAGGATCACGTGGCAGTCGGGGTTTCCGTCGGTCTGCACCACCGCGACCTGCCCGTTCTTGTGCACCGACAGGAAATGGTGGCCGCGGGCCGCCGCCTGGATCGCGTCGGTGGCGATGCGGATGTTGCCGTCGGTGCCGTTCTTGAAGCCGATCGGCGCCGAAATGCCCGAGGCCAGCTCGCGGTGCACCTGGCTCTCGGTGGTGCGCGCACCGATGGCGCCCCAGCTGATCAGGTCGCCGATGTACTGGGGCGAGATCACGTCGAGGAATTCGCTGCCCGCCGGCAGGCCCAGACGGTTGATGTCGATCAGCAGCTGGCGTGCGATGCGCAGGCCTTCGTCGATGCGGTAGCTCTCGTCGAGGTACGGGTCGTTGATCAGGCCCTTCCAGCCGACGGTGGTGCGGGGCTTCTCGAAGTAGACGCGCATCACGATCTCGAGCGTGTCGGCGTACTTCTCGCGCTCGGCCTTCAGGCGGCGGGCGTATTCCATCGCCGCGGCCGGGTCGTGGATCGAGCAGGGGCCGATCACGACCAGCAGCCGGTCGTCGGTGCCGGCCATGATGTCGTGGATGTTCTGGCGGGTGTCGGCGATCAGCGATTCGACCGGCGTGCCGCGGATCGGGAAGAAGCGGATCAGATGTTCTGGGGGCGGGAGCACGGTGATGTCCTTGATGCGTTCGTCGTCGGTGGTGCTGGTTTTGTCGACGTGCGCATACCAAGGCTCGCTGGAAAGGGCTGCGGCTTGGGTCGGGACTGCATTCATGGTGGTGCTCCTGAGAATCGTGGGAAAGATCGGCTTTGGAAAACTCGGTACCCGAAAACGAAAAAACCGCCGGGCTTTTCAGCTTCGGCGGTTTCTGGAGGGGTTCTGTGTGCTTTACGCGCGCGCCTCTGATCCGCCGGGTGAACGGAACCAAAAATAAAACGAGAAGCGGCGGCGGGTCTGCATAGCGGCCGAATGTAGCACAGCACCCGCCGGAGGCAGGGCGGTGGCGGTCGCTGCATCGGGCCTGTCGTTTCACGGCGGCGTCATACGCCCCCCGTAGATTGCGCCGGCCGCGCCGCCCGGGCGCGCCGCCATCGCCTCCGACGGTGCCCCTGTCCTTCCCTCTCTTTTCCGCCATGCCCACCTTCCACTTCGCCCGCCATCCTCTCGCCCTGGCCCTGACCGCCGCCTTCGCCCTGACCGCCTGTGGCGGGGGCGGCGACGGTCCCGCGGTGCCCGCCGCTCCGGTCGGACTGGGCGCGGTCGACACCGCACCGGTGCCGTCGGCGACCGCTTTCGTCGACACCTACCAGACCAGCGTCGCCGCCAACACCACCGTCGCGACCAACGCCAGCCTGCGCCTTCTGTCGGATTTCTCGACTTTGTGGACAGCCGGCAGCAGCTTCAACAACGGCACGCCCACCACCCTCGGCGCGCCGATCCTGGCGGCCAACATCCAGCAGAACCGCGCCATCGCCGCCACCCGCACCCAGGCCGACCAGGACGCGGCCTACCTCGACGACCGCCGCAACCAGAACTACAGCGTGCTGAGCGGCCTGGGCCCGCTGCAGCCGGCCTTCGTCGCCGGCTCCGGCGCCACCACCACCATCGCGGGCGTGGCGGCCGACGCCACCACCGTCAAGTACGACGACGCGGGCAACGGCGCCGGCGTCGCCACCTCGCAGCTCGGCAGCGTGGTGACGCTGATCGCCACCCTGCGCGGCAACTTTTCCTCGACCAATCCGGCCAAGGCCTTCTACCAGTACCAGCGGCCGTTCCGCTGGCTGAACGACACCGGCATCGTGATCCCCACGCTGCGCCCCGCGATCAGCACCACGCCGGCCACCGACGGCGGTTTCCCGAGCGGCCACACCAACGCCGCGTACCTGGCCTCGTACGCCCTGGCCTATGCGGTGCCCCAGCGCTACCAGGAGCTGCTGACCCGCGCGTCGCAGCTCGGCCAGAACCGCATCGTCGCCGGCATGCATTCGCCGACCGACGTGATCGGCGGCCGCATCATGGGCACCGCGCTGGCCGCGGCGATCCTGAACGACAGCGCGAACGCGGCGATCAAGGCCGCGGCCCTGGCACAGGCGCAGGGCTACCTGCAGGCCCGCACCGGCACCGACGCCAACAGCCTCTACACCTTCGCCCACAGCGCGACCCCCGCCACCGACGCACAGGCCGATCCCGCCGCCAACCGCGCGGCCTTCCTGCAGCGCATGACCTACGGCTTCCCGGCCATCGCCGCCACCACCGCCGTCGCCACCGTACCCAAGGGCGCCGAAGTGCTGCTGGAAACCCGGCTGCCCTACCTGGACGCGGCGCAGCGCCGCATCGCGCTCAAGACCACCGCGGTGGCCTCGGGCTTCCCGGTGCTGGGCGATGCCGAAGGCTGGGGCCGGCTGAACCTGGCCGCCGCGGCCGACGGCTACGGTGCCTTCAACGGCGACGTCACCGTGTCGATGGACGCGTCCAGGGGCGGCTTCCACGCGGCCGACACCTGGCGCAACAACATCGCCGGCGCCGGCAAGCTGACCAAGCAGGGCACGGGCACGCTCACGCTGGCCGGCACCAACAGCTACACCGGCGGCACCGAGCTGCAGGGCGGCACCCTGGTCGCAGGTTCGGCCAGCGCGCTGGGCAAGGGCGATATCTACCTGTCGGGCGGCAGCCTGCAGACCTCGCCGAACGCGGTGCTGGCGGTGGGCGGCCAGTTCACCCAGCGCGCCGGCAGCACGCTGAACCTGGTGCTGGGCAGCAACGGCGGCGGCACGATCACCGGCGCAAGGGCCGCCACGCTCGACGGCACGCTGCGGATCGGCTTCGCCAACGGCTTCCAGCCCGCGGCCGGCCAGAGCATCACCGTGCTGGGCACCGGCTTGCGCAACGGCACCTTCTCGTCGGTCCAGGTCGGCGGCACCGTGCCGGCCAGCGTGACCTATACCGACAACGGCGTGCTGCTGCGCTTCGGCAGCTGATCCCGTCGATGCACGGCGCCGCCGGCTAGGGCGTTTCCGCCTCCGCCGGCGGTACCGGCACCGCGCAGTCGCGGCCGTAGTGAAAGGCCTCGGTGGTCAGCCCTGCGGCCACCACCCGGCGCCACGACGGGAAGCGCAACTGCGCCTCGCCGTCGCCGGCCGGCAGCAGCGCCTGCAGCCGCGGGTCGGCGCAGGTGCGGCGCAGCGGCACCGGCACCCAGCCGGTTGCATCGGCCCTGCGCACCCGCATGTCCATGCCGGGCGCCAGAAACACCGGCAGCGTGGTCCAGTCGGCCTCGGCACAGCGGACGTGCCAGCTGCGGGTGCGCTGCTCGGTCGGCAGCAGCGCGGTGGGCATCGCGTCGCAGGCGGCGGGGTCGTACCGGCGCATGATCACCTTCATCTCGCCCCAGGGCGCCATCAGGTCGTCCGACCGGGTGGCTCCGTGCATCCGCGGCAGGAATTCGCCGAAGGCCGCGTAGTCGTCCGAGCCCCGCTCGGCCTCCAGGACCTCGGCCGACAGCCAGTCGTAGGCCAGCCGGTCGCTGCCCAGCTTGGGCGCCGCCGTCGCCACCACCATCGCCAGCGCGGCCCCGCCCGCGGCCGCCGACCAGCCCCGGCCGGCCACCCCGCCCCGCCCGGCCATCCACAACAGGGCCCTGCAGGCGCAGACGACCGACACCACCGTCAGGTAGGCCAGCAGCCGCCAGCTGAACTGCAGGAACTGGGCGCCCGGCAGTTCCTCGTACACCCGGTGCGCCCAGGCGGTCTGCAGCCAGAACATCGCCGACAGGGTGCCGACCAGGAACAGCGCCGCCATCGGCGAACCGGTGCCTTCGGTGTTGCCGGGTGCGCGTCGCCATGCCGACGCCACCACCAGCACCCCGTACGCCACCGCCAGCAGCAGCGGCACCGTGTCGAGCTGGATCGTCGCGCCCATCCAGGTGGCGCCCCAGGTCCAGCCCGGGTCCCACAGCAGCAGGTCGGCGGGCATGTGGTTGTTGCGCGGGATGAAGCCCGGCACCAGCAGCCGCTCCACCCGGGCGAAGGTGCCCATCGCCATCATCGGCAGCAGCCAGGGCAGCAGCATCACGGTGCAGACGCCGATGCTCTGCAGTCCCGGCAGCACCCAGTGGCGCGCCGCCATGCGCCAGCGCGCCAGCGCCAGGCCCGCGGCCAGCAGCAACGGCACCAGCGCGAAGTAGGCCAGGCCCGCATGGCTGAGCGCCAACAAGGCCAGCAGCGGGCCGATCCAGCGCGACCAGCGGCCGGTCTCGATCAGCCGCAGGCACCAGGCCACCAGCCAGGGCAGCAGCATCATCGCGGCCAGTTCGGCGAAGGCGCCGCGCACCAGCCAGTCGGTCGTCGCGTAGTTGGAGGCCAGCAGCGCAGCGCCGCCGGCCCAGCCGACCCAGGCGTGCCGGCCGCCGGCCCACTGCCGCACGCACAGGCAGACACCGGCGAACCCCAGCACCAGGAAACCCAGCACCGGCACCACCAGCGCCGCCTTGACGCTGCCGGTGAACCCCAGCACCGCGGCCGAGGCATACATCGAGGTCTTGTGGTAGAGCGCCGGCAGGGGCGATCCGTAGCCGCCCTGCAGGTGGGTCGACCACACCGGGATCGCATGGCCGAGCCGCCACTGGTCGAGCACGGCCGCCATGCGGGCGACCTGCGCGGTGCCGTCGTGGTTGGCCGGCCAGCCGCTGTGCACCAGCACCGGCAGCACCAGCAGCAGCGACCATCCCAGGGCCAGCGCCAGGGTGAGCGCCCAGTAGCGCAGCGGCGTCAGCCGCGGGAGATGGGCTAGAACGGATGGCATCGGGGGTGTGCCATCCGCATTCAGCCCGTGCCTAGGCGGTGCCGCCGACCGTCAGGCCTTCGATCCGCAGCGTCGGCTGGCCCACGCCCACCGGAACGCTCTGGCCTTCCTTGCCGCAGGTGCCGACGCCCGGGTCGAGCGCCATGTCGTTGCCGATCAGGGTGACCTTCTTGAGCGACTCGGGGCCGCTGCCGACGATGGTGGCGCCTTTGACCGGGTACTGGATCTTGCCGTTCTCGACCCAGTAGGCCTCGCTGGCGGAGAAGACGAACTTGCCGCTGGTGATGTCGACCTGCCCGCCGCCGAAGTTGGTGGCGTACAGGCCCTTCTCGATGCTGGCGACGATCTCCTGCGGGTCCTTGTCGCCGCCCAGCATGTAGGTGTTGGTCATGCGCGGCATCGGCACGTGGGCGTAGCTTTCGCGGCGGCCGTTGCCGGTGGGCTTGACGCCCATCAGCCGCGCGTTCATCGAATCCTGGATGTAGCCGCGCAGGATGCCGTCCTCGATCAGCACGTTGCGCTGGCTGGCGTTGCCCTCGTCGTCGACGTTGAGCGAGCCGCGGCGGTCGGCGATGGTGCCGTCGTCGAGCACCGTCACGCCCTTGGCCGCCACCCGCTTGCCGATCTTGCCGGTGAAGGCGCTGGAACCCTTGCGGTTGAAGTCGCCCTCCAGCCCGTGGCCGATGGCCTCGTGCAGCAGGATGCCCGGCCAGCCCGAGCCCAGCACCACCGTCATCTCGCCGGCCGGGGCCGGGCGCGATTCGAGGTTGACCAGCGCCTGGCGCACCGCGTCGTCCACATACTGGCCGATGAGCGCGTCGTCGAAGTAGGCCAGGCCGAAGCGGCCGCCGCCGCCGGCGGAGCCCACCTCGCGGCGGCCGTTCTGCTCGGCGATGACCGTCACCGACAGCCGCACCAGCGGCCGCACGTCGGCGGCCAGGGTGCCGTCGGCACGGGCCACCAGCACCACGTCGTACTCGGCCGCCAGGCCCGCCATGACCTGCGCCACCCGCGGGTCCTTGGCGCGGGCCCGGGCCTCCACCTGGCCCAGCAGCGCCACCTTGGCGTTGCTGTCGAGCGAGGCGATCGGGTCCAGCTCGGGATAGAGCGAGCGGCTCTTAGCTATCTTTTTAGGAGCTACCCGGACGCGTCCGGTGCCGGCCACGCCCGAAATGGACCGCACGGTGCGCGCCGCATCCAGCAGCGATGCCTCGGAAATATCGTCGGAATAGGCGAAGGCCGTCTTCTCGCCGCTGACGGCCCGCACGCCCACGCCCTGGTCGATGCTGAACGAGCCGGTCTTCACGATGCCCTCTTCCAGGCTCCAGCCCTCGCTGCGGGTGTACTGGAAATACAGGTCCGCGTCGTCGACCTTGTGCGCCTTGATCTCGTTCAGGGCGCGGGTCAGGTGGGATTCGTCCAGACCGAAGGGCTCCAGCAAAAGGTGCTGGGCGATGGCGAGACGTTCGAGGGTGGGTTCGCGGGAGATCATCCCGGGATTTTAGGCAGTAGGGCCGGCGCCTGCCGGCGGTGGGGGCGATGGCCGTGCCGGACTGAAGGCGTAGGGCAGCGCGCCGCAGACCAGCAGCGACGCGGCCGTGCCGAAGATCCAGCCGAAGGTGGTGGCCGGCGCCAGGCCCTGGCGCTGCCCGGCCTCGGCGATCCAGCCGAAGCCGGCCGAGGCGAGGGCCGAGCCCAGGAACACGAAGGTGTTGAGGATGCCCAGCCCGCGGCCACGCATCGACGGCGGCAGCATGCCGCGGCCGTGGGCCATCACGATCGGGTGCAGCATGCCGACGGTGCACATCAGCGCCAGCAGCGCCAGGTCGACCGGCAGCGCGAACCCGGGCGCCGCGGCCAGCAGCAGCGCCATCGCCAGCGACATCAGCGTCCAGCCCTGCACCGTGCGTTTCTGCGAGCCGCGCCGTACCAGCACCGGCAGC
Organism: Sphingomonas sp. NCPPB 2930; assembly: GCA_042867185.1. Lineage (GTDB taxonomy): Bacteria > Pseudomonadota > Gammaproteobacteria > Burkholderiales > Burkholderiaceae_C > Xylophilus. The sequence goes on along the minus strand of JBHZQV010000015.1, from coordinate 48,423 downwards.
AGGAAGGCGGTGCCGATCGCCACCACGCTGATCAGGGTGATGGCCCATCCGCGGGCCACCGTGTCGAGGCCGAACACGCCCGCCAGGTACGGCCCGCCCCAGGCGTTGCGAAAACTGGTGCCGGCGGCCAGCGCCAGGCAGAGCGGGATCAGCGTCCAGAGCGGCCGGATCCGCAGCAGCGCCAGGGATGCGCGCAGCATGGTGGCCGGCGATTCGGCCCGCGCGTCGGCATGGCCCTGGTCCCGGACATGGCGGCGCACCGCCCAGCAGGCCGCCGCCATGCAGCCGGCCGCCACCACCATCGCGGGCCGCCAGCCGAAGGCGTGCGCCGCCCAGCCCAGCGGCGCCGCGGCGAACAGCGCGCCCACCATACCGATGGCGTTGGCGATGCCCACCACCCGCACGAAGCGCGTCTCGCCCAGGTGCTCCGACGCATAGTGGATCAGCCCCATGAACACCGGCGCGCAGGCCATGCCCAGCGCCGCCTGCGCCAGCATCGCGGTGGGGCCGCCGGGCGCGGCGGCGAACGCCAGGCCGCCCACCACGCCCACCGCCAGCAGTACGGTGCTGGGCCGGCCCACACCCCAGCGGTCGAAGGCCAGCCCCACCGGCAACTGCGCGGTGGCGAAGGCGATGAAGAAGGACGACGACAGCACGCCGAAGGTGGCGGGCGTCAGCCCCAGGTCGTGCGACAGCTCGGGCGCGATCACCGCCAGGCAGCTGCGGAAGAACTGGCTCAGCGCCAGCGCGCCGGTGAGCGCGGCGACGGCCGCCCCGGTGGAGGCCGCGGTGGTGGAGGCCCGCCCCATCAGGTCTGGATCAGGCGCCGGGCCCGCGCGATCGACATCAGGATGCCCAGGCCCATGCCCAGCGTCACCATCGCGGTGCCGCCGTAGCTGATGAAGGGCAGCGGCACGCCCACCACCGGCAGGATGCCGCTCACCATGCCCATGTTCACGAAGGCGTAGGTGAAGAAGATCATCGTCATCGCGCCGGCCAGCAGGCGCGAGAAGAGCGTCGGCGCCTGCGCCGCGATCACCAGGCCGCGGAAGATCAGGAACACGAAGCCGGCCATCAGCAGGCCGTTGCCGAGCAGGCCGAACTCTTCCGAGAAGGCGGCGAAGATGAAGTCGGTGGTGCGCTCGGGGATGAACTCCAGGTGGGTCTGGGTGCCGGCCATGAAGCCCTTGCCCCAGACGCCGCCCGAGCCGATCGCGATCATCCCCTGGATGATGTGGAAACCCTTGCCCAGCGGGTCCTTGGTGGGGTCGAGCAGGGTGCAGATGCGCTGCTGCTGGTAGTCGTGCAGCACCGACCAGCGCACGCCCTGGGCGCAGAGCTGCGGCTCGTACCAGACGATCAGCAGGATGGCCACCGCCGCCACCAGCACCGGCGGCAGGATCAGCTTCCACGACAGGCCGGCGAAGAAGATCACCGAGAGGCCCGCCGCCAGCACCAGCAGCGAGGTGCCCAGGTCGGGCTGCTTCATGATCAGGCCGATCGGCACCGCCAGCAGCAGGCCGGCCGCCAGGAAGTCGAGCGGCCGCAGCTGGCCCTCGCGCTTCTGGAACCACCAGGCCAGCATCAGCGGCATCGCGATCTTCAGGATCTCGCTCGGCTGGATCACGATGCCCAGGTTGATCCAGCGGGTGGCGCCCTTCTTGGTGATGCCGAACATCGCTACCGCCACCAGCAGCGCCACGCCCAGCGCGTAGAGCGGCAGGGCCAGCGACATCAGCCGCTGCGGCGACACCTGCGCCACCACGAACATGATCCCGCCGGCCAGCAGCATGTTGCGGCCGTGGTCGAGGAAGCGGGTGCCGTGGTCGAAGCCCGACGAATACATCGTCACCAGGCCGGCGCCGCAGAGCAGCGCCACCGCCAGCGCCAGCCACCAGTCGAAGCCCAGGAACAGCGGGAGCAGGCGTTTGCCCCAGGAGGGCTTGTCGAAGACGGCGGACATCCGGCGATTATCCCGCCCGCCGATCGGCACCGCCGCCATCAGCCGGCCTGCCGGAAGGCCATCACCGCCTGGTTGCGCAGGGTGCGCAGCAGCGCGAAGCCCCGCTCGTCCAGGACGATGCCGCCCGGCTGCGCATGGTCGGCGTACAGCAGTGCGAAAGGCTTGTCGTGGCGCATCAGCGGCAGCAGCACGAAGGCGCCGGCGTCGAAGTGCTGCCGGTACCAGGCCGGCAGGCGCTCCAGTTCGCGCGGCGAGGTGGTGTCGGCCACCAGCAGGTCGCCGCCGCGCAGGCAGACGGCCGAGAACAGATCGCCCTGGGTGCCCAGCGGCACCCGCAGCGCGCGCACCGCGGCGGCCTGGCCCTCGCCCAGGCCGAAGCGGCCCTGCAGCACGTTGGCCTGGTTGTCGCGCAGGCAGAAGACCACGCAGCGAAAGCCCAGGCCGCGCAGCATCGTGGCCATCACCATCCGCACGATGTCGTCGAGCCGCATGCCGCTGCCGGCCATCGCGTCGACGATCTCCTGCACGCCCGCGGACAGCATCTCGGCGGAGGACCGCACCGGCGGTGGCGCCGCGACAGCCGGGGCCGCAGCGGGTGCGGTGCCGGCGGCGCGCTCGGCGCGGGCCTGGGCGTAGCTGCCGCGCAGCTGCTCCACGGTGAGCGGCTCGGCCGGTGCCGGCGCTTCCGCGGGCGTCGGCTCGGGCTGCAGCCAGATCGCGGTGGCGGAACCCGCCTCCAGCCGCAGCTCCATCGCCTGGGTCAGCTGGGAGGTGCGGCGCCGTGCCTCGGCCGCCGCGCGGGCCAGCGCCTCGGCGCCGCCCTTGGCCAGGCCCGCATGGCGCCGGGCCACCTCGCGCAGCCGGTCGGGCAGGGTGGCAGGGTCGGCGGCCACCGCCACCGCGGCCACGTCGCCGGCCAGGGCCGCGACCCAGCGCAGCCGCTCGGCCGGGTCTTCCAGCGCGCGGGCCGGCATCTGGCCGGTGGGCCGGCGCATGCCGCGCTGCAGGGTGTCGGGCAGGGCCCAGGCCCTGGCGACGCCCACGGCCAGGTCTTCGTAGCCCAGGCCCAGCACCTGGGCCGAGACGGCCTGCTCGGCCTCTTCGCCGGTGGGCGCATCGGGGATCGACAGCAGCCGCCGGATCTCGTCGGCCTCTTCCTGGAAGTAGAAGCAGACCAGCATCCGGCCCAGGCGCTGGAACACGGCGCAGAGGAATGCCGCCTCGCTCTCGCGCGGATCGGGCGAGAGCTCGCCGGCCACCGCACCGGCCACCAGCGCCCGCACGAACTCTTCCTTCATCTGCTGGGCGTGCGTCTTGTCCTGCATCTGGTCGAGCAGCACCAGGCTGAGGGCCAGGTTGCGGACCGTGTTGAAGCCGACCAGGCTCACCGCACGCGAGATGGTGCCGATGGTGCCCTGCCCCGACCGGGCGAACTGCACGCTGTTGACCAGGCGCAGCAGCTTCTGGGTGAGCGCGACGTCCTTCAGGATTTCCTGGGTCAGGTCGGCCAGGCTCTCGCGGTCGGAATCGGCCGTCTTGAGGATGCGCACCACCGACTCGGACAGGGCGGGGAAGTCGCTGCGGTGCCGCATGCGCCGCAGCAGGAATTCGAGCGCGGCATCGGCATGGGGGGCCGGCGCGGCGGGAGCCGAAGGGGCAGTGTCTGGCAAGAGGATCGCCGCCGGTGGCGGCCCGAAAGGAGCGGAACGGGTGTGAGCAGGGGCAAAATCGTGCCGTGGCCGGCGCCGATCCTAGCCGCAGCCGGTATCCCTTGTACGCCGGTGGGCGGCCGCCGGATGCGATTGGCATCGCCGCAACGGGTGCATCCCCGGCTTGACGGCCTGCCGACCCGGCCCTATCGCGGCCTTCCCGAGTTTTGTCCATGCCCACCACCCACCTCCTCTACCTGCACGGCTTCCGCTCCTCGCCCCGATCCGCCAAGGCGCGGATGATGGCCGCGCGCATCGCCGGGCGGCATCCGGCGGTGCGCTGGTGGTGCCCGCAGCTGCCGCCCTCCCCCGCCGCGGCGATGCGGATGGTGGCCGAGGGCGTGGCCGGCTGGCCCGCCGACACGATGGCGGTGGTCGGTTCGTCGCTCGGCGGCTTCTATGCCGCCTGGGTGCAGGCGCGCACCGGCTGCGCCCGGGCGGTGTTCCTCAACCCGGCGGTCGACCCGGCGCGCGACCTGGCCCGCTACATCGGCGCGCAGACGGCCTGGCACGCGCCGGAAGAAAACTTCTACTTCGCCCCGGCCTATGTGGACGAGCTGCGGGCGCTGCAGGTGCCGCCACTGGACGACCCGGCCCGCCAGTTTGCCCTGATCGCCCGGGGCGACGAGGTGCTGAGCTGGCACGAGATGGCCGCCCGTTATGCCGGCGCCACCCGCACCGTGCTGCCCGGCGGCGACCATGCGCTCTCGGATTTCGACCGGCATATCGACGCCGTCTGCGCGTTCCTCGACCTGGCCTGAGAACCGGGCGCCAGGGATGGGAGAATCCCGCCCCATGTATGCATTGTTCGAAGAAGCCGGCAAGTTCCTCGCCGGGCGTGTGCTCTCCGAGGCCGAGTCCTCGGCGCAAGTGGAGCTGGATTCCGGCAAGCGGGTCAAGGTCAAGGCCGCCCACATCCTGCTGAAGTTCGAGAAGCCCCAGCCGGCGGTGCTGCTGGCCGAGGCGCAGGCGCTGGCGCCCGAGATCGAGCTGGAGCTGGCCTGGGAGTTCGCCTCCGAGGAGGAGTTCGGCTTCGCCGACCTGGCCCGCGACTACTACAGCGCCAACGCCACCCTGGTCCAGCAGGTGGCGATGCTGGTGCGGCTCTTCGATGCGCCGCACTACTTCCGCCGCGCCGGCAAGGGCCGCTTCAAGCGCGCGCCGGCCGAGATCCTGCAGCAGGCCCTGGCCGCGATCGAGAAGAAGAAGCTGGTCGCCCAGCAGATCGACGACTGGGCCGCCGCCCTCGGCCGCGGCGAATGCCCGCAGCCGATCCGCGACCAGCTCTACAAAATCCTGTTCAAGCCCGACAAGAACACGCCCGAGTACAAGGCCGTCGTCGAGGCCTCCCGCGCCACCCAGACCGCGCCGCTCGACCTGCTGCAGAAGGCAGGCGCGATCGCCTCGGCCTACGAGTTCCACTGGAAGCGCTTCCTCTTCGACAACTTCCCCAAGGGCACCGGCTTCCCGCCGTTGCAGGCGCCCGAGATCGCCGACGACGCGCTGCCGCTGGCCGTGGGCGTCGAGGCCTTCTCGATCGACGATTCGCAGACCACCGAGATCGACGACGCGCTGTCGGTCCAGGGCCTGGGCTCCGGCACGGTGACGGTGGGCATCCACATCGCCGCGCCCGGCCTGGTGCTGGCGCCGGGCGACGCGATCGACCAGGTGGCCCGCCACCGGCTCTCGACCGTCTACATGCCCGGCCACAAGATCACGATGCTGCCCGACGAGGTGGTGCAGCGCTACACCCTGGGCGCCGGCCAGGCCCGGCCGGCCGTGTCGCTCTACGTGGCGATGGACGAGGCGACGCTGGAGATCACCGGCACCGAGACGAAGATCGAGCGGGTGCCGGTGGTCGCCAACCTGCGCCACGACCAGCTCGACGACGTGATCACCGAGCAATGGCTCACCGATGCCGATGTCAGGCGCCAGAATCCATTGGAGCCCTTGCCCGGCGCCGGCGATGCGCTATCGTTTTTATTCCGCCTGGCGCAGACCCTGAAGGCCCGGCGCGAGGTGGTGCGCGGCAAGCCCGAGAACTTCAACCGGCCGGACTACAACTTCCGCCTGCAGGGCCACGACGGCAGCGAACCCACCGGCTCCGAGCAGGTGCAGATCACCACCCGCCGCCGCGGCGCGCCGCTCGATTTGATCGTCGCCGAGGCGATGATCCTGGCCAACAGCACCTGGGGCCACTGGCTGGGCGAGCTGGGCGTGCCCGGCATCTACCGCAGCCAGGCCAGCATGCTGCCGGGCGTGAAGGTGCGGATGGGCACCAAGGCGCTGCCGCATGCGGGCATCGGCGTGCCGAGCTATGCCTGGAGCACCTCGCCGCTGCGCCGCTATGTGGACCTGGTCAACCAGTGGCAGATCATCGCCGCCGCCCGCCACGGCCGCACCGCCGCGCTGGCCGCGCCGTTCAAGCCCAAGGGCGCCGAGCTGTTCTCGATCATCTCGGGCTTCGACGCGGCCTACAGCGCCTACAACGCCCACCAGGGCGGCATGGAGCGCTTCTGGACGCTCAAGTACCTGCAGCAGAACGGCATCACCGAACTGGACTGCGCCGTCTTCAAGGACAACCTGCCCGGCGGCGGCGTGCTGGTGCGCGCCGACGCGCTGCCGCTGGTGCTGCCGGTGTTCGGCAGCCAGCAGCTGCCGCGCGGCGCCCGGGTGCGGGTGCGGCTGGGCGAGATCGACGAGATCGCGCTCGACGTGCACGGCACCGTGGTCGAGCGGCTCGATGCCGAGGCGGCACCGGCCGAGGAAGAAGAGGACGAGTCGGGCGAAGAGGAAGCCGTGGCCGGCCCGATCGCGATCGCGCTGGACGTGAACGAGGCCGAGGCGCCCGCGCCGGCCGACGCCGCACCCTGACGCTCCCCGACCGTCCCGGCCGCCCCGCCCCTTTCGCCCGAACCCCACACCCGCCGCCCTCCGCCGGAGCCCCCGTGTCGCTGCGCACCTCTCTCGCCTCCCTCTCGCCGCTGAAGATCGCGCTGGGCCTGTCGCTCGCGGCGCACGCGGTGCTGCTCACCGTGCGCTTCGTGGACCCCGAGGCGTTCCGCCGGGTGCTGCAGGACACGCCGCTCGACGTGATCCTGGTCAACGCCCGCACCAACGAGCCGCCGCCCGAGAAGGCGCAGGCGATCGCGCAGGCGTCGCTGGCCGGCGGCGGCGAGGCGGCCACCGGCCGCGCCACCTCGCCCCTGCCCTACTCGGCCCTGACCAGCATCGGCGAGAGCTTCGAAGAAACGCAGCGCCAGGTCGATGCGATGCAGGAGCAGCAGATGCAGCTGCTGGCGCAGATCCGCCAGCAGATCGCCTCGATGCCGCTGCCCGACCCGCGCAAGCCCGCCGAATCGGCCGAGAAGCAGGCCCAGGAAGAAAAGCGCCGCCAGCTGGTCAAGCTGCTGGCCGAGATCGAGCGCCGCATCAACGAAGAGAACGCCCGGCCCCGCAAGCGCTACGTGAGCCCCGCCACGCGCGAGGCGGTCTATGCCGTGTACTACGACGCGCTGCGCCACAAGGTGGAAGACCGCGGCACCGTCAATTTCCCCGAGTCCGCCGGCAAGAAGCTCTACGGCGAACTGACGATGATCATCACGGTGAATTTCGACGGCAGCGTGCTGGCCACGGAGATCGTGCAGACCTCCGGCAACCCGGTGCTCGACCGCCGCGCCGAAGCCATCGCGCGCAGCGCGGCGCCGTTCGGTGCTTTCGATGCCGCGATGCGCGCCAAGGCCGACCAGATCGCGGTCGTCTCGCGCTTCAAGTTCACCCGCGACGCCACACTGGAAACCAATGTCCGCTGATGTCATCCCCTCGGAAACCCGCGCCGTGACGGCGGGCAGCACGCCCGACCGCTACTGCGTGGTCGGCAACCCGGTGGCGCACAGCCGCTCGCCGTGGATCCACGCCGCCTTCGCACGCCTGACCGGCGAGTCGATCGAGTACGACCGGCTGCAGGTGCCGCTCGACGGCTTCGTCGACGGCCTGCGCGCCTTCGCGGCCAGCGGCGGCAAGGGCTGCAACGTGACGGTGCCGTTCAAGTTCGAGGCCGCCGGCTTCGCCCACCGGCTCACCGACCGCGCCCTGCTGGCCGGCGCCGCCAACACCCTGCGCTTCGAGACCGACGGCATCCATGCCGACAACACCGACGGCGCCGGCCTGGTGGCCGACATCGAGCGCAATGCGGGCGTGCCGCTGGCCGGCGCCACCCTGCTGCTGGTGGGCGCGGGCGGCGCGTCGGCCGGCGCGCTGGGGCCGCTGGTGGCGGCAGCGCCCGCGCGGCTGGTGGTGGTCAACCGCACGCCGGCCCGGGCCGAGGCGCTGGTCGAGCGCCATGCCGCCTGGGCCCGCGCCTGCGGCACGGTGCTGGAGGCGATGCCGATCGCCGCGCTGGCCGAATCCTTCGACATCGTCGTCAACGCCACCTCCAGCAGCCTGGAGGGCGGCGGCATCCCGGTGCCGCCGCTGGTGCTGCGGCCCGGCACCCTGGCGCTCGACATGATGTATGGCCCCGCGTCGCGGCCTTTCCTGTCGTGGGCGCAGCGCTACGGCGCGGTGCCGCGCGACGGCCTGGGCATGCTGGTGGAGCAGGCGGCCGAGGCGTTCCGCTTCTGGCGCGGCGTGCAGCCGCCCACGCAGGACGTGCTGGCGGCGCTGCGCGCCGAAACGGCCTGACCCGCTTGCGCCCCATGCCTCCCACCCGCCACCGGAGCCGGCCCGCATCGCCGGTGCAGGGCGCCGCGCGATGAAGGCCGCCCTGCGCTGGACAGGGCTGGTGCTGCTGGCCGGGCTGGGGCTGCAGCTCTACTTCGTCGGCCGGGTGGCGGCGATGGCGGTGGTCGATCCGCAATCGACCGCGTTCCAGCGCTCCGAAGCCTATCGTCTGGCGCGGGCCGATGCGCCGGTGCAGTGGCGCCAGGCCTGGGTGCCGTACGACCGGATCGCCGACAGCCTGAAGCGGGCGGTGATCGCCTCGGAAGACGCCTCTTTCGCCGAGCACCGCGGCGTGGAATGGAGCGCGATCGAAGGCGCCTGGCAGAAGAACGCGATCGCCGCCGAGCGCGCCGCGCGGCGGGCCCGGCGCGCGGGCGGCACCGCGCCGGCGCCCAAGGTCTACGGCGGCTCCACCATCACCCAGCAACTGGCCAAGAACCTGTTTCTCTCGGGCGAGCGCACCCTGCTGCGCAAGGGCCAGGAGCTGGCGCTGGCGCTGCTGCTGGACGCCCTGCTCTCCAAACAGCGGATCCTGGAGCTCTACCTCAACAGCGTGGAGTGGGGCAGCGGCGTCTTCGGCGCCGAGGCCGCCGCCCAGCGCTACTACGGCAAGCCCGCCGCCCGGCTGAGCCCGGCCGAAGCGGCGCGGCTGGCGGTGATGCTGCCCCGCCCCAAATTCTTCGAACGCGCGCCGCAATCGGCCTACATCGGCCAGCGCGCGGCCACCATCGTCGGCCGCATGGGCGCCGTACAGGCGCCCTGACCACAGGAACACCATGACCCGACCCATCCTTTCCGCCGCCCGCCTGCTGCCTGCACTGGCCTTGCTCTGCGCGCTCGGCATCGCCCCCGCCCATGCCGCCGAGGCCGCCGACGCCGAAGCCCTGCTGCGCAACGGCCGCAACGCCGAGGCGCTGGCGAAGGCCGACGCGTTCCTGCAGAACCGCCCGCGCGATGCGCAGATGCGCTTCGTCAAGGCCCGCGCCCAGTCGGCCCTGGGCCGTCGCGCCGCCGCCCTGGCCACGCTGCGCGACCTGACGCAGGACTACCCCACCCTGCCCGAGCCGCTCAACAACCTGGCCGCGCTGCAGGCCGCCGACGGCGACTGGGACGCCGCCCTGCTGTCGCTGGAGGCCGCGCTGCGCCTGAAACCCGACTACGCCATCGCGTACGAGAACCTGGGCGACGTCTACATGGCGCTGGCGAAGAAATCGTATGCCCGCACGCTGGCGCTGGACCCGGGCAACGGCACCCTGCGCGCGCGCCTGGCCCGCATCACCCCCGCGCCGCCGCCCACTGCAGCGGCGCCGGTGGCGGCCCCTGCCGTGCCGGCTTCCACCGGCGCCCCGAGCCCACGTCCTGCCGCGGCAGGGACGCCGACGCCGGTCGCACCTTCGCTGCCCGTCGGCACCAGCGGCACAGCGCCGGCGGCCACGGCCGACCCGCTCCGCCCCGCATCCGCGCCCACCCCGGAGTCGGCCGCCGCGATGCCCGGGACCGATCCGTCCGAATCGGGCGCCGAGCCGCCGCAGAACGGCGCCGAAACCACGCCGGTGTCGCCCACCTCGGTCGCGCCGTCGTCTTCCCTGCTGCCGGGCCTGGCCGAATCGACGACGCTGCCCCTGCGCTGACACGCACGCCGCTTCCGCCGCCCCCTCCACGACGCATGCAGCCATGCCACGTCCCAACCTGATCTTCATCCTGGCCGACGACATCGGCTATGCCGACCTGGGCTGCTGCGGTGCGCGCGATGCGCAGAACCGCCCGGCCGACGTGTCGCCCCGGCTCGACCGCATGGCGGCCGAGGGCCTGCGCTTCACCCGTGGGTACTCCAACTCGGCCGTCTGCTCGCCGACCCGCTTCGCGCTGATCACCGGCCGCTGGCAGTACCGGCTGCGCGGCGCGGCCGAAGAGCCGCTGGCCAGCGCCCACGGCGACAAGGTGCTGGGCCTGCCGCCCGCCCATCCCACCCTGCCCTCGCTGCTGCGGGATGCGGGCTACGCCACCGCGCTGGTCGGCAAGTGGCATTTGGGCTATCCACCGCATTTCGGGCCACGCATGTCGGGCTACGAATCGTTCTATGGCTTCCATGCGGGCGGCGCCGACTACTTCGCCCACTGCGACCCGCGCGGCCGGCCCGACTTCTGGGAGAACGAGACCGCGATCCAGGAAGACGGCTACCTCACCGACCTGCTGAGCCGGCGCGCGGTGCGCTTCATCGAGCAGCAGTCGGCCGAGCGGCCCTTCCTGCTCAGCCTGCACTACAGCGCGCCGCACTGGCCCTGGCTGACCCGCGACGACCGCGCCGAATCGCAGCGCATCGGCGGCTTCGGCAAGCATACCGACGGCGGCTCGCTGGAGACCTACCAGCGGATGGTCCACCACATGGACGAGGGCATCGGCTGGGTGCTGGACGCGCTGGAGCGGCAGGGCCTGGCCGACGACACCCTGGTGGTCTTCACCAGCGACAACGGCGGCGAGCGCTTCTCCAACAACTGGCCCTTCGTCGGCCAGAAGATGGACCTGCTGGAGGGCGGCATCCGGGTGCCGCTGGTGGCCCGCTGGCCAGCGCGCATCGCGCCCGGCGGCGTCACCGACACGCCCAACCTGACGATGGACTGGACCGCCAGCTTCCTGGACGCGGCCGGCGTGGCGGCGGCCCCCGACCATCCGCTGGACGGCCGCAGCCTGCTGCCGCTGTTCGACGATCCGCGGTGGACCCCCGCGCGCGACCTGTGCTGGCGGATGAAGCACCGCGAGCAGCGTGCGCTGGTACGCGGACAGTGGAAATACCTGCAGGTGGACGGCATCGAATACCTGTTCGACGTGGTGGCCGACCCGCGCGAGCGGGCCAACCTGCGCGACCGCGAGCCCGCACGCCTGGCCGCACTGCGCGGCGCCTGGGACGCCTGGGACGCGGGCCTGCCGCCGGTGCCGGCCGAGGCCAAGGTGTCGCTGGTGTTCGGCCGGCAGGACCTGCCGCAGGCGAGCTACTGAGAAGGTGCGAGAGAACCCGCTGCGCTCGCCACGGTTCTTTCACACCTTCTGAGCCGGACCGCCCGCGTGCCCTTCCTGCCGCTGCGTATCATCCGCCCGATGCTCGCCAAGTTGACCGGTTTCTTCTTCCTCGGCCTGATCCGTCTGCTGACGGGCGCCCAGGCCCGCTGGTACGGCTGCCCGCCCAAGGCCGAGCAGCGCATCTACTTCGCCAACCACCAGAGCCATGCCGACCTGGTGATGATCTGGGCGGCGCTGCCGCAGGAACTGCGCGGCATCACCCGGCCGATCGCCGCCAAGGACTACTGGACCAAGACGCCGCTGCGCGAATGGATCACCACCGCGGTCTTCAACGCGGTGTACGTGGACCGCCAGGGCGGCACCCGTACGCCCGCCGTGGCAGCTCCCCCGGCGCAACCGGCACCCGCCACGCCCGAGGCCGACCCGCTGGCACCGCTGGTCGAGGCACTGGAGCGCGGCGATTCGATCATCATCTTCCCCGAAGGCACCCGCGGTTTCGCCGACGAACCGCAGCCCTTCAAATCCGGCCTCTACACCCTGGCGCGGCGGTTTCCGCAGGTGGTGCTGGTGCCCGCCTGGATCCAGAACATCCAGCGGGTGATGCCCAAGGGCGAGGTGGTGCCGGTGCCGATCCTGTGCTCGGTGACCTTCGGCGCGCCGGTGGTGCTGGGGGCCGACGAAGAGCGCCGGCCGTTCCTCGACCGGGCCCGGGACGCGGTGATCGCGCTGCGCGACATATGAACGCCGTGCGCGGCCCCGCCGCCCCCACCCCGCCTTTCTCCGCCCACGCCGCCCGGCCCACACCGCTCCTGCCATGAACAGTTTCCTGCGCAACCTCAGCGCCACGCAGCAGGTCGGCGCGCTCTTCATCGTGATGTTCGGGCTGCTGGCGGGCGTCAGCGTCTGGGCGTTCCTGCGCTCGCTGCGGGCGCCGGCCAACCATTCGGCGCTGGACGACGTGCTGGCGCTGGAAGAGCGGCGCTTCCGCAGCCTGCTGAAGGCGTCGTGGGTGATGGCCTCGGTCTTCTGGATCGGCTGGGTGCTGGGCGATACCGTTGCCACGGTGCTGTTCGCGCTGCTGGCGTTCTTCGCGCTGCGCGAGTTCATCACCCTCTCGCCCACCCGGCGCGGCGACCACCGCAGCCTGGTGCTGGCTTTTTTCGTGGTGCTGCCGATGCAGTTCTGGCTGGTGGCCAGCAGGCACTTCGACCTGTTCACCGTGTTCGTGCCGGTCTACGTTTTTCTGGCGCTGCCGGCGGTGAGCGCGCTGGCCGACGATCCGCACCGGTTCCTGGAGCGCAGCGCCAAGCTGCAGTGGGGGATCATGGTCTGCGTCTACGGCCTGTCGCATGTGCCGGCGCTGATGCTGCTCGACTTCCCGCAGTTCCCGGGCTATGCCGGCAAGGGCGCGTTCCTGGTGTTCTTCCTGGTGTTCGTGGTGCAGACCGGGGTGATGGCGCAGCACCTGGCCGGCTGGCGGTTTCCGCGCAAACCGTTCGCGCCGCATGTGAGCCAGAGCTTTCACTGGACCGGCTGGGCCATCGGCACCGCCACCGCCGGCCTGGCGGGCGGGCTGCTCTCGTTCATCACCCCGTTCAAGCCGGGGCAGGCGCTGGCCCTGGCGCTGGTCGCCAGCGTGGCGGGCAGCATGGGCCACCTGGTGATGAAGGCCCTGAAGCGCGACCGCGGCGTGACCAGCTGGGGCCTGCACGGCCTGTCGGCCACCGGCGCGGGCGGCCTGCTCGACCGGATCGACGCGCTCTGCTTCGCCGCGCCGATCTTCTTCCACGCCGTGCGCTGGTACTACGACCTTTGAACAAAGAGGCTGCAGCCGGCGATGGGCGCCGGCCACCAGCTATCAAAAACATAGCATGCGCATTCTTGGCATTGACCCGGGCCTGCAGACCACCGGCTTCGGCGTGGTGGATGCCGAGGGCCACGCCCTGGCCTACGTGGCCAGCGGCACGATCCGCACCACCCACCTGCCGCTGGGCGACCTGCCCGGCCGGATCAAGGTGCTGTACGAAGGCGTGCGCGAGGTGGTGGAGCGCTACGGGCCCGCGGTCGCCACGGTCGAGATCGTGTTCGTCAACGTCAACCCGCAGTCCACCCTGCTGCTGGGCCAGGCACGGGGCGCCTGCATCGCCGCGCTGGTGGCCCGCCAGGAGCCGCTGCCGGTGACCGAATACACCGCGCTGCAGATGAAGAAGGCGATCGTCGGCCACGGCCGCGCGGCCAAGAGCCAGGTGCAGGAAATGGTCAAGCGCCTGCTGCAGCTGCCCGGCCTGCCGGGGCCGGACGCGGCCGACGCGCTGGGCCTGGCGATCACCCAGGCCCATGCGGGGCATGCGATGGCCAGGCTGGCCGCGGTGTCGCCGCTGCAGCGGCGACAGCATGCGATGTACAAGGACGGCCGGAGCTATTAGCTCACCCCCAGGCTTCGCACTGCGTGTCTTCGCCCACCCCCTTGCAGGGGGCACGACCGGTGGGCCGGCGGAGCCGGACCCACGGTCCTTCTGGGATGGGCGGCCGCGCACACGTGTGGTCGCCCAGGAAAAGCGAGCGGCACAAGGCCCAGGTCGTCCTGTCGTCGGCCCCATTCGCCGGTTTGTAACCGGTCGCAAATGCGACAAATACCGGGAAATGGAGCATGTGGACCCGGTATTCGCAGCGTCGGCGCTGGCCTACATTGGCGCTTCCCTATAACGATATGGAGAAGACAAGCCATGCAGAAGAAGTCATCCCTCCTGGCCTTGGGCGGCCTGATGGGGGTTGCGGCGCTGAACGCGCAGGCCCAGTCGACGGTGCAGATCTACGGCATCGTCGATGCCGCGGTGCGGCACACCAACAACCAGGGACCGGCCGGCTCGCCCGGCGGCAAGCTGACCGAGCTGATCGGCGGGGGCATGTCGCAGAGCCGCTGGGGCATCAACGTCACCGAGGACATGGGCGGCGGCCTGAAGGCGATCGCCAACCTGGAGAACCGGTTCGCGACCGACACCGGCGGTGTCTCCACGCCGTACTTCCAGCAGTCCTGGGTCGGGCTGCAGAGCAGCAGCTACGGCCGCATCACCCTGGGCCGCCAGTACAACGTGCTGTTCGATCTGGTGACCAGCACCTACGCGTCGTACCCGTATTCGCCCTACTTCGAGGCCTACAAGCCCGAGATCGGCTTCGCGCTGGGCGCGCGGGCCGACAACATGGTCAAGTACATGGCCGAGTTCGGCTCGTTCCGCGGCGCGGTGCAGGTCTCGGCCGGCGAGAAGGCCGCCACCGGCGGCAAGACGGCCGGCGGATACCTGCGCTGGGCCCAGGGCGGCCTGGCCGCCGGCCTCGGCTACCAGAACTACGAGTTCGGCTCCGGCCGCAAGATCGAGGCCTGGACCCTCGGCGGCTCCTACCGCGTCGGCCCCTGGTACTTCAACACCGGCTACGGCCAGAACAAGGTCGACAGCGGCCTGACCCCGGTCGACCGCGCAGTGCTCGGCGCCTTCTGGGGCGGCGGCGCCAACGGCGGCTTCGGCGGCCCGGCCTTCCTGGCGGCCGACAAGCGCGACATCGTCAAGCTGGGCGTCGGCTACCAGGTCACCCCGCAGCTGAACCTGGGCGCCCACCTCTTCCACGCCAAGCAGTCGGGCACCACCGCCGCGGCCGACGCCAAATCCAACTTCATCACCGCCGCGGCCGACTATGCGTTCTCGAAGCGCACCGACGCCTACATCGAAGTGGACGCGACGCGTCTGAAGGGCAATGTGAGCCTGAACGGCGTCACCGGTGCGGCCAACGGGGCGCGCAGCCGCAACGGATTCACGGTCGGGTTGCGGCACCGGTTCTGAGCCAGGTCGGGGCCTCGAGGCGCCCCCTTGAAAAACCGAAGGCGTCCCGCGGGACGCCTTTTTCGTCGGGCCGGCCGCACGGCGCCGTTCAGGCCAGCCGCTCCAGAACCAGCACCCCGAAGAACGCCAGCCCCGCCAGCACCGTCCACTTCAGGATCAGCAATCCCCACTGCCGATACCGTGCCTGCCCCGTTCCGATGAAGAACGCGAACGAGACCGCCGACGCCAGCAGCAGGAACAGGACGAGCCAGCGGAACAGCAGCATCGCGTCTCGTCGCCCCGCCCTACCAGGCCCGCACCATCTGCGCGAAACCGCGCGGGGCCTGGCGCTCGTCGGCGAAGGTGGCGATCTCGTAGTTGGCTTCGTCGGCCAGCAAGGCGCGCAGCAGCTGGTTGTTCATCGCGTGGCCGGAGCGAAAAGCGCTGTAGGCAGCCAGCAGGGGGCGGCCGACGCAGTACAGGTCGCCGATGGCGTCGAGGATCTTGTGCTTCACGAACTCGTCGTCGTAGCGCAGGCCGTCGCTGTTCAGGACCTTGTAGTCGTCCATCACGATCGCGTTGTCGAGGCCGCCGCCCAGGGCCAGGCCGCTGGAGCGCATCATTTCCACGTCTTTGGTGAAACCGAAGGTGCGGGCGCGGGCGATGTCGCGGCTGTAGTTGCCGGCGCCGAAATCGAACTCGACGCGCTGGCCGGTCAGATCGACGGCCGGGTGGTCGAAGTCGATCTCGAAGCTCAGCTTGTAGCCGTGGTACGGCTCCAGCCGCGCCCACTTGGCGGCCGCGCCCTCGCCCTGGCGCACCTCCACCGGCCGCAGCACGCGGATGAAACGCTTGGGCGCGCGCTGCAGCTCGATGCCGGCGCTCTGCAGCAAAAACACGAACGAAGACGACGACCCGTCGAGGATCGGCACCTCTTCGGCCGTGATGTCCACATACAGGTTGTCGATGCCCAGGCCCGCGCAGGCCGACATCAAATGCTCCACCGTGTGCACCTTGGCGCTGCCGGTCGAGATCGTCGACGCCAGCCGCGTATCGGTGACGGCGGTGGCCGCCATCGGAATGTCCACCGGCTCCGGCAGATCGACCCGCCGGAACACGATGCCCGTGTCCGGCTGCGCCGGCCGCAGCGTCAACTCGACCCGCTGGCCACTGTGGAGGCCCACGCCGACGGCACGGGTCAGTGTCTTGAGAGTGCGTTGCTGCAACATAAGCCCGGATTTTAGTTTTGGCGGGTTGCGCCCAGGTAAAGCAGGGATGTTCCCCCGCCTATCCCGCAGATAGCAAAAAGCGCACACCCCCCAAAAAAAGGCGATGTGCGCAGCACGAGCCGAAACCCCCAGGGTGCCGCCGATCCGGCTTTGCCGGTCGGCCAGCACCGCCCCTGAGGGGGAGGCGAAGACACGCAGTGCGAAGCCTGGGGGGAGCTACGTTCAGTCGGCTTGCTTGCGCAGGAACGCCGGGATTTCCAGGTCGTCCATGCCGCCCGAGGCCAGCGCATCGACCCGGGCCGCGGCCTGGGTGCGGTTGGTGCGCCAGACGCTCGGCACGGCCATGTTGCCGTAGTCGGCTTGGGACACGCCGCTCAGGTGGTTGCCCGAGATCGCGCCGCCCGACACGCCCACCGGCAGGTTGAACGCCATGTCGTGGGTGCCGGTGCGCAGCACCTGCAGCGGCGGCGCGGTGCGGCGCTGCTGGCCTTCGCGCGACAGGCCGGTGGCCACCACGGTCACCCGGATCTGGTCGCCCAGGCTGTCTTCGTAGGCGGTGCCGTAGATGACATGCGCATCGGGCGAAGCATAGGCGCGGATGGTGTTCATCGCCAGCTTCGATTCCGACAGCTTCAGGCTGCCCTTGGCGGCGGTGATCAGCACCAGCACGCCCTTGGCGCCCGACAGGTCGATGCCTTCGAGCAGCGGGCAGGCGACGGCCTGCTCGGCCGCGATGCGGGCGCGGTCGGGGCCGTCGGCCACGGCCGTGCCCATCATCGCCTTGCCGGGCTCGCCCATCACGGTGCGCACGTCTTCGAAGTCGACGTTCACATGGCCGGGCACGTTGATGATCTCGGCGATGCCGCCCACCGCGTTCTTCAGCACGTCGTTGGCATGGGCGAAGGCCTCGTCCTGCGTCACGTCGTCGCCCAGCACCTCGAGCAGCTTTTCGTTCAGCACCACGATCAGCGAATCGACGTTCGCTTCCAGCTCCAGCAGGCCGGCGTCGGCATTGGTCATGCGGCGGCCGCCTTCGAACTCGAACGGCTTGGTGACCACGCCGACCGTCAGGATGCCCATTTCCTTGGCGATCCGCGCGATGACGGGCGCCGCACCGGTGCCGGTGCCGCCGCCCATGCCGGCGGTGATGAAGAGCATGTGGGCACCGTCGATCGCCGCGCGGATGTCGTCCACCGCCGCTTCCGCCGCTTCCTTGCCCTTGTCGGGCTTGCTGCCGGCGCCCAGGCCGCTGTGGCCGAGCTGGATGGTGCGGTGCGACGCGGTGCGCGACAGGGCCTGGGCATCGGTGTTGGCGCAGATGAATTCGACGCCCTGCACCGCGCGGTCGATCATGTGCTCGACGGCGTTGCCGCCGCCGCCACCGACGCCGATCACCTTGATCTGGGTGCCTTGGTTGAATTCTTCTACTTCGATCATTTCGATGCTCATGAAAATCTCCTTGAAACTGGTACAGACGGATGCGGGAATGGAAGGGAATCTGAAAGAAATCGGGTCATGCGGCAGGCTCCGGCGGGCCGGAGCGCCGCCATCGCCAACGCCGCTCGGACGGCGGCGGGCTGCCACGTGCCAGCCAGGGCTTGCGGGCATAGCTCATGCAAAGGCTCCTGCGGAGCAGAAAGCGCGCGACGTACCAGGGGCACCGTGGAGCCGGCTTCGCCGGGCCACCGGTGCCGTCCCCTGCAAGGGGATTGGCGAAGACGCGCAGCGCGCAGCCTGGGGGTTCATTAAAAATTCCCCACGATGAAGTCTTTGAAGCGGCCGAAGGCGGTCTTGACCGAGCCGTGCTTCTGCGCCACCTTGAAGCCGCGCAGCCGCGCCAGCCGGGCCTCTTCCATCAGGCCCATCACGGTGGAGGCGCGCGGCTGGCTGACCATGTCGGCCAGGGCGCTCGAATACTTGGGCACGCCGCGGCGCACCGGCTTCAGGAAGATGTCCTCGCCCAGTTCGACCATGCCGGGCATGACCGCGCTGCCGCCGGTCAGCACGATGCCGGACGAGAGCATTTCCTCGTAGCCCGACTCGCGGATCACCTGCTGCACCAGCGAGAAGATCTCTTCGATGCGCGGCTCGATCACGCCGGCCAGGGCCTGCTTGCTCAGCATGCGCGGGCCGCGGTCGCCCAGGCCCGGCACCTCCACCTGCGCATCGGGGTCGGCCAGCAGTTGCTTGGCGACGCCCGATTCGACCTTGATGTCTTCCGCGTCCTTGGTGGGCGTGCGCAGCGCCATCGCGATGTCGCTGGTGATCAGGTCGCCCGCGATCGGGATCACCGCAGTGTGGCGGATCGCCCCCCCGGTGAAGATCGCCACGTCGGTGGTGCCGGCGCCGATGTCGACCACCGCCACGCCCAGCTCGCGCTCGTCGTCGGTCAGCACCGCCTGGCTGCTGGCCAGCGGGTTCAGCATCAGCTGGTCGACATCGAGGCCGCAGCGGCGCACGCACTTGATGATGTTCTCGGCCGCGCTCTGGGCGCCGGTGACGATGTGCACCTTGGCTTCCAGCCGGATGCCGCTCATGCCGATCGGCTCGCGCACGTCCTGGCCGTCGATCACGAACTCCTGCGGCTCGACCAGCAGCAGCCGCTGGTCGGTCGAGATGTTGATCGCCTTGGCGGTCTCCACCACCCGGGCGACATCGGCCGGGGTGACTTCCTTGTCCTTGATCGCCACCATGCCGCTGGAATTGAGGCCGCGGATATGGCTGCCGGTGATGCCGGTGTAGACGCGGGTGATCTTGCAGTCGGCCATCAGCTCGGCTTCTTTCAGCGCCTGCTGGATGCTCTGCACCGTCGCGTCGATGTTGACGACCACGCCGCGCTTGAGGCCGTGGCTCGGCGCCACGCCCAGGCCGGCCAGCTTCAGGTCGCCGCCCGGCTGCACCTCGGCCACGACCACCATCACCTTGGCCGTGCCGATGTCGAGGCCCACCACCAGATCTTTGTACTCTTTTGCCATATGTGATCCTGTAATTCTTGTGCTGTGCGCTATGCGTCGTTCTTCTGGAGCGCGGCCGGTTTCCGGGGCGCGGCCGGGGCTGCCGGCTTGGGCCGGGGCACCGGCTTGGGCCGGGCCGCGACTTCGGCGCTGACGGTGGTCACGCCGCGCAGCCGCAGCGCATAGCCGTCGGCATGCCGCAGGTCGGCGGCCTCGAGCGCGTCGGACTTGCGGCCGTACTTGGCGGTCACGTCCTTCAAAGTGCGCACGAAGCGGCCGAGCCGCGCCTCCAGCTCTTCCGGCGTGCCGCTGCCCAGCTCCAGCACCGCGCCGCCGTCCAGCGTCGCGCGCCAGCTGCCGCGGCCGGAGAGCAGCAGCTCTTCCAGCGGCATCTCCAGCGGCGCGACGACCGGCGCCAGCCGGCGCTCCATCGCCAGCACCTCGCGGGCCTGGCCCTCGGGGCCGCCCAGGCGGGGCAGCGTGTCGTCCTCGGCGTCGGCCACCTTCGGGTCGAACACCTCGCCGTGGTCGTTGACCATCGCCGAGCCGGTGTCGGGGCCCCAGAAGGCGACCGGCACATGCTCTTCCAGCACCACGTGCAGCCGGTTCGGGAACTCGCGGCGCACGGCCGCGCGGCGCACCCACGGCACCTGCTCGAAGGCCGCGCGGGTGCCGGCGATGTCCACGGTGAAGAAGTTGCCTTCGAGCTTCTGCGCGACATGGGTGCGCAGCGTCGCCTCGTTGTTGTGGGCCAGGTCGCCCTCGATCACGATGCTGCCGAGCGCGAACGCCGGGTTGCGCACCACCCACCAGCCGCAGGCGGCCACGACCAGCGCGACGCAGCCCAGGAACAGGACCGCGGCGGTCACGTTCATCAGCCGGACGTCGAAGGGTTGCGGCAGCGTATCGGCCATGGATGTCTCAGGCCTGCACGGCGTGCGAATGCCGCACGGCGGCGGCGTAGTCGAGCGACGCGGTCGCGAGGATGCGCAGGCACAGCTCTTCGTAGCCGATGCCGGCGGCGCGGGCCGACATCGGCACCAGCGAATGCGAGGTCATGCCGGGCGAGGTGTTCATCTCCAGCAGGAAGGGCTTGCGGTCGCTTGCGCGGACCATCAGGTCGGCCCGGCCCCAGCCGCGGCAGCCCAGCGTGCGGTAGGCGGCCAGAACGATGCGCTGGATCTCTTCCTCTTCGGCCGCGGGCAGGCCGCTCGGGCACTGGTACTGCACGTCGTCGGTGAAGTACTTGTTCTGGTAGTCGTAGGCGCCTTCGGGCGCGCGGATGCGGATCACCGGCAGCGCCCGGGCGTCCTGTCCGGTACCGAGTACCGGGCAGGTGAGCTCTTCGCCGTCGATGAACGCCTCGCAGAGCACGTCGGGGTCGTAGCGGGCCGACAGCGTCACCGCCGCCTGCATCTCGGCCGCGGTGCCGACCTTGGTCACGCCGATGGACGAGCCCTCGCGCGGCGGCTTGACGATCAGCGGCAGGCCCAGCACGCCGGGCACGGCGGCGACCTGGGCGGCCTGCTGCTGGTCGGGCGCCAGGCGCACGTAGCGCGGCGTGGGCAGCGACTCGGCCGTCCACACCCGCTTGGTCATGACCTTGTCCATCGCGATGGCGGACGCCATCACGCCGGGGCCGGTATAGGGAATGCCCAGCAGTTCCAGCGCGCCCTGCACCGTGCCGTCTTCGCCGAAGCGGCCGTGCAGCGTGACGAAGCAGCGGGCGAAGCCCTCGGCCTTCAGCGCCGACAGGTCGCGCTCGGTCGGGTCGAACGCGTGCGCATCGACGCCGCGCGAGCGCAGCGCCGCCAGCACGCCGGTGCCCGACATCAGCGACACCTCGCGCTCGGCCGAGGCACCGCCCATCAGGACCGCCACCTTGCCGAACGCCGCCACGTCGGGTGCGAAATGTGAATCGAATGTGCTCAACGCCCTTGTCCTTCCACGGCCAGCTGCTCTGTTTCCTGTAGCAGATCGACCAGCCTGCCGGGTACGGCGCCGATCGATCCGGCGCCCATGCAGAGCACCACGTCGCCGCCGCGCGCGTTGTCGCGGATCGCCTGCGGCAGGTCGGCCACGTCGGCCACGAAGAGCGGCTCGACCTTGCCGGCCACCCGCAGCGCGCGGGCGAGCGAACGGCTGTCGGCCGCGACGATCGGCGCCTCGCCGGCGGCGTAGACCTCGGTCAGCAGCACCGCGTCGGCGAACTGGCCGATCACCTGCACGAAGTCGTCGAAGCAGTCGCGGGTGCGGCTGTAGCGGTGCGGCTGGAAGGCCAGCACCAGCCGGCGGCCCGGGAACGCGCCGCGCGCCGCGGCCAGCGTGGCGGCCATCTCGACCGGGTGGTGGCCGTAGTCGTCGATCACGGTGAAGCGGCCGCCGCCGTGCGCCGCATCCACCGGCCAGTCGCCGTAGGGCTGGAACCGGCGGCCGACGCCCTTGAAGTGGGCCAATGCGGCGACCACCGCCGCATCGGGAATGTTCAGTTCCACCGCGATGGCGATGGCCGACAGCGCGTTGAGCACGTTGTGCTCTCCGGCCAGGTTCAGCACCACCTCCAGGTCGGGCAGCACCACGCCGTTGCGGCGCTGCACGGTGAAGTGCATCTTGCCGGCCACGGCCCGCACGTTCAGCGCCCGCACCTGGGCGTCTTCCGAGAAGCCGTAGCTGGTGACCGGGCAGGTGACCTGCGGCAGGATCTCGCGCACCGCCGGGTTGTCGATGCACAGCACCGCCGTGCCGTAGAAAGGCATGCGGTGCAGGAAATCGACGAAGGCGCCCTTCAGCCGCGAAAAGTCGTGGCCGTAGGTCTCCATGTGGTCGGCGTCGATGTTGGTGACGACCGCCATCACCGGCAGCAGGTTGAGGAAGGAGGCGTCCGACTCGTCGGCCTCGACCACGATGTAGTCGCCGCTGCCCAGCTTGGCGTTGGCGCCGGCGCTGTTGAGCCGGCCGCCGATGACGAAGGTCGGGTCCAGCCCGGCCTCGGCCAGCACGCTGGTGACCAGGCTGGTGGTGGTCGTCTTGCCGTGGGTGCCGGCGATGGCGATGCCCTGCTTCAGGCGCATCAGCTCGGCCAGCATCAGGGCGCGCGGCACCACCGGGATGCGTTTGTCTCGGGCGGCCAGCACCTCGGGGTTGTCGGCCTGCACCGCGGTCGAGGTGACGACCGCGTCGGCGCCGTCGATGTGCGCGGCCGCATGGCCGATGCAGGTGCGGATGCCGAGCGCCTTCAGCCGGTGCAGCGTGGGGCTGTCGCTCAGGTCCGAGCCGGAGATGGCGTAGCCCAGGTTGAACAGCACTTCGGCGATGCCGCTCATGCCGGCACCGCCGAGGCCCACGAAATGGATGTGGCGAATCGCATGCTTCATGCGGCACGCTCCTTTTTTTGTAGCATGCCGTCGGCGCGCAGCGCCGGCTGGAGGCACTTTTTATTCATATTCCGGGCGCTCATGCCACCAGCTCCTCGCAGGCGGCGACCACCGTCTCGACCGCGCCTGTCCTGCGCAGCGCCAGGGCTTTGTCGGCGCGGGCCTGCAATTCGCTGCGGGTCAGCGACTGCAGCAGCTGCGCCAGGCTTGCGGCGCCGAGCTGCGGCTGCGGCAGCAGCCACGCGGCGCCGGCATCCGACAGGAAGCGGGCATTGGTCGTCTGGTGGTCGTCCACCGCCGAGGGGAACGGCACGAAGACGGCCGCGGCACCGACGGCCGCGATCTCGGTCACGGTGCTGGCGCCGGCGCGGCAGACGACCACGTCGGCATCGGCGAAGGCCTGCGCGGTGTCGTCGATGAAGGGGGTGAGCGTCGCCTCGACGCCTGCCTGCGCATAGGCGGCGCGCAGGGCGTCGATCTGTTTCTCGCCGCTCTGGTGCACCACCACCGGGCGCTCGGCCGCGGGGATCAGCGCCAGCGCCTGCGGCACCGTGTCGTTGAGCGCCTTGGCGCCCAGGCTGCCGCCGACCACCAGCAGCCGCAGCGGGCCGCTGCGGCCGGCGAAGCGCGCGGCCGGCACCGGCTGGACGAGGAACGCGGGGCGCAGCGGATTGCCGATCCACTCGGCGATCTTCAGCACCTCGGGGAACGCGGTGAAGCTGCGGTCCGACACCTGGGCCAGCACCTTGTTGACCAGGCCCGCGACCGCATTCTGCTCGTGCAGCACCAGCGGACGGCCCAGCAGCACCGCCATCAGGCCGGCGGGAAAGGTGATGTAGCCGCCGAAGCCCAGCACCACCTGCGGCCGCACCCGGCGCAGCACCTGCACGCTCTGCCAGAAGGCGCGCAGCAGCCGCACCGGCAGCAGCGCCAGCGTGAGCGGGCCCTTGCCGCGCACGCCCGAGAACGCGATCCGCTCGAAGGCGAAGCCGCGCGGCGGCACCAGCCGGCTCTCCATGCTGCCCGGCGCGCCGATCCAGTGCACCTGCCAGCCGGCCGCGCGCAGCGCCTCGGCGACGGCCAGGCCGGGGAAGATGTGGCCGCCGGTGCCGCCGGCCATGACGAGTGCGGTCTTTCCGCTCATACCCGGCCGCCTCTCATGAGCACGCGATTTTCGTAATCGATCCGCAGCACGATGGCCACCGCCACCAGGTTCATCAGGATCGCCGAGCCGCCGTAGCTCATGAACGGCAGGGTGAGGCCCTTGGTGGGCAGCGCGCCCAGGTTCACGCCCATGTTGATGAACGACTGGAAACCGACCCACATGCCGATGCCCTGCGCCACCAGCCCGGCGAAGACCCGGTCGAGCGCGATGGCCTGGCGGCCGATGTGCATGATGCGGCGGGTCAGCCAGAGGAACAGCACGATCAGGATGCCCACGCCGACCAGGCCGCATTCCTCGCCGATCACCGCCAGCAGGAAATCGGTGTGCGCCTCGGGCAGCCAGTGCAGCTTCTCGACGCTGCCGCCCAGGCCCACGCCGAAGATCTCGCCGCGGCCGATGGCGATCAGCGAGTGCGAGAGCTGGTAGCCCTTGCCGAGGGCGTGCTGCTCGCTCCACGGGTCGAGGTAGGCGAAGATCCGCTCGCGCCGCCACGGGCTCGACATCACCATCGTGCCGAAGGCGAACACGATCACCGTGGCGATCATGAAGAACATGCGGGCGTTCACGCCGCCCAGGAACAGGATGCCCATGGCGATCACCGCGATCACCATGAAGGCGCCCATGTCGGGCTCGGCCAGCAGCAGCGCGCCGACGATGGCCACCGCCAGCGCCATCGGCAGCACCGCGCGGAAAAAGCGCTCCTTCACCTCCATGCGGCGCACCATGTAGTCGGCCGCATACAGCACGATCGCCAGCTTGGCGAGCTCGGACGGCTGGAAGTTCATCACGCCCATCGGCAGCCAGCGGCGCGCGCCGTTGACGCTGCGGCCCACGTGCGGCACCAGCACCAGCATCAGCAGCACGATCGAGGCGACGAAGAGCCAGGGCGCCGCCTTCTCCCAGGTGCGCACCGGCACCTGGAAGGCCAGCACCGCCGCGGCGAAGGCCAGCACCAGCGCCATCACGTGGCGGATCAGGAAGTAGGTCTGGCTGTAGCCCATGCGGCCGAAGCGCGGGTTGTCGGGCATCGCGATCGAGGCCGAGTACACCATCACCAGGCCCCAGACCAGCAGCGCCGCGGTGACCCACAGCAGCGCCTGGTCGAAGCCCAGCAGCCGCGCCGGTGCCGACTGGGTGCGGGCGAATTCGCGCGAGCCGATGCGCACCGGCAGCACTTCGCCCGCCGCCTGCGACAGGCCGCCGAACCAGCCGGACATGCGGGCGCCGAGGCCCGGGGTTGCGGTATCGGCGCTCATGAAGAAGAACCCTCGGTGGTGGGCGCGGCGGCATGCGCGTCGTTGTCCGGGCCGCCCGCCAGCGCGTCTTCGGCCAGCGCTTCCACCGCCTCGCAGAAGACGCGGGCGCGGTGCTCGTAGCCGGTGAACATGTCGAAGCTGGCGCAGGCGGGCGAGAGCAGCACCGCATCGCCGGCCCGGGCCAGGCCGCGCGCGGCCTGCACCGCGTCGGGCAAGGTGTCGGCCGAGGCCAGCGGCACGCCGGCATCGGCCAGTGCCGTGCGGATGGCGCCGGCGTCGCGGCCGATCAGCACCACGGCGCGGGCGTGCGCCGCCACCGGTGCCGCCAGCGGCACGAAATCCTGGCCCTTGCCGTCGCCGCCCAGGATCACGACGATGCGCCGCTCGGCACCCAGGCCCTGCAGCGCGGCGACGGTGGCGCCCACGTTGGTGCCCTTGCTGTCGTCGAAATACTCCACGCCCTCGACCACCGCGACCGGCGCGACGCGGTGCGGCTCGCCACGGTACTCGCGCAGGCCGTAGAGCATCGGCGCCAGCGCGCAGCCCGCGGCCTGGGCCAGCGCCAGCGCGGCCAGGGCGTTGACCGCGTTGTGCCGGCCGCGGATGCGCAGCGCGTCGGCCGGCATCAGCCGCTGCAGGTGCAGGTCTTCGGCGGCGGCGGCCCGGCGGGACTTGCGGGTCTCGTCGGCCTCCAGCGCGCGGCTGAGCCAGGCCATGCCGTTGACCAGGTCGATGCCATAGTCGCCGGCGCGCTGCGGCGCATCGGCGCCGAAGCTGAACCAGGTGCGCGCGACCGGCTTCGGTTGCTTGGGCTTGAAAGGGGTGCGCCGCGCGGGCGCGACGGCGGCGGCCGCATCGGACACCGCGGCGGGCGCCGGCTGCGCCGCGCCATCCAGCATCGCCATCACCCGCGGGTCGTCGCGGTTGAGCAGCATCAGCGCGCGGCTGCCGAAGACGCGGGCCTTGGCCGCGGCGTAGGCGTCGAGGCTGCCGTGCCAGTCCAGGTGGTCCTGCGAGATGTTGAGCACCGTGGCGGCGGTCGGCTCGAAGCCCTGCACGCCATCGAGCTGGAAGCTGGAGAGCTCCAGCACCCAGACCTCGGGCAGCGTGTCGGCGTCGAGGTGCGCGGACAGGGTGTCGAGCAGGGTGGGGCCGATGTTGCCGGCCACCGCCACCGTCTTGCCGGCGCGCTCGACCAGCAGGCCGGTGAGCGCGGTGACGGTCGTCTTGCCGTTGGTGCCGGTGACCGCCAGCACCGCGGGGCGGTAGCCGGCGAGCACCGCGGGCGGCTCGATCGGGACCGCGTCGGCGAAGTGCGGCGCGTCGTCGGTGTCGGGGATGGCGGCGACGGCGGTGGCCGTGCCGTCGGTGTCGGCGGCGACCGGCGTGTCGGAAGCAGCAGCGGGAACGTCGGCGGGCGCTGCCGTGTCGGCATCGATGGCCGCATCGGCATCGGCATCGGCATCGGCATCGGCGTATGCGTCTGCATCGGCGGTGGAAGACGCATCGGGCGCGGAATCGGCGGCCGGGGCATCTGCGCACCCCGCGTCCGCGGCTTCCCCTCGCGTCCCGCCGTCGATGGCGTCCTGCGCAGCGGCGTCGTCGGCCGCGTCCACCGTCTGGTCGCGCAGATCGGCCAGCGCGCGGGCGAACAGGTCCAGCTCGCCGCCCACCGGCAGGCCCAGCGCCCGTGCGGCGTCCAGCACCTCGGCCGTCGCCGATGGCGGCAGGCCGGGCGAGCGGTACACCGCGCGCACCGGGGCGCCCTCGACCAGCGCCGCGCTCAGCGGGCCGGCGACGAAGGCCGCATCGGGCACGTCCTGGCGCAGCGCGTCCAGCTGCGGCGGCGCCTCGCGGGTGTCGGCCACGGTCACCCGTGCGCCGTGGCGCGCGCACCAGCGCGCCATGGCCAGGCCCGAGGCGCCGAGGCCCAGGACCAGTACGGGGAGGTCTTGCAGATGGCGCATGCGCTTACCGGAGCTTCAGCGTGGAGAGACCGACGAGGCACAGCAGCATCGTCACGATCCAGAAGCGCACGACGACCTGGGTCTCTTTCCAGCCGCTTTTCTCGAAGTGGTGGTGCAGCGGCGCCATCTTCAGCAGCCGGCGGCCTTCGCCGTAGCGCTTGCGGGTGTACTTGAAGTACAGCACCTGGGCCATCACCGACAGCGCCTCGACCACGAAGATGCCGCCCATGATCGACAGCACGATCTCCTGGCGCACGATGACCGCGATGGTGCCCAGCGCGGCGCCGAGCGCCAGCGCGCCCACGTCGCCCATGAAGACCTGGGCCGGATGCGCGTTGAACCACAGGAAGGCCAGGCCCGCGCCGGCCATGGCCGCGCAGAAGATCAGCAGCTCGCCCGAGCCGGGGATGTGCGGGAACAGCAGGTAGCGCGAGAAGGTGGCGTTGCCGGTGATGTAGGCGAAGATGCCCAGGGCCGATCCCACCATCACCACCGGCATGATCGCCAGGCCGTCGAGGCCGTCGGTGAGGTTGACCGCGTTGCTCGATCCGACGATGACCAGGTAGGTCATGATCACGAAGCCGAACACGCCCAGCGGATACGACACCTCCTTGAAGAAGGGCAGCAGCAGCCCGGCCTTGGGCGGCAGGTCGACGTCGAAGCCCGAGCGCACCCAGGTGCCGAAGAGCTCGATCACCCGCCAGTTGGAGCTCTCGGAGATGCTGAACACCAGATACAGCGCCGCGACCAGGCCGATCAGCGACTGCCACATGTATTTTTCGCGCGAGCGCATGCCCTCGGGGTCCTTGCGCACCACCTTGCGCCAGTCGTCCACCCAGCCGATGGCGCCGAAGCCCAGCGTCACCAGCAGCACGATCCAGACGAAGCGGTTGGCCAGGTCGGCCCAGAGCACGGTCGAGATGGCGATCGCCAGCAGGATCAGCACGCCGCCCATGGTGGGTGTGCCGCTTTTGGAGAGATGCGTCTCCATGCCG
This sequence comes from Sphingomonas sp. NCPPB 2930, assembly GCA_042867185.1. Taxonomy (GTDB): domain Bacteria; phylum Pseudomonadota; class Gammaproteobacteria; order Burkholderiales; family Burkholderiaceae_C; genus Xylophilus. Next base: position 20,256 of record JBHZQV010000015.1, on the reverse strand, counting down.
TAGCCGCGCACCGGCTGGCCGATCTTGAGCGCGGTGAGCCGGCGGATCACGAACGGTCCGGCCGCCAGGCTCAGCAGCAGCGCGGTCATCGCGGCCATCACGGCGCGGAAGGTGAGGTACTGGAAGACGCGCGCCCAACCGAAGTCGGGCGAGATCGTCTGCAGCCACTGCGCCAGGCTCAGCAGCATGCGGCGGCTCCGGTGGGGGCGGCCCGGCGGGCGGGTTCAGGGAACGGCATGGCGGGTCGCCTCGTAGGGGGATGGTTCTTGAAAAGCGGCGCCGGCGAAACCGTCGGCACCGGCCGCGAGGCGTTCGAGCGCCTGGACCACCCGCTCCATCTGCATCGAGCGGGAGCCCTTGACCAGGATGCTGGCGGCCTCGCGGGAGGCGAGCAGCACGGTGGCTTCGAGCGCGGCGTAGTCGGCGAAATGGCGGCCGTCGCCGCCCGCCTGCGCGAAGCGGGCCACGGCGGCGGTGGACTGGGCGCCGAAGGCGAAGAGCCGCTCGATGCCGCGCTCGCGCGCATAAGCGCCGGCCTCGGCATGGAACGCCGGGCCCTGCGTGCCCACCTCGCCCATGTCGCCCAGCACCAGCAGGCGCGGGCCGGGCAGCGCGGCCAGCACGTCGATCGCGGCGCGCACCGAATCCGGGTTGGCGTTGTAGCTGTCGTCGACCAGGGTGATCGCACGGCCCTGCACCGCCAGTTGCGCGGCGCGCGAGCGGCCCTTGACCGGGCGGAACGCGGCCAGTCCGGTGGCGATGGCCGGCAGCCGCACGCCAGCGGCCAGCGCGCAGGCGGCGGCGGCCAGCGCGTTGCGCAGGTTGTGGCGGCCGGCGACGGCCAGGGGAAAGCCGAGCGAGCCGGCCGGCGTGTCGGCGCGGACCCGCCAGGCGTCGCCCTGCCATTGGGCATCGGCCAGCCGCAGGTCGGCGTCGGGCACCGCGTCGGCGGCCGCATCGGTGAAAGTGAGGCAGCGGCGGGCGCCGGCCAGGGTGCGCCAGAGCGGGGTGAAGGTGTCGCCCGCCGGAAAGACGGCCACGCCGTCGTCGGGCAGCGCGGACAGCACCACGCCGTTCTCGTGCGCCACCGCCTCGACGGTGTGCATGAATTCCTGGTGTTCGCGCTGGGCGTTGTTGACCAGGGCGACGGTGGGCCGGGCCATGTGGGCCAGCACCGCGATCTCGCCGGGGTGGTTCATGCCCAGCTCGACCACGCCGGCCCGGTGGTGGGGCCGCAGCCGCAGCAGCGTCAGCGGCACCCCGACGTCGTTGTTCAGGTTGCCCTGGGTGGCGAAGGCGGCCTCGGCGTGCGCCGCGCGCAGGATCGACGCGACCATCTGGGTGACGGTGGTCTTGCCGTTGCTGCCGGTCACCGCGATCAGCGGCAGCCGGTACTGCATGCGCCAGCCGGCGGCCAGCGCGGCCAGCGCGGCGCGGGTGTCGGGCACCTCGACGCCCTGCAGGCCGGCCGCGGCCAGGCCGCCGTGGGCGATGGCCGCCTGCGCTCCGGCGGCGCGGGCCTCGGCCAGGAAATCGTTGGCATCGAAATTCTCGCCCCGCAGCGCGACGAAGAGGTCGCCCGGCTGCAGGCTGCGGGTGTCGGTGTGCACCCGCGCGATCGGCAGCGTGCCGTCGCCGACCAGGCGGTGGCCGCCGGTCCAGGCGTGGGCCTGCGCCAGCGTCAGCTGCATCGGCGTGGCGGCGGTGGTCGTGTCGTACGGCGTCATGCGCGGGCCTCGTGTGCGGCGCGGCGGTCGAGTGCGTCCTCGACCTGCTCGCGGTCGGAGAACGGCAGCCGCGCGCCGGCGATGTCCTGGTAGTCCTCGTGGCCCTTGCCGGCCACCAGCACCACGTCGTGCGGGCCGGCCTCGGCCACCGCGCGGCGGATCGCGAGGGCACGGTCGGCCTCGGTCTCGGCGCGGGTGCCGAAGGGCATGCCGGCGGCGGTCTGCGCGATGATCGTCGCGGGCGATTCGTGGCGCGGGTTGTCGCTGGTGATCCAGACGCGGTCGGCCTGCAGCGCGGCGGCGGCGGCCATGCGGGGCCGCTTGAACGGATCGCGCCCGCCGCCGCAGCCGAAGACGCAGACCAGCGCCCCGCCCCGCTCGGCCGCCAGGGGCCGCAGCGCCTGCAGGGCCTTCTCCAGCGCGTCGGGCGTGTGGGCGTAGTCCACCGCCACCAGCGGCGCGCCGGCCCGGGCGATGCGCTCCATCCGGCCCGGCACCGGCGTCAGATCCGCGCAGGCGGCCACGGCGGCGGCCAGCGGCACGCCCAGCGCCCGCAGCGTGCCCAGCACGCCCAGCAGGTTGTAGAGGTTGAAGCGGCCGATCACCGGCGCGGCCAGCGGGTGCCGGTCGGCGCCCTCGACCACGGTGCAGCGCAGGTGGCCGCCCGCGTCGTAGCCGATGTCCTCGGCGGTCAGGCGCGCGGCGCCCTGCAGGGACACGGTCCAGAGGTCGACCGCCCCCGCGGCCACGGTGCGGGCCAGCTCGGCGCCGGCCGCGTCGTCGATGTTGACAACCGCCGCCTGCAGGCCCGGCCAGACGAAGAGGCCGGCCTTGGCCTGCCAGTACGCCTCCATCGTGCCGTGGTAGTCGAGGTGGTCCTGGGTAAAGTTGGTGAACACCGCCACCCGGATCCGGGTGCCGTCGAGCCGCCGTTCGGCGATGCCGATGGACGATGCCTCGATCGCGCAGGCGCCCATGCCGGCATCGGCGAAGCGGCGGAACTCGCGCTGCAGCAGCACCGGGTCGGGCGTCGTCAGGCCGCTGCTCACCACGCGCGGCGGGATTCCGATGCCCAAGGTGCCGATCAGCCCGCATCCGGTGCCGGCCCCGCGCTCTACTTTCGATAGCGCCTGCGCCAGCCACCAGGCGGTGGTCGTCTTGCCGTTGGTGCCGGTGACCGCCAGCACGTCGAGCGCGGCCGAGGGCGCGCCGAACCACTCGGCGGCCAGCGGCCCGGTCGCGGCCTTGAGGCCGGCGAACGCCGCCACCGGGCCGGCGCCGTCGAAGTCGAATGCGGCGATGCCTTCGTGTTCGACCAGGCAGGCGGCCGCGCCCTGGGCGACGGCGGCCCGCACATGCGCCCGGCCGTCGCTGGCGGCGCCGGGCCAGGCGATGAAACCGTCGCCGGCGCCGACCTTGCGGCTGTCGACCTGCAGGCCGCCGCGGACGTGGGCGCGCAGCCACGCCATCGCCTGCGGCACGGTGGTGAATACGGGCATCGCGGTGGCGGCGGACATCAGAACGACTCCTCGACTTCGGTCGCGACGATCTGCGGCTTGACCGCCATGTCGGGCTGCACGCCCATCATGCGCAGCGTCTGCTGCACCACTTCGCCGAAGACCGGGCCGGCCACGGTGCCGCCGTAGTAGGAGCCGGCGTTGGGCTCGTCGATCATCACCGCGACGATGATCCGCGGCTTCTCGATCGGCGCCATGCCGGTGAACCACGAGCGGTACTTGCCGGCGGCGTAGCCCTTGCCGGCCTGCTTGCGGGCGGTGCCCGACTTGCCGCCGATCGAATAGCCCACCGTCTGCGCCTTCTGGCCGGTGCCGCCGGGGCCGGCGGCCAGCCACAGCATGTGGCGCACCGCGGCCGCGTTCTGCGGCGAGAAGACCTGGGTGCCGACCGCCGGCGCGTCCGACTTGAGGATGGTGGCCGGGATGATCTGGCCGTCGTGCGCGAAGGCGGTGTAGGAGCGCGCCATCTGGAACAGGCTGGCCGACAGGCCGTAGCCGTACGACATCGTCGCCTGCTCGATCGGCTTCCAGGTCTTCCACGGGCGCAAGCGCCCGGTCACCGTGCCGGGGAACGAGATCTGCGGCTTCTGGCCGAAGCCCAGCGCCGAGAAGCTGTCCCACATCTCGTGCGCCGTCATCTTCTGCGACACCTTGGTGGCGCCGACGTTGCTCGATTTCTGGATCACGCCCTCGACCGTCTGAAGCCCATAGTTGTGGGTGTCGGTGATCGTCGAGCCGGTGATGGTGATGCGGCCCGGCGAGGTGTCGATCATCGTGCTGGGCTTGACGCGGCCCAGCTCCAGCGCGGTGCCGATGGTGATCGGCTTCATGGTGGAGCCGGGCTCGAAGGTGTCGGTGAGCGCGCGGTTGCGCAGCTGCTCGCCGGTGAGGTTCTGGCGCTTGTCGGGCACGTAGCTCGGGTAGTTGGCCAGGGCCAGGATCTCGCCGGTGACGGTGTCGAGCACCACCACGCTGCCGGCCTTGGCCTTCTGGGCGATCACCTGGTCGCGCAGCTTCTGGTAGGCGAAGAACTGCACCTTGCTGTCGATCGAGAGCTGGATGTCCTTGCCGTCGAGCGGCGGCACCGTCTCGCCCACGCCCTCGACGGCGCGGCCCAGGCGGTCCTTGATCACCCGGCGCGAGCCGGCCTTGCCGCCGAGGGCCTCGTTGAAGGCCAGCTCGATGCCTTCCTGGCCGCGGTCTTCCACGTTGGTGAAGCCGACGATGTGCGCCGCCGATTCGCCCTCGGGGTACTGGCGCTTGTATTCCTTGCGCTGGTAGATGCCCTTGATGTCGAGCGCGGCGATCTGCTTGACGATCGGCTCGTCGACCTGGCGCTGGATCCAGACGAAACTCTTGTCCTCGTCGGCCAGCTTCTTGTCGAGCGCGGCGGGTGTCATGTCGAGCAGCTTGGCCATCTGGCGCAGCTTGGCGACCACCTCGGGGTCCTGCCGGTCGACGTCCTCCGGAATCGCCCAGATGCTGGGCGCGATGACGCTCGAGGCCAGCAGCAGGCCGTTGCGGTCCAGGATGCGGCCGCGGTTGGCGGGCAGCTCCAGCGTGCGGGCGAAGCGCACCTCGCCCTGGCGCTGGAAGAAATCGTTGCCGATCACCTGCACGTACACCGCCCGCGCCGCCAGGCCCACGAAGCCCAGCGCGATCGCGGCCACGATGAACTTGCTGCGCCAGACCGGCGTCTTGCTGGCGAGCAAGGGGCTGGAGGTGTACTGGACGCTGCGGCTGCGGCTCATCGCGTGGCCTTCTTGGCAGCGGCCGCTGCCGCGGCGGCGGCGGGCGAGCCGGCGGGCGGCGTGGCGGTGCGGGTCGGCGGCAGCACCGGGTAGCCGACGTACTGGGTGATCGCCGGCGTGGCGGCCTGCATCTTGAGCTGGTCGCGGGCGAGCTTTTCCACCCGCAGCGGCGTGGCCTGGGCGCGCTTGTCGACCTGCAGCCGGTCGCGCTCGACGTCGAGGCGCACCGCCTCGGCCCGCACTCGCTCCAGCTCGGTGAACAGGCGGCGCGACTCGTACTGGGTGTGCACCAGGTAGAGCGCACTGGCCAGCACGGCCATCAGGAGCACGACGGACAGCCGCGTCATGGCGCAGACCCGCTCACAGCGGCACCTCGGTACGCTCGGCCACCCGCAGCATCGCGCTGCGCGACCGCGGATTGGCGGCCACCTCTTCGGGCGAGGCGCGGAACCGGCCCAGCGCCTTGAGGTGCATCGGCTGCGGCGCGGCGAAGGGTGCGCGGCGGTCGTACACCTCTTTCGAATGCTGGGCGATGAAGGTCTTGACGATGCGGTCTTCGAGCGAATGGAAGCTGATCACCGCCAGCCGGCCGCCCGGGCGCAGCACCGACAGGCTGGCCTCTAGCGCCTGTTGCAGCTCTTCAAGCTCGGCATTGATGAAAATCCGAAGAGCCTGAAATGTGCGCGTTGCAGGGTTCTGGCCCTGCTCGCGGGTTTTGACCGTACCAGCCACGAGCTCGGCCAGCTCGGTGGTGGTTGAAATTGGGCCCCGTTCCTGTCGGCGAGCTGCAATCGCCTTTGCAATCGGTAGAGCAAACCGTTCTTCGCCATAGTCACGAATCACCTCCGCCATTTGTGGGATCTCGGCCGTGGCCAGCCAGTCGGCCACGCTCTCGCCGCGCGTGGGGTCCATGCGCATGTCGAGCGGGCCGTCGAAACGAAAAGAAAAACCCCGTACGGGGTTGTCGATCTGGGGAGAGCTGACACCGATGTCCATCAGCAGGCCGTCGGCGCTGGCCGGCGGTAGCGCCCCGAGATGGCGGAAACCCTCGTGGCGGATCGAGAAACGCGGGTCCTCGATGCGGGCGGCGTCCGCGATCGCCTCCGGGTCCTTGTCGAAGGCCAGCAGCCGGCCCTCGGCCGACAGGCGCGAGAGGATCAGCCGCGAATGGCCGCCGCGGCCGAAGGTGGCGTCGATATAGGCACCGCCCTCCGAGACGACGAGCGCGTCCACCGCTTCCTGCAGGAGGACGGTGGTGTGGTGGTGGGGCACGTCGATCGACACCGGCGGGCTCTAAAAGGAGAAGTCCTTGAACGCTTCGGGCATCTGGCCCTGCAGCGCTTCGGCTTCCTGGGCCTCATAGGTGGCCTTGTCCCACAGCTCGAAATGGCTGCCCATGCCGAGCAGGACCGTGTCCTTGGCGATGCCGGCCGCCTGGCGCAGCTCGGGCGAGACCAGCACCCGGCCGGTGGCGTCCATGTCCACGTCCATCGCGTTGCCGAGGAAGATGCGCTTCCACCACTGGGCCGACATCGGCAGCTGGGCGATGCGCTCCCGGAACTTCTCCCACTCGGGGCGCGGGAAGACCATCAGGCAACCGTCGGGGTGCCGGGTGATCGTCAGCTGGCCCGCCGCCGTCGCCGCCAGGACGTCACGATGCCGCGTAGGGACGGACAGCCGCCCCTTCGCATCGAGACTCAGCGATGACGCTCCTTGGAACACGACTGGAAGACCCCCGGGTTTGGATTCGCTTGGCGTGCCGGGAAAAGCGGGCGCGAAGCCACTTTTCACCACTTAATTGCACTTTTTTGCACTGTAGCAGGAAACGAAGCCGGCTCAAATGCCGGCTGCCCAACTTCCACAATGAAATCAACAACTTACAAGGACTTGCGAATGCCCGCCTTGAAGGAAAAACCTTCTGGATTAAGCACTTAGGAGGGCCTGTCAAAGTGCTTCCTCACACCTAGCCCGTTTGTGCAACGCGGGTCCGGAGGTGTAACAAAGCTACGGAAACCCGGACAGCGCGGTGCGCACCCCGCCTGCACCGGCGCTTCACGCTGTCCTACGCTGCCACAAGGTACAGCGGCCTAAAGCGGACAGGCCGCACCGGCGTTCGCACGCCCCGCGGCCGGCCGGTCTGCGCATGTCGGAGCTCCGAAAAGACGCCCTGCGGGGCGCCCTGCGGCGCTTCGACCGCTCAGAGGATGTAGCGGGACAGGTCCTCGTCCTTGCTCAGCTCGCCCAGGCGCTTGTCGACATACGCCACATCGACCGTCACCGTCTGGCCCGACATGCCGGTGGCGTCGAAGCTCACCTCGTCGAGCAGCCGCTCCATCACCGTCGACAGGCGCCGGGCGCCGATGTTTTCGGTGCTTTCGTTCACGTCGTGGGCGATGCGCGCCAGCCGGGTGATGCCCTCGGGGGTGAACTCGACCGTGACGCCTTCTGTCGCCAGCAGCGCCTGGTACTGCTTGACCAGCGACGCATGCGTCTGGGTGAGGATCGCCTCGAAATCCTGGACCGACAGCGACTGCAGCTCGACCCGGATCGGGAACCGGCCCTGCAACTCGGGGATCAGGTCGCTCGGCTTGCTCAGGTGGAAAGCGCCGGAGGCGATGAAGAGGATGTGGTCGGTCTTGACCATGCCGTACTTGGTCGAGACGGTGGTGCCCTCGACCAGCGGCAGCAGGTCGCGCTGCACGCCCTGGCGCGAGATGTCGGCGTTGCTGCCACCGCCTTCGCCGCGCGAGGTGACCTTGTCGATCTCGTCGATGAAGACGATGCCGTTCTGCTCGGCATTGGCCAGCGCCCGGGTGCGGCTGTCTTCCTCGTTGACCAGCTTGCCGGCTTCTTCCTCGACCAGCAGCTTCATCGCCTCGTCGATCCGCAGCTTGCGGGTCTTGCGCTTGACGGCCCCCATCTGGCTGAACATGCCGCGCAGTTGCTCGGTCATCTCCTCCATGCCGGCCGGGCCGCTCACCTCCAGCGCCTTGGCGGGCTCCGCCAGGTCGATCTCGATCTCCTTGTCGTCGAGCTGGCCCTCGCGCAGCTTCTTGCGGAAGGCCTGGCGGGCACCGCTCTCGGGCCCGGCCAGTGCCGGCACGGCCGCCGCGTCGGGCGCGCCGGTGGGCCGGGCCGGCGGGATCAGCACGTCGAGGATGCGGTGCTCGGCGGCGTCCTCGGCGCGGGCGCGGTGCTTCTTCATCTCGGATTCGCGGGTCTGCTTGACCGCCACCTCGACCAGGTCGCGGATGATCGCGTCCACATCCTTGCCGACATAGCCCACCTCGGTGAACTTGGTGGCCTCCACCTTGATGAATGGCGCATCGGCCAGCCGGGCCAGGCGGCGGGCGATCTCGGTCTTGCCGACGCCGGTCGGGCCGATCATCAGGATGTTCTTCGGCGTGATCTCGTGGCGCAGCTTGCCCTCGACCTGCTGGCGCCGCCAGCGGTTGCGCAGGGCGATCGCGACGGCGCGCTTGGCCTGCTGCTGGCCGACGATGTGGTGGTCGAGTTCGGAGACGATCTCCTGGGGGGTCATGGAGGACATGGCGTGCTGAAAATTGGGTTGCTATTCAATCGATAGCTGACGGCCGGCGCACGGCGCCGGCTACAGCCACTTATCGCACCGTCTCAATCGAGGGTTTCCAGCGTGTGGTGCATGTTGGTGTAGATGCACAGCTCGCCCGCGATCTCCAGCGACTTCTTGACGATGTCGCGCGGCGCCAGGTCGGTATGCTCCAGCAGCGCCTTGGCGGCCGAGTGGGCATAGGCGCCGCCCGACCCGATCGCCACGATGCCCTGCTCGGGCTCCAGCACGTCGCCGTTGCCGGTGATGATCAGCGAAGCGGTGCGGTCGGCCACCGCCAGCATCGCCTCCAGGCGGCGCAGGACTCGGTCGGTGCGCCAGTCCTTGGTCAGCTCGATCGCGGCGCGGACCAGCTGGCCCTGGTGCTTTTCCAGCTTGGCCTCGAAGCGTTCGAAGAGGGTGAAGGCGTCGGCGGTGGCGCCCGCGAAGCCCGCCAGCACCTTGTCGTGGTGGAGCTTGCGCACCTTGCGGGCGGTGCCCTTGACGACGATGTTGCCGAGCGTGACCTGCCCGTCGCCGCCGATGGCCACCTGGATGCCCTGGGGTGTCTGGCGGCGCACGCTGAGGATGGTGGTGCCGTGAAATTGTTCCATAGCGGCCTCAGGTAGGGCTGAAACCGCGGTTTGCAACACCGCGCGGCTTTGTTGCTCGCATCGACGCGAGCCTCGATTTATCAGGTCGGCCTGGAACGCGCGAAGAAATTTTCTTTCGGAATCGAGCGATTCACTATTTTCCGACAGGGTCTCCCGCGGCTCGCATGCAGTGCATTTACAGACGCCCATTCCGCTAATCGAGCCGTGCGCAACCGGTGGAGCTTCATCTAAGCGCTCTTCGATAATGCCAACACAAGCAAAAATTTTGCGCAACCGGCTTGGCGTAATAAGTTGTACCGCGCCTGTTCGAGCGAAATACCCTTGTCTGATCCGTCGTCACTCCTCTACATTAACGCTAGCTTTACAAACAACGTTAAATAGGGAGGCAATGCCAGGAAGCGATCCACACCACCATCATTCATGGGATGCATATATACCCGTGGATAATCCGACAAAAAATGAGAAGGAAATGTGATTATGAAAAACGCAAAAACCACCAAGAAGCATTTCAAGCCCGCCCTGCCGGCTTCATTGTTTACCCTCGGCCTGCTGTCCGCCTCGCTGGTCCACGCCCAAACCCATGTGGACAATCCGTTTACGGGCGCGAGCAACTACCGCAACCCCGATTACGCAGCCAATGTCGACAGCTCGATTGCGAAGGTCAGCGATTCCTCGCTAAAAGCGAAAATGGCGGTCGTCAAGACCTATCCCACCTTTGTCTGGCTCGATTCGATCGGCGCGATCAACGGCGGCGACAGCAACGCCGGGCTGCTGGGCCTCCGGGATCACCTGGATCTGGCGTTGGCGCAGAAAAAATCGGACACCCCTATCACGATAGGACTCGTGATTTATGACATTCCCGGACGCGACTGCCATGCGTTGGCCTCCAACGGCGAACTGCCCTTGACCGAGGAAGGCATGACCCGTTATAAAAACGAATACATCGACCCCATTGCGGAAATTCTTGCCGATCCCAAATACAAAGACCTTCGCATCGTCACTGTCGTCGAGCCGGACAGCCTGCCCAACCTCGTCACCAACCTGAGCACCGAACGTTGCGCCCAGGCAAATTCCACGGGAATATACAAGGAAGGCATCAAGTATGCGATCAACAAACTCAATGAGATTCCGAACGTATACCGCTACCTCGATATCGCCCACTCCGGCTGGCTGGGGTGGGACAATAATCGGACTGCAGCCATCTCTCTCTACACGCAGGTCCTGCAGGACACCACGGCAGGTCTCGCCAGCATAGACGGTTTCGCCACCAATACCGCGAATACGACACCGACAACCGAGCCCAATCTACCCAACTCCGACCTGAACGTTGGCGGCCAACCCATCAGAAATTCCAAGTTCTACCAATGGAATCCTTACTTCGACGAATCTCATTACGTACAAGCACTCTATAGCGGCTTTGTCGCCGCAGGCTGGCCCCGCAACATTGGATTCATCATCGACAGCAGTCGCAATGGCTGGGGCGGGCCCAAGCAGCCGACGTCGGCCAGTGGGAACGACACCGACACTTATGTCAACTCCGGGCGTGTAGATACCCGCTTCCATCGTGGCAACTGGTGTAACCAGAGCGGAGCCGGCATTGGCACCCCTCCGACCGTTTCCCCCGCAGAACACGTGGACGCCTACGTGTTCATCAAGGAACCAGGCGTATCCGATGGTTCCAGCAAATACATTCCGAACGATCAGGGCAAAGGCTTTGACCACTATTGCGACCCTGTATTCACCACACCCGATGGAACGCTGACAGGCGCACTGCCGGACGCCCCGATCTCCGGCGCCTGGTTCCACAACCAATTCGTCATGCTGGTCCAGAACGCCTATCCGCCCATCAGCAGCAGCGGTGGTTCTCCAGCTCCAGCTCCAGCTCCAGCTCCAGCTCCAGCTCCAGCTCCAGCTCCAGCTCCTGCTCCTGCTCCTGCTCCTGCTCCTGCTCCTGCTCCTGCTCCACCTCCACCTCCACCTCCACCTCCAGTTCCAGCTCCTAGCCCGTCCGGCGACGCCAGCTTCCGTACCAGCGCCACCGTCACCAGCGACTGGAATGTCGGCTATTGCGAGCGCGTGGCGGTCACCAACACCGGCACCAAGACGGGAAACTGGGCAATCACCCAAACGGTCAGCGGCACGATCAACAACCTCTGGAATGCCAATTGGACCCAGTCCGGCACCACGCTCAGTGCCAAGGGTATGGACTGGAACAAGAGCCTGGCACCCGGCGCCACGGCTGAATTCGGCTTCTGCGCCGCCCGTTGAGAGGGCGCGATCAGGTTGAAGTCACACGGTCACCACGCACTGCATGGTGACCCCGACTCCCACCCTAATCGCTGCGGGCGTGCACCCGGGCGTACTCGTCCACCCCGATGACGTTCAGGAAGGTGGCCGCCAGACGGTGCAGGTTGCGGAACTGCACCTTGCGCCCGGCCGCATCCTGCGCCGCGGCCCAGTTGAGGACCGAGCCCGCCGCCGAGAAATCCATCCGCACCAGCCGGTCGCACGAGACGATGACCGTGCCGGTGCCGTGCTCGGCCGCGGCGTCGAGCCGGGCGATGGCGGCGTCCGCGTCGCCGGTGATTTCGCCCGCCAGTTCGGCCACCGGGGCCGGTGGCAGCAGGGTATGGGTGAGCACCGGAAAGTGCGACCCGAAGCCCGCGCCCCGGACATCCGGAGACGGGACCGCCGTGGCGGCGACGGCCGACGGATCACGGTCGAGGACCGGGTCGTCTTCGGCCGCGCCGCCGCTCACCGTGCGGCATTCGCAGCGCGCCGGCTGCCACGACGGCGGCGAAACCTCGTAGGTGACGCAGTAATCGAGCGCCACCATCTCGAAGGCCTCGGGCTGTCCCAGGACGCGCAGCACTTCCATGTGCAGCCGCCACCAGATCGGATCGACCAGCGCATCGGCCGACGGGGTACGTGCCTGCAGCGCCTGCAGCAGCAATTCGACCCCGGCCATCCGGATGGGGATCCGCAGGTCGCCCCAGCGGGTGAAGGCGGCCAGCAGCGGCAGCACCGCGTCGTCGTGGAAACCTTCCAGCGCCGACCAGTCGAGCAGCCACGGGGCGGGCGCGACCGCCAAACTGTCTTCCAGCGATTCGACGGCGGCGCCATCGACCAGGGCGGGGCTGCTCCAGCGGAAATCGTTCTGCTCCAGCGGCTGGGTGGCCGTGCCCGGCGGGCAGACCCAGTACCAGGACGGCGGAGACCGGCCGAAACGCTGCGCGAACTCCAGCGCCGCCGCCTCGAAGCGGTCCTGCTGGCCGATGCAGCGGTAGAGGTCGAACAAGGCGCCCCAGGCCTGCTCGCCCGGGCCGCCCTCCTCCTCCGCCAGCAGGCGCAGCGCCGCCTCGGCGCCGCCGTAGTCGGCATTGGCGAAGCGGATCGCGGACTCTTCCAGTTGCGGATCGTGGGCGAAGCCGGGCAGGTCTTCCACCTCGGCCTGCAGCTCCATCGGTGCCATCAGGGGTGCCGCCTCGGCCCCCCGGGCCGTGTCGTGGCCGGCGTCGGGCAACTCGATGTCGACCTTCAGGCCGCTACCGCCGGCCCCGGGCGGCCGGGTGTCGGCGCCGCCGCGGGCAGCGCCGCCGGGCAACGGGGCCCGGCCGCGGTGGGCATAGAGGGTGGGGTCGCCGGGGGGCACGACACGCACCGGCAGGTCGCCCGGCTCCGGCGTGCGGGTGGTCCACCACTGCTGCGACATCTGCTCTTCGATCTCGTCGATCTTGCGCAGCGTGACGGCGCGGTCGTCGGGCCGGCTCAGCAGGCTGGTGGCGAAGAACGACACCGTGCCGTCGGCCCCGGTGTCGACCCCGGCACCGCGCCGGCGCAGGCGGCGCAGCTGGTCGAACTCGCGTTTGCGGACCGAATCGTTGCGCCGCCGCCGCTCGACCACCTCCTTGAGCAGCTGCTTGCTGTAGCCGCTGTCGGCGTTGTCGCCGGGCACGTCCTCGTCCGCCCAGGCAGCGCCCGGCTTGCGCACGAAGCGCACCACCCTGGAGATGAAACCCGGAGTTTCGCTCTTGGCCATGCGGTGGACGTCGTGCGGCGTAGGCGGCGAAGTGCGTCAGTCGCCGAACATCTTCTGCTTCAGCTCGCGGCGCTGCTGCGCCTCGAGCGAGAGCGTCGCCGTCGGGCGGGCCAGCAGGCGGCCCACGCCGATCGGTTCGCCGGTCTCGTCGCAGTAGCCGTAATCGGCGGCGTCGATGCGGACGATCGACTGCTCGATCTTCTTGAGCAGCTTGCGCTCGCGGTCGCGGGTACGCAGCTCCAGGGCATGCTCTTCCTCGATCGTGGCGCGGTCGGCCGGGTCGGGCACGACGACGGTGTCTTCGCGCAGATGCTCGGTGGTCTCGCCGGCGTTGTTGAGCATGTCCTGCTTCAGGCGCACGAGCTTCAGGCGGAAGAAGGCCGTCTGCTTTTCGTTCATGTACTCGCTGTCGTCCATCGACAGCACTTCCTCGTCGGTCAGTTCCTCGGCCGACTTGGTCTTCCAGTTCTGCGCGAGCTTCGGGTCCTTCTTGGGCACGGTGTACGACACCGGCGCAGGGGCCGGCGACGACGACGCCTGGGAAAAGCTGGCCTTGGCCGCCGTGGAGGCGACCGCCTGCTGCGCCATCGACGGCACGGTCAACTGCGCCAGGCGCGACGAAGGGCGGGTGCTGCGGGGCACATCCGGCGTGGACGTGGCGACGGGCGCGACGGGCGTTGCGGGCGCTTCCGGCACAGGGGCCGGGCTGGCGGCCGTCTTGGGTTTGGTGGGCTGGGCTTTCACTCGCTGTCTCCTCGCGGGATTGACGACATCATCACGGTGGCCGATCGCCCCCGGGTTGTCGCCGGGGCGCGATTGTATCGACTTGGAAAGTCGATCACGCACCACCGGTTATATAAGTTTTCGTGGAGCCCAAGGTGGGCTTCCGCCCTCAGACCAGGCACTGCTCCAGGCCCTGCAAAAAGATGTCCCGCGGCAGGTCGATGCCGATGAAGACCATCTTGCTGTTGCGGGCCTCGCCCTCGGCCCAGTCGGGGCCCAGGTCGCTGCCCATCAGCTGGTGCACGCCCTGGAAGATCACCTTCTTGTCGGTGCCCTGCATATGGAGAACGCCCTTGTAGCGCAGCATCCGCGGCCCGTAGATGTTGACCACCGCGCCGAGAAAATCCTCGAGCTTGGCCGGATCGAAGGCCCGGTCGGACTTGAAGGCGAAGCTCTTGACGTCGTCGTCGTGGTGGTGGTGGTGGCCGGCGCCCTGCTGGTGCGACGGGTGGTCGCAGGATTCGCCGTCCGCATGGTCGTGGTCGTGGTCGTGGTGCGCATGCCCGTGGTCGTCTTCCTTCAGGAAGTCGGGGTCGATGTCGAGCTTGGCGTTCAGGTTGAAGCCGCGCAGGTCGAACACGTCCTTGATCGGCACCTCGCCGAAATGCACCGCCTGGATCGGGGCGCGCGGGTTCATGTGCTTCAGGCGGTGGATCAGCGCGTCGGTTTCGTCCTGGGCGACCAGGTCGGTCTTGCTCAGGAAGATCTGGTCGGCGAAACCCACCTGGCGGCGCGCCTCCTGGCGGTCGTCGAGCTGGGCCTGCGCATGCTTGGCATCGACCAGGGTCAGGATCGAATCGAGCAGAAAGCTCTCGGCGATCTCCTCGTCCATGAAGAAGGTCTGGGCCACCGGGCCGGGATCGGCCAGGCCGGTGGTCTCGATGACGACCCGGTCGAAATCGAGCAGGCCCTTGCGCTTCTTGGCGGCCAGCAGCTGCAGCGCCTCGCGCAGGTCTTCGCGGATGGTGCAGCAGATGCAGCCGTTGCTCATCTGGACGATCTGCTCCTTGCTTTCCGAGACGAGGATATCGTTGTCGATGTTCTCCTCGCCGAATTCGTTCTCGATGATCGCGATCTTCTGGCCGTGGGCCTCCGACAACACGCGCTTCAGCAGTGTGGTTTTACCGGCTCCCAGGAAGCCTGTAAGGATCGTGGCAGGTATGAGGCTCATGATGCGTCCTGGTAAGAAAACGGGCAATCGACCAGTGTAGCGGGCGGGTGCGGTATCGGCATGCCGCCGCCCCCTTGCACCTACGGGTTCCCACGCACCCCGGATGGATGTACGGCGGTTTACAAACAGATTTCTATATGGGTAGAATCCAGTTGTAACCGCCCGTTAAGCGCCTATGCCATTTGCTTCGCCCAAACTGCCTTGCGCCTCTTTCGTCCAGAGCTGCAGTTCGCTCTCTGTACCGCAGGCAGTCTTCCGGGACCGGCACAGCGACCCCTCCTTCGGCATCTTTATCGAGAACGACTGCAACGGCCCGCCCTGGAGCGGCGGCTGGGACGGTACCGCGCCGGAAGGGAATCCGCTGGCAACACCGCCGGCGCCTGCCCCCATCGACCACGACGCCCTGGTGGCCGAGGAACAGGCGGCGTTCCTGCGCAGCGCGGTGGCCTGCCAGATCAGCCTGATGCCGCGGCACTGGAATTGGCTCAGCCAGCAGTCCGAAGGCGTATCCGTCACGCTGCGGCAGCTGGTCGACGAGGCCCGGCAGCGCGCCGCCGACGGCTGCGACGAAGTCCGTGCCGCCCGCGAGGCCGCCTACCGCGCCCTGCGCACGCTGGCGGGCGACACGCCCGGCTTCGACGATGCCTGCTGCGCCCTGTTCGCCGGCGACCGGGAGGCCTTCGAGCGCCACACCGCTCACTGGCCGCGCGACGTGGTCGCCTACGGCCTGCGGCTGGCCGGCCCCGGCTGGCTGTCCGACCCCGTCTCGGGTTGCGCTAGGACCTGCGTACGACCACCAAGCCCTTGAGGTAGTCGCCCTCGGGAAACGAGAGCGTCATCGGATGGTCGGGCGCGCCCATCAGCCGCTCGGTGATGAAGCCGTCCACCCCGGCGTCGGCGCCTGCCGACGCCACGATCTTGTGGAACAGCTCCGGCGGTATGCCGCCCGAGCACGAGTAGGTGAACAGCACGCCGCCCGGCTCCAGCAGGCCCAGCGCGATGCGGTTGATGTCCTTGTAGGCCCGCGCGGCCCGGTCGGCATGGGCCGCGGTGGGCGCGAACTTGGGCGGATCGAGCACGATCGCGTCGAAGCTGCGGCCCTCCTGCGCGAAGCGGCGCAGCGCGGCGTTCACGTCGGCATCCAGGAAATCGGCCCGCGCGGCGTCGAAGCCGTTCAAGGCGACGTGTGCCGCGGCCCGCTCCAGCGCGGGTGCCGACGAGTCGATCGAGGTGACATGCGCCGCGCCGCCCGCCAGCGCCGCCACGGTGAAGCCGCCGGTGTAGCAGAAGCAGTTGAGCACCCGCTGGAAGCCGCGCCGTTGCGCCGTCTCGAAGAAACGCTGGCGGCTGTCGCGCTGGTCCAGGTAGAAGCCGGTCTTGTGGCCCTCGGCCACGTCCAGCGTCAGGCGCCAGCCGTGCTCGCGGATCGTCCGCTCGGTGGGGGCCGCCGCGTCGCCGCGCAGCCAGCCGGTCGCGGCCGGCAGGCCTTCGAGGGTGCGCACGCTGGCGTCCGACCGCTCGTAGAGCTGCGCCAGGCCGGTGATCCGGAGCAGCGCGTCGGCGATCTGCGGTTTCCAGCGCTCCACCCCGGCCGAGCCGAACTGCGCCACCAGCACCTCGCCGTAGCGGTCGACCACCAGCCCCGGCAGCCCGTCGGATTCGCCATGCACCAGCCGCAGGCCGTCGCTCCGGATGTCGAACCAGGCCCGCGCCGCGATGGCCCGCGCCAGCGTGGCGTAAAAGAAGCCCGCGTCGATCCGCTGCCCCTCGTCGAAGCTCCACACCCGCGCCCGGATCCGCGACGCCGGGCTGAACGCCGCCCAGCCCAGGAAGCCCCCGTCGTGCCCCTCGACCCGCACCGTCTCCCCGCTGTCCCCGCCGCCCTTGGCGATGGCCGATTCGAAGATCCAGGGATGTCGGCGCAGGAGCGATCGCTCCTTGCCTTCGCGCAAGCGGATGGTTTTCATAAGCCCACGATTGTCCCGCACGCCGATCCACGAGCCGAAAGTGCTCCCAGCCGGCCCCCACGCCGACTCCTAGCTACACTTTCAATAGCATCGCACTCCCAGCACGTCGAGCGCAGCGAAGACCCCAGGCCGCCGCCGATCTGGCTCTGCCAGTCGGCCAGCGGCGCCCCCGGAAGGGGGTAGGCGAAGACACGCAGTGCGAAGCCTGGGGGAGAGCTATTTTTTCGCTCGCGGGTGCGTCGCGTCGTACACCTGGGCCAGGTGCTGGAAATCGAGCCGGGTGTACACCTGGGTGGTGGTGATGCTCGCATGGCCCAGCAGCTCCTGCACCGCCCGCAGGTCGCCGCTCGACTGCAGCAGGTGGCTCGCGTACGAATGCCGCAGCATGTGGGGGTGCACCGGCGCCGCCAGGCCCGCGGCGGCACTGCGGCGGCGCAGGCGCTGCCACACCGCCTGCGGCGTGAGCCGGGTGCCGCGCCGGCCTGGGAACAGCGCCGGCTGCGACAGCGCATCGGCCGGCAATGCCGCCAGCCGCTGCGGCAGCCACAGCGCGATGGCCGCGGCGGCCTGCCCGCCGATCGGCACGCTGCGCCATTTGCGGCCCTTGCCGCAGGTGTGGACCATGCCGTCCTGCAGGTCGATCCAGCCGCGCCCGGCGGCCTGGCCGGCGGCGGTGGGGGCGGCGTCCAGGCCGACCAGCTCGCCCACCCGCAGGCCGCAGCCGTAGAGCAGCTCGACCATCGCGCCGTCGCGCGCATCGAGCCAGGCGTCCTGCGGCTCGCCAGACGGGTCGGCGAAATCGGCCAGCTGCACCGCGGCATCGACCGGCAGCGCCTTCGGCAGCGGCTTGGGGGCTTTAGGCGCCCGCACATGCAGCACCGGGTTCTGCGCGATGCGGCCTTCGCGGCCGAGCCAGGCGTAGAAGCCGCGCCAGCCCGACAGGATCAGCGCGATGCCGCGCGCGCTCCGGCCGCCCGCATGCATCTGGGCGACGAAACGGCGGATGTGGTGGTGCGCCGCCGCCTCGGGCACCACGCCGGCCGCCGCGCAGGCGTCGGCGAGCTTCTGCAGATCGAGCGCGTAGAGCGTGACGGTGCGGGTGGCAAGACGTTTTTCGAAGGTGGCGTGTTCGAGGTAGCGGGCCATAAGCGGGCCGAGCGGCGGTGCCGCGTCCGCGTTTTCTTCGGCCGGATCGGAAGGGGCACCGACCTTCGCCGGAGCCTTGGCCGTGCCGGCCGCCGATGCGGCGGCGGCGGCCGCAGCGGCCTTGCGCCGCGCGGCCGGTGCGGTGTGCAGGCCGCCCGCCCCCGGCACCACCCGCCGGCCGGCGGCGCTCATGGCGTGGCGCGCAGCCGCTGGGTGGCGGCGCCGGCCAGCTCGGCCATGCGCTCCAGGAAATCGGTGGCCATCGCCGGATCGAACCGGTCGGCCTCGGCCGAGGCCAGCACCAGCAGGCCGAAGACCGGGCCCTGCGCCGCGGCCGGGCCGTCGCGCAGCGGCAGCAGCGCCACCGAGGCGGCGCGCTCGGGCGCCTCCAGCCAGCGCACCGCGTCGAAGCCGCGGTTGGGGCCGCAGTACGGCGTGGTGAGCGATGCGGCGAAGCTGCGGGTGTCGGCGCCCACGTCGGCGGCCCACGGCTGCGCAGCATAGGAGGGGGCCAGGTCCCAGAGGCGGATCGCCGCCTGCGGCACGATGAACTGCTCCTGCGCCTCGGCCACGATGCGCTCGGGCAGCGTGGCGGCGTCGCGGGCGGCGACCAGCGCGCGCGACCACTGCTGCAGCCGGTCGGCGATCACCGTGTTCTCGCTGCCGTTGCGCATCATCTCCATGATCCGCTGCTCCAGGCCCTTGATCTTCTCGCGCAGCATCTCGGCCTGGCGCTCCTGCAGGCTGACCGCGCGGTTGCCGTGCGGGCTGGTGAGCTGCACCGCGGCCAGCACCTGGGCATGGCGCTCGAAGAAATCGGGGGTGTTGGCGAGGTAGTCGGCGATGTCGTCCTCGGTGATCGGGGGCACCGCGGTGGCGGATTCGGCGGAGGGGGGCAGGCTGGTCATGGAAGGTCCGGTAGGTCGATCTGGCCGTGGAAGACGGTGGTGGCCGGGCCGGTCATGAAAACCGGCGCGCCGCCGCCCGCCCAGGCGATGGTGAGAAGGCCGCCGCGGGTCTGCACGTCGACCTGCGCATCGAGCAGCCCGAGGCGGATGCCGGCGACCACCGCGGCGCAGGCGCCGGTGCCGCAGGCGAGCGTTTCGCCGGCGCCGCGCTCGTACACCCGCAGCCGCACATGGCCACGGTCCACGATTTGCAGGAAGCCGGCGTTGACGCGGCGGGGGAAGCGGGCGTGGCGCTCGATCAGCGGACCCTGCTGCGCGACGGGCGCGGTGTTCACGTCGTCCACGATCTGCACCGCGTGTGGGTTGCCCATCGAAAGCACCGCCACCTGCACGGCCGCGTCGGCGGTGTCGAGCGCCAGCGGCCAGGTCTCCCACTCGCCGGCGGGCCGCGGCGCGGCGCCGGCCGCGTCGAACGGCACCTGCGGCAGGTCGAACACCGGGGCGCCCATGTCGACGGTGACGCGGCCGTCGGCGGCGAGGCGGGGGGTGATGGTGCCGGCACGGGTCTGGACCCGGATCTCGTCCCGGGTGGTGAGGCCCTGGTCGCGCACGAAGCGGGCGAAGCAGCGGGCGCCGTTGCCGCACTGCTCCACCTCGCCGCCGTCGGCGTTGTGGATCACGTATTCGAAATCGACCGCCGGCGTCGGCGCGGGCCGCACGCTGAGGATCTGGTCGGCGCCGACGCCGAAATGGCGGTCGGCCAAAAATCGGTACTGTGCGGTCGTCAGGCCGAGCGGGCCGCCGGTTTCGTCGAGCACCACGAAATCGTTGCCTGCGCCCTGCATCTTGGTGAAGCGGATCTGCATCCGCCGATTATCCGCGCGCACCACGGGTCCGGCGGGCCGCCGCCGCAAAGGCCGGCGCGGCGGCGAGATTCCGGCAGCGCCGGGGCCGGCGCGGGCCCGCCCCGGCGCGGCACCCGGCTAGCTGTGAAGGTTCAATAGGTTGTATCCGGTGTTCATCCGGACTGGGTTTGAGAGACTGGAAGTCGCCAAACACCCAATC
>JBHZQV010000014.1:0-114592 GCA_042867185.1 Sphingomonas sp. NCPPB 2930 | reverse complement strand
TGGCGGGCGAGATGCAACGCGCGGTTGAGGTCGGCGATCGGAAAGCGCTGGTGGCGGTAGCAGCTTCGCAGCTCGGCCGCGATATCTTTCATCAGCATGGCGAACGTCCGGTCCGGGTCGACGGCGATGCGAACCGGAACGATGGACGAGAACATGCCGATGGTCAGTTTGTCCCGTGCGGTGCGGCGGTTGTGCACCGGCACGCCGATCACCACCTCGTCGGTGCCGTGGGTGCGGGCAAAAAGCACGGCCAGCAGGGCCAGTAAGCAGTGCGATACCGAGCCGCTTGCGGCGGCAGCGGCGAAGGCTTCGATCCGCGCGTACAGACGGCGATCGATCTCGAACGGCACCGACGGGACGGGCACACCCTGCGCACCCTGCCGAGTCGGGTCCGCGGTCAGCAGCGGAGCGGGCATCCGGGAGAAGCGCTCGTTCCAGAACTGGGCATCGCGCCCGTAGCGGGGCGAGGCCAGGTAGGCCCGGTCGTCGGCCAGGAAGTCGCGGTACGACGGACCGGCCGGCGGTGGCGACGCGTCGCCCCGGACCCGGCGCCGATAGGTTGCGAGCATCAACGCTACCGCGTTGGTATAGCTGAACCCGTCGAAAATCACATGGTGGCCGTAGAACAGCCAGTGGTGGCGCGTCGGGCCGATACGCACCAGCTGCGATGCCCAGAGGCGCGCGCCATGCAACGCGAAGGGCGTTCCGAAAACGGCCTTGAGGTGTTGCGCCGAGCGGTCCGCGGCGTCGGCATACGCCGAGAAGTCGTGGCAAGGCAGCTCGAAGTCGATGCGCGGCATTATTTGCTGAACTGCCAGACCGGCATCGCGATGCAGCCTCAGCCGCAATGCATCGTGGGCATGGGCGACGTCCCGGATCGCGGCTTCCAGCAACGCCGGGTCGAGTTCGCCGTCGAGTTGCCAGGTCGTGCCGATGTTGTAACAAGGTATATCGGGATGGAGCATCTGGTCGAACCAGATCACCTGCTGCACCGACGCGAGGGGGTGCGTCGCCGGGGTTTCGCAGGACGGGCCTGACGAGGCCGGTAGCGACTGATCTTGCGGTTGTACGAGCGCTGCGTTCATCGGTGGAGACCCCCTCGGAAATCCGGTTATGGCCGTTCAGACGGCCGGTACGGTCGACCAAAATGGCCACACCGCGTCTAAGCCCGGCGAATATTCCAGATATTTTTTGGATTCACAAGCTAAATGTCGTGAATGTGACTGACAAACACCAATTAATAGTGTATTAGCATGCTTACCGAGGCGGGCAGCGGGTCACCGGTAAACACGGCGAAGGGTGGTGGGGAATAAAGCAAGCTGAACGGCGCCGTTTGTGCGCCCCGGGGCGAAAAGGTGACGTTGCCCCGGCACCGGAGCGCGGTGGCGCGGAGGTAGCCCACCCTGGCCGCCGGTGCTCGGGCGGGAGGCTGCCATGTGTCGGATAGTCGGGCGCCGGTGTCTCTCGCCGGCCCGGACGGTCATTTTCTGGCGAGTGACGGCGGTCCGGGCCGCGTACTCCAGTCGATCAGGGCCAGCAGCGCCAACTGCACCGGCAGCCGCACCACCAACGCCCAGTAGGGGACGCCCGGGAACAGCTCGGGTGCCTGCAGCATGTAGAGGTGGGCGGGCGTCACCGCCAGCGTGAGCAGTACGAGGCCCCAGCCTGCGGCCCGCCGGGTCGGGCGCCAGAGCAGGCCGGCGGCGCCGGCCAGCTCGGCCACGCCCGACCACAGCACCGCCTCGCGCGGCCAGGGCATCCACGGCGGGACGATGCGCATCTCGGCCGCGGTGAAGACGAAGTGCGCGATGCCGCCCAGGAAGAACCAGAGGAACACGAAGGCCACGCCGGCCGTGCGGCCGCGGCTCATCGGCAGGCGCTTGGCGCGATGCGCGCCGGCCGCAGCGTCATGCGGGTTGGAACTTCATCGCCACGCCGTTCATGCAGTAGCGCAGGCCGGTGGGCTTGGGCCCGTCGTCGAACACATGGCCCAGGTGGCCACCGCAGCCCTGGCAGAGGACCCCGGTGCGGCGCACGCCGAAGCTGGTGTCGCTCTCTTCGTGCACCGCGGTGGCGGCCAGCGGCTGCCAGAAGCTGGGCCAGCCGGTGCCGCTCTCGAACTTGGCGGCCGACGAGAACAGAGGCCGGTCGCAGCCGGCGCAGTGGAAGATGCCGGCGCGCTTTTCCCTGTTGAGCGGGCTGGTGTAGGGCCGCTCGGTGCCGCTGCGGCGCAACACCTCGTACTGCTGGGGGCTGAGACGATTCTTCCATTCCGCCTCGCTGAGCACCACGTCGTAGACATGCGCAACGTGGGCGGCGGTTGCTCGCGCCATTCCGGGAATGCCGGCCAGGGCGCCCAAAAGGCCGCCGAGGGTGAAAAGATGGTGGCGTCGGGAGTTCATGGTGGTACGTTGGCGACAGTATCGTTTGTATGCTTACGCACCCAAGGGGCCAGCGGATGTGCCGAGCGGTGCCGCACGTCGGGCGATGGCCGGCACTGGTCACGGCGGCTGCGGCGCTTCGCCCGCTGGCGACGCCCAGCCGCCGCCCAGCGCTTGGTACAACGCCACCGCCGCATTCAGCTGGTCGGCGTGGGTCTGCAGCAGCGTCAGCTCGGCGCCCAGCAGGCCGCGCTGGGCGTCGAGCTGCTCCAGATAGCCCGCGTAGCCGGCGCGGTAGCGGTTGGTGGCCAGGCGCAGGGTTTCGGCCAGCAGGTCGCGCTGGCGCTGCAGGCTGTCGGCCTGTTCGGCCAGGCGGGCGGTGCCCGCCAGCGCGTCCTCCACCTCGCGGAAGGCGGTGAGCGCCGCCTTGCGGTAGCCGTAGGCGGCCTGGTCGCGCCGGGCGGCGGCGGTGTCGAGTTGGGCCTGCAGCCGGCCGCCGCTGAAGATCGGCGCCAGCACGCTGCCGCCCAAGGTCCAGAGCGTGGTCGGGTCCTGCAGGGAGTTGACCAGCAGCAGTCCGGCGGTGCCCGAGAGCCGCACCTGCGGCAGGAACTGCTTGTGCGCGACCGACAGGTTGGCATCGCTCGCGGCCAGCGCGTATTCGGCCTGGGCCAGATCGGGGCGCTGGCGCAGCAGGTCGGCGGGCAGTCCGGCCGGCACCCGGGGCGATGCGAGGGCGAGCAGCGGCGTGCCGCGCGGAATGTCGCCCGGCGCTTCGCCCAGCAGCAGGCGCAGCGCGTTCTCCTGTCGCGCGACCGCCAGGCCCAGCTGGGGCAGCAGCTGCGCCGCGGCTTCGTACTCGGCCTGGGCCTGGCGCAGTTCGAGCTGCGAGGTGTAGCCCGCCTCGGCCCGGGAGCGGGCCAGCCGCAGCGCGTCGGCACGGGCGGCGAGCGTCTGGCGGGCCACCTCCACCCGCGCGTCCAGGCTGCGCAGTGTGATGTAGCCGCTGGCGGTGGCGCCGGCCACGCTCAGGCGGGCCGCGTCGCGGGCGGTGGCGCTGGCGAGGTAGCCGGCGCGCGCCGCCGTCTGCAGATCGGCCAGGCGGCCGAACAGGTCGATCTCGTAGGCGGCCTGGAACTGCGGCTGCGCGGTGGTCGATTCGACCGGCTGCCCGGTCACCGCGCTGCGGCTGCGCGCCCGGGTGGCCGTGGCGCCCAGATCGAGCTGCGGCGCACGCTGCGCCCGGGCCAGCGCCTCTTGCGCCCGCGCCTCGGCCACGCGGGCGGCTGCCACGGCGATGTCGGTGTTGCGGGCCAGCGCGTCTTCGACCAGCCGCGACAGCACCGGATCGCCGAAGGCGCGCCACCAGGCGGGGTCGGCCGGCACCGCGGCGCCGTCGTCGGTTCCGCGCCAGGCGGTGGGCGGCCGCACCGCAGCATCGGGCGGCACCGGCGGGGCGGCCGGGCCGGCGCAGGCCGCCAGCAGGACGGCGGCCGCCGACGCGAGCGCGAAAAAGAACCGTCGCTTCACCGCGCGGCCCCCGGTACCGGCGCGTCGGCGGTCGGGAGCGCCGTGCCGGCGCCGGATGACTCGGTGGATGCGCCCGGGTCCGCCGCACCGCCGGTCGCGGGCGCCGGTGGCGTGCGCGTCCCGCCGGTGGTGTCTACCATCGTTTCCACCGACATGCCGGGCCGCAGCCGCGCGGCCAGGGGCTGGCCGGGGTCGATCGCGATCCGCACCGCGATGCGCTGGGCCACCTTCACGAAGTTGCCGGTGGCGTTGTCGGCCTTGAGCACCGCGAACTCCGAGCCGGCAGCCGGCGCCAGCTGCTCCACCCGGCCGGTCAGCTCGGCCCGGTCGAGCGCATCGACCCGGAAGCGCACCGGCTGGCCGGGCGCCATCGCGGCGGTCTGCGCCTCTTTGTAATTGGCGATGATCCACAGCCGCGCCGGCACCAGGAACATCAGCTGCGTGCCGGCGGTGACGTACTGGCCGGCGCGCACGCCCACCTCGCTCAGCTGGCCGGCGCGCGGTGCCCGCACCACGGTATTGGCCAGGTCGATCTCGGCCAGGGCCAGCGCGGCGCGGGCGCCTTCCACGCCCGCCTCCAGCCCGGCCCGGCCGACGGTGACGGCACGCACGTCCTGCCGCGCGATTTCGCCCGCCGCGCGGGCCTGCTCCACCGCGGCTTCGGCCTGGCGCAGCGCGGCCACCGTCTGGTCGCGTTCGCGCAGCGAGACCGAGCCGTCGGCCACCAGCGCGTCGACCCGCTGCAGGTCGGCTCTGGCGCGGGCCAGCTGGGCGCGGGCGTTGCCGACCGCCGCTACCTGCGAGGCCACGGTGGCTTCGCGCGAGCGGCGGGTCTGGGCCGAGTTGTCGAGCGAGGCGATCTGGCCCGCCAGCGTGGCCTGCGCCTGCTCCACCCGCTGGCGGTAGATGCGGTCGTCGATCTTCACCAGCACCTGGCCGGCCTCGACCGTCTGGAAATCCTGCACCGGCACCTCGGCCACGTAGCCGCTGGTCTGCGGGCTGACGATGGTGGTCTGGCCGCGCACGTAGGCGTTGTCGGTGCTCTGCAGCGCGGTGGCGAAGGGCGGCAGCCGCCAGGCGTAGAGCACCACCAGCACGCCGGCCAGCGCCAGGACGATGGTGGCGACGGTGCCTGCGAGCCCCGCCCGCGGCGGCGCCCATCCTGTCGGTGCCGCCGCCACGGGGGCGGGTGCGGCCACCGCCGGCGCGGGCGCGGGGGCAGGCGCCGGCGTCGATGCCGCCGTTTCCACCGGCATGTCGTCGTGCGCGGCGGCGGCCTGGTCGGCGGGTGCTTCGGCGGGTTCTTCGAGGCGGGTGTGGTCTTGCACTTCTTGCGGCGGAGTGCCCGCAGGCGTGGACGGGATCGGGGGCCGGGGCGCGTTCATGCGGAGGTCTTCGGTAGAGGGGTGGACGGCGTGGCGGCAGGCACGGCGGCCGGCTGCGCCGCGGCGGCGGCCCGGTCGCGCGCCCGCTGGCGCAGCATCAGCCAGCCGATCCAGGCGACCGTGGCACAGGCGGCCACGCCCGTCAAAAGGAACACGTCGTTGAAGGCGAGCACGTTGGCCTCGCGCGTGGCCTGCTGGGCCAGCAGCACCGCGCCTTCGGCCTGGCGCAGCGTGCCGTCGCCCAGCACCCGGCCGTAGGCGCCCGCGCCGGCGGCGACCCGCGCGGCATCCAGCGGATCGGCCAGGGTGATGCCCTGCACCAGCAGGTTGGAGTGGAATTTCTCGCGCACGGTCTGGAAGCTGCCGAGCAGCGCGCCGCCCGCCAGCCCGCCCAGGCTCTGGGTGATGCTGAACAGCGCCGAGAAGCTCACCAGGTGCGACGGCCCCTTGCGCAGCGCCCGCGTCAGGCCCACCAGCAGCGCCGGCCCCATGAAGAGCGTGGCGGCGAAGCCCAGCAGTGCCTGGCTCAGGTACAGGTCGCGCGGGCGGGTGAGGTTGGTGGCATCCGCATCCATGAAGCTGCCGATGGCGATCAGCACCATCGCCGCGAGGATCGGCCGGCCCAGGTGCGCCGGGTCGATGGTGAGTGCACTCACCGCGATGCCCGCGGCCGTCGCCACCGCGATCACCGCGAACAGCCCCACCAGCTGGTCGTTGCCCATGCCCAGCGCGGTCAGCAGCCCGACCGAGCCGAAGGTCTGCTCCGACAGCAGCAGCCGCAGCAGCGTGGCGACGAGTGCGAAGCGCAGGATGTCGCCGCTGCCCAGCCAGCGGGTGTTGAGCAGCGGATTGGCGCGGTTGTGCTCCACCAGCATCGCCGCGGCCAGCAGCACGATCGCGCCGCACAGCGCCCAGCCGAGCCAGGCGGCCTCTGTCCACCAGACGATCCGGCCCTGGGCCAGCACCGCGCAGAGCAGGGCCATGCCCGGCGCGAAGAGGGCGAAGGTGAGCAGGTCGAGCTTCTCGAACGACTGGAAGCGCTCGTTGGGCGGCAGCCGCACCAGCAGCACCGCGGCCAGCGACAGCAGCGCCAGGCCCATCTCGAACAGGTAGAGCGTGTTCCAGGCGCCGAAGGACAGCAGGTCCGACGAGAAGAGCCGCGCCAGCGGCGTCGCCAGCTGTGGTATCCCCACGCCCAGCACGATGCCGCGCAGCCGCCATTTGGCCGGCATCGACTGGATGAAATAGAAGAGCGTCAGCGTGCTGAGCGCACCGCCCGCGATGCCGCTGGCCGCCCGCACCGCCACCGCGGTGGCATAGCTGTGCGCCAGCAGGTGGCAGAAGGTCAGCGCCACGTAGGCGCCCAGGAAGATGCGGATGAACAGCCCAAGCCCGAACTGCTGGCGGAACTTGATCAGCAGCATGTTCATGCAGATGCTGGTCATCAGATAGGCGGTGGTGAGCCAGGTCGCCTCGTTGCTGTAGATGCCCAACGCACCCTGGATGTTGGCCAGGTTGGCCGTGATCAGCCCGTTGCCGAAGCCGCCGGTCAGCCCCAACAGGATGCCGGTGGCGAAATACGCCACCCGCCGCGCGGTGGGATGGTCGGGCGTGGCCGGCGAGCCGGGCATCGCGGCGCGCTCGTGGGGCTTGAACTCGTAGGCGGCCGGGGCGGGGGCCGTGGGGCGGGGCATAGCCGGCCAATCTAGTCGAAGCCGGCGGGAGAGGTGAAACCAAATCCTCGGCGACGCCCCGCACGCCGTACCCGCCGACGGTCCGCGCCTTACATCTCCGTTACCTGGCCCGCCTAAGATGCGGCCGTGAAAAACAACCCCTTCTTCCGCTTCGGGGCGGCGTTGGCCGCCGGCGCCGGCCGTGCCGCGCTGGCCGTGCGCCGCCATCCCTGGATCAGCCTGGCCCTGCTGCCGGCGGCGGTGCTGCTCTATGTGCTGCTGCTGATCCCGTTCACCCCCAGCATCGGCGACATCCGCAAGGCGCAGGGCGAGCGGCCGGCGGTGCTGCTGTCGGCCGACGGCAAGGTGCTGGCCGAGTTCCGGCGCGCCAACCGCGAATGGGTGCCGCTGGAGAAGATCTCGCCGCATGTGGTGGCCGCGCTGATCTCCACCGAGGACCACCGTTTCTACGACCACCACGGCATCGACCCCCGGCGCACCGTGGCGGCGGTGTTCCATTCGGTCAGCGGCGACCTGCAGGGCGGCTCCACCATCACCCAGCAACTGGCGCGCAACCTGTACCCCGAGGAGATCGGCCGCGCCCGCAGCCTGAACCGCAAGGCCAAGGAGGCGATCACCGCGCTGAAGATCGAGGCCGCCTACTCCAAGGACCAGATCCTCGAGACCTACCTCAACACCGTGCCCTTTCTCTACAACGCCACCGGCATCGAGATGGCGGCGCGCACCTATTTCGACACCTCGGCCGCCGCGCTCGACCCGCTGCAAAGCGCCACCCTGGTCGGCATGCTGAAGGGCACCAGCTACTACAACCCGGTGACCAACCCCCAGCGCGCGACCGACCGCCGCAACACGGTGCTGGCCCAGATGGCCAAGCGCGACCACCTGCGGCCGGAGCAGCTGGCCGCGCTGCAGAAGCAGCCGCTGAAGGTCGATTTCGAGCGCCAGACCGAGGCGGTCGGCCCCGCGCCGCACCTGGCCCGGCAGCTGCGCCGCTGGCTGATCGACTGGACCGACCGCAACGGCTACGACATCGGCACCGACGGCCTGCAGGTGCGCACCACCATCGACTCGAAGCTGCAGGACTTCGCCAACCGCGCGGTGCAGCGCCAGACCGACCAGCTCCAGAAATCCGCCACCGCGATGTGGGGCCCGCGCGCCTGGACCGCCAACAAGCCGGCGGTGCAGGCGGTGCTGCGCGACAGCGCGCCCTACAAGGCCGCCCGCGACGCCGGTGCCGACGACGCGGCCGCCATCAAGCAGGTGCTGGCCGACGCCGACGCGATGCAGGCGCTGCGCGAAGACAAGTCCCGCCTGCAGGCCGGCTTCATGGCGCTGGACCCGCGCAACGGCCAGGTGCGCGCCTGGGTCGGCAGCCGCGGCTTCGAGGAAGACCAGTTCGACCACGTCGCCCAGGCCCGCCGCCAACCCGGATCGACCTTCAAGCCCTTCGTCTACGGCACCGCCTTCGCCCAGGGCATCGGCCCCAACGAGACGCTGATGGACGGGCCGGTCGAGATCGACCTGGGCGGCGGCCAGATCTGGCGGCCCAGCGACGGCGGCGCGCCCAGCTACCAGCCGATGACGCTGCGCGACGGCCTGGCCTATTCCAAGAACACCATCACCGCCCAGCTGATGGCGCGGGTGGGCGCGGCCAACGTCGCACAGACCGCCCGGGCGATGGGCGTGCGCCAGAGCAAGCTGGACGAGGTGCTGTCCCTGGCGCTGGGCACCAGCCCGGTGACGCTGAAGGAAATGGTCGCCTCATACGGCAGCATCGCCAACGGCGGCAACTACATCGAGCCGATGCTGGTCGACCGGATCGAAGACCGCAACGGCCAGGTGCTGGAGCAGTTCCAGCCCGCGGTGCCCGAGCCGGCCCTGGCCCCGGCCGCCGCCCAGACGCTGCTGGATGCGATGCGCGGCGTGGTCGACCAGGGCACCGGCGGCGCGATCCGCTCGCGCTGGGGCGTGCGCGGCGACGTCGCCGGCAAGACCGGCACCACCCAGGACAACACCGACGGCTGGTTCATGCTCATCCACCCGACGCTGGTGATGGGCGCGTGGGTCGGCTTCAACGACAGCCGCATCACCATGGCCGACGCGTGGGGGCAGGGCGCCCGCAGCGCGCTGCCGATCGTGGGCGACTTCATGCAGGCGTCCCTCCGCGCCAAGGCGCTCGACGGCGACGCGGTGCTGGACGCGCCCCGCGCGCCGCCCGCCGTGCCCGCCGAGCCGGTGCCCCTGACCCCCGAGCAGATCGGCAACGGCCCCTGGCCGCCCGCCGGCACCGGCGAAGGTCCGATGGGCGTGGCGGCGGATCCGCAGATGGGCAGCCGCCCGGTGGCGCCGGTGGAGGTGAACGCCGCCGCCGAGCCGCCGCCGCGGGAGCCGTCACCCCGCCAGAACATCGGTCCCTTGCTGGGGCCGGAGCCGGCGGTGGTGGTGCCGTCGAACGCGCCGCGGGAGAACGGGTTCTGATCGCGTCATCC
This sequence comes from Sphingomonas sp. NCPPB 2930, assembly GCA_042867185.1. Taxonomy (GTDB): domain Bacteria; phylum Pseudomonadota; class Gammaproteobacteria; order Burkholderiales; family Burkholderiaceae_C; genus Xylophilus. The sequence continues at coordinate 105,113 of JBHZQV010000014.1, read as the reverse complement.
GGCGTGAGCGACGCCTTCTCCCGCTGCCTGCGCCATCTTCTGCAGCAGTGCGGCACCCACACGCGTGTCGCCCCTGGCGTCGTGGAGGGCCTTGCGCATCGCGGCGGCGATCCGTTCCAGCACGGCTGCAGGCTGTGCGACGCCGCATAACCGGCGCCCGAAATCCACGATCGCTTCGGTGGCCGCCTAGGCCTCGCGTGCGGTCCGGGCGGCAACTTCGACCTGTGCGCTGTCGGTCTCCTCGCCATCGGCTGGTTCATCCATGCGGCCCCGATCGGCGTCGCCACCGGCTGCCACGGCAGCCGCGGCCCGCAGCTTGTCCTTCTTGCTGGGCCGCCTGCCCTTCACGCCGCCGTTGCCGGGCGTTGCCGGGTCGCGCGGGCCGGCACCTTCCGGTGCGCTAGGCAGCGCCACTTCCACCGGCTCGAACCCCGTTACCTGCTCGCGCGGCACCGGCCGCCCCTGGCGCTTCTCGATCAGGCGGAAGTGCGCTTCGGTCTCGGCGCTGACGAAGCTCACCGCCAGGCCGTTCTGGCCCGCGCGGCCGGTGCGGCCGATGCGGTGCACATAGTCCACCGCCGAGCGCGGCAGGTCGTAGTTGACGACCACCGGCAGCTGCGCGATGTCGATGCCGCGGGCGGCCAGGTCGGTGGTGATGACCAGGTCCCAGCGCTCGGCCTTCAGTTCGGCCAGCACCTGGGTACGCGCACCCTGGCTCAGCTCGCCGTGGAAGGCGGTGGCGAAGACGCCGTTCTTGTAGAGCTTGTCGGCCACGGTCTCGGCGGCGTACTTGGTGGCGACGAACACCAGGGCGCGGCCCCAGCCTTCCTGCTTCGCCAGGTGGCGCAGCAGCTGGGTGCGCCGCGACGCGTCGACCTGGATCGCGCGCTGCACGATGGCCGGCGCGCTGCCGGGCTCGGGTGTGATCTCGACCCGTACCGGGTCGCGCAGGATCGCGGCGGCCAGCGCATCGACTTCGGCGGGAAAGGTGGCGGAGAAGAACAGGTTCTGCCGCACGGCCGGCAGCAGCGCCAGGATGCGCTGCAGCTCGTCGGCGAAGCCCAGGTCGAGCAGGCGGTCGGCCTCGTCCAGCACCAGGGTGGCCACCGCGTCGAGCCGCAGCGCCTTCTGCTCCAGCAGATCGAGCAGCCGGCCGGGCGTGGCGACCAGCAGGTCGGCGCCGCCGCGCAGCGCCATCATCTGCGGATTGGCCGACACGCCGCCCACCGCCACCACGATCTTGGTGCGGTGCGGCAGCCCGTGCGCCAGGCCGCGCAGCACGTCGCCCACCTGCACCGCCAGCTCCCGCGTCGGCACCAGCACCAGGCCGCGCAACCGCAAGGGAGACTCCTGCGGATAGCGGCCCCGCGCGTCCTGCAGCATCTGCAGCAGCGGCAGGCCGAAGGCCGCCGTCTTGCCCGAGCCGGTCTGCGCGATGCCCAGCACGTCCCGCCCCTGCAGCACCGCCGGAATCGCCGCCGCCTGGATCGGCGTGGGTTCGCCGAACCCCCGGTGGCTGGCCGCGTGGGCGAGAGTGGCGGACAGGCCGAGAGCGTCGAAGGACATAAAAAAATAGATGCCTATAAGGGCGTAGAAAAATCGGTCTTAGCCGCCACGGAAGATGTGAAAGAACCGTAGCGAGCAAGCCCGAGTGTGCGCCGAGGACCGGAGCCGTACTGCAGTACGGTGAGGACCGCAGGCGCTCAATCGGGCTGCGCAGTAGGTTCTCTCACATCTTCCCCAGCATTTTGAGGATCTTGGTGGCGAGCTTTTCCATGGCGAAGGGCTTGGTGATCATCTCCATGCCCGGCTGCAGGAAGCCGTTGGCCAGCGTCGCATTCTCGGCATAGCCGGTCATGAACAGCACCTTCAGATCGGGTCGGGTGGCGACGGCCGCGTCGTAGAGCTGCCGGCCGTTCATGCCGGGCAGGCCCACGTCGGTCACCAGCAGGTCGACCCGCTGCGGTCCCTGCAGGATGCGCAGGGCGGCGGCGCCGTCGGGCGACTCCAGGGTGCGGTAGCCCAGGCCCTGCAGCAGATCGAGCACCAGGGCGCGGACGACCGGTTCGTCCTCCACCACCAGCAGGGTTTCGCCGTCCTCGCTGCGGTGGTCGTCGCGCAGCTGGGGCAGGGTCTCGGGCTCCGCGGCCGCGCCGTGGTGGCGCGGCAGGTAGATCTTGGCCGTGGTGCCGCGGCCGGGTTCGCTGTAGAGCTTGACGTGCCCCTGCGACTGCTTGACGAAGCCGTAGATCATCGACAGCCCCAGCCCGGTGCCCTGGCCGATCGGCTTGGTGGTGTAGAACGGGTCGAACGCCTTGGAGAGCACGTCGGCCGACATGCCGGCGCCCGTGTCGGTCACGCTGACGCAGACATACTGGCCGGCCTTCAGGTCGCGCATCCGGTGGGTGTAGGCATCGTCCAGCGCGGCGTTGGAGGTCTCGACCGTCAGGATGCCGCCGTCGGGCATCGCGTCGCGGGCGTTGATGCACAGGTTGAGGATCGCGTTCTCCAGCTGGTTGGCGTCGCACAGCGTGGTCCAGAGGCCGCCGGCCAGCACCAGCTCGATCCGGATGTTCTCGCCCATCGTGCGCCGCAGCAGGTCTTCCATCGGCGCGACCAGCTGGTTGACCTGCAAGGGCTTGGGGTGCAGCGGCTGGCGGCGCGAAAAAGCCAGCAGCCGGTGGGTCAGGCCCGCCGCGCGCTGGGCCGAGCCCATGGCGCCGGCGATCAGCTTGTCGAGGTTCTCGGTGCGGCCCAGCTGCAGCCGCAGCTTCAGTACGTCGAGCGAGCCGGTGATGCCCTGCAGCAGGTTGTTGAAATCGTGCGCGATGCCGCCGGTGAGCTGGCCGACCGCCTCCATCTTCTGCGACTGGCGCAGCGCATCTTCCACCGCTTCGCGTTCCTGCGACTCGGCCCGCAGCTGGTCGAGCGCCGCGGCCAGGTCGCGGGTGCGCTCGGCGATGCGGCTCTCCAACTGGTCGTTGAGGCTGCGCAATGCCGACTGGGCCTGCATCTTGTCGGTGACGTCGTAGCCCTCGACGAAGATGCCGCTCGGCAGGCCGTGGTCGTTCAGGATCGGCTGGTAGATGAAATCGAGGTGGTGCTCCACCAGCGGCCCGCCGGGCGCGTGCGCCAGCATCACCTGCAGGTTGCGGCCCTGGAAGGCTTCGCCGGTCCGGAACACCTCGTCGAGCTGCTCGACCAGGCCCTGGCCGACCACTTCGGGCAAGGCCTCGCGCACCGGACGGCCCTCCAGGTCGGCGCGTCCCACCAGCCGCTGGTAGGACTCGTTGGCCAGCTCGAAGACATGGTCGGGCCCGCGCAGCACCGCCATGAAGCTGGGCGCCCGGCGGAACAGCATCCGGGTGCGGTCGCGCTCGGCGGCGCTGGCCTCCAGCGCGTCGGCATTCGTCAAGCCCGCGGCGATCTGCCCGGCCATCAGCCGCATGAAGCCGGCATAGTCGTCGGTCAGCGCACGGTAGGGATTCACGCCGGCGACGAGAAAGCCGGCCGGTCGTGCGCCGCCGCGCGACGGCAGCGCCACCACCAGCACCTGCGCGGCCGGCTTGTCCCAGGCCCCGGTGGGCAGGTCGTCGTGCGGCGGCAGCGGCAGTACGAAGGACGTCTCGCCGGCCAGCAGCCGCTGCGGCGCCCACGGCCCGCCATGGGCCGCCAGCAGCGGCGGCGCCAGCCGGTGGCCGGCCTGCAGCCCGGCCGCGCAGTGCAGATGCGCCTGGCCCGGCTCGTCGAACAGGTAGAGCAGCGAGAACGGCATGTCCCGGGTGGTGCGGTCCATGGCGCCGCAGGCCGCCTCCAGGACCCGGGCACGGGTGTCCGCACCCACCAGGCCCGAGGCCAGGTGCCGCAGCGAATCGAGCCGCCGCTCGCTGATCACCCGGTCGGTCTCCTCGGTCACCGCGCAGAACATGCCCTCGACCTTGCCGCTGTCGCCCAGCAACGGGCTGTACGAGAAGGTGTGGTAGGTCTCCTCGACATAGCCGACCCGGTCGAGCAGCAGCAGCAGCGCCCGGTCCCAGGTCGAGGTGCCGTGCTGGTAGACCGCTTCGATGCGCTCGCGGATCGATTCCCAGATCTCGGCCCAGAGCACCCGGGTGGGGACCGCCAGTGCGTTGGGATGCTTGTTGCCGAGGGTCGGCCGGTAGGCGTCGTTGTAGAAGAAGGCCACGTCCGGGCCCCATCCGAGCCACATCTCGAAGCGCGAGCTGAGCATCAGCCGCAGCGCCACCTTCAGGGATTCGGGCCACCGTTCGGGCGGGCCGAGCGGCGAGGCGGCCCAGTCGTGGCGGCGCATCAGATCGGCCATCTCGCCCTGGCCGACGAAGATGTCGGCATAGGGCATCTCGGTAGAAGCGGTGGCGTTCATGGAGCGGTGTTGTGGGCGCCACGGTCGTCGGCGGCGTGGCGGCAAGGATGGGAAGGGGCTGGTCTGTGACGCAGCGTGGGCGCGGCGGATCGGATGTCGGGTGGGACATTGTCCCGCCGTCCCGAGCGGCTGCGCGCCTCGCGCATCCGACAGACCACGATGTGCTATTTAAATGATAGCATGAAGCCGGCGCGGTTCGCCGGCTGGCGTGCGTTTTAGTGCACCATCAAGGCGATCGGTGCAGGCGCGGCGCCGAGAGCGCGTCCAGGTTGTCGGCGATGGCCGTGTCCAGGTCGGGCCAGCGGCCCAGCAGCCTGGCGGCCGCCACGTCCTTCTGCAGCGTCTTGAGGTCCTTGACCGTGGGGGCCACCTTGATCTGGGCGATGGCGGCCGCGGTGTTGCCGCCGCGGGCGATCGCCAATACTTTCTGGGCCCAGTCGTTCGCGCGCGCCATGGGGAAATCCTCGTGTGAGACGGCAGCGGTTTCGGCTGCCGAGGGCACCCACCGCGGGCGCCGAGCCGCCGACCATACGCGAAACCGCCGCCGGCCGGTTCAGCGCGCCAGCGCTTCCGACACCGCCGCGCCCAGTTCGATCACCGACAGCGCGTAGTAGCTCGACCAGTTGTAGCGGGTGATCACATAGAAATTCTCGGTACCGGCGATGTAGGTCGGCAGGTCGGCGCCGTTCTGCAGCTCGACCAGGGCCAGCGGGCCGGCGTGTTCGCGCGCCGCGCCGTCCAGCACCGCACCCTTGGCGGCGAAGGCGGCGGGGCTGAAGGTGGGCAGGATGTCGGGCGCGAGCAGCGCGTCCTTGTCGAGCCGCTCGGCGTCGAAGGTGACCGGGTAGTGCGTCGGCATGCCGGTCTTCCAGCCGAAGGCCCTGAAGTAGCTGCCGACCGAGCCGATCGCGTCGGCCGGGCTGCCGAACAGGTCGATGCGGCCGTCGCCGTCGAAATCGACCGCGTACTTGCTCCAGCTCGACGGCATGAACTGCGGCAGGCCCATCGCGCCGGCATAGCTGCCGCGCAGGGCGAACGGGTCGATGTTGCCGCGGTTGGTCAGGCTCAGGAACTGCTCCAGCTCGCCTCGAAAGAAAGCGGTGCGCTCGGCCGCGCGCGGGTGTGCGGCGGGGAAGTCGAACGACAGCGTCGAGAGCGCGTCCATCACCTTGAAGGTGCCCACCTGCTGGCCGTAGACCGTCTCCACCCCGATGATGCCGACGATGATCTCGGCCGGCACGCCATAGGTGCGCTCGGCCCGCGCCAGCGTGTCGCGGTGCTCCTGCCAGAAGCGCACGCCGGCCCTGATGCGGACCGGGTCGATGAAGCGGCTGCGGTACACCCGCCAGTTCTTGGCGGTGCCGCGCGGCGCCGGCACCATCAGGCGCGGCACGTTGGGCAGGAACTGCGCCTGGCCGATCGCCTGGCGCACCCATTCGCGGTCGAGGTCGCGGCGGGCGGCCAGGTCGTCGGCGAACTGCATCGCGTCGGCCCGGTCGGCATAGAAGACGGGTGGCGGCGCCGGGGGCGCGGCCGGACGGCGCGCGGGTTTGGCTGGGGCTGCGGCCTGGGCCGCCGTGGTGCCGGGCAGGCCGATGCCCGCGATGCCGGCCAGGCCGGTGGCGAGGGTGGCGGCGGCGATGCGGCGCAGCGCGGGGCGGCGGTCGTGCGACAGGGGGCGGGGAGCGAGGGGCACGGCTTGGGTGTCGATCAGGAGAGGGGCGCCCTCAGGCGCCGGGGGAGGAAAGGGCGGCGGTGCCCGCACGGGCGGCGGGCCAGGCCAGCGCGCCGAACTCGCGGCGCAGGGCGGCCAGTGCGCTGCGCTGCGCGGCCGGATCGGCACGGCCGTAGCGCATCGATTCCAGCCGCAGCAGCCACGCCTGCACCGCGGCGCCGTCGCTGCCGAAGCCGCGCTGCACCTCGGCCGCCATCGCCCGCGGCGGCATCTGCGGCGGCAGCGCCAGGCCCAGCCGCTCCAGCCGGCGGCGGGCTCGGGCCAGCAGCAGCAGCCACGGGTCGTGCGCGCGGCGGGCCAGCGCCGCCCAGACGGCGCCGGCGATGCTCGCCGCCGCCACGAGGCCGGCCAGGATCCGGGCCAGGTCCTGCCAGTCGGGGGTGCCGAATCCCAGGCGCTTGAGCAGGTCGAACTGCCGCTCTTGCGTGTAGTTGAGCACCCATTGGTTCCAGCGGTTGTTCACCGCCTCCCAGCCGGCGCGCAGCTGCTGCACCATGCCTTCGCCGATCACCGCGCCGAAGGCCCCGGCGAACGCGCCCTGCGGGGCGGGCAGCCGGATCAATTGGCCGACCCGGTCGGGCGAGACGGCCGAGGTGGGGTCGACCCGCATCCAGCCGCGGCCGGCCTGCCAGACCTCGGCCCAGGCGTGGGCGTCGCTCTGGCGCACCGTCCAGTAGCCGTCGACCGCGTTCAGGTCGCCGCCCTGGTAGCCGGTGACGATGCGGGCCGGCACGTCGGCGGCCCGCATCAGCACCACGAAGGCCGAGGCGATGTGCTCGCAGAAACCGGCCTTGCGGTCGAACCAGAATTCGTCGGCGGTCTCGCGGCCGTAGATGCCCGGCTCCAGCGTGTAGGTGTAGCCGCCGGTGCGCAGCCGGCGCATCGCGGCCGCCACCAGGGCCGCGGTAGGGTCGCCGCCCGCGGCCGACTGCGGATCGGCCTTCGCCTGCGCCAGCAGTTCGGCGGCCAGGGCCCGGGTGCGCGGGTCGAAGCCCTCGGGCAGCTCGGTGAAGTAGCGCATCGCCGGGGTGCGCCGCTCGGGGCCGTAGCGGAAGCTGGTGAAGCTCTCGGCCTTGTAGCGCAGCAGCTGGTTGACCGGGCGCAGCGCGGTCCACTGCAGGTCGGCGCTGCGGTAGGCCTCGACGCCCTCGGGCTTCTCGGGCGCCGCGTCCAGCGTCAGCAGCCAGCTGCGGCGGCTGGGCTCCAGCGTGGCCTCATAGCGCACCGGCGTGCCGCTCACCTGCAGCGGGCCGGGCGGCTGCCAGCGCGGCACGTATTCGCCGTTGGCGGCCAGGGCGGAGAGCGGGCGCCAGCGCCGGCCGTCGAAGGTGGAGAGCACCGGCCCGCGAAAGTACAGGTCCTGCTGCGGCGGCGGTGCGTTGCCCGGCGTGTCGAACCGGATCCGCATCGCCACGCCGTCGTCGAGCGCCAGGCTGGTGATGTTGCCGATCTCCATGTCCTGCGCCAGGCCGCTGCGCCCGCGGGTCTGGTCGCCCGGCACGCCCCAGAGCGGCGCCATCCGCGGGAAGAACAGGAACAGCGCCAGCATGATCGGAGCGCCCAGCAGCATCATCCGGGCCGAGGTGCGGGCCGCCGCGGCCAACGGCGGCCGGCCGACCGGCATGTGGGCCTGCACCAGCGCGGTCAGCAGACCCCACAGCGCCACCACCATCGCGAAGGCCACCGGCAGCGACTGCGACACGAAGAAGTTGGTGAGCATCGCGAAGAAGCCCAGGAAGAAGATCACCATCGCGTCGCGCCGGGCGCGCAGCTCCAGCGTCTTCAAGGCCAGCAGCATGATGACCAGCGTGACGCCGGCCTCGCGGCCGAGGATGGTCTTGTGCGTCAGCAGGGTGGCGCCGGTGCAGACGGCCACCAGCGCCAGCAGCCACCAGCGGCCCGGCAGCGGGTCGGCCCGCCAAGCCAGGCGGGCGCGCCACAGCAGCACCAGCGCCGCCACCGCGCTGGCCCACAGCGGCAGGTAGGCCACCTGCGGCAGCAGCACCCAGGCGACCACCGCCAGCAGGAACAGCGTGTCGCGGCTGTCGCGCGGCAGGGCGGCCGCGGCGGCCAGCGGCTTTGCGAACGGGTTCAGCATCGGGCCAAAGCCTCCAGGCAGTGCCGCTGGTGGGCGGCGCCCTGCGCCGGCGCGATCTGCAGGCCCGGCAGCCGCAGGCCATAGGGCACGCCCAGCCGCTCGGCCTGCTGCACCCAGGAGCACAGGCGCGAGAGGCGTGCCTCCATGTCGGTCGTGCCGGCCTGCGCATGGTCGAGCCAGAGGTCCTGCTGCTGCGACTGGTGGGTGTCGCGGCTCACCAGATCGTCGGTGCCGGCGGCGATGGCGCGGGCCGCCTTCTTCCAGACCACCAGCCGCACCGGGTCGCCGCGCTGGTAGGCGCGCACGCCGTCGATCTCGCCCGGCCCGTGGGCATGCACCTGCAGCGCGGCGGTGCCGGCGCGCGGCTCGCCGGTGGGCAGCGGCGGCGGCGGCAGCTCGGGCGCCGGGTAGACCAGCACCTCGGCCGCCGGCCGCCAGAGCGCCCATACGCGGAAGCTGCCGATCGGGAAGCGCGTCTCGGCCGTCACCGGCGGCACCGGGTGGATGCCGCGCGACGGCGCCTCGAAGGCGATGCGCACCGTGGCCTGGCCGCCGGCCGGCACGTCGGTCCAGGCGCGGGCATCGCTGCCCTGCACCGCGAGGGACACCGCATGCCGCGGGGTGGCGCGTTCGCTGGCCAGCTGCACTTCCAGCGTCGCGGCGCTGCCGGCGAAGGCGGGCTCGGGCGGCACCAGGTGCAGGGTCAGGCCGCGCAGGGTGCCGTGGCCCAGGTGCATGCCGACCAGGGCCGCACCGGCCAGCAGGAAGGTGAGCAGGTAGCCCAGGTTCAGCTCGAAATTGATCGACGCCACCAGCAGCACCAGCAGCGTGGCCGCCAGCGCCAGGCCGGCGCGCGAGGGCAGGATGTAGACGTTGCGCTGCGTCAGCAGCTGGGTGTCCTGCCGCGGCAGCCGCGCCAGGAACCAGGCGTTGACGCGGCCGGTGCGGGGCTGCTGGGCCATGGCGGCGTCAGCTGAGCGCCACCGCCTCGACCATCGCCCGCACCTGCTCGACCGATCCCCGGCCGGCATTGCCCACCGGCACCAGCCGGTGCGCCACGCACTGCGGCAGGATGGCCTGCAGGTCGTCGGGCGCCACATAGTCGCGGCCGGCCAGCAGGGCCTGGGCCTTGGCGGCGCGCAGCACGGCCAGCCCGGCGCGGGGCGAGAGCCCCTGCAGGAACCAGCGGCCCGAGCGGGTGGCGGCCAGCAGCGACTGCAGGTAGTCGAGCAGCGGCTCCGACGCATGCACCGCCAGCACCTCCTGCTGGATCGCGACCAGCTCTTCGGTGGAGAGCAGCGGCAGCAGGTGGTCGAGCATCTCGCGCCGGTCTTCGCCGGCCAGCAGCACCCGCTCGGCGGCACGGTCGGGGTAGCCGAGCGAGATGCGCATCAGGAACCGGTCGAGCTGCGACTCGGGCAGCGCGAAGGTGCCCAGCTGGTCGTGCGGATTCTGGGTGGCGATCACGAAGAAGGGCTGCGGCAGCATCCGCGTCTCGCCCTCGACGGTGACCTGCTTTTCCTCCATCGCTTCCAGCAGCGCGCTCTGCGTCTTGGGGCTGGCGCGGTTGATCTCGTCGGCCAGCAGGACCTGGGCGAATACCGGGCCGGGGTGGAAGACGAAGCCTTCGCGGCCGCGCTCGTAGACCGACACGCCGACCAGGTCGCCGGGCATCAGGTCGGCGGTGAACTGGACCCGCGAGAACTGCAGGCCGAAGGTGCGCGACAGCGCATGCGCCAGCGTCGTCTTGCCGACGCCCGGAACGTCCTCGATCAGCAGGTGGCCCCCGGCCATCAGGCATGCCACGCAGTCGCGGACCTGGTCCTTCTTGCCCACGATCACCGTGTTAAGCTGGCCCAGCAGGGCCTGGAGTTTCTGCTGTGTCTGCATAGGACACCGACGTTAGCTGAAAAAAGAGGACGCCAGTCCGAAGAGACGTGAATAAAACAGGCTACTTCACCCACAAGGACTGCTGGAAGCACGACATGGGCGCGGGGCACCCCGAGTGCGCGGCCCGGCTCGACGCGATCGAAGACCGCCTGCTGCTGACCGGCGTGGCCGACGCGCTGGAGCGCCGCGAGGCACCGCTGGCCAGCCAGTCCCAGATCGTCCGCGCACACCCGGTGGCGCACCTCGACCGGCTGCGCGGCATGACCGACCGCCTGGCCGACGACGTCGCCGCCGGCGGCCCCGCGCATGCGGCGATCGACCCCGACACCAGCCTCAACCTCCACACCGTCGATGCCGCCCTGCGCGCCGCCGGTGCCGCGGTGGCCGCGACCGACGCGGTGCTGTCGGGAGAACTGGAGAACGCCTTCTGCGCGGTGCGCCCGCCGGGCCACCACGCCGAATCGACGAAGGCGATGGGCTTCTGCTTCTTCAACAACGTGGCGGTGGCGGTGCGCCACGCTTTGGAGGTGCACCACCTGAAGCGGGTGGCGATCGTCGACTTCGACGTGCACCACGGCAACGGCACCGAGGACATCTTCGCGGGCGACGACCGGGTGCTGATGGTCGGCATCTTCCAGCATCCGCTCTATCCGTTCTCGGGCGCCGAGAGCCCGGCCGCCAACATGCTCAACCTGCCGGTCCCGGCCTACACCCGCGGCATGGACGTGCGCGAGCTGATCGAAATGATGTGGATCCCGCGGTTGGAGGCGTTCAAGCCCGAGATGGTATTCGTCAGCGCCGGTTTCGACGCCCACCGCGAGGACGACCTGGGCCAGCTGGGCCTGACCGACCAGGACTTCGCCTGGATCACCGGCCGCGTCAAGGACATCGCCCGGCGCTACGCCAAGGGCCGCATTGTGTCGTGCCTGGAGGGCGGCTACCACCTCGATGCGCTGGCCCGCAGCGTCGAACAGCACATCCGGGTGCTGGCCGATATCTAGCCGCGTGGGACGGCCGCGTTCCGCATTCCCGAGCGCCGCGCGCAGCGCGAGAAACATGGCGGTACATGGCCTGGCGCAGCCTCTCTATAATGAAAAAAGAACGACCGTGCTTTTGTATGCCCCGGCACCGGTCGCCCCCGATGGGCGCAGATCGACAGTCCGTGTTTGGTTAAGTGAGCGCTTAACCAAATAAAGATGTGCATAGAATCGATCGCACATCCCAGATTTCCACCATCGTCATAGGAGCCGCAGCAATGAAGGTTTTGGTCCCCGTCAAGCGGGTAGTCGACTACAACGTGAAAGTCCGTGTGAAATCCGACGGCAGCGGCGTGGACATCGCCAACGTCAAGATGAGCATGAATCCCTTCGACGAGATCGCGGTCGAAGAAGCGGTGCGTCTGAAGGAAAAGGGCATCGTCACCGAGATCATCGCGGTCAGCTGCGGTGACACCAAGTGCCAGGAAACCCTGCGCACCGCGATGGCCATTGGCGCCGACCGCGGCATCCTGGTCGAGACCACCGCCGAGCTGCAGCCCCTGGCCGTCGCCAAGCTGCTGAAGGCCCTGGTCGACAAGGAGCAGCCGCAGCTGGTCATCCTCGGCAAGCAGGCGATCGACGACGACAGCAACCAGACCGGCCAGATGCTGGCGGCCCTGGCCGACCTGCCGCAGGCCACCTTCGCCAGCAAGGTCGAAGCCACGGCCGACAAGGTCACGGTGACACGCGAAGTCGACGGCGGCCTGGAAACCATCGCGCTGACCCTGCCCGCGATCATCACCACCGACCTGCGCCTGAACGAGCCCCGCTACGTCACCTTGCCCAACATCATGAAGGCCAAGAAGAAGCAGCTCGACATCGTCAAGCCCGAAGACCTGGGCGTGGACGTCGCGCCCCGCCTGAAGACCCTCAAGGTCTCCGAGCCACCGAAGCGCGGCGCCGGCATCAAGGTGCCCGACGTCGCCACGCTGGTGAACAAGCTCAAGACCGAAGCCAAAGTGATCTGAGGAAGAGAGAAAAGAACATGAGCGCACTCGTCATCGCAGAACACGACAACCAGTCGATCAAGCCCTCCACCCTCAACACCGTGACCGCCGCCATCGCCTGCGATGCCGACGTGCACGTGCTGGTGGCCGGCGCCGGTGCCCAGGCCGCGGCCGACGCCGCCGCCAAGATCGCGGGCGTCACCAAGGTCATCCTGGCCGAAGGCCCGAGCCTGGCCGAGGGCCTGGCCGAGAACGTCGCGGCGCAGGTGCTGGCGATCGCCGGCAACTACGGCCACATCCTGTTCCCGGCCACCGCCGCGGGCAAGAACGTCGCCCCCCGCGTGGCCGCCAAGCTCGACGCCGCGCAGATCAGCGACATCACCAAGGTCGACAGCCCCGACACCTTCGAGCGCCCGATCTACGCCGGCAACGCCATCGCCACGGTGCAGAGCGCCGACAAGACCAAGGTCATCACGGTGCGCACCACCGGCTTCGACCCGGCGCCGGCCGAAGGCGGCAGCGCGGCGGTGGAAAAGGCCGAGGCCGTGGCCGACAGCGGCAAGAGCAGCTTCGTCGGCCGCGAGGTCACCAAGAGCGACCGCCCGGAACTCACCGCCGCCAAGATCATCGTCTCGGGTGGCCGGGCCCTGGGCAGCGCCGAGAAGTTCAACGAGGTGCTGACCCCGCTGGCCGACAAGCTCAACGCCGGCCTGGGCGCGAGCCGCGCCGCGGTCGATGCGGGCTACGCGCCCAACGACTGGCAGGTGGGCCAGACCGGCAAGATCGTGGCGCCGCAGCTCTACATCGCCGCCGGCATCTCGGGCGCGATCCAGCACCTGGCCGGCATGAAGGATTCGAAGGTGATCGTCGCGATCAACAAGGACGCCGAAGCGCCGATCTTCTCGGTGGCCGACTACGGCCTGGAGGCCGACCTGTTCGTGGCGGTGCCGGAACTGGTCGCCGCACTCTGATGCCACGCCTCGCCTGAGGCCCGGGCGGCCCGCCGAAGACCTTCGCAGGTCGTCGGCGGGCCGCTTTTTCGCACGTGCTATCCATAATACGAGGACGGTGCCACGACACCGACCCGCCATCGAAGCCGCTCCACCTCCGGGGCGGCACCGACACTGGAGGAACGACATGCGCACGGTTGACACGGGGGCCCGCCCACGGGCCCGCAAGCTGATCCTGGGGGCCGTGGTGGCCCTCGCCGCCGTGGCCGCACCGGTCGCGCGGGCCGCCGTCCTGGTGGTCGGCCAGGTGGCGCCGCTGACGGGGGTCGAGGCGACCCAGGGCCGCGCCTATGCGGCCGGCCTGCAGATCGCCTTCTCGCAGTTCAATGCCGCCGGCGGCGCCGCCGGCAACACGCTCTCGCTGGTGAGCCGCGACGACGGCTCGCGGCCCGACGACACTCTGGCCGCCACCCGCGCGCTGCTGGCCGAGCAGCGGCCGCTGGCCCTGGCCGGCTACTTCGGCACCCGCGGCATCACCGCGGTGGTCGAGAGCGGCCTGCTCGACAAGGAGAAGATCCCCCTGGTCGGCTACCGCGCGCTGCAGTTGGCCGCGGTGTCGCCCCAGCTCTTCACCGTGCGGGCCGGGCTGCCCGACCAGCTCGGCAAGATCATGCAGCACCTGGCCACGATGGGCATCTCCCGGGTGGCGGTGTTCATGGAGGCCGGGCCGCAGGCCGCCGGCGTGCAGGCCACGATCGCCAGGGCGGCCGAGGCACAGAAGATCAAGATCGTCGCCACCGCGCTGCAGCCGCCGGACGTGCGGGTGATGCCGGCGGTGACCCAGATCCGCGAGGCGGAGCCACAGGCGGTGCTGCTGCTGGCGAGCGTCGCCAGCGCGGCCTTCGTGGAGTCCTTTCGCGGCGAAGGCGGCGGCGCGCAGATCTTCGCCACCTCCGACATCGACGTGGAGCAGCTCGCCAAGCGGCTCGGCGACGAGCAATTGGCCGGCATCTCGATCGCCCAGGCCACGCCCAACCCCCACAAGCTCAGCACCCGGCTGGCGCGCGAGTTCCAGCAGGCCCGCAAGGCGGCCAAGGTCGAACTGCCGGCCAGCCACGCGATGATGGAAGGCTACGTCGCCGGCCGCGTGCTGTCGGAGGCGGTGCGGCGCGCCGGCCCCAACCCCACCCGCGAGAGCGTCGCCCACGCCATCGAATCGATCGACCGGCTGGACCTGGGCGACTACGTGGTGGGCTTCAAGCCCGGCGAGAACCGCGGCTCGCGCTATGTCGATCTCTCCATCGTCTCGGGCGGCCAGCTGAGGCAATAGCCGCCTTTCCCCTTCGCACGGCCCCGCGGGCGAGCATCCGCGCGGGGCACCCACAGGACCCTCCATGAGCTACCAGGCACCCCTCCAAGACATGCTGTTCAACCTCGAACACCTGGCGCAGATCGAGCAGATCGCCGCGCTGCCGGGCTTCGAGGACGCGGGCCTCGACACCGCGCGCGCGGTGCTCGAGGAATGCGGCCGCTTCAACCGCGACGTGGTCGCGCCGCTGAACCATCTCGGGGACACCGACCCGTCGTTCTGGAAGGACGGCGCGGTCACCACCACACCCGGCTTCAAGGAAGCCTTCAGGCAGTACGCCGAGGGCGGATGGCAGGGCCTGCAGCATCCGGCCGAGGTCGGCGGGCAGGGCCTGCCCAAGGCCATCGGCGCGGCCTGCGTCGAGATGCTCAACGCGGCCAACCTGAGCTTCGCGCTGTGCCCGCTGCTCTCCGACGGCGCGATCGAGGCGCTGCTGACCGCCGGCAGCGACCAGCTCAAGTCGGTCTACCTGGAGAAGCTGGTCAGCGGCCAATGGACAGGCACGATGAACCTGACCGAGCCGCAGGCCGGCAGCGACCTGTCGCTGGTGCGCACCAAGGCCCAGCCGCAGCCGGACGGCAGCTACAAGGTCTCGGGCACCAAGATCTACATCACCTGGGGCGAGCACGACATGGCCGAGAACATCGTCCATCTGGTGCTGGCCCGGGTGGCCGGCGCGCCGGAGGGCGTCAAGGGCATCAGCCTGTTCGTCTGCCCGAAGTTCCTGGTCGAGGCCGACGGCAGCCTGGGCGCCCGCAACGACGTGCAGTGCGTGAGCATCGAGCACAAGATGGGCATCAAGGCCAGCCCCACCGCGGTGCTGCAGTTCGGCGATGCCGGTGGCGCCACCGGCTACCTGGTCGGTGAAGAAAATCGCGGCCTGGAGTACATGTTCATCATGATGAACGCGGCCCGCTTCGCCGTCGGCGTGCAGGGCGTGGCGGTGGCCGAGCGCGCCTACCAGAAGGCGGTGGCCTATGCCCGCGACCGGGTGCAGAGCCGTCCGGTGGACGGATCGCTGCCGCACAGCGCGACCATCATCCACCACCCCGACGTGCGCCGCATGCTGATGACGATGCGCGCCTTCACCGAGGGCTGCCGCGCGATGGCGACCGTCGCCGCCGCCGCCAACGACGCCGCCCACCACGGCGCCGATGCCGACAGCCGCGCGCAGCACCAGGCCTTCTACGAATTCCTGGTGCCGTTGGTCAAAGGCTTCTCGACCGAGATGAGCCTGGAGGTCACCTCCCTCGGCGTGCAGGTGCACGGCGGCATGGGCTTCATCGAAGAGACGGGCGCCGCGCAGTACTACCGCGACGCCAAGATCCTCACCATCTACGAAGGCACCACCGCGATCCAGGCCAACGACCTGGTCGGCCGCAAGACCGCGCGCGACGGCGGCCGCACCGCCCGCGCCATCGCGGCCCGGATCGAGCAGACCGAGGCCGACCTGGCCGCCCGCGGCGGCGCGGCCGCGGCCGAGGTGCTGGCCCACCTGCGCGCCGCGCGCCTGGCCTACCTGGACGTGGTCGGCTTCGTGGTCGACAACGCGAAGGCCGCGCCCAACGAGGTGTTCGCCGGCTCGGTGCCCTACCTGATGCTGGCCGGCAACCTGGTCGCCGGCTGGCAGCTGGCGCGCGCGCTGCTGGCGGCCGAAGACGGTCTCGCCCGGGACGAAGACGCAGCCTTCCTGCAGGCGAAGATCGCCACCGCGCGCTTCTATGCCGGCCACATCCTGACCCGGGCGCCGGGCCTGCGCGACAGCATCGTCGGCGGCGCGGCCAGCGTGCTGGCGATGCCGCTCGATGCGTTCTGATCGGCCGGTGCTATAAAAAACATAGCTGGTGGCCGTCGCCGTACGCCGGCTGCAGCCCTTTTGTATCCATAAAAGAGACCTATGCCCCACATTCCCGCGTCCCTCGCCCGCCTGACGTTGCCCGTCATCGCCTCGCCGCTGTTCATCATCAGCAACCCCCAGCTGGTCATCGCGCAGTGCACCGCGGGCGTGGTCGGGTCCATGCCGGCCCTCAACGCCCGCCCGGCGGCGCAGCTCGACGACTGGCTGGCCGAGATCACCGAGGGCCTGGCCGCCTGGGACCGGGCCCACCCCGACCGGCCCGCCGCGCCCTTCGCGATCAACCAGATCGTGCACAAGAGCAACGACCGGCTGGAGCACGACATGGCGCTGGTCGCCAAGTACAAGGTGCCGCTGGTCATCACCTCGCTGGGCGCCCGCACCGACGTGAACGAGGCGATCCATGCATACGGCGGCGTGGTGCTGCACGACATCATCAACAACGCCTTCGCCCACAAGGCGATCGAGAAGGGCGCCGACGGCCTGATCGCGGTGGCGGCCGGCGCCGGCGGCCATGCGGGCGTCAAGAGCCCGTTCGCCCTGGTCCAGGAAATCCGCCAGTGGTTCGACGGCCCGGTGGCGCTCAGCGGCGCCATCGCCACCGGCGGCGCGGTGCTGGCGGCCCAGGCGATGGGCGCCGACTTCGCCTACATCGGTTCGGCCTTCATCGCCACCGACGAGGCCCGCGCCAGCGACGCCTACAAGCAGGCGATCGTCGACGGTGATTCCGACGACGTGGTCTACAGCAACCTGTTCACCGGCGTGCACGGCAACTACCTGGCGCCCTCGATCGTCGCGGCGGGGCTCGATCCGGCCAACCTGCCCGAGAGCGACCCGAGCAAGATGAACTTCGGCGGCGACGCGCGCAAGGCGTGGAAGGACATCTGGGGCTGCGGCCAGGGCATCGGCGCCATCGACAAGGTGGTGCCGGCGGCCGAACTGGTCGCACGGCTGCGCAGCGAGTACCAGGCCGCCCGCAGCCGGCTGCTCGGCTAAGACGCGCGCCGGCGCCTGCGGGGGCTGCCGCTCGCGTACCATCGCACCCGCCCAGGGCCCGTTCGCGGGCCCTTGTCGCGCCCGGACCTCCGTCGTTTCCTTTTTCCTTTCCGCGCACCCCGGTGCCGCTCCCATGTCCGCCCGTCCCGATTCACGGCGCATCCCGATGGTCGATGCGCTCAAGGCGATCGCCTGCATCTGCATCGTCTGGCACCACCTGGCCTTCTACGGCCCGATGTCGGACGTGGCCCGGCCGCTGGCGCCGGCGCTGCTCGACTGGCTGGCCGAATACGCCCGCATGGCGGTGCACGTCTTCCTGGTGATCGGCGGTTTTCTGGCGGCGGGTTCGCTGGCACCGCGGGGTGGCGGGGACGTGGCGATGCGGCCGCTGGGGCACATCCTGCGCCGCTACGGCCGTCTGGCGGCGCCTTACCTGGTGGCCTTGACGGTCAGCGTGTTGGTAGCGGCCCTGGTGCGGCCGTCGCTGCACAGCCCGGTGGTGCCCGATGCGCCCGGCCTGCTGCAATTGCTGGCCCACGGTTTCCTGGTGCAGGACATAGCGGGCACGGGCGGGCTGTCGGCCGGGGTCTGGTACGTGGCGATCGACTTCCAGCTCTTCGTGCTGGCGGTGGCGGTGTTCGCTGCCGACGGCTGGCTGCAGCGGCGCTGGCCCTCGCAGGCCGGCCGCGCCGCGGTGCTGCTGGTGCTGGGCGTGGCCGTGCTGTCGTTGGCGTTCTTCAACCGCGACGCGGTCTACGACGACACGGCCTTCTATTTCTTCGGCTCCTACGGCCTGGGCATGATGGCCTGGTGGGCCGGCCGCTCGGCGCGGCCCGGTCGCTGGGTGGCGGTGATGCTGGCGATCGGCGTGGCGGCGCTGGCGCTCGACTGGCGCGGCCGGCTGGCGACGGCGCTGGTCGCCGCGCTGATCCTGGTGGCCGTGCAGCACAGCGAGCGGATGCGCGGCTGGCCGGTGCCCCGCGCGCTGCAGCATCTGGGGCGGATGTCGTACTCGGTCTTTTTGATCCACTTTCCGGTGTGCCTGGCGGTGGCGGCGGCGGTCAGCCGGCTGTGGCCGGCGGCGCCGGCGGCCCATGCGCTGGGCATGCTGGCGGCATTTTTGCTGTCGGTGGTAGCGGGCTCGGCCTTGCACTACGGCGTCGAGCGGCGGGCGCATTCGCTGCGCGGGCTGGGTGTGCTGCTGGCGGTGCTGGTCGCCTGCGGCTGGGCGGCGGGACGCCTGGCCGGTTGACTGCGGCGGGGGGCGGGCACGGTCGCGGTCCGGGTGCCGGTCGGCAGGCCGATGCCGTATCGGGCATCATTGGCGGGTTTTCCCGGGGGGCATTTCCGGCGCCCGTCCGGTGGCCTGCCGACCTTCCGGGCGCGTGCAGCCCGGGGCATCCGATGGCTCGGCGGCGATGCTTGCGCCACGCCGCCGCCGGTCTCCCACCGGTCCGTCCTTTCCGCTTCTCCGATTCCGTTTTCGTCTTGCGACCCGTTCCCCCATGACTTCATCCGTTTTCCGCACCGCGCTCGTGCTCGGCCTGCTCTCGGCCATCGGCCCGTTCGCGATCGACATGTACCTGCCGGCGCTGCCGTCGATCGGCCAGGCACTGGGCGCGGACGCGGGCGCGGTGCAGATGAGCCTGATGGCCTTCTTCATCTCGC
Organism: Sphingomonas sp. NCPPB 2930; assembly: GCA_042867185.1. GTDB lineage: Bacteria > Pseudomonadota > Gammaproteobacteria > Burkholderiales > Burkholderiaceae_C > Xylophilus. Next base: position 86,184 of record JBHZQV010000014.1, on the reverse strand, counting down.
TCGGCCTGGGCCAGATCGTCTACGGACCGGTGTCCGACATGGTCGGCCGCCGCGCACCGCTGGTGGCCGGGCTGCTGCTGTTCGGCGCCGGCAGCGTCGGCTGCGCACTGGCGGTCGATGTGCACACGCTGATCGCCTTCCGCTTTCTGCAGGGCCTGGGCGCCTGCGCCGGCATGGTGATTCCGCGCGCCGTGGTGCGCGACCTGCATACCGGGCCCGACGCGGCGCGGCTGATGTCGCTGCTGATGCTGGTCTTCAGCGTCTCGCCGATCCTGGCGCCGCTCACCGGCAGCCTGCTGATCGAGGCGGCCGGCTGGCGGGCGGTGTTCTGGGCGGTGACGGTCGCGGCCATCGCCGGCCTGGCCCTGATCGCCACCAGCCTGCCCGAGACCCGGCCGCCCGCCCAGCGGGTGGCGAGCAGCGTCGGCAGCGCCCTGGCCGGCTATGGCCAGCTGCTGCGCGACCCGCACTTCCTGGGGCTGGTGTTCATCGGCGCTTTCGGCATCTCGGGCTTCTTCGCGTACCTGGCCAACTCGTCGTTCGTGCTGATCGAGCATTACGGCCTGAGCCCGCGGATGTACAGCATCGCGTTCTCGGTGAACGCGGTGTCGTTCATCGGCGTGTCGCAGTTCACCGGCCGGCTGACGGCCCGCTTCGGTCTGGTGCCGGTGGTGCGCTTCGCCGTCACCGGCTATGCGGCCACGATGCTGGCGGGCCTGGCGGTGCACCTGGCGGGCATCGACCACCTGCCGGTGATGGCGGCGCTGCTCTTCGTCGGCTACGGTTTCCTCGGCCTGGTGGTGCCCACCACCGCGGTGCTGGCGCTGGACGCCCACGGCAGCATCGCCGGCACCGCGTCGGCGCTGATGGGCACCCTGCAGTTCGCGACCGGCGCGGTGGTGATCGCAGTGGTCGGGCTCTTCGTGGACGGCACGGCCCGCCCGATGCTGGCCGGTATCGCGGCCTGTGCGGTGTTGGCGGCGGTGGTGGCACGGTTGACCTTGTCGAGGTCCGCTGCGGGGCGGTAGGCCGAGCCGAATGGCGCATGCGCGCAGCGCGATCTCAGACGCGGGCGATCACGGCTTTGCGCACGGGTTTCGGCAGTGTTTCGGCAGTGTTTCGAATTCTGGTACGGCGTTTCGCAAGCCGGCCGGTGGTGGTAGTCCTCGCCGATAAATTTCCTTCTTCAGCGGAAGGATTTGATCATGGGGCCTATGCGTACAGGTTTTTCAACCGGCAGCACTTTCTCGCTGCATGCGCCTATCGAGGGGGCCGGTCCTGCCGCATCGAATGCTTCCTCCGCTGCCATGCGCGCCGGTGGCGGCATTTCTCAGGAATTCGGCCGTCGCCGCAGGGACTGTGAAAACATCGATTCCACGGAAAACGAAACTTTCGTCAACGTGATCGGGCTGCTGAGCCGCGCGATACGCCTGGAGCAAAGTCCTGCGCTGGATGCATGGAGAAGCCGGGCCTATAAGCTCCAGGACCAGCTCGTGGAAGCGCTGGCCGGTGGGGTAAAAGAAAACGCCTTGCACGAATTTCGCCAAAGAGAAAATTCGCTCCGGTACGAGCTGCAAATCCACGAGCGCCTGTTTTCCGATACCGGACCTGCGTACATCGATTTCGATTCCTTCGAATACCCTGTGGTCCATCCGGCGGGGCCGGAGCGGCATATGCGGCCGTAGGCGGTCGATCCGCATCGATCCTGTGCTTCGGCTGCCCCGCGTCCGGCTCGGCAGGGCGCAGTGCGGACGCAGGCAATCCCGGACGCGAGCCGCACAGCGGCGGCAAGTGCTGTATATTTGAACAGTATCCGAGCCGCCATGTCCCACGTCACCATTCCCCTCCATGCCCTCAAGGGCCGCGGCGCGGCCACGCGGATCGCGCACCGGTTCGCGTCCGCGGAGCGCGATGCCTACGACGACGGTTGGGGAACGATCGAAGAACACGAGGCCGACCGGCCCGCCCAGCCGCCCACCGAGGTGCGCTTCGAGGACTGCAAGAGCGCGATCAGCCGCAACGACTCGCCCGACATCCCGTTCGACGCGTCGCTGAACCCCTACCGGGGCTGCGAACACGGCTGCATCTACTGCTTCGCCCGGCCGACGCACAGCTACCTCAACCTGTCGCCGGGGCTGGATTTCGAAACCAAGATCATCGCCAAGCGCAACCTGGCCGCGGTGCTGCGCCAGGAGATCGCGCGGCCCGCCTACCGGCCGAGCCACATCGCGATCGGCACCGCGACCGACTGCTACCAGCCGGTGGAGCGCGATCTGCGGCTGACCCGCGCCGCCATCGCGGTGCTGCACGAGGCGCGCCACCCTTTCGGCCTGGTGACCAAGTCGAGCGCGGTCGAGGCCGACATCGACCTGCTGGGCGCCGCCGCCGCCGAGAACCGGGCGGCGGTCTACATCACCATCACCACGCTGGATGCCAAGCTGGCCCGCATCCTGGAGCCCCGCGCCGCCGCGCCGCACCGCCGGCTGCGCACCATCCGCACGCTGGTGGCGGCCGGCATCCCGGTGGGGGTGAGCGTGGCGCCGCAGATCCCGTTCATCACCGAGGACATGGAGCAGGTGCTGGCCGCCGCCCGCGAGGCCGGCGCGCAGAGCGCCTTCTACACGGTGGTGCGGCTGCCGTGGGAAGTCGCGCCGCTGTTCAAGCAGTGGCTGGAGGTGCACTATCCCGACCGCGCCGCACGGGTGATGGCCCGCATCCAGAACATGCGCGGCGGCAAGGACTACGACGCCGACTTCGCCACCCGGATGAAGGGCAGCGGCCTCTGGGCCGACCTGATCCGCCAGCGTTTCGAGAAAGCCACCCACCGGCTCGGCTTCAACCGGCAGCGGATCGCGCTGGACATCGGCCGGTTCCGCCCGCCGGGACCGGAGGGACAAGGCAGCCTGTTCTGATGCCATGTTCTGATGCCTCCGTGGCGGGTATTTTCAGGCTGAACGTGCCGCCAGCCGGCGCAGGAAGCCGGCCTCGTGCTACTAAAAGCGTAGCGTCTCAGCTGCCGATCTTGCGGCTGTCCCCCGCGATGCGCACCGCCAGCAAGGTCAGCACGCTGCCCATGATGTAGCGCTGCGCCCGCAGCCAGCCCTGGCTGCGCGACAGGAAGCGGGTGATGCCGGCGGCACCCAGCACCAGGAGCAGGTTGACCAGGCCGCTGGTGCCGATCTGCACCACGCCCAGCACCGCGCTCTGCCACAGCACCGAGCCGCGGTCGGGGTGCAGGAACTGCGGAAAGAACGACAGGTAGAACATCGCCACCTTCGGGTTCAGCAGGTTGGTGAGAAAGCCCATGCGGAACAGCCTGGCCGGCGGATCGGCCGGCAGGGCCCGGGGCGCGAACGGCGCATGGCCGCCGGGCCTGACCGCCTGCCAGGCCATCCACAGCAGGTAGGCGGCGCCGGCGAGCCGGACCGCGTCGAAGGCCAGCGGCACCGCGGCCAGCAGCGCCGTGAGGCCCAGCGTCGCGGCGCAGAGGTGCACCAGGAAGCCGGCCAGCACGCCCGCCAGCGACACCAGCCCGGCCGTGCGGCCCTGGCACAGGGTGCGCGACACGCAATAGACCATGTTGGGGCCGGGCGTCAGCACCAGCAGCAGGCTGGCCAGCGCGAACCAGGCGAGTTCGGGAAGGGAGAACATGGGGCCTCTTCTCTCGGATGGGAATGGACCGGGCAGCATAGCGCGCGCTGCGCGCTGCGAGTCGCCACCACCCGCCACCCGTTTGCCTTTTGCCTTTTGCTGCCACTGCCACTGCCACTGCCACTGCCACTGCCACTGCCACTGCCGTGGCCGTCGCGTTCACCGCCTGCGCTTGCGCGGTGCGGCCACCGTGCGGGGTGGCAGGCCGAGTGCGGCGCGGGCCAGGGCGTCGGCCTCGCCGTTGCGGTGGCCGGGAATCCACCGCAGTTCGGCATCGGCGAAGGCGGCGAGCCGTGTGCGGGCCTCGGCGAATGCTTCGGCCAGGTGCGGAATGGGGGAGGGTGCGGCCGGCCCCAGGTGCGCGACCACGGTGGTGCTGTCGGTATGGAGGCGCACGGCCGTGGCGCCGTGGGCACGGGCTGCGTCGAGTGCGGCACTCACGGCGCGCAGCTCGGCTTCGTTGTTGCAGCCGGTGCCGGGCGCCAGGTACGAGACGGTGTGACGCTCGCCGTCCGGCGCGACCAGCACCGCGCCCAGGCCCATCCGGCCGGGGTTGGGCACGGCGCTGCCGTCGCAGTGGAGGGTCCACCGGCCTAGGGCGTTCGCGGGCGCCACATCGAGGGTGCCGTGCGATGCGATGCCCTCGGCATGGCCCGTGACCGCAGCAGTGGCCGGGACCGTATCGGTCGCGGTGGCGGTCGAGGACGTCGGCATGCCGGCCGGGTCGGCCGCGGGGACCGCCACCGCTCAGCCGCAGAGCGTCGCCGCGTGGTGCGCCAGGTGGTCGTCGACGAAGGTCGAGACGAAGTAGTAGCCGTGGTCGTAACCCGCGTGCCGGCGCAGTGTCAGGGGCTGCGCGGCCCGGGCGCAGGCGGCTTCGAACAGCTCGGGGCGCAATTGCTGCTGGTGCAGGAATTTGTCGTCCAGGCCCTGGTCCACCAGGATGCCTTGCGGGTACGGCGCCACCGACAGCGCCTGCATCAGCGCGCTGGCGTCGTGCGCCGCCCAGGTGCCGCGGTCGGCGCCCAGGTAGCCGGTGAAGGCTTTCTCGCCCCAGGCGCACTGGGTGGGTGCTGCGATCGGCGCGAAGGCGGACACCGAGCGGAAGCGCCCCGGGTGCCGCAGCGCCAGCGTCAGCGCGCCGTGGCCGCCCATCGAATGGCCGAAGATGCCCAGCCTGTCGCCCGCGATCGGCAGCGCGGCCTGCAGCAGCGGCAGCAGCTCGTCGAGCAGGTAGCTTTCCATGCGCCAGTGGCGAGCCCAGGGCGCGGCGGTCGCATCCAGGTAGAAGCCGGCGCCGACGCCGAAATCCCAGCTGTCGGCCTCGCCCGGCACCTGGGCGCCGCGCGGGCTGGTGTCGGGGGCGATCAGGGCCAGGCCCAGTTCGGCGGCGCGGCGCTGGGCACCGGCCTTGGTGGGGAAGGTCTCTTCGTTGCAGGTGAGGCCGGCCAGGTAGACCACCGCCGGCACCGGCCCGTGCTGCGCCGCCGGCGGCAGGAAGACCGAGAAGCGCATCGGCAGGCCGATGGTGCCGGAGGCATGTTCGTAGAAGCTCTGGGTGCCGCCGAAGCAGCGGTGGGCCGAGCGCAGGCTCAAGGCGGCGGTGCCGGTACCGGGGGCGGTGTCGGAGCCGGGGGTGCGGGTGTCGGTCATGGGCGGAGGTGGTGCAGCAGGTCGGCCACCGCGGCGGCGAACGCCTGCGGCTTTTCCTGCGGAAGGTTGTGGCCGGCGCCGGGCACGACGCGGTGCTCGCGCGGGCCGGTGAAGTGGTGGCCGTGGTCGGCGGTGCCACCGAGGGCCATCACGCCGTCGTCGGCACCGTCGAGCGTGATGGTGGGCACGCCGATGGCGGGCTGCTGCGCCAGCAGGGCCTCGGTGGCGGCGCAGGCGGGGTCGCCCGCGGCCAGACCGTAGCGGTGGCGGTAAGAGTGGACCACCACGTCCACGAAATCGGGGTTGTCGAACGAGGCGGCGGTGCGCGCGAAGGTGGCGTCGTCGAAGGCCCAGGTGGGCGACCACATCCGCCACAGCAGCCGGCACAGCGCCGCGCGATGGGTTTCCAGGCCGGCCCGACCGCGTTCGCCGTGGAAGTAGTACTGGTACCAGAGCCGCGCCTCCTGTTCGGGCGCGGCCGGCGCCAGGGCGGTCGCGATGTGCTGCAGGTTGTAGCTGTTGCAGGAGACCAGTGCGGCGCAGCGCTCGGGCTGCAGCGCCGCCACGATGCAGGCGGCACGGCCGCCCCAGTCGTAGCCGGCCAGCACCGCGCGGGGGATGGCCAGCGCGTCGAGCAGGGCCAGCAGGTCCTGGTCCAGTGCCGCCTGCTCGCCCGAGCGGGGCGTGGCCGCGTCGACGAAGCGCGTCGGGCCGTAGCCGCGCAGGTAGGGCACCACCACCCGGCAGCCCTGCGCCGCCAACAGGGGCGCCACCTCGGAGTAGGCCTGCACGTCGTACGGAAAGCCGTGCAGCAGCACGACCGGCGTGCCGTCGCCCGGGCCGCTCTCATGGAAGGCGACGTCCAGCACCCCGGCCCGCACCCGACGCAGCGTGCCCAGGCTTTCAGTCATACAGCACGACGCCGCGGATCGATTCGCCGCGCTTCATCAGGTCGAAGCCCTTGTTGATGTCCTGGAGCGGCATGGTGTGGGTGATCAGCGGATCGATGCTGATCTTGCCTTCCATGTACCAGTCGACGATCTTCGGCACGTCGGTGCGGCCGCGGGCGCCGCCGAAGGCCGAGCCTTCCCACTTGCGGCCGGTGACCAGCTGGAACGGCCGGGTGGCGATCTCGGCGCCGGCCTCGGCCACGCCGATGATGATGCTGCGGCCCCAGCCCTTGTGGGTGCACTCCAGCGCCTGGCGCATCACCTTGGTGTTGCCGATGCATTCGAAGCTGTAGTCGGCGCCGCCGTCGGTCAATTGCTGGATCGCCTCGACGATGTTGCCGCCGGCCGCCTCGATGTCCTTCGGATTCAGGAAGTGGGTCATGCCAAACTGGCGGGCCATCGCCTCGCGCTCGGGGTTCAGGTCGACGCCGATGATCTTGTCGGCGCCCACCATCTTGGCACCCTGCACCACGTTCAGGCCGATGCCGCCCAGGCCGAACACGACCACGTTCGCGCCGGCCTCCACCTGGGCGGTGAACAGCACCGCGCCGATGCCGGTGGTAACGCCGCAGCCGATGTAGCAGACCTTGTCGAAGGGCGCGTCCTCGCGGATCTTGGCCAGCGAGATCTCGGGCGCCACCGTGAAGTTGCTGAAGGTGCTGGTGCCCATGTAGTGGAAGATCGGCTTGCCGTTCAGGCTGAAGCGGCTGGTGGCGTCGGGCATCAGGCCCTTGCCCTGGGTGCCGCGGATCAGCTGGCACAGGTTGGTCTTGCGCGACAGGCAGAACTTGCACTGGCGGCATTCCGGCGTGTAGAGCGGGATGACGTGGTCGCCCTTCTTGAGGGTGGTGACGCCGGGGCCGACGTCGACCACGATGCCCGCGCCTTCGTGGCCCAGGATCGCGGGGAAGATGCCTTCCGGATCGGCGCCCGACAGGGTGTAGTAGTCGGTGTGGCAGATGCCGGTGGCCTTCAGCTCCACCAGTACCTCGCCGAATTTCGGGCCGTCGAGGTCCACGGTTTCGATGGTCAGGGGCTGGCCCGATTGCCAGGCGACGGCGGCTTTGGTTTTCATGGGAGTTTGGGAGGTGGAGTGGGGAGAGGTAGGGGCAGGGCGGTGGCGTTGCGCGCCACGGGGCCGCTCGCTGCACAAGCCCATCGTAGCGGGGACCCGCTTATCCCGGAAGGCACGGCGGTTTTCAGGCTGGCGATGCATTCGGAAACGAAAAGGCCCGCACGCGGCGGGCCTCGGTGCATGCAGCCGGAAGGCCGCGGCAGGGTCAGCGCTTGTCGAGCGGCTGCACGTCGCGGCGCTCGGAGCCGACGAAGAGCTGGCGCGGACGGCCGATCTTGTACTCAGGGTCGCCGATCATCTCGTTGAGCTGGGCGATCCAGCCGACGGTGCGCGCCAGGGCGAACACGGCGGTGAACAGCGGCACCGGGATGCCGATCGCGCGCTGCACGATGCCCGAGTAGAAGTCGACGTTCGGGTAGAGCTTGCGCTGCACGAAGTAGTCGTCTTCCAGGGCGATCTTCTCGAGCGCCATCGCCAGCTTGAACAGCGGGTCGTTTTCCAGGCCCAGCTCGCCCAGCACTTCCTTGCAGGTTTCCTGCATCAGCTTGGCGCGCGGGTCGTAGTTCTTGTAGACGCGGTGACCGAAGCCCATCAGCTTGACGCCGGAGTTCTTGTCCTTGACCTGCTTGATGAACTCGCCGATCTTCTCGACGCCGCCCGCCTTCTGGATGTCGTAGAGCATGTTGAGCGCCGCCTCGTTGGCGCCGCCGTGGGCAGGGCCCCACAGGCAGGCCACGCCGGCCGCGATGGCCGCGAACGGGTTGGTGCCCGACGAGCCGCACAGGCGCACGGTGGAGGTGGAGGCGTTCTGCTCGTGGTCGGCGTGCAGGATGAAGATGCGGTCCAGGGCCTTCTCGAGCACCGGGCTGACCTTGTACTCCTCGCAGGGCGTGGCGAACATCATGTGCAGGAAGTTGCCGGCGTAGCTCAGGTCGTTGCGCGGGTACATGTACGGCTGGCCGATGCCGTACTTGTAGGCCATGGCGACCAGCGTCGGCATCTTGGCGATCAGGCGGATCGCCGAGATCTCGCGGTGCTCCGGATTGTTGATGTCGGTGCTGTCGTGGTAGAAGGCCGAGAGGCCGCCCACCAGGCCGGTCATGACCGCCATCGGATGCGCGTCGCGGCGAAAGCCACGCAGGAAGAACTGCATCTGCTCGTTGACCATCGTGTGGTTGGTCACCAGCTTCTCGAAATCTGTCTTTTTCTTGGCGTCCGGCAGTTCGCCGTAGAGCAGCAGGTGCGAGGTCTCGAGGTAGTCGCAGTTCTGCGCCAGCTGCTCGATCGGGTAGCCGCGGTAGAGCAGCTCGCCCTTGTCGCCGTCGATGTAGGTGATGCCCGACTGGCACGCCGCGGTGGAAAGAAAGCCTGGGTCATAGGTGAACATGCCCGTCTGCGCATAGAGCTTGCGGATGTCGACGACATCCGGGCCGATGCTGCCCTGGTAAACCGGCAGTTCCACGCTGGGGCTGCCGTTGCTGAACGACAGGGTGGCTTTGTTATCCGCTAGCTTCATGTACTTTCCTTGGTTGGTGCCCGTCGCGGGAATCCCGTTCGGAGCGTCTCTTTTGAAATCGGTGGTCTGCCGGGGCCGCGGGCCCGCTCAGACTCTCAGCATGTCCAGTACCTCGTGTGCCTCGGGTGCTTCTGCCAGCGCGCCTTCGGGTTCCTTGCGGCGCAGCACCAGGTCGAGCAGGTCGTGGTCCGACAGGTCCATCAACAGCCCCAGGCCGCGCGCCTGCCGCACCGTGATCGTCTGCTCGTGGCGGGCGAAGAAGCGCTCGATGAACAGGTCGTTCTCCAGCAGCCCCCGCCGGCAGCGCCAGTGCAGCTTGCTGAGGGCCCGCTCGTCGAGCAATGCGTCGTCCGGCGCCGTCGTCGTCTGCATCACACGGCCCGGCGGACCAGGAGTTCCTTGATCTTGCCGATGGCCTTGGTGGGATTGAGTCCCTTCGGGCACACGTCGACGCAGTTCATGATGGTGTGGCAGCGGAACAGGCGGTACGGGTCTTCGAGGTTGTCGAGGCGCGCACCGGTGTCCTCGTCGCGGCTGTCGGCGATGAAGCGGTAGGCCTGCAGCAGGCCGGCGGGGCCGACGAACTTGTCGGGGTTCCACCAGAAGCTCGGGCAGCTGGTCGAGCAGCTCGCGCACAGGATGCACTCGTACAGGCCGTCGAGCTCTTCGCGCTCTTCGGGCGACTGCAGCCGTTCCTTGGTGGGCGGCGGCGTGTCGTTGACCAGGTACGGCTTGATCGAGTGGTACTGGGTGAAGAAGTTGGTCATGTCCACGATCACGTCGCGGATGACCGGCAGGCCCGGCAGGGGCTTGATGACGATCGGGTCCTTCAGGGTGCGAAGGTTCGTCAGGCAGGCCAGGCCGTTCTTGCCGTTGATGTTCATCGCGTCCGAGCCGCAGACGCCTTCGCGGCACGAGCGGCGGAAGGCGATGGTCGGGTCGATGGCCTTCAGCTTGATCAGGGCGTCCAGCAGCATGCGTTCGTTGCCGTCGAGTTCGATCTCGATGGTCTGCATGTAGGGCTTGGCATCCTTGTCCGGATCGTAGCGGTAGATGTTGAATGTGCGCTTTTGCATGTTGCTTCTCGCAGGTTTGTTCTGGGGACGGGCGTTCAGAACGTCCGGACCTTGGGCGGCACGGTATCGACGGTCAGCGGCTTCATGCGGACCGGCTTGTAGGCCAGGCTGTTGGTCGCGCTGTGCCACAGGGTGTGCTTCATCCACTCGGCGTCGTTGCGGCCGAGCGGGAACTCGGCGTCGTCGGCCGGGCGCTCGTAGTCGTCGACGGTGTGGGCGCCCCGGCATTCGTGGCGGGCCGCCGCCGAGACCATGGTGGCCTGGGCCACCTCGATCAGGTTGTCGACTTCCAGAGCCTCGATGCGGGCGGTATTGAACACCTTCGACTTGTCCTTGAGCGTGATGCCCGCCACGCGCTCGCGCAGCGCGGCGATCTTGGTCACGCCTTCGTCCATGCTGACCTGCTGGCGGAACACGCCGGCGTGCTGCTGCATGCTGGCGCGGATCTCGGCCGCCACGTCCTGGGCGTATTCGCCGTCGGTGGATGCCTCGAGCTGGTTCAGGCGCGCCAGGGTGCGGTCGGCCGAGGTGGCCGGCAGCTCCTTGTGCTCCTTCAACTTGTCGTTGTACTGGACGATGTGGTTGCCGGCCGCGCGGCCGAAGACCAGCAGGTCGAGCAGCGAGTTGGTGCCCAGGCGGTTGGCGCCGTGCACGCTGACGCAGGAGCATTCGCCCACCGCGTACAGGCCGTTGACGACCTCGCTCTCGTTGGCCGCGTTCTGCACCACGACCTGGCCGTTGATGTTGGTCGGGATGCCGCCCATCTGGTAGTGGATGGTGGGCACCACCGGGATCGGCTCGCGGGTGATGTCGACGTTGGCGAAGTTGTGCCCGATCTCCTCGACCGAGGGCAGCCGCTTGCGGATCGTCTCGGCACCCAGGTGGTCGAGCTTGAGCAGGATGTAGTCCTTGTTCGGACCGCAGCCCCGGCCTTCCTTGATCTCCTGGTCCATGCAGCGCGAGACGAAGTCGCGCGGGGCCAGGTCCTTCAGGGTGGGCGCGTAGCGCTCCATGAAGCGTTCGCCGTTGCTGTTGAGCAGGATCGCGCCTTCGCCGCGGCAGCCTTCGGTCAGCAGCACGCCGGCACCGGCCACGCCGGTCGGGTGGAACTGCCAGAACTCCATGTCCTGCAGCGGGATGCCGGCGCGCGCCGCCATGCCCAGGCCGTCGCCGGTGTTGATGAAGGCATTGGTCGAGGCCTGGAAGATGCGGCCCGCGCCACCGGTGGCCAGCAGCACGGTCTTGGCCTGCAGGATGTGCAGGTCGCCGGTTTCCATCTCGAGCGCGGTCACGCCGACCACGTCGCCGTCGTCGTCGCGGATCAGGTCGAGCGCCATCCATTCGACGAAGAACTGGGTGTGCGATTCGACGTTCTTCTGGTAGAGCGTGTGCAGCATCGCGTGGCCGGTACGGTCGGCCGCGGCGCAGGCGCGCTGCACCGGCTTCTCGCCGTAGTTGGCGGTATGGCCGCCGAACGGACGCTGGTAGATCGTGCCGTCGGGGTTGCGGTCGAACGGCATGCCGAAGTGTTCCAGCTCGTAGACCACCTTGGGCGCTTCACGGCACATGAACTCGATCGCGTCCTGGTCGCCGAGCCAGTCGGAGCCCTTGATCGTGTCGTAGAAGTGGTAGTGCCAGTTGTCCTCGCTCATGTTGCCGAGCGAGGCGCCCACGCCGCCCTGCGCCGCCACGGTGTGCGAGCGGGTCGGGAAGACCTTCGAGAGCACCGCGACGTTGAGTCCGGCACGCGCCAGTTGCAGCGATGCGCGCATGCCAGAGCCGCCGGCGCCGACGATCACGACGTCGAACTTGCGCTTGGTGATGTTTTTCGTGGAGTAGGTCATTTTTTTAGAGCCTCCAGAGCACCTGGATGGCCCAGCCGGCACAGCCGACCAGCCAGGCGATGGAAAAGATTTGCAGGACGAGGCGCAGCACGACGGGCTTGACGTAGTCCATCAGGACGTCGCGCATGCCGATCCACACGTGGTAGAGCAGGGCGACGATCACGACGAAGGTCAGCACCTTCATCCACTGGGCCGAGAAGATGCCCGCCCAGCGGTCGTAGCCGATCGGGCCGCGGGTCAGCAGGACCTGCGCCAGCACCACGACGGTGAAGAGGGCCATGATGATCGCGGTGGCGCGCTGGGCGATCCAGTCGCGAAGACCGTAGTGCGCACCGACGACGACGCGCTTGGAGCCATAGTTGACAGACATTCTTGTGCTCCCAGATCAGTACAGGCCGAACAGCTTGGCGCCCAGCACCAAGGTGAGGCCCAGGCTCAGGACCAGCACGGCGACGGCAGTGTTGGCACCCTTCTTCTTTTCCACCGCGTGGTGGTCCACGTCCATCCACAGGTGACGGATCCCGGCGATGAAATGGTGCAGATAGGCCCAGATCAGGGCCAGCGCCACCAGCTTGAAGAAGAAGCCGGGCACGACACCCACGCCCGAGTTGAACGCCAGCTTGAAGCGGGCGTACGAGATTTCCGAGGAGACCGATGCGTCGAACATCCAGATGATGAACGGCATCAGCACGAACATGATCACGCCGCTGACGCGGTGCAGGATGGAGACCCATCCCGCGGCGGGCAGCCGGTAGGTGGTGATATCGGTGAACGCATTGATATTGCGGAACTCGGGCCGCTTCTTGGCTAGCTCTGGCATGGGGGGCTTTCGTGGAGGTATCGGGTCCGTCGTCCGGCAGGTGCAGACAGCCCAAAATTCTATTGCAATGCACAACACCAGGAGACCAAGCTTGCCGAATCTGACACTTCGGCAGGGATTCGCGCTGGGTGCGGGCCGGATCAACTCAGGTCGTTGCGGTAGTGGTAACCCTCGGTTCGGTACAGGCCGCGGCGCAGTTCCATCGGCGTGTCGTTGTAGGTGAAGGCCAGCCGTTCGACGCTCAGCAGCGGGCTGCCCTGCGGCACCTGCAGCAGGTCGGCCTGCTCGGCATTCGCCGCGATCGCCCGCAGCTTCTCCGACGCCCGCACCATGCGGACGCCGAATTCCAGCTCGAACAGCGCATAGGTCGGGCCGCGGTGCTCCTGCATGCGGGCGGCGGTCAGGCCCTTGAAGGGCTGGCCCGGCAGCCACAGTTCCTCGAAGATGGTGGGCACGCCGGCGAACGACAGGATGCGCCGCGCCTGCAGTACCGGCTCGCCGGCTTTCAAGCCGAGCGTTCGGGCGATTTCGGCGGAGGAACGGATGCGCTTGCAATCGAGCACCTTGCGGTCGGCCTGCACCGGCTCGGGCGAACCGTCGCTGGAGCGGTCGGGTACCAGCTTCAGGAAACGGTAGCGCACCTGGCGCTCGGAATGGGTGGCGACGAAGGTGCCCTTGCCCTGGCGGCGCACCACCAGGTTCTCGGCCGCGAGCTCGTCGATCGCCTTGCGGACCGTGCCCTGGCTGACCCGGAAGCGGGCGGCCAGCTCGATCTCGCTGGGGATCGCCTCGGCCGGCTTCCAGTCGCCTGCCTGGAGCCGCTGCAGTATCAGGCCCTTGATCTGCTGGTAGAGCGGGCTGAACGCGGGTGTGCCGGGCTGCGGAGGTGCAGGCTCGGACAGGACGGGATCGGCGTTCGGCGAAAGGGAGTGCATGTGCGGAAGAGGGCGGAGGGCCATGCGCGCGGCGGGGCGCGGCAGTGCAATGCGGGGCCTTGCGGCAGGTCGGATCATATCTTATATAAGACATAAGACAAATTGACCGGCTCTCGGAAACGGCAGTACACTTGCGAGTTGTCCTGGCCGGCCGCGCGGCACCCGAGACAGATCTTGGAATCGACGAAGGGGCGTGAGCGGACACAGGCGGCAGGGCACCGTTTTCATCCCCCATCCAGGAGCTTTCCCCTATGAGCAAGACCCCCGTCCGGGTAGCCGTCACCGGCGCCGCAGGCCAAATCGGCTACGCCCTACTGTTTCGCATCGCTTCCGGCGAAATGCTCGGCAAGGACCAGCCCGTCATCCTGCAACTGCTGGAAATTCCGGACGAGAAGGCCCAGAAGGCGCTCAAGGGCGTGATCATGGAGCTGGAAGACTGCGCATTCCCGCTGCTGGCCGGCGTGGTGCCCACCGGCGATCCGCTGGTCGCCTTCAAGGATGCAGACTACGCCCTGCTGGTCGGTGCCCGCCCACGCGGCCCCGGCATGGAGCGCGCCGACCTGCTGGCCGCCAACGCCCAGATCTTCACCGCCCAGGGCAAGGCCCTCGACCAGGTCGCCAGCCGTAACGTCAAGGTGCTGGTGGTGGGCAACCCGGCCAACACCAACGCCTACATCGCGATGAAGAGCGCGCCCAGCCTGCCGCGCGAGAACTTCACCGCCATGCTGCGCCTGGACCACAACCGCGCGGCCAGCCAGATCGCGGCCAAGACCGGCACCCAGGTCGGCGACATCGAGAAGCTGACCGTCTGGGGCAACCACTCGCCCACGATGTATGCCGACTACCGCTTCGCCACCACCGGCGGCAAGGCGGTCAAGGACCTGATCAACGACCAGGTCTGGAACGCCGATACCTTCCTGCCGACCGTCGGCAAGCGCGGTGCCGCGATCATCGAAGCCCGTGGGCTGTCGTCGGCCGCATCGGCCGCCAACGCCGCCATCGACCACATGCGCGACTGGGCCCTGGGCTCGCAAGGCAAGTGGGTCACGATGGGCATTCCGTCGAATGGCGAATACGGCATTCCGAAGGACGTGATCTTCGGCTTCCCGGTCACCACCGAAGGCGGCAAGTACAAGATCGTCGAAGGCCTCGAGATCGACGCCTTCAGCCAGGAGCGGATCGACAAGACCCTCAAGGAACTGGAAGACGAGCAGGCCGGCGTCAAGCACCTGCTGTGAGCGGGCCTGGATCGTTTCGACGCGGCACCGCCAGCACCTACCCGACATGAGCGACTGGAACCCCCAGCTCTACCGGCAGTTCGAGGACGAGCGCACCCGCCCGGCCGCCGAACTGCTGGCGCGCGTGCCGCTGGAGGCGCCGCGCCGCGTCGTCGATCTCGGCTGCGGACCCGGCAATTCGACCGAATTGCTGGTGCGCCGCTTTCCCGCCGCCCAGGTGCTGGGCATCGACACCTCCGAGCCGATGCTGGCCAGCGCCCGCGCGCGGCTGCCCGGCACCGCCTTCGCCTGGGGCGACATCGCCCGCTGGGCCCCCGCGTCGGCCGCCGAGGCGCCCGACCTCATCTATGCGAACGCCGCCCTGCAATGGGTCGGCGATCACCTCTCCCTGGTGCCGCGGCTGTTCGCGGCACTCGCGCCCGGCGGCGTGCTGGCGGTGCAGATGCCCGACAACCGCGCCGAACCTTCCCATCGCCACATGCGCGAGACCGCCGAAATGCAGCCCTGGGCGGCGCACATCGGCGATGTGCATGCGCTGCGCACCGGCATCCTGCCGCTGGCCGACTACTACGACATGCTGGCGCCCCATGCCGCACACGTCGATGTGTGGCACACCGTCTACCAGCATCCGATGGCGTCCGCCCAGGCGATCGTCGAATGGGTGAGCGGCACCGGCCTGAAACCCTTCGTCGACCGCCTTCCGCCGGACCTGCAGCCCGGCTACCGGGCCGAGTACACCCGGCGCATCGACGCCGCCTACCCGGTGCGGGCGGACGGCCGGCGCCTGCTCGCCTTTCCGCGCATGTTCCTCGTCGCTCAGCGCGCTGCATGAGCGCAGTGCCCGCGTCCCATCCCCGGCAGGTGCTGCTGGGTGCGCAGGCCGGCGCCGTGGTGCTGCCGGTGTGCGACCACTACAGCGGCGTCGAGAAGCGGATGCAGAAGAGCCTGCAACTGCAGGCCGAGATGACCGCCGAGCGGGGCGTCTGCCCGTTCGACGTGACCCTCGATTGCGAAGACGGCGCACCGGTCGGCGGCGAGGCCGAGCATGCCGATCTGGTCACCGGTCTGGCGCTCGGGGCCGTCGCCGGCGCCCGCGTGGCGGTGCGGGTACACCCGGTCGACCACCCGGCGTTCGAGGCCGACGTGGCGGCCATCGTCGGCCGCGCCTGGCACCGGCTGGTGCATGTCATGCTGCCCAAGGTCGAATCCCTCGCCGACGTGGACCGTGCGGCGCGCGCCCTGGACGCCGCCGGCGCTGCCGGCCTGCCGCTGCAGGTGCTGATCGAATCGCCCGGCGCGGTGCACCGCGCCTTCGACATCGCGGCCCACCCGCGGGTGCAGTCGCTCAGCTTCGGCCTGATGGATTTCGTGTCGGCCCATGCGGGTGCGATTCCGGCCGACGGCATGGGCGCCGCGGGCCAGTTCACCCATCCGCTGGTGGTGCGGGCCAAGCTGGCGATCGCCTCGGCCGCGCATGCCGCCGGCAAGGTGCCGTCGCACTGCGTGGTGACCGAGTTCGGCGATGCCGACGCCCTGCGCCACGCCGCACGGCGGGCCGCCCGCGAGTTCGGCTTCACCCGGATGTGGAGCATCCATCCGGCGCAGATCCGTCCGATCCTCGACGCCTTCGCGCCCGATGCGCGCGAGGTCGACACCGCTGCCCGGATCCTGCTGGCGGCCGAGCGCGCCGGCTGGGCGCCGGTCAGCGTCGCCGGCAGCCTGCACGACCGGGCCAGCTACCGCCACTTCTGGCAGCTGCTGGAGCGCGCCCACCGCACCGGGGCCGCAGTGCCCTCCGAAGTGCGCCATTGGCTGGCCACCGAACCTTCTGCCGCGGTTTGAACTCCCAGGCCAGGCCGCATTCCCTTTCCACAACCCCGATACCCCACCCCGATCCACACCGGAAACCCCATGAAGAACACCCTCATCGCACTCACCCTGGTCGCCCTGGCGGCCCCCGGCTTCGCCCTGGCCCAGGCGGCCGACAGCAAGCCGAAGGCCGCGGCGCCCGCCAAGGCAGCGGCCAAGCCTGCCGCCAAGCCGGCTGCTTCGGCCAACGCCGCCGCCGCCAAGCCCAAGTCGAAGCCACGTCCGAAGATCGCCCGCTCCGCCGCCAAGGCGGTGGAAGAAGTCACCCCGATCAGCGAAGACACCAACGTCACCCTGACCGAGGCCGATCTGGCCGTGGCCCAGCGGGTGCATTCCGGCCCGATCAAATGCGAGTTGGGCGCCAACGTCGAGATCACGCCCGATGCCAACAAGCCCGGCTTCTTCACCGTGCGCACCGCCAAGGTCCGCTACCGGATGCACCCGGTCGACAGCCGTACCGGCGCGATCCGCCTGGAAGACCCGCGGGCGGGTGCGATGTGGCTGCAGCTCGGCAACAAGTCGATGCTGATGAACCAGAAGCTGGGCGAGCGCCTGGCCGACGAATGCCAGAGCCCGCAGCAGACCGCGATGGCCGAAGAAATGAAGAAGAGCCCGCAGCGCAGCCTGCTGGACGCACCGGAGCCGGCCAAGACCGACGGCGCCGAAACCGCCAAGTAAGCGAAACCCACCGACGGGCCGCCCGCGCGCGGCCCGCTTCAAAAAATCAAACCCCCGGAGAAAACCAGCATGTTGCAAGCCTACCGTGACCATGTTGCCGAGCGTGCGGCGCTCGGCATCCCGCCGCTGCCCCTGTCGGCACAGCAGACCGCCGACCTCATCGAGCGCATCAAGCACGCCGACGCCACCGATGCCGACGGCCTGCTCGACCTGCTGACGCACCGCGTGCCGGCCGGCGTGGACGACGCGGCCAAGGTCAAGGCCAGCTACCTCGCCGCCGTGGCCCACGGCACCGAGAAGACGGCGCTGATCAGCCGCGCGCTGGCGACGCAACTGCTGGGCACCATGCTCGGCGGCTACAACATCAGCCCGCTGATCGACCTGCTCGACGATGCCGATGTGGCGCCCGTCGCTGCCGAAGGCCTGAAGAAGACGCTGCTGATGTTCGACCAGTTCCACGACGTCAAGGAAAAGGCCGACGGCGGCAACGCGCATGCCAAGGCGGTGCTGCAGAGCTGGGCCGATGCCGAATGGTTCACCAGCCGCCCCGAAGTGCCGCAGAGCCTGACGGTCAGCATCTTCAAGGTCACCGGCGAGACCAACACCGACGACCTGTCGCCGGCGCCCGACGCCTGGAGCCGCCCGGACATCCCGCTGCATGCCCTGGCCATGCTGAAGAACAAGCGCGACGGCATCACGCCCGAGGAAGACGGCAAGCGCGGCCCGATCAAGTTCATCGAGGACCTGCGTGCCCGCGGCAACCTGGTGGCCTACGTGGGCGACGTGGTCGGCACCGGCTCCAGCCGCAAGTCGGCCACCAACTCGGTGCTGTGGTTCACCGGGGAAGACATCCCCTACGTGCCGAACAAGCGCTTCGGCGGCGTCACCCTGGGCAACAAGATCGCCCCGATCTTCTACAACACGATGGAAGACGCCGGCGCGCTGCCGATCGAGCTCGACGTCAACCAGATGAACATGGGCGACGTGATCGAGCTGCGCCCCTACGAGGGCAAGGCCCTGAAGGACGGCCAGGTCATCGCCGAATTCACCGTCAAGAGCGACGTGCTGTTCGACGAAGTGCGCGCCGGCGGCCGCATTCCGCTGATCATCGGCCGCGGCCTGACCGCCAAGGCGCGCGAGGCCCTGGGCCTGCCCGCATCGACCCTGTTCCGCCTGCCGGTCGAACCCGGCGACACCGGCAAGGGCTACACCCTGGCGCAGAAGATGGTCGGCCGTGCCTGCGGCGCGCCCGAAGGCACCGGCATCCGCCCCGGCACCTACTGCGAACCGCGCATGACCTCGGTCGGCAGCCAGGACACCACCGGCCCGATGACCCGCGACGAACTGAAGGACCTGGCCTGCCTGGGCTTCTCGGCCGACCTGGTGATGCAGTCGTTCTGCCATACCGCGGCCTACCCGAAGCCGGTCGACGTCAAGACCCACCACGAGCTGCCCGAGTTCATCAGCACCCGGGGCGGCATCTCGCTCAAGCCAGGCGACGGCGTGATCCACAGCTGGCTCAACCGCTTCCTGTTGCCCGACACCGTCGGCACCGGCGGCGACAGCCACACCCGGTTCCCGATCGGCATCTCGTTCCCGGCCGGCTCCGGCCTGGTGGCCTTCGCGGCCGCGACCGGCGTGATGCCGCTCGACATGCCCGAATCGGTGCTGGTGCGCTTCAAGGGCGAGAAGATGCAGCCGGGCGTGACCCTGCGCGACCTGGTCAACGCGATCCCGCTGTACGCCATCAAGGCGGGCCTGCTGACGGTCGAGAAGAAGGGCAAGAAGAACATCTTCTCGGGCCGCATCCTCGAGATCGAAGGCCTGCCGAACCTGAAGGTGGAACAGGCGTTCGAGCTGTCCGACGCGTCGGCCGAGCGCTCGGCCGCCGGCTGCTCGGTCAAGCTCAACAAGGAGCCGATCATCGAGTACATCAACAGCAACATCACCCTGATGCGCTGGATGATCTCCGAAGGCTACGCCGACGCCCGCACCCTGGGCCGCCGCATCGCCGCCCAGGAAGCCTGGCTGAAGAACCCGCAGCTGCTCGAAGGCGACGCCGATGCCGAGTACGCCGCGGTCATCGAGATCGACCTGGCCGACATCCACGAGCCGATCGTCGCCTGCCCGAACGATCCCGACGACGTGAAGACGCTGTCGGACGTGGCCGGTGCGCACATCGACGAAGTCTTCATCGGATCGTGCATGACCAACATCGGCCACTTCCGCGCGGCCTCCAAGCTGCTCGAAGGCAAGCGCGACATGCCGGTCAAGCTGTGGATCGCGCCGCCCACCAAGATGGACGCGCAGAAGCTCAGCGACGAAGGCCACTACGGCGTCTTCGGCAGCGCCGGTGCGCGGACCGAGATGCCCGGCTGCTCGCTGTGCATGGGCAACCAGGCGCAGGTGCGCGAAGGCGCGACGGTCATGTCGACCAGCACCCGCAACTTCCCGAACCGCCTGGGCAAGAACACCAACGTGTACCTGGGCTCGGCCGAGCTGGCCGCGATCTGCTCCAAGCTGGGCCGCATCCCGACGAAGGAAGAGTACATGGCCGACATGGGCGTGCTGAACGCCAACAGCAGCCAGGTCTACCAGTACCTGAACTTCGACAAGATCGCCTCGTTCCAGGAAGCCGCCGCCACCGTGCCGGCCTGACCGGGGGCATGCCGGGGCGCGCAGGCGCCCGGCGGTATGCACCAGGCAAAAAGCCCGCTGGCCAAGCCAGCGGGCTTTTTTTGTGCACACTATAAAAACGATAGCTAGGGGCCGGCGTACGGCGACGGCTCCAGCCCCTTTTCTTTCAAAAAGCGCCGCCGCTCAGTCCTTGGGGCGGAACACCAGCAGCAGTGAGGAGGGGACCCGCCCGTCGATGTCCTTGGGCAGCGTATCGGTCTTGTCGATCGCCTTCAGCACCGCGTCGTCCCAGGCCGGGTTGCCGCTCGACTTGCTGAGCCGGCGGCCGACGATGGTGCCGTCGGGCGCGGCCCGTACCTCGACTTCGGCACGCGGATTGCCCGGGCCGTCGTCGGCGAAGACGATATTGGGCTTGACCCTGGCCGCCACCCGGCCGGCGTAGCCGCCCGAAGGGCCCGAGGAGCGCAGGTCGGAGCCGGTCGCGGTGGCGCCACCGGTGGCACCCGCCATGCCCTGCATCCGCTTCAGGTTGGCCTGGCGGTCGGCCTCGCGCTGGGCGTTGGCCTGGGCTTCGGCCTTGGCCTGCTTCGCCTTGTCCTGCTGGGCCTGCTTCTCGCGGACTTCTTTCTCTTTGGCGAGCTTCTCGGCTTTTTCCTTGTCGGCCTTTTCCTTTTCGGCTTTCTCGATCTTCTCGCGCTTCTCGTCCTGCAGCCGCTCCTGCTCCTTCTGCTTGTCGAGCTGGGCCTGCTTC
The DNA here is from genome assembly GCA_042867185.1 of Sphingomonas sp. NCPPB 2930. Lineage (GTDB taxonomy): Bacteria > Pseudomonadota > Gammaproteobacteria > Burkholderiales > Burkholderiaceae_C > Xylophilus. Next base: position 65,491 of record JBHZQV010000014.1, on the reverse strand, counting down.
TCGCGGGCTTCCTTATCCTTGGCGAGCTTCTCGGCCTTGTCCCGCTCGGCCTTTTGCTGCTGTTCCTTCAGCTTCTGCTGCTTGGCCTGCTCCAGCTGCAGCGCACGCTCTTTTTCCTTCTCGCGCAGTTCCTTCTGGCGCTGCATCGCGATGTCGGCGTCGCGGGTATCGGGCGGCGGCGCGGGCGTCGGAGCCGGGGCGGGCGGCGGTGGAGGCGGGGCCGGTGGCGGCGGTTCGGGCGCGGGCGGGCGCGGGACCGGGGGCGGAGCGGGCGGTACCGGTGTCTCGACCGCACGGGGCGCTGCCTGCTTCGGCACGGCCGACCACAGCTCCGCCTCGACGGCGGGGCTGTCGGACGCGGTCTTCCAGTGCACGCCCCAGGTGAGGGCGGCGAGCAGGGCCAGGTGGGCCAGCACCGCCAGGGCTACGGCACGCGGCGTGCCGTCGGGCTCTGGCGGTGCGAAGGGGTTGCGTTCGGAAGGAGGGTGCAGCATGGAATGTCGTCGGGTGCCGAGGGCGTGCGGGCCGCCGCTCAGGGCGCCAGCTGCACCGACAGGCCCACGCGCTGGACGCCCGCGCGCTGCAGCGTGTCCATCACCTTCACCACCGTCTCGTATTTCACGCTGCGGTCGGCGCTGATGACGACCGCGCTGGTCGCGCTGCCGGCCGCGGCGGCGTTCGCCGTGGTGGTGGTCGTACTCGCATCGGCCTGGCGCACCGCGTTGGCGACATCGCGCATCGTGGTGGGTGCGGTGCGGTCGGCGGTCTTGATCTGCAGGGTCTCGTCCTTGCCGACCACGATCTGGATCACCCGGTCGGGCTGCTTGTTGGCCTTGCCGATCGAGGGCAGGTCGACGGTGCTCGGCGTGATGAGGGGCGCGGTGACCATGAAGATGATCAGCAGCACCAGCATCACGTCGATGAAGGGCAGCATGTTGGGTTCGCTCATCGAGCGGCGACCGCGGCCGCGGGAAGCCATGTCGGGCATCGTGTCTCCTTGGGGCCGCGGCCTCAGTGGCCCGAGGCCGACTGCGCGCCGAGGTTGCGCTGCAGGATGTTGGAGAACTCCTCGATGAAGGTCTCCTGGTGGATGGACACCCGGTCGATGTCGCGCGAGAAGCGGTTGTAGGCGACGACGGCCGGAATCGCCGCGAACAGGCCGATGGCCGTGGCGACCAGCGCTTCGGCGATACCCGGAGCCACCGTGCTCAGCGTGACCTGCGCCAGCGCCGACAGGCCGGTGAACGCGTGCATGATGCCCCAGACCGTGCCGAACAGGCCGACGTAGGGGGAGACCGAACCGACCGTCGCCATGAAGGACATGTTCGATTCGACCGTGTCCATTTCGCGCTGGAAGCTGGCGCGCATCGCACGGCGCGCGCCGTCGAGCAGGGTGCCGGGGTCGGTCACGCGGCGCTCGCGCAGTTTCTGGTACTCGCGCATGCCGCTGGCGAAGATGCGCTCCATCGGGCCGGCGTTCTTCGCGTTGGACGCGGCGGCGGCGAAGAGGTCGTTCAGGCTGGTGCCCGACCAGAACTCGCGCTCGAAATCTTCGTTGAGCGCCTTGATGCGGCGCAGCGTGAAGAACTTGCGGAAGATCGCCGCCCAGCTGGCGATCGAGACGCCCATCAGCAGCAGCATCACGGCCTGTACCACCCAGCTGGCATTGAGCACCAGGTGCAGGATGGACATGTCTTGTTGGTTCATTTCTTGAGGACTTCCAGGAGTTGCGGCGGGATCCGTGCGGGCCGCAGTGTAGAGGCTTCGACCCAGCCGATGCGAATGGTTCCTTCGCACAGCAGTGTGGGCGCACCGGCGGCGTCGGGCGCCGTGGTGCAAAAGGCTTGCTGGGCGATTGTCAGTGACGCACCGCGGTTGTCCTGCAGGTGTGCTGTTACAAGGAGTTCATCGTCGAGCCGCGCCGGCGCCCGGTAGCGCACCTGCGTCTCCAGCACCACGAACATGCCGCCGGTGAGGTCCCGCAGCCGCTGCTGGCCGTGGCCGAGCGAGCGCAGCCATTCGGTGCGGGCCCGCTCGAAGAACTTCAGGTAGTTGGCGTAGAAAACGATACCGCCGGCATCGGTGTCTTCCCAGTACACCCGGATCGGAAACGAGAAGGCCATGGCGATGCGCGATGCAGAAACTAGGCCAGCAGCGCCTGCAGCCGCGCCGCCGCTTCCTGCAGATGCGCCATCGAGCTGGCGGTGGAGAAGCGGATGTGCCGCGCGGTGCCGGCGCTGCCGAAGTCGCGGCCCGGCGTGACGGCGATGCCGGCGCGGTCCATCAAGGCGAAGGCCAGCTCCCAGCTGTCGGCCACGCCCAGGCGTTCGCAGGCCGCGGTGCAGTCGGCCCAGGCGTAGAAGGCGCCGTCGGGCACCACCGCGACCGGCAGGCCGGCGGCGGCCAGCGCGGGGATGAAGAAGTCGCGGCGCGCCTTGAACTCGGCACGCCGGCGTTCGTACTCGGCGATGCTGTCGGGCTCGAAGCAGGCCAGCGCCGCATGCTGGGCGACAGTGCTGGCGCAGATGAAGAGGTTCTGCGCCAGCCGTTCCACCACCGGCACCAGCGCGTCCGGCACCACCAGCCAGCCGAGCCGCCAGCCGGTCATGTGGAAGTATTTGCTGAAGCTGTTGATGCTGACGATGTCGTCGCCCAGCGCCAGCGCCGACTGGCCGAAGGTGGCGTCGTAGCTCAGGCCCAGGTAGATCTCGTCGACGAGGGTGACGCCGTCGCGGGCGCGTACCGCGGCGTGGATGCGGCGCAACTCGTCGGGGTGGATCGAGGTGCCGGTGGGGTTGGACGGCGAGGCCAGCAGCACGCCGCGGGTGCGCGCGGTCCATGCGGCTTCGACCTGCGCGGCGTTGAGCTGGAACCGGTCGGCGGCGGTCGTCGGCACCATCACCGCGGTGCCGTCGGCCGCGCTCACGAAATGCCGGTTGCACGGATAGCTGGGGTCGGGCATCAGCACCTCGTCGCCGGTATCCACCAGGGCCAGGCAGGCGAGCTGCAGGGCGGCCGAGGCGCCGGCCGTCACCGCGATCCGGCGGGCCGGCACCGCGATGCCGAAGCGATCCGCGTACCAGTGCGAGATGCGCTCCCGCAGTACGGGCAGGCCCATCGCCGGGGTGTACTGGGTGGTGCCCGCATGTACCGCCCGGGCAGCGGCCTCCTGCACCAGCGGCGGCGCGGTGAAATCGGGCTCGCCGATGTTGAGGAAGATCATCGGCTGCCCGCTGTCGGCCACCACGCGGGCGCGCTCCACCGCGGCCTTGGCCACTTCCATCACATAGAAGGGCTCGATCTTCTCGGCGCGGCGGGAGATCCGCAGCGGCCCGCTCATGCGGACGCGGTGCCGCCGCCGTTGCGCGAACGGTCGGCCGCGACTTCGGCGGCGCGCAGGGAGGGCGCCAGGCCGTTCAGCACGCCGTTGACGTACTTGTGGCCGTCGGTGCCGCCAAATTCCTTGGCCAGCTCGATGCACTCGTTGATGACGACGCGCCACGGCACGTCGAGGCAGTTGCGGAATTCGTAGACGCCGATCCACATCACCGCATGCTCGATCGGCGACAGCTGGGTCAGCTTGCGGTCGAGCAGGGGCTCGATCAGGCCGTTCTGCAGCTCCACGTCGGCGATGCAGCCGTGCAGCAGGGCGTCGTAGTGCACCGCGTCGGCCTTGTGGAAGCCCGACAGGTCGCGGGTGAAGTGGTCGATCGCGGTGGGCTCGTTGTGGCCCACCAGGTACTGGTAGAGGGCCTGCAGCGCGAACTCGCGGGACCGGCTGCGCGGCGGCTTGGCGGACGCCTTGCGAACGCCGGTGCTAGTGGTGCCGGGCTTCTTCGTCGGCGCGGCAGGCGCTGCCGGGGCGGTGGCCGCAGGGGTGTCGGCGGCGGGGATTTCTTTTTCTTCGGTCATGTCAGGGTGTCCAGCAGGTTCGCCATCTCGACGGCGACCTGCGCCGCATCGCGACCCTTTTCGGTCTGGCGCGCCACGGCCTGGTCGAGGTTTTCGGTGGTGAGGATCGCATTGGCGATCGGCAGGCGGTGGTCGAGCGACACGCGGGTCACGCCCGCGCCCGATTCGTTGGCCACCAGCTCGAAATGGTAGGTCTCGCCGCGGATGATGCAGCCCAGGGCGATCAGTGCGTCGTGCCGGCCCGCCACGGCCATCGCCTGCAGCGCCAGCGGCACTTCGAGCGCGCCCGGCACCAGGACGTGCTCGATGTTCTTCTCGGCCACGCTCAGCGCGAGCAGCTCGGCACGGCAGGCCGCGGCCAGGGCATCGGTGATGCCGGCGTTGAAGCGGGCCTGCACGATGCCGATCGAAAGCTTGCGGCCATCGGCGCGCACGCCCTGGCCTTTGTCTGCACCCAACATCTTGTTCAGTCCTTCTGGAGATAGCCGACCAGCTCCAGGCCGTAGCCTGTCATGCTGGGCATGCGGCGCGGCGCGCCGAGCAGATTCATCCGGCGCACGCCGCACTCGCGCAGGATCTGCGCGCCGATGCCGTAGGTGCGCAGGTCCATGCGGCCGCGCTCGGGCGCCTGGGCGGCGCGGGCGGTGCCCTCGAACTGCGCGAGCAGCTCGGCCGCGCTTTCGCCGCAGTTCAGCAGCACCACCACGCCGCGGCCTTCGCCGGCCACATGGCGCAGGCTGGCGTCGAGCGTCCAGCTGTGCATGCTGCGGTCCACCTCCAGCGCATCGAGCACCGACAGCGGCTCGTGCACCCGGGCCGGCACCACGTCGTCGGGTGCCCACTCGCCGCGCACCAGGGCCAGGTGCACGCCCCGGCTCGGCTTGTCGCGGAACGCATGGGCGGTGAAGGGGCCGGCGGCGGTGTTGAGGGTGCGGCTGCCGATCTTTTCGACCAGCGAGTCGTGGCGGCTGCGGTGCTCGATCAGGCCGGCGATCGTGCCGATCTTCAGGCCGTGCTGCGCCGCGAAGATCTGCAGGTCGGGCAGGCGCGCCATCGTGCCGTCGTCGTTCATCACCTCGCAGATGACCGACGCGGGGCTGCAGCCGGCCATCGCGGCCAGGTCGCAGCCGGCCTCGGTGTGGCCGGCCCGCATCAGCACGCCGCCGTCGACCGCCTGCAGCGGAAAGATGTGCCCGGGCTGCACCAGGTCGCTGGCCTGCGCGTCGCGCGCCACCGCGGCCTGCACCGTGCGCGCGCGGTCGGCTGCGGAAATACCGGTGGTCACTCCCTCGGTTGCCTCGATAGACACGGTGAAGGCCGTGCCCTGCTTGGTCCCGTTGCGCGCGACCATGGGCGGCAGGTGGAGGCGCTCGCACATCTCGCGCGACAAGGTCAGGCAGATCAGGCCGCGCGCATGGCGGGCCATGAAGTTGATCGATTCGGCACTGATGTGGTCGGCCGCGATGATCAGGTCGCCCTCGTTCTCGCGGTCTTCCTCGTCCACCAGAATGACCATGCGGCCCGCGCGCAGTTCGGCCACGATGTCTTCGACCGGCGAGATGGAAACGGGAGGCAAGGCACTCATGCAGTGGGAAGGCGCGGGGCCTGGGTAGAAGGTGAAGAAGGCGGCACTGCCGGAATCGCGGTAAGCGACAGCATGCGCTCCACATAGCGGGCCACGGTGTCGATCTCGAGGTTCACGGCGCTACCGGCGCGCAGCGCTTGCAAGGCTGTATTCTGTACGGTGTGCGGGATCAGGTTGATATGCACCACCGCACCCCCCGCCACATCGTCCACCTGGTTGACGGTCAGGCTGACACCGTTGACGGTGATCGAGCCTTTGTACGCCAGATAGCGCGCCAGAAACGCCGGTGCCTGCACCTGCAGATCCCAGCTTTCGCCCACCGGCGCGAACCGCAGCACCGTGCCGATGCCGTCCACATGGCCCGAGACGATGTGTCCGCCCAGACGGTCGTGCGCCCGCAAGGCCTTTTCCAGGTTGATGGGCGTGCCGACGCCGTCCAGGCTGGCGGTCTTGTCCAGCGATTCGGCGGAGATGTCGATGGTGAAGTGGCCGGCCGCGGCGTCGAAGCCGGTGACCGTCATGCAGGCGCCATTGAGGGCAATGCTGTCGCCCAGCCCGACATCGTCGAGATAGCCCGCCGGCGTCTCCAATGTGAGTCTTTTTCCGAAGTGCTGGGCCGCAGTGCCCAGGTCTTCAACGGCGCCGATGCGCCCCACGCCAGTGATGATTCCGGTGAACATCGGGGTATTTTCGCAGGGAATGGCCCGTGACCATCACGCAGCGGCGCGTTAATCCCCGCGCCGACGTTTCCGGCGGCTAAAAATCGTCGCGCCCGACCACCCGGGCCAGGATGCGCAGATCGTCGCCCACCTGCTCGACCGACTGGAAGCGCAGCGCAAGCGCCTCCCCCAGATCGGCCAACGGGCCAAAAGCAGCCAGCGGCCGGCCTTCGCCGATCAGCTTGGGCGCCATGTAGACCAAGAATTCATCCACCAGACCTTCCCGGACCAGGGACCCATTGAGTTGCGCGCCCGCTTCCACATGCAGTTCGTTGATGCCGCGGCGTGCCAGGTCTTGCATCAACGCGGGCAGGGCGACCTTGCCGTTGGGCTGCGGCAGCAGCGTGACCGTGGCGCCGCGTTGCTCCAGCGCGGCTTGCCGGGACGGATCGGCGTGTGCTGCGTAGATCCAGACGGCCCGCTCCGGAACCTCGAACAGGGCCGCGTTCAGCGGGGTTTCCAGCCGGCTGTCCACGATGACGAGAGGGGGCTGGCGAGGGGTTGGCACCAGCCGCACGTCCAGCCGCGGGTTGTCATCGCGCACCGTGCCCATGCCGGTGAGCACTGCGCAGGCACGTGCCCGCCACGCGTGGCCGTCGGTACGCGCTGCAGCAGCGGTGATCCATTGGCTGCGGCCGTCTGGTAGCGCGGTGGCGCCATCTAAGGAAATCGCAGCCTTGAGGCGGACCCACGGGCGCTGGCGCTGGAGGCGGCTGAACAGTCCGAGATTCAGTTCCCGCGCCTGCGATGCGCCTGGGCCCACCTCCACCACGATCCCTGCCGCGCGCAGCCGGGCGATGCCTTGACCCGCCCAGTCAGGACCGGGGTGCGCGACCGATACGACCGCACGCGCGATACCTGCTGCGATGAGGGCGTCGCACGCAGCGGAGTTGTCGGGTTCGACCACTAGGTACGCGGTTGCACCCGAAGTAGAACCGCCCTGTTCCACAACGTTTCGCAGCGCTTCGAGCTCGGCTGAGAGTGCGCCTGCACCGCCCGTCGTGCCGGTCGCAAGGACGGTGCCATCCGCAGCCTTCAACACGCATCCACTACGGGCGCGAGAGGAGGCGGCGAACAGGTTGGCACCCGCAAGCCCCAGCGCTTGCGCCGTCCCGTCAAAACCCATTTCAGGATTTAGCTGAAGCATTGCAAGTCGCGTCGTTTGCACCGCTAGGGGTGCAGACGCGTGCGCGGCCTGGCCTGGACAAGAGAAGGATTCGGGTTTGCTTGGCCGACGTGTCGTCGGTACGGTTGAACGTGATTGACATGTTCTGGGCGCCGCCGCTATCTCGTTTGGCCAAATAACCTGATCCGTCAAACATGATGTAAGGGCCGTCCGTGGTGCCGGCAGCGGCAGTCTCGGTCCCGGCGGGCGTGGCGAAATAGCTGGGCAGGGGGGCATCGCGCTGCGCCACGATGGTATCGCTATCGCTGAGCTTGCCATCCTTGTTGAGGTCCGCAAATACCTTCCAGCCGTTGCCCCAACTGGTGCCCGAGAACGGCACCACGACCACCCGCATGTTGCGCTTCATTGCCTCCGACCGTGCGGTACCGATGGCCGCCAGCAGCGAATTGCTGGTGCTGGTGAGCTCGGAGTTACGCTGAAAAGCCACAAAGCTGGGCACCGCCACCATGCCGAGGATGGCCACGATGGCCACGGTCACCATCAGCTCGATAAGGGTAAAGCCGCGCGCGGCGCGGCGCATCGATGTCAGGGCCAGCATATCTTCTTGTCGGTCACGCCATTGGGCTGAACGCAATCCTTGATGCCCGTGCTGCTAAGGCTCAGGCTCGTCAGTTTGGGGTCTGCCTGCGTCGGTGTAGCCACGAGGTTGATGCAGGTATTGGTGCTGGGCTGGGTTCCGTCTGCCGCCGGTGCACAGGCTCCTGCTGCGATCCAGTAGGGTGGATTGGTGGCAGTGTCACCGGAGTAGACCTTGAAGGTGTTGCTGGCGGCTGGAGGGTTGGTGGTGCCGGCCACATTGGTAAACGCCAGATAGGTATTGCGCTGCGTCATGTAGCGCTCTTGCTGCTGCATGAGTTCTACCAGCGCCGCACGCGCTTGCGCCCGGCGGCCCTTGCGGACCGATTCGGTATAGGAGGGGTAGGCGATGCTGGCCAGGATGGCCACCACCGCCACCACGATCATCAGCTCGATTAAGGTGAAGCCACGCACGGAAGGACGGGGTTTTTGCATGGCGGCCTATCGCAGGTTCTGGTAATTGTTGATCTGGCGCCAGCTGAGGCGGCCGACGGTGATGTTGGTGGTGGTCGTGCCACCAGGCGACGTGCCCGTCGAGCCGACCGAGATGATTTGGCTGGTGATGGTCCGAATCTGTCGTCCGCTGTTGTCTTTCTCTGTCAAGACTGTTGCAGGCACCAGAGTTTGCAAGATCGGCGGGCCCAGCAACCCAACAGTGGATGTGCGATACACGGCCGCACCGGTGTCAATGTTGACGATCCACTGGTTGCCGCTGCCGCCATCGGCCCCGCACGTATTGCCGCTGCCAACGGCACTTGGTATCAAGCTGCCGAAAATAAAATTGTCGCCCAGAACCTTGGCATCGCTGACCTGTCGTTCACCCGTGACCGGGAAGTCGAAATAAAAGCCTGCGCGCTTGGTCATGTCGCTGTCACTGGCCGGACGGCCCCAGGTGAATGCGGGCACTTTCACGGTTTTGGCGGCGGTGGCTGCCACTCCAGCTTGAAGGCGACCTCGCCCTGCGATTGCACTCGTCACGGGTGATGCGGTGTCGAACTTATTCTCACTTGGATCATCCAGCACGGCATAGATAGACTGGGTAGTCGTGGCTGATCGGTCGGTAGCCTCCAAGTATTTTCCGGTTCCGAAGGCGACATAACTGACATCGTCTCCCTCGCCCTTATGCACACTGGGCGCTGCCGTGATGGGTTGTGTAGCACCGCCCGCGTCCTTGGCGATAAACAGCGGATACGGCGTGTTGACCGCAGCAACGCTGCGCACATACGCCGACAGTTTGGGCATGGTCCAGTCGTCCTTGCCTTTATTTACAATCTTCGCGAAGTCCAGCTTCCAAAGGTTGCCCTGAAGATCTCCCATAAAAATGGCTGCCACTGCGCTAAATCTGTCAAACACCGGAGTGAAGTTGAGCAGTCCCGGGGCAACACTCTTAGACAGATTGTCGGCCGCCGGCAAGCTGAGTTTGTAGTAATTGGTGTTGAGGGCCCACGCCGTACCTGCCGGTTTGCCCAAATCCAAGAGAAACAGGGCCGGGCGGCCGGTGGCATTGCTTAGATCGGTTCCATCGTTCAGCGAGTTGTTGACGCCACTGGCAACTACCGCGAAATACTTGTATACCGCGCTATCGCTGGCAGCACTGGTGCGGAGTTTTAGAATCTGCGGCCTGCCCACCACATAACCCATGTCGGGGTCGTTGAGGCCCGAAAACTCCCACATGACGTTAGAGGCCGAAAATGCCGCGGGGTTTGTGACATCCAAGGCAAACACACCGCGCCCGCCGGCTCCCGTGCTGCCCACTAGCACGGTCTTCCAGTCCGCTGCACCGCTGCCTGTGCCTACTTGCGCTTCTGTTACCGCCGAGCTTCCATCGACGTAGCTTTGGTGGTTGCTTAAATAGGTCTTGCTGGTCAGGGCTGATAGCTTTGGGCCCATCCAACTTGGTATGTAGGCAAACAGTTCCTTGCCGGAATCTGTCTGGCCCGTGGTGGCATTGAAAGCATGCAGCATGCCGTCATTGGCCCCGACAAAAACGGCGGGTACCCGATTCTTGTTGGCTGCGTAGAAATCAGCGTAACCCGCTGCAGTGATATTGGTGACAGGCACGCCCGAGTAGACCACGGCCGAATTGACGATATCACCGAGCAGTTTCTTGCGAATCCGGAACGTGGCGCCTTCCTGGGTTCGATCGCCTCGCAGGTACGCAAGCCGCTGATCGGCGAGCCCGTCCGCCGCGGATGTCGGCGAGGCTTTGTTCAAGTCAGCTTTCAGAGAGGCTTCGATCGCCCCAACCGCAAAATTGACAGCCTGGGTTGCCGGATTAGCCCCCTTGGTGCCCACCACGATGTTGCGTATGGTCGCTGCGTTGCTGCCCAATGCCATCAGTTTATCGGAAGCAGACCACAGCGGATTATCGGGGGTTGTGGCCTGGTTGTTATCGCTGTTCAAATTGACCGGCAAAGCCAGCAGATCGCCTGACCAATCCGTGGCGTCGAACGCGCCTTGGTACGTGACGCCACCGTCCGTTGTGAGGTTTTTACTTTGCGAAGCGGCGCCGGCAATGCTGCGCGTGGCGTCGGCCGCGCTGCCAAAGATGGAATCAAATGCGGCCAGTACCTTTTTTGCATCGCTTTGCAGGTAGTAACTCGCGGCCTCTCCTTTTTGAGTCGGGCGCTGCCAGACGTTATTGTTTACGTCGTTATTTTCGTCGCGGAAGGGGTTCCCGTTCACGTTGTACGGGTTGAGCGCAATATTCGTCGAGTCCGCCTCATAGCCGCCATATTTAGCTGCCATGAAGAGTTGGTTACTGGTTCTGCGAGTATTGTCATTGGTGGATCCGCCGTTTTCATTCACATCGAATGTGAAGGTCTTCACGCGAAGCCCTGGCCGTTGCTTGTCCGGCTGGTCGGTCCAGGAGGTTCCGCGAATGTCATGGGAGTGTGCCCAATAGGCGGCACCCATGATGGCACTTGTTTGGGATCCTGACGGAACATTATTGTTCGCGCCGTTCGGATTCTCGCTGTTACGCGTGGTACCCGAGCCATCGATATAGGTTTGGGAAGTTAGATTTTTCTCGAAATTCTGTACAACAGTTCGCCAATCGAGTGCATTTACGATATTTTTCGTCGGATCGGAAGACGGGAACCTATTGCCGTCGTGGGTATTGATGTCGCCAATCACCACGACATTGCTGCGGAGGCAGGCGTAGTTGCCATCTTTGCTGCGGTCCTTGTAGGGATCGATCTTCGACCAGTCTGTATAAACCGGAAAACCATCGTAGAGTGCCTTCCCACCTGCTGTTTTCATGTCTACGCCGGAAATCGCGTCTGCACTTGGATCTAGGCCTTGTAAATACCTGAGTGTTTCATAGTAAAGCTCGCCGATGGGGTCGAATCTTTTGTAGCGACCTGGGACGGGGCCGGTACGTCCGAATTTGTTGAGGTAATTAATAACGCCGCTGATGGCCGGTGCCTGGGTGCTATCGTTGTCTGGGTTGCCATTAAAGACGCCCGTAGTGGTGTTCCATTCGGCATTGGGGTTCCCGCTGGTGGGGGTGTTGTCTTGACCGTAGATGTCGAAAGTTTTCTGCCCTACGTACTTCATTGGGGCTCTCAGCACGCCGCCATATCGGCCGCTGGAATAACTTGCAGTTTGATCCATCAGATAGCCGAAGGCTGCCAGGCGGAGCTGTTCGGAATACTTTTGTATGACGCCCGTCGGTTTGTATTTTCCGGACGGATACCGAGTGCAGTAAGCGCGCGTGCCATCCTTGTCAACGCCGTAATCCCGAACTTCTGCTAGCGCACCCGATCCATCAACACCGCATACGCTTACACGCGAATAGAAAAATCCATCGTTGTTCAAGGCGTTCTTTTGATTGATTGCGTCACCGGGAAGGGTGCCCTTGTAATCTTTGACGAAGCAACTTTTCGGAATGTTGGGGGCAGGGTCCTTGCGTGTGCCTGTGGCATAGACGGAGCAGTCGGCACCGTTTTCGCCTACAAATGTGAGCCATCCGCCCGTAGCGGTTACCCTGCCTCTACTGTCATATACAGTGTCTGCGCCGAAAAGAACTTCTTTGCGGCCAGTAAATATGCAGTTGCCGCCCTCGTTCGCGCACGATGCGCCATTGAAGATTGCTTGTGCATTGTTGGCTTTTTGATATGGAAATGCTGTTATTGTGTTAGGCGTTCTGACGTTCAGGCTATAACTGGCGGATTGATTGCAGTCGCCAGGGGATGTTTTAGAGGTTCCAAAATAAATTCGATTGAGTGTGTTGGCAATCCAAATATCACTGCCATTGGCCGCATCCATCATTTTCTTTGGAACTGCGCCCCAGTACTTGCCTGTGCCGCCGCCGTCTTTCTGAAGGCGTTTGGCCGGAAAATTACTGCTGTTCCACATGCATATAGGATCGCCATCGGGTAGGGATGCCCGTTGCAAAATCGTGAGGGTTTCTGTGTCAATGTACCGGTCGCCCCCCGAGAGGGCTAGTCGCAGCATGTCAATTGCTGAGTTGCTGGCCCAGTTCAAAAAATTTCCGCTGAAGGCGTCTTTGCACTGGTGTGCGGTGGCCGGATCATCGGTGCGGTCGAAACGTTTGTAATCTGTAGCGCTGAATCCGGTGGCAGGCGTTTCTTCTGGCGTATTTTTGTAGGCGTAGCAGCTATCGGCGTCGTAGTAGCCTAGATAATCGTTGGTATTTGAGTAGGTGGGATCTTCGGTATTGGCATTGGTTGCGTCAGGTAAAGCCCCCGTTATGCCGTCGGTGCGAACGTATTGCGCACCGACGGTCGGAAACTCGACTGACAGTGCCAATGCCAATGTCGGTTTGTCGCCGGTGGCAGTTGCATAAAGCGGATTCGATGAAAGTGAAACGGTTTTATAGCCGGAGGCGACTTGGCTGTTCGCAAAGAACGAGAACAGCGCACCGAGAGCCAACAGGCCCATACCGATAAGCCAGCGAAAGCGGTGAAGGGGCTGTAACACCCGTGCCAGCGTATGGCGACCGAGTGATTGACGGCGGAGGATGGCGGCGTTGGACATATGCGGTGCCTTGGGCATCAATTTCTGAAAATCATCTGAACCACGGCCTGGGTAGAGCTTTGAGAAAGCTGGCCGGGCCCATATCCCATGGCGGTGACGCGGAAAACATACCCTGGGTCGGTGGCAGAGCGGTCTCGGCTGCCGTCACCGCTGTCGCGGATTGCTTCGATGATGTAGTTGGGCTTGCTGAACGGCTGGGCGGCATTGCCCGACGGAAATGCCCGCTTTGTCTGGTCGCCGAAGATGACGGTATTGGTTCCTGCCGAGAGGTCAACCGTCAGCCACGCGGGTTTTGCATCCACCGCCGTCGGCAGCAGGCACAGCCCCTGGGACGTGCCGTTAACGCCACAGCCGAGGGTAAATTTGCTGATGTCGGTTGAAGTAAGGCCGGCTTGGCCGAAGGTGTCCTGGCGTACGGTGCGCATATCGAACTCCGCATCGACCAAACCGGCCTCTGCGCCCTCCCAGGCCATCTGAAGATCACGGTCGTTGCGCGCGGTGCGCTCTGCCAAGGTCGAAATCTGCGCGGCGCTGATGCCCAAGAGTGAGACGACCACGAGGATCATCAGAACAATGATCAGCGACATGCCGGTTTGTTGCCCTACCTTCGCCACCGTTGGACGTGCTCCCCGGTGACGTGAAAAGCAAACGGTGCTACTCATAGCAGATCCTGAAAATTGCGCAGATGAACAGTGAAAGTGACGCTCTGCCGCAGCCGACCGTCCGTGCCCGCGGGCAGTATCGAGGTGCTGTCGTTCAGGTTGCCTGCGGCACCGAATGGATTCATGGCGGGCGTGGCTTTTTCCTGCGCGGAGTTCGGCGGGCCCCGCAGTACCAGGCCGATGCGCACGCTGCGGACGCGGCGCCAGTTGTTATACGTTTCTATCTCGTTGGATGCGGCGCTGCCGGTGGTCACTGCCAGCTGGTCGGCGCGCAGGTAGCGGTCGGTGATCTTGGGTACATTGGGGCTGGTAACAGTGCCTACGGTCACCGTCTTGGCCGTAGCGGCCCCTGGCGTGACGCCGTCCACGCCGTACAGCACGTGGAAGCTTTCTACGCCTTCGACCAGCGGCTGGATGTCTTTGACGGTTTGGTCGTCTGAGTTGGTGGCGCCGCACATTAGCGCTGGCTCTCCACTGAGACCTACCGCAACATAAAGAACGCTGGCGACGCGGTTGTCGCGGTTCGTTGCAATCGTTTCAGGCGCGCCGCCATTGCAGTTGATCATGCTCTTATCCGCCGTTGTGGCCGATGGCACGCCGACCTCTGTCTGGTAGCGCAGGATCAACACATCGCTGCCGTTGACGACGCCGGTGTTACTGGAGGCCGCCAAGCCGTTGCCGAAGTTGGGCACGGCGCTGTTGAAGCCGAACACAGCGGGCGGCGGGTTGTCGTTGGTCGTTGCCTTTTTGCGGGACAACGTCGAATAGTTGACGTTGGAAAACCCGGCCTGCACGACCAGCCGGTTCAGCAGATCGCGGGAGTAGCGCGCGTTGTCGCGCAACTGCGATGCGGCATCCACCGTGGTGAAACCGCGGCGGGCGACGGTCAGCGCGGCCATCGCGGCCAGGGCGATCACCAGGCCGATGGCCATGGCCACCAGCAGTTCGATCATCGTCATGCCGCGCGCGCGGCGGGAGGGGCGTTGCATCATTTGTCTCTTCCGATGTCTACCGTCAAAACCACGCCCGGGGTGGAGGCGAAATCTTGCGACTGGCCTCCGTCCTGCACGCTGGCGCGCTTGAAGGCGTTGCGCGTCCAGCCGATCTTGATGGTGGGCAGGCCGTTGGCGGCGGTGCAGCCCCAGACAGGTGTGCCGCCCGAGAACGGCGCGCTGTCGAGGCAGACGGCCACGCGCGCATCGGGCAGCAGGTCCTTGACGCGGGCCAGCCACTCGGTGACCTCGGCGTTGGCGATGGCCGTGGTACTGGCGCAGTTGCTGCCGACATTGAGGCAGGTGGAGCTGGTGGGCGGGGTCAGGTTGGGCGCGGCCGCGGTAAAGAAATAAGGGGAGGTGCTGAGCGCGGCTTTGGTGGCCGGGTCGAAGAACACGTCGGCGTTGCCCCGCATCATTTCGCCCATTTCGCGCGCCAGCTCGGAGGCGCTGGCCTGCAGCCGGGCCTCGCGGTTGGCCTGCAGCGAAGTGGCCTGGAGCCCCACCATCCCCAGCAAACCAAACGACAAAATCACGACCGAGACCAGCACCTCGACCAGCGAGAAGCCGGCTGCGCGTTGACGGGAGCTTGGATGGGGCATAGGGGTGGCAGGGTGCGGGGGATGCAGGCGTCGGAAGATAATGAGAATTGTCGGGCTGCGTGGCGGCCCGGCCTGCGCCGCTCGTCTCGTGCGGTTGCCCGTCCGGCGGTATGCTGGGCTGCCCGGTCTTCGCCCGGCACTGTCGTGTGCCACCGCCTTCTCTTTGCGGCTGCCGCACGGGCGGTGCCGGAGCTTTGTCTTTCTTCTTTTTTGAATGCCTGTTCATCACGTGTCTATGATCCGTCCCGCCGAGCTTTCCGACGCCGCTGCTGTGGCCTCCATCCACCACGAACACCTCGGCTCCGACCAGCCGATGGCACCGCGCCAGACCGCGTTCTGGCGCGATGCCATCGAATTTGCCGAACCGCAGATCTACGTCGCGGACGAGGACGGCGAGGTGGTCGGCTTCGTCGGGTTCGACCGCTCGCGCGATCCCAAGACCAAGCCCACCGTGGGCGAGATCTGGGCCCTGCATGTGCTGCCCGACTTCCAGGGGCGGGGCATCGGCCTGGCGCTGTGGGATGCCGCCCGCGAAGGCCTCGACGACGAAGGCTGCACCCAGGTGACGGCGTGGGTGCAACTGCGCAACGAGCGCGCCCTGCGCTTCTTCGAACTGGCCGGCTTCAAGCGCGAAATGACCACGCTGCGCACCGCGCAGGTCGGGATCGAGCGCCTGGAGGAAGTCCGCCTCAAGCGCGGTGTGGACTGAAATTTGAAAGAAAAGTGGCTGGGGCCGTTTATCTATAAAGGCCTCTAGCTATTAATACAGTAGCGGCTGGCCTCCGGCTGCGCTCTCCGGAGTGATTCGCCCATGGACCGCACGCCCCCGGCGCCGTCTGCCCGTCCGCAGCCCGAGCCGCGCGCGCACTACCGCGCGTTTCGCAGCATCGCCACCCGCTGGGCGGACAACGATGTGTACGGCCACGTCAACAACGTCGTCTATTACGGCTGGTTCGACACGGCGGTCAACGCGCACCTGATCGAGCAGCGCGCGCTCGATATCCACGGGGGTACAACGATCGGTCTGGTGATCGAATCGCACTGCAACTATTTCGCGCCGCTGGCGTTCCCGGAGCCGGTCGAGGTCGGGCTGCGCGTCGGATTGCTCGGCACCTCCAGCGTACGCTACGAGCTGGGCGTGTTTGCGGCCGGCAGCGACAGCAGCGCCGCGCACGGGCACTTTGTCCACGTGTATGTCGACCGCGCCACCCGGCGGCCGGTGCCGCTGCCGGCGCGGCTGCGCGCGGTGCTGGAAACACTGCGGGGCCCGGCCGCCTGAGCTGCCGGGCCCCGCGGGGCTGCTGGGCAGCGCAGGGTGTGCGCCGCCTGGTTTCGCTTGCTTAGTTGCTGTCGCCCAGCACCAGGCCTTCGCGGCGTGGATCGGCGCCGCCCTGCAGGGTCTGCGTGCCATTGCTCACCTTGCGGATGATGGTGCCGATGCCGCTCGACTGCGCCGATGTCGAGACGGTATGCCCCAGACCGCGCAGCCCGGTGATCAGCGGATCGTTGTTGCCGTTGTTGGTGATGTCGATCACCGGATGCTCGCCGCCCAGGTTGGTGGTGGGGCTGTTGGACGCGCCGAAGTCCACCAGCGAGGTGGCCTGCTGCGCATCCAGGCCCCAGTCCAGCGCGCCGACCACGGTCTTGGTGACGTACTGGATGATGGTGGCCCCGCCCGGCGAACCGGTGCCCATCAGGAACTCACCCAGCGTGCCGTCGGCCGCCTTGGCGAACACCAGCGTCGGCGCCATCGAGCTGCGCGGGCGCTTGCCGGCCTGCACTTTGTTGGCCACCGGCAGGCCGGCCGCGTCGGTCGGGGTGGACGAGAAGTCGGTCAACTGGTTGTTCAGGATGAAACCCTGGGTGAAGTGGAACGAGCCCATGCCGGCCTCCACCGTGGTGGTCATCGAGAGCGCATTGCCCGCAGCGTCCACGATGGTCATGTGGGTCGTGCCTTTTTCGTCTAGCGGCACCACGCCCATGCGGGTGCTGCCGAACACGCCCGCCTGGGCCGTGCCCATGCTGCGGGTGGTGCTGATCAGGGCCGCGCGGCTCTTCAGGTAGTTCTTGTTGAGCAGCGTGTCCCAGCTGTTGCCGGGCAGGGGCGTGAAGTCGGTGTCGGCCACATAGGCGTCGCGGTCGGCATAGGCCAGGCGCTCGGCCTCGCTCACCAGGTGCACGCCCTGCACGGTCGGCTTGCCGCCTTCGGCCAGGCTGCCGGTGGGCTTCAGCGCCGCCATGTCGAAGTTCTCCAGCACGCCCAGCGCCTGCGCGACGGCGATGCCGCCGGAGGAAGGGGGCGACATGCCGCAGACCCAGTAGGCGCGGTAGGTGGTGCAGACCGGGTCGCGGCGCTTGGCCTGGTAGCCGGCCAGGTCGCTGAGCGTGGTCAGGCCCGGCGTGATGGCCACAGCCGGCGATCCGCCGCTGGTGGCCTTGATCTTGTCGACGATGCCTTGCGCGATGGGGCCGGTGTAGAAGGCGTCGGCCCCGCCCGCGGCGAGGGTGCCCAGCGTGCTGGCATAGGCCGGGTTCTGCAGCAGCGTGCCCAGGGCCTTGGGTGTGCCGTCGGCGTTGAAGAAATAGGCGGTGGCTTCGGCGTCGCGCTTCAGGCCCGATGCGCCGGCAATGGCGTCGGCCATGCGGCCGCTGATGCGGAAGCCGTCGCGCGCCAGGCCGATGGCCGGGGTGAACAGCTCGGACCAGGGCCGCTGGCCGTGGTCGCGCCAGGCCAGCTCGAGCATGCGCACGGCGCCGGGCGTGCCGATGGAACGGCCGCTGGCGCGGGCGCCGCCGGGCTGCGGCTGGCTGCGGTCGGTATCGCTCACCCAGCGCAGGTAGTTCTCCGTGGCAGCGGCGGGCGCGGTCTCGCGCCCGTCATAGGCCTGGACTTTTTTCGTCTTGGCGTCGTAGTACACCATGAAGGCGCCGCCGCCCAGGCCCGAGGATTGCGGCTCTACCAGGCCCAGCACGGCCTGCACGGCCACTGCCGCATCGGCCGCGGTGCCGCCCTTTTTGAGCACCTCGCAACCGGCCTTCGAGGCCAGTGGATTGGCGGTGACCACCATGTACTTCTTGGCGTTGACGGCGGTCTTGCCCAGGCGGTAGCCGCTGGCGGCTTCCGGCGCAGACGGGTCGCCGGCCAGGCCCGAGCCGACCACCACCGTGCCGCCGCTGGAGGTGCTCTGCGCGCAAGAATTGAACGAAAAATCGACCGGCACCGTGCCGCCATCTCCACCGCCGCCACCTCCGCAACTGGCCAATGCCAGCACGGCCGATGTCAGCAATGCGGCCCGCAGGCAGGGGGGCAGGGGCCCGGCAAGGCTCGCGTTGCGGGGGGATGGGACTTTTGCAATCGGCATGTCGACTTTCGTGATGGATCGGGTGTTGTGGGGGCATTCTCACTGCGGAAGTGCCCCGTTGGAATGCGCCCTAGGGTCTACCCTGACATGCAAGAGCCATACCGGAGGCTTTGCCGGCCCATCGCGGGGCGCGCCCGGCCGCCAAATGCTTCGATGCCAAAATGGAAGGCTTCGCCTCTTCCCGCTCGGCGCACCGGCCGACCCGCCCATGATCATCGCCAGCCTGCTCGACACCGATCTCTACAAGTTCACGATGATGCAGGTCGTGCTGCACCAGTTTCCGGGTGCGCATGCTGAGTACCGGTTCAAGTGCCGCAATCCCGGCGTGGCGCTGGCCCCGTATGCCGACGAGATCCGGCGCGAGATCCAGTCACTGTGCCGTCTGCGCTTCACCGAGCCAGAGCTGGACTACCTGCGCTCGATGCGCTTCATCAAGAGCGATTTCGTCGATTTCCTGGGCCTGTTCCATCTCAACGAGAAGAACATCCGCGTCACCGAGCTGCCCTCGGGCGAGATCGACATCGCGATCCAGGGCCCGTGGCTGCACACCATCCTGTTCGAGATCCCGGTGCTGGCGATCGTCAACGAGGTCTATTTCCGCAACACCCGGCCGGGTGCCAGCCTGGAGGGCGGCCGCCAGCGGCTGGCGACAAAGATCGCCCAGTTGCAGGGCGCCGACCTGGAGACGCTCAAGATCGCCGACTACGGCACCCGCCGCCGCTTCAGCCGCGCCTGGCACGGCGAGCTGCTGCGCACCCTGGCGGAGCGGCTCGGCACCGGCCCGCAGGGGCAGCTGGCCGGCACCAGCAACGTGCTGCTGGCGATGCAGCTGGGCATCACCCCGCTCGGCACCATGGCCCACGAATACCTGCAGGCCTGCCAGGCCCTCGGCCCGCGGCTGCGCGACAGCCAGGTCTTCGGCTTCGAGACCTGGGCCAAGGAATACCGGGGCGACCTGGGCATCGCGCTGTCGGACGTCTACGGCATGAGCGCGTTCCTGCGCGACTTCGACATGTACTTCTGCAAGCTGTTCGACGGCGCGCGCCACGACAGCGGCGACCCGTTCGCCTGGGGCGAGCGGCTGATCGAGCACTACCGCCAGAACCGGGTCGATCCGCGCACCAAGGTCCTGATCTTCAGCGACGGTCTCACGGTGCCGCGCACCATCCTGCTCTACCAGCAGTTCCGGGGCCGCTGCCAGCTGGCCTTCGGCATCGGCACCAACCTGACCAACGACCTGGGCGACCCGCCCGACCATGTGCCGCTGCAGATCGTCATCAAGATGGTGCGCTGCAACGGCCAGCCGGTCGCCAAGATCTCCGATACGCCGGGCAAGGGCATGTGCGACGACGAGAAATACCTGGCCTACCTGCGCCAGGTGTTCGAGATCCCCGAGCCCAACGTGGCGGGTGCCTGACCGGTGGGGCCCGATGCTATGGATTCGATAGCTGGTGGCCGGCGTCCGGCGCCGGCTGCAGGTATATTTTGCTTGAAATTCGGCCTGCGGGCCGCGGGGCTGGCCTGCGCCGGCCTGGCGCTGCCCGGCGGGGCGGCGGCGGCCGAGATCGACGGCGGCGCGATCTCGCTCTGGTGGGCCGCGCCGTTCGCCGCGCTGCTGCTGTCGATCGCCCTGGTGCCGCTGGCCGCACCCGGCTTCTGGCACCGCCACTTCGGCAAGGTGTCGGCCGGCTGGGCGCTGCTGTTCTTCGTGCCGTTCGCGGCCGTCTTCGGGCTGGCCGCGGCGGGGGGGCAGCTGGTGCATGCGCTGGTGGCCGAGTACATCCCGTTCATCCTGCTGCTGACCGCGCTCTACACCGTGGCGGGCGGCATCCACATCCGGGGCAACCTGCGCGGCGGCCCAGCGCTCAACACCGGCATCCTGGCGCTCGGCGCGGTGCTGGCCAGCATCATGGGCACCACCGGCGCGTCGATGCTGCTGCTGCGCCCCTTCATCCGCGCCAACGACGACCGGCGCCACCGGGTGCACGGCATCGTGTTCTTCATCTTCATCGTCTCCAACGCCGGCGGGGCGCTCACCCCGCTGGGCGATCCGCCGCTGTTCCTGGGTTTCCTGAAGGGCGTCGATTTCTTCTGGACGCTGCGCCACATCGGCGGCCAGACGCTGTTCGTGGTGGCGGTGCTGCTGGCGCTGCACTACGCGATCGACCGCTGGTTCTACCGCGATGAAGGTGTGCTGCCGCACGACCCGACGCCCGACACGGGCCGTATCGGCATCGACGGCGGTGCCAACCTGGGCCTGCTGGCGGCCGTCGTGGGGCTGGTCCTGATGAGCGGCGCCTGGACGTCGCCGGTGGTGTTCGACCTGTTCGGCACGCCGGTGGGCTTGCCGGGGCTGCTGCGCGACGCGGGGCTGGTCGCCATCACGTTGCTGTCGCTGGCGATCACCCCGGCCCGGGTGCATGCCGACAACCGGTTCGACTGGGCGCCGATGGCCGAGGTGGCCAAGCTCTTCGCCGGCATCTTCCTGACCATCGTGCCGGTGATCGCGATGCTGCGCGCCGGGGCCGAAGGGCCGTTCGGCGCGGTGGTGGCCGCCGTCACCCGGCCCGACGGCACGCCCCATCCGGCGATGTACTTCTGGGCGACCGGCGTGCTGAGCTCCTTCCTCGACAACGCGCCGACCTACCTGGTGTTCTTCAACACCGCCGGCGGCGACCCGGCCGTGCTGATGACCGCGCTGGCGCCGACGCTGGCCGCCATCTCGGCCGGCGCGGTCTTCATGGGTGCCAATACCTACATCGGCAACGCACCCAACCTGATGGTGAAGGCCGTTGCCGAGAGCCGCGGCGTCCGCATGCCGGGCTTCTTCGGCTACATGGCGTGGTCGTGCGCGATCCTGCTGCCGCTCTTCGCCCTGGTCACGCTCGTCTGGTACCCATAACGCACAAGGAGGCTCCCCATGTCCCGCCCCAGAATCCTCGTCTCGCGCGCGCTGTTTCCCGAGACCATCGAACGGCTGCAGCAGCACTTCGAGGTGGAGCACAACCAGGCCGACGACGTCTGGGACGCCGCAGCGCTCAAGGCGCGCCTCCAGGGCAAACACGGCGTGCTGACCACCGGCAGCGAGCGGATCGACGCGGCGCTGCTGGCCGACTGCCCCGACCTGCGCATCTGCGCCAACATGGCGGTGGGCTACAACAACTTCGACGTCGATGCGATGACCGCCGCCGGCGTGCAGGGCACCAACGCGCCCGACGTGCTGACCGACACCACCGCCGACTTCGGCTTCGCGCTGCTGATGGCCACCGCCCGGCGCATCACCGAGAGCGAGCATTTCCTGCGCCGGGGCGAGTGGAAGCGCTGGCGCTACGACATGTTCTCCGGCGCCGAGGTGCACGGCAGCACCCTCGGCATCCTGGGCATGGGCCGCATCGGGCAGGGCATCGCCAAGCGCGGCGCATACGGCTTCGGCATGACCGTGGTCTACCACAACCGCTCGCCGCTCTCGCCCGCGCTGGAGGCCGATTGCAATGCCCGCTACGTGGGCAAGGACACGCTGCTGAAGACCGCCGACCACCTGGTGCTGGTGCTGCCCTACAGCGCCGCGTCGCACCACGCCATCGGCGCGGCCGAGCTGGCGCAGATGAAGCCGACCGCCACCCTGGTCAACATCGCCCGCGGCGGCATCGTCGACGACGTGGCGCTGGCCGCGGCACTGCGCGAAGGCCGCATCGCCGCGGCGGGCCTGGACGTGTTCGAGGGCGAGCCCTCGGTGCACCCCGACCTGCTCGCGCTGCAGAACGTGGTGCTCACCCCGCACATCGCCAGCGCCACCGCCGGTACCCGCCGCGCGATGGCCGCGCTGGCGGCCGACAACCTGGTCGCGTACTTCGACGGCCGCGGGCCGCTGACGCCGGTCAACACCGTGGTTCGCACAGGAGGCTGATCCGCGGTGTTGAACGGAGAACTGAACCCGGCCGCCTGGGCGCTGCTGGCCGCCGGCGCGGCGACGGTGGCGATGCTGCTGGTGCTGCTGCTGCGCCGTCCCGGCGGCGACGCCGCCGATACCCACGATGCGATCGACGCCGCCAACGCCCGCGCCGAGCGCGGCGAGCGGGCCTTGCGGCAGGAGCTGTCCGACCAGTCGCGCCAGTCGCGCCAGGAACTGGCCCAGGCCTTCGCCACCTTCACCCAGACGCTCACCCGCCAAGGGGCGGAGGCCGGCCGCACCCAGAGCGCGCGGATGGACGCCTTCGCCCAGCAACTCTCGCTGCTGCAGAAGACGCTCGCCGACACCCTCAGTACCCAGCTGCAGGGCGTCTCCGAGGCCAACGCCCGCCGCATGGCCGAGGTGCGCGCCACGCTGGAGGCGCAGCTGGCCCAGCTGCAGGCCAGCAACGCCGCCAAGCTCGACGAGATGCGCCACACCGTCGACGAGAAGCTCCAGGCCACGCTGGAGGCCCGCCTGGGCGAGAGCTTCCGCCAGGTGGCCGACCGGCTGGAGCAGGTGCACAAGGGCCTGGGCGAGATGCAGACGCTGGCCCAGGGCGTGGGCGATCTGAAGCACCTGCTCACCAACGTCAAGACCCGCGGCATCTTCGGCGAGGCGCAGCTGGCATCGCTGCTGGAGCAGGTGCTGTCGGTCGACCAGTACGCCGCGCAGGTGGTGACCCGGCCCGGCACCCGCAACACGGTCGACTTCGCGATCCGGCTGCCGGGGCGCAGCGCCGACGGCGTGCCGGTGTGGCTGCCGATCGACGCCAAGTTTCCCAACGAGGACTACGCCCGCCTGCTCGACGCCCAGCAGCGCGCCGATCCGGTGGGCGCCGACCTGGCCGCGCGCGGCCTGGAGACCCGCATCCGGCTGGAGGCGCGCGGCATCGCCGAGAAATATGTCGAGCCGCCGCACACCACCGATTTCGCGATCCTGTTTTTGCCGACCGAAGGGCTGTTCGCCGAGGTGCTGCGCCGGCCGGGGCTGGTGGAGGCGCTGCAGCGCGAGTACCGCGTCACCCTGGCCGGGCCGACCACGCTGCTGGCGATGCTCAACTCGCTGCAGATGGGCTTTCGCACCCTGGCGCTGGAGCGGCGCAGCAGCGAGGTGTGGCAGGTGCTGGGCGCTGTCAAGACCGAGTTCCAGAAGTTCGGCGATGTGCTCTCCAAGGTGAAGGAGCAGACGCAGACGGTGCTCAACACACTGGACCGGGCGCAGACCCGCAGCAACGTGATGCGCCGCGCGCTGCGCGACGTGGAGGCACTGCCCGAGCCGCAGGCGCAGGGCCTGCTGCCGACGAGCGCCGCCGACGCCGCGCCCGACGACGACACGCCGCTGCCCCGCGGCGGCGCCACGCCGGGTCGCACCGCACCGTGAACGCGGCGCTGGCACGCCTCATCTGCGCGCAGGTCTGCCTGCATTCCGCGATGGCGGGTGCCCGGCTGGTCGCGCCGCTGCTGGCGCTGGAGCAGGGCCACAGCCCGGCGGCGGTCGGCGTGCTGCTGGCGCTGTTCGCGCTCAGCCAGGTGTTCCTGGCGCTGCCCGCCGGCCGGTTCGCCGACCGGCACGGCCTGCGCCGGCCGATCGGGTACTCGGTCATCGCCGCCACCCTGGGCGTGGGCCTGGCGGCCCTCTGGCCGGGCTACCCGATGCTGTGCGTGGCCGCGCTGCTCACCGGCGCCGGCACCGGTGCCACGGTGATCGCGCTGCAGCGGCACGTGGGCCGCGCGGCGGAGAACGTCACCCAGTTGAAGCAGGTATTCAGCTGGCTGGGCATCGCGCCGGCGATCGCCAACTTCATCGGCCCGTTCGCGGCGGGCCTGCTGATCGACTACGCCGGCTACCGCCCGGCCCTGGTGCTGCTGGCCTGCCTGCCGGTGGTGTGCTGGCAGCTGGTGCGCCGCACGCAGGAGCTGCCGCCGGTGGTGGTGGCGCCCACCGAAGGCCCGCGCCCCCGGGCCTGGGAACTGCTGCGCGAAGCGGCGTTCCGCCGGCTGCTCTTCGTCAACTGGCTGCAGTCCTCCAGCTGGGATGTGCACGCCTTCGTGCTGCCGATCCTGGGGCACGAGCGGGGCTTCAGCGCATCGACCATCGGCACGCTGCTGGGCGTCTTCGCCATCGCCGCGGCCGGGGTGCGGCTGGTGCTGCCGCTGCTGGCGGCGCGGGTGCAGGAGTGGGCGGTGATCGCCGCCTCGGTCGTCTGCACCGCGGCCGTCTTCGCGGTGTATCCGCTGCTGTCGTCGCCGTGGTCGATGGGGGTGTTGTCGGCGCTGCTGGGCATCGCGCTCGGCGCGGTGCAGCCGATGGTCATGAGCAAGCTGCACCAGGTGACGCCGCACGCCCGCCATGGCGAGGCCCTGGGCCTGCGGCTGATGACGATCAACGCGTCGAGCGTCGCGATGCCGATCCTGTTCGGCGCGGCGGGCGCGGTGGTGGGCATCGCGGGCGTCTTCTGGATCGTGGGCGTGGTGATCGCCGCCGGCGCGCCGGTCGCCTGGAGGCTCAAGTAAACCCCCAGGCTTGCCCACTGCGTGTGTCCGCCGACCCCCTTGCAGGGGGCGTCGCCGACGGCCCGGCGAAGCCGGTTCCGTGGCGACCCCGGTAGGGAAGCGGGAGCCGGGGCGGTGCTCGTCGCCCCGCGCTGGTGCGGCCTCCAATTTAGTTGACACCTAAACTAATTGCCCGTAGATTGACGGTTTTCCCAGTCCCTGGAGGACCGTCGGCCATGAAGATCGTCTGTATCGGTGGAGGCCCGTCGGGCCTGTATTTCGCGCTCCTGATGAAGCTGCAGAACCCGGGGCACGAGATCCGGGTGGTGGAGCGCAACCGGCCCTATGACACCTTCGGTTGGGGCGTGGTCTTCTCCGACCAGACGCTGGGCAACCTGCAGGCGGCCGATCCGGTCACCGCGGCGCAGATCCTCGATGCGTTCAACCACTGGGACGACATCGAGGTGCATATCCACGGCCACAGCGTGCGCTCGGGCGGCCACGGCTTCTGCGGCATCGGCCGCAAGCGCCTGCTCAACATCCTGCAGGCACGCTGCGAACAGCTGGGCGTGGAACTGGTCTTCGAGACCGACGTGCAGGACGACACCGCCTATGCCGACGCCGACCTGGTCATCGCCGCCGACGGCCTCAACAGCCGCATCCGCGCCAAGTACGCCGCCACCTACCAGCCCGACATCGACATGCGGCTGTGCCGCTTCGTCTGGCTGGGCACCCGCAAGCTGTTCGACGCCTTCACCTTCGCGTTCGAGAAAACCGAGCACGGCTGGTTCCAGGCCCATGCCTACCGCTTCGACGACAGCACCTCCACCTTCATCGTCGAGGCGCCCGAGGACGTGTGGCGCGCCGCCGGGCTGGAGACGATGGAAAAAGAAGACGCGATCGCGTTCTGCGAAAAACTCTTCGCGAAGCAGCTCGATGGGAACCCGCTGATCTCCAACGCCAGCCACCTGCGCGGCTCGGCCCAGTGGATCCGCTTCCCGCGGGTGGTCTGCGGCCACTGGGTGCACCACAACGGCCATGCGCCGGTGGTGCTGATGGGCGACGCGGCCCACACCGCGCATTTCTCGATCGGCTCGGGCACCAAGCTGGCGCTGGAGGATTCGATCGAGCTGGCCCGCTGCATCGGCCGCAAGCCCGGCGACCTGGCCGCCGCGCTGGCCGACTACGAGGCGGTGCGCAGCATCGAGGTGCTGCGCATCCAGAACGCGGCCCGCAACTCGACCGAGTGGTTCGAGAACGTCGACCGCTACGCCAGCCTGCCGCCCGAGCAGTTCGCCTACTCGCTGCTGACCCGCAGCCAGCGCATCAGCCACGAGAACCTGCGGCTGCGCGACAAGGGCTACGTGGAGCGCTACGAGGACTGGATCGCCCAGCGCGCCGGCCTGCAGCGCGGCGCCACCCAGCGCGCGGTGCCGCCGATGTTCACCCCGTTCACCCTGCGCGGCGTGACGCTGAAGAACCGGGTCGTCGTCTCGCCGATGGCGCAGTACTCCTGCGTCGACGGGCTCCCGGCCGACTTCCACCTGATGCACCTGGGCGCACGCGCCCTGGGCGGCGCGGGCCTGGTCTTCGCCGAGATGACCTGCCCCTCGCCCGACGCCCGGATCACGCCCGGCTGCCCGGGTCTGTGGAACGAGGCGCAGCGCGACGGCTGGAAGCGCATCGTCGATTTCGCGCATGCCAACGGCACCGCGAAGATGGCGCTTCAGCTCGGACATGCCGGCGCCAAGGGCGCCACACGCCTGGCCTGGGACGGCATCGACCAGCCCCTGCCCGAGGCCGACCGCTGGCGGCTGCTGTCGGCCTCGCCGCAGCAGTACCTCGA
This sequence comes from Sphingomonas sp. NCPPB 2930, assembly GCA_042867185.1. Lineage (GTDB taxonomy): Bacteria > Pseudomonadota > Gammaproteobacteria > Burkholderiales > Burkholderiaceae_C > Xylophilus. The sequence continues at coordinate 38,604 of JBHZQV010000014.1, read as the reverse complement.
TGGGGTGAGCGACTGGTCGCACGCGATGACCCGCGAGGACATGGACCGGGTGCAGGCCGAGTTCGTGCAATCGACCCGCTGGGCCGACGAGGCCGGCTTCGACTGGCTGGAGTTCCACTGCGCGCACGGCTACCTGTTCAGCAGCTTCATCTCGCCGCTGACCAACCAGCGCACCGACGACTACGGCGGCTCGCTGGAGAACCGGCTGCGCTACCCGCTGGAGGTGTTCGCCGCGATGCGCGCCGCCTGGCCCGAGGACAAGCCGATGTCGGTGCGCATTTCGGCGCACGACTGGGTCGAAGGCGGCATCACGCCCGACGACGCGGTGCGGATCGCCCGCGCCTTCAAGGCGGCCGGCGCCGACATGATCGACTGCTCGTCCGGCCAGGTCAGCAAGAAGGAGAAGCCGGTCTACGGCCGCATGTTCCAGACGCCGTTCTCCGACCGGGTGCGCAACGAGGCGGGCATCGCCACCATCGCCGTCGGTGCGATCTCCGAGGCCGACCATGTCAACAGCATCATCGCCGCCGGCCGGGCCGACCTGTGCGCGGTGGCGCGCCCGCACCTGGCCAACCCGGCGTGGACGCTGAACGAGGCGGCGCGCATCGGCTATTTCGACGTGGCCTGGCCCAGGCAGTACCAGGCCGGCAAGGTGCAGCTGGAGCGCAACCTGGAGAGGGAGCGCACCGTGGCGGCGCAGGCCGCCGCGATGTCGCCGCTGCAGCGCGCCCAGCAGGCGGAGGCGGGCTGACATGGCGTCTCTCCAAGGCCGCCACGCGGTCATCACCGGCGCGGCGCGCGGCATCGGCGCGGCGATCGCCGAGCGGCTGGCGGCCGAGGGCGCGGTGCTCACGCTGCTGGGCCGCAACCTCGACACGCTGCAGGCGCTGGCCGCGCGGCTTCCGGCATCGGCCAACCCCTTGCCGGTCGCCTGCGACATCACCTCCGAAGACAGCGTCGCCGATGCCTTCGCCGCCGCACGCGACGCGGCCGGGCCGGTCGCCATCCTGGTCAACAACGCGGGTCAGGCCGAGAGCGTGCCCTTCCACCGGATGGACGCGGCCCACTGGCAGCGCATGCTGGCGGTGAACCTGACCGGCACCTTCAGCTGCACCCAGGCCGCATTGCCCGACCTGCTCGCCGCGGGCGCGGGCCGCATCGTCAACGTCGCCAGCACCGCCGGCCTGCGCGGCTACGCCTACGTGGCGGCCTATGCCGCGGCCAAGCACGGCGTGGTCGGCCTGACCCGCTCGCTGGCGCTGGAACTGGCGGCCAAGGGCATCACCGTCAACGCCGTCTGCCCGGGCTACACCGACACCGACATCGTGCGCGACAGCGTGGCCCGCGTCGCCTCCAAGACCGGCCGCAGCACCGCGGAGGCGCAGGCCGAGTTCGTGCGCGGCAACCCGCAGGGCCGGCTGGTATCGCCCGCCGAGGTGGCCGACACGGTGGCCTGGCTCTGCGGCGACGGCGCGGCGGCCGTCACCGGGCAGTCGATCTCGGTTTCGGGCGGCGAGGTGATGTGATGGCCCGCAGCACGAAGTTGCAGCTGGTGCCGGTGCTCGACGACGAGCGCATCGGCCACGAGGCCCGCGCCGTCGCCGACGACCACATCGACCTGAAGATCTGGCTGCGCCTGCTGGCCTGCAGCACCCAGATCGAGCAGCAGATCCGCCAGCACCTGCGGGCGCGTTTCGCCACCACGCTGCCGCGCTTCGACTACCTGGCCCAGCTGGAACGCCACCCCGACGGGCTGCGGATGAACGCGCTCTCGCGCTACCTGATGGTGACCGGCGGCAACATCACCGGCCTGACCGACCAGCTGGAAAAGGAAGGCATGGTCGCCCGGGTGGACGACCCGGAAGACCGCCGCTCCTGGCGCGTCGCGCTCACGCCGAAAGGCCGCACCGAATTCGCCGCGATGGCCGCCGCGCACGAGGCCTGGCTCACCGGCATGTTCCAGGGCCTGGGCGCCGGCGACAAGGAGCTGCTCTACGGCCAGCTGGGCCGGCTGCGGGTGCAGCTGGCGCAGCACCAGACGGCGCTGGAGGCCACGCCGCCGGCAGCCCCGTCCGCAGCCGTCGCCGCACGGCCCGCGCGCGCGGCGGCAACAAAAGCCGCCCCCGCCGCCCCCAAAACCGCTGCCGCCAAGCCGGCCGCATCCCCCCGCAGGAGACCCGCCCCATGACCGACCGCATCGACCCGGCCCTCGTCGCCGGCAACCGCCAGACGCTGGCCGACTACGCCGCCACCCACTTCCTCTGGGCGGTGGAAGCCGGCGTCGGCACCGTCACCCTGAACCGGCCCGAGCGCAAGAACCCGCTCACCTTCGATTCGTACGCCGAGCTGCGCGACCTGTTCCACCGCCTGCGCTACGCGACCGACGTGCACGTGGTGGTGCTGCAGGGCGCGGGCGGCAACTTCTGCTCGGGCGGCGACGTGCACGAGATCATCGGCCCGCTGGTGCAACTCAAGGCGCCCGAGCTGCTGATGTTCACCCGCATGACCGGCGCGCTGGTCTCGGAGATGCGGCACTGCCCGCAGCCGATCGTCGCGGCCATCGACGGCGTCTGCGCCGGCGCCGGCGCGATCATGGCGATGGCCGCGGACCTGCGGCTGGGCACCGCGCGCAGCAAGACCGCGTTTCTGTTCAACCGCGTCGGCCTGGCCGGCTGCGACATGGGCGCCTGCGCCATCCTGCCGCGCATCGTGGGCCAGGGCCGCGCGTCGGAACTGCTCTACACCGGCCGGTCGCTGCCCGGCGACGAAGCCGAGCGCTGGGGCTTCCTCAACCGCCTGTGCGAACCCGACGCGCTGGCGGCCGAGGCGCAGGCGCTGGCCCGGGACATCGCCTGCGGCCCCACCTTCGCCAACGGCATCACCAAGACGATGCTGCACCAGGAATGGGCGATGACGGTCGACCAGGCCATCGAGGCCGAGGCCCAGGCCCAGGCGCTGTGCATGCTGACCGGCGACTTCGAGCGGGCCTACCGCGCCTTCGTGGACAAGCGCCGGCCGGTGTTCGAGGGCCACTGAGTCCGGCTGCTCTTGTGCTACGAAAATAATAGCTTGTGGTCGGCGAACATCAACCGCTGTGGCTGCTTTCGGCTGCTGTTTCTTGCGGCCCGGCGCACGCGGCTGCGAGACGCAGCATCAGCGCTCGCTCTTCCTGGGCATGCCGGTTGTGGACCTGCAGCGCCCGCTCGGCGTACGCCGCCTGTTCCGCCAGGTCGGTGGCCGCGGGCAGATCAAGGTCGTAGAAGGGATCCTCGTCTTGCCGGCTCTTCAAATCCTGGAATTCTTGCGGGTACAGTGCCTGGATGCCGGCACGCCATGTCGGGTGCCCCAGCAGGAAATTACAGCGTGTCCCGACGTCTTGTGCCTGGAGCTGCACCTCCCGACGCAGAGACTCCAGGGCATTGGGCCCCAAAACACTGTATTGGCGGTGCTGCATCATGAACACCGTGCTTGTCGGAAGCTGGAGCAAACCGCGCAGGGCGACCTTGGCATGCACCATGGTTTCCAGGGGTTCCTCCGTCAGGTTGGCCCTGTCCTGTGCGGACAGGCTGGACGCGTCGCGAAGCCTGGACGCGATGTGGCGGCTCACCGCCGTTTCCAGAAGCGACAGTCGGAACAGCGATCCTGCCCAGTCGTCGAGCCGCTTCGCATCGACTTCGCCAGACCTCACCGCTTGTACCATTCGGTGGTTGTCCACGGCCAGAACCATCCTGGAGAAGCCTTCGTCCAGGTTGTCGCGGCAGCTGCCCAGCGCATCTCGCGCCAGCGAAAAAACTTCGCTGCGCAACTCTGCATCGGCCGCGATGGCATGCAGCATGGCCGACACGTCCGCCATCGTCCTTTCGGAGGTCTCCGGTTCCATCTGCAACTCGGTGCGCATGGCTGCCAGCACCTCGGCGAACGGCGCTGCGTTTTCGTCGTGATCGAAGGCATCGGCGGGGTCGATCGGCACGCCGGTAAGTTCGGACCAGATCTGGATCTCGGTGCCCAGAGGACGCTGCTGCGGACCGATGTTCTGCTCCGCAGCGGGCAGCACCTGGTGGGCCAATTGCCTTAACCCGTCCAATCCACTGAGCAAGCCGCGCAGCACAATGAACTGGTTCACAGAAAAGGGAAAGTCGAAATTTCTTTCCGGCGCCTCGGTGTTGGCATGGCCGAGCATGCCGCCGAAGACGCGGGCCAAGCGTGATGCCAGTTCCGGCTCCTGCATCAACCGGGTCCATAGCAGGGCGAAGTCGGTCGGCCCGGGATCGTTCGGCATGCCGAGTTCTGCCAACACTGCGCGCATGGCCTCGCTCGCGGCCTGCCTGCTCCGCGATGGGTCGGCCGTCGAAACAGGCGAGCCAGGGTGCGGGGGAGGGGGCGCCCGCCACGAGGGTCCCGCTTCTTGCGGCCGCGACGCGGGCCGATCGGCCCGCGGGTTCGGCGGCAGGGGGGGCTGCTGCCCCAGGAGGGCGAACTGGAGCGCGTATGGACTGCGCAACGACGGGCCGGCCTCCGTGTCGGCCAACCGGGCGCGCCGCGGCAGCGGGCTCTCGTCCGGTGCCCCGGGTATGGGCGAGCGTCCACGCCGCGCCCGGGAGGCATCCGACTCCGGGCCATGCGGCTCGGGGCTGGTTTCGCGCGAACTGGTAAAGCCGGAATTGCGCAGTGGATCCATGGGCGGATACTGATGTCGAGCCGGAGATGCCGCGTCGCGTGCAGCGAAGTTGTGGCTATTCGCGCGAAACGCGCTGCCGTCCCGGCGTCCCGGCGTCCCGGCGTCCCGGCGTCCCGTCATTTTGCGATTCGGCCATCGCGGCTACTTTCTTATCAACATTGCCGGCCACGCGACGCGACGGGCCGGCGCAGGAGACTTTTGCATGAGCGACACCCGCTACCTCGACTGGCCTTTCTTCGACGACCGCCACCGTGACATGGCCCGCCGGCTCGACGACTGGTCCACCACGAATATCGCCGAGGCCCACGGCCGCGATGTCGACGACGCCTGCCGCGCCCTGGTGCGCAGCCTGGGCGGGGCCGGATGGCTGGCGCACGCGGTCGCGGCCCAGGCCGGCGATGCGATCGACACCCGCGCGATCTGCCTCGTCCGCGAAACCCTGGCGCGCCATGCGGGCCTGGCCGACTTCGCGTTCGCGATGCAGGGCCTGGGCTCCGGCGCCATCTCGCTGGCCGGCAACGACGACCAGCGCGCCCGCTACCTGGGCCGGGTGTCGCGCGGCGAGGCGATCGCGGCCTTCGCGCTGTCGGAGCCCGACGCCGGCTCCGACGTGGCCGCGCTGGCCTGCGCCGCGCGGGAGGAGGGCGGCGACTACGTCCTCGACGGCGAGAAGACCTGGATATCGAACGGCGGCATCGCCGATTTCTACGTCGTCTTCGCCCGCACCGGCGAGGCGCCGGGCGCGCGCGGCATCAGCGCCTTCATCGTCGATGCCGACACGCCGGGCTTCGAGATCGCAGAACGCATCGAGGTGATCGCCCCGCATCCGCTGGCACGCCTGCGCTTCACCGGCTGCCGCATCCCCGCCGCCCAGCGCATCGGCGCTGCCGGCGAGGGCTTCAAGATCGCGATGCGCACGCTCGACGTGTTCCGCACCTCGGTCGCGGCCGCGGCGCTGGGCTTCGCCCGCCGCGCGCTCGACGAGGCGATGGCCCGCGCCACCCAGCGCCGCATGTTCGGCGGCGTGCTGGCCGATTTCCAGCTGACGCAGTCCAAGCTCGCCCAGATGGCCACCATGATCGACAGCGCCGCGCTGCTCACCTACCGCGCGGCCTGGATGCGCGACCAGGGCCACAACGTGACCCGCGAAGCCGCCATGGCCAAGCTCACCGCCACCGAGAACGCGCAGCAGGTGATCGACATGGCGGTGCAGATGTGGGGCGGCCTGGGCGTGGTGAGCGAGCAACCGGTCGAGCGCCTCTACCGCGAGATCCGCTCGCTGCGCATCTACGAGGGCGCCACCGAGGTGCAGCAGCTGATCATCGCGCGCGACCTTTTGAAGGAATGGAAGGGGGCCGCGCCGCAGTGCGGCGCGACCCTAGGGTGATCCCGCTGGCCCGCCAATTGCTTTAGCTCTAAAGTAATTCATGGTTTTGGACGCATCGCACCAAAAGGGGTTTCTCGCATGGCCAGCGCACACACCGACACTTTCGCCCGCGACCGGCTGCCGCCGGCCGAGGCGCAGCCCGCGTACCTGTTCGACCTGCCCGAACTGCAGTTCCCCGAGCGCCTGAACTGCGCCACCGCGCTGCTCGACGACGCGGTCGCCCGGGGCTGGGGCGACCGGCTCTGCGTGCAGGGCGCCGGCCTGCGCTGGACCTATGCCGACCTGCTGGCCCAGTCCAACCGCATCGCCAACGTGCTGGTGAACCGCATGGGCCTGGTGCCCGGCAACCGGGTGCTGCTGCGGGCGCCCAACACGCCGATGCTGGCGGCCTGCTGGTTCGCGGTGATCAAGGCCGGCGCGATAGCCGTGGCGACGATGCCGCTGCTGCGCGCCAAGGAGCTGCAGGCGATCATCGACAAGGGCCAGGTCAGCCACGCGCTGTGCGACCTGCGGCTGGCCGACGAATTGCGTGCCGCGGCGCGCGAATGCCCGGTGCTGCGCCAGGTGTGCTGCTTCAACGACCCGTCGGCCGACGGGCTGGAGGCCGCGATGGCCGCGCAGCCCGCCACCTTCGACAACGTGGACACCGCGGCCGACGACACCTGCATCCTGGCCTTCACCTCGGGCACCACCGGCGTGCCGAAGGCGACGATGCATTTCCACCGCGACGTGATGGCGATCTGCGCCTGCTGGCCGGGCCATGTGCTCAAGCCCGCGGCCGACGACGTGTTCATCGGCAGCCCGCCGATGGCCTTCACCTTCGGCCTGGGCGGGCTGCTGCTGTTCCCGATGCGGGTCGGCGCCTCCACCGTGCTGCTGGAGAAAGCTTCTCCCGCGCAGCTGCTCGACGGCATCCGCGACTTCGGCGCCACGGTGCTGTTCACCGCGCCCACCTCCTACCGCACGCTGGCGCAGCACGGCGAGGCGATCCGCGCCGGCACGCTGCGGCGCTGCGTCTCGGCCGGCGAGGCATTGCCGGCGGCCACCCGCGCGCTGTGGAAGCAGGCCACCGGCATCGAGCTGATCGACGGCATCGGCGCCACCGAGATGCTGCACATCTTCATCTCGGCCGACGAATCGGCCGCCCGCCCCGGCGCCACCGGCGTGCCGGTGCCGGGCTACCGCGCCCGGGTGGTCGATGCCCACGGCCATCCGGTGCCGCCCAACACGGTCGGCCGCCTCGCGGTGCAGGGCCCGACCGGCTGCCGCTACCTCGACGACGCGCGGCAATCGCAGTACGTCAAGGACGGCTGGAACCTGACCGGCGATGCCTACCTGGTAGATGCCGACGGCTACTTCCACTACCAGTCGCGCACCGACGACATGATCATCTCGGCCGGCTACAACATCGCCTCGCCCGAGGTGGAAGAGGCGCTGCTGCAGCACCCCGCCGTCGCCGAATGCGGCGTGATCGGCGTGCCCGACGAGGAGCGCGGCCAGATCGTGAAAGCCTTCGTCGTGCTGCGGCCCGGGCAGGAGCCGGGCCCCGCCACGGTGCGCACGCTGCAGGACTTCGTCAAGCAGACGGTGGCCCCGTACAAATACCCCCGTGCCGTCGAGTTCGTGGCGGCCCTGCCGCGCACCGAAACGGGCAAACTGCAGCGCTTCCGGCTGGGGCGCGGCGATGCGCCCGCGGCCCCCTGAATCCTTTCGCCTCGCCCACCCTCCCTCCCTCCGTCTCCACCCGACAGAAAGCCTGCCCCATGAAGACTCTTTCCGCTTCTCCGCTCAAGCCCTTGGTCCTGGCCGCGCTCGCCGCGGTCGCCATGTCCGCCCAGGCCGCCGACGCGGTCAAGATCGGTTTGCTCAGCACGCTGTCGGGCCCTGGCGCGGGCCTCGGCATCGACATCCGCGACGGCTTCCAGCTGGCGGTCAAGCACGGCGGCGGCAAGCTCGGCGGCCTGCCCGCCGAGGTGGTGGTGGCCGACGACCAGCAGAGCCCCGACGTCGCCCGCCAGACGGCCGACCGGCTGATCAAGCGCGACAAGGTCGACTTCATGACCGGCGTGGTCTTCTCCAACGTGATGCTGGCGGTGGGCGCACCCACCTTCGCCGCCAAGACCTTCTACATCAGCGCCAACGCCGGCCCGTCGCAGTACGCCGGCGACCAGTGCAACCCGTACTTTTTCAGCGCCAGCTACCAGAACGACAACCTGCACGAAGCGGTCGGCAAGACGGTGGAAGACAAGGGCTTCAAGCGCGTCGCATTGCTCGCCCCCAACTACCCCGCCGGCAAGGACGCGCTGGCCGGCTTCAAGCGCTTCTACAAGGGCGAGGTGGCGCTCGAAAGCTACACGCCGCTCAACCAGCTCGACTACGGCGCCGAGATCGCCAAGATGCGCGCGGCCAAGCCCGACGCGGTCTACATCTTCCTGCCGGGCGGCCTGGGCATCAATTTCATCAAGCAGTTCGTGGGCTCGGGCTTGTCCAAGGACATGACGCTCTTCGGCCCCGGCTTCTCGGCCGACGAGGACGTGATCAAGGCGGTGGGCGAGCCGATGCTCGGCATGTTCAACAGCTCGCTCTGGGCGCACGACCTGGACAACGCGGCCAACAAGAAGTTCGTCGCCGATTTCCAGAAGGAGTTCGGCCGCCTGCCCACGCTGTACGCGGCGCAGGGCTACGACGCGGCCCGCCTGATCGACGGCGCGGTGCGCGACGTGAAGGGCAAGTTGGACGACAAGGCCGCGGTGCGCAAGGCGCTGGAGGCGGCGCGTTTCGAGTCGGTGCGCGGCACGTTCAAGTTCAACACCAACCATTTCCCGATCCAGGACTACTACCTGCGCGTCATCACCAAGGACACCCAGGGCCGGGTGACCAACCGCACGCTGGGCACGGTGTTCAAGAACCACGCCGACGCGTATGTCGGCAGCTGCAAGATGCCGGCGGTATGACCGGTCGTCCGATCCGTTCCGATGCGATGAGAGGGGCCTTGCCATGACCGGCGTGCTGGTGCTGGAGCAGTCGCTCAACGGGCTGCAGTTCGGGCTGATGCTGTTCCTGCTGGCCGCCGGCCTCACGCTGGTGTTCGGCATCATGGACATGATCAACCTGGCGCACGGCTCGCTCTACATGGTGGGCGCCTACCTGATCGCCACCGCGGCGGCTGCCTCGGGCTCGTTCTGGATCGGGCTGGGTGCCGGCGTCGTCGGCACCGCGCTGGTCGGCATGCTGCTGGAGGTGACGGTGCTGCGCCGCCTCTACAAGCGCGACCACCTGTCGCAGGTGCTGGGCACCTTCGCGATTTTGCTGATGGCCAACGAGGGCGTGCGCATGCTCTGGGGCTCGCAGCCGATCGCGCTCAACCCGCCCGACAGCCTGTCGGGCCCGGTCGAGCTGCTGCCCGGCTTCTTCTACCCGGCCTACCGGCTGCTGATCATCGGCGTGGGCCTGGGCGTGGCGGCGCTGCTCTATGTGCTGGTCACCCGCACCCGGCTCGGCATGCAGGTGCGCGCCGGCGCGTCCAACCGCGAGATGGCGTTGGCCATGGGCACCAACGTGCGGCGGCTGTTCACCGCGGTGTTCGGCCTGGGCGCGGCGCTCTGCGCGGTGGCCGGCGGCATGCTGGGCCCGCTGCTGGCGGTGCAGGTGGGCATGGGCGAGAGCATCCTAATCCTGGCCTTCGTGGTGATCGTGATCGGCGGCATCGGCTCGATCCGCGGCGCGCTGTTCGGCGCGCTGCTGGTCGGCGTGGTGGACACCGCCGGCCGCGCGCTGATCCCGATGGCCTTCGGCCACTGGCTGGGCACCGAGGCGGCCGGCAGCGCCGGCCCGGCCGTGGCCTCGATCCTCATCTACCTGCTGATGGCCGCGGTGCTGTTCTGGAAGCCCCGCGGGCTGTTCCCGGCCCACAGCTAAGGACCCGACCGCATGACGACCGCTTCTTCTTCCTTGCCCGCCGGCAGCGCTTCGGCCGCACCGCAGGCCATCGCGTCGGCCCCCGTGCCGCGCGGCCTGCTCGACCATGCGCTGCACCTGCGCTGGACGGTGCCTGTGCTGGCGGTGCTGGCCGCGCTGCCGCTGGTGGCCGCCGCGCTGGGCGAGGATTTCTACGTGGGGCTGGCCACCCGCATCCTCATCTTCGCGCTGGCCGCGACCAGCCTCAACCTGGTCCTGGGCTTCGGCGGCATGGTCAGCTTCGGCCATGCGGCGTTCATCGGCACGGGGGCGTACACCGTGGGCATCCTGATGCAGCAGGGCGTGGTGTCGGCCTGGATCGCCTGGCCGGCCGCGGTGCTGGTCAGTGCGCTGTTCGCCCTGGCGGTGGGCGCGGTCAGCCTGCGCACCCGGGGCGTCTACTTCATCATGATCACGCTGGCCTTCGCGCAGATGCTGTACTACCTGATGGTGTCGGTGAAGGCCTGGGGCGGCGAGGACGGGCTGACGCTCCCCGGCCGCTCCGTCGTCGGCGGCGGCTTCGACCTCGCCAGCGACACCCGCTTCTACTACGTGGTGCTGGCGCTGTTCGTGCTGGCCTTCCTGGCGATCCAGCGGCTGCTCAACGCCCGCTTCGGCCACGTGCTGCAGGCGATCCGCGAGAACGAGACGCGCATGGGCGCGATCGGCTTCCCGGTCTACCGCTACCAGCTGGTCGCCTTCACCCTGGCCGGCGCGCTGGCGGGCCTGGCGGGTGCGCTGCTGGCCAACCAGTCGAGCTTCGTCAGCCCCTCGCTGCTGCAGTGGAACCAGTCGGGCCTGCTGCTGGTGATGGTGATCCTGGGCGGCGTGGGCCACCTGTGGGGCGGCTTCATCGGCGCGGTGGTGTTCCTGCTGCTGGAAGAGATTCTGGCGGCCTACACCATCCACTGGCAGTTCGGCCTGGGGGCGGTGCTGCTGCTGGTGGTGCTGGTCGCGCCGCAGGGCCTGGCGGGCTTCCTGCGCAGGAGGAAGATGGCATGAGCGATGCGATCCGCACCCCATCCGGCGCGCCGCTGCTGCACATCGACGGCCTGGTCAAGCGTTTCGGCGGCCTCACCGCCACCGACCATGCCGACATCCGGGTGCAGCCCGGCGAGCTGCATGCGCTGATCGGCCCCAACGGCGCCGGCAAGACCACGCTGATCCACCAGATCTCCGGCGCGCTGGCGCCCGACGCCGGCCGTATCCTCTTCCACGGCGACGACATCACCCGGCTGCCGATGCCGCAGCGGGTGCTGCGCGGCCTGGCCCGGTCCTACCAGATCACCAGCATCTTCAAGCGCCTGTCGGTGCGCGACAACGTCGCCCTGGCGGTGCAGGCCCGGCAGGGCAGCAGCCTGCGCTTCTGGCAGGCGGCGCGCAACGAGCGCGCCCGCTACGCCGAGGCCGAGCAGGTGGTCGAGCGGGTCGGCCTGGGGCCGCAGATGCACACGCTGGCCGGGTCGCTCGCGCACGGCGAACAACGGCAGCTGGAGGTGGGCCTGGCCCTGGCCACCGCGCCGAAGCTGCTGCTGCTCGACGAACCGATGGCCGGCATGGGCCCCGACGAATCCGAGCGCATGGTGGCGCTGCTGCTGTCGCTGCGCGGCCAGACCACGGTGCTGCTGGTCGAGCACGACATGGACGCGGTGTTCCGCCTGGCCGACCGCATCTCGGTGCTGGTCTTCGGCAAGGTGATCGCCTGCGGCACGCCGGCCGAGATCCGCGGCAACGCCGACGTGCGGCGCGCCTACCTGGGCGACGAGGCGAACGAGGAGATGGCCGCATGAACCCGCACGACGCAACGCGGGCCGATGCCGCCGTCGCACCCCCCCTCGCGCCGGCCGCCGCGCCGCGCCCCGACCGCCCGGTGCTGCTGGAGATCGACGACCTGCAGACCGCCTACGGCAGCAGCCAGGTGCTCTTCGGCGTGGGCCTGCGCATCGACGCGGGCGACGTGGCGACGCTGCTGGGCCGCAACGGCATGGGCAAGACCACCACAGTGCGTTCGCTGCTGGGCCTGGTGCGCGCCAGGAGCGGCACGGTGCGCTTCCGCGGCGAACGCATCGAGCGGATGGAGCCCGACCGCATCGCCCGCATGGGCCTGGCGGTGGTGCCCGAGGGCCGGCAGATCTTCCCCAACCTGTCGGTGTCCGAGAACCTGCGCGCCTTCGGTGCCAACCGCAACCAGTCGCCCGACCCGTGGACGCTGGAGCGGGTCTACGCTTTGTTCCCACGCCTTTCCGAGCGCTCCCGCAACATGGGCAACCAGCTCTCGGGCGGCGAGCAGCAGATGCTGGCCATCGGCCGGGCGTTGATGACCAACCCCTATCTGCTGGTGCTCGACGAGGCCACCGAGGGCCTGGCGCCGCTGATCCGCGAAGAGATCTGGCGCTGCCTGGCGCAGCTGCGCGCACAGGGCCAGAGCATCCTGGTGATCGACAAGTACGTGCAGCGCCTGGTGCAGCTGGCCGACCGCCACACCATCGTGCAGCGCGGCCGGGTGGTCTGGCAGGGCGATTCCCCCGCGCTGGCGGCCGATCCGGGCCTCTGGCAACAATACATCGGCGTATGACCGCACCCCTTCCTCCTTCCACCCATCCGGTCGTGTTCGAGCGGCCGCTGCGCATCCGCTTCGCGCACTGCGACCCGGCGGGCATCGTCTTCTTTCCGCAGTACCTGGTGATGCTCAACGGCCTGGTCGAGGACTGGTTCAACGACTGCCTGGGCGTGTCCTACGCCGGCCTGCTGGGCCCGCGGCGCATCGGCATGCCGATCGTGCGGCTGGAATGCGAGTTCCGCGCCGTCAGCCGCATGGGCGACGACGTGACGCTGGGCCTGGCGGTGGAGCGCGTCGGCAACAGCTCGCTCACCCTGGCGCTGCACTGCCGCGCCGGCGAGCAGGAGCGGATGCGCTCGCGCCAGGTACTGGTGGCGACCGACCTCAAGACCCACCAGGCGCGGGCGCTGCCCGACGACGTGCGCGACGCGCTGAGCAGGTTGCCGACCTAGATGCGCGTGACATGCGCGGCGGGTGTGCGGGCGGTAGGCGACGGCGGCATCGGCCGATGGGCCGTGCCGCTCTGGCAGCCGCTTCGCCAGTCGCGCGGTGCGATTCACAGATTTTCTTTGGAGACCCCTATGCAGACCCTTCTTCCCCCCGGCTGGCCCCGTCCGCGCGGCTATGCCAACGGCGTCACCGCCCGCGGCCGCATGGTGTTCGTCGCCGGCATGATCGGCTGGGACGCCGAGGGCGTGTTCCACACCGACGACCTGGCCGGCCAGGCCCGCCAGGCGCTGGAGAACGTGGCCGCGGTGCTGGCCGAGGGCGGCGCCAAGACCGAGCACATCGTGCGCATGACCTGGTACGTGACCGACCGCAAGGCCTACGTGGCCGCGTATCCCGAGATCGGCAAGGCCTTCCGCGAGATCATCGGCAGCTTCAACGCCGCGATGACCGCGGTCGAGGTGTCGGGCCTGATCGAGGACCGCGCCAAGGTCGAGATCGAAGTGACCGCCGTCGTCCCCGACTGAGCGGCGCCGCCATGCCCCGGCTCTACCGCGATTTCGAGACGCAGGAGCAGATCGACGCGCAGTACGACACCGCCATCCCGGTGGCCGACCGTGCCGCCGAGATGCGCCACTACGCCGAACGCAGCGCCCATGCCCGCGCGACGCTGCGCTGCGAACTGCGCGTGCCCTACGGCCCGACGCGCGCCGAGACGCTCGACATCTTCCCGGCCGATGCGCCCGGCGCGCCGGTCTTCGTCTTCATCCACGGCGGCTACTGGCGGGCGCTGTCGGCGAACGATTTCAGCTGCGTGGCGCTGGGCCTGCAGCGGCGCGGCATCACGGTGGTGGTGTCCGACTACGCGCTGTGCCCCGCCGTCACCCTCGACGAGATCGTGCGACAGATGCGGGCGGCCTGCGCCTGGGTGTTGCGCAACATCGGCGCGCATGGCGGCGATCCGCAGCGGGTGGCGGTCGGCGGCAGTTCGGCCGGCGGGCACCTGGCGGCGATGTGCCTGCAGACCGCGTGGGAGCGCGATTACGGCCTGCCGCAGGACCCGTTCCGCGGCGCGGTGATGGCCAGCGGTTTGTTCGATCTGGCGCCGCTGCGCTTCAGCTACCTGCAGCCGAAGATCCAGTTGACCGAAGAGCTGGTGCGGCGCAACTCGCCGGTGCTGCATGTGCGGCCCAGCCCCACCCCGGTGTTGCTGACCTGGGGCGGGGTGGAGCAGGCGGAGTTCGCGCGGCAGTCGTTGGCCTATCGGGATGCCTGGTCGGCTGCGGGCAATCGGGTCGAGCTGTTGGAGCAGGCGGGGGCGAATCACTTCACGGCGATCCATGGGTTCGAGGATGCGGGGAGTGCGTTGTGCGGGTGGGTGGCTGGGGTTTTGAAGCCCTGATCCTTTTTTTGGGCGGACAGGGCGGGGGCGGGGGCGGGGGCGGGGGCCGGGATCGCCGGGTGACCCCCTCCGCGAATGTCCCCCGCCTTCGGCTCCTTCTACGAGCAAGGTACCGCCCGAGCGGGCCCAGCACCACGTGGGTGCCATAACCGGGCAAAGGACATGCTGAACGGCGTAGAATTTGGCCATGAATTCCATTTGCTTCAATTTAGGCTGACGTGTACTTCGGAATTCCGCTTGACCGTTTTCACCAACTCGATCCGCAGGTCCGGATCTTTCTTTCGCTTGCGCATGGCTTTCACAATGCGGTGCCGATTGTTCGCGCCAGCCAGCAAGATAAAGAATATCATTTTCAGAATTGGGTTAAACGTCGAATCGAAGCAGTTGGGTTACAGTATCAGGAGATTAGTCGGCACGGCTATCCCGATTTCGTGCTTGCCGATCATCTAAGTGGATATGAGGTCAAGGGTCTAGCTCATCCTGGACGAGTTGCGGACTTTGACTGCAATAGCCGACTTCCGCTCGCTGAATGTGATGGTCGAACTATTTATTACATATTTGGTCGATACCCTAACGTCCGCGAGCAAGAATTTCCGGTGTTCGATCTTGTTTTGTGCTCGGCTTCCTTTTTAAATGCCGAAACGGAAAATACAAATACCAATCAAAGTTTTAGAGGTGCTGGCTCTTATGGTGACATTCTGATTCGTGATCGTCGTATGTATGTGTGCGCTACGCCTTATTCATTGGTAGATGGTACTTCTGGAAAAGCGACGCTGATAGTCGAGCGTGATATTGAAAATGCGCCGGAAGCTCTTGTGCGTGTTGGCACCCTGCAGCGTACAGAAGCGTTGGAGGTTGTGACAGGCTATTCTTTCGATCTGCAGGTTAATGAGCTCACCTCAAATCGTGGGCTTAATCCTAATGCTGGTCGGGCTCATGAATTTTCTGTTTATCAAATTAGGGGACATGATGATGGGCCAGTGGCCCTTAGTAACCGGTTAGGCCGAAATGCTACCGCTTGATACTATTCCGGAGGCATCCGGGTACACAGCGCTTGGGCTCTTCTCTGGGGCGGGTGGCCTAGATTTGGGTTTTGAACAGGCTGGCTTCATCCATACCGAAGCAAACGACATATTACCGTACGCTGTGGCCACCTTGAGGCGCAATCGGCCTGATTGGCATGTGGTCCATGGTGATGTGCGTTCGTACAAGCCTTCGTTCCGAAAGGGTCTTGACGTGCTGCTGGCTGGATTCCCATGCCAGGGCTTTTCGCTTGGCGGACATCGGGATCCCACCGATGTGCGAAATACCCTTTATCGCCAGGTTATTCGCGTGGCTGAGTTAATGAAACCCCGAGCGATCGTGATGGAGAATGTCCTTAATTTGAGAACCATGGTGCATCCCGAGACAGGGCTCCTGTTTGCCGATCAGATTGCTGGTGAATTGGCTGCTATCGGCTATACAACGCGGTTTGCATTTTTTAGAGTGAGTGAGTTTGGTGTTCCTCAAACTCGTCGCCGTTTTGTATTTGTTGCTTTCCGCAAAGGACTTGGAGAGCATTTTGATTTTCCCTTGCCGCAGGAAGCCACGCCGAGTGGGCCATTTTTAATGGATCTGGTTAATGGGGCTGGCGTAGGGCTTCCTAATCACAATCCCGAATGGGGTTTTGAGAGCCAAGTGCACATTACAACAGGCGGTCGCATCAGCAGAGGTGAGGCAATAGTTCCCATTCGAATTAGTCGGACTGCATCTGATGGAAACCCGATTCGCCTATATGAGAACCCATTTCCGGCAATAGACACGGCCACTGTGTGGGGATTTGCACAGGGTAATGTAGTTGCTGAACGTGTGGCAAAGGATCGAATTAAAGGAAAATTCATTCGAAATCCTGATGCGAACGTTAAACTTTGGCGCATATCTGCTAAACGCATGCGGACCTTCACCGCTCGTGAATATGCCAGGCTGCAGACTTTCCCGGATGACTGGGTGTTTATTGGCAATAACAAGCGGGAAATACAGTTGCAAATTGGCAATGCCGTGCCCGTTGTGTTTGCCAAGGCTATTGCATTGCAGGTGCGTAAGGCGCTCGAAATGGATGATCGGCCTGCCGCAAGGAGTCGGCCCCGGCCTTTGCTGGAGTTAAGTCTCGCGGCATGACTAAAGGCAGTGTGTGCCTGCTCGATCACGCCATCCAGCACGATCGCCGGCAATAGCCGCGCCATTCCCCTGCTACGCATTTCGCTTCTTGCAACTTTGGTCTAGGGTAGAGGGGTAGCTGGTGGGGCTTTCCCGCAGCGAATACGAAGGGACTTCCGCAATCCTGAGACGGTGTCGATGCACCAAGATTGAATCGGTTGAAGTCAATCTGGCCAGCAAAGGGGAAGTCCATGATGGAGATTACACAAGCCGCGATCGCCTTGGGTAGGAGTTGATCTGTCCAAGCGTGTCTACCAAGTGCATGCAGTCGACCGGGCTGGCAAGCGGATAGTGGCAAAGCCCATGTCGCCCGAGCGTTTCCACGCGTGGTGTGTCCAACTGCCCGCGGGCTGCCCGCGGGCTGCCTGGTGGCGATGGAGGTCTGCGGCGGCGCCCACCACACCGCCCGCCGTCTGCGGCTTCTGGGCCTCGATGCCCGCCTCATCGCCTGCCACTTGGTCACGCCCTACCGCATGGCTGGCAAGAGCGGCAAGAACGACGCCAACGACGCTGCTGCCATTTGCGAGGCCGCCAGCCGGCCGCAGATGCGCTTCGTGCCGATCAAGAGCGCCGAGCAGCAAGCCCAGCTCGCTGTGCACCGCGTGCGCGAGGGCTACAAGAAGGAGCGCACCGCCTGCATTAACCAGATCCGCGGCCTGCTTGCCGAGTTCGGGCTTGTCTTCGCGCAGAGTCCCGAGAAGCTGCGCCGGGTGCTTGCCGAGGTGCTGGAGGACGCGACCAACAAGCTGCCCAGCGTCGCGCGTCTGGCGCTGCAGCGGGCACACGAGCATTGGATCGCGCTGGAGCAGGAACTCAAGTGGTGCGACGAGCGCATCGCCGCACACCTGCGAGACGACGAGACTGCTCAGCGGGCCGCCACGCTCGTGGGCATCGGGCCTGTCACCGCCAGCGCCCTGTCGGCGAGTGTCGGCGACTTCGGGCAGTTCGACAGCGCCCACCAGTTCGGCGCGTGGCTGGGCCTGTCGCCTAGCCAGCACTCCACTGGCGGCAAGCCCCGGCTCGCGGGTATCACCAAACGGGGCGACGACTACCTGCGCAGCCTGCTGATCCAGGGTGCCAAGTCGGCCGTGTTCAGTGCGGCCAGGCGCAGCGACCCGATCAGCCGCTGGCAAGTGGCGCTGAACGCCCGCGCGGGCTGGCAGAAGGCCGCCATCGCGCTGGCCAACAAGAACGCCCGCATCCTGTGGGCCATGGTTAAGCGCGGTACCGCGTTCGATGCGCACCACGTGCCACCGGTGCCTGCGGCACGGCAGGCACCACCCAAGCTCCTCGTGGCGCAGGTCATGTAGTTGCGCTCACCACTTCGCTCTTGCCAGTAGTTCAACCAGGACGTGCGCTCGAAGATGCATCACAGGTCAGACCGGCAGCAGGGGAACTCGGTTGATGTCCCGTGGCACCCGACCACGAGTAGCGAATGGAGTCCTGCTGAGCGGTTCGTATCTGGGGCCTCAGCCAGCGGCCGACACAAGCCCGCCTGTAGATGTGCAGTCTGTCCATTGGTGGTGGCCTCTTCTGTCATCACGCACCTGACCTGAACGAACCCACGCGTGAACAACCAGGAGAGAAAAATGAACACATAGGCTTGGACGAAGTGGGAAGTCCCTGTAGAAATCAGGAGGAGAACGGGGTCAGCCGGATGGGCTCCCTTCAGTGCGGAAGGAGCGAGGGGGATCGTATTAGGAGGAGGCCGCAGGCCGGGGGACAGTCGCGGAGCAGAGTACGGCGTCGGCGCGATCACCCACGGCGCCTGACCCGCCCCGGCCTGCCAAAGCCGTCATGATCAGATCAGTGATCGCTATGGTTTCCATAGCTGCTGGTCGTCGCCACACGCCGGCCCCAGCTACTTTTCACTCGAATTCAAGCCGCAGCCCGCGCCCCATGCCGACTGCCCGGCACCGCCAACCCCAGATGCTCGCGCAGCGTCCGCCCTTCGTACGCATGGCGGAAGATGCCCCGCCGCCGCAGAAGCGGAACCACGCCCTCGACGAAGTCCTGCAGGCCGCCGGGCAGCACGTCGGGCATCAGGTTGAAGCCGTCGGCCGCGCCGCCCCGGAACCAGTGCTCGATGTCGTCGGCCACCTGCTCCGGCGTGCCGACGACCACCCGGTGGCCGGTGCCGCCGGCCAGTTCGCGGACGAGCTGGCGCACGGTGAAGCGGCCGCGCCGGGCGGCGGCGATGGTGGCGTGGAAGAAGGTGTGGTTGCCGTTGCCGCCGCCGGGCAGCGCCAGGTCGTCGGGCAGGCGCGCATCGGGTTGCAGCTGCGCCGGCAGCACGCCCAGGATGCCGGCCAGGCGGTTGCGGCTGTACTCCCACGGAATCGCGTCGACCAGGTCGTCGCGGCGGCGCAGGGCCTCGGCTTCGGTGCCGGCGATGATCGTGGTCAGGCCGGCCAGCACCCGGATCGCACGGGGGCCGCGGCCGAAGGCTTCGGCCCGCTGCTGCAGGTCGGCTGCATAGGCGCGGGCCTCGTCGAAGGACTGCGAGGCCGAGAACACCGCCTCGGCATGGCGGGCCGCCAGGGCCCGGCCGTCGGCCGAGGCGCCGGCCTGCACCAGCACCGGCCAGCCCTGGGGCGAGCGCGGCAGCGTCAGCGGGCCGTGCACCGCGAAGTGCGGGCCACGGTGGGCGACCGGGTGCACCCGGTCGGGATCGGCGAACCGGCCGCTGGCCTTGTCGGCGACGACGGCGCCGTCTTCCCAGCTGTCCCACAGGGCCTTCACCACGTCGGTGAATTCCGAGGCGCGGGCGTAGCGCTGCGCATGGTCGGACGCGGCGTCGCGGCCGAAGTTGCGGGCCGATGCGGCATCGGCCGTGGTCACGATGTTCCAACCGGCGCGGCCGCCGCTCACATGGTCGAGCGTCGAGAAACGGCGCGCGATGTTGTACGGCTCGTTGTAGCTGGTGGAGGCGGTGCCGATCACCCCGATGTGGGTGGTGGCCGCGGCCACGCTCGCCAGCAGCACCGTAGGCTCCAGCGCCGGGATCGGCCGGAACGCGATCTGGTCGGCGATCGCGGCGTTGTCGGCCAGGAAGATCGCGTCGAAGCTGCCGGCCTCGGCGATGCGGGCGGTGCGGACGTAGTGCTGCACGTCGGTGAAGGCGTGCGGGTCGCTCTCGGGCAGGCGCCAGGCCGATGGGAGGAAGCCGGAATGCAGCGCGTTGATGTTGAGGTGCAGCCGGCGAGGAGGTGAAGCGCTCATGGGTGTGTCGTCTCCGCGCGGGTCACGGCTTGTCGAAGTAGTCGGGCAGCCGGTAGCCGGCCCAGACCGGCTGGGCCTTGAAGAACTGCTGGAAGCCGGCCGACTGGTAGGCCGCCGCGATGTCGCGGGCGAAGGGCTGCTCCTGCTGGCCGCGCCTGACCGCGACCACGTTGACATACGGCGCCGTCATGTCCTCCAGCCGCAGCGATTCGGTCAGGCGCAGTCCGTAGGCGACGGCGAAGTTGCCCTGGATCGCGGCCACGTCGGCATCGTCGAGCGAGCGGGGCGCCTGCGCGGCCTCCAGCGGCACCAGCTTCAGGCGCTTGGGGTTGGCCACCACGTCGCGCTCCGACACCGCCAGCGGATCGACGCCGGGCTTCACCTGCACCCAGCCGACCTGCGCCAGGATGTTGAGCGCCCGCGCCGCGTTGACCGGATCGGAGGGCAGGGTGACGGTGGCGCCGTCGGGCACCGCGGCCAGCGTCTTGTGGCGCTTCGAGTACAGGCCCATCGGCGGCGTCGGCACCTGGACCACCGGCACCAGGTCGAAGCCCTGGCGCTGGTTGGTGGCCTGCAGGTAGAGCGAGTGCTGGAAGATGTTGGCGTCGATCGCGCCGCGCTGCACCGCGTCGTTGGGCTGCACGCCCTGGCTGAACTCGACATAGCGGATCGTGTAGCCCTTCTTCTCCAGCTGCGGTGCGATGCCCTGCGCGAAGGCGTCGCGGTAGGGCCCGGGCATGAAGCCGATGCGCAGCTCGGCCGCGTGCGCCGGCACCGCCGCGGCCAGGGAAACAAGAATCGAGCCCAGCGCGGCGAACCGCCGGAGGGTGGGGGTGAACAGACGCATGGAGGCTCCCGGGAAGGCGGGAATGCGCGCGGGGCAGGGTGGCGAACGGGCGTTCGGTGCGCGTCGCCGCGCCAGCATCGGCATTCCCATCGGAGGTGAAAGGAAGGCCGATCGTGCGGTGCGGCGCCGGTTCGGGCGACGAATGTTTCCGACGATGGTTATGCGGGAATGGGGCGGCGGGCAAGGTGCCCGCGGCGTACGTGTCGCGCGCCGTGCAGGATGTCGCCGACGACCTGCCGTTCGGCTGGCGAGCCGCAGGGATCAGCGTTGTGTCAGGCGCGCACTGCAGGCCGCGACGGCCGTGCTCATCTGGCGCACCGTGGCGCGGCGGATCGGGAATGCGGATGCGCGCCGTGCGAATCCGGTCGCCTGCTCGAGCATCCGGTCGATGGTGGCGCTGGCCTGTTTCGGCTGCACGCCGCCCTGCGCGGCCAGCGCCAGCAGATGTGCCCGGCCGACCGCGGCGGCCTCTCCGCAGAAATCCATGTGGTGTTGCCCCATCGGGCCTTCGCTGAAGGTGAGGTCGAAGGCCGGTGCCAGCCGCCATCGCCGGTCGCGGCCCATGCGCCAGGCGAAGTTCTTCGGATGGTCGTCACGGTTGTGGAACAGGGCGTTGAAGACGGCGCGCGCATACGCCTTCTCCACCTCGCGTTCGTCGCGGGTCAGCAGCCGCGTGGCGCGCAGGAAGGCGGTGTAGTCGGCGCTGCCCGGCAGCCGAAAGTCCACGTGCAACAAGCCCGCCAGGCTGTGCACCGGCACACGCAGGCCGCCCTCCCGGTCGAACCGCGCAACGCCGAAAGCGGCGAGCGTGGAAGACAGGTCGAACCAGGCGCTGGCCGGCACCTCCAGGCCGCAACCGCGGGCCAGCTCTGCATACAGTTGCTCGACGGCACAGACTTCCTTGTGCTCGCCCTGGGCCGGAAACTTGACCAGCCAGGGCACGCCCGGCGCGTCGTGGCGGGTGCCGACCTGCGCGGTCGCGGCGTCGTACTGCACCAGCGCCTTCGGCCGCGCACCTTGGGGCGAGCCGCCCGTGAGCGCCAACTCCCGTAGGGCGGCACCGGCGTCGCCGGCGAGGGCCCGTTCGCTTTCCTGGGCGAGGGCCAGCAGGCTCCAGTCGGGCTCTTGCGCATCCGGAGCAGACGCCGGCACGAAGCGCAGCGCGCCCATGGCGCGGTCGCCGATGAACGCCAAGCGGTCCAGCGGCCCGGGGTGCCGCAGCCCCTGCTGCCGGAACAGCCGGTCCATCAGCAACAGCCCCCAGCCGTCGGGAAGGCTGTCGGCGATCAGGCCGGGCAGGCGGTGCAGATGTGGGGGAAACGCGCCGTAGGCATCCGCGCGCAATTTGAGGTGGAGCGGCGACAGCTCCAAGGATGCGGCCACTGCTTCGGGCGTGTACTCGAACAGCAGCGTGGAGCCGTCCTCGGCGAGGTGGGCGAGCGGATAGTCGTCGCCCCAGCCGCCGTAGTGGACGACGAGCCGCTTCACAGGGCCTTCTGGCGCGGAGCCCGTTGCCGATGGCCCGCCGTTTCGGACTGCACCATCTGCGCGATGGACCGGCGTTCGAGCACGAAAAGTTCGTCCACTTCGTTCGCAAGACCCAGCGCCTGCACTACCCGCACCAAGGTTTCCAGCGAGGACTGGCCGCTGCGCTCCAATTGCCGCACCGCCCCCAGCGATAGGCCTGCACGGGCGGCCAGTTCTTGTTGAGACAGGCCTTGGGCCAGCCGCTGGATGCGCAGGCGTTCTCCCAGAGTCTGCAGAATCTCGTCGGAAGTGGCAAGAATAAATGTCATTTCTATGATCTTTATAGCCTGAATTTTGCCATAAAAGCCATTTTAATGATCATTAGGTAACTTCTGGGTGCAGACCCGTAGCCGATGTTTATTCGATGTTCTGCACCTGCTCCCGCATCTGCTCGACCAGCACCTTCATGTCGACCGAGATGCGGGTGAGCTCCATCGCGGCCGACTTGGAGCCCAGGGTGTTGGCCTCGCGCTGTAGTTCCTGGATCAGGAAATCGAGCCGCTTGCCGACTTCGCCGCCCTGGGCGAGCAGGCGGTCGATCTCGTCGAGGTGGCTGTCGAGCCGGGTGATCTCCTCGGCCACGTCGATGCGGATCGCGAAGGCGGTCGCCTCCGACAGCGCGCGGTCTTGCGCGGCTTCGGGCAGGGTGGCGCCTTCGCCGAGGGCCATGGCCTCGGACCAGCGCTCCATGAAGCGCTGGCGCTGCTGCTCGACCAGGCGCGGCACCAGCGGCGTGGCCTGGGCGGCCAGGGCGCGCAGCTGGGCGACGCGGTCGGTCAGCATGGCGGAGAGCCGTGCGCCTTCGCGTTCGCGGGCGTCCAGCAGCGCGGTCAGGGCTTTCTCGACCAGCGGCACGATGGTGGTGCCCCAGTCGGTCGCGCGGGTGTGCTGCTCGGCCGCGCCCAGGCGCAGCGTGTCGGCCACCGACAGCGGTGCGGCCGAGGGCATCCACGCCCGCACCGTGTCCTGGATCGAATTGAGCCGCTGCAGCAGCCGCACCGAAGGCTCGGGCAGCGTGTCGGTGCTGTCGTGCTCCAGCGAGGCGCGCACCTCGACCTTGCCGCGCTTCAAACGGGCGGTGAGCTTTTCGCGCAGCACCGGTTCGTACGCGCGCAGCTCGTCGGGCAGGCGGAAGGCCAGGTCCAGGAAGCGGCTGTTGACCGAGCGGATTTCCAGGCCGAGCCGACGCTCCGGCGCGGGCCGCGCGGCGTTGTCGGTCTCGGGTGCCGGGGCGCTTTCCTGCGCGCTGGCGTAGCCGGTCATGCTGTAAACTGACATCTGTTTTTGCGGGTCGTTGGAGACACCAGAGAATAGCGGGGTTCGCCCGCCGTTTCGGTGAAACCCCGCGATCCACCATGCGACCGCCCGTGCCGCCAGGCCGCAACCGGTCGCCAGACGGCCCCTCCTTTCGCCCTCACCGCATGATCAAGACCAAGCCGGCGCCGCTGCCGCCCGATACGGCGATCGGAGGTTACCGTGTGGTGCGCCGCATTTCCGCCGGGGGATTCGGCATCGTCTACCTGGCGCACGACGGCGAGAGCAAGCAGGTGGCCATCAAGGAGTACCTGCCCGCATCGCTGGCCACCCGCGATGCCGACAGCCCGCTGCCCAAGGTCGCGCCCGAGAAGCTGTCGCTCTACCGCCTGGGCCTGAAAAGTTTCTTCGAGGAAGGCCGGGCCCTCGCGCAGATTTCGCATCCGTCGGTGGTGAGCGTGCTCAATTTCTTCCGGGAAAACGAGACGGTCTACATGGTGATGAACTACCTGGAGGGCGACACCCTGCAGGATTTCATCATCACCGCGCGGGAGCAGAAGGCGCAGAAAGTGTTCCGCGAATCCACCATCCGCTCCCTGTTCGACGAGGTGCTGCGCGGTCTGCGCATCGTGCACCAGCACAAGATGCTGCACCTCGATATCAAGCCGGCCAACGTCTTCATCACCGACGACAACAAGGCGGTGCTGATCGATTTCGGCGCCGCGCGCGAAGTGCTCAGCAAGGAAAACCATTTCGTGCGGCCGATGTACACCCCCGGCTTCGCCGCGCCCGAGATGTACAAGCGCGACGCGATGATGGGCCCCTGGACCGACATCTACGCGGTCGGCGCCTGCATGTACGCCTGCATGCAGGGCTACCCGCCCAACGACGTGCCCCAGCGCCAGGACAAGGACCGGCTCTCGACCGCGCTGTCACGGCTGCGGGGCGTCTACTCCGACCATCTGATCGAGATCGTGCAGTGGTGCATGGCGCTCGATCCGCTGCAGCGGCCCCAGTCGGTCTTCGCGCTGCAGAAAGAGCTGGGCCTGCCCAACGAGCGCCGCCATACCCGCCTGACGGTGGGCGAGCGGATGCGCATGCAGATCGACTCGCTCGTCTCCGACGGCAAGCGGCCCGCGCCTGCGGCCGCTGGCGCCGCGCCTGCTCCGGCAGCGACACGCGACGCCGGCCGCAACGAGGGCGGCACCGAGGCCGCACGCCCATGAAATTCTCGGTGTTCCAGGTGAGCCGCCTCGGCGGCCGCGAGATCAACGAAGACCGCATGGGCTACTGCTACACGCGGCAGGCGGGGCTGTTCGCGCTGGCCGACGGCATGGGCGGACATCCCGAGGGCGAGGTGGCGGCGCAGCTCGCGCTGCAGACCGTCTCGGCCCTGTTCCAGCGCTACGCCAAGCCGGCCCTGCCCGACATGATGGCCTTCCTGTCGGAAGCGGTGCTGGGCGCGCACCAGCAGCTGCTGCGCTACGCCACCTTCAAGGCGATGCTCGATTCGCCCCGGACCACGCTGGTGATGGCGGTGGTGCAGAACGGCCAGGTCAGCTGGGCCCACTGCGGCGATTCGCGCCTCTACCTGATCCGCAACGGCGCGCTGGTCACCCGCACCCGCGACCACTCCTACACCGAGCGCCGCGACATGCTGCTGGCCCGGCCGAACCACGCGGCCAACCGCAACGTGCTGTTCACCTGCCTCGGCTCGCCCACCCGGCCGCTGTTCGACGTGGCGGGCCCGTTCCCGCTGCAGGGCGGCGACCGGGTGCTGCTGTGCTCCGACGGCCTGTGGGACATGCTGAGCGACGACGAGATCGTGGGCGTCGCCAGCGCGCATCCGGTGTCGGCCGCGGTGCCCGAACTGGTCGAGCGTGCGCTGCGCAACGCCGGCCCGGCCAGCGACAACGTCACCGCCATCGGCTTCGAGTGGGAAGCCGCCGATTTCGAGCCGACCCGCGGCATCTCCACCGACACCATCGGCGACGAAGTCTTCGCCTCGACCATCCAGGCGGGCGTGCCCGACGCGTCGGCCGACGACCTGGACGACGAGGCGATCGAACGCTCGATCGCCGAGATCAACGAGGCGATCCGCCGGTCTGCCGCACGCCGGGTGTGACCGGCCGACTGTGCGCCTGTCGGGCCGCGTGCCGGCGGAGCGCAGGCATTCCCGCCCGGCACGCCGGCCACCGCCTTTTCTTTCCCCTCCCACCCTTTTCCCCGGACCCAGCATGAGCGACACCACCACCGGCACCGCCGCCCCCCCGCCCTATACCCGCACCGGCCGCGCCGCCGACGCGCTGCGCACCGTGCGGATCACCCGCGGCTACACGATCCACGCCGAAGGCTCGGTGCTGATCGAGTTCGGCGACACCAAGGTGCTTTGCACCGCGTCGGTCGAGGAAAAGGTGCCGCCGCACAAGAAGGGCAGCGGCGAGGGCTGGGTGACCGCCGAATACGGCATGCTGCCGCGCGCCACCCACACCCGCAGCAGCCGCGAGGCGGCCAAGGGCAAGCAGACCGGCCGCACGCAGGAGATCCAGCGCCTGATCGGCCGCTCGCTGCGCGCGGTGTTCGACCTGAAGGCTTTGGGCGAGCGCACCATCCACCTCGATTGCGACGTGCTGCAGGCCGACGGCGGCACCCGCACCGCGGCGATCACCGGCGCGTTCGTCGCCGCGCAGGACGCGGTCGACGCGCTGATGGCCCAGAGCAAGCTGGCCGCCTCGCCGATCCGCGGGCATGTGGCGGCGATCTCGGTCGGCATCGTCGCCGGCGTGCCGCTGCTCGACCTGGAGTACATCGAGGACGTCGACTGCGATACCGACATGAACGTGGTGATGACCGGTGCCGGTCATTATGTCGAGGTGCAGGGCACGGCCGAGGGCGCCGCCTTCACCCGCGCCGAGATGGACCGGCTGCTGGCCCTGGCCGAGAAGGGCATCGCCGAGCTCGTCGTGCTGCAGACGCAGGCGCTACAAAAATAATAGCATGCTGCCGGCGAACCGTGCCGGCCGCAGACACTTTTCACCATGAAAATCGTCCTGGCCTCCAACAACCGCGGCAAGCTGGCCGAGCTGCAGGCGATGTTCGCGCCGCTCGGCGTGGAGCTGCTGCGCCAGGGCGACCTGGGCATCTCCGAGGCCGAAGAGCCGTTCCGCACCTTCGTCGAGAACGCGCTGGCCAAGGCCCGCCACGCGGCCCGCGCCAGCGGCCTGCCGGCCATCGCCGACGACGCGGGCCTGTGCGTGCAGGCCTTCGGCGGCCTGCCGGGCGTCGATACCGCCTACTACGCGACCCGGTTCGGCTATCCGAAGGGCGACGACCACAACGTGCGGGCGCTGCTGGAGCAGATGGAGACGGTCGACGACCGCCGCGCCGCCCTGGTGAGCACCCTGGTGGGCGTGCGCAGCGCGGACGATCCCGAGCCGCTGATCGCCTCCGGCCGGCTGGCCGGCGAGATCGCCCGGGCGCCGGTCGGCGAACACGGCTTCGGCTTCGATCCGGTGATGTTCCTGCCGGCCTTCGGCCAGACCTGCGCCCAGCTGCCGCCCGAGGTGAAGAACGCGCACAGCCACCGCGGCCAGGCCGCGCGGTCGATGCTCGAACTGGTCCGCGAGCGCTGGTGATGGCGGGCAGCATTCCGCTCGTACCGGCCGGCCCGGCGGTCGCGCCGCAGCCCGACCTGCAGCACTACATGCGGTCCGGCACGCTGCAACTCGGCGCGCTGCCGCCGCTGTCCTTGTACGTGCACCTGCCCTGGTGTTTGAAGAAGTGCCCGTACTGCGACTTCAATTCGCACGAATGGCGGCCGGGCACGCAGGCAGACGCCGACGCAGCGGGGCAGGGCGTGCGCGCGGCCATCCCCGAGCAGCGCTATGTCGATGCGCTGATGGCCGACCTGGAGGCCGCGCTGCCGCTGGTCTGGGGCCGCACGGTGCACAGCGTGTTCTTCGGCGGCGGCACGCCCAGCCTGTTCTCGCCGGAGGCGATCGAGCGGCTGATCGGCGGCATCCGCGCGCGGGTGCGGCTGGCGGCCGATGCCGAGATCACGCTGGAGGCCAACCCCGGCACTTTCGAGCGCGACCGGTTCCGCGCGTTCCGGTCCGCCGGCGTCACCCGGCTGTCGGTCGGCGTGCAGAGCTTCGACGATGCGCACCTGCGGGCGCTGGGCCGGGTGCACGACCGGGCGCAGGCGCTGGCCGCGGTGGAAGAAGCGGCCTCGGCCTTCGAGACCTTCAACCTCGACCTGATGTATGCGCTGCCGGGCCAGACCATGGCGCAGCTGGAGGCCGACGTCGCCACCGCGCTGGCGCTGGCGCCGCCGCACATCTCGATCTACCACCTGACGATCGAGCCCAACACCTATTTCGCCAAGCATCCGCCGGTCGTGCCCGAGGACGACACCGCCTACGCGATGCTCGACCGCATCACCGAGATGACCGGCGCCGCCGGCATGGCCCGCTACGAAATTTCGGCCTATGCCAAGCCCGGCCACGGCTGCTTCCACAACCTCAACTACTGGCAGTTCGGCGACTACCTGGGCATCGGCGCCGGTGCGCACGGCAAGCTGAGCTTCGCCCACCGCATCGTGCGGCAGGTGCGGGTGCGCGAGCCGCAGCTCTACATGGAGCGTGCGCTGGCGGGCAACGCGGTCACGCAGCAGGAAGAGCTGAAGCGCGCCGACCTGCCGTTCGAGTACATGCTCAATGCGCTGCGGCTGCGCGAGGGCTTCCTGCTGCAGGACTTCGCCGACCGCACCGGGCTGTCGGTCGCGGCGATCGCGCCGGCCCTGGCGGAGGCGGAAGCCAAGGGCTTGATCACCCGCGACCTGCAGCGGGTGCAGCCGACCGAGCGTGGCTTCGATTTCCTGAGCGACCTGCAGGCGCTCTTTCTTCCGGGCTAGGGCCGGGCGATGTTCGGCACCCGGGCGCGACGGCACGACGGCGCTGCGCTGCCTGCGACAGGGCCCTGCGTCCGCCGCCGCCATCGACCGGCGCCGGGGCCTGCCTGATGGCCGCCCAATACGCATTCGCCGCATGGCACTACGCGGCCCTGGCGGTGTTCATGCTGGCCTCGTGGGGCTACGGAACTGTCGCGGCCCGGCGCGTCCTGGAACGGCTCCACGAGGACCGGGGGCTGCGGGGCGGCCTGGCGATGGTCGCGGGCAGCGGCGTCGCGGTATGTCTGCTGCAGCTGCTGGGCATCGCCGGGCTGTTGACCACCGCGGGCGTGCTGGCGGTCACCGGTCTCGGGCTGGCCTGCGCCGGGTGGTCGGTGGTCGCCGGCGGCCGGCCCGCATGGGCCTGGCCGCACTGGAGCTCGTGGCTGGTCCTGGCGTTCGCCACCTCCACCCTGCTGTACCCGCTGCGGGTGCCGCTGGCCTGGGACGAGCTGGCCTACCACCTGCCGCACGCGCGCCAGTGGGCGCTGAGCGGCCGGCTCGACGTCAACGACTGGCTGCGCTACCCCTGGTTCCCGTACAACTACAACCTGCTGTACGCCGCCGCGATGGTGGTCTACGACGACGTGATGGCGCACATGCTGCACGCCTACGCCGGATGGCTCACCGCGTTTTTGCTGCACCGCTGGGCCTTGCCGCTGGTGGGGCGGGCCGCGGCCTGCGGTGCGGCGATGCTGTGGCTGCAGTCGACCCGGTCGGAGTTCGCGACGGCCTATATCGACATGGGTGTGGCCCTGTTCGTGTGTGC
This sequence comes from Sphingomonas sp. NCPPB 2930, assembly GCA_042867185.1. Classification (GTDB taxonomy): domain Bacteria; phylum Pseudomonadota; class Gammaproteobacteria; order Burkholderiales; family Burkholderiaceae_C; genus Xylophilus. The sequence continues at coordinate 9,410 of JBHZQV010000014.1, read as the reverse complement.
GGCGTTCGCGGTGCTGCAGCTCTGGCGCGAAAACCCCCGGACCCGCGCCGGCCTGGCGCTGGCGGCGTTCCTTTTCGGTGTCGCGCTGGGCAGCAAGTACCAGGCGCTCACCTTCCTGCCGCTGTTCGCGTTGGGCGTCGTCACCCGCGACCGCCGGTGGCGCAGCGTGGCGCTCTGCGCCGCGGCGGCGGCCGTGCCCTGCATCTACTGGTATGCCCGCAACCTGCTCATGACCGGCGACCCGGTGGCGCCGCTGGGCGGCACGCTGTTCGGCTTCACCGACTGGAACCTGGGCGACTACCGCCACCAGTTCTTCGACATCGCCCTCAACTACGACTGGCCACCGGCCTTCGTCGCGATCGCGTGCGCCGCGCCGTGGCTGGCGTGGCGGCATCCGCGGCGCCGGATGCTGTGGGCGTGCACCGGGTTCGCCGGGTACGCGGTGGCGGTGTGGCTGCTGACGTCGCACTACTCGCGCTACCTGATGCCGGCCTATCCGGTGCTGTTCATGCTGGTCGCGGGCGTCGTCGCCCATGCGGTGGCGCGGGCGACCGCGCTCTGGAGCCGGCGCTGGCCCGCATGGCAGGGGCGCACACGGCTCGGGCGGGGGGCGCAGGGCGTGGTCGTCGCGCTCATGCTCGCCCTGGCGGCGGGCCGCTACTACAACCGCAGCGGCTACGAGTGGTCGCTGGTGGCGGCCGACCCGGCGCAACGGCGGGAGGTGGTGAGGGCGCGGCTGGCCGACTATGCCGGCACCATCGACTACCTGCAGGCGCATCCGGGTCGCAAGATCTACCAGAGCGGAATGGAGGGCGTGCTGTACTACCTGCCGGCCCCTGTGTGGGGCGACCATTTCGGTCCCTGGCGCTACCGGGATTTCCTGGCGCTGGCGCCCGAACGGCTGGCAGCGCGTTTGCGGGAACAGGGATTCGAGCTCATCGTGGTGCGCAGGCCCGACTTTCCTTCCGCGGAGATGCCGGCCTTCGGGCAGTATTTCCAGACGGTCTACGAAGACCCGATGTTCCGGATCTTCACCCTGCGCGCCGCGACTTCTTGACGCACGGCGGTGGCCCGCAGGGCCCGGCCACAGGGCTCAGTGCCCGCCGACGGCCGTTTCGTTGTTGCGGTCGCGGCGGACGACGGTGTCGAGGAACGCGAAGAAATCCTCGGTCTGCTCCATCTTGTCGAAGACCGCATCGGCGCCGGCGGCGGAGAACCGGGCACGGGTCTCGTCGGTCGCGTGGTTGGTCAGCCCGACCACGGTGCAGTCGATGCCGCGCTCTCGCATGCCGTTGAGCACGCCCAGTCCGGTGCCCTGCAGCAGGAACATGTCGAGCACCACCACGTCGACCTCGGCCGCATGCTGCCCGAGCCAGGCGAGCGCATCGTCCTCGCGCTGGACGAAGCCGACCACTTCGGCGCCGGCCAGTTCCGCCAGGGCGGGGATCAGGCTTTCCAGATTTCGGGGGTTGTCCTCTACGAGGAACGCGCGGCAACGAGGTTTCATGGTCTCATTCGAACAAAGGTGTGCGATAGCCCACGATGGCCTGCGCCGAGAGCACTGCAGGACATGTCCTACGAAGTGCGCGCGCTGCCTCGGACGGTCGATCGGATCGCACGGGATGCCCGGAGTGCTCCCAACTGCTGGCGCTGGGTGCTCCGGCGGAAACGGTGAGATTCGAACTCACGAATGTCTTTCGACATCGCCGGTTTTCAAGACCGGTGCATTCAACCGCTCTGCCACGTTTCCTGGATAGCCTCCGATTCTAGCCTTCGGCGCCCCTCGGCCCGCCCGTGCCCGGGTCTTCCGGACCGCCGGTCGTGCCGCCTATGCCGCCGGCCGTTGCGCCGCCAGCACCTCGTCGGCCCGGCCGAAGGCGAAGGCCGGAAACCACAGATAGGGCAGCCGCATCAGCAGCGCCGGCACCGACGCCTGCTGGCACGCCGCCTGGAGCCGGGCGGTGTGGGCGACGGCCGCCGTCAGCTGCTTGCGGCGCTCCATCAGCGCCGCTGCGGCTTCTGCCAGCGGCTTGAACTGGTGGATCGCATCCTGGATGTCGTAGCCCGCCGCGCCCAGCGCCAGCTCTGTCTCTATCCCCAGGCCCTCGGCGGCGCAGGCATGCTCGCGCACCTCCAGCGCCAGGCCGACGTCCACCAGGTCGGCCAACAGGGCGTCCTGCGCAGGCTGGAGGAACGCGTCCTCGCCCGAGACCAGGGCGGCCTGCAGTTCGCCACCGGGCAGGCGCGCCAGCGCTTTCGACAGGGGCCGGGCCGACGGGCTGTCTTTGCGCTGCGCCGCGGGCAGCAGGGAATCGAGCAGCGCCAGCGCCTGCTCCCGGGTGTGCCGGATCTGCGCGGCGGTGGCGCTCCAGTGGGCGAACTCCGCGTCGAACGATTGCTGCAGTGCCTGCAGGTCTGCGCGGGTGGATTCGAGCGCATTCCGCGCGGTGCGCCATTGCTCCATCTGGGCCTGGAGCGTTTCGATGCCCAGTTCGTGCAGCACCCCGATCAGGACACGCAGCGCATGGTGCGGCGGAGTGCCGGGCTCTGCCTGGCGGTGCGCGTGCTGGAGCGCCACGACGCAGCGGGCCGCGCCCAGCCGCTCCAGGTGCGCCGCGAAAGCGAGGCCCGCACGCTCCGCATGGGCATTGTTCAGCCCGCGGTAGGTGTAGCGGTCCACGGCCGCGGTCTTCATGGCTTGCATGTCAGTGGCTGGAAAGAGCGTGTCGGCCGTCATGCCGGTGGGAGACGGCGGCCGCGCCGTAGGTTCCCCTGCCGACCGTGGCGCGGTCGTTGACCTCGGTAGCAAGCGGAAACTTCTCCACCGGCGTGCGCCACCATGATGGTCCATCCCAGGAGAAATGCCCCATGCCTACCGAATCCCCGATTCCGACGCCCCCGCTGCAGGTGCCCCCGCCCCCGAGCCAGCCGTCCGAGACCCCGATCGGCGACCCGCCGCCCCGTCCGGCGCAGCAGCCCCCGGTACAGGATCCCCGCCCGGGCCCGTAGCGGGCGCAAAAAAGCCCGCGCTGTGCGCGGGCAAGAGGGGCACCATGAAACAGGTGCTGGAAGCCACCAGCTTTTCTCGACGCTTCGGGTCTGCAGGGCAGACGGCGCGTCTTTGTGAACCTCGGCAAGCTGGTGCCCTTTATCGTCGGCTAGACGGACTTCCGGGGTTCCGCTTCGCCCTTGTCGATGTCGGTCTTGTAGCGCTCGCGGCCCTGGCGGCTGCCTTCTGCGATCGGATCGTCGATGCCGACCGCCCGGTTCTGGGCGGCGTTGGTGCCCGACTTGTCGCCGCGGTCGCCGCCTTCGAAGGCGTCGTGGTCCAGCGGGTCGGGTGATGCGGGTGCGTTGGAGTCGCGTGGATGGGTGGACGTCATGGAACTCCTCACAAAGCGTTTGCGTTCTGTGGTTCCATGCTAGGCGTTCGGGGGGGAGCGGGTGCCAGCGCCGGTGCTAGGCGCCTGTAGGCGTATGCCCATGGAACGGCGCATCCCGCCGCAGGTGCACCGGGGTGGGCCGTGGCTCCGGCACGGCCCAGCGCCTACGCGCGCGGGAGACGCCTGTGCGACGACGCTCAGTCCGTCAGCCGGTAGAAATCCTGGATCGTGTTCCAGGCGTCCTGGGGATCGTCGGTGATGTGGAACAGCTTCAGGTCGGCGGCCGAGATGGTGCCTTCTTCGACCAGCACCTCGAAGTTGACGACGCGGTTCCAGAAGCTCTTGCCGAACAGCACGATCGGCACCCGCTTGCTCTTGCGCGTCTGCACCAGGGTCAGCAGCTCGAACAGCTCGTCGAGCGTGCCGAAGCCTCCGGGGAACGCCACCAGCGCCTTGGCACGCATCATGAAGTGCATCTTGCGCAGCGCGAAATAGTGGAACTTGAACGACAGGCTGGGCGTGATGAAGCGGTTGCCGCTCTGCTCGTGCGGCAGCGCGATGTTGAGACCGACGTTCAGTGCGCCGACCTCGTGCGCGCCGCGGTTGGCGGCCTCCATGATGCCGGGGCCGCCGCCGGTGCAGATGTAGAGCCGTTCTTCCTTCGGGCGGGCTTCGCTGTCGGTGGCGACCAGCCGCGCGAACAGGCGGGCCTGCTCGTAGTAGTAGGCGTTCTTGACTTTCAGCCGCGCGGCGGCGATGGCCTCGGGCTCGCCCACCGTCTCGGCCGCCTGCAGCAGCGCCGCGGCTTCGTCGGGGGGCAGAAAGCGGGCGCTGCCGTAGACCACCACGGTGTTCTCGATGCCCTGGGCCTGCTGGTCCAGGTCGGGCTTGAGCATCTCCAGCTGCATCCGCACGCCGCGGGTCTCGCGGCGGGTGAGGAATTCGGGATCGGCGAAAGCGAGGCGGTAGGCCTCCGATTGCAGGGTGTTGCCGCTGTCGGAATGCGCGTGCAGCGTGGCCCAGGCATCGGCGATGCGGTTGTCGTTGAGGTTGTGGGTGGAATCCATCCCGCCATTGTGGGGGATCGCCATGACGGTCCGCCGCGGCGCGGCCGGGCGCCGACCCGGCACCGCCGCCCCCGCGCAGAGGAGAACTGACGCGCACGCGTCTGCAGGCGCGGGCGGGGCGGGGCAAAATGCCGCTTCGCCCCGCCGGACCCCGCATCCTCGCCCACGACCCTGCCGCGCACCTGGCGCCACGGCAGTGCCGGCCACGCCGCCTGCCCCCATGACCACCCCCACGTACCAGTTCCGCGACCTGCTCCAGGAACGCGCCTTCATCCGTTTCTGGGCCGCGCGCCTGTTCGGCACCGCCGGCCAGCAGATGCTAATGGTGGCGGTGGGCTGGCAGATGTACGAGCTGACCGGCAGCGCCTGGGACCTGGGCCTGGTGGGGCTCTACCAGTTCGTGCCGGCCCTGCTGCTGACCCTGGTGGCCGGGCATGTGGCCGACCGTCTGCACCGCGGGCACATCGTGGCCGCCTGCTTCTTCACCCAGGGCGTGGTGGCATTGACGCTGGTGCTGGCGACCGAGGGCCACTGGGTCGGCCGGACCCTGCTGCTGGCCCTGTCGGTGGTGCTGGGCATGGTGCGGGCCTTCCAGATGCCCGCGCAGCAGGCGCTCACCCCGGCGCTGGTGCCGCCGCTGATGCTGCCGCGGGCGATGGCGTTCAGCGCGGCGGGCGCGCAGGCGGCGATCATCGGCGGGCCGGCGCTGGGCGGCGTGATCTTCGTCGCCGGCGCCACCGCGGTGTACGGCACCTGCGTGGCGCTGTTCGTGATGGGCAGCGTGCTGGTGGCGCGGCTCGGCTACGCCCACGTGGCCGCGCCGCGCGCGCCGGTATCGCTGCAGACGCTGCTGGCCGGCGTGCGGTTCATCTGGCACCGCAAGCCGGTGCTGGGCGCGGTGTCGCTCGACCTGTTCGCGGTGCTGCTGGGCGGCGCGGTGGCGCTGCTGCCGATCTACGCCAAGGACATCCTGCACACCGGCCCCTGGGGCCTGGGCATGCTGCGGGCGGCCCCGGCGGTGGGAGCGCTGACGATGTCGGTGGTGCTGACCCGCTGGCCGCTGGAGCGCAAGGTGGGTGCGCGCATGCTGGCCGCGGTGGGCATCTTCGGGCTGGCGACGCTGGTATTCGGCGTGTCGCACAACCTGTGGGTGTCGCTGGTGGCGCTGGCGGTCACCGGCGGTGCCGACATGGTGAGCGTGGTGGTGCGCCAGACGCTGGTGCAGCTGGAGACGCCCGACGCGATGCGCGGCCGGGTGAGCGCGGTCAATTCGGTCTTCATCGGCGCCAGCAACCAGCTGGGCGAGTTCGAGTCGGGCGCCACCGCCGCGCTGCTGGGGCCGGTGGGCTCGGTGGTGTTCGGCGGCGTGGGCACCATGCTGGTGGCGCTGATGTGGTTCCGGCTGTTTCCCAGCCTGGCCCAGCGGGACCAGATGCTATCGAAACGATAGCTAGTGGCCGGCGTGCGGCGCCGGCTGCAAGTATTTTTCTTCTGAAAATCCAGCGCAAGGCCACCAGACGAAGACGTGGAGCAGCATGCCGCGCAGTATCGCAAACGCAGCCTCAGCCTCAGCCTCAGCCTCAGCCCGCCGGCAGCGGCGCGCCGTCCTTGCCCATCACCAGGTCGGGCAGGAGGGTCACGATCTGCGGGAACAGCGTGATCAGCGCGATGCAGACCACCAGGCAGGCGAAGAACGGGATCGCCGCCTTGGCGATCAGGTTGCTGTCCCGGCCGGTCATGTTCTGCAGCACGAAGAGGTTGAAGCCCACCGGCGGCGTCACCTCGGCGATCTCGACCAGCAGGATCACGAAGATGCCGAACCAGACCAGGTCGAAGCCCGCCTTCTGGATCATCGGCAGCACCACCGCGCTGGTCAGCACGATCATGCTGATGCCGTCGAGCGCGGTGCCCAGCACCAGGTACACCAGCACCAGCACCGAGATGAGGGCGTAGGGCGACAGGTGCATGCCGTCGACCCATTCCGCCAGCTCGCGCGGGATGCCGGTGAAGGCCATGGTCTTGGTCAGGAAGGCCGCGCCCGCCAGGATGAACATGATCATGCAGCTGGTGCGGGTGGCGCCCATCACCCCGTCCTTGAAGTTCTGCCAGGTCAGGCTGCGGCCGTAGGCGGCGATGGCCAGCGAGCCCAGCACGCCGAAGGCCGCGCATTCTGTGGCGGTGGCCCAGCCGGCCACCAGCACCCAGACGATGAAGACGATCAGCAGCGCGCACGGGATCAGGTTGCCCGAGGCTTTCAACTTTTGCATGAAGCTGCTGGGCGGGTCGGCCGGCGGCACCTGGTCCGGGTGGCGGTGGCTCCACCAGCCGATGTAGCCGGAGAACAGCACCATCAGCAGCAGGCTGGGCAGAAAGCCCGCCAAAAAGATGCGGATGATCGACGCATCGGCCGCCACCGCGTAGACCACCATCGTGATGGAAGGCGGGATCAGGATGCCCAGGGTGCCGGCCGTGGCCAGCGATCCGATCGCCAGGTTTTCGTTGTAGCCGCGCTTCTTCAGCTCGGGCAGGGCCACCTTGGCGATGGTGGCGCAGGTCGCGGCCGACGAGCCCGAGACCGATCCGAACACGCCGCAGCCGAGCACGGTGGTGTGCATCAGCCGTCCCGGCACCCGGTTGAGCCAGGAGCGCAGGCCCTCGAACATCTCCTCGCTGAGCTTGGTGCGGAACAGGATCTCGCCCATCCAGATGAAGAGCGGCAGCGCGGCCAGCTCCCACGAGGCGTTGCTTTCCCAGAAGGCCGAGAACAGGTTCTTGCCGGGCAGGGTGTTGGTGAAGAAAGCCTGGCCGATCCAGCCGACGATCGCCAGCGTCATCGCGATCCAGACGCCGCCGGCCAGCAGCACCAGCATGATGCCGAGCAGCATGCCGCCCATGAGCAGGGTGTCAGACATGAAGAAAATCCTGGAGGGCGGGGCCTCGGAAACCGATAGAAGGGAAGCGGAAGAGGGAAGGGCGGCGCGCCGGCGGTATGCCGGGCGCCGCGCTGCGGGAAGGCGAGCAGCGCATCAGACTTCGGACGAGAAATCGCCCGCCGCGTGGCGCTCTTCCACCGCGCGCTGGTAGCTCGGCTTGCCGCCCTGCAGCACGGTGACCAGTTCGTCGAGCACCGCCAGCATCAGCAGCCAGCACCCCACCACGAAGGTCGATTGCGGAATCCAGATCGGGATCGCGACCAGGCCGGTCGCCACCTCGGCGAATTCGTAGCTCTCCCAGGTGAAGGCGGTGGCCCACCAGGTCAGATAACCGACCGCGACGGTCGCGACGGCCAGGCACACCGCGTCCATCCAGCGGCGCACCCGCGGCGGCACCCATTCCAGCACCAGCGTCACCCGCACGAAGTCGCCGTGGCGAAACGCATGCGCCATCGCCAGGAAGGCGGCGGCCGCACACAGCCATGCCACCACGTCGTTGATGCCGCTGACCCGCAGGTTGACCTGCCGGCCGACACCCGCCACGATCATCAGCAGGAAGATGGCGACCACGCAGGCCGCGCCCAGCGCGCCGGCCGCGTCGAACAGGCGCGCCAGCACCCGCCGCAGCGGGCCGGGCGCACAGGCGGCAGCAGGCAACGCGCCGGCCACCGGCCCGGCGGCGGCCGGGGGCCGAACGGCGCTCATGGCTTGCGGTAGGCGTCGACGATCGCGGCGCCGTCGGCGCCGGCGGCCTTCAGCCAGTCGGCCTGCATGATGCTGCCGACCTGGCGCATGTCGGCGTCGAGCTTGGGCGAGGGCTTCATGATCTTCATGCCGCGCTCGGTCAGGAGGCGCTTGTACTCGTCGTTCTTGGCCTCGGCGATCTTCCAGCCGCGGGCTTCGGCATCGGCGGCGGCCTTGGCCACCGCGGCCTGGGTGGCGGCGTCGAGCGCGTTGAAGCTCTTCATGTTGACCAGCACCACGTTCTTCGGAATCCACGCCTGGGTGTCGTAGAAATTCTTGATGCTTTCGTAGGTCTTGGTGTCGTAGCCGGTGGAGCCCGAGGTCATGAACGCCTCGATCACGCCGGTGGCCATCGCGGCGCTGAGTTCGGCCTGCTGGATCTGGACCGGCTGGGCGCCGACCAGCTCGGCGATCTTGGCGGTGGCGGGGCTGTAGGCACGCCACTTGATGCCGCGCAGATCGGCGACCGACGTGATTTCCCGCTTGCTGTAGATGCCTTGCGGCGCCCACGGCACAGAGAACAGGATCTTCATGCCCTGCGCGGCCAGCAGCTTGTCGGTGGCGGGTTTGGACACGTCGTAGAGCTTGCGCGATTCGGCATAGGTGGTGGCCAGGAAGGGCACGCCGTCGAGTGCGTAGATCGGGTTCTCGTTGGAAAAATTGGCCAGCAGGATCTCGCCGGCCTGGGCCTGGCCGCTCTGCACCGCGCGCTTGATCTCGGGCGCCTTGAACAGCGAGGCGTTGGCGTGCACCGTCACCTTGAGCTTGCCGCCGCTGGCCGCTTCCACGTCCTTGGCGAACTGGGCGATGTTCTCGGTGTGGTAGTTGGTCGCCGGGTAGGCGGTGGGCAGGTCCCATTTGGCCTGTGCGAAGGCGGAGGTCTGGGCCAGCAGCGCGACCGCGCAGGCGGCGAGGGTTCTACGGTTCATGGGAGCGGTTCCTCGGAGAAGGCCGATGGGTTGTATGAAGGAAAGGACGTCGGGCACTGTGACCGCTTGCACGTGTGGCGGGAACGGTAGATTCCCTCGAGGGCCCGGCGCGGTCCGGCGGTGAGGGGGCACGCAAAAACGGTGCCACTGGCGCAAGCGTGCGCCTTGGGCGCGATGGCGCGATGGGGCGGTGGGCGGTGGGCCGTGGCGGTGGCGGTGGCGGTGGCGGTGGCGGTGGGTCGATTGGTTGGTTTTGGGGAGGGGCTGTGCGTGGGGTGCGGGGGCCGTGATCGCCGGGTGCCCCCCTCCGCGAATGTCCCCCGGCCTGCGGCCTCCTCCTTTATTTCGCTGCGG
>JBHZQV010000013.1:0-121142 GCA_042867185.1 Sphingomonas sp. NCPPB 2930 | reverse complement strand
GCCACCGAAGTAGCACTCCAACCAGGCCAGCGAATTCTGCAGAGCCTCGAATTATATACCGGAAATCCGGAGGCTGGGACATCCCGAGGATGGATCAGCAAATTCTTGGGCTCTTTGCAGCTGTCTGTCAGTGTTTCAACTGGCCTGTCGCTGCAAGGGAGGTGAACTGTAGCACAGCGGTTTGCGGCGCCGGCCTACAGACATGCAAAAAATTATTTCGGGGCTGTGACGGCCATTGCTGCTTCGAGTGCGTCGACGAACATCGCCGCCACATCGAAGCCCGTTTGCTGCTGAATCTCCTGGAAGCAGGTGGGGCTGGTGACGTTGATCTCGGTGACGCTGTCGCCAATGACGTCCACCCCCACCAGCAGCAGGCCGCGTGCGAACAGCACCGGCCCCAACGCTTCGCCGATCTCCCGATCCCGTGCGGAGAGCGGCTGCGCCACTCCCTTGCCACCCGCCGCCAGATTGCCCCGCACCTCTCCGCCCTGCGGGATGCGCGCCAGGCTGAACGGCACCGGCTTGCCGCCGATCACCAGCACCCGTTTGTCGCCCTGGGCGATGGCCGGTAGGAATTTCTGGACCATGACCGTCTCGGCGCCGTCCCGGTTCAGCGTTTCGATGACCGAGCCTAGATTGAGCCCGTCGTCCTTCACGCGGAAGATGCCCATGCCGCCCATGCCGTCGAGCGGCTTCAGGATGATGTCCCGGTGTTCCGCGTGAAAGGCCCGCACCGCGGACGCACTGCGCGTGACGAGCGTCGGCCCGATGAACTGCGGAAATTCGAGGATCGCCAGCTTCTCGGGATGGTCGCGCAGTGCCCGTGGCTTGTTGAAGACGCGGGCGCCTTCCCGCTCGGCCTGCTCCAGGAGGTGGGTGGCGTAGAAGTATTCGGAGTCGAACGGCGGGTCCTTGCGCATCAGCACCGCGTCGAAGCCGCGCAGCGGCTGCGGCGCATCGGCAGCGGAGGCCTCGAACCAGTCGGTGGCGTCGCCGGTCAGCCGCAGGTCGCGCATCTGCGCTTCCACCACACCGCCGCTCTGCCACGCCAGGTCCTGCGGGCCGCAGGCGGCGAGCGTGTGCCCCCGGCGCTGCAGCTCTCGCATCATCGCGAAGGTGGTGTCCTTGTAGATCTTGAAGGACTCGAGCGGATCGGCGATGAAGAGGATGTGCATGGCGGGCGGTTGGGCAGCAGTGGCGTTGAACGAAACGCGCGGCCGGCCTAGACGGACGGCGGCGAGCGGTATTGTTGTACCAGCAGCGCCGACGCGCCGGCGACCACGCCCCAAAAGGCCGAGCCGATGCCGGCTATTACGACGCCGCTGAGCGTGACCAGGAAGGTGATGATGGCCGCCTCGCGGTAGCGCTCGTCCTGCAGTGCGGTCGCCAGGCCGCCGGCGATGGTGCCGAGCAACGCCAGCCCGGCGATGGCCGCGACCAGTTCTGCCGGGAACGCGGTGAGCAGCCCGGCGACGGCGCCGCCGAAGATGCCGATGGCGATGTAGAACACGCCGCAGGCCACGGCCGCCGTGTAGCGCCGGTCGGGATCGGGATGCGCCTCGCGCCCCATGCACATGGCGGCGGTGATGGCGCTGAGGTTGAGCGCATAGCCGCCGAAAGGCGCCAGCAGCAGCGTCGCCACACCGGTGATGGTGACGATGCGCGAGATGGGCAGCGCATAGCCCGCGGCGCGGATCGCCGCCACGCCGGGCAGGTTCTGCGACGCCATCGTCACCACGAACAGCGGCAGCGCCAGGCTGACGACCGCCTGCCAGCTGAACACCGGTGCGACGAAGACCGGCCGGGCGATGCTGAAGTGCAGGTCGCCGAAGGCGAGCTGGCCGCGCAGCGCGACGTACGCCACCGCCACCGCCAGCGTGAGCGGCACCGCATAGCGCGGCACCAGCCGGCGCGCCAGCAGGTAGGCCAGCAGCATCAGCAGCACCAGCGGCAGCGCGGTCTGCGCCGCGGTGAATGCCTGCATGCCGAACCGGGCCAGCACGCCGGCCAGCAGCGCGGCGGCGATCGCCATCGGGATGCGGTTCATCACCCGCTCGAACCAGCCGGTGGCGCCGGCCACGACGATCAGGGCGGCGCAGACCATGAACGCCCCGACCGCCTGCCCCATCCCGAAGCCCGCGCCGGCCGAGGCCAGCACCGCGGCGCCCGGCGTGCTCCAGGCGACCATGACCGGCTTTCGCCACCAGAGCGACGGCAGCGCCGAGCACAACCCCATCCCGATGCCCAGCGCCCAGACCCACGACGCGATCTCCTCGGGGCCGGCGCCGAAGGCCCGCGCCGCCTGGAACACGATGGCCACCGAACTGGTGAAGCCGACCAGCACCGCCACGAAGCCGGCCGTCACCGCCGAAACGCTCCAATCCCTGAAAAACCGCATGGCCCCGTCCCGCTCCAAAATACAGGCAAGAAAATAGCCGGGGCCGGCGCAAATCGACGGCCTATAGCTATTTATTTAATAGCAGATCAGATTTCGATCTTCGAACCCAGTTCCACCACCGCGTTGTTGGGCAGGTGCAGGAAATCGGCGGCGCCGCTGGCGTTGCGGTGCATCTGGGCGAAGAGCTTTTCGCGCCAGGCGGCCATGCCGCTGCCGATGGTCGGGATGACGGTGTCGCGCGAGAGGAAGTAGCTGGTGACCATCGGATCGAGCTCGCAGCCCTGGCCGCGCATCTTGGCCAGAGCCTTGGGCAGGTCGGGATCGTTCTTGAAGCCGTAGTGCACCACCACCTGCCAGCAGTCGTGGCCGAGCGGTTCGACTTCCAGCCGCTGCTCGGGCGCGATCCAGGGTTTCTCGTGGCTGCGCACGGTGACGAACAGGTTCTGCGCATGCAGCACCTTGTTGTGTTTGAGGTTGTGCAGCATCGCGTTGGGCACGGTGCCGCGCTCCGCGGTCAGGAAGACGGCGGTGCCTTCGACCCGGGTGGGCGGGCTGACGAAGACCGCCTCCAGAAACACCGGCAGTTCGATCGCGTCGGCGCGCATCTTCTTGTTGAGGATCGCGCGGCCGTCCTTCCAGGTGACCATCAGGGTGAACACGGCGCCGCCGATCATCAGCGGGAACCAGCCGCCGGCGAAGAGCTTCAGCATGTTGGAGCTGAAGAAGGCCAGGTCGATCACGAAGAACGCGCCGGTCGAGGCGATGCAGAGCGCCAGCGGGTAGCGCCAGCCATAACGGATGACGAAGAAGGTGAGGATGGTGGTGATCAGCATGTCGAGCGTCACCGCGATGCCGTAGGCCGCCGCCAGGTTGGTGGACGAGCGGAACAGCACCACCGCCAGCACGATCGCGACGAACAGGCCCCAGTTGACGAACGGGATGTAGATCTGGCCGGCCTCGCGCACGCTGGTGTGCTGGATGTTGAGGCGCGGCAGGTAGCCCAGCTGGATCACCTGCTTGGTGATGCTGAAGGCGCCCGAGATCAGCGCCTGCGAGGCGATCACCGTCGCCATCGTCGCCAGCAGCACCAGCGGCACCAGGGCCCAGGCGGGCGCCATGCGGAAGAACGGGTTCTCGACCGCAGACGGATCGGCCAGCAGCAGCGCGCCCTGGCCGAAGTAGTTGAGGGTGAGGCAGGGCATCACCACGCTGAACCAGGCCAGCCGGATCGGCCGCTTGCCGAAATGGCCCAGGTCGGCGTAGAGCGCCTCGGCACCGGTCACGCAGAGCACCATCGCGCCGAGGATGATGAAGGTGATGCCCGGGTGCTGCCAGATGAACTGCAGCGCGTAGTAGGGGCTGAGCGCCTTCAGGATCTCGGGATGGCCCATGATGTGCATCACGCCCAGGGCCGCGATCGCCAGGAACCAGACCAGGGTGATCGGGCCGAAGAACTTGCCGATGCCGCCGGTGCCGCGCTTCTGCACCACGAACAGCACGAAGAGCACCACCAGCGTCAGCGGGATCACGTAGTGGCGGAACTCGGGCGACACCACCTCCAGGCCCTCGACCGCCGACAGCACCGAGATGGCCGGGGTGATGACGCCGTCGCCGTAGAACAGCGAGGTGCCGAAGATGCCCACCAGCAGCAGCACCTTGCGCAGCCCGGGCTTGTCCTTCACCGCCTGCGAGGCCAGGGCCAGCATCGCGACCAGGCCGCCTTCGCCGTTGTTGTCGGCCCGCAGCACCAGCACCACGTACTTCAGGGCGACGATGACGACCAGCGTCCAGAAGAACATCGACAGGATGCCGTAGATGTTCGCGTGGGTGAACGGCACATGCCCGGTGTGGAAGACTTCCTTGACCGCGTAGAGCACGCTGGTGCCGATGTCGCCGTAGACGACCCCGATGGCCCCCAGTGTCAGCGCGGGAAGGGAAGATTTGGTCGACGATTCAGACACGGCGGTCGCGGTGGCGGCGACCCGCCGTGCAGCGGCGCTGCCGCGGCCCGTGCGGCACACCGTCGGGGTTGCTGGGGGACCGCTATTGTGCGCCGTGCGGTGCCGCACCGCATAGGCGTATCCGCCGGGCCATGTTGCGGCGCGACAACCGCCCGGAATGCCGCCATGCGGCCGTCGCCGCCGGCCGACGGGCCAGGCTATTCGTAGACTTCGGCGTCGGGGTCGGTCGCTTCCATCTCGTAGCTGGCGGCCAGCATCGCCAGCCGGCCGACCACGCCGTACATGTAGAAGCGGTTGGGCGCATCGGCGGCCGACTTGCCGCCGGGCTGCATCAGGTGGGCGCTGTCGTCGAACTCCAGCGGCTGGTAGCGGGCGCCGGGCGCGTTGAGGTTCTCGTCCACGCCCCGCTCGCCGTGCATCCGGTAGAAGCCGCCGACCACGTAGCGGTCCATCATGTAGACGACCGGCTCGGCCACCGACTTGCCGATGCGCTCGTTGGTCAGCACGCCTTCCTGGATGATCATGTCGGCCCTGGTGCCGGCCGCATCGTCCGGGCCCGTCTCGCGCGCCTTGCGCACCAGGGCGTCCAGGTCTTTCACGTCGCGCACCGTCGCCACGCCGCGGCCCGAGGTGCCGTTGTCGGACTTGACGACGACGAAGGCCTTCTCGTTGATGCCGTATTCCTTGTACTTGCGCTTGATCTTGGCCAGCAGCGCATCGACGTTGCTGGTGAGGCATTCGATGCCGGCGCCGTGCGCCAGGTCGACTTCGCCGCAGGTGTTGAACATCGGGTTGATCAGCCACGGGTCGATGCCCAGCAGCTTGCCGAAGCGTTTGGAGACCTCTTCGTAGCTGCGGAAGTGGTGGCTCTTGCGGCGTACCGACCAACCCGCGTGCAGCGGCGGCAGCAGGTACTGCTCGTGCAGGTCTTCCAGGATGCCCGGCGCGCCGGCCGAAAGATCGGTGTTGAGCAGGATGGTGCACGGGTCGAAGTGCTGCAGCCCCAGCCGGTGCTGGCTGCGCACCACCGGCTCCAGCACGATGCTGCCGCCGTGGGGCAGCGCCACCGTGGTCGGCTCCTTGATGTCGGGATCGACCGAGCCCACCCGCACGTTGAGGCCCGCCAGATGGAAGATGCGCACCAGCTGCGCCACGTTCTGCAGGTAGCCCGGGCTGTCGAGGCGGTTCTCGGGAATGACGAGCAGGTTGCGGGCTTCGGGGCAGATCTTCTCGATCGCCGCCATCGCGGCCTGCACCGCCAGCGGCAGCATCTGCGGCGTGAGCTGGTTCCAGCTGCCGGGAAACAGGTTGGTGTCGACCGGCGCCAGCTTGAAGCCGGCGTTGCGCACATCGACCGAGCTGTAGAACGGCGGCGTGTGCTCCATCCATTCCAGGCGGAACCACCGCTCGATGGCCGGCATGGAATCGATCACCCGCTGCTCGAGTTCGTTGATCGGGCCGGTGAGTGCCGTGATGAGATGCGGAACCATGCGGCCCTCTGTTGTTATGGGAGCGTAATAACCAAACGAATTGTAGGAATATGAGGCCGCCCGGCCGGTGTGCAAGAGTAAGCCGCGCACGGCGTCCGAGGCGCGCCCACAGATGAGACACCCACCCACCCCAGGGCGACCGCGGATCCGGCTCCGCCGGTCCGCCGGTAGCGCCCCCCCTTTCAAGGGGGGAGGCGCCGCAAGGCGACTCGGGGGGTCATTTCCTGGTCTGGCCGTCGCCCAGCACCACCCATTTGAGCGAGGTCAGCCCTTCCAGCCCCACCGGTCCGCGCGCATGGAATTTGTCGGTGCTGATGCCGATCTCGGCGCCCAGCCCGTACTCGAAGCCGTCGGCGAACCGGGTGCTGGCGTTGACCATGACGCTGGCCGAATCCACCTCGCGCAGGAAGCGCTGGGCGTGCACATGGTCGCGGGTCAGGATCGCGTCGGTGTGGTGGGACGAATAGCGGTTGATGTGGGCGATCGCCTCGTCCACGCCGGCCACCACCTTGATGCTGATGATCGGCGCCAGGTACTCCTCCGACCAGTCGGCCTCGGTCGCATCCGCCAGGCGGGCGCCCGGCACGCCGGCCAGCAGCGCGCGGGCCTCGGGGTCGCAGCGCATCTCGACGCCCTTGGCGGCGTACACCGCGCCGATCGCCGGCAGAAAGGCCGCCGCCACGCCGCGGGCGACCAGCAGGCCCTCGCTGGCGTTGCAGGGGCTGTACTTCTGGGTCTTGGCGTTGTCGGCCACCGTCACCGCCATGGCGATGTCGCAGGGGTCGTCGACGTAGGTGTGGCAGTTGCCGTCGAGGTGCTTGATGACCGGCACCTTGGCCTCGCGGCTGATCCGCTCGATCAGGCCCTTGCCGCCGCGCGGGATGATCACGTCCACATGCTCGGGCATGGCGATCAGGTGGCCGACGGCCGCGCGGTCGGTGGTCGCGACCATCTGCACCGCGTCGGCGGGCAGCTCAGCCTCTTCCAGGGCCTGCTGCACCAGCGCGGCCAGCGCCTTGTTGGAATCGATCGCCTCCGATCCTCCGCGCAGAATGCAGGCGTTGCCGCTCTTGATCGACAGGCTGGCCGCCTCGATCGTCACGTTGGGCCGGCTCTCGAAAATCATGCCGAACACGCCCAGCGGTACCCGCATCTGCCCCACCCGGATGCCGCTGGGCTGCTGGCGCATGCCGTTGATCTCGCCGACCAGCTCGGGCATGGCGGCCAGCTGCTCGCAGCCCTGCGCCACCGTCTCCAGCACCTGGGGTGTCAGGCGCAACCGGTCGACCATCGGTGCGGCCAGGCCGGCGGCCTCGGCACGGGCCAGGTCCTTGGCGTTCTCCGCCGCCAGCGCCGGGCCGCTCTCGCGCAGCAGCCGGGCCAGGGTGCGCAGGGCGCGGTTCTTGGTGGCGGTGTCGGCGCGCGCCATCGCGGCCGATGCGGCGCGGGCCTGCAGGCCGAGGGTGTTGACGTATTCGGCGATGTTCAGGGCGTTCATGGGGCGTATTTTCCCATGCCGCCCCGATCGCATCGCCCGGCGGGGCCGGCACCGGCGCCCCGTTAGCATGGCGGGTCCGACCACCGACTGGAGCCCTCCATGCCCGCATCCCCGGCCCTGCGCGCCGCCTTCACCCCCACCGGCCGGCTGCGCGCCGCGATCAATCGGGGCAACCCGATCCTGGCGGGCACCGACGCGGCCGGCCAGCCGGCGGGCGTGTCGATCGACCTGGCACGGGGTTTCGCCGAGCGTCTGGGCGTGGCGTTGGAGCTGGTGGTGTTCGACACCGCCGGCCAATCGGTCGACGCGGTGACGGCCGAGCAGGCCGACATCGGCTTCTTCGCGATCGACCCGGTGCGCGGCGCGGGCATCGCCTTCACCGCGGCCTATGTGCTGATCGAGGGCAGCTACCTGGTGCGGGACGGCTCGCCGCTGCAGGCCAACGACGAGATAGACCGGGCCGGCCACCGCGTCGCCGTCGGCAAGGGCAGCGCCTACGACCTGTCCCTGAGCCGCGAACTGAAGGCCGCCGAAATCGTGCGGGCGCCCTCCTCGCCCGCGGTGGTCGATACCTTCGTCGCCCAGAACCTCGACGTGGCCGCCGGCGTGCGCCAGCAACTGGAGGCCGACGCGCGCCGCGTGCCCGGCCTGCGGCTGCTGCCGGGCCGGTTCATGGTGATCCAGCAGGCGATGGGGTTGCCGAAGGGCCGCGGGGCCGAGGCGACGGCCGCGTTGGCGGCGTACGTGGAAGAGCAGAAAGCCAGCGGCTTCGTGGCCGAGGCGCTGGCGCGCCACGGCATCCAGGGCGCTTCGGTCGCGCCGTCCGAAAAGGCGTGACGAAGTCGGTTACGCGGCGTGATGGGTCCATCCGGCTTCGTCTCCGGCACCTGGAACCTGGCCCTCGCCCTTCCTCCAGGTTGCGCGGCATGACTCCGGCAGGACCGATCACGGCCGGATCATCGAATTCGATAGCACCCAGCCGGCGTCCAGCGCGAACTTCGGATACGAATGGACCTGGAATCCTTTCCAGCCATCGACAACCCGCTATCGATTGAATAGCGCTAGGGCCGTGTGCGAGGCGTCGCGACGACCGGCCCGGCGCACGCCCGGCACAGCTGCTGCGCCAGCCGGTGCAGCGCCTGCCAGCCGTTGCGCGGCCAGCCGTCCTGCGGCAAGCCCTTGACGATGCCGTCGACCTGGTGGGCCGACTGCAGCAGCCGGGCCAGCATCCGCGGCTCGATCCGGGGCAATACCCGCTCGAACAGCTTCTCGCGCACGCCCCAGATGCGCTGCTCGCGCATCGCCATCGGCAGCGGGCGGCCGGCCTCCATCGCGTCCTTCACCCGTTTCAGGGCGCGGATGTCCTCCGCCAGGGTGTAGTGCACCAGCACCTCGGCCTCGCCCTCGGCCTGCAGGCCGTCGAGCATCCGCTGCACCCGCGCGGGTTGGCCGCCCAGCACCGCCTCGGACAGCTTGAACACGTCGTAGCGGGCGACGTTGGCGACGGCCGCCTCGACCTGCTCCAGCGTCAGCACCCGCGGCGCGCCGCCGGGCTCGGCGGGGTGGAGCAAGGCGAGCTTCTGGATTTCCTGGTGGGCGGCGAGCAGGTTGCCCTCGACCCGGTCGGCGAAGAACTGCAGGGTGCGCTGGCCTTCGTCGCCCGGCGCCACCTGCTGGCCCTGGCGCTGCAGCCGCTGGGCGATCCACTGCGGCAGGGCGCCGCGCTCGACCGGGTCGATCTGGATCGCGGTGCCGTGCTGCTCCAGCGCGCCGAACCAGGCGCCGGTGCGGGTGGCCTTGTCGAGCCGCGGCAACATGACCAGGGTGAGCGTGCCTTCCTGGGTGGCGGCGTTGGCGGCCAACTGCTGCAGCGCCGTGCTGCCCTCCTTGCCGGGCTTGCCCGAGGGGATGCGGATCTCGACGATCTGCCGGTCGGCGAAAAGGCTCAGCGATCCGCCGGCGGCCAGCACCTCGCTCCAGTCGAAGTGGGCACCGGCGACGGTGTAGACGGTGCGCTCGGCCGGGCCCGCCGCCCGGGCCGCGGCGCGGATCGCATCGGCCGCCTCCTGCTGCAGCAGCGGCTCGTCGCCGTGCAGCACATAGAGCGGCCGCAGGCCCTTCTGCAGGTGGGCCGCCAGCTGGGCGGGGGCGAGCTGCATCAGGGCGTGAGCGTCTTGATCGCCGCCAGGCGCCGCATGATCTGCTGCACCGCGTCGCTCTGCATGTTGCGGTAGATCAGCTGCGCTTCGGCTTCCTTGGCCAGGGCGAAGGTTTCGTCGTAGCTCTGGTCCTGTTGCAACAGGATTTCGGTGGGGGCCAGCAGCTCGATGTCGGCGGGCGTCCGCACCCGGAACCGCACCCGGGTGCGCAGCTGGAACTCGCGCACCTGGCCGCTGGAGTTGTAGCCCAGCACCACCCGCTCGCGCTGGTCCTGCAGGATCTCGAGGATCGCGTCTGCACTGTCGCGCGCGGCGGCATCGCGGATCACCCGGACCCGGTCGCCGGCTTCCAGGTTGCGTCGTAGCTCGATGGCCAGCGGCGACGCGGTCGAGAGGTAGATCGTCGAAAAGGCGAAGTTGGGCGCCTCCCGCAGATGGAAGCCGCAACCCGCCAGGGCGAGGCCGGCCAGCGGCAGGAGAACGAATGCGCGGCGTTGCATGGGAGCTTTCAGTTTCATGTCGATTTTCAACCCCACCTCAGGATCGTGTGCATCGCCCGCATCCCGCGCCCATCATCCGGGAACACCGCGGAGCCGGCTTTGCCGGGCCGCTGGTGTTGCCCCCGGTGAGGGGGTTGGCGTAGCGACACGCAGTGCGCGAAGACTGGGGGAGGTCCATCAGATCACGATGTTGACCAAGCGGCCGGGCACGACGATCACTTTCTTGGCCGAGGCGCCGGGCGCGAACTTCTGGAAGTCCTCGCAGGCGAGCGCGGCCTGCTCGATCTCGGCCTTGCTCGCGCCGGCCGCGACGCGCAGCGCGCCGCGCAGCTTGCCGTTGACCTGCAGCATCAGCTCCAGCTCGTCCTGCACCAGGGCCGCGGCATCGACCTGCGGCCAGGCGGTGTCGAGCAGATCGCCCAGCGCGGTGGCGTAGCCCAGTTCGGACCACAGGCCGTGCGCGATGTGCGGCGTGGCCGGGTACAGCACCCGCAGCAGGATGCCGAAGCCTTCGATCAGCGCCACCTCGGCGCCGGGCGTGCCGACGGCCTTGAAGTCTTCCAGCGCGTTGAGCAGCTTCATCGCGCCGGAGACGACGGTGTTGTACTGCATGCGCTGGTAGTCGTAGTCGATCTGCTTGAGCACCGTGTGCACTTCCAGGCGCAGCGCCTTGGCGCCGGGGCCGAATTCGACGTCTTTCAGGCTGCTCGCCAGCGCGGCGCTTCGACCTACTGCTACCAAATCCATAGCACCAAGCTTGGCGCCGAAGTTCCAGACCCGGCGCAGGAAGCGGTAGCTGCCCTCGACCGCCGCGTCGTTCCACTCGAGCGTGGCCTCGGGCGGCGCGGTGAACATGGTGTAGAGCCGGGCGGTGTCGGCGCCGTATTTGCCGATCAGCTCCTGCGGGTCGACGCCGTTGTTCTTCGACTTGGACATGGTGCCCACGCCCTCGTAGTCGATGGCGGTGCCGGCGGGCAGCGCGCCGACGGCCTTGACCAGCTTCGCGCCGACCACCTTGCCGGCGTCGTCCAGTACATGCTCGACGTCGTGCGGCCAGAAATACTCCTTGCCGCCCTTCTCGGTGCGGCGCGAGTAGATGTGGTTGAGCACCATGCCCTGGGTCAGCAACTTGGTGAAGGGCTCGTCGATCTTCACCAGCCCCAGGTCCCGCATCACCTTGGTCCAGAAGCGGGCGTAGAGCAGGTGCAGGATCGCGTGCTCGATGCCGCCGATGTACTGGTCCATCGGCATCCAGTACCGCGCGCCCTCGCCGACCATGGCCTGGTCGTTCTTGGGGTCGCAATAGCGCATGAAGTACCAGGACGAATCGACGAAGGTGTCCATCGTGTCGGTCTCGCGCCGCGCGGGCTTGCCGCAGACCGGGCAGGTCACGCCGGCGTGGAACGCCTCGGACTTGACGAGCGGGTTGCCGCTGCCGTCGGGCACCAGGTCGGTCGGCAGCACCACCGGCAGGTCGGCCTCGGGCACCGGCACCGCGCCGTGCTCGTCGCAGTGGATGATCGGGATCGGCGTGCCCCAGTAGCGCTGGCGGGAGACGCCCCAGTCGCGCAGCCGCCAGGTGGTCTTCTTCTCGCCCAGGCCGCGCACCTGCAGGGCATGCGCCACCGCGTCGACCGCCTCCTGGTAGGGCATGCCGCTGAAGGTGTCGGAGTTGACGGTCACGCCCTCGGTCTTGTCGGCGTACCAGTCCTGCCAACGGTGGTAGTCGTAGTGCTCGCCGTCGACCAGCACCACCTGGCGGATCGGCAGGCCGTACTTGAGGGCGAAGGCGAAGTCGCGCTCGTCGTGCGCCGGCACGCCCATCACCGCGCCGTCGCCGTAGTTCATCAGCACATAGTTGCCGACCCAGACATCGACCGGCTCTTCCATGAACGGATGGGTCACCGTCAGGCCGGTGCGCACGCCCTTCTTCTCCTGCGTGGCCAGCTCCGCCTCGGTGGTGCCGCCGGCCTTGCATTCGGCGATGAAGGCGGCCACCTCGGCACTGGTCTTGGCCGCGTGCAGCGCCAGCGGATGCTCCGGCGCCACCGCGCAGAAGGTCACGCCCATGATGGTGTCGGCGCGGGTGGTGAAGACGTACATCCGGCCGTCGCCGATCAGCGCGCCGGTCTCGTCGGCGATCGTGTGCGGGAACGCGAAGCGCACGCCGGTCGACTTGCCGATCCAGTTCTCCTGCATCAGCTTGACCCGCTCGGGCCAGCCGGGCAGCTGCGTCTGCACATGGCCGAGCAGCTCTTCGGCGTAGTCGGTGATCTTCAGGTAGTAGCCCGGAATCTCGCGCTTCTCGACCACCGCGCCGGTGCGCCAGCCCTTGCCGTCGATCACCTGCTCGTTGGCCAGGACCGTCTGGTCGACCGGGTCCCAGTTGACGACCTGGGTCTTGCGGTAGGCGATGCCCTTCTCGAGCATCTTCAGGAACAGCCACTGGTTCCATTTGTAGTAGGCCGGGTCGCAGGTGGCGACCTCGCGCGACCAGTCGATGGCCAGCCCCATCGCCTGCATCTGCTGCTTCATGTAGGCGATGTTGTCGTAGGTCCACTGCGCGGGCGGCACGCCGTTCTTGAGCGCGGCGTTCTCGGCCGGCAGGCCGAAGGCGTCCCAGCCCATCGGCATCAGGACGTTGTAGCCCTTCATCCGCAGGCTGCGGGTGAGCATGTCGTTGATCGTGTAGTTGCGCACATGGCCCATGTGCAGCTTGCCGCTGGGGTACGGCAGCATCGAGCAGGCGTAGAACTTGGGGCGGCCGGCGTCCTCGGTCACGCGGTAGGCGTCGGCGGCGGTCCAGTGGCCCTGCGCGGCGCGCTCGACCTCGGTGTGAAGGTATTTGTCTTGCATGGAAGCTGGAGAATTCGGCGCCTGCCGGGACGGCAATGCGCGGCCCCGCCGCGGGGCGACGAGCAACGACGGGATTTTAGGCGGCTTACCCGCCGGCGGCGGCGGGTGCCGGTACGGCTGGCGCCGGCTCGGCCATGAAGCCGATGCGGGTCAGGCCGGCCTTCTGCGCCAGGCCCATCACCTCGACCACCCGGCCGTAGGGCACGCCGGCGTCGGCGCGCAGCTGCAGCTCGGTCTGGGCACTGGCGCGCATCGCGTCGGCGAAGCGGGCCACCAGGGCCGGGTTGTCGGCGGGCCGGTCGGCCAGGAAGGCCTTGCCGGCCTTGTCGATCACCACCACCACCGGTGCTTCGACGGTGGCCGGCGCGGCCGATGCGGCCTGCGGCAGATCGAGGCGGATGCTGCTGGCCAGCAGCGGCGCGGTCAGCAGGAAGATCACCACCAGCACCAGCATCACGTCCACCAGGGGCGTGACGTTGATCTCGCTGATCGGCCCGCCAGAGGCGTTGCGGTCGAGTCGTCCGAAAGCCATGCGTGCGCCTAGGAGCCGGCGGCCACGGTGCCGGGCAGGTCGCGCAAGTCCTGCGCGAAGCCTTCCAGCTCGGCCTCGATCCGCGCGATGCGGCGGCCGAAGAGGTTGTAGGCCAGCACCGCCGGGATCGCGACCGCCAGGCCGGCGGCCGTCATCACCAGCGCCTCGCCCACCGGGCCGGCGATCCGCTCGATCGTGATCTGGCCGGCGCCGGCGATATCGACCAGCGCATGGTGGATGCCCCAGACGGTGCCCAGCAGCCCGATGAAGGGCGCCACCGCACCGATGGTCGCCAGCAGCACCTGGCCGAACTGCAGCCGGACCGAGGCCGCCTGCAGCGCGCCGCGCAGCACCCGGGTACGCTGCTGCGAACTGTCGCCGGCATGCGCCAGCGTGGCGCCCGCCATCGGCACGCCGAGCGCCGCCAGGAACGGCGTGACCAGCGCATGCCGGTCGAAGGCCGGGGCCGCGCCCCGCGCCGCATCGAGCGTGGGCGACTGCCAGACGCAGGCCACGGTGCGGGCCACGTCGCCACCGGCGCGGCGCAGCATCCAGACCTTCCAGGCGATCACCACCCAGCTGGCCACCGACAGCACCAGCAAGGACACGGCCACGCTGCGCGACACGGTGTCGCCCTGGGCCAGAAAACGTGCGATTCCCATCTTGCTTCCTCCTGCTGCTTCAGCCCTGCAGGCCCAGTACGTCGAACATGTCGAACAGGCCGCTCTTGTGCCCGGCCAGGAAGCGCGCCGCCCGCAGGCTGCCCTGCGCATAGGTCGCGCGGCTGGCGGATTTGTGGGTGATCTCGATGCGCTCGCCGGTGCCGGCGAAGAGCACCGTGTGGTCGCCGACGATGTCGCCGCCGCGGATCGTCGCGAAGCCGATCGAGGACGGGTCGCGCTCGCCGGTCACGCCTTCGCGGGAATAGACGGCGCACGCTTCGAGCGAGCGGCCCAGCGCACCGGCGATCACCTCGCCCATCTTGAGCGCGGTGCCCGAGGGCGCATCGACCTTGTGGCGGTGGTGGGCCTCGACGATCTCGATGTCGTAGCCGGTCGAGAGCGCCTTGGCCGCCATCTCCAGCAGCTTCAGGGTGACGTTGACGCCGACGCTCATGTTGGGCGCCATCACGATCGGGATCTGCTGCGCGGCCGAGCCGATGTCGGCCTTCTGCGCGGCGGTGAATCCGGTGGTGCCGATCACCAGGGCCACGCCGCGCTCGCGGCAGGCGGCCAGGTGGGCCATCGTGCCTTCGGGGCGGGTGAAGTCGATCAGCACATCGGCATCCGCGATCGCGGTGGCGATGTCGGCGGTGATCGCGATGCCGCTGGCGGTGCCCAGGAAGGCCGACGCATCGGAGGCGATCGCGGGGCTGGCGGGCACGTCGAGCGCGCCGGCCAGCACGCAGTCGTCGGACGCGCGCACCGCTTCGATCAGCATGCGGCCCATGCGGCCGGAGGCCCCGGCGATCGCCACGCGAACCGGGTTTTGGGAAGAAGGCAACGCACTCATGCGAAATCCTGAAGGAGAGAGATCGAGGAACGGAAAGCGAGAGCGGCACGGCTGCGGGCGGCGCCCCCGTGGCCGCGACGCCCGGCGCCGCGGATCAAGGCTGGGCGGGCCGGGCGTCCAGCGACGGGTAGCGGGTCGGCAGCGGCGGCTCGGCGGCTTCGGACGTGGCCGATTCGGGTGCGGGCACCTTGGGACCGGGGAATTTCTTCAGCTGGTCGTCGGTCGCTTCCAGCACCGGCACCTTGCCGGAGGCGCGGTTGCGGGTGTCGAGCGATGCGACGAAGTCGGCCTCGCTCGGCATCTCGTCGCCCTCGAAGCGTTCCAGCAGGTCGTTCTTGAAGAACAGGCTGAGCCTGCGCGGCTGGGCCTCGACGCCCGGGCGCTTGATGGTGAAGACGTAGTCCCAGCGGTCGGCATGGAACACGCTGGTCATCAGCGGCGTGCCGAGCACCTCGCGCACCTGCAGCCGGCTCATGCCGTTCTGCAGCGCGGCGACCTGCTCCTTGGAGACGAAATTGCCCTGCACCACCTCGATCTTGTAGGGCGTGATCACGCTGGCGATGCGATTGCTCGCGCTGTCGAAAGAGCCGCAGGCCGGCAGGACGACGCACGCTGCAGCGGCTGCGCCGGCAAGCGCGACGCGTCGGAAAAGATCAGGCATGTCTGGAGGTGCTGGCGATATGATCGAACCATTGTAGATGCAGGCCACGCCTCGCCCTGGCCGCCGCACCCTGCAGACACCCGCGCGGCCGTCTGCACACCGAACCCGAACCGACTGCCTTGGAGACCCGCAGCCCATGCCCACCAACATCGACGACCTGAAGAGCACGGGGCTCAAAGCCACGCTGCCCCGCCTGAAGATCCTGGAGATTTTCCAGAAAAGCATCGAGCGCCACCTGACGGCGGAAGACGTGTTCCGCGTGCTGCTGGAAGAGCGCTCCGACATCGGCCTGGCCACCGTGTACCGGGTGCTGACCCAGTTCGAGCAGGCCGGCATTTTGAGCCGCCGCCATTTCGAAGGCGGCAAGGCGGTCTACGAGTTGAACGAGGGCGAGCACCACGACCATCTGATCTGCACCACCACCGGCAAGGTCGAGGAGTTCCACGACGCCGAGATCGAGAAGCGGCTGCAGGCGATCGCCAAGGCCCGCGGCTGGGTGCTGCAGGACCACACGGTGATCCTGTTCGGCCTGTCGCCGGATGCGGTCGCCAAGCAGACGCTGCGCTGACGCCAGGGCCGTGCGGGAGTACGGCAAGGACCGCCGCTGCGCAACCGGGTGGCGCGGCAGGCCGCTCGCACCTTCTCAGTCGGGCTCGCCGCGCTCCATGGCGCGCTGGTGGCGCTCCACGAATTCTTGATAAGTATCGATGCCGCGCAGCTGCAGGATCGTGTTGCGCACCGCCGCCTCGACCAGCACGGCGATGTTGCGGCCCGCCACCACCTGGATCACCGCCTTGCGCACCGGCACCGCCAGCACGTCCTGCGTCAGGGGTTCGTACGGCAGTCGCTCGTATTCGCGCTCCATCGTCTCCTTGCGGACCAGGTGCACGATCAGCTTCAGCCGCATCTTGCGGCGCACCGCCGTCTCGCCGAAGATCGCGCGGATGTCGAGCAGGCCGATGCCGCGCACCTCCAGCAGGTTCTGCAGCAGCTCGGGGCAGCGGCCCTCGATCGTCGCCTGGTTGATCCGGTAGAGATCGACCGCATCGTCTGCCACCAGGCCGTTGCCGCGCGAGATCAGCTCCAGCCCCAGTTCGCTCTTGCCCAGGCCGGATTCGCCGGTGATCATCACGCCCAGGCCCAGGATGTCCATGAAGACGCCGTGCATCGTGACCCGGTCGGCGAAGTGCTTCGACAGGTAGGCGCGCAGCACGTCGATCACGAAGGCCGCCGACTCGTGCGTGGCGAACATCGGGATCTGCGCCCGCTCGCACATCGACACCAGCGCGTCGGGCGCCGTCTGGCCGTCGGTGATGATCAGCACCGGCGGCTCCAGCGTCACGATGCGGGCGATGCGGCGGGCGCAGTCCTCGGCGGTGGCATTGGTCAGGTAGGCGATTTCGCGCTCGCCCAGGATCTGCACCCGGTAGGGATGGATGTAATTGAGGTAGCCGACCAGATCGGCGCCCGAGCGGGCGGCCGATACCGCCACCGCCTCGAAGCTGCGCTCCGACGCGCCCAGGCCGGCCATCCATTCCCAGCGCAGGGAGCCCCGGAATTCCTCGAAGAGGGCGTCGGCACTGACGACGGTGGGTTTCAAGCGTGAGGGCCGGTGGCGGACGCAGGAAGAAGGAGCCGGCTCAGGCGACCTGGGTCGAATGCCAGGCGCTGATGATGGTGTGCAGCTCGGTGGCGTCGCCGCAGGCCTTGATCTTTTCGCGCAGGGGCGCGTCGCTCAGCAGCTCGGCGATCTCGGAGAGGATTTCGAGGTGCTTCTGCGTGGCCGCCTCGGGCACCAGCAGGAAGATCAGGAGCGCTACCGCCCGCTCGTCCGGTGCGTCGAAGCCGATCGGCTGGGCCAGCTGGAACACGGCGGCCATCGGCGCCTTGAGGCCCTTGATGCGTCCGTGGGGAATCGCGACACCGTGGCCCAGGCCGGTGGAACCGAGCCGTTCACGGGCGAAGA
This sequence comes from Sphingomonas sp. NCPPB 2930, assembly GCA_042867185.1. Classification (GTDB taxonomy): domain Bacteria; phylum Pseudomonadota; class Gammaproteobacteria; order Burkholderiales; family Burkholderiaceae_C; genus Xylophilus. The sequence continues at coordinate 103,609 of JBHZQV010000013.1, read as the reverse complement.
GGCTGTCGGTGATGAGCGCGCGGCTCAGGCCGTGCAGCTCTTCGAAAAGAAGTCCCGCCTCTTCGAATGCACGCTTTTTACTGGTGGCATCTACGCTCACGAGCACTTGAGCGGCCGGCAATATGGAGGCGAGACGGTTCATGGTGTGAGGGCGGATTATGCACCTTGCACTGCAACAATCCACCCCCATGGCCACGCGGCTGGCGCAGGCGCGCAACAGCCGGGGCCGGGCCCGCGCAGGCTCACATCAGCCGCTTGGGTGCCGCGTGGTGGTGGTCCTGGACGCGGTCCTTGTGGCGGACCACCTGGCGATCGAGCTTGTCGACGAGTTCGTCTACGGCGGCATACAGATCGGCATGGGCGCATTCGGCGAACATGCTGCTGCCCTTCACGTTGATGTTGCATTCGGCGCGTTGCCGCCCCTGCTTTTCTTTTTGCTTTTCCACGCTGAGCAGGACCTTCACATCGACCACCTGGTCGAAGTGCCGCGTGATCCTGTCCATCTTGGCCGTAACGTAGTCGTGCAGGGCCGGGGTGACATCAAGGTGATGACCGCTGATCGTCAGATTCATAAGTAGCCTCCAGGAAAACAAACTCCAGTGGAAATGACCGCCTTTCGGGGGCGGAACGAACTCATGCGTGCCGGCGAATCCATGATGCGCCGCGGCTTGGCAGAAATCAATCGCCCGGACGGTCGAAAACCGGCATGCGCCCTCCGCAACCCCTTGATATGGAAAGGATTCTTTTAGTTTTCACACGATTGTAAAAAACGCTTTCGGCCCCGAAGGTGGCGCGATACCCGACCCGCAGACGGGGTTGCCGCAGCCTGCGTGCACCGTTCTGGGCGAGCACCGATGCAGGGCGCCGGCGAATGCTGCAGTGCCATAATCCCGGCCTGACTTTTTCAGACACAAGCACCTTGGAAACCCTTCCCAGTCGGTAGCTTCCGACTCCTGTGGCGCGTACCGCGTGGCCGGGGGTTGGAAGCCTGCCCCCACCCCCACCCGACCGATGCAACCCGCCACGGGAGTTCGCCATGCTCAACATTTTTTCGCTCGTCAACGGCCGGCTCGTCCAGGAAGAGATCGAGTCGCTCGAAGAACTCACCCGATTCCAGCCGATCTGGGTCGACCTGGAAGCCCCCACGCCCGAAGAGAAGCGCTGGATCAAGCACCACTACGCCCTGTCGATCCCCGAGGATGCGACCGGCGAGGACATCGAGGAATCCGCCCGCTTCTATGAAGAAGACAACGGCGACCTGCATGTCCGCAGCGATTTTTTGATCGACGACGACGAAGAGCCGCGCTCGGTGCGGGTGGCTTTCATCCTCAACCAGTACAACGGTGGCAACAAGAGCCGCGGCGTGCTGTTCACCATCCACGACGAGGACGTGCCCACCTTCCGCCTGCTGCGGATGCGCGCCCGCCGCGCGCCCGGCCTGATCGAGGACGCGAAGGACGTGCTGCTGAAGCTGTTCGACGCCGACGCCGAATACTCCGCCGACACGCTCGAGAACATCTACGAGGCGCTGGAGAAGGCCAGCACGATGGTGCTGTCGGGCGAGGTGACCGACGAGCTGGCCGGCAAGGTGCTGGGCGCGATCGCGCGGCAGGAAGACCTGAACGGCCGCATCCGCCGCAACGTGATGGACACCCGCCGCGCGGTGAGCTTCATGATGCGCAGCAAGATGCTCAACGCCGAGCAGTTCGAGGAAGCGCGCCAGATCCTGCGCGACATCGAATCGCTCGACAACCACACCGCCTTCCTGTTCGACAAGATCAACTTCCTGATGGACGCGACGGTCGGCTTCATCAACATCAACCAGAACAAGATCATCAAGATCTTCTCGGTGGCCAGCGTGGCGCTGCTGCCGCCGACGCTGATCGCCAGCATCTACGGGATGAACTTCAAGTACATGCCGGAGCTGGACTGGACGCTGGGGTATCCGTACGTGCTGGCGCTGATGGTGACCAGCGCCGTCGGCCCCATGTGGTACTTCCGCCGCCGCGGCTGGCTGGGGTGAAGAGGTGGAATAGGCTACTGCGCGCCCCGATTGCGCGCCTGTGGTCCTCACCGTACAGAAGTACGGCTCCGGTCCTCGGCGCACACTCGGGGCTGCTCGCTACGCCTCTTCCACCTCTTCACGCGTCGTGTGGAATACCGGAAGCAAATTCAAATAAAAATAGGGTGTAGCCGGCTCTGTGCGCCGACCTTTAGCTATTCTTTTTGTAGCGAATCCAGAAAACGGCCGACGACGGCTTCGGCGTAGCGGCTGGCGACGGCGGTGACGAAGGCGGGGAAGTCGACATGGGCGGTCTCGTCGGCGCGGTCCGAGACGGTGCGGACGGCGGCGAAGGCGATGCGGTAGTCGGCGCAGACCTGGGCGACGGCGGCGCTCTCCATGTCGACGGCCAGGGCGTCGGGCACCGCGGCGCGCAGCAGGGCGGCCTCTTGCCGCGAGGAGACGAAGCGGTCGCCGCTGGCCAGCAGGCCGCAGTGCACCTGGGGGGTCTGCAGGTCGAAGCGGCCGCGGTCGGCGGTGGGCAGCAGGGCCGGCAGGTCCTGCAGGGTGGCGTGCGCGGCCTGCGCCAGGTGGCCGGTCAGGGCGGGGTCGGTCTCGAACAGCGCGCGGCCGTAGAGCGGGACCTCGAAGCGCGGGAACAGGGGCGATGCGTCCATGTCGTGCTGCACGCAGGCCTCGGCCACCACGATGTCGCCGACCTGCACGCCCTCGCCCAGCCCGCCCGCCACGCCGGTGAAGACGATGCCCCGCACGCCGAAACGCTCGGCCAGCACGGTGGCGGTGGTGGCGGCGGCCACCTTGCCGATGCCGCACAGCGCCAGCACCACCGGCCGGCCGTGGAGCCGGCCCTGCACGAAGCGGCGGCCGGCATGGGTGGCCGCTGGCAGCCGGTCGGTCAGGCGTTGTTCCAGGCCCTGCTGCTCCTCGGGCAGTGCACTGAGGATGGCCAGCGGGCGGGGGGTGTCGAGGGCCGGAGACGGGGCGGGCGCGAAGGCGCCGGGAACGGGTGCGGTGGTCATCGCGTCGATGATCGCACGCCGGTTCGCGGGGGCGGCCCCATCGTCAGGGTGCCGATCCTGCGCTGCGGGATCGGCAAGGCACCGGGCCGGAGGCTGCCGGCGCCCGGTGGGTCAGCGCTTGTCGCGCAGCTCGCGCCGCAGGATCTTGCCGACCGGCGTCTTGGGCATCGACTCGCGGAACTCGATGACGCGGGGCCGCTTGTAGCCGGTGAGGTTGGCCTTGCAGAACTCGGCCACCTGCGCCTCGGTGAGGGCCGGGTCCTGGCGCACGATCACCAGCTTGACCGCCTCGCCGGTCTTGTCGTCGGGCACGCCGATGGCCGCGCACTCCAGCACGCCGGGCAGCGCCGCGACGACTTCTTCGACCTCGTTCGGGTAGACGTTGAAGCCGCTCACCAGGATCATGTCCTTCTTGCGGTCGACGATGCGGAAATAGCCGCGCGAATCGACCACGCCGATGTCGCCCGACTTGAAGAAGCCGTCGGCCGTCATCGACCGGGCGGTCTCGTCGGGGCGCTGCCAGTAGCCGGCCATCACCTGCGGGCCGCGGATCGCGATCTCGCCGCGCTCGCCCAGCGGCACCTCGTGGCCGTCGTCGTCGACCAGCTTCATCTCGGTCGAGGGCAGCGGCAGACCGATGGTGCCGGTGTAGGCGGTGCTGTTGCTCGGGTTGCAGCTGACCGAGGGCGAGGTTTCCGACAGGCCGTAGCCCTCGACGATCGGGCAGCCGGTCTTCTTCAGCCAGAGTTCGGCCACCGCCGCCTGCACCTGCATGCCGCCGCCGACCGACACCGCCAGGTGGCTCCAGTCGACCTTGTCGAAATCCGGGTGGTGGGCCAGGCCGTTGAACAGCGTGTTGACCGCCGGGAAGCTGTGGAACCGGTGCCGGGCCAGCTCTTTGAGGGTGCCGGCCAGGTCGCGCGGATTGGGGATCAGCACCGTCTTGGCGCCGACCCGCAGGCCCAGCATCATGTTCACCGTGAAGGCGAAGATATGGTAGAGCGGCAAGGCGCAGATGACGGTGGTCTGCTCGCCCTTGGGCACCTTCTGCATCGCCGGGTCGTTCCAGGCTTCCGACTGCAGCACGTTGGCGATCACGTTGCGGTGCAGCAGCACCGCGCCCTTGCTGACGCCGGTGGTGCCGCCGGTGTACTGCAGCAGCGCCACGTCGTCGGGCCCGATCGCGGGCGCGGTGAAGCGGCCGCGACCGCCGCGCGACAGCGCGTCCTTGAACCGCACCGCGCCGGGCAGCCGGAACGCCGGCACCAGCTTCTTCACCCTGCGCACCACGTAGTTGACGATGGCGCCCTTCACGAAGCCCAGTGGGTCGCCCATCGCGCACAGCACGATGTGCTGGACCGGCGTGGCGGCGATGCACTGCTCCAGCGTGTGGGCGAAGTTCTCGACGATGAAGATCGCCTTGGCGCCCGAGTCCTTGAGCTGGTGCTCCAGCTCGCGCGGGGTGTAGAGCGGGTTGACGTTGACCACGATGCAGCCGGCCCGCAGGATGGCCGCGACGGCCGCCGGGTACTGCGGCACGTTGGGCATCATGATCGCCACCCGGTCGCCCTTGGCCAGGCCCAGGCCCTGCAGGTAGGCGGCCAGCTTGCGGCTGGTGGTGTCGGTCTCGGAATAGCGCACGTCCCGGCCCATGAAGCTGTAGGCGGGGCGGTCGGCGAAACGGCCGAAGCTCTCCTCCATCAGGGCGACGAGCGAGCGGTACTGCGCCGTGTCGATCTCGTGCGGCACGCCTGCCGGGTACTGCGAAAGCCAGGTCTTGTCCATGTGTGTCGTGTCTCCTCAGCCGGCCGATTGTGCAGGAAAGCACGACCGTGCTAAATGGGGGGTTTCCGGGTGGTGCGGCAGACCTGCGGGCCTGCCGAACGAAGGGGAGGCGCCGCGGCGGCGAGCGCTGCGGCGTCTACTCGATGGCCTTGGTCATGTCCTCGACGACCTTCTTGGCGTCGCCGAAGACCATCATCGTCTTGTCCATGTAGAACAGCGCGTTGTCCAGCCCCGCATAGCCGGCGGCCATGCTGCGCTTGTTGACGATCACCGTCTTGGCCTTGTAGGCCTCCAGGATCGGCATGCCATAGATCGCGCTGCCCAAGGTATGCGCGGCCGGGTTCACCACGTCGTTGGCGCCCAGGATGATCGCCACGTCGGCCTGGCCGAACTCGCCGTTGATGTCCTCCATCTCGAAGACCTGGTCGTAGGGCACCTCGGCCTCGGCCAGCAGCACGTTCATGTGGCCGGGCATGCGGCCGGCCACCGGGTGGATCGCGTACTTCACCGTGATGCCCCGCTCGGTGAGCTTGGCCGCCAGCTCCTTGACCGCATGCTGGGCGCGCGCCACCGCCAGGCCGTAGCCCGGCACGATCACCACCGTCTCGGCATTGCCCAGCACAAAGGCCGCGTCGTCGGCGCTGCCGGACTTCACCGGGCGCTGCTCGGCCGCGCCGGCGGCGGCGGTGGCCGCCTCGCCCCCGAAACCGCCCAGGATCACGTTGAAGAACGAGCGGTTCATCGCCTTGCACATGATGTAGCTCAGGATCGCGCCCGAACTGCCGACCAGGCTGCCCGCGATGATCAGCATGCTGTTGTTGAGGCTGAAGCCGATGCCCGCCGCCGCCCAGCCCGAGTAGCTGTTGAGCATGCTCACCACCACCGGCATGTCGGCACCGCCGATCGGGATGATGACCAGCACGCCCATCACGAAGGCCAGCGCCAGCATCGCGAAGAAGGCGGGCCAGCTCTCGGTCAGGACGAACACCAGGCCCAGGCCCACCGTCAGCAGGCCCAGCGCCAGGTTGAGCCAGTGCTGGCCCCGGAAGCGCACCGGCGCGCCCTGGAACAGCCGGAACCTGTACTTGCCCGAGAGCTTGCCGAAGGCGATCACCGAGCCGCTGAAGGTGACCGCGCCGATGGCCGCGCCCAGGAACAGCTCCAGCCGGTTGCCGTAGGGAATCGCGTAGCGCAGCAAGCCGTCGATGACCACCGCGCCTTCGGCCGTCGGCACGCCGACCGCGGCCGCCACCGGCGCCGGCGTGATGCCGAAGGCCCAGGGCTCGGCCACCGCGGCGATGCCGATGAAGACCGCCGCCAGGCCGATCATGCTGTGCATGAAGGCGACCAGCTCGGGCATCTTGGTCATCTCGACCCGCTGGGCCATCACGCTGCCGGCGGCACCGCCCGCCAGCAGGCCGAGCAGCACCCAGCCCAGGCCGAGCGCGCTGCCGGCCAGCGTCACGATCAGCGCGGCGGTGGTGACCACCGCGATCGCCATGCCGGCCATGCCGAAGGCGTTGCCGCGGATCGAGGTGGTGGGGTGGGAGAGGCCCTTCAGGGCCTGGATGAAGCAGACGCTGGCCACCAGGTAGAGCAGCGTGACGGTGTTCATGCTCATCGGGCGGCCCCTGCGTCGGCGCTCTTCGCCGCAGCGGCGGGCGCGGCCGCCTTCTTGTCCTTCTTGCGGAACATCTCCAGCATCCGCCGCGTGACCAGGAAGCCGCCGAAGACGTTGACCGCCGCCAGCGCGACCGCCAGCACGCCCATCGTCTTGCCGAGCGGGGTGGTGGTCAGCGCCGCCGCCAGCATCGCGCCGACGATGACGATGGCCGAGATGGCGTTGGTCACCGCCATCAGCGGCGTGTGCAGCGCGGGCGTCACCGTCCAGACCACGTGGTAGCCCACGTAGATCGCCAGCACGAAGATGACCAGGTTGGTGAGGGTGTGGGAGATGTCCATGGCGGCGTCCTCTACTGCTTGCGCGTGACGTTGCCGCCCTGCACCACGAGGCAGGCGGCCACGATGTCGTCGGCGGTGTCGATCTGCAGCGCGGCCGCGTCCTTCGGCAGCACCAGCTTCAGAAAATCGAGCACGTTGCGGGCGTAGAGCGCCGAGGCGTCGGCCGCCACCAGCGCGGGCAGGTTGGTCTCGCCGACGAGGGTCACGCCGTGGACGACGACGGTCCGGCCGGCCTCGGTCAGCGGGCAGTTGCCGCCGACGCCGCCCGGGCCCCTGCCGGCGGCGATGTCGACGATCACCGAGCCCGGCTTCATCGCGCGGACCATCTCCTCGGTGACCAGTACCGGCGCGGCGCGGCCGGGGATCAGCGCGGTGGAGACGACGATGTCGGCCGCGGCCACCCGCTGGGCGACCTCGGCCTTCTGCCGGTCGAGCCATCCCTGCGGCATCGGGCGGGCGTAGCCGCCACTGCCCTGGGCGGCCTCGCGCTCTTCGTCGGTCTCGTAGGGCACGTCGATGAACCTGGCGCCGAGGGACTCGACCTGTTCCTTGACCGAGGGCCGCACGTCCGAAGCCTCGATCACCGCGCCGAGCCGCTTGGCGGTGGCGATCGCCTGCAGGCCGGCCACGCCGACACCGAGCACCACGACGCGGGCGGCCTTCACCGTGCCGGCGGCGGTCATCAGCATCGGGAAGAAGCGCTGGTATTTGTCGGCCGCGACCATGATCGCCTTGTAGCCTGCGATGTTGGCCTGCGACGAGAGCACGTCCATGCCCTGGGCGCGGGTGGTGCGGGGCGCGGCCTCCAGCGCGAAGCCGGTGACGCCGGCGGATGCCAGCCGCTGCAGGCCGGGCGCATCGAACGGGTCGAGCATGCCGACGACGGCGGTGCCGGGGCGCAGCAGGGGCAGCTCGGCCTCGGTCGGGCCGCGCACCTTCAGCACCAGGTCGGCACCGAAAGCGCCGACCGCGTCCACGATCCGCGCGCCGGCCGCCTCGTAGGCCGCATCGGTCACGCTGGCCGCGAGGCCCGCACCCGACTGGATGTGCAACGCATGGCCCTGCGCCACCAGCTTCTTCGCCGTCTCCGGCGTCACCGCGACCCGTGTCTCCCCCGCCGTCGTCTCCGACGGTACGCCTATGCGCATGGCTGCTCCTCGTGTTGTCAGGATGGTGCGGGGCCGAGCTTACTGGATCGCTCCGGCGGCTGTCACCCGGGATAATGCCGGCCATGAACACTACGGCCGCCCCCCGCTGGAAGCCCAACGTCACCGTCGCGGCGGTGATGGAGCGCGACGGCAGATTCCTGCTGGTGGAAGAACACACCGGCGACGGTCTCAGGCTCAACAACCCGGCCGGCCACCTCGACCGGGGCGAAACGCCCGCCCAGGGCTGCGCCCGCGAGGCACTGGAAGAATCGGCCTACGTCTTCACCCCGACCGCGCTGGTGGGCGTCTACATCTCGCGCTTCCAGCGCAGCCGCGACGGCGAGGACATCACCTACCTGCGCTTCGCCTTCAGCGGCGAGGTGGGCGCGCATTTCCCCGACCAGCCGCTCGACGAGGGCATCGTGCGCGCCGTCTGGATGACGGCCGACGAGATCCGCGCCTGCCCCGAGCGCCACCGCAGCCCCCTGCTGCTGCGCTGCCTGGAGGACTACCTGGCCGGCCGCCGCCTGCCGCTGGAGGCGGTCTACAGCGATCCCAGCGTCACCGGCGGCTAGGGTCACCGGCAGGGCATCCCGGCGTGTCTTTCCCCATGGCATCGGAGCTAAGCATGACGAACAGTGAATCTGCGCTCTACGGCGCATCGGCGTCCGCCAAAAACCCGACGGTTTCCGTCCGCACGCTGCACGACATGAAGGTGCGGCGAGAGAAGATCACGATGCTCACCGCCTACGACGCGACCTTCGCCCACGCGGCGTCGGGCGCGGGCGTCGATTGCCTGCTGGTCGGCGATTCGCTGGGCATGGTGTGCAAGGGCGACGAGTCGACCCTGTCGGTGACGGTGCGGGACATCGGCTACCACACGCGTTCGGTGGCGCGCGGCGTCGCCAGGGCCGGTCGCCGGCCCCTGCTGGTCGCGGACATGCCGTTCGGCTCCTACCACACGTCCCGGGAGGATGCCCTGCGCAACGCCGCGGAGCTGATGTGCGAAGGCGCGCACATGGTCAAGCTCGAAGGCGGCGGTTGGGCCTGCGCGGTGGTCGAGTTCCTGGTCGAGCGCGGCATACCGGTCTGCGCGCACCTGGGGCTGACCCCGCAGAGCATCCATGCGCTGGGCGGATACCGGGTGCAGGGCCGCACCCGCGAACAGGCCGACGCGCTGATCGCGGATGCGCAGCGGCTGGAGTCTTCGGGAGCGACGATGCTGGTGCTCGAAATGGTGCCCGCCGACCTGTCCCGGGACATCACGCGGGTGCTGCAGCGTTGCGCGACGATCGGCATCGGCGCCGGTTCGGGCACCGACGGGCAGGTGCTGGTGCTGCACGACATGCTCGGCCTTTCCATGGGGCGGCCGCCCCGGTTCGTCACCGACTTCCTCCAGAAGGGCGGCAGCATCGACGCCGCCATGCGGGACTACGTGGAGGCGGTGAAATCCGGCACGTTTCCGGTCGATGCCATCCATGCGTGGTGAGGCCGGATGCGCACGGCCGCCTGGCGGCGGGCGATAGCCCGGGGCCGGGCATGGCGAAGGACGGGCCGGGATAATCGCACCCCTTATGTCCCACCACCGCATCGTCGTAGGCCTCTCCGGAGGGGTCGATTCCGCCGTCACCGCCCATCTGCTCCAACAGCAGGGCCACGAGGTGGTCGGCATCTTCATGAAGAACTGGGAGGACGACGACGACAGCGCGTACTGCTCGTCGAACGTCGATTTCGTCGATGCGGCGGCGGTGGCCGACGTGCTGGGCATCGAGATCGAGCATGTCAACTTCGCGGCCGACTACAAGGACCGGGTCTTCGCCGAATTCCTGCGCGAGTACCAGGCCGGCCGCACGCCGAACCCCGACGTGCTCTGCAACGCCGAGATCAAGTTCAAGGCCTTCCTCGACCATGCGATGCGGCTCGGCGCCGAGAAGATCGCCACCGGTCACTATGCCCGCGTGCGCTTCGACCACGCCTCGCAGAAGCACCAGCTGCTGAAAGGCCTGGACCCGGCCAAGGACCAGAGCTATTTCCTGCACCGGCTGAACCAGGCGCAACTCTCGAAGACGCTGTTCCCGGTGGGCGAGCTGCACAAGACCGAGGTGCGCCGCATCGCCGACGAGATCGCCTTGCCCAACGCGAAGAAGAAGGACTCGACCGGCATCTGCTTCATCGGCGAACGGCCGTTCCGCGAGTTCCTCAACCGCTACATCTCGCATGCGCCGGGCGCGATCCAGGACGAGCGCGGCCGCACCGTCGGCCGGCACCAGGGCCTGTCGTTCTACACCCTGGGCCAGCGCCAGGGCCTGGGCATCGGCGGGCTGAAGGACAAGGGCGCGCAGCGCGGCGGCGGCGAGCATGCGCCCTGGTTCGTGGCCCGCAAGGACCTGGAGAAGAACGTGCTGCGGGTGGTGCAGGGCCACGACCATCCGTGGCTGCTGTCGCACCGGCTGGTGGCCGACGACACCAGCTGGGTGGCCGGCGTGCCGCCGGCGCCCTCCCCCGCCCTGGCGGCCAAGACGCGCTACCGGCAGACCGATGCGGCCTGCGCCTTCGCCGAGGCGGGCGACGGCCGCTTCTCGCTCGATTTTCCGCAGGCCCAGTGGGCCGTCACGCCCGGCCAGTCGGCGGTGCTGTACGACGGCGAGGTGTGCCTGGGCGGCGGGGTGATCGCCTCTGCCGACAGCCCGGGCACAGGCCGGTCTTCGAGCGATTCGTAGCCAGGATCGGCGCCGCGCGGCGGCCACCTGCTACCAAATCGGTAGCGTCTTGCGCTTGTCGGCCCACAACCCGAGCCAGGTCTCGAACTGCGTGGCCGAGAGCGGCCGGGCGAGCAGGTAGCCCTGGACCATGTCGCAATCAAGTGCGCGCAGCCGCTGCAGCACGAGTTCGCTGTCGACGCCCTCGGCCACCACCTTCAGGCCCATGTTGTGGCCCAGGTCGATGGTCGAGCGGACGATGATCTCGTCGTCGCGGTCGTCGGCCATGTTCATCACGAACGACTTGTCGATCTTGATCTCGTCGACCGGCATCCGCTTCAGGTAGGCGAGCGACGAATAGCCGGTGCCGAAGTCGTCGATCGACAGGCGCAGGCCCATGTCGTGCAGCTGGTCGAGCGTGGCCAGCGCATGGGCCGGGTCGTCCATCACCGAGCTCTCGGTCACCTCGATCCAGATCCAGCCGGGCGCCATCCGGTGCTCTTGCAGCAGGGTGGCGAAGAGCGCCGGCAGCTCGTCGCCCAGCAGGTCGCGGGCCGAGACGTTGATCGACACCGCGATCTCGATGCCGGCCGCGTGCCAGGCGGCGCACTGGGCGATGGCGCTGCCGGCCACGAACCGGGTGATCGCCTTGATGTAGCCGGTCTGCTCGGCGAAGGGGATGAAGCGGTCGGGTGCGACGAAGCCGCGGGTGGCGTGCTCCCAGCGCACCAGCGCCTCGACCGAATGCACCTCGCCGCTGGCCATGTCGATCTTGGGCTGGTAGTGCAGCGCCAGGTCGCCGTGCTCGACCGCGCGGCGCAGCTCGCCCATCAGCGAGAGCCGCTCGGGCTGCACCGTCTCGTGGCCGCTGTCGTAGGGCAGGCAGCCGGCGCCGGTACGCTTGGCCGCGTACATCGCGATGTCGGCCCGCCGCATCAGGGTCGGCACGTCGGTGCCGTGCTGCGGGCAGACCACGATGCCGATGCTGGCGCCGATGTCGACCACCTGGCCCTCGACGGTGGTCGGCTGCTCCAGCACCAGCAGCACCTGCCGGGCGATGGCGAAGGCCGAGGCCGCGTCGCCGCAGGGCAGCAGCACCGCGAACTCGTCGCCGCCCAGGCGGGCGACCACCGTGTCGCCGCCGGGCAGCGTGGCCAGCAGCCGCCGGCCCACCTCGACCAGCAGCTGGTCGCCGATCGGATGGCCCAGCGTGTCGTTGACGTACTTGAAGCGGTCCAGGTCCATCACCATCACCGCCAGCGAGCCGCAGGCACCGCCCTGGGCCGCCTGTATCTGGACGATGGCTTGTTCCAGGTGTTCGTGGAAACGGGCGCGATTGGGCAGGTGGGTCAGCGCGTCCTCATAGGCCAGGCCGGTGATCCGCTGCTCGCGCTCCAGCAGGCCGTCGCGCATCCGGTTGAAGGTGCGGGCCAGGTCGCCCAGCTCGTCCTCCTGCGGCGGCATCGGGATCGGCGGCGGGTAGTGGCCCTCGCCGATGCCGCGGGCGAAGCTGCTCAGCACGCCGATCGGCCGGGTCACGCTGCGCGCGGTCAGGAAGGCGGCCACCACCGAGACCAGCAGGCCCGCCAGGCTCACCAGCAGCAGGGTCGACTGCACCCGCTGGAACGGCGCCATGCTCTCGGCGAGCGAGCGCTGCAGCACCGCCACCACCGGTTCGTCGCCCCGGTTGAGCGACACCAGCCGCACCGCGTAGTCGTCGCCGTCGAGCCGCAGGTCGGTGTTGCGGCCGGTGGAGCGCAGCTCGTCGCCCAGGTCCGCCGTCAGCTTGGCGGCGGTCTCGGCCGGCAGCGAGGTGGCCAGCACCTGCCAGCTGCCGGCGGTGGTGCGGCTGATGAAGGAGACATCGAGCGTGGTGGTCGATTTCAGCAGGTCGACCACCCGGCTGTCGACCCGGAAACCCATCACGATCCAGGCGATGGTGACCGGCGCACGCACCGGCACCACCACCAGCTCGAAGAGCTTGTCGTCCAGCGGCGCGATCGACGATGCGCTGCCCTCGCGCCGGGCGCGGGCGATCAGGTCGGGATAGAGGAACAGGCTCTGCTCCGAATCCAGTAGCGTGGTGTCGGCGATCAGCCGGCCGTCCAGCCCGACCAGCACCACGAGATCGGCCTGGATCCGGTCGCCGTGGTTGCGCAGCGCCGAGACGATGGTCGATTCGTTGCGGGTCGCCACCGCCTCGCGGAAGCCGAAATCGGCCGCCACCACCGTGGCCGCCTGGGCCAGCCGCTCGCGGTGGGCCTGCACGATCTGGCCGAACACCCGCTCGGCCACCTGCAGCTGTTCGTCGGTGTTGGTGCGGGCGGCCGAGACGATGAACCGGCTGACCGAGGCGTAGCCCAGCACCTGCACCACCAGCACCAGGGCGGTGAAGATCAGCGCGATGCGGGTCCGGAGGCGGTGGATGCGCAGCCTCGGCAGGCGCATGGTCAGTTTCCTTCGGTGGTCAGCGTGAACTTGAGCGCGGGCGATGCGCCGCCGGCCGCCACCTGGGCGGTGCTGGTCGGCTGCGCGTTCGGGTCGCGCATCCGGTAGTGCCAGGCCGCGACGCGGTAGCTGCCGGCCGGCAGGTTCTCGAAACTCATCCGGCCGTCCTTGTCGGTGCGGCCGAAATACGGCGTCTCGACCACCAGCACGTAGGCCACCATCGAATCGTGGATGTTGCAGCCCAGCACCACCAGGCCCGGCTTGTCGAACAGCACCGGCTTGGACGGCACGCCCGAGTACAGCTTGATCTCGAAACGCTTGGCCGGAGAGAACGAGTAGATGTCGTGCTCGACGTCGTCCTTGTTGGGAAAGCGCACGTTGGTGCCGGTCTGGATCACCGACACCAGGGGCACGAACTCGCGGTCGATCTGGTCGATGGCGGCGGTGGTGCCCGGCGCCGCCAACGCGGGCCGGGCACCGGCCGGCGTGGCATAGACCACCGCATCGACCAGCGGCCGGCCCCTGGCGTCGAACACCTGCACCGGGGTGGCGGCCGCCCGCACCGCCAGGGGCATCAGGGAGGCCAGGCCGAGCACGGCGCAGGCCGCGCGGCACAGGAAACGGGGAGCGGGTGGAGGCGTCATGCGGCGGTGGTGAAGACTAGGGGCGGTGCAGGGCGGGAAGCGCGGGCGGCGGCGGGTGGGGCGATGCGCCGGTCAGCGCGTCTCGATCTGTCGGTGCAGCGGCGCCAGGCGGGCGAGCAGCGCGTTCTGCGCGGCGAAGCCTACGCCATTCTTGTCCATCGCGTCCTGCAGGTTTTCCACGACCGCGTTGAACGCGGCCCGGTCGATCTGCAGATTCTTGTGCACGCTGGCCATGGAGCTTCCGGTGTAAGTGCAGGGTCCGCCCAGCTCGGCGCAGAAATGCTCGTTGAGCTTGGCGCGGAACCGCTTGATCGAGGTTTTGGCGAAGTACGGCCGGGTGCGCGGATCGGATGTGAGGTTGGCGATGAAATCGTCCACCACCCGGGCCAGACCCGCCTCGCCGCCGAAGGAGGCGTACAGCGCCTCGTCGGCCAGCGCCACCGGCGCCGCGGCCAGGGCGGCGAGCCCGAGCGTCACGCCGGCCAGGGTCTTGCGCAGCCCGAAGGAAAGGAACGTGTTCGTCATGGTGCGCGGCTCCGTCAGAAACCCGTCTGGGCCGAAAGGTACCAGCCGCGCTGGTGGCGCACGGTGGCGATGTCGCCCAGCGACACGTAGGCCAGGGTGAGCGACACGTTCTTGGTCGGCGCCCAGGCGACGAAGGCGTCCCAGGCGTCCTGCTCGCGGGCGAAGCGCAGGTTGTCGGGCTTGGTGCGGAACTCGCCGCCCACCGCCCACTGGCGCGACAGCAGGTAGGCCGCAGACAGTTCGGCCTGCGGCCGGTAGCTGTCGTTGCGGTCGCCGCCGAAACCCAGCAGGCCGAACTGGTTGGCCTTGGTCCAGCGCACCGTACCGTTGAGCAGCACGCCCGGCGCCAGCAGCAGCTTGGTGCCCGACAGGTAGACATCGGTGCCCGAATCGCTGCGCGCGCCCACCGAGCGCACCACCGCGCCCTGCCGGTTGCGCTTGGCCTGCACGCCGGCCGAGACCTGGGGCATCCAGCTGTCGGAATCGAGCACCGCGTCGCCCAGCAGCCGCAGCTTGGCGCCGGCGATGTCCTGCTCGAACTTGAAGCCGGCGCCCAGGCCCAGCGCGGCGCCGGCGGCGCGGGTGTCGAAGCTCTGGTGGGCCAGCGACAGCTCCAGCCGGTCGTTCACCCCCACGGTCACGCCGTAGGTGTCGAGCGCGAAGGCGCCGGTCTTGACCCGGGTGGCGTGCACGTTGGCGCCCCACTGGCCGGCCGCGCCGTAGCCGCCGATCACCGCCCAGGGCACCAGGCCGCCGCCGGCCGCGCCCTCGACCTGCGATACGCCGCCGGTCAGCAGCAGCTTGCCGCCGGTGCCGCGCGGGGGAATGGCGACCATCGGCCGCAGGGGCAGCGCGGGCCCGTCGTCGGGCAGGGGATCGGACGGCTCTGCCGCAGCCACCGCGTCGGCGGGCGCGGCGGCCGAAAGTCCGGTGTCGCCCGTGCCGCCACCCCATGGCGCCAGGGACGCGAGCCGCTGGCCGGGCAGCCGCTCCAGCCGCATCGACAGCACCAGCCGCAGGCCCGGATCGTCGGCACCGGGATGCGCAGCCGCCGCGCGGCGCACCGGGGGCTTGGCCGCTGCCGACGCCGCACCCCCCTGCGGCAGATGGCCCAGCACCAGCGCCAACGAGGTCAGGCGCGCGATGGTGGGCAGGGGCGACCGCAACGGCGGGCAGAGGCGTGGAAAAGGCGGCATACGGGGGTTTTCGGCAGAAAGCGCCATGTCATGAACCCTTTCGGACGGCTGACGACTGTGTCGATTAAATATCCACCGGATAAAAATAGAAACACATCCCCACAAAAGTATACGGCCGGGGCCGATCCGCGGGCTTTTCGGGCACCGGAAACGACGCGTGGCGCGGCAGCCGATGCTGCCGCGCCACGCGGTGACGTTACGCAGGGGCGGCGGTGTCAGAACGGAATGTCGTCGTCCATGTCGTCGAAGCCCGAGGGCGCGCGGTTGGCGGCCGGTGCCGGCGCCGGGGCGGCCCGCGGGGCCGGTGCCGGGCGCGGGGCCGGCGCGGGGGCCGCGCGGCGCGGTGCGGCTTCGTAGCCACCGCCGCCATTGCCGCCCGCTCCGGCACCGCCGCCGTAGCCGTCGTCCTCGGACGACTGGCCGCCGCCACCGCCCTGGCCCTGCCGGCCGCCCAGCATCTGCATCTGGTCGGCGCGGATCTCGGTGCTGTAGCGGTCGGCGCCGTCCTTGTCGGTCCACTTGCGGGTGCGCAGCTGGCCTTCGACATAGACCTGCGAACCCTTGCGCAGGTACTGGGCGGCGACCTCGGCCAGCCGGTCGTTGAAGACGATGCTGTGCCACTCGGTGATCTCGCGCATCTCCCCGCTCTGCTTGTCCTTCCAGCGGTCGGTGGTGGCGACACGGATGTTGCAGACCTGGCCGCCGCTCGGGAACGTGCGGGTTTCGGGATCGCGGCCCAAATTGCCGACGATGATGACTTTGTTCACGGATGCCATGGGGGGTGCTGCCTTGTTCGCGGTGGGCGCTGCGCGGCGGAGCCGGCGCGCCGAAACGCCCGATTGTGCCGCATCCACCGCCCACCCGGCAGGCCGCGGGGCGGACCCCGGCGGGCGGTGTGGATGCAGAATCGCAGGCCACGCCCCGCCCGCCCCACCGGCCCCTTGCCTGGCGATCCTATGCACCGCGACCCCAATTTCCTGCAGAACCTGCGCGCCGAGCTCTCCAACGGCCGGCTGTGGCTGGAGCGCTCGATCGTGCTGGCCTACGCGGTGGCGGCGGGCCTGGCGATCGTCGGCTTCACCCTGCTGGGCGACTGGGCCTTCGAGCGCTTCCTGCAGCTCTACCACGGCCGGCCCTGGCTGGTGCTGCTCTGGACGCCGGCGATCACCGCGGGCATCGTCTGGTGCACCCGCCGCTGGGTGCCGGGCGCGTCGGGCTCGGGCATTCCGCAGGTGGTGGCGGCGCTGGACCCGGCCCTGCCGGCGGCCGCGCGCGGCCGGTTCGTGTCGCTGCGGCTGAGCGTCGCCAAGGTGGGGCTGACCGCGGCCGGGCTGCTGGCGGGGCTGTCGGTGGGCCGCGAGGGGCCGTCGGTGCAGGTGGCCGCCGGCGTGATGCAGCATGCGCGGCGCTGGCTGCGGCCGCAGTCGGGCATCACCGACCATGCGCTGCTGGTGGCCGGCGGCGCGGCCGGCATCGCCGCGGCCTTCAACGCGCCGCTGGCCGGCGTGGTGTTCGCGATCGAGGAACTGTCCCGCAAGCTGGAGTCGCGCAGCAGCGGGCTGATCATCACCGCCATCGTGCTGGCCGGGCTGATGGCGGTGTCGGCCTTCGGCAACCTGAGCTATTTCGGCGTGATCCGGGTGCCGCGGCTGGGCTGGGAGGCGCTGCTGCCCGGGCTGGTGGTCACCGTGGTCTGCGGCGCGCTGGGCGGCGTGTTCGCCCGGCTGCTGGCGGCGTCGCTCACCGGCTCGCCCGAGCGGTTTAACTTCTGGCGGCAGCGCTATCCGGTGCGCTTCGCGGCCTGCGGCGGGCTGGCGGTGGCGCTGATCGGCCTGGCGACCGGCGGCGCCACCTTCGGCGCCGGCTCCGAGGCGGTCCAGCGGATGCTGGCCGGCGAGGCCGAGCTGCCCACCCTGTACGTGACGCTGAAGTTCGTCGCCACCTGGCTCACCGCCTGGTGCGGCGTGCCGGGCGGCATCTTCGCGCCCTCGCTCTCGATCGGCGCGGGCGTGGGCCACAACGTGTCGGTGCTGGCGGGCCACCCCGAGCTGGCGGCGGCATTGATCGCAATGGGCATGGCCGCCTTCCTGGCGGCGGTGACCCAGGCGCCGCTGACCGCCTTCATCATCGTGATGGAGATGGTCGACGGCCACGCGATGGTGCTAAGCCTGATGGCGGCCGCGATGCTCGCCAGCCTGGTGTCGCGGATGGTGGCCCGGCCGCTCTACGAGACGCTGGCCGATGCGATGGTGGGCAGCGCCGCCGCTCCGGCCGCCGCGGCGCCGCCCGCGGCGAAGCCGGTCAGCGCGCCCCCGGTGACGGCGGACGAACGCCCCAGGTCACCGCCAGCCACACCAGGCTGAGGGCGAGCGTCGCCGCGAACAGGCCCTGCGGCCCGGCCGTCTTGACCAGCGCGCCGCCGAGCGCGCCGCCGGCGAAGAGCCCCAGCGACTGCAGCGTGTTGTAGGCCCCCAGCGCCGCGCCGCGCAGCCGGGACGGTGCCAGCCGCGACACCAGGCTGGGCTGGCTGGCCTCCAGCACGTTGAAACCGCAGAAGAAGACGAAAAGCAGCAGGCCCAACGCCGCCAGCCCCCACGGCGCGCCGCCGGCGGCACCCGACGCCGCCGCCCACAGCCCCGCCTGCACCAGCACCACCAAGCCGACCGCGCCGCGCAGCGCCCACTGCAGCCGGCCGCGCCGCTCCATCGGGAACAGCGTGGCGCCCATCACCACGAAGGACGCCAGCACCGCCGGCAGGTAGATCCACCAGTGGTGCGCCTTCTCCAGCCCCGCCTGCACCAGCAGCGCCGGCACCGCCACCCACATCGCCAGCTGCACCGTGTGCAGCACGAAGACGCCCAGGTTCAGCCGCAGCAGGTCGCGGTGGCCCCACAGGTCGCGCAGCCGGCCCCGCTCTGCCGGGCCCGCGTGCGGCACCTCGGGCGGCACCCACCACACCACCGCCGCCACGCCGGCCAGCGCCAGCACGCCGGTCAAACCGAACAGGCCGGCCAGCCCGATCCGCGCCGCCAGCAGCGGCCCGGCCACCAGCGCCAGCGCGAACATCAGCCCGATGCTGCCGCCCACCAGCGCCATCGCCTTGGTGCGCACCGCGTCGCGGGTCTGGTCGGCGAGCAGCGCGGTCACCGCGGCCGACACCGCCCCCGCGCCCTGCAACGCCCGGCCGGCCAGCAGCCAGACCAGGCTGTCGGCCACCGCCGCGACGCCGCTGCCGAGCGCGAAGACCAGCAGCCCGCAGACGACCACCCGCTTGCGGCCGTACCGGTCGGAGGCCAGGCCGAAGGGCATCTGCAGACAGGCCTGCGTCAGCCCGTAGACGCCCATCGCCAGGCCCACCAGCGCCGGATCGCTGCCGCCGGGGTAGCGCGCGGCCTCCAGCGCGAACACCGGCAGCACCAGGAACAGCCCCAGCATGCGCAAGGCGAAGAGCGACGCCAGCGATGCGCTGGAGCGGCGCTCTTGCGGCGTCATGCGGCTCGCGGCCGGGGCGGCGGTCTCCGCGGCGGCGGAGCCGGGGGTGGGAATGGACGACAAGGAATCTGGCACCGGGGGGCGCGGAAGCGGAGGTGCGCGATTCTCGCGTATCCGTTTCGGCAGGCGCCGCGCCGGCCGGCCGATCCGCCGCCCGAGGCCTCGCCGCGGCGTTCGCGAACGACGCTCTACCGTCACGAAAGTTGCTTATTCGTAACCTCAAGTTTCAAACTGCATCCTTGGTGCTGTAATGCATGCCCATGAGGGAAGTCGAAGCACTGCACACCGCGTGGGAGGGCCTGGCCCGCACCTGGGAGCAGGCACGCCAGGCGCCCGACAGCCTCGAGAACTGGGCCACCTTCATGCCCCACTGCGACCAGGTCTGGACGATCGCCCAGCAGTACGGCATGGCCGAGATCACGGCCGCCCTCTCGCCGGTGCTGGAAGTGCTCGACACCGTCGACACGCCCGGCACCGAGAAGGCCGAGGCGATCGCCGGCCTGCTGCCCCACCTGCTGCAGGCGGTAGGGCACACGCTCGACGCGCCCCCCCGCCCCCGGCCGCACGGCCAGGACCTGCGCAGCAAGGGCGCTCCGGTGGTGGCGGTGCTGGGCATGTGCGAATCCGAGGCGCACGCGGTGCTGCTGCAGATGGAGCACTACGGCTACCAGTTCCAGCTGTTCACCGACACCCGCACCGGCCTGGCCTACGCCATCCAGCACCATGCGGCCGCGGTGCTGCTGGTGATCGACGGCGGCTTCACCCCCGGGGTGCTCCAGGTGATCGACGAGATCGTGCGCCGGGGCATGCAGTGGTGCGCGGTGGCCGAGCGGGGCGACTACGACCTGCGGCTGGAGGCGGTGCGGCGCGGGGCGCTGTACTTCTTCGTGACGCCGCTGGCGATCGAGACCCTGGTCGAGGTCCTGGACCCGCTGGCCTTCCCCACCCCCGTCGCGCCCTACCGGGTGCTGGTGCTGGACGATTCCCGCACCATGCTGTCGGCGGTGCGCAAGGCGATGCGTTCGCATCCGATCCAGCTGGGCATCCTCAGCAAGCCCGAGAAGGTGCTGGACGTGCTGCACCACTTCGTGCCCGACGTGCTGCTGCTCGACGTGCACCTCGAAGGCTGCACCGGCATGGAGCTGGCGAAGATGATCCGCCAGCACCGGGCCTTCGAATCGATCCCGATCATCTTCATGACCGGCGACACCGGCAAGGACGCGCAGCGCCGGGCGATGGAGCACGGCGGCGACGAGTTCCTGACCAAGCCGGTGGAGGAAGAGCAGCTGGTCAGCACCGTGCTGCAGAAGGCCGAGCGCTACCGGGGCCTGCGCAAGCGCATGGTCGAGGACAGCCTGACCGGCCTCTACAACCACGTCGCCACCAAGTCGATGCTGGAGCAGTGCCTGCAGTCGGCCGCGCGCGACGGGCAGCCGCTGACCTATGCGATCGTCGACATCGACCATTTCAAGCGGGTCAACGACCTCTACGGCCACGCCGCCGGCGACATGGTGATCCGCACCCTGTCGCGCATGCTGCGCCAGCGGCTGCGCGTCGGCGACGTGGTGGGCCGCTACGGCGGCGAAGAGTTCGCGGCGGTGATCTACGGCTGCCCGCCGGCCGAGGCCGAGCGGATGCTCGACGGCATCCGCGAGAGCTTCGGCCGGCTCTACCACGCCTACGAGGAAGGCATCTTCTCGGTGACCTTCAGTGCCGGCGTGGCGCATTTCCCGGCGTTCTCGGGCATGGCCGCGCTGATGGGCGCGGCCGACGAGGCGCTCTACCGCGCCAAGCGCGCCGGCCGCAACCGGGTGCTGTCGGCCGTGGCCGAGGACCGCCGCAGCGCCGCCTGAGCGCGCCGTGCGCGCCGCCCGGCCCGGATGCAGCGGCCGGGCATGGGGCCGGCCGCCGCCGGAAAGCGCCCGAGCCCCTATCATGGTCGGTTTACTTTTTCGGGCGCACCTACCTTGACTTCCGCACGACACGACGCGCCGCCGCAACCGCGGACCGGAGCCACCGCGCCCGAGGACGAAGGCCGTCACCTGGCGCGGGTGCTGCGCGAGCAGCGCATCAGCATCCGCGGTGCGCGCACCCACAACCTGAAGAACATCGACCTCGACATCCCGCGCCACCAGCTGGTGGTGATCACCGGGCTGTCGGGCTCGGGCAAGTCGAGCCTGGCCTTCGACACGCTGTACGCCGAAGGCCAGCGCCGCTACGTCGAAAGCCTCTCGGCGTATGCGCGGCAGTTCCTGCAGCTGATGGACAAGCCCGACGTGGACGTGATCGAGGGCCTGTCGCCCGCGATCAGCATCGAGCAGAAGGCCACCAGCCACAACCCGCGCTCGACCGTCGGCACGGTGACCGAGATCCACGACTACCTGCGCCTGCTGTATGCCCGCGCCGGCACGCCGCACTGCCCCGAACACGGCGTGCCGCTGCAGTCGCAGACCGTCTCGCAGATGGTCGACAGCGTGCTGGCCCTGCCGGAAGACACCAAGCTGATGATCCTGTGCCCGATGGCGCGGGCCCGCAAGGGCGAGTTCGCCGAGCTGTTCACCGAGATGCAGGCCGGCGGCTACGTGCGTTTCCGGGTCGACGGCGCCATCTACGAGCACGAGAACCTGCCGGCGCTTAAAAAAACCGAGAAGCACGACATCGACGTGGTGATCGACCGGATCAAGGTGCGGCCCGACATGCAGCAGCGCCTGGCCGAGAGCTTCGAGGCCGCGCTGCGGGTGGGCGGTGCCGAGGGCGCCGGCCGCGTCGTGGCGCTGGAGATGGACACCGGCGTCGAGCACCTCTTCAATTCCCGCTTCGCCTGCCCCATCTGCGCCTGGTCGCTGGCCGAGCTGGAGCCGCGGCTCTTCTCCTTCAACTCGCCGGTGGGCGCCTGCCCGGCCTGCGACGGTCTGGGCATGCAGGAAGTCTTCGACCCGGCACGGGTCGTGGCCTTCCCGACACTGAGCCTGGCCGCCGGCGCCATCAAGGGCTGGGACCGGCGCAACGCCTTCTACTTCGCGATGCTGGAGAGCCTGGCCGCGCACTACGGCTTCGCGCTCGACACCGCCTTCGAGGACATTCCGGACGCGGTGCGCCAGGTGGTGCTGCACGGCTCGGGCGCCGAGGACATCAAGTTCAGCTACACCCTCGAATCGGGCCCGCAGAGCGGCAAGAAGCTGAGCAAGAAGCACCCGTTCGAGGGCGTGATCCCCAACATGCAGCGCCGCTACCGCGAAACCGATTCGACGGTGGTGCGCGAGGAGCTGGCCCGCTACCGCAGCACCCAGCCCTGCCCCGTCTGCCACGGTGCCCGGCTGCGGCTGGAAGCGCGCCATGTGCGCCTGGGCGAAGGGCCCGAGGCGCTGCCGATCCAGACGGTGAGCCACATGACGCTGCGCGACAGCCAGGCCTACTTCGGCGGGCTCACGCTCACCGGCGCCAAGGCCGAGATCGCCGACAAGATCGTCCGCGAGATCGGGCTGCGGCTCAAGTTCCTGAACGACGTGGGCCTGAACTACCTGAGCCTCGACCGCAGCGCCGAGACGCTCTCGGGCGGCGAGGCGCAGCGCATCCGGCTGGCCAGCCAGATCGGATCGGGTTTGACCGGCGTGATGTACGTGCTCGACGAGCCCAGCATCGGCCTGCACCAGCGCGACAACGACCGGCTGATCGACACGCTGCGGCATCTGCGCGACATCGGCAACAGCGTGATCGTGGTCGAGCACGACGAGGACATGATCCGCGCCGCCGACCATGTGATCGACATGGGCCCCGGCGCCGGCGTGCACGGCGGCCGGGTGATGGCCCAGGGCACCTGCGAAGAGGTGCTGGCCCACCCCGACTCGCTCACCGGCCAGTACATGGCGGGCACCCGGCGGATCGAGGTGCCCACCCACCGCACCGCCTGGCTGCCGGTGCTCCAGAGCGGCGCGAAAGCCGAGGCCAAGGTCGCCAAGAAGACCGGCCGCGCCAGCGCCGCCGCGGTCGCCTGGGCCGAGCGCCAGGCCGCCCACCAGGCGACGCAGGGCACGCTGCAGGCGCTGCGGGTGGTGAACGCCACCGGCCACAACCTGCGCGGCGTGAGCGTCGAGTTCCCGGTGGGGCTGCTGACCTGCGTGACCGGCGTCTCGGGCTCGGGCAAGAGCACCCTGGTCAACGACACGCTGTACGCCGCGGTGGCGCGCCAGCTCTACCGCGCCCACGACGAGCCGGCCGAACACGACGCGATCGAGGGCATGGAGTACTTCGACAAGGTGATCAACGTCGACCAGTCGCCCATCGGCCGCACCCCGCGCAGCAACCCCGCCACCTACACCGGCCTGTTCACCCCCATCCGCGAACTGTTCGCCGAGGTGCCCACCGCCCGCGAGCGCGGCTACGGCCCGGGCCGCTTCAGCTTCAACATCGCCGGCGGCCGCTGCGAGGCCTGCCAGGGCGACGGCATGGTGAAGGTGGAGATGCACTTTTTGCCCGACGTGTACGTGCCCTGCGACGTCTGCCACGGCGCCCGCTACAACCGCGAGACGCTGGAGGTCCAGTACAAGGGCCGCAACATCGCCCAGGTGCTGGGCATGACGGTGGAGGCGGCCAACACCTTCTTCGGCGCGGTGCCCACCATCGCCCGCAAGCTGCAGACGCTGCTGGACGTGGGCCTCTCCTACATCACCCTCGGCCAGGCCGCCACCACGCTCTCGGGCGGCGAGGCGCAGCGGGTCAAGCTGGCGCTGGAACTGAGCAAGCGCGACACCGGCCGCACCCTCTACATCCTCGACGAGCCGACCACCGGCCTGCACTTCGCCGACATCGACCTGCTGCTGAAGGTGCTGCACCAGTTGCGCGACGCGGGCAACACCATCGTGGTGATCGAGCACAACCTGGACGTGATCAAGACCGCCGACTGGGTGATCGACATGGGCCCCGAGGGCGGCGCCGGCGGCGGCTTGGTGGTGGGCGAAGGCACGCCCGAGGACATCGCGGCGAATCCGGCCAGCCATACCGGGCGGTATTTGCAGCGGTACTTGCAATAAAAGTAGCCGCAGCCGGCGCCAAACAACGGCCACCAGCTACACATTCGATAGCAACTAGCCCGGCGCACCTTTCACCGCTGGCGCATGCCGCTGCACCCACCAGAACACCGGCAGCGCCACCAGCGCGGCGAGCGACAGCACCATGAACGCCAGGCCGAAGCGCTGGTCGGCGCCGACCACCGAGTTGGCGAGCGTGGGGCTCAGGGCCGCGCCGACGCCCTGCAGGGTCATCACGAAGCCCAGCGCGGTGTTGAACCGGCCGGTGCCCTGGGTGAAGCGCTGCACCAGCAGCGGCGTGGCGACGCCCAGCGCACCGGCGGCCAGGCCGTCGAGGATCTGCACCGGCACGTTGCCCCAGTCGGCGGCGATCAGCCAGGCCAGCGCGCCGCGCACCGGCAGCACCAGGATCGCGGCGTAGACGAACCAGGCCACGTCGAAGCGCTTGCTGCGCGACACCCACAGCGCCACCGGGATCATGGTGACCTGCGCCACCACGATCGCGATGCCGGTCCAGAGCAGCGGCGCCGAATCGGCCACGGTGGCGGCCAGGCGCTGGTTGAGCAGCGGCAGCATCGCGGCATTGCCCAGGTGGAAGAACAGGCAGGTGATGCCGAACAGCAGCAGCGGCGTGTCGGCCAGCAGCGCGCCCCAGCCGCCGTGGCCGTCGCGCTCGACCGATTCGCCCACCGCCTCGGGCGATTCGCAGCCGCGCGCGGCCCGGTGGTCGATGTCGGCCGCGCGGATCGACAGCACCGCCAGCACCGCGCCGACCGTCATCGTGCCCATCACCGTCAGCATCCACGGAGCGCCCAGCAGATGCGCCACCAGCCCGGCGCCGATGGCCGACACCATGTTGCCGGCGTGGCTCCAGGCCTCGTTGCGGCCGGTCTGGTGCTTGAAGCCCGAGGCCCGGGCCAGGCCCAGGGTGAGCGCCGCCATCGTCGCCGCCAGCAAGGCGCCGGCCAGGCCGGTCACCACCTGGGAGGCGATCAGCCAGCGGCCGTCGAGCGTCGAGAACGCCAGCGCGCTGGCCGCGAGGATCGCGAGCGCCGCCGCCACCGTCATCGTGCGCTTGGCGGTGGAGCGGTCGACCCAGGCACCGGCCACCGGCGTCATCGCCACCGCGGCCAGGCCGCCGGCGGTCATGGTGTAGCCGATCAGCTCCTGGCGGACCTGGTGCTCCTGCAGGTAGGTGGCCAGGAACGGGCCCAGGCCGTCGCGCACGTCGGCCATGAAGAAGGCCAGCAGCGTGAGGGCCGTCAGCGAGCGCGGCACCGCCCCGCCGCCGGCGTTGCCGGTGGCAGCACCCGCGGGCCCGGGCCCGCCGGGCACCGCGGCAGCGGCGTCAGCCACGGGGCGCCGCCACCGGCCGGCCGTTGACGGCGCGGGCCTCGACCACCCGGCCGGCGCCGCCTGCCAGCGGCCGCGCGTCGCCTTCGACCTCGACCGTGTCGCCCACCTTCAGGCCCAGGCGCTCCAGGCCGTCGGGCCGGGTGTGGACGAAGTCGCCGCTGTCGAGCACCACGCCGTTCGGCGCGCCGTGCCGGGCGTAGTTGAAGCGCACCACCGTGCCGGCCACGTCGGCACGCGTGGGGGCCGGAGCGGCGGGTCGGCCGTCGACCGACACCAGGCGCTCCAGCCGGTAGACCTCGTGCGCCGGCGTGCCCTTGGGCGACGGCTCGGCCACGGTGCCTTCGAGCACCACCGCCTGGCCCGGCTTCAGGTCGGCCAGGCCGGCGGTGGCGGCCGGGTCGTGGCTGTCGCAGACGAACTGCGCAGGCGCGCCGTCGGTCTCGATCAGCAGGCCCTCGATGGTGCCCTTGGGGCTGTAGACCAGGTGCTGGAACCGGCCCTCGACGGACCAGACATCGATTTCGTGGGAGGTGGTTGCGGGCATGGGAATCCTTGGATGAGAGAGAGAAAGAAAGAAAGAAATGAAAGGGACGGCGGTGAAGCACGACGAAAGGCGAACCGGACCGCGTGCGGCGCGGAGGCGGGTCAGGGCGCGGGCGGCGGCGGTGGCGGCACCACGTCGCCCCCCGGCGGCGGGCCGGGCGGCAGCGGAGCGCCCGCCGCCGGGGGCGGCGGCATGCCGGCGCCGACAGGCAGCGGCGGCGGCGTGCCGGCCGCGGCGTCGGGTGCGGGGCCGCGTGGCCCCCGGGGCGGCCGGCCGTCGCGCGGGCCGCGCAGCGGCGGCTCCACGCCGGGGCCGGCGAACAGCTCGCGCGCCGTCTCGGCCGAGGTGCCGAGGGCGGTCGCTTCCAGCGCGGTGCCCTGCGGCGCCCGGCTGCCCCAGCCGCGGGCGAACAGGGAGGCGCCCGGCTGGATCGCCGCGGCCATGGCGGTGCCGACATGGGGCGGGAAGCGCACGATGCTGCCGTTGTCGAGCAGCACGCCGTGGGCCTCGCCGCCCGGCGTGTAGAGCTGGCGCACCACCCGGCCGCTGGCGCTGATCGCGGCCAATGCGCCGGCCTCCGGAGGCGATGGCGGCGGCATGCCGGCGGCGGGCGGCGTGTCTTCCAGGGTGCGGCCGCCCACCGTGAGCCGGGTGGCGCGCAGCACCGGCACCTGCGGCGTCCGCCAGCCGCCGACCTGCACCGTGTCGCCCGGCCGGGCGGCCTGCAGCCACGCGGCCGACAGGTGCGGCGGGACATTCACCTGGGTGCCGTCGGCCAGCAGGAAGCCGTCGACCGTGCCGTTGGGCGTGACCAGCCAGCGCTCCAGCCGGCCGGAGACGGTCGGCACGGTGCCGGCGGGTGCGGCGTCCAGCGGGGGTGGCGGGGGAGCGTTCTGCAGGCGCGGCGCATCGGCGGCGGGTGCCGGCGGCACGGGCGGTACCTGGGCGCAAGCGGTGCCGGCGAGCAGTACCGACGCACAGAGCACGAGGGGACGAAACAGGAAGCGCATGGGGGTTCTCCGAAGTGGTGTCTTCTGCCTGTACCCACATTGCGTGCCAGCGGCGAAACCCTTTCGGATCAACGACTTACAGCGGAAGGCGGGGTTGCGCTGCATGACCGCGGGACACCGGTGCGTCCGTTTTCCAGACAGCACCGCTCACCCCAGCCGCAGCACCAGGGCCGACAGGGCACAGACCGCCAGGAACGGAATGCTCACTTTGTGGAATTCGCGCAGGCCGTTCGGCAGCCGCGCCAGCCGCAGTGCGATCAGGTTGGCCAGCGAGCCCAGCACGCAGCCGAAGCCACCGACGCTCACCCCGGCCGCCAGGGCCGGCAGGTCGCGCACCGGGCCGTCGAGCAGGATGGCCGCCGGCACGTTGCTGATGAACTGCGAGGCGACGATGGTGGCCAGGTAGGCGCGCCAGCCTTCGGCGATGGGCGCGTGCCGGAGCAGCCCGGCCACCGCGGGCAGCTCGGCCAGCTGGCGCAGGTCGACGAACATCAGCGCGATGATCGCCAGCAGCGCCCAGTCGACGCCCTTCAGCACCCGCGGGTAGAACACCAGAAACGCCCCGAACACCAGCCCCAGGCCGGCCAGCAGCCAGTGCCGCTCCAGCGCCACCACGAAGGCGACGAACAGCACCCCGGCCAGGCCGAGCATGCGCGGCTGCACGGCGGGTGCCGCGGTGGCCGGCCGCAGCGCGATGGCGGTGCGCGGCACCAGCACCCAGACCGCGACGAAGAGCCAGAACAGCATGATCGCGACGGTGGGTGCCATCATCCCCATGAACCCGAGAAAGCTGTCGCCCGAGCGGTGCCACAGGTACAGGTTCTGCGGATTGCCGATCGGTGTGAGGGCCGAGCCGGCGTTCACCGCCAGCGCCTGCAGCACCACCAGCCGGGCCAGCGGCAGGTCGGCCTGGGTGGCCAGCACCCGGGTCAGCGGCACCAGCAGGAACAGGCTCACGTCGTTGGTGACCAGGGCCGACAGCACGGCGGCGCCGGCCGTCAGCAGCAAGGCCAGGCTGCGCAGGTCGGTCATGCGGCCCAGCAGCCGCTGCGCGGTCGCCTGCAGCATGCCGCTCTTCTCCACCCCCTGGGTGATCGCCAGCAGGCCCGCGAGCGCGCCCACCGTCTGCCAGTCGACCAGGTGCAGGTAGTCCATCGGCGCGCGGGGCCGCAGCACCGCGAAGAGGGCCGCCACCGCCAGCAGCACCCAGAGCAGGCCGTTGCCGCCGGAGGGCGCATCGCCGGACGGAGGGGCGGTCGAAGCCGGTGCAGCGATGGCGGCGGGACGGGCGTAAGGGTCGGTCATGGCAATGCGGAAGGTCGGAAGGCAGGACACGCTTCGCAGCGCGCACGGAGTGTCGGGGCACTCAAGAGCCGTGCCCGTAGGCCAAGGCCGGGGAATGGCCGGGCGGCACGGGGAGCGCGGAACCTCCGCCTGGATGGGATGCGGACAGGCGGTGTCCGATGCCGGGACACTTCGGCGCGGGCCCCGGACGGCCGACCCGGCCCGGACCGGGCCGTCGACGCCCCTGCACGGCATCGCCGCGCACCGCGCCGCTACTCCAGCCCGTACTGGGCCAGCTTGCGGTAGAGCAACTGCCGGTGGATGCCCAGCCGCCGCGCCGCCTCGGCCCGGTTGCCCTGGGACCGCGACAGCGCCTGCGCGATCAGCAGGCGCTCCAGCCGCTCGACGGCCACCGGCAGCTCGGCGTCGAACCAGTCGGCGGGCAGCGCGGTCGCCGCGCCGCTGCCGCCCGCGTCCGCCACCGCGTCGGCCTGCGCCAGATCGCCTTCCAGGTCGGCCGCGCCGACCACCGGATGCCGCACCAGTGCCTGGCAGCGCTCCATCCGGTTGCGCAGCTCCCGCACGTTGCCCGGCCAGCGGTACTGCAGCAGCGCCTGCGCCGCGGCGGACGACAAGGCCTTGGGCGCGGCGCTGCCGGCCGCGCGCCGCAGGAAATGCTCGGCCAGCGGCACGATGTCGGCCAGGCGTTCGCGCAGCGGCGGCACCCGGATCGACAGCACCTCGAGCCGGTAGTAGAGGTCTTCGCGGAAGCGCCCGGCCCGCACCGCGGCGGCCAGGTCGTGGTGGGTGGCGGCCACCAGCCGCACGTCGACCTTCACCATGCGGTGGCTGCCGAGCGGCGTCACCTCGCCCTGCTGCAGCACCCGCAGGATCTTGGCCTGCACCGGCAGGGCCATGTCGCCGATCTCGTCGAGCAGCAGCACCCCGCGGTCGGCGGCACGGAAGCATCCGGGCCGGTCGCCGGTGGCGCCGGTGAAGGCGCCGCGCACATGGCCGAACAGCTCGCTCTCCAGCAGCTCGGGCGGGATGGCCGCGCAGTTGATCGCGACGAAGGGCGCGTCGGCCCGGTCGGAGTGGCGGTGCAGCGCGCGGGCCACCATGTCCTTGCCGGTACCGGTCTCGCCCAGCACCAGCACCGGCACCGTGCTGGCCGCCGCCAGGCCGATGCGCTTGTGCACCTCGCGCATCGCCTGGCTGGGCCCGACGAGGGTGTCTTCGCCGTCGTCGTCGCCGTCGTCGCCGCTGCCGGCGGCGGGCCCCGGCGTGCCGGCGCAAGCCTTCTCCTGCCGCAGCGCGCGGCCCAGCACCTCGATCACCGCGTCGCGGCCGATGGGCTTGGCCAGGTGGTCGAAGGCGCCCAGGCGCATCGCCTCGATCGTGTTGGCGCCGCTGGCGTAGGCGGTCAGCACCACCACCGGCGGCAGGCGGGGCAGCCGGGCCTGCAGCGCGGCCAGCGTCTGCAGGCCGTCCATGCCGGGCATCCGGTGGTCGAGGAAGACGGCGTCGTAGCGCTGGCGCGGCATGCGCTCCAGCGCCTCGGCGCCGCTGGCGGCCTGCTCGACCGCGTGGCCGAGGCCCTCCAGCGTCTCGGCCAGGGTTTCGCGGAAGGCGGTGTCGTCGTCGACGATCAGGAGGCGTGCCATGGCAGTTCCAGTGCGAAGCGGGTGCCGCGCCGTGGCGCAGCGGCAGGCGCGGCGCCCGCCGCGTCGTTCTCGGGAGCCGGCGGGGTGCCGGCTTCGGTGGCGGCGGGGGCATCGCCCCCCGGCAGGTACTGCAGGTCGCCGCCATGGGCCAGCGCCACCTCGCGCGCCAGCGCCAGGCCCAGGCCGGTGCCGTCGGCGCGGCCGGTGGCGAAGGGCTCGAAGAGCCGGGCCTGCAGCGCCTCGGGCACGCCGGGGCCGTCGTCGTCCACCTGCAGCACCAGGCGGTCGGCGGGTTCTACCGTCGCGCCCAGCATCACCGTGCCGCCCAGCGGCGCATGGCGCACCGCGTTGTCGAGCAGGTTGTCGAGGGCGCGCCCCAGGTGCTGCGGGTCGAACACCGCCTGGCCCGGCGCGCCGGGCCGCAGCGCCAGCGCCACGCCGCGCTCGGCGGCGCGCGGCGCCACCGCGTCCAGCCGCTCCTGCAGCCAGGCCGGCAGGTCGATGGGCCGCGGCGCCAGGTTCAGCGGCTGCACCAGGGCCAGCAGGCTCTGCACCAGGCCTTCGAGCCGGTCGATCTGGCCGACGATCGCGCGCAGCGCGGCGGGCTGGCGCTCGGGCGCGGCGGCCAGGGCGTTCTCGGCCTTCAGGCGCATCGCGGCGATCGGGTTGCGGATCTCGTGCGCCAGGCCGCCGGTCATGCGGCCGAGCGCGGCCAGGCGCTGGTCGCGGCTGCGCTGCTGCGCGGCGGTGCGCAGCTGGGCCCGGGTCTCCTCGAAGCGCAGGCGGTAGCGGTTGAAACCGTCGACGATGCGGTCGATCTCGCGCACGCCGGTCGGCTCCAGCACCGGCACCGCGTCGCCTTCGGCCGCGGCCAGGCGCGCCTCCAGCCGCTGCACCGCCCGCAGGCCGCGCAGCAGGATCAGCCCCAGCCAACCGCCCGAGGCCAGCACCGCCACCAGCAGCACCGCCAGGCCCACGCGCAGGCTGTTCTCGGCCGCCAGCGCGCCGGCATGGGTGCGGGTCATCGTCCAGGCGACCAGGTCGCCGCCCGGCGCGGCCAGCGGGCAGGCGGTGACGATCAGCGCCTCGCGGCTGCCTTGCACCACGTCGGTCTGCGGCTGGCGGGTGCGGGCGGCCAGCGCGGCGACCTCCAGGATCAGCGGCTGCTCGGCGGTCGGAATGTCGCGCTTCACGCCGCTGCCCTCGTAGGTGGGATAGGCATAGGCCAGGAACCCGCCCTGTGCCTGCCAGATGCCGCCCTCGACATGCGGCGCCTCGATCAGCACCAGCTGCAGCAGCACCTGCAGCAGGTCGATCTGCGGCTGCGCCGGCGGCGGCTGCGGCACCGACCGGACGTAGCGCGCGGCGATCGCGCTGCACGAGCGCTCCGCCGCGGTGCGGCCCGCCGCCAACTGCGCGCCGGCACTGCCGCGGTACACCGACACCATCACCACCGCCAGGGTGGCGCAGATGGCGAACAGGAGGACCCAGAAGAAAACCAGCTGGCTGCGGAGCGATCTCATGGCGGGCGGTGAAGGGCGGAGCCGGCCAGTGTCGTGGCGGCGCGGGGACGAGACGTAACCGGTTGGCGCACGGTGCGCCGGCGCTTCCACGGCCGCAGTTTCTACCCGGCTCAATGCCGGCGGCGCGGTATCGCGGGTGCACGCCGTACCGGCGGCGGCCCCGCCTCGTCGACCACCTCCACCGCCTCCCAGCAGCCCGGCGCCAGGCCGTCGAGGGTATAGGGCCCGATGGCGGCGCGCACCAGCCGCAGCGTGGGAAAGCCCACCGCCGCCGTCATCCGGCGCACCTGGCGGTTGCGGCCTTCGCGGATCGCGAGGGCGATCCAGGCGGTGGGGATGCGCTGGCGCACCCGGATCGGCGGGTCGCGCGCGGGCAGGTCGGGCGGCGCATCGAGCAGCGCGGCGCGGGCCGGCCGGGTGGGGCCGTCGTTGAGCGTCACGCCGTCGCGCAGCGCCTGCAGCGCGGCGGCGGTGGGCGCACCCTCCACCTGCACCCAGTAGGTCTTCTCCATCTTGAAGCGCGGATCGGCGATGCGGGCCTGCAGCGCGCCGTCGCCGGTCAGCAGCAGCAGGCCCTCGCTGTCGGCGTCGAGCCGGCCGGCCGCATGCACGCCGGGCAGGTCGATGAAGCCTTTGAGGCCGCGCCAGCGGCCTTCGTCGGTGAACTGGCTGAGCACGCCGTAGGGCTTGTGGAAGCGGATCAGGCGCGGCGGGACGGGGTTAGGCATGGAAGGGGACGATACCGGGGTGGGAGCGCCACCGGGTAGCCGGCGGGCAGATCGCAGGCAGCGACCGCTCAGGGGTTGCGGGTGCCGGGGGGCGGCTCGGTCAGGCTGCGCTGCATCGCCCACTGCACGCCGGGCAGCTTGCGGCCGCAGGCGAAGGCCGCGTCGCGCACCCAGCCGCCGTGGGACGACTGGAAACAGGGCGTGAGCAGGCGGCTGAGGGTCTGGTACGCGCGGGAGGGCCAGAGGCGGTCGCGGCTGTAGGCGGCCAGTCCGGCGGCCAGGGTGCCGTGGCTGCGCAGGCCGCGGGCCAGGGCCAGCGCGTCCTGCAGCGCCAGGGTGGTGCCCAGGCCGAGCTGCGGGCTCATCGCATGCGCCGCGTCGCCCATCACCGCGAAGGGGCCCCGGGCCATGCGGCGCGGCCAGGCGTGGCGGTAGACGGCCAGCGCCAGGTCGTCGTGCCGCCGCACCTGGTCGACCACCGGCCGGGCCTCGGGCCACAGGTCCAGCAGCCGGTTGCGCCAGGCGCCCAGGTCGGACGCGCGCCAGGCGGCGTAGCGGTCTTGCCGCAGGCTCCAGAACAGCGACAGGCGCAGGCCCTGCGGCGTCGCTTCGGTCGGCAACAGGCCGACCATCTCGCGGGTGCCGCGGTAGCGCTGCAGCAGCGTGGTGGCACCGTCCCATTCGGGCACGGTGAACTGGCCCCACAAAGCGCCCCAGGCGTAGGGCCGTGCCGCGTCGGCCAGGCCGGCCGGCCCGCGCAGCAGCGAGGCGGCGCCGTTGGCGACTACGCAGAGGTCGAAGCGCGATGCCGCCCCGCCGTGCCGCACCCAGGCGCCGGCGCCCTCGGCCCGCAGCGATTCGACCGGCTCGCCGAAATGCAGCCGCGCGCCCGCGGCTTCGGCGGCGCGGCCCAGCAAGCCCGCCAGGTTGGCGCGGCTCACGCCCCGGGCCGGGCGCCGCGCCATGTCCAGATCGACCAGCGTCCAGCCGCGGTGCGAATGGCCCAGCAGGCGGTCGACCGGCACGCTCACCGCGTCGAACGCCGCGCGCAGGCCCAGCGCCTCCAGGGCTTCCAGGCCCTGCGGCTGGATCAGCAGGCCGGCGCCCACCGGCGCCAGGCCGGGGTGGCGCTCGTACACATGCACTTCGTGGCCGTCGCGCGCCAGGGCCAGGGCGGCCGAGAGGCCGGCGGGGCCGGCGCCGGCCAGGGCGATGCGGTAGCGGGGAGCGGCGGTGGCGAGCGGCATGGCGCAGGGAGTGGTGGGCAGGGGCGACGCCGCACTGTAGCCGCCGCGCGGCACCGCGGGGATGCACCCCCCCCGATTCCACCCGGGCGACCGCCGGAAGCTGTAGATTTCCCGGATTCCTGGAGACACCCGATGACCCCATCCCGCACCCCCCTTCCCGCTTCCCTTCGGACGCTGCAGCCCGCAGCCGCCGCGGCATGAGCGGCCCCGACACCCCCGGCCTGCGCCTGCACGGCTATTTCCGGAGTTCGGCCGCCTACCGGGTGCGCATCGCGCTCAACCTCAAGGGCCTCGGCTACGCCAGCCTGCCGGTGCACCTGCTGCGCGACGGCGGCGAGCAGCACGGCCCGGCCTATGCGGCGCTGAACCCCGAGGCGCTGGTGCCCACGCTGCAGGACGGCGACACGCTGCTGACCCAGTCCCTCGCCATCCTGGAGTACCTGGAAGAGCGCCACCCCGCGACGCCGCTGCTGCCCGCGGCACCCGGCGACCGCGGCTGGGTGCGGGCGATCGCGCTGCAGATCGCCTGCGACGTGCATCCGCTGAACAACCTGCGGGTGCTGAAGTACCTCGAAGGCGTGCTGGGCATCGGCGCCGAGCAGAAGCTGGCCTGGATCGCCCACTGGATCACCACCGGCTTCGACGCGCTGGAAAAACGCCTGGCGCACGACACCCGCACCGGCCTGTGCTGCTACGGCGACACGCCGACGCTGGCCGATTGCTGCCTGGTGCCGCAGGTCTTCGGCGCCCGGCGCTTCAAGGTGCCGATGGAGCCCTACCCCACCCTGGCCCGCATCGACGCGCACCTGGCGACGCTGCCCGCCTTCCAGCAGGCCGCGCCCGACGTGCAGCCCGACGCCGAATAGCCGCGGCCACCCGGCCGCGCCGAACTCATTACGATGCGCTGCCCGGCCTGGCGGCCCCCGCCGTGCCACCGGCCGCCGCGCACCTGACCGACACCACGAACCGATCCGGAGACCCGATCCCATGCCCTCGCCCTCCCTGCCCAAGCGCGCCTGGCTCGGCGCCATCGCCTGCGCCGCCCTCACCCTGGCCGCCGCGCCGGCCCTCGCCCAGCCGGCCGCGTGGCCGACCAAGCCGGTACGCCTGCTGATCGGCTTTCCCGGCGGCTCCTCGCCCGACGCGGCGGCCCGCGCCATCGCCGAGCCGCTGTCGCGCGCGCTCGGCCAGCCGGTGATCGTCGAGAGCAAGGTCGGCGCCTCGGGCAACATCGCCACCGACCTGATCGCCAAGGCCACCGACGACCACACGCTGGGCATCGTGATCAACGGCAACCTGACCTCGGCCAAGATGCTGTTCCCGCGGCTGCCCTACGACCCCGCGACCGATTTCACCTACCTCACCCTGGTCGGCACCGCGCCGCTGATCCTGGTCGGCAGGCCCGACGCGCCCGGCGGCAAGGCCTTCTTCGACGCGGCCCGCGCGGCCGGCGACAAATGGAACTACGGCTCGGTCGGCACCGGCTCGGTCGCGCACCTGGGCATGGAGCTGCTGAAAGCGCAGGTGCCCGGCCTGACCGCGGTGCACGTGCCCTACCAGGGCAACCCGGCGGTGGTGAACGCGATGCTCGGCCAGCAGGTCGAGATGGCGCTGATCCCGCCCGGCGTGGCGCTGCCGCACATCAAGGCCGGCAAGCTGAAGGCGATCGGGGTGACCAGCGGCCGCAGCACCCTGGCGCCCGACGTGCCGCCGCTGGCCGATGCCGGCGTGCGGGATTTCCGGCTCGAGGTCTGGACCGCGCTGGTCGGCCCCGCCACCTTGAGCAAGGCCGCGCAGGCCCGTCTGGCGCAGGTGCTGCCCGGCATCCTGCAGAACCCCGAGACCCGCCAGCAGCTCTTCAACCAGGGCTGGACCGCGCCGGCCACCGCATCGGCCCCGGCGCTGCAGGCCAGGGTGAAGGAAGAGTCGGCGATCATGCGCAACATCATCACCAGCCGCAACATCCGGATCGAATGATGGCGGCCCCGATGTCCCCGGCACGGATGGAAGAACCGGCGCGCAGCCTGCCGGTCTTCGGCGAATACGAGGTGGTGGTCGTCGGCGGCGGCCCGGCCGGCCTGGCCGCCGCGGTGAGCGCGGCGCGCCACGGCGCCCGCACCCTGCTGGTCGAGGCCTACGGCTTTCTGGGCGGCATGGGCACCGCCGGCGGCGTGACCAACTTCGCCGGCCTGTACGGCCGGCACGAGGGCGAGATGCGCCAGCTGGTGCACGGCGTGGCCGACGACCTGCTCGCCCGGCTGGAGGCCCTCGGCGGCCTGAACACGCCGCAGGACGGCATGCAGGGCCGCATCCGGGTGCGCTCCTACGACGTCTCGGCCCTCAAGTGCGCGGCCGACCAGTTGCTGCAGTCGGCCGGCGTCGAGCTGCTGTTCCACGCCCACGCCGCCGCCGTGCTGAAGGACGGCGACCGCATCGCCGCGGTGGTGGTCGAGACCAAATCCGGCCGGCTGGCGATCCGCGCCGACGTGGTCGTCGACTGCTCGGGCGATGCCGACGTGGCCGCCTTCGCCGGCGTGCGGTACGCGGTGGGCGACGGGCACGGCAGCGGCCTGTTCCCGACCACGATGTTCCGCGTCGGCCAGGTCGAGCCGGGGCCGGCGCTGGCCGCCATCGGCGAGTTCAAGGCGATCAACGACGCCATGGCGCGGGCCGAGGCCGCCCACCCCGGCCGCTACCGCTTCCCGCGCGAAGGCGCCATCGTCCGGCCCCAGATCGACCCGCGCGAATGGCGCGCCAACGTCACCCAGGTGCGCAACGCCGCGGGCCATGCGATGAACGGGGTCGACGCGCGCGAGCTCAGCGCCGGCGAACTGGAAGGCCGGCGCCAGATCGTCGAATACTTCCGCTTCCTGCGCGAGCAGGTGCCGGGCTTCGAGACGGCGCGCATCGTCGACATCGCCGCCCAGATCGGCATCCGCGAGACGCGCCGCATCGAGGGCCTCTACGCCCTCACCGGCGAGGACATCCTGTCGTCGGCCCGCTTCGAGGACAGCGTCGGCATCAACGCCTGGCCGATGGAGCTGCACCGGGACGGCCGGATCGACTGGGGCTTTCCCCGCGACGAACGCCGCGCCTACAACGACCTGCCCTGGCGGATGCTGGTGCCGCACGGCATCGACAACCTGCTGGTCGCCGGCCGCTGCGCGTCGATGACCCACGAGGGCCAGTCGGCCGCGCGGGCCAGCGGCGGATGCTTCGTGATGGGCCAGGCGGCCGGCACCGCGGCGGCGCATGCGGGCGGTGCGCCGCTGCGGGCGACCGACGTGGCGCAGCTGCAGGCGCGGCTGCGGGCGGACGGTGCCTGCATCCCCGCCTGAGCGGCCGCCGCGCGCGCTGCCATCGCCCTGTCATCGCGCGGTCCGACAGTCGGTGGCGTCGCCGCCACGCCCCGCCGGGGCGCGGCCCCCGCCCCCTGCCGAGCCCCGTCCATGCGCCGCTTCCTCGTATCCGCCTTCCTCGCGTCCCTGCAGGCCACCGGCTGCGGCGGCAGCGCGGGCGACACCCCGCAAGGCTTCGGTCTGCGGCTGATCGGCCAGCAGACGGTCTCCAACGCGCAGACGGTCGACGGCACCCTGGTCGGCGGGCTGTCGGGGCTGGACTACGACGCCGCCGACAACCGCTGGATCCTGATCAGCGACGACCGTTCGGAGAAGAACCCGGCGCGCTTCTACACCGCGCGGCTGCAGTACGACGCCGCCGGCTTCACCGCGGTGCAGTGGCTGGGCAGCACCGCCCTGCGCCGCGCCGACGGCCGGACCTTCCCCAACCGGACCACGGCGCAGGCGGGCGACGAGGTGCCCGACCCGGAGGCGATCCGCATCGATCCGCGCGACCCGGCCAGCCTGTGGTGGACCAGCGAGGGCGACCGCGGCCTGGGCCTGGACCCGTTCGTCGCGCGGGCCGACCGCGCCGGCGTGCTGCAGGAGCGCCTGCCGCTGCCGGCGGCGTTCCGCGTCTCGGCCACGCAGGCCACCGGCACCCGCAACAACCTGGCCTTCGAAGGGCTGAGCTTCACGCCCGACGGCGCCTCGCTCTGGGTGGGCATGGAGGCGCCGCTCTACCAGGACGGCCCGGTGCCCACGCCAGCCGCGGGCGCGGTGACCCGGCTGCTGCGCTACGACCGCGGCGGCCGGGTGGCGGGCCAGGTGGCCTATCGGCTCGACCCGGTCCCGGCCGCACCCGCCGCCGGCAAGAACGCCGACAACGGCGTGTCCGACATCCTGGCCCTGGACGACCGCCGGCTGCTGGTGCTGGAACGCGCCGCCGTGCAGGGCGCCGACGACAGCTACCGCAACTTCGTCCGGCTCTACGAGGCCGACCTGCAGGACGCGACCGAGGTGAACGGCACCGCCTCGCTGGCCGCCGGCGGCTTCGTCGCCGCCCGCAAGCGGCTGGTGCTCGACCTCAACACGCTCGGCCTGGCCCGGCTCGACAACATCGAGGGCATGGCCTGGGGCCCGCTGCTGGCCCACGGCCACCGCAGCCTGGTGATGGTGTCGGACAACAATTTCAACGACACCCAGATCACCCAGCTGCTGGCGTTCGAGGTGGTGCCCCGGTAGGCCGCCGGTCCGGCACCTGGCCCGCGTTTTCATACCGACCGGGGCTGCAGCCGGCGTTCCGCTAGAATACGTCGCGTGTTTAAAACGCTTCCCTGGCGCTGGCTCCCTTTTCCCGGACAGAGACGCATGCGAGAGGTCTCGGAGGAAGATGGGGGCCGGATGCCACGGCACGCCACCATTTCGGGAGTACACGTCACGTGTTCATTCGCCTCATCCTCATCCTCGCAGCCCTGGCCGGCCCGACGGCCTGGGCCCAGCCGGCCGCACCCCTCAAGACGGCCCCGATCGCATGGCGCCTCGCGACCGGCTACCGCGCCGAGTCGTTCCAGACCCAGAACCTGGTGCAGTTCACCGAGGACGTGCAGCGTGCGAGCCAGAACGCGCTCCAGATCACGGTGCATCCCAACAACGCGCTGTTCAAGCTGCGCGACATCTTCCCCGCGGTGGAAGCCGGGCGCGTCGAGGCGGGCGAGACGATCCTGACCGCGATCGCCTCGCAGGTGCCGATCGCCGGGGTGGACGGCGTGCCGTTCATCGTGTCGAGCTACGACGACGCACGCCGGCTGTGGGCGGCACAGCGGCCGGCCCTCGCGCGGCAGTTCGCGGCGCACGGCCTCCACCTGCTCTACGCGGTGCCCTGGCCGCCCCAGGGGCTCTACACCCACAAGCCGGTCGGCAGCACCGCCGATCTCAAGGACGTCCGGATGCGCACCTTCGATCCCACCACGCTGCGGATCGCCCAGCTGGTCGGTGCGGCGCCGGTCGATGTCGCCATGGTCGACCTGCGCGACGCGCTGGCACAGGGCAGCATCGACGCCATGATCAGCTCCGCCGTCACCGGCTCGGAAACGCAGGCGTGGTCGCGCATGCGCTACTACTACGGCATCAATGCGTTCTTCCCGAAGAACGCGGTCTTCGTCTCCCGCCGCGTGTTCGACGCGCTGCCCCCCGCGCTGCAGGTCGCGGTGGACCAGGCGGCCCAGGCCGCCGAGGCACGCGGCTGGACCATGAGCCAAGCCCAGACCAGCAGCGCCGCTGCCGATCTGAAAGCGCACGGCATGGTGACCGAGCGGCCCTCCGCCCAGCTGCAGGCCGAGCTCAAGCGGCTCGGCGAGCGGTCCACCCGCGAATGGTTGCAGACCGTCGGCCACGAGGCCAGCGCCGTCCTGGTGCCGTACCTCGTCAGGTGAGGTGCGTGGCGGCGCGCGCGCGCCCGCTCAGGACGGGTCTTTGCTCCGGGTGCGTCCCACGCCGCTGAAAATGCCCAGTCCCAGCAGCACCAGGGTGCCGATGCCGATGTAGAGATGCGGCACGCCCGCAGCCAGCGCCCCCCAGATCAGGCCTCCCAGGAAGATCACGAACCCCACCATGTAGATCGCAAACGACATCGCCGCTCCTTGTAATTGCTGTGCCGCGGATGCTGGGCCCGCGCGCGCGGCGCGGCTGTCGCACGGCCGAGCCAAACCATGTCGGCGTTTTCCTACCGCTCGGGAATAATGGCGCACCTTCTCGTCCCCGGATCCCACGCCATGTCCAGCATCACCCTGCGCTTTCTCGCCGAACCCAGCGCCGTCAACTTCGGCGGAAAAGTGCATGGCGGCACCGTCATGAAGTGGATCGACGAGGCCGGCTACGCCTGCGCCACCAGCTGGGCCAAGCGCTACTGCGTCACCGTGTCGGTGGGCAGCATCCGCTTCCACCGGCCGATCATGATCGGCGACCTGGTCGAGGTCGAGGCCCGCATGGCCTACACCGGCAAGACCAGCATGAACATTTCGGTCGAGGTGCGCAGCGGCGACATGAAGAGCGGCCGGATGGAGAAGACGACCGAATGCCTGATCGTCTTCGTCTCGGTCGATTCGCACGGCCGGCCGATCCCGGTCGACACCTGGAACCCCGAGACCCCCGGCGACATGGCCCTGGCGCAGCGCGCCCGCGCGCACCTGGAAGCCGCCCGCAATCCCTAGGAGGCGTCGGACGCTGCCCCTGCGGCCGCGGTGCGCCGGGCCATCGGCCGGGGTCGTGCACCGGGTCGGCAGCGCGCCGTCCCGGCGACGGCGTCACGCGGGCCGGGCCGCCTGCAGCAGGTCGCGGGTGTCGGTCGCCACCCGCCGGGCGGCCGCGGCGAAGTCGTCGCCGCGGCTGGCGTACAGCACGGCGCGCGACGAGCTGACGACGATCGGCGCGTCGGGCCGCCAGCCGGCGCGCACCGTGGCGGCCGCATCGCCGCCCTGGGCGCCCACGCCGGGGATCAGCAGCGGCAGCGTCGGGGCCGCGGCCCGCACCCGCTCGATCTCGGCCGGGTAGGTGGCACCCACCACCAGGCCCAGCTGGCCGTTGAGGTTCCACGGACCCTGGGCCTGCCGGGCGATGTGTTCGTAGAGCAGCGGCTGGCCCGGGACCGATGCGAGCCGCTGGGCCTGCAGGTCGTCGCCGCCGGGGTTGGAGGTGCGGCACAGCAAAAAGGCGCCCTTGCCTTCGCGGCGCAGGTACGGCTCGACCGAATCGAAGCCCATGAAAGGCGAGAGCGTGACCGCGTCGGCGCCGTAGCGGTCGAAGGCCTCCTTGGCGTACTGCTCGGCGGTGGAGCCGATGTCGCCGCGCTTGGCATCGAGGATCACCGGCACCCGGGGCGCCAGCGTGCGCAGGGTGGCCATCAGCCGCTCCAGCTGGTCTTCGGCCCGGTGGGCGGCGAAGTAGGCGATCTGCGGCTTGAAGGCGATCGCCAGGTCGGCGGTGGCCTCGACGATCGCGGCGCAGAAGTCGTGGATACGGCTGGCATCGCCTTGCCAGGCGCCGGGAAAACGGGCGGGTTCGGGGTCGAGGCCGATGCACAGCATCGAGCCGTTCTGGCGCTCGGCGCGGCGCAGCATGTCGAGAAAAGTCATGGGCGGCGATTCTACGGACGCGCCCCGCACCGCCGCCGCCCCCCCGGGGCCGCTGTGTGTCACGCAGGTGCTCGGGCCGCAGGCGGCGGCGCGGCCTCCAGGGCGCGGCACAGGTCCTCCCAGGCGCGGGCCTTGTCGGCCTGGGCGCGCAGCAGGTAGGCCGCGTCGTAGGTGGCGACGCACGGCGTGCCGTGCAGGTCGTGCACCTGCCCGCGCAGCCGGCCCAGCGGCTCGGCCCGGCCCAGCAGCGTCTGCGCCGCCAGCCGGCCCATCGCCAGCACCAGGGCCGGCCGGTGCGCGGCCAGCCCCTGCTGCAGGCCGGCGGCCACCGGCACCGCGTCGGGCGGCGCCAGGGTGCCCCCCCGGGACAGCACCGCGCCCACCACCCGGGCCTGGCGGTGCAGTTGCGCGGCGCGCAGCATGTTGTCGAGCAGCCGGCCCGCGTCGCCCGCCAGCAGGTCGCCCTCGGGGCATTCGGCCACCACCAGCCAGACCGGCAGGTCGCCGGCATCGGCGGTGGCCGGGTGCAGGGCGCGCCAGGGGCCGAGGAGCGGGGTGTCGGCATCGGCGGGATCGGCGGCGGGGGCGGGCACCGGCCGCTGCGGGGCGGCGGGACGCTCCGGCGGACGGGCGGCGGCGGGCGCTGGCGGCACCGGTGCTTCGGCCGGGGCGGGCGACGGCGCCGGCACCGCACGGGCGGCCACGGCGGGTGCGGGCGCCGCCACCGTATCGGCCGGCGCATCGGCCGGCGCACGCTGCACCGGCTGCCAGACGGTGACGCCCATCTCTTGCAGCATCGCGCGCTGGCGCGGATCGAGGTCGAGTCCCATGGAAATATGTACGTGTCGGATCAGAGGCGCTGGCTCATCACGACCGCGTCTTCGCGCCCGTTGTCGAGGGCCGGGTAGTAGCGTTTGCGCAGGCCCACCCGCTGGAAGCCGTGCGCGGTGTAGACCGATTGCGCCCGCAGGTTGCCGGTGCGCACCTCCAGCCACAGCCACAGCGCGCCCTGGCCCCGGGCCCACAGCCGCAGCGCATCCAGCAGCACCCGCGCCCAGCCCTGCCGCTGGCAGGCGGGCGCGACGGTGATGTTGAGCAGGTGCACCTCGTCGACCCCCTTCATCGCGACGAAGTAGCCGATGACCGCACCACCGGCCACCAGTTGCCGGGCCTGGTAGCCCGCCCGCAGCGAATCGAGGAAATTGCCGCGGGTCCACGGATGGGTGTAGGCCTGGGCTTCGATCGCCAGCACCGCGTCCAGCGTGTCGGGCGTGATCGGCGCGAAGCCGGCCTCGGGCGGCCGGGGCAGCGCGCTCATGCCGCCGCCTTATCGGCCATGCGCTCGGCCGTCGTCTTGGCGACCTTGTCGCGGATGTAGAGCGGCAGCGCGTCGGCGGCCGCGACCAGGCCGCCGGCCGCGGCCAGGGCCGGCGCCAGGCGCAGCAGGGCCTCGGCGGTGGGCAGGGCCGCGACCGCCGTGGCGCCCGGCCCCAGGCGCTCGCCGTAGGCCGCCCGCGCATTGCCGGCCAGGGTCCAGCCGGCGGGCACCGCCACGTCTTCGGGCGCGGCCACGCGCAGCGCGCCGGCGGCCTGCCACCGGCCGGTGGCTGCGTCATGGCGGTAGGCGCAGCTGTAGACCTCGCCCATGCGGGCGTCCATCGCGGCGACCACCTGGGGGGTGCCGTGCCGCGCCCGGGCGTCTTCGGCCACCGCCAGCAGCGTATCGACCGGCAGCACCGGCAAGCCGCCCGGCCGGGCGCCGAAGGCCATGCCCTGGGCGACGGCGCAGGCGGTGCGCAGGCCGGTGAACGAGCCCGGCCCCCGGCCGAAGACGATCGCGTCCAGGTCGGCGAAGCGGAGGCCCGCCTGCTCCAGCAGCGCACGCGCCACCGGGATCAGCGTGGCCGAGGCCTGCGCGCCGCCCTCCCCCGTGTGCACCTGCACCCGGCCCGCATGGCGCAGGGCCACGGAGAGCGTGTCGGTACTGGTGTCGAAGGCCAGCAACGGGGCGGAGGAATCGATCTGCATCACCCGGATTATCGGACCTGGCGGCGCGCCTGAAAATTCCGTGCCGGCGCCCGGCGGCGATGCTCCCGTCGCACGCCCTGCGCCTAAACTTTGCCGGAGCGCCCTGCCCCGACCACGGCAGTTGCACCGCCCTCCCCCGCACCTCGAGACCGTACGCCCGTGAATCCTCTTCCCGCATCGCCCGCGCCGCCGCGCGTCGTCCGCCGCCGCCCGCTCCCTGCCGCCGCATGGCGACTGCGCGCGGCCGCCGCCTGCGCGGTGCTGGCCCTGGGCAGCCTGGCCGCCGCCGCCCAGGCGCTGCCGGCCGAAACACTGCCGCCGGAGGTCGAGGCCGCCCTGCTGCGCGCCAAGCTCCCGCGCGAGGCGCTGTCGGTGGTGGTGGCCGAGGCCTCGGGCGGCGCGCCGCGGGTCGATGTCCGGGCGCACCAGCCGGTCAACCCGGCCTCGGTGATGAAGCTGGTCACCACCTACGCAGGGCTGGAGCTGCTGGGGCCGGCCTACACCTGGAACACGCCGGTCTATTTCGGCGGGCCGGTGGACGCCGACGGCACCCTGCAGGGCGACCTGGTGATCCGCGGCCAGGGCGACCCGAAGCTGGTCGTCGAGCGGCTCTGGCTGCTGCTGCGCCGGCTGCAGGCGCAGGGCGTGCGCACCATC
Source organism: Sphingomonas sp. NCPPB 2930 (assembly GCA_042867185.1). Classification (GTDB taxonomy): domain Bacteria; phylum Pseudomonadota; class Gammaproteobacteria; order Burkholderiales; family Burkholderiaceae_C; genus Xylophilus. The sequence goes on along the minus strand of JBHZQV010000013.1, from coordinate 60,129 downwards.
GCGGGCGACATCGTGCTCGACCGCAGCGCCTTCGTGCTGCCGCCGCACAACCCGGCCGATTTCGACGGCGAGCCGTCCCGGCCATACAACGCGGCGCCCGACGCGCTGCTGGTCAATTTCAAGTCGCTCACCCTCGGCTTCGTGCCCGATGCGGCCGGCGGCACCGCCACGGTGATGCTCGACCCGCCGCTGGCCGACATACGGCTGCAGGCCCGGGTGCCGCTGGCGCCCGCCGGCACCGCCTGCGGCGACTGGCGGGCCGGCCTGCAGGCCGCCCTGCAGGACCCGGCGCGCATCGGCTTCGCCGGCAGCTACCCCGCCGGCTGCGGCGAGAAGCAGTGGCCGGTGGCGTACGCCGACCCCGACGCCTTCGCCGGCCGCGCGATCGCCGGGCTCTGGCGCAGCATGGGCGGGCGCCTCGCCGGGCGTGTGCGCGACGGCCGGGTGCCGGCGGGCCTGCAGCCGGCCTTCACCGTGGTGTCGCCGCCGCTGCCCGAGGTGGTGCGCGACATCAACAAGTTCAGCAACAACGTGATGGCGCAGCAGCTCTTCCTGACGCTGTCGCTGCAGGCGCGCGGCACCGGCAGCTTCGAATCCTCGCGGGCGGTGCTGGAACAGTGGTGGCGCAGCCGCTTCGGTACGTCGGAGCCGCCGCCCACCGCCGACAACGGGGCGGGCCTGAGCCGAGACGCCCGCATCACCGCCCAGGGTCTGGCGCGGATGCTGCAGACCGCCTGGCTGTCGCCGTCGATGCCCGACCTGGTGGCCTCGCTGCCGGTGGTCGGCCTCGACGGCACCTTGCGCCGCAGCAAGGCCCGCAGCGGAAGCGCCCACCTCAAGACAGGCAGCCTGCGCGACGTGCAGGCGATCGCCGGCTTCGTCCACGCCGACGACGGCCGGCGCTTCGTGCTGGTGGCCATCGTCAACCATCCCAATGCTGGCGCTACGCGGCCGGCCTTAGATGCATTGGTGGATTGGACCGCACGACAGAATTAAATCTGGGCTTATATATCCATTATTCCGCCAACACACTTTGGATTATACCGATCGCGGCATGAAGATATTCGATATTCATCTGTAAATTTTTCCCGCCTGCCGAGTCGCCCATAGTATTCTCGAATCCGCCGGTATATCCGGCAATGGGACGGTCCGTTGCTTCGCGCATGACCGTAGGGCTAATAAAATCAGGAAAATATTAATGAAAACGCATATTCTGTCGGCTATCGCCATTGCAAGTACTGCGGTTCTATTGACCGCCTGCGGGGGAGGAGGCGACGGCGGCACGACCGAGCTGCGCGCAACCGATACCGGCACCACGCGCGGCACCCTGGTCGATGCACCGGTTCAAACCGCGTCGCTGACGGCCACCACCCTGGAAGACGGCCTGCCACCCGAGTCGGACCTCCAGCAACAGCGTGCGCTGGCCGGCAAATCGCGTTGCGGCGTCGATGTTCATACCATCAAGTACGTGACCGTCGGCGGTGCCCGTGAATCCACCCACGCCACCGGCGCCGTGATGGTGCCGACCGGATCCGACCCCAGCTGCCGCGGCGCACGCCCGATCGTGCTGTACGCCCACGGCACCTCGACCGACAAGGCCTACAACATCGCGAACGTGCGCCATCCTGATTTGCCCGGTGGGGACGAAGGCCAGGAGATCGCCGCGCTGTATGCGGCACAGGGTTTCATCGTCGTGGCACCCAACTACGCCGGCTACGGTAGCTCCACGCTCGGCTACCACCCCTTCCTGAACGCCGAGCAACAATCCGCCGACATGATCGACGCCCTGGCGGCCGGCCGCAACGCACTGCGCACTCTGCAAGGCGTCAGCGATTCCGGCAAGCTGCTGATCACCGGCTATTCGGAAGGCGGCTACGTGGCACTGGCCACACAGCGCGCGCTTCAGAATGCAGGTCAGCCCGTCACCGCGGTGGCCGCGCTCTCCGCACCGTCCGCGATCAGCCTGATCCTGGACTACGGCACGCTGGGCGCACCGAACCTGGGCAGCACCGTGTTCCTGCCCTTGATCACGACCAGCTGGCAGAAACAATTCGGCAGCCTCTACCATTCCACCGGCGAAGTCTACGAAGCCGAGTACGCCCGTGGCATCGAGACGCTGCTGCCCAGTACCAAGTCGCTCTCCCAGATATTCCAGGAAGGCAAGCTGCCCCCGTTGGCGCTCTACCCCGCCAACGCACAGCCCGGCCCGGCGTCGAGCGACTTCGCGCCTTTCTATGCAGACCACAACCTGCTGAAGCAGTCTTTCCTGACGGCCAATGCGTCGGACATCCAGGGCAACCCTTGCCCGGGCAACGCGTTCCCGCCGACCGAGGCGTCGCGCAGCAGCGGCTCGCCACTGGCATGCGGACCCACCAGCGGCCTGCGCCGCGCGGCCGTGGCCAACGATCTGCGGACCTACCTGCCGAACCGCCCGACGCTTCTGTGCGGCGGAGCCGAAGATCCCACGGTGAACTTCGAAAGCACGCGGGCCACGGCGGGCTATTTCAAGACCCGCGGCATGTCGGCCGACGCGCTGCAGATGCTCGACCTGGAAGCCCCCGTCGATGGTGCCAGCGACCCGTACGCCGCCGCCAAGACGGGCTTCCGCAAAGCCAAGGCCGCGAGGAAGCGCAACCATGGTGACGCCGCTGTCACCCGGGACTACCACGACACCCTGGTGCCACCGTTCTGCAATGCCGTCGCCCGCGGCTTCTTCCAGCAGGTGCTGGCCCAGGGCGGCTGATCCCGCCCACGCCGCCGCACGCCTGCCGTCACCCGGCGGCAGGTTTCTTCGCTGTTCCGGGGGCGCGGCGGCGCTTCCTTCCCCGCACGGCACATCCTCGCGGCACCCGCCCGCCACCGCGGCGCGGCATCACTCCGTAGTAACCCCGTGGCCCTGGGATGCAGAGCTGACTACCATCGGCCGAGCGCAAATAGAACGACCGTTCTTTTATCCAGACAACCACCAGGAAATGCCGATGAAAACACACCACGTGCTGGCCATCACCAGTGCCGCCGTTCTGCTCGCCGCTTGCGGCGGTGGCTCCGACAGCGGCGGCTCCGAGACGGTCGACAACAGCGGCGCACGCGGTTCCCTGGCCTTCAACCCGCCGCTGCGGGTCACCGCCCTCACCGCGGCCGAGTTCAACGCGCGCCTGAACCAAACCACCGCCGGCAAGCAGCTGCTGCAGGTGGCCGGCGCGCCGAAGTGCGGTGTCAATTTCCACTACATCCAGTACGGCACCGTCGGCGGCGCCAACGAAGCGACCAACGCCTCGGGCGCGCTGATGGTCCCGACCGGCACCGACCCGGCCTGCGCCGGCGGCCGCCCGATCGTGCTGTACGCCCACGGCACCACCACCGACAAGGCCTACAACATCGCCGACATCACCGACAGCACCCGCCCCGGCGCGAGCGAAGGCTCGTTGATCGCGGCGCTGTACGCGGCCCAGGGCTTCATCGTGGTGGCGCCCAACTACGCCGGCTACGAGATCTCGAAGCTGGCCTACCACCCCTACCTGAACGCCGACCAGCAGTCGAAGGACATGATCGACTCGCTGAGCGCCGCCCGCAAGGCGCTGCCGGCCCTCGGCGGCGCGACCGACTCGGGCAAGCTGCTGATCACCGGCTACTCGCAGGGCGGCTACGTGGCCCTGGCCACCCAGCGCGCGATGCAGGCCGCCGGCCAGACCGTCACCGCGTCGGCACCGCTGTCGGCACCGTCGGCCATCAGCCTGCTGCTCGACTACGGCACCCTGGGCGCGCCGGCGCTCGGCAGCACCGTGTTCCTGCCGCTGATCACCACCAGCTGGCAGAAGCAGTTCGGCAACCTCTACAGCGCGCCGGGCGACATCTACGAGGCGCAGTACGCCACCGGCATCGAGACGCTGCTGCCGAGCACCTCGTCCTCGTCCGCCCTGTTCTCGACCGGCCGGCTGCCGCAGCTGGCGCTGTACCCGGCCAACGCGGTGCCCGGCCCGGCGACGGCGGCGTTCGCGCCGTTCTACGGCGCCAACAATTTGCTCAAGCAGACCTTCCTCACCGCCAACGCGGCCGACACGCTGCGCAACGCCTGCCCCGGCAACGCGTTCCCGCCGACGGCCGCCTCGCGCGCCAGCACCGCGCCGCTGGCCTGCGCACCGACCACCGGCTTCCGCAAGGCGGCCGTGGCCAACGACCTGCGCACCTTCGTGCCGAACCGCCCCACCTTCTTCTGCGGCGGTGCCAACGACCCGACGGTGAACTTCGAGAGCACCCGTGCCACGGCCGGCTTCTTCAGCGCCCGCGGCCTGCCCGCCAGCGCACTGACGGTGCTCGACCTGGAAACCGCGCCGACCAGCGCCGCCGATCCGTTCGCCGCGGCCAAGGCGGGCTTCGCGCAGGCCAAGGCCGCCACCGCCGCCAACGGTGCGGCGGCCGTCACCTCGGCCTACCACGGCTCGCTGGTGCCGCCGTTCTGCAACGCGGCGGCCCGCGGCTTCTTCCAGCAGGTGCTGGCCGCCGGCGTCTGATCCGCTCCGCACCGCAACCCGATTCCAGGAGCATTCCCACCATGCACAAGATCGCATCCCTCGCCGCCGCAGGCGCCCTGCTGGCCACCGCCGGCGCGGCGCTGGCCCAGGACAGCGCCGGCGCGTCCTTCCTCGCCTCGCTGTCGTCGCCCACGCCCTCCACCGCCTGGACGGTCCGGGCCGGCCTGACGCACATCGCGCCGCGCTCCAGCGCCTCGCAGGCCACCGGCCCGCTGCTGCCCGGCCCGCCCTCGGGCGTGAGCCTGAAGGTGGAGGACAAATACACTACCTTCTTCTCGGTGGCCCGCGCACTCGACGACAACATCGAGGTCGAGCTGGCGATGGGCTACCCGCCCACCCATCCGGTCACGGCCCAGCTGTCGTCCAGCCTGCCCGCCAACGTGCAGGGCTACAACGGCCAGACGGTGGCGATGGTGCGGCAGCTGGCGCCCACGCTGTTCGTCAACTACGCTTTCGGCCCGTCGACCAACACCTGGCGCCCCTTCGTCGGCGTCGGCGTGAACTACACCAACTTCGACAAGCGCACCTCGACCGCCGCCGGCAACGGCCTCAACGGCGGCCCCACCCGGCTGGAGCTGGAGGACTCGTGGGGCCTGGCCGCGCAGGTCGGCCTCGACTACAAGATCAACGAGCGCTGGTCGATCCACACCTCGCTGGCCACCGCCAAGGTCAAGACCCACCTGATCGCCACCACCGCCGGCGCCGCCCGCGAAATCGACATCAAGTTCCGCCCCGTGGTGCTGACGGTCGCCGCCGCCTACCGCTTCTGACCCCCGCGCCGGCCACCGGCGCCCCAAACGAAAACCCCCGCAGGGCGCGAGCCCTGCGGGGGTTTTCTTTCGTCGAAGCCGATAGCCGACGACACACATGGAGCGACTCGTACGCCGCTGAACCTTGAACCGGGGGGCATCGCCCTGCCGCTCGGACCTGGCAACACGGCGATGAAAACGCAACAACCCAACCCGCCGAAACCCAGCGCCTCGACGATCAGCCGCAACCGCCCTGCCTTCCCCAGCCCCAGCCGGGCCAGGCTCCCCCTGGCCCAGGCGGAGCCTCCCCCTCAGGGGGTGGCGAACTGCACGGCGCGGCAGCGCCGTGAGCAGCCGGGGGGCGCTCAGAACCTCGTACGGAGGCGATCGTAGGCGTAGGTGCCGAACAGCCGCTGCGCCTGCGGGGTGAAGTACACGCTGTCGGCGAACACGTACTTGGCGTAGTCCAGGCCGGCCTTCAGCGTGCCGGTGTTGCAGCGGGCCGAGCTGACCTGGCCGTTGCCGGTACCGATGCCGGCGCCGGCATCGACCGAGGTGCAGACCGAGGTGGTGCCGTCGTTCAGGCTGTAGTTGCCGGGCAGGCCGGTCAGCAGGTTGTAGTAGAACGCGGCGTCGACGTAGAGCACGTTGCTGCCCAGGTCGGCGATGTTCAGCAGCAGGCCCTTGTTGAACTCGGTGCTGGCCTGGCCCAGGATGTCGGTGCTGGCGCGGCCGATGGCCAGGGGCGAGCGGCTCAGGTCGTAGGTGCCGCTGGCGACCACGTAGCGGGCACCGGCCGTCACCAGGCGGCGGGTCTGCGCCGCCAGCTGCTGGCCGGCGGTGGCCATGTTGGCGAGGAACTGGGCACTGTTGATGGTGCCGGCCTGGAACGCGGCGTAGTTGGCCAGCACGTCGGACGTACCGCCGCTGATGACGAGCACGTCGGTCGGGCTGATCGTGTTCGTGGCCAGGAAGGCATCCACCTGTTCGGTCACCGTGCGGGTGGTGTTGCTGCCGGCCGCGTCGGGCTTGAGCGCGATGCGCGCGTTGCCGGTGGCGTAGCTGGTGCCACCGGCGGCGACGGTGGTGAGCGTCTTGCCGTAGCTGGCGGCGAGCTGCTGGGTCCAGATGTTGGTGCTGCCGTCGTTGACGGTGTAGCGCGAGCCGTTCTGGCCCAGGTCGCTCAGGCCGTCGCCGAACGCGACGAAACGGGTGGGCGAGACCGCCGACTCCACGGTGCTCGAACCGCAGGCGGCGAGCAGGGCCGCCGATGCGCACGCGGCCAGCACGGCAGTGCGGCGCAACCAATTTGCTGTCATGGGAATCTCTCCAGAAATGTGGGGGGAGTGTAGCGACCGGCGGTCGGCGACCGCCGGAGGGGGTGTTTCAGGCCGAAGCGGCGGCCCTGCGCAAGCGGTCGTGCACGCCTTCCCAGGCGGGCGTGTCGGGCGGGGTCTCGATCCAGATCAGGCGCACGCCCTGGTCGTCGAAGCTGCGCAGCGCGGCGAAGAGCTGCTGGGCGGCCGCCTCGGCATCGTCGGGCATGCGGCGCACCAGCACCCTGGCCGAGCGCGGCACCACCTCGGCGCGGGCATACACCGCCAGGTGCGCGGCCTCGGGCCCCAGCAGGTCGAGCCCGGTCTGCAGGGCCTTTGCGTTCATCAGCCGTACCTTGGCGCGCGGCGCGTAGTGCGCCTCCAGCGTGCCCGACGCCTGGGGCGACGGCGCATCGAGCGCATCGGGCTCGACCAGGGCCATGCCGCAGGCCGCCTCGACCTGGGTGCGGGTGACGGCACCCGGCCGCAGCAGCACCGGCACGCCGCGGGAGCAATCGATGATGGTCGATTCGATGCCCACGGCGCAGGGCCCGCCGTCGAGCACCGCCAGGCCGGCATCGAACTCGGCGGCCACATGGGCGGCGGTGGTCGGGCTGACCCGGCCGAACTGGTTGGCGCTGGGCGCCGACACGCCGGCCACGCCGCGTGCGGCGCACGCCGCCAGCAGCGCCTGCGCCACCGGATGCGACGGGCAGCGCAGGCCGATGGTGGCGTGCCCGCCGGCCGAGGCGGTGGCCACGCCGGGCCGGCGCGGCAGGATCAGCGTCAGCGGGCCGGGCCAGCAGGCGGCGATCAGCCGCTGCGCGAAGGCCGGCACGTCGACCGCGAAATGGTCCACGCCCGGCGGCATCGCCTGGCCGGGGCCCGCGGGCGCCACGTGCACGATCAGCGGATGGTCGCTCGGCCGGCCCTTGGCGGCGAAGATGGCCGCCACCGCGTCTGCGCGGGTGGCGTCGGCCGCCAGGCCGTAGACGGTTTCGGTCGGCATGCCGAGCAGGCCGCCGGCGGCCAGGATGTCGGCCGCCTGCGCGACCGCGGCGGGATCGTGGCCGTCGAGGATCATGGGGTGCTGGTCACAGGAAAGGATGGCGCCGCGCACGGCGCTCAGAAGGGCGCGATGCCCAGGATGGCGCAGGCCTCCAGCGCCGCCGCGCGCGCGGCCACGGCGGTGGCGGCGGTGAAGGTCAGGTGGCCCATCTTGCGGCCGGGCACCGCGGCATGCTTGCCGTAGAGGTGCAGGTGGGCGCCGGGCAGCGCCAGCACCCGGTCCCAGGCCGGCGTCCGCTGCGCGGGCAGCACCTGGACCTCGACCTGCGGCAGCTGCCACAGGTCGCCCAGCAGGTTCAGCATCACCGCCGGGCTGTGCTGGCGGGGCGCGGCCAGCGGCAGGCCGGCCATGGTGCGCACCTGCAGCGCGAACTGCGAGCTGTCGCAGGCGTCGATCGTGTAGTGGCCGCTGTTGTGCGGCCGGGGCGCGATCTCGTTGACGACCAGCCGGCCGTCCTGCAGCAGGAAGAACTCGACGCAGAGCACGCCGACGTAGCCCAGGCCGTGTGCGATCGATGTCGCAGCATCGACGGCTTGCCGCGCCTGGGCCGGGTCGATGTTGCCCTCATGGACTTCGGTGACGGCCAGGATGCCGTCGCGGTGCAGGTTGCGCTGCACCGGAAAGTGCACGACGGTGCCGTCGGCGCCGCGCGCCACGATCACCGAGCATTCGGCGGCCAGCGGCAGCATCTTCTCCAGCACGCAGGGCACGTGCTGCAGCTGCGCCCAGGCGGCGGTGAGCGCGTCGCGGTCGACCACCCGGGCCTGGCCCTTTCCGTCGTAGCCCATGCGGGCGGTCTTCAAAATGCCGGGCAGCAGATGCGCCCCGACCGCGGCCAGCTGCTCGGGCGTCTCGATCAGCGCGTAGGGCGCGCACGGCACGCCGCAGCGGTCGAAGTGGGCCTTCTCGGCCGCGCGGTCCTGCGCGATGCCGACGGCCGACGCGGCCGGCGCCACCGGCAGGCTGCGGGCCAGGGTGGCCAGCGCGGCGGCGGGCACGTTCTCGAACTCGGTGGTGACGGCGACGCACAGGTGCGCCATTTGCGCCAGGCCGTCCGCGTCGAGGTAGCCGGTCTGCACATGGTGGTGGCTGACCCGGCCGGCGGGGCTGGAAGGATCGGGGTCGAGCACCGCGGTGAAGTAGCCCATGGCCTGGGCGGCGTGCACGAACATCCGGCCGAGCTGGCCGCCGCCCACCACCCCCAGCGTCACCTCGGCATGGCTGCCGGCCGGGTTGCCCGGCGCGGCGCCCGCGGGGGCCGGTCCGGGCCGGGTGTCGGCCAGGCCGTGCAGCACCGCCTCGATCTCGGCGCCGAGGGTGGTGCCGGCCTGGCCGGCGGGCGCCGCCACGGCGCCGGCGCCGTCGGGAGGCGGCACCACGCCGGGCAGCGACAGAACCACGGGGCAGGCGACATCGTCGGCCGCGGCGAGCGGTGCGGATGCATCGGTCATGCGGGGGAGCCCGCGGGCGGCAGCGCCATCGCCCGGGCCGCGGCGGTCTGCTCGGCCCGGAAGGTGTCGAGCTTCGCGCGCAGCGCCGGATCGCCCACCGCCAGCATCGCCACCGCGAACAGCGCCGCGTTGGCCGCGCCGGCCGCGCCGATGGCGAAGGTGGCCACCGGAATGCCCTTGGGCATCTGCACGATGCTGTGCAGCGAATCGACGCCCTGCAGGTGGCGGCTGGCCACCGGGACGCCCAGCACCGGCACGGTGGTCTTGGCGGCCAGCATGCCCGGCAGATGGGCCGCGCCGCCCGCGCCGGCGATGATCGCGGCCAGGCCCTGGGCGGTGGCCGCCTCGGCGTAGGCGAACATGTCGTCGGGCATGCGGTGCGCCGAGACGACGCGCGCGGAATGCGGCACGCCGAATTGCTGGAGAATCTGAACCGCGTGCTGCATGGTGTCCCAGTCGGAGCTGGAACCCATGACCACGCCAATGGAGAGGGGTGTCATAGAGGGAGCGGTCTGCGCCGTCCGCGATTGATGCAACCTTGAATTTTACTTTTAGGCGTTCACCTGGCTTCCATGATCGATATCACCCTTGAGAATTTCCAGTCCGAACTGATCGACGGCTCGATGACCCGGCCGGTGCTGCTGGACATCTGGGCCGAATGGTGCGGCCCCTGCAAGCAGCTGGGCCCGGTGCTGGAGAAGCTGGAGACCGACTACGCCGGCCGCTTCACCCTGGCCAAGCTCGACGCCGACAAGGTGCCGCAGATCTCGCAGCAGCTCTCGCAGATGTTCGGCGTGCGCAGCATCCCGTTCTGCGTGATGTTCGTCGGCGGCCAGCCGGTCGACGGCTTCGTCGGCGCCCAGCCCGAGGCGACGATCCGCGAATTCCTCGACAAGCACGTGCCGAGCGCCGAGGAAGCCCTGGCCGAGCAGGAGGAAGACGCCGCCCAGGACGCGCTGGCCGAGGGCGACACCGAGACCGCCCTGGAAAAGCTCCAGCATGCGGTGGCCGCCGACCCGGCCAACGACGACGCCCGCTTCGACTACGTCAAGCTGCTGCTGCAGCAGGGCCGCACCGACGATGCCAAGGTGGCCTTCGCGCCGGTGATCGCAAGGACGGCCCAGGTGCGCCGCTTCGATTCTCTGCAGCGTTGGATGGATGCTATCGATTTCGCAGCAGGTGGTCCGCATCCAGCGCCGGCCACGGCCGATGTCGATGCCAGGATCGCCGCCAACAAGCGCGATTTCGAGGCCCGCTTCGACCGCGCCCGCCTGCTGATCGCCCGGCAGCAGTGGACGGCGGCGATGGACGAGCTGCTCGAAATCCTGATGCGCGACAAGTCCTGGAACGAAGACGCCGCCCGCAAGACCTACATCGCGGCGCTCGACGTGATCGAGCCGCCGAAGCCCAAGGTGGCCGACGGCCAGATCCCGCCCGACGATCCGGTCGTGGCGACCTACCGCCGCCGCCTCAGTTCGGTCGTGCTGAGCTGACCGGCCCGCCCGCGACCGGCACGGCGCGGGTGCTACAGCCGTTCATCTGGCGCGGGGTCCTGCGATGACGCTCCCTCTTCCCACCCTGCCCGCCACCCGCCGGCACCTGCCGCCGCGCAGCGCGTTCGTGCTGACCGTCTCGGTCGTCGTCTGCTTCCTGGCGGCGTCGAGCGCGCCCTCGCCGCTCTACGGGCTGTACCGCGAGGCCTGGGGGTTCTCGGCGGCGATGCTGACCGCCGTGTTCGCCAGCTACGCGTTCGCGCTGCTGGCGGCGCTGCTGCTGTTCGGCTCGCTGTCCGACCACCTGGGGCGGCGCACGGTGATCGTGCTGGCCCTGGTGCTGGAGATCGTCTCGGTAGCGCTCTTCTGGCAGGCGCCTTCGGTGGGCTGGCTGTTCGCGGCGCGCATCGTGCAGGGCCTGGCCACCGGCATCGCCACCAGTGCCCTGAGCGCGATGCTGCTCGACCTGCACCCCCGGCGCGGCGCCCTGTTCAACAGCGTGGCGCCGATGCTGGGCATGGGCCTGGGCGCGCTCGGCACCGGGCTGCTGGTGCAGTACGCGGGCCGGCCGACGCACCTGGTGTTCGAGCTGCTGCTGCCGGTGCTGGCGCTGCAGACGCTGGCGGCCTGGTGGCTGCCCGACCCGGTGGCGCCGCGCCCCGGCGTCTGGCGCTCGCTGCGGCCGCAGGTCGAGGTGCCGGCCGCCGCGCGCGCCACGCTGTGGCGGGTGCTGCCGCTCAACACCGCGGGCTGGGCGCTGGGCGGCTTCTACCTGTCGCTGGGGCCGACGCTGGCCCGGCAGGTGACCGACAGCGCATCGCCGGTGGTGGGCGGCGCGCTGATCGCGACGCTGGTGACCAGCGGCGCGGTGGCGATCGTCTTCGTGCAGTCGCGGTCGCCGCGCGCGGTGCTGCTGGGCAGCGCGGCCACGCTGGCGGCGGGCCTGGCGGTGACGCTGGCGGGCGTGCAGGCGCACGCGGCCTGGGCCTTCTTCGGCGGCACGCTGGTGGCGGGGCTGGGCTTCGGCGCAGGGTTCAACGGCGCGGTGCGCAGCCTGGTGCCGCTGGCGGCGCCGCACGAGCGGGCGGGGTTGATGGCCAGCTTCTTCGTGCTGAGCTACCTGGCCTTCGCGATCCCCGCCATCGCCGCCGGGCTGGGCGCCGGCCGGGTGGGGCTGAAGACCACCGCGCTGGGCTACGGCGGCCTGCTGGTGCTGCTGGCCCTGGTGGCGCTGGCCGCGTCGCTGCGGCAGCGGGGGCACGACACCCGGGCCGCCACGGCGGCGTCACGCTCCTGAAACGATAGCTGGTGGCCGGCTTCGGCAGCCGGCCGGCAGCGGTTTACTCAGGCGGTGAGCCGTTCCAGCGCTTCGCGGTACTTGGCGGCGGTCTTCTCGATCACGTCCTGCGGCAGGCGCGGTGCCGGCGCGGTCTTGTCCCAGGCCTTGCCGTGGATGCGCACCGCCTCCAGCCAGTCGCGCACGAACTGCTTGTCGTAGCTCGGCGGATTGGTGCCGGCGGCGAAGGCCGCGTCGTAGCCTTCCACCGGCCAGTAGCGGGACGAATCGGGCGTCAATACCTCGTCCATCAGCACCAGCTTGCCCGCAGGGTCCAGGCCGAACTCGAACTTGGTGTCGGCGATGATCATGCCCTTCTCGCGGGCGATGGCGGCGGCCTTCTTGTAGATGGCGATGCTCACGTCGCGGATCTGGGCGGCCAGGTCGGGGCCGACCGTCCCGACCACCTGCTCGTAGGTGATGTTCTCGTCGTGCTCGCCCATCGCGGCCTTGGCGGCGGGGGTGAAGATCGGCTCGGGCAGCGGGCTGGCGTTCTTCAAACCGGCCGGCAGCGGCACGCCGCAGACCGACTGCGACGCCTGGTACTCCTGCCAGCCGCTGCCGGCCAGGTAGCCGCGCACCACCGCCTCGACGGGAATGGGCTTCAGCCGCTGGACCAGCATCGAGCGGCCGGTGATCTGCGGCACCTCGGCGGCGCTCACCACGCTCTCGGGCGCGTCGCCGGTCAGGTGGTTGGGAATGATGTCGCCCAGCCGGTCGAACCAGAACAGCGCCATCTGCGTCAGCAGCTCACCCTTGCCGGGGATCGGCTCGCCCATGATCACGTCGAAGGCCGAGAGCCGGTCGCTCGCGACCATCAGGATGCGGTCGTCGCCGACGGCGTAGTTGTCGCGCACCTTGCCGCGGGCCAGCAGCGGCAGGGAGTTGAGGGCGGAGGTGTGGAGGGCGGTAGCGGTCATGGTCGGCACGGCAAGAAAAAAGCCCGCCAAGACGCGGCGGGCTGGTGGATTATCGCCACAGGGGCCGCCGGGCGGCGGGCCCCGCGGGCATTACTGGACGACCTGCGCCAGTTCGCCCTTGGCGTACTTGGCGGCGACGACCTGCAGGCTGTCGCCCTTGACCTTGGCGCCCTGGCCTTCGCAGCCGAACTCGATGTAGCGCTGCTTGCAGATCTGCTTGGCGGCCTCGCGGGCGGGCTTCAACCATTCGCGGGCATCGAACTTGTCGGGGTTCTCGAACAGGAACTTGCGCACCGCGCCGGTCATCGCCAGGCGGATGTCGGTGTCGATGTTGATCTTGCGCACGCCGAACTTGATCGCTTCCTGGATTTCCGAGACGGGCACGCCGTAGGTTTCCTTCAGCTTGCCGCCGTACTGGTTGATGATGGCCAGCAGGTCCTGCGGCACGCTGGACGAGCCGTGCATCACCAGGTGGGTGTTGGGAATCCGGGCATGGATTTCCTTGACGCGCGAGATGGCCAGGATGTCGCCGGTGGGCGGGCGGCTGAACTTGTAGGCGCCGTGGCTGGTGCCGATGGCGATGGCCAGCGCGTCCAGCTGGGTGGCCTTGACGAAGGCGGCGGCTTCTTCCGGATCGGTCAGCATCTGGCTGTGGTCGAGCTTCACGTCGGCGCCGATGCCGTCTTCCTCGCCGGCGTCGCCGGTCTCGAGGTTGCCCAGGCAGCCCAGTTCGCCTTCGACGGTGACGCCGTACTTGTGCGCCATCTCGACGACCTTGCGGGTCACGTCGGTGTTGTAGTCGAAGTCGGCCGGGGTCTTGCCGTCTTCACGCAAGGAGCCGTCCATCATCACCGAAGAGAAACCCAGGTCGATCGCGCCCTGGCAGATGGCCGGGCTCTGGCCGTGGTCCTGGTGCATCACCAGCGGGATGTTCGGGTACTGCTCCACGGCGGCCTGGATCAGGTGCTTGATGAACGCCTCGCCGGCGTACTTGCGGGCGCCGGCGCTGGCCTGCAGGATCACCGGCGCACCGGTTTCCTTGGCGGCTTCCATCACGGCCTGTACCTGCTCGAGGTTGTTGACGTTGAAGGCCGGAATGCCGTAGCCGTTCGCGGCGGCGTGGTCGAGCAACTCTCGCATCGAGACTAATGCCATGGTGGTGATCCAAAGTAGGGGTTGGAGGCCGGCGGCCCGCAGCCGGCAGACGGCGCGGTAACCGGACGGTAACCTCCGGATTTTAGCGGCGGGCGTCCCGGCCGGCTGTCAGCGAACACCGCCAAGCCCCCGACACGGCCTGCGACCGGGTCAGGCGGGCGGCAGGCCCAGGAACGCCAGCACGTCGGCTTGCACCGGCGCCAGCCAGCGCAGCGGCGCGGCCAGGCTGCCGACGAGCGTCACGTGGTTGATGCGGCCGTAGTGGCGCAAGGTCACGTCGACGCCCGCCGCCTGCAGTTTCTCGGCCATCGCGAAGGTGTTGCGGCGCGGGTTGACCACGCTGTCGGTGTCGGCGGCGACCAGCAGGGTGCGGGGCGCGGCGGAAGAGGCATGCGCCAGGGGCTGGGAATCGGCCGGGGTGCGGGGCCAGTCGAAGGCGACCTGCGCGTCGGGGTTGTCGATCGGCAGGAAGTCGTAGGGGCCGGCCAGGCCGATCCAGCCCTTGAGCTGCCGCGGCGCCAGGCCCGCCTCCTGCAGCCAGCGCGGATCGAGCGCCAGCATCGCCGCGTTGTAGCCGCCGGCGCTGTGGCCCATCGGCACGATGTCGGCGGCGTCGCCCCCGATCTCGGCCGCATGGTCGAAGGCCCAGCGCACCGCCCGGGCGCTGTCGCGCACGAATTCGGGGTAGCGGACGCCGGGGCTCAGCCGGTAGTCGGGCACCACCGCGATCGCGCCGTGCGCGGCCAGTGCCTCGCCGACGAAGCGGTAGTCGGCCCGCTCGCCCATCGTCCAGGTGCCGCCGTAGAAGAAGACGACGATCGGCGGCGGCGTGCCGCCGGTGCGGGCGCCTTCGGGCGGCCGGTACACGTCGAGCTTCTGGCGCGGATCGGGGCCGTAGGCGATGCCGGGCTGCAGCCGGTAGCCGCTGCGCGGCACCAGCCGGTCGAGCACCTGGGCACCGCTGCAGGCCGACAGCAGCGTGGCCGCGGCCGCCAGCAGGCCCGCCCGGCGGGCGGGGGAGTCGAGAGGGTCCGGGTTCATGAACGGTTCATCTGCCGAGGGAAAATACGGTGTCGGCGCGCACCGTGGCCCGACGGGGCCGTTGGGGCACTGTAGGGACGATGCCGCCGCACAGTGTTATCACCTTGATACAACTGGCACATCTGCCGGCGGGAACCCGGGGCCTGTTGCAGTGCACCATGAGAGAGTCGGGTGCTGCGCGTTTGCGGGCCCGAAACCGAGGAAGGAGTCCGATTTGAAGTTCCGCGTCATCACGCTGGCCGCCTGCGCCGCGGCCACCGCCTGCCTGCCCGCCGCCACCTGGGCACAGGTCACGCTGAAACCCGACGGCGAGTGGCGCTACCTGTTCAGCGCCGGCGGCAACGCCACCAAGGGCAACAGCGACACCACCGCGATCAACGCCAGCGGCGAGGCGGCCCGGGTCACCGAACACGACAAGCTCATCGCCCGCGGCCAGCTCAACTACGGCCAGGCCAACGGCAGCAAATCGGCCCAGCGCTATTCGCTCGGCACGCAGTACAACCGCGACATCTCGCGCAACAGCTTCAGCTTCGGCGCGATCGACCTGATCCGCGACCGGCCTTCCAACATCGGCCACCGGTATTCGCTGGCGGGCGGCGTCGGCCGCCACATGCTCCGCGGCGACGAGAACAACCTCGACATCTCGCTCGGCCTGGGCTACACCCAGGACAAGTACGTCACCCCCACCGAGGTGCTGGACCAGGTGCGCTCCGAATACGGCCGCACCGAGCTGGTGATGGCCGAGGAATCGAGCCACCGGCTCACCAACACCACCCGCATCCGCCAGAAGGTCACCGTCTACCCCAACCTGACCGACCGCGGCGCCTACCGCGGCGCCCTGGAAACCGGCATCTCGGTGGCGATGACCCCCACCCTCAACCTGACCGCCGGCCTGAACTACCGCTACGACAGCGACCCCGGCGTGGGCATCAAGAAAGGCGACGCCTCGTTCGTCACCGGCGTATCCCTGCGCTTCGACTAACGCGACGCCTATACCACGACGCCGGCCAATACGGTCACCGCCCCGTGCCCCGTCCAGCCCCCGCCAGGCCAGGGTCTCCCTGGACTCGGCGGAGCCTCCCCCTCAGGGGGTGGCGAATTACACGTAGCGGCAGCGGAGTGAAAAGCCGGGGGGAGCCAGATTGATCCAGGCCAGGGTACCCCTGGACTCGGCGGAGCCTCCCCTCAGGGGGTGGCGAATGACACGCAGCGGCAGCGGAGTGAAAAGCCGGGGGGCCTCAGTCACCCTGCCCGGCAAACCTTGAGCATGTTCGTGCCACCGGGCGCGCCCATCGGCTCGCCGCAGGTGATCGCGTAGACGTCGCCCTGCTGCACGATGCCGCGGGTCTTGAGGTGCATCTCGGCCTCGGCCAAGGCGGTGTCGCGGTCGGTGCTGCTGTCCATCAGCAGCGGGCGCACGTTGCGGTAGATCGCCATCTTGCGCTGGGTCGCGACGCGGGGCGTCAGCGCGTAGATCGGCACGTGGATCCGGTGGCGGCTCATCCACAGGGCGGTGGAGCCGCTGTCGGTCAGCGCGACGATGGCCTTGGCGCCCAGGTGGTGGGCGGTGAAGAGCGCACCCATCGCGATCGACTGGTCGATGCGGCCGAAGGTCTGGCCGGTGAAGTCGGCATCGAGCTCCACGTCTTCCGCCGCCTCGGCGGCCGAGCAGATGGCGGCCATCTCGACGATGGTCTCCAGCGGGTAGCGGCCGGCGGCGGTCTCGGCCGAGAGCATCACCGCGTCGGTGCCGTCGAGCACCGCGTTGGCCACGTCGCTCACCTCGGCGCGCGTCGGCACCGGGTTGGTGATCATGCTCTCCATCATCTGGGTGGCGGTGATCACGAACTTGTCCTGCTCGCGGGCCATCTTGATCATGCGTTTCTGCAGCGCCGGCACCGCCGCGTTGCCCACCTCGACCGCCAGGTCGCCGCGGGCCACCATGATGCCGTCGCTGACCTTGAGGATCTCCTCGAGCTTGGGGATCGCCTCGGCCCGCTCGATCTTGGCGATCAGGCCCGGGCGGTGGCGGAATTCGGCGCCGGCCACGTAGCAGAGCTGGCGGGCCATCTCCATGTCGGTCGCGTTCTTCGGAAAGCTCACCGCCACGTAGTCGGCCTGGAAGGCCATCGCGGTGCGGATGTCGTCCATGTCCTTGGCAGTGAGGGCCGGCGCGGTCAGGCCGCCGCCCTGCTTGTTGATGCCCTTGTTGTTGGACAGCTCGCCGCCGATCTTGACGCTGGTGTGCACCTGCTCGCCCAGGACCCGCTCGACCTTCAGCACGATCAGGCCGTCGTTGAGGAGCAGCACGTCGCCGGGCTTCACGTCGCGCGGCAGTTCCTTGTAATCGAGGCCCACGCCGGCGATGTCGCCCGGCTCGGTGCGGGAGGCGTCCAGCACGAAGGGCGCGCCCTGCTCCAGCAGCACCCGGCCCTCGGCGAACTTGCCGACGCGGATCTTCGGGCCTTGCAGGTCGGCCATGATCGCCACCTCGCGGCCGGCGCGCTGGGCGGCCTCGCGCACCAGGCGGGCCCGGTCGATGTGGTCCTGCGCCAGGCCGTGGCTGAAGTTGAGCCGCACCACGTTGACGCCGGCCCGGATCATCCGCTCCAGCATGTCGGGCGCGCTGGACGCGGGGCCGAGGGTGGCGACGATCTTGGTGGCGCGGCGCTGGCGTTCGGACATGGAGTCTCCTGCTTTTCGGGTGGGCACGGGGTGTGCGGTTCGCGAAGATTCTCACATGCCGCCCAGACCCCGCCGGTAACCCCCCGGAAACTCCGGGCCGCCACGCCCGTGGCGCGCATTCCCCGCGATTGACCTTGGTCACAGGTCTGCCTTGGGCCGTCGGCTACCATCCCGGTCGCACGGACGGACGCACGGCCGCCCGTCTCTCCGGACCCACGCGGCGCCCCCGGCGCCCGCCAGGCATCCCCAGCAACCCCGCCGCCTTGTGCCTTCCGCCATGAGTTCCACTTCCGAACGCGCCATGCCGACGCCCCTGTCTCCCAAGCTGCACACCGGCTTCGTCGCCGATGCACCCGCCCCGGCCACGCCTCCCGCCGCCGCCGCCGACGACGCCGCCAGCACCCCGGTGCTGCCGCAGCCCCTGGCCGCCGACGCGCCGCTGCCGCACCGCAAGACGATCCGCTCGTGGCTGATCCCGCTGTGCCAGCGCTCCACCCTGCGCGCCGTCGCGCTGCTGGTGCTGGACTACGCGCTGTTCGGCGCCGCGCTGTACGGCGCCGTCACCTTCGAGCCGCTGTGGGCGATGCTGCTCTGCGGCCTGGCCGCCGGTTTCGTGATCGGCCGCCTGTTCATCATCGGCCACGACGGCTGCCACCAGAGCCTGACCTCGCACCGGGGCCTGAACCGCTGGATCGGCCGCATCGCGTTCCTGCCCTCGCTCACGCCCTACAGCCTGTGGGACATGGGCCACAACGTGGTCCACCACGGCTTCACCAACCTCAAGGGCGTCGATTTCGTCTGGGCGCCTCTGACGCAGGACGAGTACCGGAAGCTCTCGCCGGCCCGCCGCTTCATGGAGCGGCTCTACCGCAGCGGCTGGGCGCCGGGCCTCTACTACATGGTCGAGATCTGGTGGAACAAGATGTTCTTCCCCGACCGCAAGGCCGCGACGCACCGCCCGATCTTCACCAAGGACTGCCTGCTGGTCTCCGGCTTCGCGCTGGCCTGGATCGGCGGCCTGGTCGCCACCGCGTTCGGCACCGACCAGTCGGTGCTGCGCCTGCTGCTGGCCGGCTTCGTGGTGCCGGTGATGTTCTGGTTCGCGATGATCGGCTTCGTGGTCTATGTGCACCACACCCACGTCAAGGTCTCGTGGCACGACGAACGCGCCGCCTGGGCCAAGGCCCAGCCCTTCGTCTCGACCACGGTGCACCTGACCTTCCCGCTGCAGATCGGCGCGCTGATGCACCACATCATGGAGCACACCGCCCACCACGTGGACATGAGCATCCCGCTCTACAAACTGAAGGAAGCGCAGAAGCTGCTGGAGCAGCTGCTGCCCGGCCGCATCGTGATCCAGCGCTTCTCGTGGAAGTGGTACTTCCAGACGGCCCGCGCCTGCAAGCTCTACGACTTCACCCGCCAGTGCTGGACCGATTTCCGCGGCCGCGCGACCAGCACGCCGCGCACCCTGCCGACCGCCGCCGCCTGAGCGGCCCGGCACCCCGCGCAGCCCGCTCGTGCAGCGGGCTTTTTTGCGCGCGCGCCGCAGCCGGCCCGGCAGGCGATCTTCGAGAGGAAAAGGGCTGCAGCCGGCGCCGCACGTCGGCCACCAGCTATCAATTTCATAGCGACTACCGCACCGGTGCGGAGGCCGGCACCGCCGCCCCACCGGCCGCGCTCCAGGCCTCCAGGAACCGTGCCCGCTTGCGCTGGTCCTGGTAGACCAGCAGCCCCGGGCCGAGCGGGATCGGCCGCAGCGCGCCGCTGGGATGCGCCGCCCGTTCCACGTCGGTGCGGATCGGCAGGATGCGCGATTCGCGGGCCAGCACCGTCTGGCCGCGCGGTGAGAGCAGGTAATCGAGGAAGCGCCGCGCCTCGGCCGGATGCGGTGCGGTGCGCGGGACGAGCGCGGTGCGGGCGATCACCAGGGTGTAGTCGCGCGGCAGCACCATGCCGACCGGCGCGCCCGCCGCGATGCGGCCCTGCACGTAGGAGCCGGGCACGTTGTAGGCCAGGGCCAGCGTGCCGGCGGCGATCCGGTCGAGCAGGGCCGACGCGTGCTCGGCCCGCACCGCCCGGTTGTCGGCCAGCGCGGCCAGCAGCGCACCGGCGTTGCCGTCGATCCGCGCGTCCTGGGTGGCGGCCAGGTAGCCGATGCCGCTGGCCTGCAGGTCGTAGGTGCCGATGCGGCCCTGCAGCGGCCGCGCCGGGTCGCGCAGCAGGTCGAGCAGCTGGCGGTGGGTGGCCGGCGCGGTGGCGCTGGTGAAGCGCCGGGTGTCGTAGGCGATCACCATCGGCTCGTAGCTGAAGCCGAACACCTCGTCGCGCCAGCGCGCCCAGGCGGGCAGCGTGTCGGTCGCGTCCGACCGGTGGGGCTGCGCATGGCCGTCGTTGGCCAGCCGCGCCTGCAGGTCCATGCTGCTGCTGACCAGCAGGTCGGCGGTACCCACCGGCGACGGCGCGTGCGGCGGCTGGCCGGCGGCGGCTTCCTGGTAGAGCGCCCGGGTGGAGAACTCCTCGTAGCGGATCGCCACCTCCGGATGCAGCCGCTGGTAGTCGCGCAGCACCGGCGCGAAGACCGGCAGGTCGGTCGATCCCGCCACCACGAGTGCGGGGGCGGGTGCGCCGTCCGCCGCGGGCCGCAGGGCGGGCAGCAGAACCACGCTGCCCTCCAGCGGCTCGCGGGCGGGGGTGACCGGCGACATGGCCCAGCAGGCACCGGGCCCTGCGCCGGCCGCCGCGAGGCTCCCGACGCCGGCGAGGAGGGCACGCCGTGTCAGCGAACCGGCCGCAGCCGGTGCCGGTGCCGGCCCTCCCTGCACGGCGCAGTCCGCGTGGTCGCCGCTGCATCTCGGGTGCGCCGCCCGGCTCATGCGCCCTCCCCGCCCGCCGCCGGCAACTGCATCCGCACGACCAGCCCGCCGCCTTCGCGCGGTTCCAGCGCCAGCCGGCCGCCGTGGCGCTCCACCACCCGGTGCACGATGGCCATGCCCAGGCCCGCACCGCCGGGGCCCGCGTCGCGTCCGCGGGCGAAACGCTCGAACAGCGTGGGCATTTCGTCGGCGGCGATGCCGGGGCCGCGGTCGGCGACGGACAGGCTCCAGCCGCCGCCGGGTGCCGGCGCCAGCGTGACGTCGATCTCGGCGACCGGTGCCGGTACGGCGTCGTGCGGGTCCACGGTTTCCGCGGTGGGCGATGCGGCCGCAGGCACCGCGTCCGCTGCCGGCCCGACGCTGCCGGCCGCGCCGCGCCGCACCCCGTGCTTGAGCGCGTTGTCGACCAGGTTCTTGATCGCCTCCCGCAGCATCAGCGCGTCGCCCCGCATCGGCGCGGCCTGCAGGTCGCAGTGCAGCCGCACCACCGGCTGCGGATCGGCGCGGGGCACCGCGTCGCGCAACGCCTCGCGCACGGTGCGCAGCAGATCGACCGGCTCGCACCGGCCCAGCGTGTCGCGGTGGGCGACGGTGGCGTCCGACAGCAGCTGGTTCAGCAGCCGGGTGAGCCGCTCGGCATTGCGCTCGATGGCGACCAGGCTGCGGCGCTGCGCGGCCGCATCGGGCTCGTCGACCGCCATCTGCGCCTGGGCGCGCAGCGCGGCGAGCGGGGTGCGCATCTGGTGCGCGGCGTCGGCGATGAAGACGCGCAGCGCGTCCAGGTTGTCGGCCAGCCGGCCCATGAAGCGGTTGAGCGCGCCCACGGCCTGCGCCATCTCGGCGGGCACCGGCGTGGCGATCGGCTGCAGGTCGGAGGCGGCGCGGCCGGCGATCTCGTGCTCCAGCCGGGCGATGGGCACCAGCGCGCGGCGCACGCCCCACCAGCACAGCAGCAATGCCGTGCCGGTCAGCAGCGCGATCGCGGCGGTGGCGATGCCGGCGGTCTGGGCGGCGGCCGCGTCGCGGGCCCGGCGGGTCTGGCCCACCTGCAGCCAGGCACGGCCCTGGTCGGCGGCCCCGGCGGCCCAGCGGCCGGCCAGGGCGAAGCGCACCGTCTCGCCCCGGTAGGGCGCGTCGAAGAAGACCGGCGTCGCGTCCTGCGCGGCGGGGCCGTCGGCGGCGCGGCGCTCGGCCTCGCGGCGCCGGGCGGCGGGCGGCGCGGGCAGGTCGTCGTAGCCGGTGACCAGGGCGCCGGCCGGCGTGCGCAGGCTGTAGAAGACGCGGTCGTCCGGCGCCATCGCCAGCAGGTCGAGCGCGGCGTAGGGCAGGTCGATGTCCCACTGCGTGCCGTCGAAGCCCACCGCGTCGCCCATCGCCAGCACCGAGGCGGTCAGCAGCCGGTCGAACGACTGGTCGGCCGCACGCCGGCCCCAGGCCTGGGCCGCGACCGACAGCACCACCATCGCGGCCAGGAACAGCGCGCCCAGCGTGCCCAGCAGCCGGCGGCGGACCGAGCCGTGGGTGATGG
The DNA here is from genome assembly GCA_042867185.1 of Sphingomonas sp. NCPPB 2930. Taxonomy (GTDB): domain Bacteria; phylum Pseudomonadota; class Gammaproteobacteria; order Burkholderiales; family Burkholderiaceae_C; genus Xylophilus. Next base: position 37,978 of record JBHZQV010000013.1, on the reverse strand, counting down.
CGCCGGTGCCGGGCCGCGCCCGTGCGGCACCGGCCAGCGCCTCAGTCGCCATCGCCGCTGGCGCCGCCGTCGCCACCACCACCGCCGTCGCCATGCCCATGGCCGCCGCCGCCCTCCGCGTCGCCGAAGCCCGCATCCGCGGGATCGACCGGCCCGCCGCCGCCAGCGCCGCCGTTGCCGCCTCGGCGGTTCCGGTCGCCCTCCCCGGCCGCCGACGGCTCCGCGATGTAGCCGACGCTGCGCACCGTCGTGATCCGCAGCGCGCCCTCGCCCAGCTTGCGGCGCAGGCGGCCCACGTACACGTCGATCGCGTTGGGCCCGGCCTCGTCGTCGAAGCCGAAGAGCTTGGCCGCGATCTCCTCGCGCGTGACCGCCCGGCCCAGCCGGCCGACCAGGATCTCCAGCAGGCTGAACTCGCGCTTGGGCAGGTCCACACGCCGGCCACACAGCGTGACACGGCGCGCGGCGCTGTCGATCGCCAGCGGGCCGATCTGCAGCACCGCCTCGGCCTGGCCCTGGGGCCGGCGCAGCAGGGCGCGGCAGCGGGCCTCGAACTCGCGGAAATCGAAGGGCTTGCCCAGGTAGTCGTCGGCGCCACCGTCGAGCGCGGCCACCCGGTCCTCGATGTCGGCGCGGGCGGTGAGCATCAGTACCGGCGTCTTGTCGCCCCGGCCGCGCATCCGCGCCAGGATCTCGGTGCCGTCCATCCGCGGCAGGCCGATGTCGAGCACCACCAGGTCGAAGGCGTGGTGCTCCAGCAGCCCGTCGGCCGCCTGGCCGTCGGATTGCCAGTCGGCGGCATGGCCCATGCGGCGCAGGCAGCGCAGCACCGCGTCGGCCAGATCGGGCGTGTCCTCGACGAGCAGGATGCGCATCAGGCCACCGCTCCGGCCGGAGCCTTCGTCGGCACTACGCACTTTCCCTCATGGGGTTTGTCCCCGTACCGGGTGACATGGACACGACAGGCTGTGTTCATACCCTCGGGGCTCATCGCCGAGGCGCACCCGCGCCGGGCTCGCTTTCGAGGGAACACACACCATGCAAGGACTGACGACATGCTGACGATTCTGGGTTTCGGCATGGTGATCACATTCATGTACCTGATCATGACCAAGCGGCTCTCGCCGCTGGTCGCGTTGACGCTGGTGCCGATCGGCTTCGCCCTGATCGGCGGTTTTCACGCCGGCCTGGGGCCGATGATGCTCGACGGCATCAAGAAGATCGCGCCCACCGGCATTCTGCTGATGTTCGCGATTCTCTACTTCGGCGTGATGATCGACGCCGGCCTGTTCGAACCGATCGTCGACCGCATCCTGCACGTGGTGAAGGGCGACCCGCTGCGGATCGTGATCGGCACCGCGGTGCTGGCCCTGGTCATCTCGCTCGACGGCGACGGATCGACCACCTACATGATCACCGTGGCCTCGATGCTGCCGCTCTACAAGCGGCTGAAGATGAACCCGTTGAACCTGACCTGCGTGGCCCTGATCGCCAGCGGTCTGATGAACCTGACGCCCTGGGGCGGCCCCACCGCCCGCGCGGCCAGCGCGCTGCACCTGGACGTGGGCGATGTCTTCATCCCGATGGTCGGCCCGATGCTGGTCGCCATCTGCGGTTTGATAGGCGTCGCCTTCTGGCTGGGCATGAAGGAGCGCCGCCGCCTGGGCTTCTCGCTGCTGACCGGCCGCACCGCGGGCGGCCAGCCGGCCCAGGTGCTGCCGGCCCTGGTCGAGGACGAGGACGACCGCCGCATGCCGCCCGACGAGACCGGCGAGGAAGACGTGCGCCGCCCCAAGCTGCGCTGGGTCAACGCCCTGCTCACCACGGTGCTGATGGTCTGCCTGGTGGTCGGCGTGCTGCCGCTGCCGGTGCTGTTCATCATCGCCTTCGCCCTGGCCCTGGTGATCAACTACCCCGACCTGGCCGAGCAGCGCCGCCGCATGGCCAACCATGCCGGCAACGTGCTGGCCGTGGTGTCGCTGATCTTCGCGGCCGGCATTTTCACCGGCATCCTGCAGGGCACCGGCATGGTCGAGGCGATGTCGCGCAGCCTGCTGGCGGTGATCCCGCCGGCGATGGGCCCCTACTTCGCGCCAATCACCGCGCTGGTCAGCATGCCCTTCACTTTCTTCATGTCGAACGACGCCTTCTATTTCGGCGTGCTCCCCATCCTGACCGAAGCCGCCGGCCAGTACGGCGTGACCCCGGTCGAGATGGCCCGCGCCTCCCTGATCGGCCAGCCGGTGCACCTGCTGAGCCCGCTGGTGCCTTCGACCTACCTGCTGGTCGGCCTGGCCGGCGTCGATTTCGCGGACCACCAGCGGTTCACGCTGAAGTGGGCGGCGCTGGTGTCGCTGGTGCTGATGGCGGCGTGCCTGGCGTTCGCGATATTTCCGGTGGTGGGGGGGCGCTGAGCGCCTGCTCCCGCCGCATCTACAGTTGGACGGAAGGGAGGTCAACCAGTTGTCATTGGCCTCTGCAGCTTTGAGTGCTCACATTGCCACCGGCTTCTCGACTCTGCACGCTGGCAGCGTGACCGGCGCAGACGGTTTGGAGTCGGCTTCCACGCTGTCAGCTCGCCGGTTTTTCTATCGGCACAGCCATGCTCAATTGTTCGCGCACTCGATCGCTCCGGTCATAAACAGTTTGCGACCAAGCCGGCAGCACTACCCTTGACCTTTCTATAAAACGTGAGCGAAGAAATTCGCCTATGCGCGTCGTTGCTACACGCGTTTCCTCCCACTTGAAAGAGCGGCCCGTCCAAAAGACTTTCTACAACACACTCTGCGTTTATTGCTTAATTTATATATCGAATAATTCACACCGCAGCATCAGACGAACTCGAAAGTATTGTTTTTTTAAAAGGCTTTAGACTGGAGCTATAACGATATTTTATACCTGACGAAAAAAACCCTCCACAATCTTGCTGACGAAGACATAATTCGCATTCGACAGCAAATTCATTTTTCCAGTCGGAGATAGATTTGACGTAAACATCTTCTATATCGGAATTTATTAAACAAAGTGGATGATTATATACGGCAGTCTTAATTCCGTAGGCCCGCAGAATTTCTACAGCCTCGCTAAGGGTATCGCGATAATCCGCTGGATCGATCCAAAGTTCATGTATGTTCGCGCGCGCAAAGCCCATAATCTCCAATCCCATCAGCGCAACTTGATCTACAAAAAGGAGATTTCGGGCAATATACTCTGCAAGCTGGACTAACCCACCGATGGTTTGTTTATGTAGGACAACGCGAAGTTCGACGCGCTGCTTCATTCGCTTAAGGTTAAGAATGCCAAGAATAGTCTCTTGAAAGGCACCTTCAGCCTGAACCACATAGTCATGAACGGAAGGGTCGGCGGAATAAACCGGAATGCCTACCATCAGATCAGGATGTTTAACGGCAGCATAAGCCCGGCAGAAGTCAAGATCCATGAAGTACCGCCCATTGGAAAGCACATGAACAGCTGCTTGAGGATGATAACTTTTTGCGAGGTGCAACAGATCTATAAAACGGCGTCCATATAGCGTTGGTTCGCCTCCCGTAATTCCGATTTCTTTGGTAGATGCCGGGAGCAAGCGGATCGCTTCCATAGCCTCGTCGAGCAGCCAGCTATCATCGATGTCTTTTGGCGGCTGCGAGCACATCAGACAGTAGTTGTTGCACCTTTCGGTCAACAAAAAACTATTACTATCCGACAGCGCCCTATACAGCACGCGAATCCTACCATCTCCTACACGCACAACATCGTCCTGCTCAAGATAATCGAACTGTTGATCTAGAAGCGTATACGGCTGGTCTGGCGGAAAATTAGTCGGCATGGCACCCAGGACAAGGTAGTGCAGAAATCCCGGGATAAATTCGCCACCCGACCGCAACAGATATGCTTTTTGCTTCTTGAGCGGCAAAGGCAGATCGGAATTGGTAGTAATGCTAAAAATTTTACGGCCGACCTCCGCATGGGTCCGTATGGGTATACCTGAAAGCTTCAACATTTATTTACCCACCTTCTGAATACCGCCAATTTTGCAGGATCTTCCATGGCAGTTAAAAGATACTTTAAGACTCCCATAATCCGCTGACAGAACTCTGACTCGGGCTTACGGCCAACTACATCGCCAAAGATCGCGTGGTGATAGACAGGATCCGCGCCGCACCAGGGCTCAAATGCGCAGTCGGTGCACATAGGTGAGGACGCGGGAAAAGAATCCTCCAACGCATCAAGCAAGTTTTGGGCGCAAAAAATCTCGTGGTAGCTGTTTGCGTGAACATTGCCTATACAAAAACTCGTGTCGCCCATCTCCTTGAGCATGCGGCCTTCGTCAGATGCATAGACGTCTCCGTCGTAGTTGAAAACTACCGCGGCAATGCCGATGCCAGCCGGACTCATTAGGTCAGTGTAACCAGGATCATTACTGGACAATATCTTTGTCAGCAGTAGAGTCGAGAAGTACTCAGAAAACCTCACACCCCGCTGATTCAAGTCGAGGATATAGTCCATGCCTTCACGATAGAACTCGAGCCAACGTTGACCGTTGTAAGCATGGAAGCTTTTGGTTTTCATGGCAAAGCCGTACGGCGAAAGGGCACGCAGAAAAATTCCGTCGAATCCCTGGCTCAAATACTCGTCAATAATCTCGGTCACCTTGTCGAGCGACGCCGGCGAGGTCGTCATAAGGGCGGATACTGAATCTTTTCCCATGACGTCGCGTGCGCGCTTGAGGCCAGTAACAAAACGCTCATAACTATCCCTACCCGGACGAGGACGATTTTTATTGTGGAGCTCGCTCGGTCCATCTAACGACGAGGACAAATATATCCGGTGGTCGCGACAGTATTCAAGGATCTCATCGGTGGCAAGAGATAATGTCGTAGTTATTACAAACTGGAGGTCTCGCTTCTCCTTATGATTGGTAGCTTCCGCGCATTCGACAATATAACGAATAAGGTCAAAATTCAAAAGCGGCTCGCCGCCCTGAAACTCGATCTTGATCGCAGGGTTGGGCGATGCAAATACGAGTTCTAGTGCTCTATCGGCTGTCTCCCGGGTCATATCGAATGCTGCTTTGTCGTCCGAACGGCGGGAGACTTGGCAGTAGGGACAACTGTGATCGCACCTCAGGGTGACCACGAATAGATGCAAGCTTGTGAAATGCCTTAGGCGCTCGTGTTTTGTACGTGTCTTAAGTGCCAACAACGGCAGAGTTGCGTGATCGCCGTGCTCCCGCAAAAAGTGTTTTGCCCGAAGTTGAGGGTAAATCAAATCGTCGCTGCAGAGAGTGTGGGCGACTAGTTCCTCAAGCGTTTGTCTTTGGACTACTAGATGCTCACCTACAGCATTTGTAAGAACGACTCGATCTTTTGTCAGAGGTTCAAACTTCAGGGGTAGCAACTCGTAGGAACGTGATTGCAGCCGATAGTGCGCCAGGCTTTTAAATTTGCTCACGAAGCGATCGCTGATTGAGAAAATGCAAGCGCAAGTATTAGGTTGCGGGAAGCCTCAGTTTCGGCCTTTATGCAATACCGAAGCTGCTGGTCTAGAAGCTCCCTTTTAAAGTCGGCTACAACGTCTTCAATTGGGCGCAGCTTCCCACTAACTTGTTCGATGTCGCAGCGAATTTGTCCGGGAGACTGCGCGATCAGAATAGTCAGCCGGTCGATGAATCGGTAAGCTGCTTTTTGGACAGCTTCGAGGCTGTATACCGTGGCATCGAGTTCAAGTTTCATCGCAGATAAAAATAGACCGCGTCTAGCGCGGTCATTGGAAAAAATGCAGAGTGACGTTTAACGGCCAGAATAATGCGATTTATGCGACGAATGGGATGAATGTGAAGAGTGAGAACCGTGCGCAGCCATCATCAGCCCGGTATGCTCATCTCGCTTAAGGATGAAATCAAACTGCGAGCCATCACTAGTTTCGACGACTACGTTCTCAGAAAAGATGGGGCCTGCCATGGCCGCAGTATTCGCATCCTTAATCGCGATGTTTGGACTTTTTACAGTCATGGCATTCGCATTTGCCGCAAATGCCGAAACAATTGCGGCGAAAGATCCCAAAAACTTTTTCATCCTCAAGCTCCTTCCTTAGCTGTGTAAGGAGATGCTAGAGGTTTCTTAGAATTTTTACAAGGGTAAAAACGCACTTATTCTGTACCGCAACGCGTCCCAGCAGCTGGGAGTTCATCGACACTTCGGCGATAGAAAGGAACTGCTTACCAGTCGCTGCACATGTGGCGCTAACCGTAAATCCAGCCATGAACTCACCCGCTGTCTAGCACCTGCCGCCGACCACCAGCTATTATTTCGATAGCAATCAGCCCGCCGCCCGCTTCTGCAGAATCTCGAACGCCGGCAGCGTCTTGCCTTCCAGAATTTCCAGGAACGCGCCGCCGCCGGTCGAGATGTAGCCGACGTCCTTCTCGATGCCGTACTGCGCGATGGCGGCCAGGGTGTCGCCGCCGCCGGCGATGCTGAAGGCGTCGCTGTCGGCGATGGCGCGGGCTATGGCCTCGGTGCCGTGGGAGAAGGCCGGGAACTCGAACACGCCGACCGGGCCGTTCCAGACGATGGTGCCGGCGGCCTTCAGTTGGGCGGCCAGCTGGGCGGCGGTCTCGGGGCCGATATCCAGGATCAGGTCGTCCTCGGCCACGTCCTGGGCCTGCCGGACGGAGGCTTGCGCGTCGGCCTTGAAGGCCTTGGCGGTGACCACGTCGGTGGGGATCGGCACGGCGGCGCCGCGGGCGCGCATCGCCTCGATCACCGCCTTCGCCTCGTCGACCAGGTCGGGCTCGGCCAAGGATTTGCCGATCGGCAGGCCGGCGGCCAGCATGAAGGTGTTGGCGATGCCGCCGCCGACGATCAGCTGGTCGACCTTGGCCGACAGCGCCTTCAGGATGGTGAGCTTGGTCGAGACCTTGGAACCGGCGACGATGGCGACCAGGGGGCGCTTCGGGTTGGCCAGCGCCTGGGTGATCGCGTCGATCTCGGCGGCCAGCAGCGGGCCGGCGCAGGCGATCTTGGCGTATTCGGCGATGCCGTAGGTGGTGCCCTCGGCGCGGTGGGCGGTGCCGAAGGCGTCGTTGACGTAGATGTCGCAGAGCGCGGCCATCTTTTTCGCGAGTGCCGGGTCGTTCTTCTTCTCGCCCTTGTTGACGCGGCAGTTCTCCAGCAGCACCACGCTGCCCGGCGCGACCTGCACGCCGTCCACCCAGTTCTGCACCAGCGGCACTTCGCGGCCCAGCAGCGCCGACAGGCGCGCGGCGACCGGCGCCAGCGAGTCGGCGGGCTGGAAGGCGCCTTCGGTCGGGCGGCCCAGGTGCGAGGTGACCATGACGGCGGCGCCGGCCTTCAGCGCCAGTTCGATGCAGGGCACCGAGGCGCGGATCCGGGTGTCTTCGGTGATGCGGCCGTCGTCGTCCTGCGGCACGTTGAGGTCGGCGCGGATGAACACGCGCTGGCCGGAAGCCTTGCCCTGGGCGACGAGATCGGAAAAACGGAGGACGTTCATGGGTGCAATCGAGGAAGAAGGATGGGCGGTGGAAAGGGGCGAAAAGTGCCGGCGATTGTAGGGAGGCCCCGCGGCGCGCCGGTCAGCGACCGTATCGGCGACGCACGCGCTACCAGCCCAGGCCGACGTGCAGCGGCAGGTACACCGCCATGCCGAGCGCGATGGTGCCCAGGATGCTGCGCCGCCAGAAATAGAAGGCCACCGCCGCCACCGTGGCGGGCAGCCGCGCGTCGGCCAGGGTGGTGAGGAAGGCGCCGTCGCGCATCACCAGCTCGGGCGCCAGCACCGCCGCCAGCGCGGCCAGCGGCGCATAGCGCAGGCCGCGGCGCACCCAGTCGGGCAGCGGCAGCTCGCGGTCGGGCAGCAAAAAGAAGCAGCGGGTCAGCACGGTGATCGCGGCCAGGCCGACGATGGCGATGCAGGTCTCCCAGGCGGTCATCGAGCAACCTCCGTGCTGCGCACTGCGGTGCGCGCTTGCTTGAAGCGGTTCGGCGCGGCGCTCATGCAGAAACCTCCGTGCTGCGCACTGCGGTGCGAGCTTGCTTGAAGCGGTTCGGCGCGGCGCTCATGGCGGGTCCTCGGCCGGCGGTATCGCCGGTGTGCGTTTGACGATGCGGCTGCGCTGCGGCAGCGCAGCCTCCAGCACCAGGCCGACCGTCACCGCGGCGGCGATGCCGACCAGGATGTTGAGCTTCAGGGGCAGCGCGAAGGCCGCCACCGCCGCCGCGACCGCGACGCCCGCCGAGACCCAGGTGATGCGGTCGCCCAGCATCGAGCACAGCACGCCGACCAGCGCCAGCACGCCCGCGAAGCCCAGGCCCCAGTGCACCGGAATCGTTTCGGCCAGCAGCATGCCGGCGATCGAGGTGAGCTGCCAGGTCGTCCAGTTCAGGCTGGAGGCCCCCCAGAAATACGGCACCTGGCCCGGCGCCGGCGTCTGCTGGGGGAAGCGCTGCGCCATCAGCACGAAGGTCACGTCGCCGCTCACATAGCCCATCAGGCAGCGGCGGGCGCGGGGAAAGCGGCCGAAGTAGTCGCGCCACAGGGTGCTGAAGATCACGAAGCGCAGATTGACGCAGAGCGCGGTGAGCCACACCACCCACATCGGCGAGCCCGATGCGATCAGCGGCACCACCACCAGCTGCGCGCTGCCGGCGTACACGGTGAGCGACATGAAGATGGCCAGCAGCAGCGGCATGCCCGACTTGGCCATCGCCACGCCGGTGACCAGGCCCCAGGCGCCGATGCCGATGCTCATGCCCGACATCTCGCGCATGCCGCGCCAGAACTCGGGGTGCCGCAGCCACTCGCGGGCGCTGGCCTCGCCGGGGTAGGAAACCTCGGCGGCGCTCATGCCGCCGAGGCGGCGCCGAGCACCGCACCCGCCGGCAGCGCGAAGCCGCGCAAAAAGTCTGCGGCCGGCAGCCGCTTGCCGCCGGCGCGCTGCAGCACCGTGGCCCGCAATACGCCCTGGCCGCAGGCGACGGCGATGCCGGCCGCATCGGCAGACAGAACGGTGCCGCAGCCGGCGCCGGGCGCCGACCGCGCGCTATCGATCTCGCAGCACCAGATCTTGATCGCCTCGCCGCCCAGCGTGGTGGCGGCACCGGGGAACGGGTCGAAGGCCCGCACCCGGCGTGCGATGGCCTCGGCGCCGTGCGACCAGTCGATCAGCGCCTCGGTTTTCTCGATCTTGTGGGCATAGGTGATGCCCTCGGCCGGCTGCGGCACCGGCCGCAGGCCGCCCTGCTCGGCGGTGCGCAGCGCCTGCACCACCATCCGGCCGCCCAGCGGGGCCAGCCGGTCGTGCAGGGTGGCGGTGGTGTCGGCCGGGTCGATCGGCAGGGTTTCGGTCAGCAGCATGTCGCCGGTGTCCAGGCCCGCGTCCATCTGCATGATGGTGATGCCGGTGCGGGCGTCGCCCGCCTCGATCGCGCGGTGGATCGGGGCGGCGCCGCGCCAGCGCGGCAGCAGGCTGGCGTGGATGTTGAAGCAGCCGAGGCGCGGCAGGTCGAGCACCCACTGCGGCAGGATCAGGCCATATGCGGCGACGACCATCGCGTCGGCGCCGGTGGCCAGCAGCGCCGCGCGGGCGGCGGCGGCATCCTCCGGATACCTGCCGTCGAGCCGCAGGCTGCGGGGCTGCGATACGGCGATGCCGTGCGCCACCGCGAACTGCTTGACCGGCGAGGCCTGCAGCTTCATGCCGCGGCCCGCGGGCCGGTCGGGCTGGCTCAGGACCAGCGGGATCTCGACACCGGCGGCGTGCAGGGCGTCGAGCGCGACGCGGGCGAATTCCGGCGTGCCGGCGAAGACGACCTTCACCGGCCTACCGTGCATGCGGCGCGCGGTACAGACTCTCGTCGGTGTACTGGATGCGCCGCACCACGCCGCCCGGGTCCAGGTGCACGTGGATGAAACGGAAGTTGTTCAGGTCGTTGAACCGGTAGGTCCAGACCGGGCCGTCGAACATCGCCACCCGCTCGACACGGGCGGGCCGGCCCATCATCCGCAGCACGTCGTCGCCGGTCCACTGGTTCAGCACGATCTGGTCGAAGTTGGGATAGCGCAGCGCCTGGTCGGTGCGCTGCAGCCGGCCGGCGGCGTCGAAATCGAGGTTCCACACCGCCGAGCCCGCGGGCTGCTCCGAATACTGCAGCCGCTGGCCGCCGTCGGGCAGCGGGTAGCGACCGGTGGGCGCGCCCAGCCGGGTCTGCGCGGCATCGACCGTCGCGCCGGCGGGCACCTGCGACGGAATGGCGCAACCGGCCAGCAGCATGGCGGCGCCGGCCGCGAGGGCCCAGCGGGCCCACGGAGAAGGGATACGGACATCGAGCATGGGGGCGGCTCCTGCGGAGGATGAAGGTCTGCGCGGCCGGCGGCGGCGGGATCAGTCCCGCGCGTCGCGCTGCAGCTTCACCATCTTGGTCTTGATGCGGTTGCGCTTGAGTGGCGAAAGGTAATCGACGAAGACCTTGCCCATCAGGTGGTCCAGCTCGTGCTGGATGCAGACGGCGAGCAGGCCGTCGGCCTGCACGGTGAACGGCTTGCCGTCGCCGTCGAGCGCCTCGACCTTCACCTCGGCGGCGCGCTCGACGCAGTCGTAGATGCCGGGGATCGAGAGGCAGCCCTCTTCGCCGGTGACCTTCTCGTCGCTCTGCCAGACGATTGTCGGGTTGATGAAGACCTGCGGCAGGTTGCGCTCTTCCGATACGTCGATCACCACCAGCCGCTCGTGCACGTCGACCTGCGTGGCCGCCAGGCCGATGCCGTTGGCGTCGTACATGGTCTCGGTCATGTCGGCGATCAGGGATTTGATCCGGGCATCGACCGCCTCGACCGGGCGGGCCACCTTCAGCAGTTTCGGATCGGGATAGACGAGGATGGGAAGCAGGGCCATGGCGGTCGGGCGGGCAGTGTCGGAAAAGGCGTCTGGGCGAGGCGTCGCGCGCGGATGCAGTTGTCGCTATTTTCCGCCACTTTGGGTCCGCCACCCGCGCCCGGCGCCAATAAGCGTTGCCCATTCAAGGACATGAAGCGAGAATCCACCGCTGTTTGTAACAATATTTTGCCGGATGGTGCGCCCGCCCGCGGGGACGCGGCCCCATCCCGAGGGAGCCTGTCCTGATGCGAATGAAGACCCCCTGCGCCGCCGTCGCGCTGGCCGCCGCCGCACTCTGCTGCGCCACCTCCGCGCTCGCACAGAACTACCCCGTCACGCCCACCCAGCGCGCCACCGCGCAGCAGGTGGCCCAGACCGGCATCCCGGTGGCGGAGCTGTCGCCCAATGCGCCCGACGTGTACGTCGTCAAGCGCGGCGACACGCTCTGGGCGATCTCGGGCATGTACCTGCAGCGGCCGTGGCGCTGGCCCGAACTCTGGGGCATGAACCTGGAGCAGATCCGCAACCCGCACCTGATCTACCCCGGCCAGACGCTGTACCTGGAGAAGGTCGACGGCATGGCCCGGCTGCGCACCTCGCGCTCCGGCTACGGCGGCGAAGGCGACACCGTCCGCATCTCGCCGCGCACCCGCTACGAGAGCCTGGCCGACAACGCGCTGCCCACGCTGCAGCCGCAGTTCATCGAGCCGTTCCTGGCCGAACCGCTGATCGTCGACGAACTCACTTTGAAGAACGCGCCCCGGCTGGTCGGCGCGCTGGAAGAACGGGTGCTGCTGGCCCGCGGCGACCGCGCCTATGCGCTGGGCCCCACCGGCGCGCCGCTGATGCGCGAGCCGGGCCAGCCGCGCGACTACCGCGTGTTCCGCAACGCGGTGCCGCTCAAGGACCCGGCCACCGCCGAGATCCTGGGCTACGAGGCCCAGTACGTGGGCCGCGCCCGGCTGATGCAGGGCGAGAGCACCCAGACCTCGCTGCGCGACGGCAAGGACCTGCAGGAGATCGTGCCCGCCTCGTTCGACATCGTCGGCTCGAAGGAAGAGATGCGCGCCGGCGACCGGCTGCTGCCCGAGCCGCCGCGCCAGCTGGTCAGCTACAACCCGCGCGCGCCGCAGTTCCCGATCGAGAACGGCCGCGTGGTGTCGATCTACGGCAGCGCGGTGGCCAACGCCGCCCAGAACCAGATCGTCGCGATCAACAAGGGCACGCTCGACGGCATGGAAAGCGGCCACGTGCTGGCGATCCTGTCGGAAGGCCCGCGCATCACCGACCGCACCGGCGACAAGCCCACCCAGATCAAGCTGCCCGACGAGCGCAACGGCCTGATGATGGTGTTCCGCACCTTCGAGCGGGTGTCGTACGCGCTGATCCTGGAGATCCGGGTGCCGGTGAAGGCCGGCGACCGGCTGATGGCGCCCTAGAGGCTAGGTACACCCCCAGGCTCCGCACTGCGTGTCTGCGCCTCCCCCCTTGCAGGGGGCGGCACCGGCGGGCCGGCGGAGCCGGATCCGCGGTGCCCCTGAGCGGGGCGGCCCGCGCCCCATCGACCCCTCGTTTTCTCCTCCATGGAACATGCCGAACTCGCCGCCTGGTTGCGGCTGACGCTGACCCCCGGCGTGGGCGCCGACACCGGCCGGCGGCTGCTGGCCGCCTTCGGGCTGCCGATGGCGGTATTCGATGCGCCGGCCGCCGCGCTGCGGCAGGTGGCGACGCCCGCGCAGACGGCCGCCCTGCAGGCCCCGCCCGCCGGCCTGGCCGCACTGCTGGACACCACCTGGGCCTGGCTGAACGAACGTGACGCGACCGGTGCCGAGCGGCGCTGCCTGACCCTGGCCGATGCCGGCTACCCGGCCGGGCTGCTGGCGACGGAAGACCCGCCGCTGATGCTGTACCTGCTCGGATCGCCGGCTTTCGGGCCAAAAGTGCCTGCAGCCGACGACCCGCGCCGACCACCTGCTATCGATTTAGCAGCAAACGCGGTGGCGCCCGGCATCGCGATCGTCGGCACCCGCAACCCGACGCCGCAGGGCACGCGGGATGCGCAGGCCTTCGCCCGGCATTTCGCCGGGGCGGGGCTGACCGTCGTCTCGGGCCTGGCGCTGGGCATCGACGCTGCCGCCCACCAGGGCGCGCTCGACGGCGCGACGGCCGGCCTCTGCCCCACCATCGCCATCGTCGGCACCGGGCTCGACCGGGTCTATCCGCGGCAGAACCGGGCGCTGGCGCACCGGATCGCGCAGGAAGGCCTGCTGGTCAGCGAATACGCGCTGGGCATGCCGCCGCTGGCCGCCAACTTCCCGCGCCGCAACCGGCTGATCGCGGGGCTGTCGCTCGGCACCCTGGTGGTGGAAGCCGCGCAGCCGTCGGGCTCCCTGATCACCGCGCGGATGGCGGTCGAGCAGGGCAAGGAGGTCTTCGCCATCCCCGGCTCGATCCACGCACCGCAGTCGCGCGGCTGCCATGCGCTGATCCGCCAGGGTGCCAAGCTGGTCGAATCGGCGCAGGACGTGCTGGAAGAGCTGCCACCGTTCGCCGACCGGGCCCGGCCCGTGGCGCCCGCGGCGGCCGGCCGCACGCCGGCCCCGGCGCCGCAACCGGGCCTGTTCCCGAACGCCGTGGCCGCACCGCCCGAAGCGCAGGCCTGCGACGAGGACGACGAAAAGGACGACGAAGAAGGCAGCCTGCTCGGCGCGATGGGCTGGAACCCGGTGGGGATCGACGCGCTGGTGGCCCGTACCGGCATCGACGCCGCCACGCTGCAGGTCCGGCTGCTGGACCTGGAGCTCGACGACCGGGTCGCCCGCCTCCCCGGCGGGCTGTTCCAGCGGGTGGCAAAGGGCTGAGCCCCTGCGCGCCATCCCCGAGGGCAACGCATCTCACAGCCACCGGCCGCCGACGGGTCCCCCGGCGGCAGGCAGGGCCTCCCCCTGGGGGGGGGCGAATGACACGCTGCGGCAGCAGCGTGCAAAGCCGGGGGCCTTATGTCTAGACCTGCGCGCCGCTGTTCGGATCGGCCGGATCGGTGGCCGCATCCTTCTTGGCCGCCGGCTTGACCAGGTCTTCGCGCTTCACGCCCAACCACATCGCGATGGCCGCGGCCACGAAGCACGACGAGTAGATGCCGAACAGGATGCCGATGGTCAGTGCCAGGGCGAAGTAGTGCAGCGTGGCACCGCCGAAGAAGAACATCGACAGCACCATCAGCTGGGTCGAGCCGTGGGTGATGATGGTCCGGCTGATGGTGGAGGTGATCGCGTGGTTGATCGCGGCCTCGGTGTCCATCTTGCGCTGGCGGCGGAAGGTTTCGCGCACCCGGTCGAAGATCACCACCGATTCGTTGACCGAATAGCCCAGCACCGCCAGCACCGCCGCCAGCACCGCCAGCGAGAACTCCCACTGGAAGAAGGCGAAGAAGCCCAGGATGATCACCACGTCGTGCAGGTTGGCCAGCACGGTGGCGACGGCGAACTTCCACTCGAAGCGGAAGGCCAGGTAGACCATGATGCCGACGACCACCATCGCCAGGGCCTTCAGGCCGTCGGTCGCCAGCTCTTCGCCGACCTGCGGGCCGACGAACTCGACCCGGCGCAGCGTGGCGTCGGCGGTCGCCGGATCGGCCTTGAGCGCGCCCAGGACGCGCTCGCTCTGCTGGGCCGAGGACACGCCCTTCTGCGCCGGCAGCCGGATCATCACGTCGCGCGCGGTGCCGAAGTTCTGCACCTGCACGTCCTGGTAGCCCAGGCCGGTGACGGTGCTGCGCACCTTCTCCAGATCGGCCGGCTGCGAGTAGGCCACCTCCATCACCGTGCCGCCGGTGAACTCCACCGACAGGTGCAGTCCGCGGTGGAACAGGAAGAACACGGCCGCGAGGAAGGTGATGATCGAGACCGAGTTCAGGATCAGCGCGTGCCGCATGAACGGGATGTCGCGGCGGATACGGAAGAATTCCATGCTATTCCTTGATGGGCAGCGCACGCCACCCTGCATTCATTTCAGCGAACACCGCGGAACCGGCTTCGCCGGGCCGCGGGTGTTGCCCCCGGCGAGGGGGTTGGCGGCCACACGCAGTGGGCAAGCCTGGGGGTGTGCTCACGTTTCCGGGCGCCAGACGGTGCCGATGGCAACGCTCTTGAGCTTTTTCTTGCGGCCGTACCAGAGGTTGACCAGGCCGCGCGAGAAGAAGACGGCCGAGAACATGCTGGTCAGGATGCCGATGCAGTGCACCACCGCGAAGCCGCGCACCGGGCCGGAGCCGAAGGCGAGCAGCGCCAGGCCGGCGATCAGCGTGGTGACGTTGGAGTCGAGGATGGTCGCCCAGGCGCGTTCGTAGCCCGCATGGATCGCCGCCTGCGCCGAGGCGCCGTTGCGCAGCTCTTCGCGGATGCGCTCGTTGATCAGCACGTTCGAGTCGATCGCCACGCCCAGCGCCAGCGCCATGGCGGCGATGCCGGGCAGCGTCAGCGTGGCCTGCAGCATCGACAGGAGGGCCACCAGCAGCGCCACATTCACCAGCAATGCGATGCTGGAGAACACACCGAAGAGCGCGTAGTAGGCGCACATGAACACCGCGATGGCCGCCAGGCCCCAGGCCACGCTGTGGAAGCCGCGCGAGATGTTCTCGGCCCCCAGGCTCGGGCCGATGGTGCGTTCCTCGATGATTTCCATCGGCGCGGCCAGCGAGCCGGCGCGCAGCAGGAGCGAGGTGTCGGCCGCCTCGACCGAGGTCATGCGGCCCGAGATCTGCACCCGGCCGCCGGAGATCTCCGAGCGGATCACCGGCGCGGTCACCACTTCGCCCTTGCCCTTCTCGAACAGGACGATGGCCATGCGCTTGCCCACGTTCTCGCGGGTGATGTCGCGGAAGATGCGGGCGCCCTTGGCGTCGAGCGTCAGGTTGACCGTGGCTTCGTGCGTCTGGTTGTCGAAGCCGGGCTGGGCGTCGGTCAGGTTCTCGCCGGTCAGCACGACCTGCTTCTTGACGACGATCGGCGCACCCGAGCGCTCGGGGTAGCGCTCGGAGCCGAAGGGCACGCTGCCGGCGGCGCTGCGCTCGGCCACGCGGGCCTCGGAGCTTTCGTCGACCATGCGCACTTCCAGCGTGGCGGTGCGGCCCAGGATGTCCTTGGCCTTGGCGGTGTCCTGCACGCCGGGCAGCTGCACCACGATGCGGTCCAGGCCCTGCTGCTGGATCACCGGCTCGGACACGCCGAGTTCGTTGATCCGGTTGTGCAGCGTGGTGATGTTCTGCTTGAGCGCCTGGTCCTGCACCTTGCGCACCGCCTCGGGCTTGATGCGGGCCAGCAACCGGGTGTCGGCACCGTCGCCGGACTGGGTCACCACCAGGTCGGGGAACTGGTCGGAGACCAGGTTCTTGACCGCGGTGGCGGTCTGGTCGTCGCGCACCCGGATGTCGACCGCCTGGCCGTCGCGGTTGATGCCGCCGTGGCGGATGCCCTTGTCGCGCAGCGTGGTGCGCAGGTCGCCGGCATAGGATTCGGCCTTCTTGTCGAGGGCGGCCTGCATGTCGACCTGCAGCATGAAGTGCACGCCGCCGCGCAGATCGAGGCCCAGGTACATCGGCACCGCGCCCAGCCGGGCGAGCCAGGCCGGCGAGCGCGAGATCAGGTTCAGCGCGACGATGTACGACGGATCGGCGGCATCGGGCACCAGGGCGCGCTGCAGGGCGTCGCGGGCGCGCAGCTGCTCGTCGGGCGTGGCGAAGCGGGCGCGCACCGAGGTGCCGTCGAGCGTCACCGCGCCGGCATCGACGTTGGCCGCCTTCAGGGCCTCTTCCACCCGGGTGCGGGTGGCCTCGTCGACCTTGACGCTCGACTTGCCCGCCGAGACCTGCACGGCCGGCGCCTCGCCGAAGAAATTGGGCAGGGTGTAGAGGGCCCCCACCAGCAGCACGACCACGAGGATCGCGTACTTCCAGACCGGATAACGATTCATAGCTTATTTGTCCGGCGGCGGGGCCGCTTCGGTTCGACTCGGGTCCTGCGGGCGCGGCAGGTGTGCCGCGCGGGACCGATTACTTGACGGTGCCCTTGGGCAGCACCTGCGCGACGGCGGTGCGCTGCACCTGCACTTCGACGTTGGGAGCGATCTCGAGGCCGAGGGTTCCCTCGCCCAGGCGGGTCACCCGGCCGATGATGCCGCCGGCCGTCGCCACTTCGTCGCCCTTGGCGATGGCGTCGAGCATCGCGCGGTGCTCCTTCTGCTTGCGCATCTGCGGGCGGATCATCACGAAATAGAGCACCACAAACATCAGCACCAGCGGCAGCATGCCGGTGAGCGAGGACATGATGCCGCCACCGCCGGCGGCTGCTGCGGGGGCGGTCTGGGCGAATGCGGAAGAGATGAACAAGGGGCGGCTCCACGACGTGCACGTCGAATTGGGAAGAGAAGATCTGCCGGGGCGCGGCGCGCGCCGCCACCCCGGGCAACCGGCGATTGTATGCGGCGCCCCCTCCTACACGCCCCGGGGTATCCCGGCGCGCTACAGGACTATCGAGGGCATGGTGCTACCGAATTTATAGCAACCAGCCGGCGCTGCATGCCGGCCCGGACCCGATTCGATGCTCAAGCCGCCGCGCGGGCCTCGGCCGGGCCGTCCCAGCGGGCCTGGAGCTCGGCGCCGCGCAGCCGCGCCGCCACCAGGTTGCGGTGCTTCACATGGCCGTAGCCCTTGATCTGCTCGGGCAGCCGGGCGATCTCGACGGCCAGCGCATGGTTGGTCTCGTCGAGCCGCGGCAGCAGAGCCTCGACGCTGGCGCGGTACTCGCCCACCAGCGCCCGCTCGGTGCGGCGCTCTTCGGTGCGGCCGAACGGATCGAAGGCGGTGCCGCGCAGGCCTTTCAACTTCGCCAGCACCCGGAACGCGGTCAGCATCCAGGGGCCGAAGCGCTGCTTCTGCAGCTCGCCCTTGGCATTGGTCCTGGCGATGCCGGGCGGGGCCAGGTGGTAGTGCAGCTTGAAGTCGCCTTCGAACATGCCGTTGACCCGCTCCAGGAAGCCGCGGTCGGTGTGCAGCCGGGCGACCTCGTACTCGTCCTTGTACGCCATCAGCTTGAACAGGTAGCGGGCGACCGATTCCGACAGCGCCGTCTTGCCGAGCGGCGCCTCGGCCGCCTTCACCCGGTCGATGAACTGGCGGTAGACGTCGGCATAGGCCTGGTTCTGGTAGGCCGCCAGGAACTGCGCCCGGCGCGCCACCAGGCCGTCGAGCGTTTCGCGCGGCTTGAAGGTGATGACCTGGCCCGGCTCGGCCAGCCTGTGCATCGACTGCGGATCGTGCGCCGCGCGGCGGCCCCAGGCGAAGGCGGTCTTGTTCTGCTCGATCGCCACGCCGTTCAGCTCGATCGCCCGCAGCAGCGAGGCCAGCGACAGCGGCACCCAGCCGCGCTGCCAGGCGTAGCCCAGCACCATCGGGTTGACGTAGATGCTGTCGCCCATCAGCTGGGTGGCGGCGGCATCGGCGTCGAAGGCGCCGAAGTGGGCCTCGCCCACGGTGCGGGCGATCTCGGTGCCGCAGACGTCCGCCGGGTTCTGCCATTCGGCGTTGCGCACGAAGGCGGCCGTCGGCGTGCTGTGGCCGTTGAGCACGACGTGGGTGCGGCCCTCGCGCATCCGCAGCGTCGTTTCCTTGTTGACCGCCACCAGCGGGTCGCAGGCCAGGACCAGGTCGGCCGCGGCCATGCCGACGCGGGTGGTGCGGATCGCGTCCTGGGTGGCGCCCACCAGCACATGGCTCCAGGTGGCGCCGCCCTTCTGCGCCAGTCCGGCCGCGTCCTGGGTGACGATGCCGCGGCCTTCCAGGTGGGCCGCCATGCCGAGCAGCTGGCCGATGGTGATCACCCCGGTGCCGCCCACGCCGGCCACCACGATGCCCCAGACGTCGTCGGCCCCGTCGAGCCGCGGCAGCACCGGCTCGGGCAGCGCGCCCAGGTCGAGCGGCGACGGCGCCTTGCCCTTGCCCTTCTTCTTCAGCTGGCCGCCCTCGACGGTGACGAAGCTGGGGCAGAAGCCCTTGAGGCAGCTCATGTCCTTGTTGCAGCTGCTCTGGTTGATGGTGCGCTTGCGGCCGAACTCGGTCTCCAGCGGCTCGACCGACAGGCAGTTGCTCTGCACGCTGCAATCGCCGCAGCCTTCGCATACCAGCTCGTTGATCACCACCCGCTTGGCCGGGTCGACCGCGGTGCCGCGCTTGCGGCGGCGGCGCTTCTCGGTGGCGCAGGTCTGGTCGTAGATGATGGCGGTGGTGCCCTTGATCTCCCGGAACTCGCGTTGCACCGCATCCAGCGTGTCGCGGTGCTTCACCTCCAGGTCACCGGCGATCTTCACGCCGGCGTACTTCTCGGGCTCGTCGGTGACGATGATCACCTTGGTCAGGCCCTCGGCCTGCAGACTCTGCGCGATCTGCAGCACGCTGTGGCCCTCCGGCCGCTCGCCGACCTGCTGGCCGCCGGTCATCGCCACCGCGTCGTTGTAGAGGATCTTGTAGGTGATGTTCACGCCCGCGGCCACCGCCTGCCGGATCGCCATCAACCCGCTGTGGAAGTAAGTGCCGTCGCCCAGGTTGGCGAAGATGTGCTGGTCGGTGGTGAAGGGCTGCTGGCCGACCCAGGGCACGCCCTCGCCGCCCATCTGGGTGAAGCCGATGGTGCTGCGGTCCATCCAGGTGGCCATGTAGTGGCAGCCGATGCCGCCGACCGCGCGGGAGCCTTCGGGCACCACGGTGCTGGTGTTGTGCGGGCAGCCCGAGCAGAACCACGGCACCCGGTCGGCGCCCTGAACGCCGGTCACCTCCAGCACCTGCATCGCCCGCTCCTTGGCCTCGAGGATCGCCAGTTGCGCATCGACCCGGGCTCGCATGTCGGCACCGGCCGCATCCAGCAGCCCCAGCTTCTTGAGCCGCTGCGCGATGGCCCGCGCGATGATGGCGGGCGACAGGTCGGCGTTGGCGCGCAGCAGGGTATTGGCGGTGGGGTTGGGCATGCTCCATTCGCCGCCGCCTTCGGATTCGCCGAACTTGCCGAGCACGTTGGGCCGCACGTCGGGGCGCCAGTTGTAGAGCTCTTCCTTCAGCTGGTATTCGATGACCTGGCGCTTCTCCTCGACCACCAGGATTTCCTGCAGGCCGGTCGCGAACTCGCGGGTCAGCTGCGCCTCCAGCGGCCAGACCACGCCCACCTTGTGCAGCCGGATGCCGATACGGCGGCACGATGCGTCGTCCAGCCCCAGGTCGAGCAGCGCCTGGCGGGTGTCGTTCCAGGCCTTGCCGCTGGCCATGATGCCGAAGCGGTCGTGCGGCGTCAGGGTGGCGCTGTAGTTGAGCCGGTTGGCGCGGATGTAGGCCAGCGCGGCGTACCACTTGTAGTGCATCAGCCGCGCCTCCTGCTCCAGCGGCGCATCGGGCCAGCGGATGTGCAGCCCGCCGGGCGGCATCTCGAAATCGGTGGGGATCACGATGTCGACCCGCTGCGGATCGATCATGACGGTGGCGCTCGACTCGACGATCTCCTGGATCGTCTTCATGCCCGCCCACACGCCCGAGAAGCGGCTCATGGCGAAGGCGTGCAGCCCCAGGTCCAGGATCTCCTGCACGTTGGCCGGGAAGAACACCGGCAGGCCGCAGGCCTTGAAGATGTGGTCGCTCTGGTGGGCGGCGGTGCTGCTCTTGCTGATGTGATCGTCGCCCGCGATGGCGATCACGCCGCCGAACTCCGTCGTGCCGGCCATGTTGGCGTGCTTGAACACGTCGGAGCAGCGGTCCACCCCCGGGCCCTTGCCGTACCAGATGCCGAAGACGCCGTCGAACCTGTTGGTGCCCGGCGGCGAAAAACCCAGCTGCTGCGTGCCCCACAGCGCGGTGGCCGCCAGCTCCTCGTTGACGCCCGGCTGGAAGACGATGTTCTGCGCCTTCAGGAACTTCGACGCCTTCCACAGCGCCTGGTCGTAGCCGCCGAGGGGCGAGCCCCGGTAGCCGCTGACGAAGCCCGCCGTGTTCTTGCCGGCCGCCTGGTCGCGCAGCCGCTGCAGCATCGGCAGCTTGACCAGGGCCTGCACCCCGCTCATGAAGGCACGGCCGTGGTCGAGGGCGTATTTGTCGTCGAGCGTGACCGTCTCGAGGGCCTTGCGGACGTGCTCGGGGAGTGGGGCGTTCATCGTTCTTGTCTCCGTGGGCGTCGGGGGTGCGCCTCTGGGACCAGTGTAGGTTTGCCCCCGGGATAAGTGTTTGCGTTCGTTGCCCTGCAAACGCTATGCTGCGCAAGAATCTTTCCCGGAACAGCGCAAAAGTGGAAACACTCGACAAATTCGACCTGGCGATCCTGCGCGAGCTGCAGGCCGATGCGCGGCTGACCAACGCCGAGCTGGCCCAGCGGGTGGGCCTGTCGGCCGCGCCGTGCTGGCGCCGGGTCCGCGCGCTGGAGGCGGCGGGCTTCATCCTGGGCTACCACGCAGCGGTCAACCGCCAGAAGATCGGCCTGGGCGTGCTGGCCTTCGTGCGGATCGACGCCGAGCGCAATTCGGGCGACGCGATGCGCCAGCTGGAAGAAGCGGTGCGCCAATTGCCCGAGGTGACCAGCTGCCACTACATCAGCGGCGCCGGCACCTTCGAGCTGCAGGTGGTGGCGCCCGACCTGGACAGCTTCTCCCGCTTCGCGCTGCAGCGGCTGGCCAACCTGCCGCATGTGAAGGACCTGCACACCAGCTTCTCGCTGGGCGAGGTGAAGGCCGGCGGCGCGCTGCCGCTGGGGCATCTGGAGAAGCGATAGGCACGATCCGCACTGCGGCGCCGAGATCGGGTCCGATCGCCGGCTTCTGCGGCCACGCTCTTTCATTCGCGGTGCCGCGCATCGGCGGCAAGCGCCTTCGCCAAAGCCCAAAAGGCTTCGCACCGTGCAGGCCGCCTCGCAGGCGGATGGTTCCAATAGGTCTGATGGCACCTGTCGATTTCAATCCCGGCCCATCAGGCACGAACTACCATCTCCCGCGAGAGGAGCAACCACCCAAGAGGGTAGCGGGGCAGGCTTTGGCCAGCACCAGCGGCGGCGAGCCGCAGCTTCAGCTGCGACCACCCAAGCGCAGACGGTTGGAGCCGGATGAGCCCGACACGGCGCCGCAACGCAGGGCGCCCTGGCCCGCGAATGCGCGCACCGGAGCCGGTGGAGACCGACGGGACGAGGTGGCCCCTCGACCGCCAGCGACACAGTCGCGCAGCATGCGCGATGACGCCGACGCCGGGTCGTCGCGTCGGACATCGCGTGGCTTCGAGCTGGTGACGGAAGATCTTCGTCTCGCCGAACACGAACTCGATCCGGCGGCAAAGAAACGGCTGCATGAAGAGCGAGAGCTGTTTCGACAACAGTTGAGTGCGTCCAGCCGCCTGGCGCAGACGCACAACGCGGGCCTGTGCGTCTCCATGGCACGTGACAACGTGCTGGCGCATCGCATGGGCGGCACCGCGCTGGCCTTGCCCTTCCTGGAGGGGAGGGTCCATCCGCAATCCAATGCGCAATGGCTCGACAAATACCTTCAGATGATCGCCAATGCGGGGCGGTCCAGAAACTTACCGCCACGCGATCTTGACCGTTGCGTCGACCTGGCGGCGCAGTATCTGTACAAGACCGAATGGTTCGACGGTACATCGCTGAAACAGCTGGCCCATGTGGCGAACAAGCTGAGCAAGCACTCCAACCAACCCACGTGCATGCAAGCGGTCGCGTGGATAGCCGGACAGGTGGAGCAGGCCGATGATCTGTCGGAGCTCAATGGCCATGTAGCGACCATGCTACTGAACGCCTTCGCCAAGAACACCGACAGTGCCAGGTGCGAGCGTGCGGTAGCGCGTGTGGCACGCCATCTGCAGCGCGACCACCAGGCCCGGCAGTCTCTGGACGCGCGGGGCATCGGCCTGGCTCTGAATGCCTTCAGCAAGTGGGTCGATAACCCGGACTGCCAATCCATGGCGCAGTCGTTCGCCGCGCTGCTCGCAGGCAACAGCCGCTTGGTTCATACGATGGATGAGCAGAGCATCGTCAACACGCTCAACGCATTGAGCAAGTGGCCCCAGGCGGAGGCCTGCGCGGCCGCAGCCGCCACTCTGGCCTGCCGGCTGGCCGACGAGCGCGGTTTACGCAACGCCCTCAAGCCGCAGGAAGTGGGCGACGCGTTGAACGCCCTGAGCAAATGGCCCGACACACCGGTCTGCGCGACAGCCACCAGCGCGCTGGCCTCGCGGCTGGCCGACGAGCGCGGCTTGCGCAACGCCCTCGATAACCGAGGCGTTGTCAACGCGCTGAACGCCCTCTGCAAATGGCCCGGCATACCGGTCTGCGCGGACGCTGTCGGCGCGCTGGCCTCGCGGCTGGCCGACGAGCGCGGCTTGCGCAATGCCCTCGACCCCCAAGGCTTAACCAACGCGCTGAACGCCCTCTGCAAATGGCCCGGCACACCGGTCTGCGCGGCAGCCGCCAGCGCGCTGGCCTCGCGGCTGGCCGACGAGCGCGGCTTGTGCAACGCCCTCAACCTCCAAGGCTTAAGCAACGCGCTGAACGCCCTCTGCAAATGGCCCGACACTCCGGTCTGCGCGGCGGCCGCCAGCGCGCTGGCCTCGCGGCTGGCCGACGAGCGCGGCTTGTGCAACGCCCTCGGCCCGCAACACGTGGCCACCGCCTTGAACGCCCTCTGCAAATGGCCCGACACTCCGGTCTGCGCGGCGGCCGCCAACGCGCTGGCCTCGCGGCTGGCCCAAGAACGCGGCTTGTGCAACGCCCTCGGCCCGCAGCACGTGGCCAACGCCTTGAACGCCTTCGGCAAATGGTCCGACACACCGGTCTGCGCGGCGGCCGCCAGCGCGCTGGCCTCGCGGCTGGCCGAAGAACGCGGCCTGCGCAACGCCCTCAACCCTCGAGAAATGGGCACCGCGTTGAACGCCCTGAGCAAATGGCCCGACACACCGGTCTGCGCGACAGCCACCAGCGCGCTGGCCTCGCGGCTGGCCGACGAGCGCGGCTTGCGCAACGCCCTCGATAACCGAGGCGTTGTCAACGCGCTGAACGCCCTCTGCAAATGGCCCGGCATACCGGTCTGCGCGGACGCCGCCTGCGCGCTGGCCTCGCGGCTGGCCGACGATCACGACCTCTGCAACGCCTTCAACCCTCAAGAAATAGGCAATGCGTTGAGCGCCCTGAGCAAATGGCCCGACACTCCGGTCTGCGCCGCGGCTGCCGATGCGCTGGCCTCACGGCTGGTCGACGACCGCGATTTGCGCGACACCCTCGGCCCGCAAGACATAGCCAAAGCACTGAACGCGCTTTGCAAATGGCCCGAGACGCCGGTCTGTGAGGCAGCCGCCGACGCGCTGGCCTCACGGCTGGCCGACGAACGCGATGTGCGCGATGCCCTCGACACGCGACACATGGCCAACGCGATGAACGCGCTGAGCAAATGGCCCGAGACGCCGGGCTGCGCGACGGCCGCCCGCGCGTTGGCCTCGCGGCTGACCGAGGATCACGGTTTGCGCAGCACCCTCAACCCGCTGGACGTCGCCCACCTCTTGAACGCCCTGGGCAAATGGCCCGACACTTCGATCTGCGCGGCCGCCGCCAGCGCGCTGGCCTCGCGGCTGGCCAACGAGCGCCGTTTGTGCGCCGCTCTCGACCCGCAAGGTGTGGGCAATGCGTTGAACGCCCTGAGTAAATGGCCCGACACGCCGGGCTGTACGGCGGCCGCCAGCGCGCTGGCGTCGCGGCTGGCGGACGATCCCGGTTTGCGCGAAGACCTTTCTCCGCAAGGCGTCGCCAACGTGTTGAACGCTTTGAGCAAATGGTCCGACACACCGGTCTGCGCAGCGGCCGTCAGCGCGCTGGCCTCGCGGCTGGCCAGCGAGCGTGGCTTGTGCCATGCCCTCGACCCGCAATGCGTAGACAACACGCTGAACGCCCTCAGCAAATGGCCCGACACACCGGTCTGCGAGGCAGCCGCCAGCGCGCTGGCCTCGCGACTGGCCGACGACCATGATTTGTGCACCGCCCTCGGCTCGCAAGGCGTGGCCACCGTGCTCAACGCCCTCAGCAAATGGCCCGAAAACGCGAACTGCGCGAAGGCCACCGACGCCCTGGCCGGGCGGCTGGCTGCAGACCTCGATTTGCGACAGTCCCTGAAGGCGCACCAAATGGCCGTTTCGCTCAATGCGCTAAGCAAATCGCTCGACGAGGGGGGCGCCTGCGAGCAGGCATCGCTGCGGCTCGCGGAGCGCACCGGCTCGGCCGGGTTGCCATGGCAGCAGTTCGGGATGCGCGAGCTCGCCCTGCTGGGCAACGCGATGTCCCGCCTGCTGCGTGTGGACGCGGAAGCGTTCCAGGCTATGGGTAGCGCCAAGTTGCAGGCGATAGCGGGGCACCTGGAACTGCACCGCGAGCGCTTCGAGTCCGCCTCGGCCTTGGATATCGGGCAGCTCTTCAAGGCCTTTTCGTCGGCGCAGCTTCAGCGCCAGATGCGCCCACTGGCGCAGCCGGCTCTGGAGCGGGTCGCGGCGCTCGTGCGTAGCGACGGATTACGCGAGACGAACCTCGAGGGGCTGGGCAACCTGTGCATGGGGATGGTGCCGCTGATCCGTAGTCCGGAGTTGACGCCTCGCCATCGGATTCGCGCCCTGGGCGTTTTCGACGCATTGCAGCCGACCGTGGCGCGCAAGATCGACCTGTATCTCAACACCGGCGGCGGCGCCCCTGCCTCGGCACCAGCCGATCAGTACGCCACGCGATGCCCGGCGTTAACGTTCTTCCAGGTGCTCAAGGCCTACGCGATAGTGAGCCGGCAATGGAAGCCGCGCAATATCGAAGGCCCGCGTGAGGAGCTCCGCCAGCGCCGCGAGCAGTTGGCGAAATGGGTCGACGAGACGCTGGATCGCACGCGCGCGGCCATCGAGGCGGACCTCGGCGAGATGAGCTGGAATCTGATCGCGCAGATCGAGGCGGGCGACCAGGTGTTCGACGCCCTGGACCTGCGCATGGCAAAGGAGGCACCGCGCATCACGCAGGCCCATCCGCCGAGCCAATTCGACCTGGGCGCCGGGCGCACGAGCATGCGTTCGGCGCCCGGCCAGCCCGTCGCGCCGGCAGCCGGAACCGGCAGCACGACCCACGTCGTTGTCGATCTGCACGGCAAGGAAGTGTCGAGCAACGCGGCCGACACCGACAAGCCGTACTCGCTGTTCACCCGGCTGACGGGCATGCCGCTGGTGGAGGTCCAGCTGCCGGGGTCGATTTCGACCTTCATGCTGGCGCGCACGCTCACCTACCAGAACGAGCCCTGGCGCTTCGACATGTTCGGCGGCAGCCGCGCCACCCGCGGCAGTTCGAGTCGGCCCGTGCACCTGCTGTCCGGCGCATCCGCTCCGCCGTCGCTGCTGCCGGCGATCCGTTATGCGGACACCGCGCCGGGCAGCAGCATGATGGCGCTCGTCGCCAAGCTCGCACCACAGCGCGAGGACTGGTCGCGCATGCAGCGCTCCTTGCTGGAAATGGTACCGAGCGACCACGTGGTCGAGGGTACGCTGCGTATGGGCTTTTTCGACGACGTCAGCGGCCCTTCGCACCCGTTCAAGCCCGCGTCGTCCGACGGGCGACCCCTGGCGCTATGCCCCAACGACGGCTGCGGGTTCCTGAAGCTGGAAGTCGCCTTGCGCATTCCGGCCTTCCGTCAGCACTTCTCCGCCTGGAACGCGGTGCAGGCCGGCGAGGCGAGCCCGGCGCAAAAAGAAATTCTGACCAAAGACAAGGGCCCGTCGCGGCTGGCACCGCAGGCGCTGCAGCACTTCCCGCGCGACGAGGCGGCGCTGCAAGAAGCGCACGAGGCGCTGGAGCGCCGGCTGCAGGCGCTGCCGCCCGAGTTGAGCCAGCTGGCACTGTTCGAGCTGGCCACCAGCGGCGGCTACGAGGGCCAGAGAATCCGGGCGGTGCCCTCCGCGGACGACAAGGTGCATTTGCCGCCCGAGCGCAGCCGGGCTTTCGACGCCGCGGGCGGCCCCTTGCTGGTCGGCAAGCCGCCCTACGACAAGGAAAACCTGCTGCCGGTGTCGCCGGAGCGCGTCGCGACCTTGGCGCAGGGCGACGCCACCGCCGAGTTTCTTTCGCGGTCTTTCGGCATCCAGTACAGCTACACCGGCTTCGACGACCGGTCGAGCGAGGATGCCGAGATGCTGCACAGCAAGGGCATGCTCATCGTCGTGCCGCAAGAGAACTGGCCGGCGCAGTTCGCCGACATGGATCTGGCCTGCTCCAAGGAGGATCTGAAGACCTTGTCGCGCTGGACGGCCGGGCGCGACCGCGGCGCCGTGCCGCAGGACATGCTCAGCACCGGCAGCCTGCGGTTGAAGGACATCGTGGAACCCGGGCGCCTGGGCGCACTGCCGATTCGAGAGCTGCGCAAGCGCAGCATGGACACCGACGGCGACGAAGCGTTCGTGTACGCGGGCTACCCCCGGCTGGCGGCGCTGATCTCGCGCGAGATGGCCGATCGCGAAGTGCGGCGCGGCGAGCCGGTCTCCTTCAAGCCGCCGAAGACGGCCACGCCGGCCGTCGATCCCGACAGCGGCCACTACCGGGCCGGGCGGCTGTCGGAGATCATGTCCCTGCAGCGCGGCGGCCAGATCATGGGAGCGGCCAGCACCCTTGCGGCGCGCTTCATGGCGCAGCCCGACCCGCTGCGCATGGCGATGGCGCACAACATGATGTTCGGTACCTACGACGGCACAGAGCGCGATCTGCGCAACGGCTTGCGTCTGATGCTCGAAGGCGAGGCCGAGGATCCCCAGGTGCTGACGGGACTGCGCGCCCAGGCGCACGAAGCGATCGGACGCGCCCACATGCCCGAAGCGCGTGAAGCAGCCGAATTGCTGTACGCGCAGCTGCTACGGATCGAGCCGGGTGCCGCGGCCTCCGCCGACGCGCCGCGCCTGCCCGATGCGCTGGCCGGTGCGTTCCCCAGGCTTGCCCAGGCCTACGAGGCCGCGCCCGATGCCGCAGGGCGAATCCACGCCATCCTCGACCACTATCCGGTGTGCCGGCTGTCGCACATGCAGTTTCCGCAGGGACAACCGGGCCTGGTCCCCGGCGAGCCGGAACTGAGCATGCGCAACCTCTTCACCATCGCGATCAAGGTGGGAACCGATGCGTTGAAATCCGACACCGGTACGGCGCTGTTCGCCAAGATCGTGGCGTCCTGCGAAGCCGCCGAGCGGGCTTTCGCCGAGCGGGTGCGCAGCGTGCCGTACAGCAAGGCGACCGCACGGGCCATGCACGATGGCAGCTTCGACCCCGAGCAGACCAAGGTGCTCCTGCAGGACATGCCGACCATGGCGGCAGGCGTAATGCAAGACGCACTGCACACGCTGCAGCAGGCGGGCAGAATCGATGCCCCGCCGCCGCCGGCCGAACGCCTGCGTACCGTGCAGGCCGAGGACATCGCGTGCACCGCCCACACCTTGCGGATACGCGCCCGCAGGATGGAGGCCGGGGTCACCGCCATGCTGGCGCGCGCCACTTCGCAGCACCATGGGCAACTGGAGGGAACGCGACATCAACTGAAGTCGCGCGCATCGCTGGAGGAAAAGCTCAAGCAGCAGGTCGTTTTGAAAAACAAGACCCTGGAAGAAGCGGCGGCCAGCGTGAACGACGCGCTGCGCTACAGCGTGGTCATGGACCCGCAGGACCTGACCGCCGGCCTGCGCGGCGTGCTGGCCGCGCTGGACGACCAGGGCCATGTGCGCGTCAAGCTGAGCAACACGTTCACGAAACACCGGCAGGCATTCAAGGCCGTCAATGTGACGTTGCGCAGCCCCGAGGGCGTACTCTGGGAAATCCAGTTCCACACGCCCGAAACTTTCAAGTTCAAGGAGGAATTCCACGACCTGTACAAACGCGCCTTCGCGCTGCAGCTCCAGGGCGCCACACAGGCCGAGCAGCGCGGGGTGCAGGCGCCTGCGCAGGAGGCTTTCAGCCGCGTGGCTACGCCCCCGGGATGCGAGGACATCGACGATTGGGACGAGCGCTCCGACAAATGAGGGACATCGCCGGAATAGAACGGTTCAACGCGCCGCGGCGCCCAGCTTCTGGAAATCGCCGTCGAGCCGCGCCAGCGACGACGCGATCCGCGCCCGGTTGCCCTGGATCCACGCATCCTGCTGCGCCACACGCTGCTGCGCCTCCTTCACCATCCGCGCCATCTCGGCCGGCTGCGGGCCGCCGGCGGTCTGGCGGTTGCGGACGATCGCGACCGGGTCGAGGGTGGCGCGGAACTCGGCCTCGGGCATCGGCAGCACCTGGGCGAAGTCCGATCCCCGGGCCGTCTCGGCGTAGATGCGCTGCGCCTCGGCATACGGGAAGTCCAGCGGCTTGATGTTCTTGGCCTTGGCGTACTCCACCACCTCGGAGGCGAAGTGGTGCCCGGCGCGGAACGGCAGCTTGTACCTGCGCATCAGCACGTCGGCCAGCTCCTGCGACGCGGTCCAGTCGCTGTTGAGCTCTTCCAGCGCGCGCTCGGGGTCGATCACCAGGTTGTTCAGGATGCGGTCCCAGTTGTTCAGGACCGTGACGGCGCTCTGCAGCATCGCGGCGTTGTTGCGGCCCTCCTTCGGATCCTGCATGCCCGGCGGGATGTTGTGCGCCTGGATCGCCGCGCCCATGCCGAGCGTCAAGGCCTGCGACGCATCGCGCCGGGTGCTGTTGAGCAGGCCCGGGTTGCGTTTCTGCGGCATCGCGCTGCTGACGTACGTGTTGCCGCCGCCCTCCTGCAGCAGGATCCACGGCTGGGCCTGGGCGTACTGGGTCATCACGTCCTCGATGAAGGTGCCGGCGTGCAGCGCGATCGCCATCACGATGGCGCCCGCCTCCACCGGCTGGTCGACCGCCGACACCTGGGCCGCGTCGTAGGCGTTGTCGACCGTGGCGGCGAAGCCCAGGTAGTCGGCCATGCGCTGGCGGTTGAGCGGCCAGCTGGTGCCGTTGAGCACCGTGGTGCCCATCGGCGAGCGGTCGAGGCGGGCGTACGCCTCGCGGATGCGCTGCGCGTCCCGGTCGAGCCCCGCCGCCAGGCCCAGCAGGTAGTGGCCGTAGCTGTTGGGCTGCGCCGCCACCCCGTTGGTGTAGTTGGGCACGATGGTGGCGCTGTGCCGGTCGGCCAGCCGCACCATCGTGCCCGAGACCTTGTTGAGCGCGTCGGCGACGTTCAGCATCTCGTCGCGCAGCATCGCCGAACGCACGGTGGAGAGCATGTCCTGGCTGGAGCGCCCCGCGTGCAGCAGCGTGATCTGCGGCCCCGCCGCCTCGATCAGCAGCGGCTCGAAGGTGATCACCAGCGTCGGCCGCTTGCCCCCAGGCTTGTCGCCATCGGCCAGCACCTTGGTGATGCCCGCGTAGGCCAGCGGCGTGACCGATTTGTCGAGCAGGCCCTCGTCGGTGTTGATGACGGCGGTGGCCTTGTTGATCTCGCCGAGCCAGAAGAACTCGTCGTGCCGGGGTTTGGTTTGGGCGAAGGCGGTGGCGAAGGGGATGGAGAGGGCGGCGGCCAGTGCGAGGGTGGTGGGTTTCATGCTTTTGTCTGTTGTTTGATGGGGTGCGAGACAGGAACGATACCGGTAAGCAGGCCATGCAACCATGGGTGTGCATGACGCAGGGTTCGCCGTGGCTTCGGGCCGGGAAAGGTCTGCACGAATACCCAAGCAGCGCGATGCTTCGTTTTGCAGGCATTGCATTCGGAGGATCCCTCCGCCGCCCGAAGACATGCGCTCATCCTGGCGCCATCCCCGTCCGGTCTCAGGTCATCCCGCATGAAATCGTCCTCTGCCGATCACACGCCCCGTCTTCCGCCCGAGCGGTGGCCCGACAACCAGGCGGATACCCGCTCGTCCGGCCGGGCGTCCGGCCCACGGCCCGGCCCTGCAGACGGATGGACCGGGCCGTCTGCGCTGCGGCACACCAGTCGGTTGCACGGCACGACTGTGCCGCCCCGCCGTAACATGGTCTGGGAACCACGCGCGCCTGCACTGGACCGTGGGCGGGTCGCGGAGGTGGCCGCGCGCGTGGTCGCGGAAGCTGAACCGAGCGGCCTGCTGTCCCCCTCCGTCCGGGAAAGCGCGCTGGATGCCGCGCATGTCACGGGTCCCTACATCCCTGCCGGCAAGACCGAGCGGCTCGGACTGCTGACACAGGCCCTGCAGGCGTGGGATGGCCCGGACTACGCAAAATCCAAGATTCTCAAAGCCTTCGTCGATGACGACTTCTTGTTGTACCTGAACAGGAGCGATCTGACGAGCCTGCCCGAGGGCCTGCACCTGCTGACCCATATGGGCAACTTGAATGTCGAAAACAACCCGTTGCTGCAGCGCTTGCCGGACCGGTTGGCCTTCGCGCCAAAGCTGGCTCGGCTGCATGCCGCCGGCTGCGATTTGCATGCCTTGCCCGCCAACTTGTCGCAAGCGCGAGGCCTTGTGATCCTGGAAGTTGCGGGCAATAAAAATCTCAGGTCGTTACCCGATTCCATGGATCGGTTGGAGAAACTGCATACAGTGGATGTCAAGAACTGCGACCTGTCCCGGCTCCCGGACGGCGGCTTCGGTCCGAGCTTGAAAGAGCTGAATCTCTGCGGCAATAGACGCCTCGGCCGATTGCCTCCGGAAATAGGTAACAGCCAGAATCTGGAGTTCATACATCTCAGGGATTGCGCCCTTCGTCACATTCCGGCGGCAGTCGAAAACCTGCCGCAGCTCAGATCTCTCGATATATCCGGCAATACGCAGATCATGGAGCTGCCACCGGGGATCGACTTCAGAAAGGTGTATGTCGGCACGCGTGAGACACAGGTCCGGCTGATGGATCTGATCCTGAACCAGCCCATCGCTTCCCGTACTCGAACGGAAAATGGAAAGCAGCTCAAGGCGTTGCAGAAGCAGTGGCAAGGTCTTCAGAAGAAGATAGCCAAAGGCGGGGCGGAAACAGCGCGGCATGCGCAAGCGGCCCGCCAGGAGGTGGACGCCCAGCGGGCCGGCCTGTCCGCCACCGTGACATCCACTGCCACGGCCGGCAGCAACTGGAATGCTGCGGCCCACCAGGTCCAGGCCTGGGCAAGCCAGGGCCACCCGCTGGATACGGCGCATCTCAAGCAGCTCAACGCGGTGCTGGGAAGAGACCTGCAGCCCTTCAACGACCCTCAGGCGGTCGAAAAATTCGGCGCGCGGTTCGGGGAGTTCCGCCGGCAGCCCACTGGATTTGCGAAGGAGTCTTCCTGGTACGGCGTCGTGGACGAGCGGGAGATCGGTGTCGAGATGGCGCATTTCGACGAGTGGTTCGAGTCGAGCGCCGATCTGGTGGCACACGGAAAGATGACACCTGTCGAACTGGCCGCCGCGACGGCACAGCGTCTTATCAGCATCCACCCCTTTCCCGATGCCAACGGACGCACTGCGCGCCTGGCGGCCGATTGGGTACTGGCGTCTTACGGTCTACCGCCGTCCGCTTGTGAAACCAACGTGGAGGCGGTGTATTCCAGCGGCAGGAGTCCTGAGGGGCCGGAAGACGCACTGAACTGGATGACGCGGGGATTGGCCAAGACCATCGGCATCTACGAGCGACACCTTCGGGCATCACCGTCCCGGTGACGCAACACGTGCCGCGACCCGTTCTTCACAACTCCGTCCGCAACCGCCAAATCTCCGGGAACAGCACCACGTCCAGCATCTTGCGCAGGTACGACACGCCCCCCGTCCCGCCCGTCCCGCGCTTGAAGCCGATCACCCGCTCCACCGTGGTCACATGCCGGAAGCGCCAGAGCCGGAAGGCGTCTTCCAGGTCGGTGAGTTCCTCGCCCAGCTGGTACAGGTCCCACCAGGCTTTCGGGTCGCGGTAGACGGTCAGCCAGGCCTGCTCCACGCCTTCGCTGGGGATGTAGGGCCGGGTCCAGTCCCGCTCCAGCGCCTCGGCCGGCACCGCGATCCCGCGGCGGGCCAGCAGGCGCAGGGCCTCGTCGTAGAGCGAGGGCATGGCGTAGGCGGCCTGCACCTCGGCCAGCAGGTCGGGGCGGTGTTCGTGGGGCTTCAGCATCAGGCCGTTCTTGTTGCCCAGGGCGAACTCGATGCTGCGGTACTGCCAGCTCTGGAAGCCGCTGGACTGGGCCAGGTAGGGGCGCATGGCGCTGTACTCGGGCGGGGTCATGGTGGCCAGCACGTCCCAGGCGTGGACCAGCTGCTCCATGATCTTGCTGACGCGGGCCAGCATCTTGAAGGCGCGCTGCAGGTCGTCCTCGGCCACGCAGCGGATGGCGGCGCGCAGCTCGTGCAGCATCAGCTTCATCCACAGCTCGCTGGTCTGGTGCTGGACGATGAAGAGCAGCTCGTCGTGCGCGGGCGAGAGCGGCTTCTGCGCGCCCAGCACCGCGTCCAGCTGCAAATAGTCGCCGTAGCTCATCGCGCGGCTGAAGTCGAGCTGGGCGCCCTCCTCCCGCACGATGGCGGCGCCGGGGCCGTCGCCAACGGCGGCAACCGCGGCTGCGGCAGCGATCGGGGTCGGGACCGCGTCGGGCGCGGCGGGGGTGGAGGCGTGGTGGGGGCACATGGTCGTCAGGTCACCGCGTTGGATTGGTTGAATTCGGGGCGGCGCCACTCGCCGGTCTCCAGCACCTGGCGCAGGTGCTCGACCGCGTTCCACACGTCCTCGAAGCCGATGTAGAGCGGGGTGAAGCCGAAGCGCAGGATGTCCAGGTGCGGCCCGGTGCCGCCGTCGCCCTGGCGGAAGTCGCCGATCACCTTGCGGGCGATCAGGGCCTGGACGATGGCGTAGGCGACCGAGCCGCCGCCGCCGGGCCGCCCCAAGGCGGCAGCGGCCCCCTCGGGGGGCAGCGACCCGCGCAGCGGCGGAGCGTGGGGGCTGGAATCCATGGTCAGGCAGACCTGCGATCCGCGCTGTGCATGCGCCCGCGGCGTGGCCAGGCCCAGGCCGTGCCCGGCGCAGCGCTCTTCCACCAGGCGGATGAACAGGTCGGTCAGCGCCAGCGACTTGGCGCGCAGGGCGGGCATGCCGCCCAGGGGCACGGCGGCGTCGAACACGTCCAGGCCGCACTGCAGGGCCGACAAACTGATGATCGGCTGGGTGCCGCACAAATAACGGCCGATACCGGCGGCGGGCTGGTAGTCGGGGGTGAAGCGGAACGGCGCGGCGTGGCCCCACCAGCCCGAGAGCGGCTGCCAGAAGCGGTCGGCATGGCGGGGGTTGACCCACACGAAGGCCGGCGCGCCGGGGCCGCCGTTGAGGTACTTGTAGCCGCAGCCGATCGCGAAATCGGCACCCGCGCCCTGCAGATCCACCGGCACCGCGCCGGCGCTGTGGGCCAGGTCCCAGACGGCGAGGATGCCGGCGGCGTGGGCGGCGGCGGTGAGGGCCGCCATGTCGTGCATCGCGCCGGTACGGTAGTTGACGTGGGTGAGCATCAGCACCGCCACGTCGGCGGTCAGCGCGGCGTCGATGTCTTCGGGCTCGACCAGCACCAGCTCCAGCCCGCGCTCCCTGCACAGGCCCTCGGCGATGTAGAGGTCGGTGGGGAAGTTGCTGCGCTCGCTGACGATGCGCCGCCGGGCGGGCGACGCCGCGCGGGCGATGTTGAGCGCCGCGCTCAGCACCTTGTAGAGGTTGATCGAGGTGCTGTCGGTGCAGACCACCTCGCCCTTCCCGGCGCCGATCCACGGGGCCAGCTGGTCGCCCAGGCGCTGGGGCAGGTCGAACCAGCGGGCGGTGTTCCAGGCGCGGATCAGGTCCTGGCCCCATTCGCGGGCGACCACGTCGGCCACCCGGGCGGCGGCTGCGGTGGGCAGCACGCCGAGCGAGTTGCCGTCGAGGTAGACGGTGTCGGCCGGCAGGGTGAAGTGGGCGCGCAGGCTGCGCAGCGGGTCGTGCGCATCCAGGGTGCGGCAGTCCTGCAGGGTGGCGGCGGTGGTGGTGGTCGTCGGGGTCGTCATGTCGTGATCTGCTATGTTTTCGATAGCTGGCGGCCGGCGCCATGCGCCGGCCACAGGCCTTTTTCTTCTCAATGGGGGCTGCGGGTCACACCAGCGACCGCAGCACCGCCCGCACCGGCGAGGCATCGGCCGCCACCAGCCGCAGGGGCAGCGCGATCAGCTCGTAGTCGCCCTCGGGCACCTCGTCGAGCACCAGGTTCTCCAGCACCCGCAGGCCCCGGCGGCGGATCGCCTGGTGGCTGTCGAGGGTCTTGCTGGCCGCAGGGTCGATGCTGGCGGTGTCGATGCCGACCAGCAGCACGCCCCGGTCGGCCAGCTGCTCGATCGTCTCGGGGGCGTAGCCGGTCAGGGCGTCGTCCCAGGCGGTGGGGGCGCGGGCGTAGGTGCGCACCAGCAACCGGGGCGGCAGGTCCTGCAGGGCGTGGGCGATGTGTGCGGGCCGCACCAGCGGGCCGCAGCCGATGGCGTGGACGACGCGGCAGGTGCCCAGGTAGGGCGCCAGGTCCAGCGCGCCGACGGTGGCGCCCTGCGGGTCGTAGTGCAGCGGCGCGTCGGCATGGGCGCCGGCATGCGGCGACAGCGCGAGCGCCGCCACGTTGACCGGGCAGCCGAGGCCGTAGGTGGCCGACCAGGTCTGCGAATAGGGCGTGTCGCCCGGAAACACCGGGCTGTCGGGGCCCAGCGGGGGGGAAATATCCCAGAGGCGGCGGGTGGTGCTGTGCATGGAAATCGACGCTATCACCGGCTTTTGGGTCGTGGTGTCGGTTAATTCCAACGCCGGCGGCTGCGCCCGCCAATTTTTGCCCCGGGGCAACGGATGCGCTTGGCTACGAGGCCGGCGCGGCCAGGGCGCAAAATTGGCCGCCTATGTCCGTGATGCCGCCCCCTCCCTCCACGTCTTCGCCCTCCCCGCACAACAACCTCCTCACCGACGACCCCGCCAATCCCGATACCGCCCGGTCCGCGCCGCCGCGTTCCTGGGCGGCGCTGGAGCCGCTGACGGCGCCCACCTTCCGGCTGCTGTGGATCACCTGGGTGGCGGCCAACACCTGCATGTGGATGAACGACGTGGCGGCGGCGTGGATGATGACCTCGCTGACCACCTCGCCGGTGATGGTGGCGCTGGTGCAGTCGGCTTCGACCCTGCCGGTGTTCCTGCTGGGCCTGCCCAGCGGCGCGCTGGCCGACATCCTGGACCGGCGGCGGTACTTCATCTTCACCCAGCTCTGGGTGGCGGTGGTGGCGCTGCTGCTGTGCGTGGCGATCCTGTCGGACTGGATCAACGCGCCGATGCTGCTGGCCCTCACCTTCCTGAACGGCATCGGCCTGGCGATGCGCTGGCCGGTGTTCTCGGCCATCGTGCCCGAGCTGGTCACCCGCAGCCAGCTGCCGGCGGCGATGGGCCTCAACGGCATCGCGATGAACGCCTCGCGGATCATCGGCCCGCTGGTGGCGGGCGCGGTGATCGCCAGCGCGGGCAGCCACTGGGTCTTCGTGCTGAACGCGATCCTGTCGGTGGCGTCGGCCATCGTCATCACCCGCTGGAAACGCACCGTGGCGCCCAACCCGCTGGGCCGCGAGCGGCTCGGCAGCGCGATGCGGGTGGGCATGCAGTTCGTGCGGCAATCGCCCCGCATGCGGGCGGTGCTGGTGCGGGTGGCGGTGTTCTTTCTGCACTCTACGGCGCTGCTGGCCCTGCTGCCGCTGATCGCCCGGGCCTTGCCCGGGGGCGACGCCGGCACCTTCACCGTGATGCTGGCCTCGATGGGCGCGGGCGCCATCGTCGGCGCGCTGCTGCTGCCGCAGTTGCGGCACCGGCTGCGGCGCGACATGCTGGTGCGGGCGGGCACCTGCGTCACCTCGGCGGCCACCATCGCCGTGGCCTTCGCGCCGACCATCTGGGTGGCGATCCCGGCGATGGCGCTGGCGGGCCTGGCCTGGCTCTGCACCGCCAACTCGCTCGCCACCTCGGCCCAGTTGGCGCTGCCCGACTGGGTGCGCGCCCGCGGCATGTCGATGTACCAGATGTCCATCATGGGCGCCACCGCGCTGGGCGCCGCCTTCTGGGGCCAGACGGCCAGCCTGGTCGGCCTGCACACCGGGCTGACGGCGGCCGGCATCTCGGGCGTGGTGGTCATGCTGGCGGTGCAGTACTTCCTGGCCGACCGCAGCATGGAGGAAGACCTGACCCCGTCGCAGGCCTTCACCGCGCCGGTGGCCGCCACCCCGCCCGAGCACGGCCGGGTGCAGGTGAGCATCGAGTTCCGCATCGACCCCGCCCGCGCCGCCGACTTCCGCCTGCTGATGCAGGAAAGCCGCCGCAGCCGGCTGCGCCAGGGCGCGCTGGAGTGGCACCTGCTGCACGACGTGCACGACCCCGCCTGCTACGTCGAGCAGATCACCGACGAATCCTGGACCGAGCACCTGCGCCGCTTCACCCGCGTCACCGCCTGGGACGTCGCCCTGCGCGACCGCAAGCTGGCCTTCCACCTGGGCGACGGGCCGCCGGTGGTGCACCGGCGGATCATCGACCGGTGACGGGGCCCGGTGCGGCGTCGGCGGTGGCGCCTCGCAAGAGCGTGTTCAAAGTCTCCCGAGCGGCAATGCCAGGTATGCCAAGTGGATGAATTGCGAACGGGTGTTGATCCGGCGCTCGCGGTTCTGCCACAACCTGCGGTTCTTCTCCAGCCAGGCGGAGCTGCGTTCAACCACCCAGCGCCGAGGCATGACCTTCTTCACGCTCTGCGCGTCGATGACCATCTCAGCAGCATTCAGGATGCCGCCTAAAAATCGTTGTCCTCCGTGCTTGTGCGCGCGTATCCTTTGCGCACTGCCGTTCGTCGTTGCAAAGCGCGGCCTTTGAGAGAGGCCTCATAATGCGCCACCTTTGCCAAAATACATTCACCTGCATGATATTTAGCTCTGCAACATTTGGCCTGTATTCGATTTTCGGAAGGTTTGCATGACCCGCTCCATCACCGCCCACACCCCGGTCGGCGACGCGCTGTGGTTTTCCTCGGCCAACGGCCGAGAATCCCTCTCCGAGCTCTTCGAAT
>JBHZQV010000012.1:0-125651 GCA_042867185.1 Sphingomonas sp. NCPPB 2930 | reverse complement strand
CCCACAGCGGCATCGGGCGCATCGCGCCCATCGCCCGACTCAAATCTGCAAACAACCTCTTGACGCTTCACACCTAGCGGGCATTGAATTGAAGGCCCTGGTTGATTCCGCACCGGTAGGCCAGTACGGGAGGGCGCGCCTCGAAGCCGGGGAGGCTGAACACGAACATCGTGAAATCGATGCCGCCGTCGGGGTGTACCTGGTAGCGCAGCATTTGCTGGATCGGCTGGCCGTCGCGTGCGACGGTGAAATGGGCATCGCTGAAGGAGAGGGTGCCGTCCTCCACGATCCGGTAGGCGTCGATGCGCAGGCCGCCGCGGGTCTTGGTGGGGGGCGCACCGTCCTTGCCGGTGCACTGCGACAGGTCGATGGACACCGAGACGGCGTGACCCTTGGCCAAGGCTTGCTCTATATCGGCCAGATTATCGAGCGGCCCGTGCGCCAGGGCCGATCGGGCAAGCAGTGAACATGAGAAGGCCAGAAGGATGGCGGCAGTGCGTTGCATGGAAATCTCCCATCACGTGACATACATATACCCGACATGGGCCGGTAAATGATAAATATTTATCATTTGCAGAGGTTGGATTTGCGCTGCGGACATGGAATCGATTTGTAAATCCGCGCGCGTCGGCCCAGGGGGATCGGGGGGAGGCGCAGTGCGACGACCTGCATACACTGCACGTCTTCGCTCAGGCGCGGTACGCCGCGCCGCGCATCCGCCCGTCCAACCATCTCGCCAAGGGATTTCCCATGGGCCTCAGCACCCACGTTCTCGACACGATGCACGGCTGCCCGGCCGCCGGCATGGCCGTCGTCCTCTACGCCACCCACGGCGACGCGGCCACGCTGCTGCAGCGCCTGGTCCTCAACCCCGATGGCCGCACCGACGCGCCGCTGTTCGACAACGCCAGCCTGCGCACCGGCACCTACCGGCTGTCGTTCGACGTGGCGGGCTACTTCCGCAGCCGCGGGGTCGCGCTGCCGGAGCCGAACTTCCTGAGCGTAGTGAGCATCGATTTCGGCATCGCCCATGCCGACCAGCACTACCACGTGCCGTTGCTGGTGAGCCCCTGGGCCTATTCCACCTACCGCGGCAGTTGATGCCGAAGCGCGGCAGCCGCTAGTTCTGGCCCTCGGTGAGGGTGTCGAGCTGGAACTTGCCGCTCTTGTCCCAGAGCCAGGTGTCGGTGTAGACCACCTTGCCGAGGCGCACCGGCGCCGGGAAGGGCGCCGCGGCGCGCACGGTGCGCTCGATCTCGGCGATCACCTCGGGCGCATGGCGCGGGGCGCGCATCCATTCGAGCCTGCCGACCTTGCCGGCCGCGTCGATGTTGACCTGCAGCGTGCCGATCGCATAGAGCAGCGGCGGCAGCTTGCCCTTGTAGATGCGCTGGGCGTTCAGGCCGTAGAGGTGGGTGGCGCCGTCCTGCCGGTAGGCCCGCGGCGTGGCGGCCGACGAGGCGCGGGCTGATCCCTTGTCGCCCGGCACCGGGCCGGTCACGACCGGCGGCGCGGCGGGGTCGGGCGTCCTGGGCAGGGCCGGGGCCGGCGTGTCGGTGCCCGACTTGCAGGATGCGACGATGGCGGCGACGGCCGACAGCAGCACGGCCACGATCCAGGGGCGGCGGGGCGGTTCAGGCGGCATGGGTGACGGCCCTCGGGTCAGAATGCAACAAAGGAAATACGCGACGTGGACATCTTGAATGCCCTGCTGCAGCGCCTGCCGCGGGCCGCGGCGGTGCTGGTGGCGGTGGAGTCTACCCAAGGGTCGGTGCCGCGCGGCGCCGGCACCTGGATGGCGGTGTTCGCCGATGCGCTGGTGGGCACCATCGGCGGCGGCCGGCTCGAGTTCGACGCGGTGGCCGAGGCGCGGCTGCGGCTGGCGGGGCAGGGCGGTACCGAACCGGTGCGGCGCTATCCGCTGGGCCCCTCGCTCGGCCAGTGCTGCGGCGGCGTGGTGCACCTGCGCTTCGAGCGGGTGGGCGCGGCCGACGTGCCGGCGCTGCGCGCCCGGCTGTCGGCGGCGCGCAGCCCGGTGGCCTTGTTCGGCGGCGGCCACGTGGGTGCCGCGCTGGCCCGGGTGCTGGCGCCGCTGCCGTTCGCGCTCACCTGGATCGACAGCCGCGACGGCATCTTCCCGCCCGACGCGGCGGCCGGCGCGGCCTGCGAGCATTCCGATCCGGTGCAGGCGGCGGTGCCGGGGCTGGCCGCCGGCTCGCGGGTGCTGGTGATGAGCTTCAGCCATGCGGAGGACCTCGACATCGTCGCCGCCTGCCTGCAGCGCCGGCGGGCACAGGGCGACCTGCCGTTCCTGGGCCTGATCGGCAGCCGCACCAAATGGGCGACCTTCCGGCGGCGGCTGGAAGCGCGGGGTTTCACGCCTGCCGAGCTGGACGCGGTCGTCTGCCCGATCGGCCTGCCGGGCATCGCCGGCAAGGCGCCGGAGGTGATCGCCGTGGCGGTGGCGGCACAGTTATTGCAAACCCTGGGCTCGCAGGGCGGGTCCTGACGCGCCGCCCCACCCGGCGGCCCACGGATTGCATACACTCGCCGGCACCGGTCGCAGCGGAGCGGGGGACGGCGACACGTCCCGGGTTCGCGGCCATTTCTGCTCAGAGCGCCCGCAGTGGTGAGCAGCTTGCCACATACAGGCCGCGTCCCCCGCGCGGCATTCCAGACACATGGAAAGCTATCTTCTCGACTGGGCCAACCTGCTGCTGCGCTGGGTCCACGTCATCACCGCCATCGCCTGGGTGGGCTCGTCGTTCTACTTCGTTTTTTTGGACAGCAGCCTCACGCCGCCGCAGGACGAAGACCTGAAGCGCCAGGGCGCCACCGGCGAGCTGTGGGCGGTGCACGGCGGCGGCTTCTACCACCCGGTGAAGTTCGCGGTGAAGCCGCCGCAGCTGCCGCCGCACCTGCACTGGTTCTTCTGGGAGAGCTACAGCACCTGGATATCGGGCTTCGCGCTGTTCTCCGTGTCCTACATCTGGAACGCCAGCGCCTACCTGGTCGACAAATCGAAGATGGACTGGTCGCCCGGCGCGGCGGTGGCGGTGGCGCTGTCGTTCTTCGTGGTGTTCTGGATGCTCTACGACGCCATCTGCCAGCTCTTTGGCCGCCGCAAGCACGGCGACGCGATCGTCGGCGCGCTGACCCTGGTGCTGGTCTGCGCCGCGGCGTGGCTGGCCTGCCACTGGTTCGCCGGCCGCGCGGCCTTCCTGCTGGTGGGCGCGATGGTCGCCACCAGCATGAGCGCCAACGTGTTCTTCTGGATCATCCCGGGTCAGAAGAAGGTGATCGCCGCGATCAAGGCCGGTCAGCCGGTCGACCCGGTGCACGGCTGGCGCGGCAAGCAGCGCAGCGTGCACAACACCTACTTCACCCTGCCGGTGCTGTTCGCGATGCTCAGCAACCACTACAGCTTCACCTACACCCATCCGCACAACTGGCTGGTGCTGATCGCGATGATGTTCGCCGGCGCGGCGATCCGCCAGTTCTTCGTGCTGCGCCACGGCTGGAAGCTGGGCCGCAACCGTCATCCGCTGCCCTATGCGCTGGTGGGCGTGGCGGTGATCGCCGCCACCATCTTCGCCCTCCGCCCCGCGCCGGTCGCTACGGTTTCGATAGCTGAAGGCCGGCGTGCGGAGCCGGCCGCCCCGGTTTCCTATGCGGAAGTGCAGAAGGTGCTGGAGCAGCGCTGCTACCTGTGCCACGGCGCCGCCATGCAGATGAAGAACGTGCGCCTGGACTCGCCCGAACAGCTGAAGGCCCATGCCCAGGGCGTCTACCAGCAGGCGGTGGTCACGCGCATCATGCCGATGAACAACGCCACCGGCATCACCGAGGCGGAGCGCGCCCTGCTCGGCCGCTGGTTCCAGGCCGGGGCGCCGGTGCAGTGAAGGCGCAGCGGGCCGGCGACACGGCCCGCGCAGCCCTGCGCTGCGGCCATGACCATGGGTACGCCGCCGGCTGCACCCGGCCGCACCGCGCCGGCGCTGCCGCCTGCCCGGGCCGCGACCGGCCCTAGTGCGTGGTCAGCCCGTGGCGCCGGGACTCGCCGTGCGGCGCCGCCGTACGCGGCGCATCGGGCTGGCGCACCAGGATCCGCTGGCGGGCCATCTTGGCATCGTGCTTGGCCAGTGCCGCCTGGCTGGCCACCTCGTCCGCACGCCGGAACTGGCCGCCGCGCACCGGCACCACGCCGATCGACAGGGTGGTGCAGGGGTAGAAGCGGGGCCGCCCGTCGCGGTCTTCGCCATGGATGCCGCCGCTGGCGCGCGCGGTCGGATCGAACAGCGCCAGCGCGTGCTCGGCCACCTCGTCCACGATGCGCTCGCAGCGCAGATGCCAGTCGGGGCTCTGGAACAGCAATACGAAATCGTCGCCGCCCACGTGGCCGACGAAATCGTGCTGGGGATCGGCATGCGCCAGCGACACCCGGGCCACCAGCCGGATCATCTCGTCGCCGCGCCAGTAGCCGTAGTGGTCGTTGAACGGCTTGAAATCGTTCAGGTCGGCATGGCAGGCCACGAAGGACACGTCGCCGTTCAGCAGGCGGTCGATCTGCAGGTTGATCGGGATGTTGCCGGGCAGGAAGGTCAGCGGGTTGGCGTGGCGCGCGGCCTCGATCCTCGCCTCGGTCACCGTGCGCACCAGCTGCTCGCCGGTGCCCAGGCCGGCGTAGCGGCCCCGCTCGGTCATGATGAATCCGTCGCTCAGGTAGCGCTGGTCGTGCGAGGTGAGGATGGCCACCAGCGCGTCGATGTCGTCCTCGATGTCCACGATGCGCGGTGCCGGGTCGGCGCAGCCGATACAGGGTTTCTTGCCGTGCACCTCGCGAAAATACAGCGTGGCGTAGCGGTTCATGAACTGCTGGCGGTTGACCAGCGCGACCGGCCGGTCGTTCTCCACCAGCGCGATCGCGTGCAGCGCCCCATGCTGCTGGAACAGGGCCGCGAGCGCGTCGTGCGTGGTGTCGGGCTGGGCGGTGGGCGCGTCGATCCGCGGGAAGCCGCGCAGCACGCCGGGGCGTGCGGGCAGTTGCTGGCGCAGGACCACCAGCGCGCTGGCCTCGCCCAGCACCGTGCGCGCGGCCTGCGCCACCTGCTGGCGCGGCATCGGCGCCGGACGGCCCAGCAGATAGCCCTGGCCGTAGGGAATCCGCAGCTCGCGCAGCACCCGCAGGTCGGCCCCGGTCTCGATGCCCTCGGCCACCAGCTGGGTGCCGAAAGCCTCGGCGATGGCGATCACCGCCTGCACCACCCGCAGGTTCTCGGGGGCGTCGGTGCCTTGCAGCGCGCGGGTGAAATACTTGTCGATCTTCACGAACTCGGGCCGCAGCTGCGACCACAGCCGCAGGCTCGAACGGCCGTCGCCGAAGTCGTCCAGCGCCAGGGCCACGCCGTGGGCCCGCAGTTGGCGCACCGCGTCCTGCAGCGCCGCGGGGTCGGACGCCCGCTCGTGTTCGGTCAGTTCCACCACCAGCGTGCCCGGATCGATCTGCAGCCTGCGCAGATGCGCCAGCAGCGCCACGGCGCCATGGCGGCGCAGCGCGGTCACCAGGGCATCGGCGCTCAGGTTGAGGAAGAGCCGGCCGCAGCCCTGCACCCGGTGCCAGTCGGCCAGCACCGTCTGCAGGCAGAACAGTTCGAACAGCGGCAGCACGCCCGCGCTGCGGGCCAGCGCCAGCAGGGCGTCGGGCGTGTGCAGGAGGGTGCCCGCCGGTCCGCGGATCAGGGCCTCGTGCCCGTAGACGCCGCCGCTGTGCAGATCGGCCAGCGGCTGGAACAGCGCGTGCAGCCGCCGATAGCGCATCAACCGCGCCAGGGTCCGGAGATCGCGGCGCCGCCGCACGAAGGTGGAGGCTCCGGTGAGCGGGGCGGCGGGGACGGGGTACAAAGGCATGGCCCGCCCATCATGCGC
This sequence comes from Sphingomonas sp. NCPPB 2930, assembly GCA_042867185.1. Lineage (GTDB taxonomy): Bacteria > Pseudomonadota > Gammaproteobacteria > Burkholderiales > Burkholderiaceae_C > Xylophilus. The sequence goes on along the minus strand of JBHZQV010000012.1, from coordinate 119,726 downwards.
AGCCCACATGACCTGCCGGTGACGGATTTAACCCCTATGCATATGACTCGCACGGTCCGCAAGCGGGTACGCTCGGGACGACCGACCGACCCTCGCCGGGTGCGGGCCGCAAAATGCGGCACGCACTTTCGCAACCTCGTCCCCTCGCCAACCGACCCCGCCACGCCCATGACCGCCTTCGTCGACGACCCCCGCGCTTTTTTGCAGCACCTCTACGACGTGGCGGTGCGCCGCGCGCAGCCGCTGCACACCCTCGGCGCCTTCCTGCCACCGCCGCCCAAGGGCCGCACCGTCGTCATCGGCGCCGGAAAGGCCGGCGGTGCGATGGCGCAGGCACTGGAGGCGCTCTGGCCCGCCGATGCGCCGCTGCAGGGGCTGGTCGTCACCCGCTACCACCACATCCCGCCACGGCCGCCCGGCCTGGCGCAGCGGGTCGAGGTGGTCGAGGCGGCGCATCCGGTGCCCGACGCGGCCGGCATGGCGGCCACCGAGCGCATGCTGCGGATGGTGCAGGGCCTGACGGCCGACGATCTGGTGCTGTGCCTGGTCTCGGGCGGCGGATCGGCCCTGCTGACCTTGCCGGCCGAAGGCTTGAGCCTGGAAGAAAAGCAGCGCATCAACCGGGCCCTGCTCGACTCGGGCGCCCATATCGGCGAGATGAACTGCGTGCGCAAGCATCTCTCGCGGGTGAAGGGGGGCCGGCTGACAGCGGCGTGCGCACCGGCGCGGGTGGTGACGCTGGCGATCAGCGACGTGCCGGGCGACGATCCGTCGGTCATCGCCAGCGGCCCCACGGTGCCCGATGCCAGCACCTGCGCCGACGCGCTGGAGATCCTGGACCGCTACGTGATCGACGTGCGCGACGGTGTGCGTGCCCAGCTGGAAAGCGGTGCGCTGGAAACCCCCAAGCCCGGCGACACGGCCTTCGACGGCCACACCGTGCGGCTGATCGCCACGCCCCAGCAGTCGCTGGAGGCCGCGGCCGAAGCGGCCCGTGCCGCGGGCCTGCCCACCTACATCCTCAGCGACGAGATCGAGGGCGAAGCGCGCGAGGTGGGCAAGGTGCATGCCGCCCTGGCCCGGAGCGTCGCGCTGCGCGGCCAGCCCTTCAGCCGCCCCTGCGTGATTCTGTCGGGCGGCGAAACGACGGTCACCGTGCGCCCCCGCATCGTGGGCGGCGCCAAGGGCCACGGCGGCCGCGCCGGCGAGTTCTGCCTGGGCCTGGCCCAGGCGCTGCAGGGCCTGCCGAACACCTGGGCCCTCGCCGCCGACACCGACGGCATCGACGGCATGGAAGAGAACGCCGGCGCCTTCGTCGTGCCCGATACCCTGGCCCGCGCCGCGGCGGCCGGCCGCAAGATATCCGACCATCTGCAGCGCAACGATTCCTACGGCTACTTCCAGTCGCTGGACGACCTGCTGGTCACCGGGCCGACCAATACCAACGTCAACGATTTTCGGGCGGTGTTGGTCTTGTGAGCGCAGAAGCACCCCGATGCCCCGTTTCGCCGCCAACCTCTCCTTCCTCTACCAGGAACTCGATTTCCTAGACCGCTTCGCGGCTGCGGCCCGCGACGGCTTCCAGGCGGTGGAATACCTGGCGCCGTACCCGTTTTCGCCGGCCGAGATCGCCGCCCGGCTGCGCGACCACGGCCTGCGCCAGGTGCTGTTCAACGCGCCGCCCAGCGGCGGCGATGCGGAGGCGGTCGCCACCGCGTGGAGCAGGGCGGAGCGCGGCATCGCCGGCCTGCCCGGGCGCGAGGCCGAGTTCCGCCAGGGCTTCGCCCATGCGCTGGCCTATGCCGACGCGCTCGATTGCCCGCAGATCCATGTCATGGCCGGCCTGGCGCCCGCCGATGGCGCCGACCGCGCCGCGCTGCGCGCCACCTATGTCGCCAACCTGCGCTGGGCCGCAGCCGAGGCGGCGAAGGCCGGGCGGCAGGTGCTGATCGAGCCGATCAACCCCCGCGACATCCCCGGCTACCTGCTCAACCGCCAGGACGATGCCCACGCGATTCTGGGAGAAGTGGGCGCGCCCAACCTGCGGGTGCAGATGGACCTCTACCACTGCCAGATCGTCGAGGGCGACCTGGCCGCCCGGCTGCGCACCTGGCTGCTCGGCGGCCGGGTGGCGCATCTGCAGATCGCCGGCGTTCCCGCACGCCACGAGCCCGATACCGGCGAGATCCACTATCCCTACCTGTTCGAGCTGATCGACGGGCTGGGCTTCGCCGGATGGATCGGCTGCGAGTACAGGCCCGCCCGCGGCGCGGTGCCGGGCGGCACGACCGAGGGGCTGGGGTGGATGCGGGCCGCGATGAACGCCGGGGCTGTGGCCGCCTGAGCGGTGGCCGGACAGCCTACGCGCGGCAGCCACGGTGGAGCATGGCGGGCCTCGCGCCGCCGCCGCGGCCGGCGGCCGAGCGTGCCCGCGCACTCGGCAGGCCATCGCCTGTCGCTACACATTCGATAGCGGATGGCCGGCCCCGCACGCCGGCTCCAGCCACTATTCGCTTGAATCCGGGGCTGGGCGACGGTACTCAGTCGCCCCGGATGCCGCGCGCCTTGATCAGCTTGCCGAAGCGCTCCGCATCGTCGTGCGCCTTGGCGCCGAAGGCCTGCGGCGTCATCGGCGCCGGCTCGCCACCGAGGCTCGACAGGCGTTCGCGGTAGGCGGGCGTCGCCAGGATCTTGTTGATCTCGCGGTTCAGCTTGGCCACCACCTCGGCCGGCACGCCGGCAGGTGCGTAGAAGCCGAAGTAGGTGTCGGCGTCGAAGCCCTTCAGCCCTGCCTCCGACAGCGTCGGCACGTCGGGGAACACACTGGAGCGCTGCGGGCTGCCGACGGCCAGCAGCTTCAGCTTGCCGGCGCGCACATGGGTCAGGCCGATGCCCGGGTCGAACATGAAATCGATCTGGCCGCCCAGCAGGTCCTGCATCGCCGGGGCGGCGCCCTTGTAGGGCACATGCATGGTGTCGACGCCCGCCATCTCGCGGAACAGCTCGCCGGCCAGGTGCGGGGAGCTGCCGTTGCCGGGCGATCCGTAGCCCAGCTTGCCGGGATGGGCCTTGGCGTGGGCGATGAACTCCTGCACCGTCCTGGCGGGGAAGTCGGGCTTGACCTCCAGGAAGACCAGCACCCGCGCGGCGGCGGCGACCGGCACCAGGTCCTTGGCCGGGTCGAAAGCCATCTTCGGGTAGATGGCGGGGTTGATCGACACCATGCCGCCGCTGCTCATCAGCAGGGTGTAGCCGTCGGGCGCGGCGCGGGCCACCGCCTCGCCGCCGATGTTGCCGCCGGCGCCGGCCCGGTTCTCGACCACCACCGGCTGGCCCAGCGCCTCCTGCAGCGGCAGGGTGACGGCCCGGGCGATCTGGTCGGCCGCGCCGCCCGGCGGGAAGTTGACGATCACCTTCACCGGCTTGGCCGGGTAGGCCTGCGCCCAGGCGGCCAGCGGAGCGGACGCTACTAAAATAATAGCTAGAAGCCGTGGTGCGGCGCCGGCCAGGGAGCGTTTGTATCTGGAAATGGGGTGGTGGGTCGGCATGGTGTGTCTCCTGGTGTTGTTCTTGAAAAAGCAAAGCCGCTGTGCGCCCGATGCCGGGCGCGGCCGGGCCGGGGGGGGGGCGGGCTACGCCACCTCTACCTCGACCAGCACCGGGCGCGGCGCTGCCAGCGCGTCGCGCAGCACCTGCGCCAGCGCATGGGCGTCGTCGACCCGCACCGCGTCGCAGCCCTGGCCGCGGGCCAGGGCGCAGAAGTCGATGTCGGGCAGATCGCAGCCCTCCAGCGGCGCGCCGGGCGCGAAGCCGAAGGTGGGCGCGAACTCCTGCAGCGCGGCATAGCGCCGGTTCTTGACGATGACGAAAGTGATCGGCAGCCGCAGCTGCGCCGCGCTCCACAGCGCCTGGACGGAATACATCGCCGATCCGTCACCGATCAGGGCGATCACCTTCCGGTCGGGCCGGGCCAGCGCCACACCCACCGCGGCGGGCAGGCCGTGGCCCAGGCCGCCGCTGCACATGGTGTAGAAGGTTTCGCTCCGCAGGATCGGCAGGTGGCGGTGCATCACCGGCCGGGCGCTGGGCGATTCCTCGACGACCACGCTGTCGGGCGAGCGCAGGTCGGCCAGGGTCTGCAGCAGCCAGGCGACGGACATGCGTTCGCCGTCGGGCACGGCGCGGGGCACGGCCTGGCGCTCCGGCGGCATGGGGCGGGCCTGCACCGTGACCGGCACCGCACGCGCCAGCAGGTCTTCGACGCCCAGCCGGATGCTGCCGACGGCCGAGGTCCCCACCGGCGCCCAGGCGGCGGTCTGCGGATCGTCGGTCAATTGCACCAGCGCGGCGCCGGCGGGCAGGTGGGGGCCGAAGCCCTCCACGTGGTAGGTGAAGGCCGGTGCGCCGAGGGCGAAGACCAGGTCGTGGCCGCCCAGCAGCGCGACGATCTTCTCGCGCATCGCCGGCAGGAAACCGGCGAAGAGCGGATGGTCTTCGGCGAAGCCGCTGCGGCCCGACATCGGCGCCACGTAGACCCGTGCCCGGTGGCGCTCGGCCAGGGCGCGCACCGCGTCCCAGGCGCCGTCGCGGTCGACCGCCGCGCCCACCACGAAGGCGGGGCGGGCGGCGGCGTCGAGCGCATCGCCGATCGCGCCCAGCAGCGCCGGCTCGGGCCGGCTGCGGGTGCTCACCGCGCGGGGCGCCACCGGCTCGCAGGGCCGGGCCCAGTCGTCGGCCGGGATCGAGACCAGCACGGGCCCCTGCGGCTGCTGCATCGCCACGTAGTAGGCACGGGCGATGGCCAGCGGCACGTCCTCGGCGCGGGCCGGCTCGATGCTCCATTTGACGTACGGCTTGGGCAGTTCTGTCGCCTGGCCCGAGAACAGGAAGGGGTCGTACGGCAGGATCGAGCGGGCCTGCTGCCCGGCGGTGATCACCATCGGCGTGCGGTTCTTGAAGGCGGTGAAGATGTTGCCCATCGCGTGCCCCACGCCGGCCGCTGAATGCAGGTTGACGAAGGCCGCGTTGCGGGTGGCCTGCGCATGCCCGTCGGCCATGCCGACCACCACCGATTCCTGCAGGCCCAGCACGTAGCGGAAATCGGCCGGGAAATCGAGGAAGAGCGGCAGCTCGGTCGAGCCGGGGTTGCCGAAGATGGTGGTCATGCCGAAGGCGCGCAGCAGATCGAGCACGGCGCTGCGCACCGTGGTGGCGGCCGGCGCGCCGCCGGCGGGAGCGGGGACGGAGACGGATGGGGAATGGTCGGTGTGCAGCATGCGGCCGATCTTGCGGGCCGGCCGGTCATCCATCAATAAAATAAGCCGACTAAGTGGAATAAGCAGGATGCATATCGACGCCCTCGACCTGAACCTGCTGCGCCTCTTCGACGCGGTGCACCGCACCGGCAACGTGAGCCGCGCGGCCGAGTTGCTGCACATGACCCAGCCGGCCGCCAGCCAGGGCCTGTCGCGGCTGCGGGCGCTGCTGGGCGATCCGCTCTTCGTGCGGGCCGCCGGCGGCATGGCGCCCACGCCGCGGGCCGACCGGATGGCGGGCATGGTGCGCGGCGCGCTGGCCACGCTGGAGCAGGCGGTGGGCGAATCGGCGCGCTTCGATCCGGCGCAGTCGCGCCGCGTGTTCCGGCTGCACCTGAGCGACATCGGCGAGGCGCGCTTCCTGCCCGCGCTGATGGCGGCGATGCGGGCGCGCGCGCCGGGCGTGCACATCGAGACCGAGCCGGTGCCGCCGGCCGGGCTGGCCGCCGCGCTCGACAGCGGCCGGATCGACCTGGCGATCGGCTTCCTGCCGCGGCTGCAGGACGCGGTGCAGTCGGTGCCGCTGCTGCACGACCGCTACGTGGTGCTGCTGCGCGCCGACCATCCCTTCGCCCGGCAGCGGCGGCGCAGCGCGGCGGCGCTGCTGCAGGACCTGCGGACGCTCGATTTCGTGGCGGTGCGCAGCCATGCCGATACGCTGCGCATCCTGCAGATGGCGCGGCTCGACGGCCGGGTGCGGCTGACGACCGAGCATTTCATGGTGCTGCCCTCGATCGTGCGGGCGACCGACCTGGCGGTGGTGATGCCGCGCAACATCGCGCGCGGCTTCGCCGAAACCGGCGGATATGCGATCGTCGAGCCGGCCTTCGCGCTGCGCGACTTCACCGTCGGGCTGCATTGGAGCCACCGGTTCGAAGCCGAGCCGGGCAACGCCTGGCTGCGGGCGCTGGTGGTGGCGCTGTTCCAGGAGCCGGCCGCCGCGGCGGGGCGTTCCGCGCCGGGCTGATCGCCGCCTGCGGAAAAGAAAATGCCGCGGAGGGCAGGGCGCTTGCGCATCCCCCCACTCCGCGGCATCGGCCGGGCCCGGCGGGGCCCGAGGCCACGCGACCTCAGGCCATCAGGCCTTCTTCACATCGAAGCGGTCCAGCTCCATCACCTTGGTCCAGGCGGCGACGAAGTCCGCCACGAACTTCTTCTGCGCGTCGGCACCGGCATACACCTCGGAGATCGCGCGCAGCTGGGCGTGCGAGCCGAACACCAGGTCGACCCGGGTGCCCGTCCAGCGGGCTGCGCCGGTCGTGCGGTCGGTGCCGGCGTAGGTCTCCTTGCCGGTGGCCTTCCAGGCGGTGGCCATGTCGAGCAGGTTCACGAAGAAGTCGTTGGTCAGCACGCCCGGCCGGGTGGTGAACACCCCGTGTTGCGCGCCGCCCACGTTGGCGCCCAGCACCCGCAGGCCGCCGACCAGCACCGTCATCTCGGGCGCGGTCAGGGTCAGCAGCTGGGCGCGGTCGATCAGCAGGGCCTCGCCGGGGATGCTGAAGTCGTTGCGCTTCAGATAGTTGCGAAAGCCGTCGGCGGCCGGCTCCATCGCCTCGAACGAGGCTTCGTCGGTCTGCTCCTGCGACGCGTCGGTACGGCCGGGGGTGAACGGCACGGTGACCGTCTGGCCCGCATCGGCCGCGGCCTTCTCGACGGCGGCGCTGCCGGCCAGCACGATCAGGTCGGCGACCGAGATCTGCTTGCCGCCGGCGGCGAAGTCGCTGCGGATGCCTTCCAGCACGCCGAGCACCTTGGCGAGCTGCGCGGGCTGGTTCACCGCCCAGTCCTTCTGCGGGGCCAGGCGGATGCGGGCACCGTTGGCGCCGCCCCGTTTGTCCGAGCCGCGGAAGCTGGCGGCCGAGGCCCAGGCGGTCGAGACGAGCTCCGACACGGTCAGGCCGGATGCCAGCACCTTCTGCTTGAGCGCGGCGATGTCTTGCGCGTCCACCGGCGCGTGGGTGGCCTCGGGGATCGGGTCCTGCCAGATCAGCACTTCGGCCGGCACGTCGGGGCCCAGGTAGCGGGCGCGCGGGCCCATGTCGCGGTGGGTCAGCTTGAACCAGGCGCGGGCGAAGGCGTCGGCGAACTGGTCGGGGTTCTGGTGGAAGCGGCGCGCGATCGCCTCGTAGGCCGGGTCGAAGCGCAGCGCCAGGTCGGAGGTGAGCATGGTGGGCACCAGCTTCTTCGAAGGGTCGTGCGCGTGCGGGATCGTCGCCTCGGCGCCCTTGGCGGTCCATTGGTGGGCGCCGGCGGGGCTCTTGGTCAGCTCCCATTCGAAGCCGAACAGGTGGTCGAAATACTCGTTGGTCCACTGGGTGGGCTTGGTGGTCCAGGTGACTTCCAGGCCGCTGGTGATGGTGTCGCCGCCCTTGCCGGTGCCGAAGCTGTTGGCCCAGCCGAAGCCCTGGGCTTCCAGGCCCGCGGCCTCGGGCTCGTGCGCCACGTTCTCGGACGGGCCCGCGCCGTGGGTCTTGCCGAAGGTGTGGCCGCCGGCGATCAGGGCCACGGTTTCTTCGTCGCCCATCGCCATGCGTGCGAAGGTGTCGCGGATGTCGCGGGCCGAGGCGATCGGGTCGGGCTTGCCGTCCGGGCCTTCGGGGTTGACGTAGATCAGGCCCATCTGCACCGCGGCCAGCGGGTTCTCCAGGTCGCGGCTGTGGGTGATTTCGCTGTCGTCGTCCTTGTCGAGCACGCCGTAGCCCTCCACGCCCGGGGAGCCGCGCGAATAGCGCTTGTCCCCGCCGAGCCATTTGTCTTCACGGCCCCAGTACACGTCCTGGTCGGGTTCCCAGGTGTCGGCCCGGCCGCCGGCGAAGCCGAAGGTCTTGAAGCCCATGGTCTCGAGCGCGACGTTGCCGGTCAGCACCAGCAGGTCGGCCCAGGAGATCTTGGCGCCGTACTTCTGCTTGACCGGCCAGAGCAGGCGGCGGGCCTTGTCGAGGCTGACGTTGTCGGGCCAGCTGTTGAGCGGCGCGAAGCGCTGCTGGCCGCGGCCGGCGCCGCCCCGGCCGTCGCCGATGCGGTAGGTGCCGGCGCTGTGCCAGGCCATGCGCACGAAGAGCGGGCCGTAGTGGCCGAAGTCGGCCGGCCACCAGTCCTGCGAGTCGGTCATCAGCGCGGCCAGGTCGGCCTTCACCGCAGCGAGGTCGAGGCTCTTGAACGCCTCTGCGTAGTCGAAGCCGATGCCCATCGGGTCGGACTTGGCGGAATGCTGCTGGAGCAGGTCCACCCGCAGCTGCTCGGGCCACCAGTCGCGGTTGGAGGTGCCGCCGCCGGCGGTTTGGTGGAACGGGCACTGGGCTGTGGATGTGTCGCTGCGCATGGGTGTGTCCTGTCTTGGTGGGGAAGGGATGGCACGAACGCCAGCCGAAATTCTGGTCTAAAACCCGCCACGGCACACTGCCAAATGTCCTATGCCGGCGATAGCCCCCGGCCTACCGGCCCGCCGTGGCGCCGCGCGATGCGGCGATGCCGTCGCGGCCCAGCGTCAGCACCCTGTCTGCGCGGGCGGCCGCGGTCTCCGAGTGGGTGACCAGCACCAGCGACGCGCCGTGCCCGCGCGTCTGGCCCAGCAGCAGGTCCATCACCTGCGCGGCGGTTTCGGGGTCGAGGTTGCCGGTCGGCTCGTCGGCCAGCAGCAGGCCGGGCCGGTGCACCAGCGCGCGGGCGATCGCCACCCGCTGCAGCTGCCCGCCCGAGAGCTGCTGCGGCAGCCGTGCGCCCAGGTCCTGCAGCCCCACCGCGTCCAGCAGCTCGGCCACCCGCGCATCGGGCTTCTGGCCCAGCAGCATCAGCGGCAGCGCGACGTTCTGCGCCACGTCCAGGTGCGGCAGCACGTGGAAGGCCTGGAACACGAAGCCGACGTGCTGCCGCCGCCAGAGCGCGCGCCGGGTGTCGTCCATCGTGGAGAGATCGACGCCCGCCAGGGACACGCTGCCGGCGTCCCAGGTGTCGAGGCCCGCCAGGCAGTTGAGCAGCGTCGACTTGCCGACGCCCGACGGCCCGACGATCGCGACGAACTCGCCGGGCGCGACGTCGAAGCCCACGTTGGAGAATACCGGCACCGCGCCGTCGCCGTGGCCGTAGTGCTTGGCCAGGCCGCGCACCGCGAGGCCGGGGGCGACCGGAGGGGCGCCGGTGATCGAAGTTGCCGCGCTCATGCCGCCACCGCTTCTGCCGCCAGCAGCGCATCGACCCGCCGCAGCACCTGCACCAGCGCGTCCGGCGCATCGGCGGCGACGGCGTGGCGCGCCGGCATGCCGCGCAGCCAGGTGATCTGACGCTTGGCGAGCTGGCGGGTGGCGGCGATGCCGCGCGCGCGCAGTTCGGCGGCCGGCGCGGTGCCGTCGAGCATCTCCCACACCTGCCGGTAGCCGACGCAGCGCATCGAGGCCAGGCCGGGCGCCAGGTCGCCCCGCGCCCGCAGGGCCTGCACCTCGTCGACCAGGCCGCCGGCCAGCATCGCGTCGAAACGCTCGGCGATGCGGGCATGCAGCCAGGCACGGTCGGTCGGTTCCAGGGAAATCAGGGCTGCAGCCGGCGTCCGGTGCCGGCCGCCAGCTATGCTTTTGGTAGCGCCGTGGAAGGCGGAGAGCGGGCGGCCGGTGAGGCGGTACACCTCCAGCGCGCGCTGGATGCGCTGGCTGTCGGCCGGGGCCAGCCGGGCGGCGGTGACCGGGTCGACCGTGGCCAGCTCGGCATGCATCGCCGGCCAGCCGCGGGCGGCGCCCTCGGCATCGAGGGTGGCGCGGACGGTGGCGTCGGCGCGCGGCAGGTCGTCCAGGCCGTCGAACAGCGCCTTGAAATAGAGCATCGTGCCGCCGGCCAGCAGCGGCAGCGCGCCGCGCGACCGGATCTCGCCGACCAGCCGCTCGGCATCGGCGACGAACTCGGCCGCGCTGTAGGCCTGCAGCGGGTCGCGGATGTCGATCAGGTGGTGCGGCACGGCCGCCTGCTCGGCGCTGCCGGGCTTGGCGGTGCCGATGTCCATGCCGCGGTAGACCAGCGCCGAATCGACGCTGACGACTTCGACCGGCATGCGGCCGGCGAGGTGCCGGGCGATGGCCAGCGTGGCGGCCGTCTTGCCCGCGGCGGTGGGGCCGGCGAGGCAGACGACGGGCGGGGCGGGCGGTGCCGGGGCAGCGGTCGCCGCGGGGGAAAATGTCATCGGTCGAGGGTAGCAGAGCGACCGCGCGGCGCTCTGCGAACCGCGCCAAGTCCTTGCAGGGCAACCCGGCCGCAAGCCGGTTCAGCGCGGGATCGGCTGTCGTGGGCTATGGCATGCCGTGCGGGGAGAGGCTCCGCGGCGCGACCGAATCAGTTGCTGGAAACCGCCTGGCCCGTCAATCCCGCATCCGCGACGCTCGGCAGCGCCGGCGCGGGCGCTGCCAGGGTGTTGAGCCCGAACAGCTGGTGGATCGCCTGGCGGTACTGCGCCTCGCCCACGCTGTTGGTGCTGAAGTGGGAGCCGCCCTCGACCAGCACGAACTCCTTCGGGCCCCGGGCGGCGTTGTAGAGGCGCTTGCCGAGCGCGGCGGGGATGAGGCTGTCGTCGGAGCCGTGCACCACCAGCAGCGGCGCCTGGATGCGCTTGACCTTGTCGATCGACTCGAAGCGCTGGGTGATCAGCATCGACACCGGCAGCCAGCCCCATTTGAAGCTGCTGACCACGTCGGCGATGTTGGTGAAGGTGCCTTCGACGATCACGCCGCTGGCATCGGGCACCCGGGTGGCCAGGTCGATCGCGATGGCGCCGCCGAGCGAATGGCCGAAGACATAGCGCGAGCGGCCGGGAAAGCGCTGGGCGATCCAGTCCCAGGCGGCCTGGGCGTCTTCGGCGGCGGTGGCTTCGGACGGCAGGCCGGCGCTGCTCTTGCCGAAGCCGCGGTAGTCGATCGCCAGGACCGAGAAGCCCATCTCCTGCATCCGTCGGATGCGGCCGGCCGAGCCGATCACGTTCCAGCGGGCGCCGTGCAGGTACAGCATGACCGGCGGGCTGCCGCCGGCCGCGCTGTCGGCCTTGCCCATCGGCGAGGGCGCGGTGGAGGCGGCGGGCAGCCACAGGGCGTGGAGCCGGGCCTCCTGGTCTTCGACCTGCGAGTGGAAGTCGATCCAGACGTCCTGCATGTCGGGCGCCGACTGGGCGCCGCCCCAGGCCACGTTGCTCGGCTGGAAGATCCATTCGCGCTGCTTGTAGTCGAGCGTCGAGCATCCGGCCAGGACGGCCATGGCCAGGGCAAGGGGAGCGAACAGCGAGCGTAGGTTCATGTCTTTCATCGACCGGTCGGAGCGAACAAAGTTTCGTCCATGACGTAACGTCGTGAACGGCCGTTTCTGGATACACGCAAACCCTGTACCAGGCGACTGTTACATCTGGGTGATTCGATCTGCGGGTCAAAAGAAGCGATGTCCCTGCACCCGGGCGGGTTCCGGCGGGATCTGCCCGCATCGCGCTTGGCACCACCACAGTGCGTAACCGTCCGCACCGCGGTCCGTCGAGCAGCCGGCGTCTTTACCTGCCGCGCATGAACAGCCCGTCCAGCTCGCGGATCGAGAGCTGGCGCCAGGTCGGCCGGCCGTGGTTGCAGACGTCGGATCGCTCGGTTTCCTCCATCTGGCGCAGCAGGGCGTTCATCTCCTCCAGCGTCAGCCGGCGGTTGGCCCGCACCGCGCCGTGGCAGGCCATGGTGGCCAGCAGTTCGTCGCGGGCGCGCAGCACCACCGTGCTGGCGTCGTGCTGCGCCAGCTCGGCCAGCACGCTGCGGGCCAGCTCCACCGCGTCGCCGTGGGCGAGCGAGGTGGGCACCGCCCGCACCGCCAGGGTGCGGGGCGAGAAGGGTGCGATCTCCAGGCCCAGGGTGGCGAGCACCTCGGCGCAGCCTTCGGCGGTGGCCACCTCCTGCGGCGTCGCGGAGAAGGTGGCGGGGATCAGCAGCGGCTGGCTGGGCAGGGTGGCCGCGCCGGCCTGCTGCTGCTTCAGCCGCTCGTAGACGATGCGCTCGTGGGCGGCGTGCATGTCGACCACCACCAGGCCCTGCGCGTTCTCGGCCAGGATATAGATGCCCTGGAGCTGGGCGACGGCCCGGCCCAGCGGCCAGCCGCCGTCCTCGGTGGCGGGCAGCGGGTCGGCCGGCGCGGCTTGGACCACCGCCGCACCGGACAGCGCGGCGCTGCCGGTGGTGGAGGGCGACCACAGCGCCTGCAGGTCGCGCACCTGCACGCCGTAGCCTGCTCCGAAATCGATAGCAGGGGGGCGAGGGTAGCCGCCGGCTACGGGCGTTTTTCGCTCGAAGATCGAGCTTTGCTGCGGCCAGGCCGGCACCGGGGACGCCTCCGCCTCGGCCTGCGGCGCGGTGGTGGCGCCCGCCGCCAGCGCGGCCGCGGCGGCGCGGGGCGCGGCCAGCGCGTTTTCGACGCCGTGGCGCACCGCCTGGTGCACCTCGCGGCTGTCGCGGAACCGCACCTCGATCTTGGTGGGGTGCACGTTCACGTCCACCCGCGTCGGGTCGAGCGCGATGTGCAGCGCATAGACCGGCTGGCGGTGGCCGTGGAGCACGTCCTCGTAGGCACTGCGGGCGGCGTGGGTCAGGACCTTGTCGCGCACGTAGCGGCCGTTGACGTAGCAGAACTGCTGGTCGGCCCGGGCGCGGGCCGCATCCGGCAGGCCGGCCCGGCCCTGCACCGTGACGCCGTTTGCGCTGTACCGCACCGCGATCGACTGCGCCAGGAAATCCCCGCCCAGCACGTCGGCCAGGCGCTGGTCCTGCGCGTCCTGCGGGCTGCCGCCGCAGCGGCGCCATTGCTCGACCAGCTTGCCTTCGTGCCAGATGGCGAAGCCGACGTCGGGCCGACCCAGCGCGTGGCGGCGCACCGCCTCGATGCAGTGGGCCAGCTCGGTCGCGTCGGTCTTCAGGAACTTGCGGCGGGCCGGGGTGGAGAAGAACAGCTCCCGCACCTCGACCGAGGTACCGACCGCGCGGGCCGCCGGCCGCAGCTCGCCGCTGCGCCCATCGAGCAGAAAGGCGCTGGCCTGCTCCGGCGTGCGCGAGAGCAGCGACAGCTCCGACACCGAAGCGATGGCCGCCAGCGCCTCGCCGCGGAACCCCATGGTGCCGACCGATTCCAGGTCGACCAGGCTGCCGATCTTGCTGGTGGCGTGGCGCTTCAGGGCCACCGGCAGCTCGGCATCGGGAATGCCGCCGCCGTCGTCCTCCACCGCGATCAGCCGCACGCCGCCGGCCATCAGGCGCACGGTGACCTGGGTGGCGCCGGCGTCGAGCGCGTTGTCGACCAGCTCGCGCACCACGCTGGCGGGCCGCTCGACCACCTCGCCGGCGGCGATCTGGCTGATCAGCTCGTCGGGCAGTTCGCGGATCGGGCGGCGGGAAGCAGGCTGGGTCATCCAGTGGATTTTAGGAGTCGGGTGGCTGCGGCTAGAGTACCGGCTTGCCGGGCCCGGGCGCCCATGCCGATCCGCCAGTCCAACCCACCCATCCAGGGAGTCGATCCGATGCCATCCATGCCTCTACGCCAGCCGGCGGACCTTTCACGCGCCGCGGGCGCCGCTTGCGAGAGGGGCTGATCGGTGGAAGTCGTGCATTTCATGGTCGATTTCATCCTGCATATCGACAAGCATCTGGAGGCGTTCGTCATCGCCTACGGGCCGTGGGTCTATGCCCTGCTGTTCGCGATCGTCTTCGTGGAGACGGGCGTGGTGGTGATGCCCTTTTTGCCGGGCGACTCGCTGCTCTTCATCGTCGGCGCACTGGCCGGTGCCGGCCTGCTGGACCTGGCGATCGCCGTGCCGGTGCTGCTGGTGGCGGCGATCCTGGGCGACCAGTGCAACTACATGATCGGCCGGCACATCGGGCCGCGGGTGTTCCAGTGGGAGAGCAGCCGCTTCTTCAACCGCAAGGCCTTCGACAAGGCCCATGCGTTCTACGCGCGTTATGGCGGCATCACCATCGTGCTCGCGCGCTTCATGCCCTTCATCCGCACCTTCGCACCCTTCGTGGCCGGCGTTGCGGCGATGCACCGGGGGCGGTTCACCGCGTTCAACGTGGGCGGCGCCGTCCTGTGGGTGGTGGGCCTGTGCGCGGCGGGCTACTTCTTCGGCAACCTGCCATGGGTCAAGGCCCACCTGGAAAAGATCATCTGGGGCCTGATCCTCGTGCCCGGCCTGCTGGCGGTCATCGGCGCCTGGCGCAGCGGCCGGGAGCCCCGCCAGGCGGCCTGAGCGGCGGGGCCGCGCACCGCGGCCGGCGTCTCGCAGGGCGTCGAATTTCGCTTTGCCATTCGCGACTTCGTGCAAAGCAGGGCGTCGGACGCCGCAACGGCCACACTGGCGGCCATTGCCAGAGGGTATCCGGTATCCCAAGAGCTCGGCTCGGTAGGTCGCTGCGCATCCTTCGATGTTCGACCTGTCCGCCTCGACGCCTATGCCCTGGTTTCCCCTGCGCCCCACCGCCACCACCTTCGGCCTGCCCGGCATGGGCCGCTCGACCGCCCATGCCGGCAAGCCCGCCCGCGGCCAACAGAGCCACCACAAGTTCTCGACGCTCGACGCCCTCGCCGCGCGCAACGAGGTGCTGTCCAGGCCCGCCGACCCGGTCGCCCTGGCCCAGGCCCTGGCGGGAACCGGGGGCGCCCCGGCGGCCGCGGGCGCAACGCAGTTCGTTCCGCGCCGCCCGCTCGCCGGCCTGCTCGAGGGGGCGGCCAGAACCCTCGGCCTGTGCCCGGCCCAGCCGCTCCCGCGGGAAGAACTCTTGCGCTATGCGGATACGCCGGGGAAACCCGACGGCTCCCCCGCCGCCCCCGAACGTCCCGACGATCCGCGCCGGACCGTCTCGGCCCTGACGACGCTGCTGGCGCGCGAGCAGGATGCCCTGGACGCGCGCATCGCCGTCCACCAGGCGGACGCCGCGCAGGTGCAGGTGGACGGCTGTCTGGACCGGACGGAGGGCGATCTGGCACTGTCGGTCCGACGGGTCGGCGGCCTGGCGGGAAGGATCGACGCGTTGACACGGCAGAGCATCGACACGGCCGCAGAACTCGGCACCGTGCGCGACGCGATCGCATCGACGATGGGCGTGCTTGCCGACACGCGCGCCCTGCTGGCGCGCTTGCGGCAGGCGCATGCGGGTGCGCGACAGCCGCTCGACGCTCCCGTCGGTGCCCACCCACCGCGCGGGGGCGGCATGCGTCCCACGGCCTCGCGCTCGCTGCGCGATCTGATGCGGGACGAGGACGAGCGGTCGCAGCTGGAAGACCGGCGGGCCGGTGGGGCCATGGGCATCGCGCTGCTCGAAGACGTCGAAACCCAGGAGAGCGAATCGCTCGCGGCTCTGCAGGACAAGGCACGCGCGCTCGAGCAGCGTTGGCAGGAAGTGGAATCGCAGCTCCGGCAGGCCCGGCACAGCGCCCGGCTGAACCAGCAGGCGCTGTGGGAGCACAGCCATGCCGCCGATGCGCTGCGTGCGTCGGGCGGACCGCTCCAGCAGGTCGTGCACGAGCGCCAGGCCCTGCAGGCCCCGGCCGAGGCCGACCGCCAGCAGGCGCTCGAGGCGTATGCGCGGGCCGACGGTGCCGTCTGCCACGCGCTGCTGGACACCTGTGGATGCTTCGCGGACGCGGCAGGGCGGCCGGTGCTCCGCGAGGCCCTGCGGGTGTGGAGCGACACGCTGGAGGGGCGCCTGGCGGGCTTCGGTGCCGACGCCCTGCCGAAGAGCCTGGCGATCGGCATCGCATTGCAGGCGCTCGGCATCGCCACGGGCAACGACGCGCCGCAGGCGGCCGCACTCGTGCGCGAACTGCAGGAAACGCCGCTCGCCGCCCTGGTGCCGCCGACCGGCCTGGGGGTCCCGCTGCCAGCACCCGGCGAAGCGGCGCGCAGGCTCGCGCAGGTGCTGGCGCAGCAGCCGTCCGGCATCCAGATGCTGGAGCTGTTGCTGGCCCCGTCACCCGCCGTCCTGGTGACGGCGCAGACGCAGGCCGCGCGCGTCTACCTGACCGCCGAACAAGCCCGACGCCAGCTTGCCTGTGACGACAGTGACCAGCGCGGCTGGATCGGCGCGGCGCAAGCGGCGGCCCGCCGCGTTCTGCATGCGGCCGATCCGGCCGGGGCGCTGGCGGACTGCGCGGTGGAAGAGCGGGCCGCCTACCGCGCGTTCTGCAACGGCTACTACAGCAACGCGCCGGGTTCGCGCTACGACAAGGCGAACCGGCATTTGAAGAAACTGGCCCGGTGGCTGGACGACCGGGCGGCGACGCAGCGCACGCCGTGGGCCGCACCACCCAACCCCTTGGACGCCCTGCGGGAGGGACTTGCCGTCGGTGCGGCCAATGCCCTGCCGACGCCTGCGCGACAGGCGGACAAGGCGTTGGAAGAGGCCGCCGCCCATCTGGAGGCCTACCTGGCCGCGCGGCGCCAGCGGCTGCCGACGGGATGGGCCCCTTCTCCGGGAGAACTGGCCTGGCAGGCCGTGGCGCACCATGTGCGATGGCAACCCGAGGGCACCGACCGGACGGCGATGACGCTCGACGCGAAGGCAATACGCACGATCCGGCTGCGGATGCAGGCACAGCGTGCTCGCCTCGAGCAGGAGCCCCACCACCCGCCCGAGGTGACCACCGCGAGCGCCATCGATCCGGCGCTGGACACCGCCTGGCGGGCGCTGCACACCGGAAAATTCTCGGTGCCCGAGGCCTTCGCCATGCTGCGCGACCGCATGGCGAACCTGCCCAGCCCGTCGCCCGACCGGGAGGCCGGCACGCCGAGCGCCGTCTACTGGCGCAACCAGGAAGAGGTGTTGCGCACCCGTCTGCAGGGCGCGGTGACCCGCGCGGAACGCCTGCTGCACGACGGGGACCCCGCCCGGGTCGTGTCGGCCCGGACCCTGTTCGATTTCTCGCGCGACATGCTCGAAAACCTGGAGTGGCGGGACCGGCTCCGCATCACCGGCCAGAAAGTCCGGGGCCTCAACGCGGGCCCGGTCTCCGCCGCGTTGGGGGCCGCGAACCTGCCCACCGGCATCGGCCTCAAGCTCATCGCCGGCGCACAGCAGAACCAGGAAGAGCTGATGGAAATCTACATGGGCCGCACCGGCCAGTACCTGCAGCTCGGTGAACAGACCACCCGGCAGGTTCAGGCGGGCGTGGGTGCCAGCCTGGGCTACCTGTGGGGCGTCGGTGACGCCGAAAAGGGCGTCCGTGTCGGCTTCGGCGGCGCGGCCGACTGGCGCGTCAAGCGCGAGGCCGGCATCGAGAGCGGGGTGCAGCTGCGCGTGCTCCGCCTCTCCAAGGGGAAGGAGCCCGAACTGCTGGCGCAGTTCATGGACATGTACGAGCACCTGTTGACCTTGGCCGCCCACCACGGCAGTGGCGGCCCGGACGATTGGATGCAGGAGTTGCTGGCGCACCATCCCAACCTGAACATCGGCTTGATCGACGACGCCGTGCGCGAGAACGGAGGGACCGAGTCGAATGCCTCGCTGTTCGCCGGCTTGCGCGCCGGGACGGTGGACCAACGGCCGCGGCGGGTCAACCTGTCGGTGTCCGTCGGCGTCAAGGCCAAGCGCGAACAGGGCCGCACGCAGACCGAAGTCGAAGGCTACATGACGACCCTCTACCGCGACTCCACCGCGCAGGCCAAGGTCGAGGCGCAGGTACGGGCGGCCGCGGGGCTG
Source organism: Sphingomonas sp. NCPPB 2930 (assembly GCA_042867185.1). Lineage (GTDB taxonomy): Bacteria > Pseudomonadota > Gammaproteobacteria > Burkholderiales > Burkholderiaceae_C > Xylophilus. The sequence continues at coordinate 101,728 of JBHZQV010000012.1, read as the reverse complement.
CTGCTGAAACAGTGGAGCGAACCGGACGAACGCACCGGCGCACCGCGGCAGAAAGCCAGCGCCAGCGCGGCGATCCTCGACCTGGCGCACGCGGCGGAAATCCGTTCCGAGGGCGCGACCCGCTTCTGCACCTTGTTCACCATCGACAAGAAGATCGACACGGTCCGCAGCGACTGCGCCATGGACTTCCAGGATTTCGCGGCGTTCGAGCGCGAGGTGCGTCGCGAATGGAACGCCTGGGTGCACTATGGCACGGCCAAGGTGCCCGAGACGCTGGGCGAAGGCATGCGTTACGCGGTGGCCGAGCGGCAGCTGGAACACCTGCTGGAGCAGGGGCGCCGGTTCGCCCAGCAGAACAAGTTCGCGACCGCGTTCGTGGACAAGGTGTTGAAGCCCAAGGTCGCGCCTGCGCTCGACGGCCTGCGCACACTGGCCGCGCTGGAGCGCGAAGCCGGCTGCGAGCAGAAGGCCCGGGAGACGGACGCGTTGTTCGACGACGTCGTCGCCCAGCCCGCGGTATGGGAACCGACGCTCCTGCTCATTCGCGAAAAGCCCAAGGCGCAGGTCGAGCGGGGGATCGACTTCCTGCTGAAGTACCAAAACAACCGGATCGCCGAATCCATGCGCACCGTCGGCCAATGGCCGCTCTACGAATGGGTCCCGCGTGTCGAAGAAGGGTCGCGGCCCACTCCCTTGGGGCAGTGGCGGCAGGATGGCCCCGACGCGGATCCTGCCGCCCTGCGGCTGGACTGAGACAGGTCAGGACATTTGCGAGTCGCCCGAAGAAGAGCCTCTCGACAGAGAGGCTCTTCTTCGGGCGGCAGCAGGCGTGCTGCCGAAAACGATCAGCGGCGGTCGCTGCGCTTGCCGACTTCGTTGCCGACCAGAGCACCGGCGGCGGCGCCACCCACGGTACCGACCGTGCTGCCGAACAGGGCGTTACCGGCCACGCCACCGGCGACGGCGCCGACACCGGTGCCGAGTTGTTGGTTGCTGGTGCCTGCACAGCCGGTCAAACCGATCAGAGCTGCAGCGGCGGCGGAGAGCAAGAGTTTCGTCTTCATGGTATTCACCTCTATCGATTGGTTCTTAGGGCAGGCGACCTGCCGTGTCTGACGACGGCGGCGTGCTGAGTGCCTGTGGAAGAACTATCGCGCGGCACCCGAAACAGACCTGTAGGAGAACGACACCGCGCCCTGTCGGCCTGCGCGGCCGATCCCGGTGCGCGGGGCGGGGCGTGGCGACTACAGCGTCCGGCTGCGCGCCATCGGCGGGTTCTTGGAAAAGTAGCCGAGGATGCCGCGCATCAGCGCGTCGGCCAGCTGCACCTGGTACTCGGGGCTGCGCAGGCGGGCTTCTTCCTCGGGGTTGCTGATGAAGGCGGTTTCCACCAGCACGCTGGGGATGTCGGGCGCCTTCAGCACCGCGAAGCCGGCCTGCTCGACCCGCGGTTTGTGCAGCCGGGCCATGCCGCCGATCTGGTTGAGCAGCGCGGTGCCGAGCTTCAGGCTGTCGTTGATCTGGGCGGTGGTGCTCATGTCGAGCAGGGCGCGCTGCACGTGGGCGTCCTTCACGCCCATGTTCAGGCCGCCGATCAGGTCGGCATTGTTCTCCTTGTTGGCCAGCCAGCGCGCGGCGCTGCTCGATGCGCCGCTCTGGCTGAGCGCGAACACGCTGGCGCCGCGCGCGGCCGGCGTGGTGAACGCGTCGGCATGGATGCTCATGAACAGGTCGGCCTGCACCCGGCGGGCCTTGTCGACCCGCACGTTCAGCGGCACGAAGAAATCCGCGTCGCGCGTCAAAAAGGCGCGCATCGGGTTGCCGTTGAGCGTGGTGCCGTTGATCCGGTCGCGCAGCAGGTGGGCGACGCGCAGCACCACGTCCTTCTCGCGGGTGCCGGCGGCGCCGATCGCGCCCGGATCCTCGCCGCCGTGGCCCGGGTCCAGCGCGACGATGATGATCCGGTCGGTGCGGGTGGCACTCGGCGCCGGGCCGGTGGGCGCGACCGGCGCGGGCGGCGGCGCGGCGGCCACGGCCGGCGGCAGGGCGGGCAGCGGCGACACCGGGCGCTGGCCCGGCGCGGTGTTGGCGGTGGCCGGCCGCTCGGCCTGGCGCGCCATCAGCTCGCCCAGCGGGTCGGCCTGCGGCAGCGCGGTGCGGGCGCCCGGGCCCGAGGCCACGGTGGGCGCCGGCGGCGCGGCGGCACTGCGCTGCGTGTCCTGCAGCCGGCCGGCGATCAGGTCTTCCAGCGGATCGACCTCCTGCGCCGGGTGCAGGTCGAACACCAGCCGGTGCTGGTAGGCGGCCACCGGCGGCAGCGAGAACACCTGCGGCTGCGCCGGCTGCTTCAGGTCCAGCACCAGCCGCACCACGTTGGGCGCGTTCTGGCCGACGCGGACCCCCGCGATGTACGGATCGTCGCTCTTCACCTTCGCGACCAGCTCGCGCAGGGCGGGGTTGAGCTCGATGCCGACGATGTCGACCGCCAGCCGCGGCGGGCTGGAGACGAAGAACTGCTGGGCGACCAGGGCCGCGTCGGATTCGATGGTGACGCGGGTGTAGTCGGCCGCGGGCCAGACCCGCACCGCCATGATGGTGGCGCCGCGCGCGATCTGCGCGGTGCCCAGCAGCAGCACCAGGCTGCCCGACTGCAGCAGGCGGCGGCGCGAGAGATCGCGGGTCGGGCGGGCGCGGCGGGTCATGGGAGCACTTTCGCGGGACGGTGGAATTCGGTAGCCGGGGGCAGGCCGGAACGGCGGGCCGCGCTCATGCGTCGGCGCCCAGGCCCAGCCGGCGCAGCGCGTCGCCCGCCGGGCCGTGGGCGGTGATGCGCACCTGGCGCTGGCCGTCGGCATCGGTGTCGATCGCGATGTCGAGGTCGGCCGCGGGCAGCACGCCGGCCGCCTTCTCGGGCCATTCGGCGATCTTCAGGCCGGGGCCGGCGAACAGGTCGCGAAAGCCCGCGTCCTCCCACTCGCGCGGATCGTCGAAGCGGTAGAAGTCGAAGTGGTAGACGGCCAGGCCGCCGGCGGCCTCGTGCGGCTCCACCACCGCGTAGGTCGGGCTCTTGATGCGGCCCTGCACGCCGAGCGCGCGCAGCAGATGCCGCACGAAGGTCGTCTTGCCGGCGCCCAGGTCGCCGTGCAGGGCGACGAAGGCATCGCGCAGCAGGGGCGACGCGGCCAGGCGCGCAGCGAAGGCGGCGGTGTCGTCCTCGCTGCGCCAGACCAGGCAGGGCGGCGGGCCGGGCGGTACGGTTTCTACAATTCCGGGGATATGGTCGGCAGCAGTCAACAACAACTCGTCTCTCGGATACGGGAATGGGCGCGTGAACTGGGATTCTCCCAAATCGGCGTGGCCGGGGTCGATCTGTCCGCGGCCGAAGCCGGGTTGGTGGCCTGGCTGGCCGAAGGGTTCCACGGCAGCATGCACTACATGGCGTCCCACGGCCTGCGCCGCGCCCGGCCGGCGGAGCTGGTGCCCGGCACGGTGAGCGTGCTGACGGTGCGGATGGACTATCTGCCGCGCGACACGCCCGCCGGCTGGCAGGCGGTCGAATTCTCGCGGCTGGAGCGCCCGGCCGAGGGCATCGTCTCGCTCTACGCCCGGGGCCGGGACTACCACAAGGTGCTGCGCGGCCGGCTGCAGAAGCTGGCCGAGCGGATCGCCGCCGAGGTGGGGCCGATCGGCCACCGGGCCTTCACCGATTCGGCCCCGGTGCTGGAGGCCGAGCTGGCCGCCCGCAGCGGCCAGGGCTGGCGCGGCAAGCACACCCTGGTGCTGCACCGCGAGGGCGGCTCGATGTTCTTCCTGGGCGAGATCTACCTCGACCTGGCGCTGCCCGAAAGTACGCCGGTGAGCGGCCACTGCGGCCAGTGCCGCGCCTGCATCGACGTCTGCCCGACGCAGGCGATCGTCGCGCCGCAGCGGCTCGATGCGCGGCGCTGCATCTCCTACCTGACGATCGAGCACGCCGGGCCGATTCCGGTGGAATTGCGCCGCGCGATCGGCAACCGCATCTACGGCTGCGACGACTGCCAGCTGGCCTGCCCCTGGAACAAGTTCGCCCAGCCGGCCACGCTGGCCGATTTCGATGCCCGGCCCGGCCTGGCCGGCCAGCCGCTGGCGGCGCTGATCGGCTGGAGCGAGGACGAGTTCCTGCGCCGCACCGAGGGCGGGCCGATCCGCCGCATCGGCCACGAACGCTGGCTGCGCAACCTGGCGGTGGGGCTGGGCAATGCGCTGGCGTCGGGCGCCGGCGGCGCGGCGGAGCGCCGGGCGCTGGCCGACCGGCAGGCGCACGACAGTCCGCTGGTCCGGGAGCATGTGGCGTGGGCCCTGGCGCAGTCGCCGGGCGCGCCGGCCAAGGCCCCTTGCACCCCGCCGCTGCCGGACGCCGGCTGATCGTCCCGCCCTGTTGCTACTAAAAACATAGCTGGTGGCCGGCGTTGCGCGCCGGCTGCGGCCACTTTTCGCCTACAAACCGACCAGCGACAGCGCCACCGGCAGGCTGACCACCCCGAGCAGTGTCGACAGCGTCACCAGCCCCGCCACGTAGGGCCCGTTGTAGCCCATGCGCGCGGCCAGCACGTAGCAGGTCGAGGCGGTGGGCAGGGCCGAGAACATCATCAGTACCGTGGCCTGCAGCGGGTCGAGCCGCAGCAGCCGCACCAGGCCCAGGGCCACCAGCGGCAGCACCGCATGGCGGATCGACAGCACCGCGGCGGCCAGCGTCAGGCCGCGGTGCATCGCCGCGAACTGCATGCCGGCGCCGGCCGACATCAGCCCCAGCGCGAGCGACGCGGCGCCGATGCGGCTGAAGGTGGGCGTGAGCCAGCCGGGCACGCCGCCGCCGAGCAGGTTGAGCGCCAGGCCGGCGGTGGTCGCCACGATCAGCGGGTTGCGCACGATGGAGCCCAGCAGCCCCTGGCCGCCGTGACGCGCCATCGGCCACACCGCGGCGATGTTGAACGCCGGCACGCAAATGCCGATCAGCACCGCGATCATCTGCAGCCCCTCTGCGCCGCCCAGCCGCTCGGCCAGCGCCAGCGCGATGAACGAGTTGAAGCGGAAGGCCACCTGCGCACTGGCCGCCGCATCGCGCCGGTCGATGCGGGTGCCCAGCCACGGCAGGTAGGGCAGCAGGTACGACAGGCCGACGCCCGCCGCGCCCAGCAGCAGACCGCCCTGGATCAGTCCCGATGCGGCACCCAGATCGAGCGGGCTGCGCACGATCGAATGGAAGAGCAGCACCGGGAACAGGAAGTAGTAGACCAGCGCCTCCACCTTGTCCCAGACGCCGCGGTTCAGGGCGGTGAAGCGGCAGAGCAGGTAGCCGCACAGGATCAGGGAGAAATCGGGAAACAGGAGGAGGGCGTAGTTCACCGCGCGCAGGATAGCGCCACCGTCTGCGCCCGACGGGCCGCGAGCCGGGTTTTCCCCGAAGAATGAGCGGCGCGGGCCGCGCGGCGAAGCCGGACCAGCGTTTAGGATGCCCGCACTGTCCATTCACGAGGAATCTCCGCATGCACCGCCGCACCTGGATCGCTGTCGCCCTTGCCGCCGCCACCGGCAGCGCCTTCGCGCAAAGCTATCCCAACAAGCCGATCCGCCTGGTCGTTCCGTTCGCTCCCGGCGGCACCACCGACATCGTCGCCCGGGTGATCGCCGACCCGCTCGGCAAGATCCTGGGCCAGCCGGTGATCGTGGAGAACAAGGCCGGCGGCGGCGGCATCGTCGGCGCCGGAGACACCGCCCGCTCGGCACCCGACGGCTACTCGCTGGGCCTGGCCACCGTCTCCAGCACCGCCGCCAACCCGGCGATCAACCCGAAGGTGCCGTACAACCCGATCACCGATTTCACCCCGATCATCAACATCGCCGCGACGCCGAACATCATCGCGGTCAACCCGAAGTTTCCGGCCAAGGACTACGCCGGCTTCGCGGCCGAGCTGAAGAAGTCGCCGGGCAAGTACTCGTACTCCAGCTCCGGTACCGGCGGCATCGGCCACCTGCTGATGGAGCTGTACAAGAGCCTGACGAACACCTTCGTCACCCACATCCCCTACCGCGGCGCGGGCCCGGCGCTCAACGACACGGTGGCCGGCCAGGTGCCGATCATCTTCGACAACCTGCCCTCGGCGCTGCCCTTCATCAAGGAGAACCGGCTGGTGCCGATCGTGGTCTCGGCGCCGCAGCGCCTGGCCGCGCTGCCCAACGTGCCGACCTTCAAGGAAGTGGGCCTGGAGCCGGTCAACCGGCTGGCCTACTACGGCATCCTCGGCCCGAAGGGCATGCCCAAGGACATCGTCGACAAGCTGAACGCCGCGGTGCGCGAGGCGCTGAAGGACCCGGCGGTGCGCAAGCGCATCGAGGACACCGGCTCGCTGGTGGTCGGCAATTCGCCGGAGCAGTTCGCCGCCGAGATCAAGGCCGAGTTCGAGGTCTACAAGAAGGTGGTCGCGCAGCAGAAGCTGACGCTGGAATAAGCGCCCGCCGCGCACCCCGCCAGGCCGCCCCGGTTCGCCGCGGCGGCTTTTTCGTGGCCGGCCGGGTTTGGTAAGGTGGCGCCCATGAGCACCGCCCCCAGCGCGCACCGCATCGACGCCTTCACCGACGCGCTCTGGCTGGAGGACGGCCTTTCGCGCAACACCCTGGCCGCCTACCGGCGCGACCTGATGCAGTACGCCGCCTGGCTGGCCGGGCAGGGCCTGGCGCTCGACGACACGGCCGAGCACCACCTGCAGGCATTCTTCGCCGCCGAACACACCAAGACCCGCGCCACCACCGCCAACCGGCGCCTCACCGTGCTGCGCCGCTACTTCCACTGGGCGCTGCGCGAGAACGCGATCACCGCCGACCCGACGCTGCGGCTGCAGCCGGCCAAGACGCCGATGCGCTCGCCGTCGATGCTCAGCGAAAGCCAGGTCGACGCGCTGCTGAGCGCGCCCGACGCCGCCACCCCGCTCGGCCTGCGCGACCGGGCGATGCTGGAGCTGCTCTACGCCAGCGGCCTGCGGGTGAGCGAACTGGTGTCGCTGCCGGTCTTCGGCCTGCAGATGAACGATGGCATCGTCCGCATCACCGGTAAGGGCGCGACCGAGCGGCTGGTGCCCTTCGGCATGGTGGCACGCGACTGGCTGCGGCGCTACCTGGACGAGGCCCGGCCCGCGCTGCTGGGCGGCCGCCAGAGCGAAGACCTGTTCGTCACCGGCCGCGACGGCGCCGCGATGACGCGGATGAACTTCTGGCTGATCGTGCGGCGCCATGCGCTGGCGGCGGGCATCCATTCGAAGCTGTCGCCGCACACCCTGCGCCACGCCTTCGCCACCCACCTGCTCAACCACGGCGCCGACCTGCGCGCGGTGCAACTGCTGCTGGGCCATGCCGACATCTCGACCACCACGATCTACACCCATGTGGCCCGCGAGCGGCTGAAGACGCTGCATGCGGAGCACCACCCGCGCGGCTGAAGCCTTGCCGGGCTGCGGGCACGCGGCGCTGGGCGCGTGGAGAGCGGCGTCCTCGCAGGCGCTGCCGCCGGCGCCGCTGTCCGGCAGCGATGGATGCGCTGCTTCGAACCGGTGGCAGGGTTCGTTCGGCTGGGCGGAGAGAATCGGGGTTTCGCCGTGCCGTCCGGTGCGCGCCCTCTCTCCCTCTTTTTCAGGATTGCACTGCCCCATGGCCGTTTCCCTTTTCCGCCGCTCCCTGCTCGCCGCGGCCTGCATCGCCGCCCTCCCGACCGTCGCGCTCGCCCAGGCGTGGCCCGCCAAGCCGATCCGGATCATCGTGGCCTATCCTGCGGGGGGCGTCAGCGACGTGGTCGCGCGGGCGCTGGCGGAGCGGATGGCCGCGGGGCTGGGCACGTCGGTGGTCGTCGAGAACAAGGCGGGGGCCAGCGGCGTGATCGGCGTGGATGCGGTCGCCAAGGCGGCACCCGACGGCTGCACCTTCGGCTTCGCGGCGATCAGCCCGCTGTCGCTCGCTCCGCACCTGGCGCGCTCGCCCTTCGATCCGGTGCGCGGCATCGTGCCGGTCGCCAGCGTCATGTATTCGCCGGTGCTGCTGCTGGCGACCCCGGCCACCAAGGCCCGCGATTTCCGCACGCTGCTGGCGGCGGCGCAGGCCCAGCCCGGCGCGGTGCGCTGGGCGACCTCGGGCCAGGCCTCGCTCGGCCATGTGATGCTGGAACAGCTGAAGGCGGTGTCGCAGGTCGACATCACCCACATCCCGTACAAGGGCGGCGGCCAGCAGATGAACGACGCGCTGGGCGGCCAGTTCGAGATCCTCTCGACCAATGCCGGCCCCACCGTCTCCCAGCACATGAAGGCCGGCCGCCTGGTGCCGCTGGCCGTCGGCGCGCCGCAGCGCATGGAGAGCCTGCCCGGCGTGCCCACGCTGGCCGAGCTGGGCTACCCCACCGCCAACCTGTCGTCCCTCTTCGGCATCCTGGCCCCGGCCCGCACGCCCGCTGCGATCGTCGAGCGCGTCAACGCCGAGGTGAACAAGGCCCTGCAGCAACCCGACCTGCGACAGCAGCTGCTGACCACCGGCAACGTCCCCACCGGTGGCACCGCAGCCGCCTTCGCCCAGCAGATAGCCGCCGAATCCGCCAACAACGCCCGCATCGTCCGCACCGCACACATCCGCGCGGATTGAGGCTCGGAGAGCCCGCGCTCTTCAGCCAGGCGAATGCAGCGGGGGCGGCGGCGCCCGCATCACGCCACGACCATTTGAAAGCCCGCAGCGCCCATCCCAGGGATACCGCGGAGCCGGCTCCGCCGGGCCGCCGGTATCGCCCCCGGAAGGGGGTAGGCGAAGACACGAAGTGCGTAGCCTGGGGGAGAACTTTATTCGCCGAGCGTATCCGCCCAGGTCAGCGCGTTGAGGTGGGCCCAGTTGACCTGGTGGTTCGTCAACTGCAGGGCATCGGAAGCCTTGGCGAAGGCCGCTTCGTCGCCGCTCTCGCAGGCGATGGTCAGCTCCAGGAACGGCGCGAAGATGCCCTTGCGGTGCAGCAGCGCATCCAGCACCGGCTGCGGCAGCGCGACCGACTCCAGCGCCTTGTCGAGCGGCATGCCCAGCATCGCGTCGAGCAGCGAGAACACGCCCACGACGAAGGCGTTGTCGCATTCGTCCGGCGGCAGCAGCTCGGCGGCCAGCAGCTCCATCAGCCGGCCGCGCACCACCGCGGTGGTGCCGAGGGCGGGCGGCGAGCCGTCGCGCGAGGTGGTCATCAGGAGCGCCGCCCAGCGGAACAGCTTCTTCATGCCCAGGATCATCACCGCGTGGCGGAACGAGGTGATCTCGACGCTCAGGCCGAAGCCCGACGAGTTGATGAAGCGCAGCAGGTTGAAGGACAGGGTCGGGTCCTTCTTCAGCAGCTCTTCGATCTCGGCCGCGTCGGCCTGGCGGCGCACCAGGTTGATCAGCTGCAGGATGATGGCCTGCGACGGCCGGACAGTCTTGGACTGCACCAGCGTCGGCCGCGCGAACCAGTAGCCCTGGAACAGCTTCACGCCCAGGCCGGCCATGTGCTGGTGCTGCTCGCCGGTCTCGACCTTCTCGGCGATGATCCTCGCCTTGGTCTGGGTGCTGACGAAGCGCACCAGCGACTCGGCCATCGCCTGCGGAAACGCGGTCATCTCCAGCTTGATGAAGGCGGCCAGCGGAATCCACGAGGCATAGGGCTTCTTCAGCACCGACTGGTTGAACGCCAGGCGGAACCCCTTGGCATGCAGGTCTTTGAGCACCACCGCGCGGGCCTCGATCTCGTCGGGCGGGTCGTCCGGCAGCGTGGGGATTTCCAGCACGACCTTTTCGGGGTGGACCAGCTCCAGGTGGCCGCCGCTCAGGCTCTCGTGGGTGCAGTTGACGAAGACCGTCTTCTTGCCGACCAGCACCTCGGCGTCGGCGCCCGACAGCGTGTTGAACAGCACGGCCGCATCGGTGGTGGCGTTGTGTTCGCTCGGCACGGTGGAGCGGTCGAACAGCTCGTAGCCGAAGACCTCGCGCTTCTCGTCGACGATCGCCTGCCGGGCGATCAGACCTGCCGCGGGCGGCGTGTTGTCCGCGAGGGGGGCTTCGGTGGCGAGGGTGTCGGACATGCTGGACATCGGGGACCAATAGGCAAAAAGGGGTCTGAAACGCGCAGATACGTTTCAGTGAGCAACAATTCTAGGCAGTGCCGGGCTTGCGATTGGTATGGATGACCCCACCCGGACAAAAATTATTCCGGCGTGGTGGTATAACACCCGGGTTTTAATCGACCCTGTCGGACCACGCCAGAGCCTGCAGGTGGGCCCAGTTGACTTCCTGGCTCGTCAGGCCCAGTGCATCCGCCGCCAAGGTGAAGGTACGGTCGTCGCCGGTTTCGCAGGCTTCGGTCAGCTGCAGGAAGTGCCCTAGCGGCCCGGTGCGGTGCAGCAACGCGTCGATCACGTCGTCGGGAAGGGTCAGCAGCTTGACCGCCTGGTCCATCGGCATGCCCAGCATCACATCGAGCAGCGAGAAGATGCCGGCGACGAAGGCATGGTCGCGCTGCTCGGGCGTCAGCCGGTCGGCGACCAGCAGCTCCATCAGCCGGCCGCGCACCACGGCCAGGCTGCTCACGGCCGGCGGCGTGCCGTTCTTCGATGCCAGCAGCAGCAAGGCGGCCCAGCGGAACAGCTTCTTCAGGCCCAGGATCATCACCGCGTGGCGGAACGAGGTCACCTCGCGCTGCAGGCCGAAGCCCGACGAGTTGATCAGCCGCATCAGGTTGAACGCCAGGCCGGCGTCGTGCTTCAGGACCTCTTCGATCTCGGTCGTGCTGGCCTGGCGCCGGATCAGGTTCACCAGCTCGATGATCGCGACCTGCGATGGGGACACCAGCCGGGTCTCGACCTCGGCGGGCCGGGCGAACCAGTAGCCCTGGAACAGGGCGAAGCCGATGGCCTGCGCCGCTTCGAACTGCTGCTGGGTCTCGACCTTTTCCGCGACCAGTTCGGCCTTGCATTTCTGCTGTGCGGTACGTGCGAGCGCGGTCAGTTCGGTGCGCGAGAGGTTTGCCAGGTCGAACTTCACATAGTCGGCGAGCGCCAGCCAGGGCGCGTAGGCCGGGTGCAGCACGGTGGACGAGAACGCGAGCTGAAAGCCGCGCTCCCGCAGGCTGGAGAGCACCGGCGTGCGGTCCTCGATGCTCTCGGCGTCGGGCTCGTCCAGCGGTGGAATCTCCAGCACCACCTTGTCGGGCTGGATCAGGTCCAGGTGGCCGCCGGCCAGGCTGTTGTGGGTGCAGTTGATGAAGAGCTGCAGCCGGCCGATCAGGTCTTCGCTGCCGGCGTGCGACAGCGCGTGGAAGATCAGGGTGACGTCGCTGGCGGCGGTGTGGGTGCCGGCGCCCTGGGAACGGTCGAAGAGTTCGTAGCCCACGACTGCGCGGTCGGCATTCACGATCGCCTGGCGGGCGATGATGGCGGAGTTCTCGCGCGGTGCCGCGGTGGCGAGGGCGGGGGGATTCGGCATGGAGCTTCCGATGGAATCTGGGTGAACGTATGGAGTCGGGGCACAGCCCTGCGTCCGGCCATTCTAAGAAGTCCGCACGGCCGGCCCGTATCCGCGCCGGAACGCCGTCTATTCGCCCAGCGCCTGTAGTTCCTCGGGGCTGAACCCCGCCGCCGCCCGGGCCGCCAGGTTGAAAGGCCCGCGCAGCCGCGGCGCGCGGTGGCTGCGGGTGAGTTCCCGGTAGGTGGCGATCGGCTCCAGCCCGCGCTGGGCGCACAGCCAGGCATACCAGCGGTTGCCCACCGCCACATGCCCGATCTCGTCGCGCAGGATGGTGTCGACGATCGCGGCGCCCGCCCGGTCGCCCACCGAGACCAGCTTGTCGCGCACCGCGGGCGAGGCGTCCAGGCCGCGGGCCTCCATCGTCCGCGGCACCAGGGCCACCCGCGCCAGCACGTCGTGCCGGGTGCGCTCGGCCATGTCCCACAGCGCGTTGTGGGCGGGGAAGTCGCCGTAGCCGAAGCCCATGCCCTGCAGGTGGTCGCGCAGCAGCGAGAAGTGCAGGGCCTCTTCCTGGGCCACCCGGATCCAGTCGCGGTAGTAGTCGTCGGGCATGCCGGGAAAGCGCCATGCGGCATCCACCGCCAGGTCGATCGCGTTCAGCTCGATATGGGCCAGCGCGTGGACCAGCGCGGCGCGGCCTTCGGGCGTGGCCAGCGAGCGCTGGCGGATCTCGGTCGGCGCCACCAGCGCGGGCCGGGCGGGCCTGCCCGGGATGCCGGGCGGCGGCGCGATGTCGTCCGCGGCACCGGTCGGGCCCGTGGGCTCCAGCGCGCGGCCCTGCAGGCATTTGCGGTCGGCATCCGGCTCCAGCAGGATGGCGAGGGCTCGGTGGCGGAGGGTCGGCATGGTGGCGGGCGATCTGAACGGAGGGGGCGGCGGCCCGCGGCACCGCACTGTAAGGCCTGCGCCGTGCCGTTCCTACAATGTCCGATACAACAGGAGACACACGACATGGCCCTCTACGAACTCGATGGAACCGCACCGCGCCTGCCCGCTTCGGCCTGGGTGGCCGACAGCGCCCAGGTGATCGGCGACGTGCAGCTGGGCGAAGACGCCAGCGTCTGGTTCGGCGCGGTATTGCGCGGCGATACCGCCACGATCAGCATCGGCCGCGGCACCAACGTGCAGGACCTGAGCGTGCTGCACGCCGACCACGGCGTGCCGCTCACCATCGGCGAGAACGTGACCATCGGCCACCAGGTGATGCTGCACGGCTGCACCATCGGCGACGAGACGCTGATCGGCATCGGCGCGGTGGTGCTCAACAACGCCCGCATCGGCAACAACTGCCTGGTCGGTGCCGGCGCGCTGGTGACCGAGGGCAAGGAGTTCCCCGACGGCTCGATGATCATCGGCAGCCCGGCCCGGGCGATCAAGCAGCTTAGCCCCGAGCAGATCGAAGGACTGCGGCACAGCGCCCGGCATTACGTGGAGAACGCCCGCCGGTTCAAGGCCGGCCTGAAGCAGGTCGGCTGACCCGCCCGGTGGCGGGCACCGGCCGCGGCGTGCTTCCAGCCCGGGCGCGAGCGCGCCACGCCTGGCCCCCCTGACGCTGCCCGCCGTGGGTCGACGGCCGAATTCCGCAGGCGTGGCACTGGCTTGGCGGCGGGCTCGGCACCCCCTGGCCGGGCTCCCTACAATGGCCGCATCCCCTTTTTCGATGCGCCGGCGAATCCTTGAAGCGTTCGCCGGCGCGCAGCATTTGCAGGAACAAAAGCGTGTCCGAAATCCACAAGTTCATCTTCGACGGCATGCCGGTGCGAGGCTCCCTGGTCAAGCTCACCGACGCCTGGCAGGAAATCCTGCGCCGCCGGGCCTCCAACAGCCACGGCGGCGCGTTCCCGCAGCCGGTGCGCCAGCTGCTGGGCGAGATGGCGGCGGCCGGCGTGCTGATGCAGTCGGGCATCAAGTTCAACGGCGCGCTGGTGCTGCAGATCTTCGGCGACGGCCCGGTCAAGGTGGCGGTGGCCGAGGTGAAATCCGACCTGCGGGTGCGGGCCACCGCCACCATCGTGGGCGAGGTGCCGGCCGACGCCCGGCTGAGCGCGATGGTCAACCTGCACAACCAGGGCCGCTGCGCGATCACCCTCGATCCGCAGGACAAATTCCCCGGCCAGCAGCCCTACCAGAGCATGGTGCCGCTCTTCGGCGACCGGGGCGAGAAGCTGGAAAAGCTCAGCGACGCGCTGGAGCACTACATGCTGCAGAGCGAGCAGCTCGACACCACCCTGGTGCTGGCCGCCGACGACAACGTCGCCGCCGGCCTGCTGCTGCAGCGGATGCCGGTGGAGGGCACCCACAACCTGGCGGGCAGCCTGGTCAGCCAGGAGAACGAGGCGCAGATCGGCGCCGACGAGGATTTCAACCGCCTGTCGCACCTGGCCGCCAGCCTGCAGCGCGACGAGCTGCTGACGCTGGATGTCGACACCATCCTGCGCCGCCTGTTCTGGGAAGAGCCGCTGGCCCGCTTCGTCCCGCAGGAGGACGATCCGGTGCCGCGCTTCGAATGCAGCTGCAGCGAAGAGCGGGTGCGCGGCATGATCCGCGGCCTGGGCCGGGAAGAGGCCGAGTCGATCGTCGCCGAGCGCGGCGACATTGAGGTGGGCTGCGAGTTCTGCGGCCGCCAGTACCGGTTCGACGCGGTCGATGCCGAGCAGATCTTCGCCGCCGGCGAGCATCCGCTGCCGGGCACGTCGGCGGTGCAGTAGCCGGCCGGGCACGCCGCCGGTCGCGGGTCAGCCGCCCAGGTCGCGGTCTTGCAGGGCGCGGAACAGGCGGCGCTCGCACGCCGGGTCGCCGCAGCCCTCGCAGCGCCAGGTGCCTGCAGGGCCTGTTTTCGAAGAAAACGGGGCGGTGGCCGGCATGCGGCGCCGGCCATCAGCTATGAAATCGATAGCATCGAGCGCGTGGAGGACCCGGGCGTCCCCGTGGCCGTACACCACCTGGTAGGGCAGCCGGGCCTGTTGCAGGGCCGCCCGCACACGGGCATCGACCGGCTGTCTCACCTGCGGGCCGTCGCGCTGCAGGCCATCCGCGATCCAGGGCAGGTCCAGGCCGGTGAGCAGGGTGGCGGCATAGCCGCGCTGGTGCTCCAGTGCGAAGGGGTAGAGCGTCAGGTCGTCGAACAGCAGCTCGCTGTAGACCGCGGTCATCAGCGGGGTGGTGTCGGTCACCACCAGGTCGGTGCCGGGCCGGGCGCGGGCCGCGTCGGTGCGCCGGGCCTGCTCGGCGGCGATCGCCATCTGCTCGTCGGGCCGCGGGGTGCGGCCTTCGCGGACGCACCAGCCGCGCAGCACCTCGTCGACCACCGCCACCCGCAGCCCGCGCGCCCGCAGCCGCTCCGCCAGCGCGGCCGCCAGGTCGGTCTTGCCGGTGCTCTCTGCGCCGACGATGGCGACGGCCGGCGCGGGCACGGCGGGCGTGGTCATGCCGGCGCGACGGCCAGCGCCATCCGCCGCTGCCATGCCCGCCAGCCGACGATGCTCAGCGCCGCGAAGAGCCCGTAGAGCACCACGGTCAGCCACAGGCCCTTGTAGGCGAACAGGCCCACGCAGACGACGTTGACCACCAGCCACAGCGCCCAGTTGTCGATGTACTTGCGGCCCAGCAGGAACTGCGCGACCAGGCTGGTCGCGGTGGGGAACGCATCCCACCACGGCACGTCGCTGTCGGTATAGCGCGCCAGCACCAGGCCGATGACCGGCCAGAGCAGCAGGCAGGCGAGCAGCGTGGCCCAGCGGCCCGGGGCACCGAGGCGCCCGACGGTCAAAGGCCGCCCGTCGGCCCGCCGGCCGGCCAGCCACTGGGTCCAGCCCCACAGCGCCACCAGGGCGAAGAAGACCTGCAGCGACGCGTCGGCGTACAGCCGGCTGCGCCAGAAGACGAAGAAATAGAGGACCGAGCTGAGGATCGCCAGCGGCCAGCCCCAGTGCCGCTCGCGGATGTTCATCCGCACCATCCACAGCGCGAGCCCGAAGCCCAGCACCTCGGCCCAGGAGGCGGGTGCGCCCCACAGCACGAAGGCGGGGGCGAACAGCAGGGCGGACAGGGTGTCGGTCATGGGAGGCGGGTGCCGCGGCGACCGCATGCCGGCAGCGCGGTGCCGGCCGCGATCACCGGGCCAACTGCACCAGGATCTCGTTGGGCTTGACCATGCCCAGCTCGCTGCGGGCCTTCTCTTCGACCATGTCGAGGCCTTCGCGCAGGTCGCTCACTTCCGACGTCAGCCGCTCGTTGACCCGCAGCGACTCGGCGTTGGCCAGCTTCTGGGTTTCGATCTGCTGGCGCATCAGCTTGACGGCCGGCACGCTGCCCCGGCCCAGCCAGAGCTGCGCATGCAGGCCCGCCAGCACGGCGAGCAGCACCAGGGGTACGATTCGGTTGACCATCTCAGCCTTCGGTCAGGTGGGTGCGCAACAGACACGCACCGCCACTGCAGCGCGCATTGCTCAGGGAACCCGTGGAACCGGCTGTGCCGGGCCGCCGGGTTCGCCCCCTGGAGGGGGAGGCGCCGCTGGCGCCTCGGGGGTGGCTCATTTCAAGTTGTAGAAGGCCGAGCGGCCCGGGTACACCGCGATCTCGCCCAGGTCTTCCTCGATGCGCAGCAGCTGGTTGTACTTGGCGGTACGGTCCGAGCGCGACAGCGATCCGGTCTTGATCTGGCCGGCATTGGTGCCGACGGCGATGTCGGCGATCGTGCTGTCTTCGGTTTCGCCCGAGCGGTGCGAGATCACCGCGGTGTAGCCGGCGCGCTTGGCCATCTCGATCGCGGCGAAAGTCTCGGTCAGGGTGCCGATCTGGTTGATCTTGATCAGGATCGAGTTGCCGATGCGCTTCTCGATGCCTTCCTGCAGGATCCTGGTGTTGGTGACGAACAGGTCGTCGCCCACCAGCTGGACCTTCTCGCCCAGGCGCTCGGTCAGGTGCTTCCAGCCGTCCCAGTCGCCTTCGGCCATGCCGTCCTCGATGCTGATGATCGGGTACTTGTCGACCCAGGTGGCCAGCATGTCGGTCCACTGCGCGGCGCTCAGCGTCAGGTTCTCGCCGGCGATCACGTACTGGCCGTCCTTGTAGAACTCGCTCGCGGCGCAGTCCAGGCCGAGTGCGATCTGCTCGCCCGCGGTGTAGCCGGCGGCGGAGATGGCCTCCAGGATCAGCTGGATCGCGGCCTCGTGGCTGTCGACGCTGGGGGCGAAGCCGCCTTCGTCGCCGACGGCGGTGCTCATGCCGCGGTCGTTGATGATCTTCTTGAGCGCATGGAAGATCTCGGCGCCGTAGCGGACGGCTTCGCGGAAGCTGGGGGCACCCACCGGGATGATCATGAACTCCTGGATGTCCAGCGAGTTGTTGGCGTGCGCGCCGCCGTTGATCACGTTCATCATCGGCACCGGCAGCTGCACCGCGGCCATGCCGCCGAAGTAGCGGTAGAGCGGCAGGCCCGATTCCTCGGCCGCGGCACGCGCCACCGCCATCGAGACGGCCAGCATCGCGTTGGCGCCCAGGCGGCTCTTGTTGTCGGTGCCGTCCAGGTCGATCAGCGTCTTGTCGAGGAAGCCCTGCTCGGAGGCGTCCAGGCCCAGCACCGCTTCGGAAATCTCGGTGTTGATGTGCTCGATGGCCTTCAGCACGCCCTTGCCGGCGTAGCGGCTCTTGTCGCCGTCGCGCAGCTCGATCGCCTCGCGGCTGCCGGTGGAGGCGCCCGAGGGCACGGCCGCACGGCCCATCACGCCGGATTCCAGCAGCACGTCGCATTCGACGGTGGGGTTGCCGCGGCTGTCGAGCACTTCGCGGCCGACGATATCAACGATTGCACTCATGCGTTCTTCTCTTTCCTTGGGATGCTGAATCGGGTGTCTAGACGCCTTCGACCGCCACCATCTGCATGACGGCCGCGCCCTGGCGGGCCACGCGGGCCTTGTCGTACTCGGGCGATGCGGCGAAATCCTGGGCCTTCTGGTAGCTGGGGAACTTGAGCACCACCAGGCGCGAGGGCGACCAGTCGCCTTCGATCACGGTCAGGGCGCCGCCGCGCACGCAGACCTCGGCGCCGTGGACCCGCATCGCCTCGGTGGACCACTTCTTGTAGTCCTCGTACTGCGTCGGGTTGGTCACCTGGACGGTGGCGATGATGTAGCCGCTGCTCATGCGAAGGAGTCCTCGAGGAAGGGGTGCCGCTTGGTGACGTCGTCGAGCGCCACCAGCGTCTCCAGCAGCGCCTTCATATGGCGCAGCGGAACCGCGTTGGGGCCGTCGGACAGGGCGTGGGCCGGATCGGGATGGGTTTCCATGAAGAGGCCCGCCACGCCGACCGCCACCGCCGCGCGCGACAGCACCGGCACCATCTCGCGCTGGCCGCCGGAGCTGGTGCCGTTGCCGCCGGGCAGCTGCACCGAATGCGTCGCGTCGAACACCACCGGCGCGCCGGTCTCGCGCATGATGGCCAGGCTGCGCATGTCGGAGACGAGGTTGTTGTAGCCGAAGCTCGCGCCCCGCTCGCAGGCCATGAAACTGTCTTCGGGCAGGCCGGCTTCCTGCGCGGCGGCGCGCGCCTTGTCGATCACGTTCTTCATGTCGTGCGGTGCGAGGAACTGGCCCTTCTTGATGTTCACCGGCTTGCCCGACTGGGCCACCGCGCGGATGAAATCGGTCTGGCGGCACAGGAAGGCGGGCGTCTGCAGCACGTCGACCACCTGGGCGGCGGCGCGGATGTCGTCCTCGTTGTGCACGTCGGTCAGTACCGGCACCTGCAGCGTCCGCTTCACCTTGGCCAGGATCTCCAGGCCCTTCTCGCGGCCCGGGCCGCGGAAGCTGGTGCCCGACGACCGGTTGGCCTTGTCGAAGCTGCTCTTGAAGATGAAGGGAATTCCCAGCGCCGACGTGATCTCCTTCAGCTGTCCGGCCACGTCCATCTGCAGCTGCTCGGACTCGACCACGCAGGGGCCGGCGATCAGGAAGAATCGATGCTGCAGCCCGATGTCGAAGCCGCAGAGCTTCATGCGGTCACCTCTGCCGCCGGGGCGGCGGTGGTCTTGGGCCCGGCGGCGCGGTGTTCGACCGCGGCCTTGATGAAGGCGTTGAACAGCGGGTGGCCGTTCCACGGCGTCGACTTGAACTCGGGGTGGAACTGCACGCCCATGTACCAGGGGTGCACCGTGCGCGGCAGCTCGACGATCTCCGTCAGATGCTCGCGCTGGGTCATGGCCGAGATCACCAGGCCGGCGCTGCGCAGCTGGTCGAGGTAGTTGACGTTGGCTTCGTAGCGGTGGCGGTGGCGCTCGGTGACCACGTCGCCGTAGATGTCGTGGGCCAGGGTGTTGGGCGCCACGTCGGAGCTTTGCGCGCCCAGGCGCATCGTGCCGCCCAGGTCGGAGCTGGCGGTGCGCGTCTTGATCGTGCCGTCGGCATCCTTCCACTCGGTGATCAGGGCGATCACCGGGCAGGGGGTGGTGGGCTCGAACTCGGTGCTGTTGGCCTCCGGCAGCCCTGCCACGTGGCGGGCGTATTCGATGGTGGCGACCTGCATGCCGAGGCAGATGCCCAGGTAGGGCGTCTTGCTCTCGCGGGCGAAGCGGGCCGCGCAGATCTTGCCTTCCACGCCGCGCTTGCCGAAACCGCCGGGCACCAGCACCGCGTCGTAGGCCGCCAGCCGCGAGACGTTGTCGGGCGCGATGGTCTCGGAATCGACGTACTCGATCTTCACCCGCACATGGTTGCGCATGCCGGCGTGTCGCAGCGCCTCGTTGAGCGACTTGTAGCTGTCGGACAGGTCGACGTACTTGCCCACCATCGCGATGGTCACGTCGCCGCGCGGGTTGGCGGTCTCGTAGACCAGGTCGTCCCAGCGCTTCAGGCTGGTGGGCGGCGTGTTCAGGCGCAGCTTGTCGCAGATCAGGCCGTCGAGGCCCTGCTCGTGCAGCATGCGCGGCACCTTGTAGATGGTGTCCACGTCCCACATGCTGATCACGCCCCATTCGGGCACGTTGGTGAACAGCGAGATCTTGGCGCGCTCGTCGTCGGGAATGCGGCGGTCGGCGCGGCAGAGCAGCACGTCCGCCTGGATGCCGATTTCGCGCAGCTTCTGGGCGGTGTGCTGGGTCGGCTTGGTCTTCAGTTCGCCGGCTGCGGCGATCCACGGCACGTAGGTCAGGTGCACGAAGGCGGTGTTGTTCGGCCCCATGCGCAGGCTCATCTGGCGCACCGCCTCCAGGAAGGGCAGCGACTCGATGTCGCCCACGGTGCCGCCGATCTCGACGATGGCCACGTCCACCGCGTCGGCGGTGCCGATGCCCGCGCCGCGCTTGACGTACTCCTGGATTTCGTTGGTGACGTGCGGGATGACCTGCACCGTCTTGCCGAGGTAGTCGCCCCGGCGCTCCTTCTCCAGCACCGACTGGTAGATCCGGCCGGTGGTGAAGTTGTTGGTACGCTTCATCCGCGTCTCGATGAAGCGCTCGTAGTGGCCCAGGTCGAGGTCGGTCTCCGCGCCGTCGTCGGTGACGAACACCTCGCCGTGCTGGAAGGGGGACATGGTGCCCGGATCCACGTTGATGTAGGGATCGAGCTTGATGAGCGTAACCTTGAGGCCCCGCGATTCAAGGATCGCGGCAAGGGAGGCTGAGGCGATTCCCTTGCCCAGGGAAGACACCACACCGCCGGTGACGAAGACGAATTTGGTCATGTCGAAGTCGGAAAACCCGTGAAGGCGGTCCGCTCGGGGAGCTGGTAAAGCGAGATTATAGGTTTGGGCCGGCGCGGTTCCGGCGGCGCGGGGCGCCGATCCCCTCTGCTACATTGGCGCGCTCCGTCGGCCCGCCCCCTCGCCGCGCTCCCCAACCTGCCGAAATTCCCTCCCATGGACCTGTCTGGAAAACACCTGGTGCTCGGCCTTACCGGAGGCGTCGCCTGCTACAAATCGGCCGCCCTGTGCCGGGGCCTGGTGAAGGCCGGCGCGACGGTCCAGGTGGTGATGACCGAGGCCGCCGAGCGGTTCATCACCCCGGTGACGATGCAGGCGCTGTCGGGCCGGCCGGTCTACGGCTCGCAGTGGGATG
Source organism: Sphingomonas sp. NCPPB 2930 (assembly GCA_042867185.1). Taxonomy (GTDB): domain Bacteria; phylum Pseudomonadota; class Gammaproteobacteria; order Burkholderiales; family Burkholderiaceae_C; genus Xylophilus. The sequence goes on along the minus strand of JBHZQV010000012.1, from coordinate 81,131 downwards.
CGCGCGAAGACAACGCCATGCCGCACATCAACCTGAGCCGGGAGGCGGATGCGGTGGTGATCGCGCCGTGCAGCGCCGACTTCGTCGCGCGGCTGGTGCAGGGCAGGGCCGACGAGCTGCTCAGCCTGCTCTGCCTGGCGCGGCGGGCGGGGCAGCCCCTGCTGCTGGCCCCGGCGATGAACCGCGAGATGTGGGCGCACCCCGCCACCCAACGCAATCTGGCCCAGGTGCAGGCCGACGGCGCTACGGTGCTGGGCGTCGGCAACGGCGACCAGGCCTGCGGCGAGACCGGCGACGGCCGCATGCTCGAGCCCGAGGAGATCCTCGAAGACGTGCTCGCCTTCCTGGCGCCGAAGCCGCTGGCCGGCCGCCGGGTGGTCGTCACCGCCGGCCCGACCTTCGAGGCGATCGACCCGGTGCGGGGCATCACCAACCACTCGTCCGGCAAGATGGGTTTCGCGATCGCGCGCGCGGCCCATGCGGCGGGCGCCGAGGTCACGCTGGTCTCGGGCCCGGTGGCGCTGGCCACGCCGCGGGGCGTGCACCGGGTGCGGGTCGGGTCGGCGTTGCAGATGCAGGCGGCGGTGCAGGCGGCCGTGGGCACCGCCGATGTGTTCGTCTCCACCGCCGCCGTCGCCGACTGGCGGCCCGCATCGTTCCACGACGCGAAGATCAAGAAGGACGGATCGGGCCGGGTGCCGACGCTGGCCTTCGTCGAGAACCCCGACATCCTGGCGACCGTGGCGCAATCGGACCGGGCGCGGTCGGGTGCGCTGTACTGCGTCGGCTTCGCGGCGGAGACGCACGACCTGGTCGCCAACGCCGAGGCCAAGCGCCTCCGCAAGGGCGTGCCGCTGCTGGTCGGCAACATCGGCCCGGCCGCTTTCGGGCAGGACGACAACCAGCTGCTGCTGGTGGATGCCCAAGGCAGCCGCCTGCTCGACCGGGCGCCCAAGACCGCGCTTGCACACAAATTGATAGCAGAGATCGCTTGCGCCCTGCCGGCCAGGCACTGATTTGGTTGATAAAAATGGAACTGGACGTCAAGATCATCGACCCCCGCATGGCGGGGCAACTGCCGGCCTATGCGACGCCGGGCAGCGCCGGCCTGGACCTGCGCGCCTGCCTGGACGCACCGCTGACGCTGGCGGCCAACGCCTGGCAACTGGTGCCCACCGGCATCGCGATCCACCTGGCCGACCCGGGCTACGCCGCGATGATCCTGCCGCGCTCGGGCCTGGGCCACAAGCACGGCATCGTGCTGGGCAACCTGGTCGGCCTGATCGACAGCGACTACCAGGGGCAGCTGATGGTGAGTGCCTGGAACCGCAGCGGCACGGCCTTCACCATCGAGCCGATGGAGCGGATCGCCCAGCTGGTCATCGTCCCGGTGGTGCAGGCGCGCTTCCGGGTGGTGGACGCATTCGATGCCTCGTCCCGGGGGGAGGGTGGCTACGGTTCGACCGGATCGGCCTGATCCGGCCGGGCGGCCCGGGCGGACACATCCGGCAACGGTCTTTGCGGCGGGGATGTAAGCAGGGGTCGGCCCGCGCCTACCCTTGAAGCGTTGTTTTCCGACGCAGCCATGCGCGCCGCGCCGAGCGGAATCTGCAAGCCCGCATGTTCGACTCGAGGCGTCGCGACGGTGGAGAAGTCGTCCACGCGCACCCCTTATCCAGGAGCCTTCCATGAAAAATCCTTCCCGTTTCGCCACCATGGCTTTCGGCGCGGTCGCCATCGCTACTTTGAGTGCCTGCGCCACCGATCCGTACTACGGCCGCCCCGCCGCTAACTACCCGGCCCAGTACCCGGCCCCTGTGGCCCAGCCGGCTCCCTACCCCGTGTACGACCAGGGCGGCGCCTATGCCGAGTTCGGTCGGGTGTCGAACATCGAGGTCCTCCAGTCCGAACAGGCACGGGCACCGTCCGGCGCCGGCGCGATCATCGGCGGTGTCCTGGGTGCGGTGGTGGGCAACCAGATCGGCAGTGGCGGGGGCCGGGCGCTGGCCACCGGCATCGGCGTCGTCGGCGGTGCGGTGGCCGGCAACCAGCTGGAAGGCAATCAGCGGGGGCGTGTCGTGCAGACCTACCGTATTTCGGTGCAGGTCGACAACGGAAGCTCGCGCGCCTTCGACGTGCCGGCGCCGGGCGATTTGCGTATCGGCGACCGGGTCCGCATCCAGGGTGGCCAGTTGCAGCGCATCTGACCGGGGGCATCGACCCACGCCAAAACGGCTGCCTTCGGGCAGCCGTTTTGCGTTGGACACTCGGTTGACGCTAGTGCAGGCTGTCGCTTCCCGGCGCCTGGGTCTGGATGCGGAAGAAGCCGGTGCCCAGCGTGCCGCGGCCGATCTCGTCCTCGGTCGCTTCGCGGACACTCTCGACCGTGACGTGGAGCCGGATGGCGATGCCCGCCAGCGGATGGTTGCCGTCCAGCACCACGTGTTCGGGGTAGATTTCCGAGACGGTGTAGAGCGCATCCTTGGGCGCCTCGGGGTTCGTGCCTTTCGGCAGCGCATGGCCTTCGAAGTTCATGCCTTCTTCGAGGTCGGGCGGGAACAGCTTGCGCGGCTCCAGGAACAGCAGGCGGTCGTTGAAGTCGCCGAATCCTTCTTCGGGCTCGATCTGCAGGGCCAGCTTGTCGCCGGCGACATGGCCCTGCAGGGCCAATTCGATCGGCGCCAGCAGGTCATCGCCTCCCAGCAGGAACTCGACGGGCTCGTCGAGTACATCGAGCTCTTCGCCCAGGGTATCGGTCAGGGTCCAGGTCAGTGCGACCACGCATTGGGGGATTATTTCCATACGAGAATTGTCGCAGTTCGACTCTCTCCGCTTCTCCCTATGGATACCTCTCTGCCACTGACGCTTCTGGGTGGCCTCAGCGCCGATACGTTCATGCGTCGTCACTGGCAAAAGAAGCCGCTGCTGGTCAGGGGCGCCATCGCCTCGCCCGGCGACCTGCTGCCGGCGCGCGCCGATCTGCTGGCCCTGGCCGCGCGCGACGATGTGGAATCGCGCCTGATCGTCGGCGACGGCGCGGGGTGGAAGATGCGGCAGGGTCCGCTGGCCCGGCGCGCGCTGCCGTCGCTGAACCAGCCGCGCTGGACCTTGCTGGTGCAGGGACTCGACCTTCACCACGGCGGCGCACACGGCCTGCTGGAACACTTCGGCTTCCTGCCGGCCGCACGGCTGGACGATGTGATGGTGAGTTTCGCCACCGACGGCGGTGGCGTGGGGCCGCACTTCGACAGCTACGACGTCTTTCTGCTGCAGACGCAGGGCAGGCGGCGCTGGCGGATCGGCAAGCAGAAGGACCTGTCGCTGCTGGAGAACGTGCCGCTGAAAGTGCTGGCGAACTTCGAGCCCGAGCAGGAGTTCGTGCTGGAGCCGGGCGACATGCTCTACCTGCCGCCCCGGTACGCCCACGACGGCATCGCCGAGGGCGAATGCATGACCTGCTCCATCGGGTTTCGCGCGCCGCGGCGCGGCGAGCTGGCGCAGGACATCCTGCAGCGGATGGCCGAGCATGCGGCCGAAGACGACGACACGCTGTATGCCGATCCGCGTCAACCGGCCGTCGCCCACCCGGGCGCCATTCCGGCGTCGCTGGAGCATTTCGCACGGGCCGCCATCGCCGACCTGCTCGAAGACGGCGACGCGGTGGCCTGTGCGCTGGGCGAATACCTGACCGAGCTGAAATCGCAGGTCTGGTTCGAGGGCGGGGCGACGTTCGATCCGGCCGGCGGCGTCCGGCTCGACCGGCGCACCCGCATGCTCTACGACGCGCGGCATGTCTTCATCAACGGCGAGAGCTTCCGGGCAGGCGGGCGGGATGCGCGGCTGGTGCAGAAGCTCGCGGACCAGCGGTGGCTGGAGGCGCGCGATGTCGCCAAGGCCAGCGAAGGCGCGAGGGAGTTGTTGGCCACCTGGTGCGAGGACGGCTGGTTGCACCAGGCGTCGTAGGCCTGCCGACGCGGTATGGGTCCACGCCGAAGGTTTGGGAAACCGCCATACGCCGCGCCTGCGCGCCTGTTACGTTTGGATGAAATGGGATGCGCCTGCTTGACGTCTCGGCGTGGCACCACCCCTACAATGGATTTTCCCCATTGCCGAGGTCGGGCTTCCGGCTCGGCGATGAATAAAAACCGAATGTAGTAAGGACTAGAAAACCATGAGAAATTCTCTTGTTTTGGCCGGACTGGTATCCGCGGTCGCACTGGCAGCCTGCGGCAAGAAGGAAGAGCCGGTCGCGGTGCCCGCACCTGCTCCACTGCAGGCGCCATCGCCACCGTCCACCAGCGCGCCGGTGCCGGGCGCCTCCATCGGCCCGGGCCCGACCGACCCGACCACCGCGCCGGCCGCGGCAGGTGCCGCCAACGACGCTGCCGCCGCGGCCAACAACGCGGCCGGTGCTGCGAGCAGTGCCAACGCCGCTGCGGATGCCGCCAACGATGCGGCCAAGAAGGCGGCCGACGCGGCTGCGGAAGCCGCCAAGAAGTAATACCGACCCGAAGCTGGCGGCCCAGACCGGAGTCGGCTTCGACCCTCGGGCCGGTTCCGTTAATGGGTTATCGTGCGTTCGCCCTTGGGCGTTGCTTGTGCAGCCGAAACAAGAGCATCGATCGAACCATTCACACCGGCTTCAATTAAAAATCCGCCCTGCAGATACATTGCAGGGCGGATTTTTTTATGGGAGAAACGGATTTTCGGTTTCGCGTGGATGCTTTCGCTACCCGCCGTGTTTGTCCGCTTCGCTGGTAAACGCATCGGCAAAGAATTCCTCCGCCGGCAGACCGCGCTGCTCGACATACGCCTTCTGGGCCGACTCGACCACGATCGGTGCGCCGCAGGCGTACACCTGGTGGCCGGAGAGGTCGGAGAAGTCGTCCAGCACCGCCTGGTGCACGAAGCCGGTGCGGCCTGTCCAGCCGTCTTCCGGCAGCGCACCCGAGACGACCGGTACGTAACGCAGATGGGGCAGCTCGGCGGCCTTCTGCAGCACCCATTCGTGGAGGTACAGGTCTTCCGGGCGCCGGCCACCCCAGTACAGGGTGACGGGCCGGTCGAGCGCCTTGAACTGGATGCGCTCGATCAGCGCCTTGACCGGTGCGAAGCCGGTGCCCGAGGCCAGCAGCACGATCGGCTTGGTCGAATCCTCCCGCAGGAAGAAGCTGCCGAACGGGCCTTCGCAGCGCAGGATGTCCTTTTCTTTCATCGCGCCGAAGACATGGTCGGTGAACTTGCCGCCGGGCATGTGGCGGATGTGCAGTTCGGCGCTGGGGCCGCTTTCTTCCTGCCGGTGCGGCGCGGTGGCCATGGAGTACGCACGGCGGCTGCCGTCGCGCAGGATGAATTCGATGTACTGGCCGGCGTGGTAGCGCAGGTGCTCGGTCGCCGGCAGCTGCAGGCGCACCAGCATCACATCGTGCGACTTGCGTTCCAGCAGCGACACCCGCACCGGCATCTTGCGGACGGGAAACGCGCTCTCGTCGGTGACCTGGCGCGATTCCAGCACCACGTCGCTCTGCGGGACCGCGCGGCAGGTCAGCACGAAGCCTTGCGCCTCTTCTTCCGCCGACAGGGCCTTGCTCTGGTGCTCGCCGTGGACGACGGTGCCCTCGAGCTTGCGGCATTTGCAGGAACCGCAGGCGCCGTCCTTGCAGCCGTAGGGCAGGCCGATGCCCTGGCGGATCGCCGCGGCCAGGATGGCTTCGTCGGGCTGGGTGGTGAAAGCGCGCCCGCTGGGCTGTACGGAAATGGTGAAACTCATCGGTCGTTATCCTTGGAAGCCTTCTTCTTTCTTATCGCCGTCGATTTTGCCCGCAAACCCAAGCCCCTCCCGCACGCCTTCCGGCGCCCTGCCTGTTCGTTTCCGCCGGACGCGGCTGCTGATCGTCGGCTGCGGCGACGTGGGGCTGCGTGCCGCCGGCCTGCTGGTGCAGCGGGTACGGGTGCTGGCGGTGACGTCGTCGCCGGACCGCACCGCGGAACTGCGCTCGCGCGGCATCGTGCCGCTGCGCGGGGATCTGGACGACCCGGCCAGCCTGCGCCGGCTGGCGGGCCTGGGCCACCGGGTGCTGCACCTGGCGCCGCCCCCCGGCGACGGCCGGTCGGCCGACCGCCATACCGACCCGCGGACCCGTGCGCTGTTGCGTTCGCTGGCCGCCGGACCGCGGCCGCAGGCGTTCGTCTATGGCTCGACCACCGGCGTCTACGGCGATTGCGGCGGAGCCCGGGTCACCGAGACCCGTGCCGTGAACCCCCGCAATGCCCGTGCCTTCCGCCGGGTGGACGCCGAGCGGCAGGTGCGCGTGTTCGGGCGCGGCAGCCGCGCAGCCATCCTTCGCATTCCCGGCATCTATGCGCCGGACCGGGAAGGCGGCACGCCGCTGGCCCGCCTGCTGCGCGGAACGCCCGTGCTGCGGCCGGAAGACGATGTCTACACCAACCACATCCATGCCGACGACCTGGCGCGGGCATGTTGTGCCGCGCTGTGGAGAGGCGCGCCGCAGCGCATCTACCACGCGAGCGACGAAACCGACATGACGATGGGTGACTACATGGACCACGCGGCGGATCTCTATGGCCTGCCCAAGCCCCAGCGCGTGGGCCGAGCGGAGGCACCGGCGCACATGTCCCCGATGCAGATGAGTTTCTTGAACGAGTCGCGCCGCCTGGTCAACACCCGGCTCCACGACGACCTCCGGCTGGTGCTCCGCTATCCCACCATCGCCGAAGGCCTGCGCGCGACAGGGCGGTGACACCGTACATCGACCCGAACCGGATCAGTCCCGGCGCCGACGCTCGCGGTCCAGCCAATCCACGGCGCTGCGGTCGGTGTCGATGCGGCGGCCGTTCTTGCCGTCGCTCTCCGGCCGCCAGTCACGGGTTTCGCGAGACCGTTGCCGCGGTGCCCGCCAATCGTCCTTCTTCACGCGGTCGACCTGGCGCTGCGTCTGCGACTGGTTGTGCAGCCGGTCCCACTGGTCGCCCGAACCCGCATCGGATATCTGCGCCACGGCGACCGATCCGGCGGTCAGCAACACGCAAGCGGTCGCGCCCAGCAGGCTAGCATGCAAGATGGAAGTGAGGCGTTTCATGGCGGTTCCTTTCGCAGGTGGAGGCGCAACCCGCCTCCGATGAAACCCCAGTTGTAATTGCGATTGCGCCCGCACGGCAGGGGCGGCAGGGGCGTATCCATGCAGGAGGGCACCTACGCTGCGGTCGCGCCGGGCACGCCCGCGCTACAGCACACCGATGGACCGCATCCGCGCACACTCGGCCGGTGTCACACCCCACTCGGCCAGCACCTCGTCCGTGTGCTGCCCCAGCGCAGGCGGGGCGTGGCGCAGCACGGGCGGATGCTCCGACAGCCGCAGCGGGCTGGCCACGCCGCGGATGGTGTCGATGCCGTCGCCGGCAGCGCGCGGCAGGTCGATCGCGAGGCCCCGGGCCTGCACCTGCGGATCGTCGAACGCCTGGGCGATGTCGTTGATCGGGCCGCAGGGCACCGCCTTGTCTTCCAGCAGCGCGATCCATTCGGCGGTCGTGCGGCCACGGGTGACTTCTTCCATCGCGGGGATCAGGGTTGCGCGGTTGCGCACCCGCAGTGTGTTGCTGGCGTAGCGTGGATCGGCGCTCCACTCTGTGCGCCCCACCGCGGCGCAGAAGCGGCCGAACTGCCCGTCGTTGCCGATCGCCAGCAGCATCGAGCCGTCGGCCGTGGGGAAGTCCTGGTATGGCGCGAGGCTCGGGTGGGTGTTGCCCTGGCGCTGCGGCACGGTGCCGCTGTTGAGGTAGCCGGTCGTCTGGTTGGCGAGCAGCGCCATGCCGACGTCGAGCAGCGACATGTCGATGGTCTGGCCGCGGCCGGTCCGGTGGCGCGCCTGCAGGGCGGCCAGGATGGCGGTGGCGGCGTACATGCCGGTGAAGGTGTCGGTCAGCGCCACGCCCACCCGCTGCGGCCCGCCGCCGGGCGTGCCGTCGGCCCGGCCGGTGATGCTCATCATCCCGCTCATCGCCTGCACCATCAGGTCGTAGCCGGCGCGCCTGGCGTACGGCCCGTCCTGGCCGAAGCCGGTGATCGAGCAATAAATGAGCCGCGGATTGGCCGCCTTGAGGCTCTCGTAGTCGAGCCCGTAGGCCCGCAGCCCGCCCACCTTGAAGTTCTCCACCACCACGTCGCTGCCCGCGGCCATCCGCTGCAGCAGCGCCTGCCCGTCGGGCGTGGCCATGTCCACCGTGACCGAGCGCTTGTTGCGGTTGCAGCAGGCGAAGTAGGCCGCCTGGTCGGTGTCGTTGCCCGCCGCGTCCTTCAGGAACGGCGGCCCCCACTGCCGCGTGTCGTCGCCCGCGCCCGGCCGCTCGATCTTCACCACGTCCGCTCCCAGATCGGCCAGCGTCTGGGTGCACCACGGCCCGGCCAGCACCCGCGAAAGGTCCAGCACCTTGATACCGGCCAATGCGCCGGCGTTCTGCATCGTCATGCCCATCTCCCGCGCCGCGCATCGGCGCCTCGCTGCATTAGGTTCGTTTTCGCAGCCCCGCCGCATCAGTCGCGACCGGACCGCCATATTTCAGGGATACTGCGGAACCGGCTCTGCCGGGCCGCCGGTATCGCCCCCTGCAAGGGGGTTGACGAAGACGCGCAGCGCGCAGCCTGGGGGTTTGCTAAAAGGCCGCGATCCCGGTCTGCGCCCTGCCCAGGATCAGCGCATGCACGTCGTGCGTACCCTCGTAGGTGTTGACCACTTCCAGGTTCACCAGGTGGCGCGCCACGCCGAACTCGTCGCTGATGCCGTTGCCGCCCATCATGTCGCGGGCCAGGCGGGCGATGTCGAGCGCCTTGCCGCAGTTGTTGCGCTTCATGATCGAGGTGATCTCGACCGCGGCGGTGCCTTCGTCCTTCATCCGGCCCAGGCGCAGGCTGCCCTGCAGGCCGAGGGCGATCTCGGTCTGCATGTCGGCCAGCTTCTTCTGGATCAGCTGGGTGCCGGCCAGGGGGCGGCCGAACTGCTTGCGGTCGAGCGTGTACTGCCGGGCACGGTGCCAGCAGTCTTCGGCGGCGCCCATCGCGCCCCAGGAGATGCCGTAGCGGGCGCTGTTGAGGCAGGTGAACGGGCCCTTCAGGCCCTGCACCTCGGGGAACGCGTTCTCTTCGGGGCAGAACACGCCGTCCATCACGATCTCGCCGGTGATCGAGGCGCGCAGGCCCACCTTGCCGTGGATCGCCGGGGCGCTCAGGCCGGCCATGCCCTTCTCGAGCACGAATCCGCGGATCGGGCCGACGTTGCCGGCGGTGTCCACTTCCTTGGCCCAGACGACGAACACGTCGGCGATCGGGCTGTTGCTGATCCACATCTTGCTGCCGGACAGCTTGTAGCCGCCGTCGACCTTGCGGGCGCGCGAGGCCATGCTGCCGGGGTCGGAGCCGTGGTCGGGCTCGGTCAGGCCGAAGCAGCCGATGAACTCGCCGCTGGCCAGCTTGGGCAAAAATTTCTGCTTCTGTGCTTCGGTGCCGAATTCGTAGATCGGCACCATCACCAGCGACGACTGCACGCTGGCCATCGAGCGGTAGCCGGAATCGACCCGCTCCACCTCGCGGGCGATCAGGCCGTAGGCGACGTAGTTGAGGCCGGGGCCGCCGTACTGCTCGGGGATGGTCGGGCCCAGCAGGCCCAGCTCGCCCATCTCGCGGAAGATGGCCACGTCGGTTTTCTGGTCGCGGAAGGCTTCCAGCACGCGGGGGGCCAGCTTATCCTGGCAGTAGGCCGCGGCGGCGTCGCGAATCATCCGCTCGTCGTCGGTGAGTTGCTGGTCGAGCAGGAACGGGTCGGCCCACTGGAAGGCGGCGCGGGAAGAACTGGACATGGGAGGTCTCCTGAGGATGCGGGTGGGGGCGGGCGCCGGGCAGGGCGCACGGCCGGCGTGGCCGGGAACGTCACGCCTGGATGCTAGTCCTGCGGGCCGGCTGCGGCAAACGAGGATTGCACATCGAGGTATGCGATCATGGAATGTCTCGCGGCCGTAGCGCGGCTCTCGGGACCTCCCGGCATACCTCTTCCGATTCCATACCTGCATGCGACGCCGTATCCCCTCCACCCAGGCGCTGGCCTGCTTCGAGGCCGCCGCCCGGCACGAGAGCTACACCCGCGCCGCCGAGGAACTCTCGCTCACCCAGAGCGCCGTCTCCCGCCAGGTGCTGGCGCTGGAGGCCTACCTGGGCGTGGCCCTGTTCCGCCGCACCCGGCACGGCGTGGCGCTGACGCCCGGCGGCACCCAGTACTGGAAGCAGATCTCGCGCGGCCTGCAGGGGCTGGAGCGCGACACGCTCGACCTGATGGCCGGCCAGGGCCGCGGCGGCGCGATCGCCCTGGCGGCGGTGCCGACCTTCGCGACCCGCTGGCTGATCCCGCGGCTGCCGCAGCTGGCGGCGCTGCACCCCGACACGGTGGTGCACATCGAGACCCGCACCCGTCCCTTCCTCTTCGACGACACCGGCTTCGACGCGGCGCTTTTCACCGGCACCGCCGAGCAGGTCGCCCGCTGGCCCGGCACCCGGGCCGAGCCGCTGATGCGGGAGGACGTGTTGCCGGTCTGCAGCCCGGCGCTGTTGCAGGGCCGGCCGCTGGCCCCGGGGGAGGTCGCCGCCTTGCCCCTGTTGCAGCAGAGCACACGGCCCTATGGCTGGCGGCAGTGGTTCGACGCGATGGAGGTGCAGGCACCGGCCGCGCTGGCCGGCCCGCGCTACGAGCTGTTCTCGATGCTGGCGGTCGCCGCCGCGCACGGCCTGGGCGTGGCCCTGATGCCGCCGATGCTGATCGAGGCCGAGTTGGCCCGGGGCGAACTGGTCGTCGCCTGCCCGCAGCCGCTGCGGGGCGAGCGCTCCTACTACCTGGTGACGCCGGTGCTGGAGCACGAGCCGGCGGTGCTGGGGGAGTTCCGAATCTGGATGCGCCGGATGGCCGACGAGGCCGTGGGGACGGGTGGCTCTTAGGGGCGCGGCCGCCACCCGTCTGTCCCCCATGTCGTGTCGTACCTAGGTGGCTGACAGGCCTGTAGCCGGCGTCGGTTCAAGGCCGGTAGCTATCGAAAGCATAGCACTGGCGTGCTATGTGGATAGAGGTGGTCCGGCCACCTGCGTTACGTGGGCAGCGCTCAGCGCCGCCGCATGCCGGCCCGGCGCGCCGCCTTCTTCGCCGCGCTTCGCCGCATCGCCACCCGGATCGCGATCTGCAGCGCGGTCAGCGCGACGGTGACATAGATCTTCTGGCGCATCGTCGGCCCTTGCGGCGCGTAGGCTTCCACCGGGTCGTCGTCGTGGTGCACCTCGACGGCCCGGGCGGCGGGCACCGCTGCGGGTGCCACCGGCCGGTCGGGGTCCACCGCCGGCACCGGTTCGGATTTGCGCGGGACCTCGGGCGCATCGGGCACCGGCAGGGCCGCGCGGGAACCGTGCTCGCTGGCGTAGACCCAGGTGAATTCGGCGCCCAGCAGGAAGATCTGCGCCGAGTAATAGACCCACACCAGCAGCACGATGATCGAGCCTGCCGCCGCGAACGACGACGACACGCTGCCGCGTCCCACGTACAGCCCGATCAGCACCTTGCCCACCTCGAACAGCACCGCCGTCACCACCGCGCCCACCCACACGTCGCGCCAGGCGATCTTGGCCTGGGGCATCAGCTTGTAGATCATCGCGAAGAGCAAGGTGGTGATGCTCAGCGACACCGCCAGGTTGATGATCTGCAGCGTCACCGCCCAGCCCGGCAGCACCGAGCCGACCCAGGTGCCCATGGCCGCCACCGCGGCGCTGACGGTGAGCGACACCATCAGCAGAAACGCCAGGCCCAGGATCAGCCCGAAGGACAGCAGCCGCGCCCGCAGCGTCGCCCAGATGCCCGATTTGGCGGTGGCCGGGATGCCCCAGATCCGGTCGAGGGCGCTCTGCAGTTCGCCGAACACGGTGGTGGCGCCGACCGCCAGCACCACCAGGCTGATGGCGGTGGCGACCAGCCCCTGCGCGGGCTGGCTGGCACTCTTGATCAGGCCCTGCACCGCGAGCGCCCCGTCGCGGCCCAGCAGGCCCGAGAGCTGGCCGACGATCTCGCCCTGGACCGCCTCGCGGCCGAAGACGAAGCCCGCCACCGCGATCACGATCAGCAGCAGGGGGGCGAGCGAAAAGACGGTGTAGTAGGCGATCGCCGCGCCCATGCTGGGGGCGTAGTCGTCCGACCATGCGGCGACCGATTTCTTGGCGAGGCTGAAAAAACGCTTGGCGTGCAACGTGACCCTGGACATGGCTCCCTCCTGAGGGAGCGATTGTCGAAGCACGGGTGCCAGGAGTGGTGCAGGAATGTTTCCGCGCCGCACCATGCGGCGCCGCCGGCTGCCAGGGCCGGCGGCGCCCGACCCGCTTTACTGGCTGGTGCAGTTCACCCCGTCGACGCTGTAGCGGTTGCAGGTGGTGAACAGGGCACGCACCGCGGGGGCCACCGGCATCGTCTGCGGCGGTCCGGCAGCGGCCAGGCGGCGCTGCGGCTCGATCTGCGACAGGTAGGCGGCGTGCTGCTGCTCGAACTCGATCAGGCGCTGGCGGTGGGCGCCGGCCAGCTCCTGGCGGCGCATGTTGAACTGGCCGTAGGTCATTTCGCCGCCGTAGAGCTTGGCGGTGAGGAAGACCAGGTCGCGCTGGCCCAGCTCGAAGGCCGAGACCAGCGGCAGCGGCAGGTTGGCGGCGCGGTAGCTCTCGCCCAGCTTCACGCAGCGCTGGCGCTCGCTGCCCCACACTTCCAGCGCGACCTTCTCGGTGGCGGTGGGGTAGTCCTTGCTGGCCAGCATCGGCAGCGAGGCCTGGCCGGCGGAACGCAGGCTGCCCAGCTTCGGCTCCAGCAAACTCAGGCGCGGGTCGCGGTTGGCGGCCTTGAGGCAGTCGGTGGTGGGGTCGGCGTCGAGCACCTGCGCCGCGGTGGGCGGCGGCGGTGGCGGGGCGACGCATCCGGCCAGGAAGGCGGCGGCGGCCAGGGCGCAGAGGGCGAGGTGTTTCATGGGTGTCCAGGCGATGGGAAAAGTGCGGTGCCTACTGTAATCACTTCGCCCGCCCCCTTTGCAACAGCCCGCGCGGCGGATGAATTTCCGACTATCCATAGCCGCAAAACGCACTTCCGCGCGGCCGGGCGCGTCGGTAGCCTCTGGCGTTTTCCATCGCCCGGGCACGCCCCGTGGTGCGCTCCGCGCGGCGCCCTACGCAGCGCGATCCGGCGCCGCCAGGCCACCGCCTCACCCTCATCGATCCCGACCGCATGTCCACATCCCCCCCGCCGACCGCCGCGCTCCTGCAGCATTTCCGCCCCGTCTTCGACCGCATCGCCGGGCAGGCGGTCGCGCGCGAAGCCAACCGCACCCTGGCGCACGACGCCGTCGGCTGGCTGCGCGAGGCACGTTTCGGCGCCCTGCGGGTGCCGGTGGCGCACGGCGGCTTCGGCGCGTCGGTGGAGCAGCTGTTCGACCTGCTGATCGAGCTGGGCACGGCCGACAGCAACCTGCCGCAGATCCTGCGCGCCCACTTCGGCTTCATCGAGCGGCTCTATGCCGAGATCGATCCCGCGCTGCACGGCCCGTGGCTGGCGCTGGCGGGGCAGGGCGTGATCTTCGGCAACGCCACCACCGAGCTGGGCGACAACGCGATCGCCACGCTGCAGACCGCGCTCACGCCCGACGGCGAGGGCTGGCGGCTCGACGGCGCCAAGTTCTACAGCACCGGCACGCTGTACGCCGACTGGATCGCGGTCACCGCCCGGCAGGACGAGGGGCCGTCGCCGGTGGTGGCGCTGGTGCCGGCCGACGGCGCCGGCGTCGACCGGGTCGACGACTGGCAGGGCTTCGGCCAGCGGCTCAGCGCCTCGGGCACCACCCGCTTCGCCGACGTCGCGGTGCAGCCCGGCCATGTGCTGCACTACCCGCGCAACCGGCCGACGCCGATGACCGCCTTCTTCCAGCTGGTGCACCTGGCGACGCTCGCCGGCATCGCCCGGGCGATCGAGCGCGACGCGGCCGATTTCGTGCGCCCCCGCAAGCGCACCTACAGCCACGGCAGCGCCACCACGCCGCGCGAAGACCCGGTGGTGCAGCAGGTGATCGGCCAGCTCTCGGCCACCGCCTTCCTGGCCGCCTCGGCGGTGCGCGCGGTGGCCGCCGGCCTGGGCGATGTCGACCGGCTGCGCGCGGCCGGCGCGCCGGTGACCGAGGCGGTGCTGATCGATGTGGAACTGCGGGCGGCGCAGGCCCAGGTGGGCATCGTCGATGCGGTGCTGGGCGCGGCGACCCGGATGTTCGACGTCGGCGGCGCATCGGCGCTGCAGCAGGACCGGCGCCTCGACCGGCACTGGCGCAACGCCCGCACCCTGGCATCGCACAACCCGACGATCTACAAGGCGCGGATGCTGGGCGACTGCGTGCTCAACGGCGCCCAGCCGCAGTTCTACTGGTCGGTGGGCACCAAGGCCGCGGCCTGAGCGGCCGCTGCCTGCGCCGCTAGGAAGCCGCCGCAGCCGGTGTCGCCGGTGGCTGCAGCGCGGGATGTCGGCCGTTGAGGTGGTAGTCGCCCACCGCGTGGTAGCGCCAGCGCACCGGGTCGTGCAGCGTGTGGGTGCGGGCATTGCGCCAGAACCGGTCGAGGCCGCGCCCATCCAGCGTCGCGGCGGTGCCGCCCAGCTCGAACAGCCGGGTGCCGGCATCGAGCGAGGCGGTGGTGGTGAGCACCCGCGCTTCCGAAACCGCGACCGATGCGGCCGCCACCCGCTCGGGCGTCGGCGCGGCCTGGGCGGCATCCAGCAGCCGGGCCGCACGGCGCACCAGCGCCTCGGCCGCGCGCAGCCGCACCGCGGTGTCGCCGATCTGCTGCAGCAGCAGGGGATCGTCGGCCGCGCGGGCCACCTTCGCGTCGATCCAGGGCCGGGCGTGGTCGCGCACGACATCCAGCGTCGCGGCCAGTGCGCCCCGGCCGATGCCGAGGTCGATCGCGCTGTGCATCAGGTGGGCGAAAGGCCGGGCGGTGCTGGTCTGCTCCAGGCCGTCGGGCAAGCGCAGCACCCAGCCGGGCTCGATCCGCACGTCGTCCAGCACCACCGAGCCGCTGCCGGTCACCCGCTGGCCGAAACCGTCCCAGTCGTCGATCACCTGCACGCCGGGGGCGTGGCGGGGCACGAAGACCAGGTGCGGCGCCTCGCGCACCGTGCCGTCCGGCGCGGTTTCCTGCGCCACCGCCATCGTCGGGATCCAGTGCGCGTACAGCGCGCCGGTGCAGTAGAACTTGCGGCCCTGCAGCCGGAAGCCGCCGTCCGCCGCGGGTTCGATGCGGGTGCGGCGCTTGAAATCCTTGTGGCCGATCTCGGCCAGCGCGTTGCCCAGGCGCTCGCCCGCCAGCACCCGGCCGTAGAAGAAGCGCTGCTGTTCGGCGCTGCCCGCCAGGCGCAGCAGCTCGACCGCGTAGAAATGGTTCTGCGGTATCTGGCCGAGCGAGCCGTCGGCGGCCGAAACCCGCGCGATCACATCGGCCAGCGTGGCGCCGCAGACGCCCGCGCCGCCGTGCGCGCGGGGCACGGTGATCGCCCAGAGCCCGCTGCCGGAGAAGGCATCGAGTTCGTCCCACGGCAGCCGGCGGTCCCGGTCGCGCTCCACCGCGGTGGTGGCGAAGTCGGCGGCCAGGCGGCGCGCGGTGTCGAGGGCCTGGGCATCGTCCGCGATGACGGCCACCGCACCGGGCGGCGTGGCGGAGCGGGGCGCGGCGGCCGGCGGCGCAACGGAAAGGGGAGAGGTGTCGGCGAGCAGCATGGTGGTGTCGGGTCGGTGTCGTGCGGGTGGTGCGGGTGGTGCGGGCGGAGGGCGAGGCAGCTCAGAAAGCGGGGACCGTTACTTCCTCGCCGACCCGGGACCGAGCGGGCGCGGCCCCGTGGCGGAAGCCCGCGGCCGGATGGCTGTCGGGCAGCAGCGCAGCCCCGCCGTACAGCTTCTGGCGCAGCGTGCCCTCGGCGTAGCGGGTCTTGTAGATGCCGCGGCTCTGCAGCTCGGGCACCACCAGGTCGATGAAGTCCTGGTAGCTCTCGGGCGTGACGGTGCGGGTGAGGTTGAAGCCGTCGATGCCGGTGTCGTCCATCCAGCCTTGCAGCTGGTCGGCCACCTGCTGCGGATCGCCGACGACGGTGGCGTAGCGGCCGCCCAGCGACAGCGTCTCCAGCAGGTGGCGCACCGTGTAGTCGGCGCGGCCACCGGTCACCCGGCGCACCGCGCTCTCGATGCCGTTGCTCTTGAAGTCCTGCAGCGGCGTATCGGGGTCGAACTGCGAAAAGTCGACGCCCGCGCCGGCGCAGAAATGCGCCAGCCCGGCTTCGGCGCTGGCGTGGTGCTGGTACTCGGCGTACTTCTCCCGGGCCTCCTGCGCCGTCGGCGCGACGACCACGGTGATGCCCATCAGCACCTTCAGCGCGGCCGGGTCGCGGCCGGCGGCCCGGGCCTGGCGGCGGGCATCGTCCACCAGCGCGCGGGTCGAGGCCCGGTTGGCGCTGGAGACGAAGGTGCATTCGGCATGCCGCGCCGCGAACTGCTGGCCGCGGCCGGAGGCGCCGGCCTGGAAGAGCAGCGGCGTGCGTTGCGGCGAGGGCTCGCTGAGGTGGTAGCCGTCGACCTGGAAATAGCGCCCCCGGTGGTGCACCGGATGCACCCTGGCCGGGTCGGCGAAGAGGCGGCCGGCCTTGTCGCGCCGCACCGCGCCGTCTTCCCAGCTGCCTTCCCACAGCTTGTAGAGCACCTCCAGGTACTCGTCGGCCAGGTCGTAGCGCTCGTCGTGCGGCAGTTGCTGCGCGCGGCCCATGGCGCGGGCGGCGCTGTCGAGATAGCCGGTCACGATGTTCCAGCCGATGCGGCCCTGCGTCAGGTGGTCCAGGGTGGAGAAGCGGCGGGCCAGCAGGTAGGGCTCTTCGTAGCTCAGGTTCACCGTGACGCCGAAGCCCAGGTGCCGGGTGACCGCGGCCATCGCCGGTACCAGCAGCAGCGGATCGTTCACCGGCAGCTGGATCGATTCGCGCAGGGTCAGGTCGACGTTGCCCTGGTAGATGTCGTAGACGCCCACGATGTCGGCGAGGAACAGGCCGTCGAACAGCCCGCGCTCCAGCGTGCGGGCCAGCTCGGTCCAGTAGGGCAGGGTGTTGTAGTCGACCGAGCGGTCGCGCGGATGGGTCCAGAGGCCGTGGTTGATGTGGCCGACGCAGTTCATGTTGAACGCGTTGAGGATGATCTGCTTCTTGGTGTCTGCCATGGGAGGGAGGGTTTTCTGTGGAGGGAGTCGCGGCGCGGCGTGCGGTGGCCGCTCAGTTCCAGGAGTGGCGCGGCGGCGGCACCTCGTTCAGCAGGTAGTTGCCGATCAGGTGTGTCTTCCAGCGCACCGGGTCGTGCAGGGTGTGGACCCGGGCGTTGCGCCAGTGCCGGTCGAGGTTGTGCTTCGCGCGGGTGGCCGAGGCGCCGGCCAGCTCGAACAGCTTTTCCGACGCGTCGAGCGCGATGCGGGTGGTGAGCACCTTGGCCTCGGCCACCGCGACCGAGGCGCGCGCGCTGGAGGCGGCGGTGACCGGCGCCGCGGCCACCTCGTCGAGCGTGCGGCCCGCTTCCAGCAGCACCTCGCGGGCGGCATGCAGGTCGATGGTGAGCCGGCCGACGTCGGCCAGGATGTAGACGTCGTCCGCCGCGCGGGCCACGCCCGATTCGGACCAGGGCCGCGCATGCTCCTGCACGAAGGCGATCGCATCGGCCACCGCGGCCTCGGCGATGCCCTGGTCGATCGCGGCCTGGACGAGCTGCGAGAACGGGCCGGTCAGGCCGGGCCGGTCGGCCAGGCGCCACAGCGGCAGCACGTCGTCGGCCGCGACCGCCACGTCGTCGAAGACGACGGTGCCGCTGGCCGTGGTGCGCTGGCCGAAGGAGGACCAGTCGTCCACCACCGTCAGGCCCGGCGCGGTGCGCGGCACCCAGGGCTGCACCGGGCGGCCGTCGTCGTCGAGCGCGCGGGTCGGCACGCGGTGGGCGAACAGCGCGCCGGTGGAATAGAAGCGGGTGCCGGCCAGGCGCAGGCCGTCGGGTGTCTGCCGCAGCCGGGTGGCGCCGTGGGCGATGGTGGGTGCGTCGGCCGAGCGGCGCTCGGGCCCGGCATTGCCGAGCCGCTGGCCGGCCAGCACCTCGGCGTAGAAGCGCTGCTTTTGCGCATCGGTGCCCAGCTCGTGCAGCAGGCCCAGCAGCCCGAAATGGTTCTGCGGAATCTGGCCGAAGGCCGGGTCGGCCCGGCACAGGACGACGAAGACCTCGGCCACGGTGGCGTGGGACACCGCGGCACCGCCGTAGGCGCGCGGCACCGTGATCGCGCCCAGGCCGCTTTCGGACCAGCGCTCCAGCAGGTCCCAGGGCAGTGCGCGCTGGCGGTCGCGCTCGGATGCGCCGTCGGCGGCCAGCGCGGCCAGGGCACGGGCGGCGTCGAGCGCCTCGGCGTCGTCGGCGATGCGCCGCACGCGGGCCGGGTCGGGCAGGCGGGGAATGCGCGCCGGGGGGGAGGTGTGTTCGGACATGGGCGTTGGAAGCAGAGAGAAGGGTCGGCGGCTACAGCACCGGCGTGGCGCGCCGCGCACGGCGCAGGCGCGGGTTGAGGGCGGCGTTGAGCGCGTCGCTCAACAGGTTGAGTGCCAGCACGGTGAGCACGATGGCGATGCCGGGCAGGGCGGTCATGTACCAGCCGGTGCGCAGCGCGTCCCGGCCCAGGCCGATCATCGAACCCCAGCTCACCTGGTTGGGGTCGCCCAGTCCGAGGAAGGACAGGCCCGCCTCCGACAGGATCGCGTTGGCCACCAGCAGGCCGGTGGAGACGATCACCGGCGTCCAGGCGTTGGGCAGGATCTCGCGGAACACCAGGTGCAGGTCGCTCGCGCCCAAGGCGACGCTGGCGCGAACGAACTCGCGCTCGCGCAGCGAGATGAACTCGGCCCGCACCAGCCGCGCGATGCTGGTCCACCCGGTGACGCCCAGCGCGAACACGATGGTGCCGACGGACGGCGTCAGCACCGCCACCAGGACGATCGCCAGCAGGAAGGCGGGAATGGTCTGGAAGAATTCGGTGATGCGGGTCAGCACCGCATCGACCCGGCCCCGGTAGAAGCCCGCCGCGGCGCCCACCGCGATGCCGATGGTCAGCGCCAGCAGGGCCGACGACACGCCCACCAGCAGCGACACCCGCGCGCCGTGGAACAGGCCCGCCAGCAGGTCGCGGCCCATCAGGTCGGTGCCGAGCGGCGTGGCCGCGTCATGGCCCGGCCATACGTACGGCGCGCCCACCATGTCGAGCGGATCGCCCGGGAACAGCAGGCCCGCCAGCACCGCGGCCAGCGCCACGGCGGCCAGCACGCCGCCGCCCAGCACGATCGAAGGTTGCAGGTACCAGCGCTTCATGCGGCCACCGCCTTGCGCGGTGCGGTGCGCACCCGCGGGTCGAGCCGCGCCTGCGCCGCGTCGACCAGGGCGTTGGCCAGCACCACCAGCACCGCGCTGAAGAGCAGCACCGCCAGCAGCACCGGCAGGTCGCGGCTCTTGATCGCCTCGAACGACAGCTGCCCCAGGCCGGGCCAGGCGAAGACCGTCTCGACCACGATCGAGCCGCCGAGCAGCGCGCTGCTCTGCAGGCCGAGCATGGTGAGCACCGGCAGCACCGCGTTGCGCAGCGCATGGCCGAACACCACCCGGCCTTCGCCCGCACCCTTGGCGCGGGCGGTGCGGATGTAGTCCTCCGACAGCGTCTCGATCATCGAGGCGCGGGCCAGCCGGGCATACACCGCCATGTAGTAGATCGACAGGGTGAGCGCCGGCAGCACCAGGTGGTGCAGGTAGTCGAGCAGCAGCCGGGGCCCGGTGTGGCCGGCGCCGATCTCGCGCAGGCCGCCCACCGGCAGCCATTCCAGGTGCACCCCGAAGAGCACCACCAGCATCAGCGCGGTCCAGAACATCGGCGCCGAATAGCCCACGGTGGCGAAGGCCGAGATGGCGGTGTCGGCCAGGCCGTGCGGCCGGCGGGCGCAGGCCACGCCCAGCAGCACGCCTACCGTCACCGATACCAGCAGCGCGGTGGCGACGAGGGCCAGCGTCGGCCCCAGCCGGTCGAGCACCAGGCCCAGCACCGGCTCGCCGTAGCGGAACGAAAAGCCCAGGTCGCCCTGCGCGATGCGGCCCAGGTAGGCCGCCAGCTGCTCGCCCACGCCGCGGTCGAGCCCGTAGAGCTGCCGCAGCTGGGCCACGTATTCGGGCGTCACGCTGCCGCTCTCGCTGGCGATCACGTCCACCAGGTCGCCCGGCAGGGCCTTCAGCAGCGCGAAGTTGAGCACCGCGGTGGCCAGCACCACGCCGGCCAGTTGCACCAGGCGCCGCAGCAGCGCGGTCAGCAGCGGCCGCATGCTAGCGCTTCGCCTCGAGCCAGACCTTCGCGAAGTTGTTCTGGCTGTGGTTGAAGGTGTCGGTCACGTTGCGCAGCCGCTTGTCCCAGACGCCGAACCAGCGGAACTCGAACAGCGGCAGCAGCGCCAGGTCCTTCTCGGCCAGCTTCTGGAACTCGCGGTAGATCTCGACCCGCCGGGCAGGGTCGCGCTCGGTCTGCGCGGCCTCCAGCAGGCGGTCGGCCTCGGGGCTGGCGTAGCCCGATGCGTTCTGCCAGGCGGTGCCCTTGGCTTCGGCCTTCGACCAGTAGTGTTGCTCCATGCCGATCTGCGGGTCCTGCCAGTTGATGCCCCAGGAGCTGACCAGTTGGAACCTGTAGTCGCCGAAGACGTTCTTGGTCCAGGTGGGCAGGTCCTGCGCCCGCAGCGACACATCGATGCCGACCGCCCGCAGCGCCTGGCGCACGAACTCGCCGGTGCGGCGGTAGTCGTCGCCGAAGGGGATGAAGTCGTGGTCGAGCTTGAAGCGCCAGCCGTCGGCCTTCTTCGGGTAGCCGGCGGCGTCGAGCAGCGCTTCCGCCTTCTTGCGGTCGAACGGGTACTGCTGGGTGTCGGCGGTGTAGAAGGTTTTGAGCAGCGACGACACCGGCCCGGTGGCCGGCACCGCATAGCCGCCCCAGACGGTCTTGACCAGCGCGTTGCGGTCGATCGCATGCAGGATCGCCTGGCGCACTTCCAGCTTGGCGATGACCGGGTCGCGCAGGTTGGGGATCAGCCAGAGCCAGCCGGCGAAGCCGTTGTAGCCCTCCTTGCTCACCACCAGGTTCGGCAGCCGGGCCAGGCGGTCGGCGTCGGCGAAGGTCACCGGATTGCGCTCGCCGTAGTGCACCGCACCGGTTTCCAGCGCCGTGGCGCGGCCGGCCACGTCGGGGATGATCTTGAAGGTGAGCCTGTCGAGGTAGGGCAGGCCCGGCACCCAGTACCGGTCGAAGCGCTCCAGCGCGATGTGGCTGCCGCGCGACCATTCCTTGAACACGAACGGCCCGGTGCCCACCGGCTTGTTGTTGTACGGGTTGTTCGGAATGTCGGTGCCTTCGTACAGGTGCTTCGGCAGCACCGGCGCGGCCACCACGTCCAGCGCGTTCAGGATCACCGGCGTGGGCTTCGACAGCGTCAGCACCACCGTGTGCGCATCGGGCGCCTCGACCTTCGTCAGGTACTGGAACACCCGGCGGGCGGTGGGTGCGTACTGCTTCCACACCGCTTCGGCCGAGAACTTCACGTCGGCCGAGCTGAACGGCTTGCCGTCGTGCCAGAGCACGTTCTTGCGCAGCAGCAGCCGCACGGTGAGGCCGTCGACCGACACGTCGACGCTCTCGGCCAGCTGCGGCCGGGGCTTCAGGTCGGGGCCGTAGTCGAGCAGGCCGTCGAAGATCTTGCTGACGACGGTGCGGCCCGGGGTGGAGGTGTTGATGAAGAAGGCCAGCGTCGGCGGCTCGGGATGCACCACCGCGTTGACCGCGCCGCCGCGCTGCGCGCCCTCGGTGCCCGGCGGCTGCGCCTTGTCGAGCGCATGGGCCGGGCCGCTCCAGAGGGCCGGCACGCCGGCGCTGGCGGCCAGTGCGGCGGCCAGGTGGAAGACCGTGCGGCGCGGCAGGGCCGTGTCGGCGGTGGCGGGCGAAGAGGCATCGGAGCGGATATCGGGCATGGCAGGTCGCAGAGTGGAAGGAAAAAAGAACAGGAGAGAAGAAACGGTGCCGGTGCCGGCTGCGCGCGCCGGCCGCGGGCGGCAACGCGGCGTGGCGGACGCGCCGGCCCGCGCTAGGCGGCGCGGCGCATCGGCGGCGCGGCGCCCTGCGGAACCGGCGGGGCCGGCATGGCCGGGTGCGCCGGGTGTGCCGCGCCCGGCCCGGCCTGCGCATCCCGCCGCCCCGGCACCGCCGCGATCAGGCTGCGGGTGTAGGGGTGCTGCGGCGCGGCCCAGAGACCGTGGTGGTCGCCGGTCTCGACGATCCGGCCGCCGTGCATCACCATCACCCGGTCGGCGATGTAGCGCACCACCGCCAGGTCGTGCGAGATGAAGAGATACGCCAGGCCGTAGACCGCCTTCAGGTCGACCAGCAGGTTGAGGATCTGCGCCTGCACCGACACGTCGAGCGCCGAGACCGGCTCGTCGCAGATCACCAGCTCGGGCCGCAGCACCAGCGCGCGGGCGATGCCGATGCGCTGCCGCTGGCCGCCCGAGAACTCGTGCGGATAGCGTGCGCGGGCCGAGGCGCCCAGGCCCACGTCGTCCAGGATCGCGCCGATGCGCCGCTCGCGCTCGGCCCGCGCCGTCACGCCGTGGATCGCGAGCGCATGGCCCAGGATGTCCTCCACCCGGTGCCGCGGGTTGAGCGATCCGTACGGGTCCTGGAAAATCATCTGCACCCGGCGCCGGTGCGGCAGCAGCGCGCGGGGCGACAGGGCCAGCAGGTCGGTGCCGCCCAGCAGCACCCGGCCGGCATCGGCATCGACCAGCCGGACGATGGCGCGCGACAGGCTCGACTTGCCGCAGCCCGATTCGCCGACCAGGCCCAGCGTCTCGCCGGGCGCGATCTGGAAATCGACGCCGTCGACCGCCCGCACGCCGGCGGCCGCGCCGGGGTAGCGCACCGCCAGGCCCTCGACCGCCAGCAGCGGAGCCGCGTCGGCCGGCCGGGTGGGCGCTGCCCCCGGCGCGCGGCGTGCCGGCCGCACCAGGGTGAACTGCCCGTCGCCCTCGGCCTTGATCTCGGCCAGCCGCGCCGTCTCGTAGTGCAGGTCCTGCTCCAGGTGCAGCGACGCGCCGAGCAGCCCGCGGGTATAGGCATGCGCCGGCGC
This sequence comes from Sphingomonas sp. NCPPB 2930, assembly GCA_042867185.1. GTDB lineage: Bacteria > Pseudomonadota > Gammaproteobacteria > Burkholderiales > Burkholderiaceae_C > Xylophilus. Next base: position 57,813 of record JBHZQV010000012.1, on the reverse strand, counting down.
CGCGAACACGCGGGCGGCGGGGCCCTGCTCCAGCTTGCGGCCGCCGTGCATCACCGCCACCCGGTCGGCCCACTGGGCCACCACGCCCAGGTCGTGGGTGATCAGCAGCACCGCCATGCCGCGCTCGCGCCGCAGGTCGTCGATCAGCCGCAGGATCTGGGCCTGCACCGTCACGTCGAGCGCGGTGGTCGGCTCGTCGGCGATCAGCAGCCGCGGGTTGCAGGCGACCGCCATCGCGATCACGACGCGCTGGCGCTGGCCGCCCGAAAGGTGGTGGGGATAGGCGTCGTAGCGGCGGGCCGCGTCGGGCAACCGGACCAGGTCCAACAGTTCGACGGCGCGCTTGCGGGCGTCGGCCCTGGGCACCGCGCCGTGCAGCAGCAGCGTCTCGGCCACCTGCCGGCCGACCGGCAGCACCGGGTTGAGCGAGGTCATCGGCTCCTGGAACACCATGCCGATCGCGCGGCCCCGCAGCCGGGTCAGCGCGCGCTCGTCCAGCGCCAGCAGGTCCTGCCCGCCGAAATGCACCGTGCCGCCCAGCCGCGCATGCGCCGGCAGCAGCCGCATCAGCGCCAGCGCGGTGGTCGACTTGCCGCAGCCCGATTCGCCGACCAGCGCCAGCGTCTCGCCGGCCCGCACCTGCAGATCGAGCGCGCGCACCGCATGGTGGCCGGCGAAGCGCACGTCGAGGCCGCGCACGTCGAGCAGGGGTGCCGGCGCAGCGGCAGGAGAAGGGGAAGCGGCGAGCGAGAGCGAAGCGGACATGGGGTGCATTGCACCGTTCGCGGCGCCCGCTGCCCACGAATTTTTCCGACCATGCTTAGTCGCTGGCCGGTTTTTGCCGGGGTCAGCGCTGTGCCGGATGCCCCAACGCCCCCGAGCCGGGCGGCCGGGCTACGGCGTGGCGTCGATCCGCTCCGGCGCGGGCCGGCGGTAGCGGAAGCAGCCCGCCGTGTGGTCGTCGACCATGCCCACCGCCTGCATCCAGGCATAGGCGATGGTGGGCCCGACGAACTTGAAGCCCCGGCGCTTCAGCTCTTTCGACACCCGGGCCGACAGGTCGGTCGATGCCGGCACGGTGTGCCCGTCGCCCTGCAGCACCCGGCCGTCGGTGAAGGACCAGCAGAAGGCCGCGAAGTCCTCGCCGCGCGCCGCCATCTCGCAGTAGATGCGGGCGCCGTGGAGGGTGGCCTCGATCTTCGCGCGGGAGCGGATGATGCCCGCATCTGCCATCAGCCGCGCGACGTCGTCGGCCCCGAAGCGCGCGACCCGCTCGGGATCGAAGCCCGCGAAGGCCGCGCGAAAGGCCGGCCGCTTGCGCAGCACCGTGATCCACGCCAGCCCGGCCTGGAAGCCTTCGAGCATCAACGATTCCCACAGCGCCCGCGGGTCGTGCGTCGGCACGCCCCACTCGTGGTCGTGGTAGGCCCGCATCTGCGGGTCGGAGCCGGCCCAGGCGCAGCGGGGGCAGGGGTCTGGAACTGAATTCATGGGGCGGTATCGGGCGGTGGAAATGTCGGGCGGGGTCGTAGGTAGCCAGGGCCGGGTGGGATTGCCGGAGCGCCGTGTCGGCACGCAGGGCGGTTGTAGATGCAAAAGGTTCTCATCTAGAATGGGTTATCAGGAGCCAGCCGGCCCCTTTCTACCGGAGCAGCACCATGAACCAGCCGCCTGCCGAAACCCCAAGTGCCACGCGCGAATACGCCGCGCTCGCGCGCCAGTATGGCCGGTCGCAGGGCCGCTGCAGCGAGCTGCTGGTGGCGCAGGCGCGGGCCATCGCGCGGCTGGAGGCCGAGGCGGTGCGGCTGCGCGGGGCCCTTATCGTGCGCGACACGGCGCTGGCCCTGGCCCACGAAGACCGGCTGCGGGCCGAGGCGGCGGTGCCCGGCCTGCCGCGCCGGCTGGCGCTCGCCCGGCGGGGCGAGGCGCTGGTGGAGCGGGTGCGCCGCCTGATGCGCGAGCGGCTCGGCTGGCAGGTGCGCGCGGAGCGGGTGCCGGACGCGTCGGCGACCGCTCCAGCGGCCGTGCCTGCAGTGGCACCGCTCGCCGCCGACCTGCACCGCAAGGCGGTCCTCTGCATCGGGCCGGATGCGGAGGATGCCACCGCCGCGCAGCGCCTGGTCGAGGGCGCGGGCGGCCAGTTCCTGCACCACGGCGGCAGCGACCAGGACGATGCCGAGGCGCTGGAGGCCAGCCTGGTCGCCGCCGACCTGGTCATCTGCCAGACCGGCTGCGTCGGACACGGCGCCTACTGGCGGGTGCAGGACCACTGCCGCCGCACCGGCAAGCAGTGCGTGCTGGTCGACCGGCCCCAGGCGATCGAATGGATGCGGGCGGGCGGAACGCCCGCGGCGGCCGACGCGCTGCGCCGCTGACGCCGAAAGTGTGCACGTCGCGCGGCGGCCGATAACCGCGGGACACCCGGTTTGCGCTTTCTTTACGAACCGTCCACCGCAACTCCATCCGGGCCGGCCGGCCCCGGGCGCACACTGGCGACCCGACATGGCCCGCCCGGGCTCCGGTCCGGTAGGGCGGCAGGCCACCCTGCTACCGCCGGTGCCGCACCGGAGTTCCGCATGCCTCCCACGACCGATACCCCCTTGTCCCGCCGCACGCTGCTGTGCGCGGCCGCTGCCGCCGGCGCGGGCCTGGCCGCCGCGGGTTGCGCGGCACCGGGCACCGCGCCCGGTGCGGACGGCACCGGCGCCGCGCTGACGGCCAGCGACTGGCGCTGGCTCAACCGGGTCAACTTCTGCGCCGACGAGGCCGATGCGCGGCTGCTGCAGTCGCTGGGGCGCAAGGCCTACCTCGACCGGCAACTGGCGCCCCCGGCGCAGGACCCGCCGGACCTGGCCGCCACCATCGCCGCGATGCCGGTAGCGCAGCAGAGCGCCGAGCAGCGGCTGCGGGCGGCGCGCGCCGAGCAGCGCCGCCTCAACACGCTGACCGACGAGGACGAGAAGCAGGCGGCCCGCACCGCCCTCAACCGCGCCAACAACGAGGCGGTGCAGGACACCGCCCGCCGCCACTTGCTGCGCGCGCTGCAGTCGCCCACCCAGCTGCGCGAGCAGATGGCCTGGTTCTGGATAAACCATTTCAACGTCTATGCCGGCAAGGGCAACGTGCGCTGGACGCTGGGCGAGTACGAAGAGCGCACCGTGCGGCCCCTGGCGCTCGCCCGCTTCGACACGCTGGCGATGGCCACCCTGCGGTCGCCGGCGATGCTCGAGTACCTCGACAACGCCCAGAGCGCGGCCAACCGCATCAACGAGAACTACGCCCGCGAGCTGATGGAGCTGCACACCCTGGGCGTGGCCGGCGGCCCCAGCGGCTCGCGCTACACCCAGCAGGACGTGCAGGAGCTGGCCCGGGTGCTGACCGGCGTGGGCATCGACAACGACGGCCAGCCGCCGCGGCTCCCACCCCAGCGCCAGGCGCTGTACCTGCACGAGGGCCTGTTCGAGTTCAATCCGGCCCGGCACGATTTCGGCGCGAAGACCGTGCTGGGCCAGCGGATCGAGGGACGGGGTTTCGCCGAGGTGGAGCAGGCCGTCGAACTGCTGGCGCGCCAGCCGGCGACGGCACGCTTCGTCTCGCACAAGTTGGCGGCGTACTTCGTGGCCGACACCCCGCCGCCCGCGCTGGTCGACCTCATGGCGCAGCGCTTCGAGCGCTCGCACGGGGATATCGCCGAGGTGCTGCGCGCCATGTTCCTGTCGGCCGAGATGGAGACGGTGCTGGCCGGCCCCGGGCCGCACAAGTTCAAGGACCCGGTGCAGTACGTCGTCTCGTCGCTGCGCCTGGCCTATGCCGATCGGCCGATCGGCAACCTGCGGCCGGTGATCGGCTGGCTGAACCAGTTGGGCGAGCCGCTCTACGGCCGCATCTCGCCCGACGGCTATCCGGCGTCGGAAGCGGCGTGGGCCAGTTCGGGGCAGATGGTCAAGCGCTTCGAGATCGCCCGCGCGATGGGCGCCGGCCAGGCCGCGCTCTACACCGACGACGACGGAAAGCCGCTGCCGCGCACCGGCTTTCCGGTGCTCGCCACCCGCACCTACTACCGCTTCGTCGAGCCGACGCTCGGCCCCGCGACCCGCAGCGCGCTGGCGCAGGCCGCGTCGCAACCGGAGTGGAACGCGGTGCTGCTGTCGTCGCCCGAGTGGATGACGAGATGAGGCTCACCCCCACGCTTGCCCACTGCGTGTGGCCGCCCACCCCCTGCGAGGGTGCGACACCGGTGGGCCGGCGGAGCCGGACCCACGGTGTCCCTGGTGGGGCGCCTGGCTTCGCGGCGCGGCTTTTGCCGCGTGCCCGGATACGGGTGGCGGCGTGGGCACGCGATCGATGAAAAGAGCGCTGCGGCGCGAGGAGCATGCGATGCAACGACGAGAACTCCTGCGGCACCTGGGCTGTGCCGGGCTGGCGCTGGCGGGGCCGGCGATCGGGTCGCGCGCCTATGCGTTGCCGGCCCAGGCCGATGCGCGGTTCCTGCTGGTGTTTTTGCGCGGCGGGTACGACGCGGCCAACGTGCTGGTGCCGGCTGGCAGCGATTTCTACTACGCCTCTCGGCCCACCATCGCGATCCGCAGTCCGGTGGCGGGCGATGCGGCGGCCGACCCGCAGGCCGCCATCGCGCTGGCCGGCGCCGAGGGCGGCTGGGCGCTGCATCCGGCGCTGGCGGCCGGCGCGCTGCCGCTGTGGCAGCGGGGGCAGCTCGCCTTCCTGCCCTTCGCCGGCACCGACGATCTCTCGCGCAGCCACTTCGAGACGCAGGACGGCGTCGAGGCCGGGTTGCCGATGCCCGGCGACCGTTCCACCGCCGCGGCCGACCCGGCGCAGCGCGGCACCGGCTTCCTCAACCGACTGGCCGGCGCGATGGGCGGGCGCGCGGCGCCGGTCGCCTTCACCGACGGCCTGCCGGGCGCGATGGCAGGCCCGCAGAACGTGCCCAACGTCTCGCTCAAGGGCACCGGCCGCACGCCGTTCGACGCGCGGCAGACGTCCCTTCTGGCGCAGATGTACCAGGGCACCCGCTTCGAGCCGGTGATCGCCGAGGGTTTCGAGCTGCGCAAGACGGTGGCCGAAGAAGCCGAGGCGCTGCAGAAGCGCACCGCCGCGCCGGCCGCCGGCATGGCGCCCGACATGGCCGCCCGCAACCAGGAGATGGAGGCCGCCAACCGCCGCGCGCTCAGCGCCAAGGGCTTCGAGCTGGAGGCGCGCCGCATGGCCGGGCTGATGCGCGACCGCTTCAACCTGGGCTTCATCGACGTCGGCGGCTGGGACACCCATGTCAACCAGGGCGGCGCCCAGGGCCAGCTGGCGAATCTGCTCGGCAACCTGGGCAGCGGCATCGCCGGCTTCGCAGAAGAGATGGGGCCGGCCTGGGACAAGACGGTCGTGGTGGTGGTGTCGGAGTTCGGCCGCACCTTCCGCGAGAACGGCACCCGCGGCACCGACCACGGCCACGGCAGTACCTACTGGGTGGCCGGCGGCGCGGTGCGCGGCGGCCGGATCGCGGGAGAGCAGGTGGCGGTCGCGCCCGCCACCCTCAACCAGAACCGGGATTTTCCGGTGCTCAACGAATACCGCGCGGTGATCGGCGGGCTGTTCGGCCGCATGTACGGGCTGGACACCGGCCGGCTGGCCCAGGTGTTCCCGGGCGTGCGGCCGGTGGACCTGGGGCTGGTCTAGATGTTGAAGTGGTGCATGCCGAACATGCCGCTCTTGCGGTCGGCGAAGTACAGCTGCAGCGTGTCGCGCACGGTGCGGAAGGCGATCTCGTCCCAGGGGATTTCGTCCTCGGTGAAGAGCCGCGCCTCCATCGTCTCGTGGCCCGGATCGAAGGTGTCGGACAGCAACTGCGCCCGGTAGAAGAAATGCACCTGGCCGACCGCGGCCACGTTGATCACGCTGAAGAGCGGGCCCATCGCGATCCGGGCGCCGGCCTCTTCGTCGGTCTCGCGCTCGGCGCCGCCGGCGGTCGTCTCGTCCAGCTCCATGAAGCCGGCCGGCAGCGTCCACTTGCCCTTGCGCGGCTCGATGTTGCGTTTGCAGAGCAGCACCCGGTCGTCCAGGTGCGGCACCGTGCCGACCACGTTGAGCGGGTTCTCGTAGTGGACGGTGTGGCAGGCCGGGCAGACGGCGCGCAGCTTGGTGTCGCCGTCGTCGGGCAGGCGGTAGACCACGGCGGTGCCGCAGTTGCGGCAGTGGCGGATCGGGGTGCGCGGAGTCATCGGCGGAAGGGCGGGCCGGTTCAGACGACCTTGACGCTGAGCGTACCCAGGCCGGCCACGCCGCCCTCCAGCACGTCGCCCGCCACCACGGCGGCCACGCCTTCGGGAGTGCCCGAGTAGATCAGGTCGCCGGGCTGCAGCTCCCAGGCGGCCGACAGGTGCTCGATCGTCTCGGCGATGTTCCAGATCAGCTTGGCGACGGTGCTGCGTTGGCGGTCCGTGCCGTTGACCTTCAGCCAGATCTCGGCGTTCTCGATGTCGCCGGCCTGCTCCTTCGGCAGGATGGGGCCGATCGGCGCGCTGTGGTCGAAGCCCTTGCCGATGCTCCAGGGGCGGCCCTGCTTCTTCATCTCGTTCTGCAGGTCGCGGCGGGTCATGTCGAGGCCGATGGCATAGCCGAACACATGGTCGAAGGCGTCGGCCGCGGCGATGTTCTTGCCGCCCTTGCCGATCGCCACCACCAGTTCGATCTCGTGGTGGAAGTTCTTCGTCAGGCTGGGGTAGGGCAGGCTGCCGGTCTGGCCTTCGGGCACCACCAGGGCCGCATCGGCCGGCTTCAGGAAGAAGAAGGGCGGCTCGCGGCCGGTGAAGCCCATTTCCTTGGCGTGCTCTTCGTAGTTGCGGCCCACGCAGTAGATGCGGTGCACCGGGAACTGTTCGGGACGGCCGGCCACCGGAACGGCGACGGGTGCGGAGGGTGCGAAGACATAGCTCATGCGAAATCCTGGAGGTTTCTGGAAAAGCGGTGCGGGACCGGGGCCGGCCGGGCCGGCGCGGGGACCGCCGGTGGCGCGGGCGCCGCCCGGCAGTGTGCCACCGTGGCGCGCTCAGGCCTGTCCGGTGGGCGCGGCCAGGCGGAAGTGCTCCACCACCGGCGGCGCCGCGAAGAACGGGCCGACGATGGCGCGCCATTCGGCGAACAGCGGCGAGTTGCGAAAGCCCACGGTATGGTCCTCCAGCGTGTCCCATTCGATCAGCAGCAGGTAGCGCTCGGGTTGTTCGACGCCGGCCTGCAGCGTGCCGCGGCGGAAACCCTGGGCGCGCGAGATGACGGTGGACAGCCCGCGGTGCAGGGCTTCCTCGAAGGCGGCCTGCTGGCCGGGGGCGATGTGGATGTCTGCGTGTTCCAGGATCATGGGAAGTGCGGGCGCGGCGGCCGGAGGGTGGAAGGATCGGGCAGCTATGCTGGCCGGCCAGGTTCCAAACTCTACCGCCACTTCGCCTTCCATGACGTCTCCACTTCTCGCATGCCCGCCCGACTGGATCGTGCCCGACTGGCCTGCACCGGCCGGCGTGCGGGCCGTCTTCACCACCCGGGCCGGCGGCGTGTCCGAAGGGCCGTGGGCGTCGATGAACCTGGGCGGCCATGTCGGTGATGCCACCGCGGCGGTGGCCGCCAACCGCGCGCGGCTGGCGGAAGCGATCGGCGCGCGGCCGGTCTTCCTGCAGCAGGTGCACGGCACGCAGACGGTGGCCATCGACGGCACCGAACCGGACGACGTGCCCTGCGCCGACGCCTGTATCGGCACGCGGCCCGGAAGGGCCTGCACCGTCATGGTCGCCGACTGCCTGCCGGTGCTGCTGACCGACCGTGCCGGCCGGCAGGTGGCCGCGGCGCATGCGGGCTGGCGCGGGCTGGCCGACGGGGTGCTGGAGGCGGCTTTGGAGCGTTTCGGTGCTCCAGCCGGCGCTGCAGGCCGGCCTATAGCTATTAATTTGATAGCGTGGCTCGGTCCGTGCATCGGGCCGGACGCGTTCGAGGTGGGCGACGAAGTGCGTGCCGCCTTCGTCGCCCGGCAGCCATCGGCCGCAGACTGCTTCAGGCCGGTGGCCGGGCCGCCCGGCAAGTGGTGGGCCGACCTGGCCGGCCTGGCGCGGCAACGGCTGGCGGCGGCGGGGGTGCCGGCGGTCTACGGCAACGACGGCGGTGCGGGCTGGTGCACCGTGTCGAACCCGTCACGGTTCTTCTCGCACCGGCGCGACGCGGGGCGGCTCGGCAGCAGCGGGCGCATGGCGGCCTGCATCTGGCGCGTCTGAACCACCGTCCGGTGCCGGCGGCGGTGCGGCGTTCTCCAACTCTTCGGCCTCCTGGCGCTTGATCGCCCGCCGGCGTGCGGGCGAGCCCATCAGGTAGACCACGATCCCCATCGGCAGCAGGCCGTACAGCACGAAGGTGACCAGCGCGCCCAGCAGGCTGCCGTTGGAGGCGGTGGCCTCGGCCGCGGCCATCATCAGGGTCACGTACAGCCAGGCGATGACGACGAGATACATGGCGCTTTCGGGTGGTGGGTGGCGGCCGGTGCGCCGCGTCTGCAAGAATGCGGGCGTGCGGATTCGTTCACGCCATAACGAGGAGACAGCATGGATTCTGGACCAGGCACGGCCACCGGCGCCGGCGCGTCCGGCGCGGGTTTCGCGCAGGACCTCGCCGCACAGTGGCAGACGCTGTGGCGCAACGCCGCCGCCGCGGCGCACCAGCCGGGCGGCACGCCCGGCCCGGTGCCGCGGCTGGACCCGCAAAAGCTGCAGGCGCTGCAGCAGGAGTACCTGCAGGGCATGACCCAGCTCTGGGGCGCCGCGGGCGAGGCCGCCGGCACCGCGCAGGACCGGCGCTTCTCCAGCGAGGCGTGGGCCCGCAGCCCGGCGGCGCAGGGCGCGGCCCGGCTGCACCTGCTCAACACCCGGGTGCTCTCGGGCCTCGCCGATGCGGTGCAGGCCGACGACAAGACCCGCGCGCGGATTCGCTTCGCGGTCGAGCAATGGGCCGCGGCCACCGCGCCCAGCAACTTCATCGCCTTCAATGCCGACGCGCTGCAGACGGCGCTCGACACCCGGGGCGAGAGCCTGGCGCGCGGCCTGCACAACCTGGCCCACGACCTGCGCCAGGGCCATGTGAGCCAGACCGACGAGAGCGGTTTCGAGGTGGGCCGCAACGTCGCCACCACCGAGGGCGCGGTGGTCTTCGAGAACGATTTCTTCCAGCTGCTGGAGTACAAGCCGCTCACCGCCAAGGTCCACGCCCGGCCGCTGCTGATGGTGCCGCCCTGCATCAACAAGTACTACATCCTCGACCTGCAGCCCGCCAACTCGCTGATCCGCTATGCGGTGGAGCAGGGCCACCGCACCTTCGTCGTGAGCTGGCGCAACCCCGACGCGTCGATGGCCGAAGCCACCTGGGACGACTACATCGAGCAGGCGGTGATCCGCGCGATCGACCTGGTGGGCGAAATATCCGGCCAGGACAGGGCCGGCGGCAAGATCAATGCACTGGGCTTCTGCGTGGGCGGCACGATGCTGGGCACCGCGCTGGCGGTGCTGGCGGGGCGGGGCCGGAAGCCGGTCGCCTCGGCCACCTTCCTCACCACCTTCCTCGACTTCAGCCAGACCGGCATCCTCGACATCTTCATCGACGAGGCCTTCGTCAAGATGCGCGAGGCGCAGATGGGCCGGAAGGGCCTGCTGGCGGGCCAGGAACTGGCCTCGACCTTCAGCTTCCTGCGGCCCAACGAGCTGGTCTGGAACTACGTGGTCGGCAACTACCTGAAGGGCGATACGCCGCCGCCCTTCGACCTGCTGTACTGGAACAGCGACGCCACCAACCTGCCCGGCCCGTTCTACACCTGGTACCTGCGCAACACCTACCTGGAGAACCGGCTGGTGCGGCCCGGCGCGGCCACCGTCTGCGGCGTGCCGGTGGACCTGGGCACGGTCGATGTGCCGGCCTATGTCTACGGCTCGCGCGAGGACCACATCGTGCCGGTCGGTGCGCAGGGTGGCGGCGCGTACGCGTCGACCCAGGTGCTGCCGGGCCCGTGCCGCTTCGTCATGGGCGCCTCGGGCCATATCGCCGGGGTGATCAACCCGCCCGCGAAGAAGAAGCGCAGCCACTGGGTGCGCGACGACGGCCGGCTGCCGGCCACGCACGCCGAATGGCTGGCTGGCGCCGAGGAACGGCCGGGCAGCTGGTGGGACGACTGGGCGCAGTGGCTGGCCGGCCATGCCGGCCGGATGGTCGCCGCGCCCGCCGCGTACGGCGATGCCGACCACCCCGCCATCGAACCCGCGCCCGGCCGCTACGTGCGCCAGAAGGCCTAGTCGCCGCAGACAACCACCGCGCCGCATGTGCGCAGAACCCTTTCCCCGAAGACCCCCCAGGAGCATCCCATGGAAGACATCGTCATCGTCGCCGCCACCCGCACCGCCGTCGGCAAGTTCGGCGGCTCGCTCGCCCAGATCCCGGCCACCGAACTGGGCGCCACCGTCGTTCGCGCGCTGCTGGCCCGTAGCAAGCTCGAAGCCGGCCAGGTCGGCGAAGTGATCATGGGCCAGGTTCTGGCCGCCGGTGCCGGCCAGAACCCGGCACGCCAGGCGCTGCTCAAGGGCGGCCTGCCGCAGGCGGTGCCGGGCCTCACCATCAACGCGGTCTGCGGCTCGGGCCTCAAGGCGGTGATGCTGGCGGCCCAGGCCGTCGCCACCGGCGACAGCGAGATCGTGATCGCCGGCGGCCAGGAGAACATGAGCGCGTCGCCGCACATCCTGCCCCACTCCCGCGACGGCCAGCGCATGGGCGACTGGAAGATGGTCGACACGATGATCGTCGACGGCCTCTGGGACGTCTACAACCAGTACCACATGGGCATCACCGCCGAGAACGTGGCCAAGCAGTACGGCATCACCCGCGAGCAGCAGGACACCCTGGCGCTGGGCAGCCAGCACAAGGCCGCCGCGGCGCAGGACGCCGGCTACTTCAAGGCCGAGATCACCCCGGTGCACATTCCCCAGCGCAAGGGCGACCCGGTGGTGTTCGACGCCGACGAGTTCATCAACCGCAAGACCAGCGCCGACGCGCTGGCCGGCCTGAAGCCCGCGTTCGACAAGGCCGGCGGCGTGACCGCCGGCAACGCCTCGGGCATCAACGACGGCGCTGCCGCGGTGGTGGTCATGACCGCCCGGAAAGCCGCCGCGCTGGGCCTGACGCCGCTGGCCCGCATCGCCAGCTACGCCACCACCGGACTCGACCCGGCCATCATGGGCATGGGCCCGGTGCCCGCCTCGCGCAAGGCGCTGGAGCGCGCCGGCTGGAAGCCCGGCGACCTGGACCTGCTGGAGATCAACGAAGCCTTCGCCGCCCAGGCCTGCGCGGTGCACAACGAGATGGGCTGGGACACCGGCAAGGTCAACGTCAACGGCGGCGCGATCGCCATCGGCCATCCGATCGGCGCGTCCGGCTGCCGCATCCTGGTGACGCTGCTGCACGAGATGCAGCGCCGCGACGCGAAGAAGGGCATCGCCTCGCTGTGCATCGGCGGCGGCATGGGCGTGGCGCTGACGCTGGAGCGCTGAGCCGCGCGGGCGGCGGTATCCGGTCCGCTCGGGGCTCGCCACTATAGGAACGAAAGGTGTCGCTACCCTGTCATCGGCGCTCGGTGTTTCCCCTGATCGGATAGGCCCGGAGCGGATGTCGTTCTTCGGTACAGTGTTTGCATGGCGAACGGTTTCGCCGGTGTGGGTTCATTCAGGAAGGCAAACGACATGGTCAAAAACAGAGTGGCATATGTGACGGGTGGCATGGGCGGCATCGGAACCGCCATCTGCCAGCGCCTGCACCAAGAGGGCTACACCGTCGTCGCCGGCTGCGGTCCCACGCGCGATTTCGCCAAATGGCTGGTCGAGCAGAAGGCGCTGGGCTTCACCTTCCACGCATCGGTCGGCAACGTGGGCGACTGGGATTCGACCGTCGACGCGTTCGCCAAGGCCAAGGCCGACCACGGCAGCATCGACGTGCTGGTCAACAACGCCGGCATCACCCGCGACCGCATGTTCCTCAAGATGACCCGCGACGACTGGGACGCGGTGATCGAGACCAACCTCAACAGCATGTTCAACGTCACCAAGCAGGTGGTGGGCGACATGGTCGAGAAGGGCTTCGGCCGCATCATCAACATCAGCTCGGTCAACGGCATGAAGGGCCAGGCCGGCCAGACCAACTATTCGGCGGCCAAGGCCGGCATGCACGGTTTCTCGATGGCCTTGGCGCAGGAAATGGCGACCAAGGGCGTGACGGTCAACACGGTGAGCCCGGGCTACATCGGCACCGACATGGTCAGGGCGATCCGGCCCGACGTGCTCGACAAGATCGTGTCGACCATCCCGGTCAAGCGCCTGGGCGAGCCGGGCGAGATCGCCTCGATCATCGCCTGGCTGGCGTCCGACGAGGGCGGCTACACCACCGGCGCCGAGTTCGCGGTCAACGGCGGGTTGCACATGCACTGAGCGTTGCGCAGTACCCGTTGGAAAACCCGCTTCGGCGGGTTTTTTCATGCCTGCCGGCATCCTGCGCAGGTGGTCGGCGGCGAACGACCGGTGCCGGAAATCCAGGATATTCGGCCGGGCGCACCGGGTGTTGCGGTTATAAGAGACTACACGCCGCCGGGCCGCCTTTCACGGCCGCCCGCACCATCCGCCCGCCCCCGACACGGAGTCCGCCCGCCGATGCCCCACAGCGTCTCGCTCATCAACACCATCGCCGCCGGCCTGGGTCTCGCGCTCGTCCTGGGCTTTCTGGCGACCAAGGCGCGGCTGCCCGCGCTGGTCGGCTACCTGCTGGCGGGCGTGATCATCGGCCCGTTCACCCCGGGCTTCGTGGCCGACGCGGAGATCGCCGCGCAGCTGGCCGAGATCGGCGTGATGCTGCTGATGTTCGGCGTGGGCCTGCATTTCTCGCTCGACGATCTGTTGACGGTGCGCCGCATCGCGCTGCCGGGGGCGATCGTCCAGATCGTCGTGGCCACGCTGATGGGCATCGGCCTGGCGACCTGGTGGGGCTGGAGCTTCGGCGCGGCGCTGGTCTTCGGGCTGACGCTGTCGGTCGCCAGCACGGTGGTGCTGCTGCGGGCACTGGAGACGCTGGGCATCCTCGATTCCTTCACCGGCCGCATCGCGGTGGGCTGGCTGGTGGTGGAAGACCTGGCGATGGTGCTGGTGCTGGTGCTGCTGCCGCCGCTGGCGGCCGCGCTGGGCGGCACCGGCGAGGCGACCGTCACCGAGGAACTGCTCAAGACCCTGGGCTGGACCCTGCTGCAGGTGGCGGTCTTCGTGGCGCTGATGCTGGTGGTGGGCCGGCGCGTGTTCCCGTGGATCCTGTGGCAGGTGACCCGCACCGGCTCGCGCGAGCTGTTCACGCTGTGCGTGGTGGCGGCGGCGGTCAGCATCGCCTTCGGCTCGGCTGCGCTGTTCGGCGTGTCCTTCGCGCTGGGGGCCTTCTTCGCCGGCATGGTGATGCGCGAATCCGAGTTCAGCCACCGCGCTGCGGAAGAATCGCTGCCGTTGCGCGACGCGTTCGCGGTGCTGTTCTTCGTCTCGGTCGGCATGCTGTTCGATCCGCGGGTGCTGGTCGAGCGGCCGCTGCAGGTGCTGGCGGTGGTCGCGATCATCATCGTCGGCAAGTCGCTCGCCGCGGCCGGGCTGGTGCTGGCGTTTCGGTATCCGCTGCACACCGCCCTGACGGTGTCGGCCAGCCTGGCGCAGATCGGCGAGTTCTCGTTCATCCTGGTCGGGCTGGGCGCCTCGCTGGGATTGATGCCGCCCGAGGGGCAGAGCCTGGTGCTGGCCGGCGCGCTGATCTCGATCGCGGTCAACCCGCTGGTCTTCAAGGGCATCCAGCCGATCCAGCAGTGGCTGCTGGCCAGGTCGGCGCTCGCGCGCAAGCTGGAGCAGCGGGACGATCCCCTGGCCGAACTGCCCACGACGACCCATGCGCGCTACCTGGCGCAGCAGGTGGTGCTGGTGGGCTACGGGCGTGTCGGCAAACGCATCGCGGCGGCGCTGTCGGCCAACGAGATTCCCTACGTCGTCGCCGACGAGAACCGGGCGGTGGTGGAGCATCTGCGGGAGGAGGGGATCGCCGCGGTATCGGGCAATGCGGCCGAGCCGTCGGTGCTCATCCAGGCCCACATCGCGCGGGCCCAGATGCTGGTGATCGCGACGCCCGATTCGCTCGACGTTCGGCAGATCATCTCGACCGCCCGCATGCTCAATCCCGACATCGAGGTGGTCGTGCGGATGCACAACGAAGAAGAAGCGCAACTGCTGGAGCAGGAGCATGTCGGCAAGGTGTTCCTGGGCGAGCAGGAACTGGCGCAGTCGATGACCCGGCATGTGCTGGACCGGGCGGCGAAACCGGCTGCGCGGCACGCTTGAGCGGCCCGCGTGGCGGGCGGGCCGCGGGTGCCCCGGGCGGGCAGACCACTGCCGCGACCGGGAAACGCTGCGGCTTACTTCAGGTCTTCGATCACCAGCGTCCGGTACTTCTGCGCCAGCGAAAACGGCACCTTGCGCACCACTTCCATCGCGCGTTCCGTTTCCTCGGCCGATTCCGCGCGGATGACCAGACCGTGGTGCCCCTTGGACGCCAGATCGTCGAAGGCCCGCACGGTGGCGCCTTCGGTTCCGACGGAGGGCAGGGGAATGTCGGCGCCATCGTCGGTCCGGCTGATTTCCCGGCGGGTGGTGGCAGGGTCGACGGTGAAGACCTCGTCGGCGGTGAAGCCCACCTCCAGCAACGCTTCGCCGGTCGATTGCGCGTCTGCAGCCTCAGGGAACATCACGACCATGTGCCCCTTGGGGTAGAACACCCCGCCCATGGTCAGCATGTCGGGGTCGAGTACGAACTTTCTCATGGGATGCTCCTTGCCTCGTGGGCTCTTGTCGTTTGCGGTCTGGCGAACGCAAAGACTAGCGGGAAGCGTTCCCAAGCCCTGTAGGACGAACGCACCGCCACAGGTGCAGCAGGCGCCGGTTCGATGCGCGGTGCCGGCGTGCGGGTGCGGGCGGCCGCTGCCTCAGGGCTGCATTTCTTCGAGCCGCAGGCCCGGCGGACTGACGACCCGCGCGGTCGCGGCGAGCGACTCGATCACCCGGTTGGCGAAAAAGCTGTTCTGCGTGTCGGGCTCCAGCGCGGCCATCGCCAGCGGCGCCAGCGGCTGGCCCAGGGGCACGTAGTAGCTGCCCGGCGGAACATCGACCAGCGTACGCGCCAGGGCCACATCCACCCGCACCACCTCGCCGGCACCGCCGTCGGCGATGGCGCCGCGCACGTCCTGGCGGGCGACCGACTGGCGCGCCGTCTCGCGGTAGGTGTCCATCAGCAGGGAGCTCTGCTCCGACACCCGGAACACCTGCACGCCCAGCAGCCTGAGCTTCTCGACCGCGTCGGCCGCGGAGGCCGACAGCCAGTAGCCGCAGGGCCGCTTGCGCGTCTTGACGGCCCGCAGCGCCAGCGAGTTGTTCCACTCCACGTCGACCGTGCGGTCCGCCCCGGTCTCCGGGTCGAGCATCAGCAGGTTGTGGCGGCCGGGCGTCGGGGCGGCCTCGACCACCGCGTCGTCCCGGCAGGCGAGCGCGCTGACATCGCGGTCGACGAAGGAGCGCAACTGCTTCAGGTCGTCGGCGCGGGCCGCGGTGCTTTGCAGCACGCTCGCCATCGCGGTGACATGGGTGTGCACCCGGCGCTGGATATGCAGGCGACCGATGCCGACGCCGCGTGTCTCCAGCAGCAGGCTCACCGTGTTCTTCAGGCCGTTGACGTTGCGGCCGGTGTCGGGCTGGGTGCCGCCCATCGAGACGCGCCTGTCCTGCGGGTCGGTCGAGGTGGTGTAGTACCACTCGTTGGTCAGGCCTTGCCGGTTGAGCGCCGTGACCAGCGGCCGGCGGAACCATTCTTCCGATGCCTTGGTCACGAACTCGGGCAGGTTGGCCACGGTCGCGTACTGCAGCAGGCCGTCGAAGCGCTGCACCGCGCCGAACTTCTCCAGGAAGCGGCCGACCACGGTGTACTCGTGCGCATCGACCACCACCGTCGGGCGGTAGTCGCGCACCAGCCGTGCCAGGGCCTGCGCCTCGGGCGTGCGCAGCACCAGGTGGTCGCGGTTCATGTCGATGCCGTTGGCGGTGACGCGGGTACCGGCTTCTGCGCCGTCCGGATTGGCGCGGGGCAGCACGATCACGTTGATCCGGGCCAGAAGCGGCTCCAGCAGGCCCTGCGAAGCCTCGCGCGCGATCACCATCAAGGCCTCGCTCCCGGCGGGCTCGTCACCGTGCTGCTGGCCGATCAGCAGCACGGTCGGGCGGCCGTCAGCCAGCAGCGTCGAAGGCTCGGTGTTGGCCGACCGGGTGACGACCAGCGCATCGATCGACTCGCCGCGCTGCGACCGGCCGATCGGCAGCAGGCCGGCGCGGATCGCCCCGGCCCGCGACGCGGTGGCCGACAGGTCCTGCATCCAGGCGGCCAGTTCGGCGTTGGTGGTGAAGCTGCGCCGGTCCGGCTGCAGACCCGGGGTGCCGTAGCGCACGGCGGGGTCGGGAAAGCGTGCCGCAACGGCCTCGGAATACGGCAATGCTTCGGCGCCGCCCTGCAGCGGTACGGTCGCCACCGGCGCCTCGGCCGGGGGCACCGCCATGGAGGGCGTCGGCGCGACCGGGGTGACGACGGCCGCGGACGGTGCGGGCGCCATGTCCACCACCGGTGGCGCGGCAGGCCGTACCACGGCCGGAGCCGGGCGGGAGGTGCTCAGATCCCGGGGGGGTTGCCACGGCGGCAGCGGCGTCGAAGTGCAGGCCGCGAGCAGCAGGGCCACCGGAACCATGAGCGCCAGACGCGGGATGCGGTGGGCGATCGATCCTGCGAACGCCGACGCCCGAGGGTCACCCGCGCAACCGTTGGAGGGATGGTGGGGTCGGCGCATGGAAGTCTCCTCGGGATCTGTGGGGGCCAGGTGTCGGCCCAGGGTGCAAGTGGCCGCAGCCTGGAATGCGCAGCATATTAATGCGGGCGCAGATGACTTTCGTTACGAAGACGCGGTGCAGGATGCCGGTTTCACGAACTTGCAGAAAGGCCGTTCGGCCAGAACGAGCGCCTGCCCTGGCGTTTGCCGGACAATCGGGCGTTTTTCCGTTGCCTTCCATGCCCGAGTTGACGCCCGCCTATCCCCTGTTGAACGCTGCCGGCAAGGTCGTGTCCGTGGCCCCGATGCTCGACTGGACGGACCGCCACTGCCGCTATTTCCACCGCCTGCTGAGCCGGCATGCCCTGCTCTATACCGAGATGGTGACGACCGGCGCGCTGCTGCATGGCGACGTGCCCCGCCACCTGCGCTACGACGCGCAGGAGCATCCCCTGGCCCTGCAGCTGGGCGGCAGCGAGCCGGCCGATCTGGCCAGGGCGGCGCGGCTCGGTGCGCAATGGGGCTACGACGAGATCAACCTGAACTGCGGCTGCCCGTCGGAACGGGTGCAGCGCGGTGCCTTCGGCGCCTGCCTGATGAACGAGCCGCGGCTGGTGGCCGATGGCGTCAAGGCCATGGTGGACGTGGTGGACATCCCGGTGACGGTGAAGCACCGCATCGGTATCGGCAAGGTGGAGAGCTACGAATTCGTGCGCGACTTCGTCGGCACCGTGGCGGAGGCGGGATGCAAGCTGTTCGTTGTGCATGCGCGCAACGCGTGGCTCGAAGGCCTCAGTCCGAAGGAGAACCGCGACATTCCACCCCTTCGGTATGCGGTGGTGCACCGGCTGAAACAGGATTTCCCGCATCTGGCGATCGCCGTCAACGGCGGGATCGCCACGACGGCCCAGATCGCCGAGCACCTGGCGGTGCTGGACGGCGTGATGGTGGGGCGGGAGGCGTACCACAACCCCTGGTCGCTGGTGGGATGGGATTCGACCTTCTACGGCGCTCCCCCTGCCGAATGCACCCGCGAGTCCGTTGAAGACACGATGGTGGACTACATGGAGCGCGAAGCCGCCGAACACGGTACGCCCTGGCACTCCGTCGCCCGCCACATGCTGGGCCTGCGGCACGGGCTGCCGGGCGCGCGGCGCTGGCGCCAGGTGTGGAGCGACCACCGGCTGAAGACGTCTAGCGCGCGCGAGGTGCTGGCAGAGGCACGGCGTCCGGAACGATTGGCGGCCTGAGGCCCCACGCTCCGAGGCGTCAGCCGCGCAGGGCCCGCGCCCGCCGCAGGGCCGCTTCGATCATGGCCCGCTTGGGATCGACGGGTGCAGGGGAACCGGCCGCGTCTTCCGGCGTCTCTGCCGCAAGGGTCGGCCGGGGATCGGAGGACGGCGCGCGCGCGTCGGCGATTGCCGCCACCGGCGGGCCGCCGACCGCGTCGCGGGCGGGTGCTTCGGCACCGCGCGCGCCATGCCGCCGGTAGCGCTGCAGCGCGACGTCCGCCTGGGTCTGCGACCACGCATTCCAACCGGTTGCCGTCCCTGTCTCCTGCACCATGGATATACAGTCCACCGGGCAGACCGGCACGCACAGCTCGCATCCGGTGCAATGGAGCGGCACGACGGTATGCATGCGCTTGTTGCGGCCCAGGATGGCGTCGGTCGGGCATGCGTCCAGGCACAGGGTGCAGCCGATGCACCATGCTTCGTCGATGACCGCGCGCTGGCGGGGTCCTTCCTGTCCGTAGGCCGGATCCAGCGCGACCACCGGACGGCCGGTCACGGCTGCCAGCCGCGCGATGCCTTCCGCGCCGCCGGGCGGGCACCGGTCGATGCCGGCACTGCCTTCGGCGATCGCCTGGGCATATCCCCGACAGTCGGGATAACCGCAGCGGGTGCACTGCGTCTGCGGCAGCACGCTGTCGATGCGGTCGACCGCCGCGGCGTCCACCGGCGGCCTCGCCGCGCGGGAACCCGTGCCGCTCACGCCGGCCTGTTGCGGGTGCGCGGGGCCGCGGGCTTCTTCGCCGCCGGCGCAGCCGCTACCGAGGTCACCGCGGTTTTGGGGGCCGGCGCGCGGCGCACCGCCGCCGCCGCGCGCTGGACAGCGGGCAACACGGCATCGTCGGCAACCGGCTTGCCCGGCCGGTCGTAGCGGGCGATGAATTCGCGGACCTTCGGGTACACCGAATCGCGCCAGCGCCGGCCGCTGAAGATGCCGTAGTGACCGGCACCTTTCACCTCGTAGTGCTGTTTGTGCTGATCCGGCACGCCGCTGCACAGGCCGTTGGCCGCCGCGGTCTGGCCCGATCCGGAAATGTCGTCCAGCTCGCCCTCGACGGTCAGCAAGGCGGTCGTCGAGATGGTCGATGGCCGCACCAGCTCCACGGTGCCGTCGATACCCTTCACGTTCCAGGCACCGTTGACCAGCAGGAAGTCCTGGAACACGGTGCGGATCGTCTCCAGGTAGTAATCGGCATCCATGTCGAGCACCGCGTTGTACTCGTCGTAGAACTTGCGGTGGGCTTCGGCGCTGGCGTCGTCGCCCTTCATCAGGTCCTTGAAGTAGTCGAAGTGGCTCTTCGCATGGCGGTCGGGGTTCATCGCCACGAACCCCGTGTGCTGCAGAAAGCCGGGGTAGACCCGCCGTCCCGCGCCCGGAAAGCCCTCGGGCACCCGGTAGATCACATTGTTCTCGAACCACTCGTAGCTCTTGTTCATCGCCAGGTTGTTGACCGCGGTCGGCGATTTGCGCGCGTCGATCGGGCCGCCCATCATGGTCATCGACAGGGGAGTCGTCTCGCCACGCGCGGCCATCAGCGACACGGCCGCCAGCACTGGCACGGTCGGCTGGCAGACGCTGACCACATGGCAATTGCCGTAGGAGGCCTGCAGGTGGCGGATGAACTCCTGGACGTAGTTGACATAGTCGTCCAGGTGGAACTCTCCATCGGCCAGCGGCACCAGACGGGCGTTCTTCCAGTCGGTGATGTAGACCTTGTGGCCCTGCAGCATCGTCTTGACGGTGTCGCGCAGCAGCGTGGCGTAGTGGCCCGACAGCGGTGCCACGATCAGCACCACCGGCTGCTCCTTCAACTTGGTGAGCACCGCCGGGTCGTCGGTGAAGCGCTTGAAGCGGCGCAGCTCGCAAAAGGGCAGGTCGAGCCGGATGTCCTCGTGGATGACCACGTCCACTCCGTCGACCGGCACCGTCTTGATGTCGAAGGTCGGCTTCTCGTAATCCTTGCCCAGGCGGTGCAGGAGGTCGTAGCCCGCCGATATGCGCTGCGCGAACGGCGATTGGCCGATCGGCGTCATCGGATTGCTGTACATCTTGGACACTGCGAGCGCAAAGTCCGCGAACGGCTCCATCAAGGAGCGTTGCGCTTCGTAGAACTGGTAGAGCATGGGGGCACCCGTGAATGTTGCACTGCAATGTAGCACCGGCACATTGCACACGGAATATGCTTCTACCTAGGGGCCATGGGGTGTAAGACGCAGGCGCTAATGCGCGGCATTCCCCGCCGATTGCGGTAGAAGGGGGGGGGCGTCGGCCAGAAACCCTTGTCTGCATTCAGAGTAGCTGGTGAGTACACGACCCACGGAGCCTTCCCATGAACGTTGATGGACAGTGTCATTGCGGTGCCATTGCTTTTGAAGCTGAAGTACAGCCAGGCACCATCTCAATCTGCCACTGTTCGGACTGCCAAACGCATTCGGGTTCCGCCTTTCGGGCCAACATTCCTGCCCCGGCGGCCGGGTTCCGACTGACGAAGGGGGCACCTCGCACTTACGTCAAGACCGCCGCCAGCGGCACCAGGCGCCTCCTCGCGTTTTGCCAAGAGTGCGGAAGCCCGTTGTATGCATGCGCGGAGGAGAACCCTCCCATCTACTCTCTACGCATAGGCGTGATCAAACAGCGGCAGCAACTCGGCTCGCCGGATCGGCAGATATGGACGCGCCGCGCTTTTGGCTGGGTGAAGTTCGGGGAGGACATGGATGCGTTCGAAGGTCAGCCATGAGGGCGGCCTGTCAGCAGCGGTCATTAGTCAGTGACATACGCTGGGCGCAATGAGGCTTCACTGCTGCTGGTCAAAAGCAGACTCCGATAGTCTTTATCTGACACGTTTGCTCGAAAATCACGCTGAACGGTCAAATCAATATTGATTTGGTTTGTTCAAGGATATGGGGTGTTGTAGATGTACCTTAATCAATCGCAGCGCCGTGTTCTATTTGGAATGCTGGGCGGGTTAGTTCTAGCGGGAGTAGCTTTTGCATCGACTGTACTTCTAAATTCGGTGGGTATGCGAATTTTTGCTGACGGAGCTCGCTGGCACATCGCAGCCGTTTCAGCTTTGGCACCCACGTGCATGCTTGTAATTTGCATCATGCGTCTGGCAAAGCACAGATTCTTCACTCCGCAGGATCTTGACGGCAGCGGCATGAGCAAAAGCAGTGAAGCGGCTACCTTACTTCAAGCGTTGCTCCAGAACACATTGGAGCAGCTTGCAATTGCACTGCCCGTATATTTTATATGGAGTATTTTTGCACCCAGAGCTCTATTGGGTCTTGCGGTTACCTCATCTGTCCTTTTTGCGGTAGGCAGAGTTTTATTTTTTCTAGGGTATCGCAGAGGGGCTGCCGGACGCGCATTTGGTTTTGCTCTAACGTTTTATCCTACGGTTGCGTTGCTGCTATTGGGAATATTCTCTGTAGTCCGCCCTGAATAACTCGCAAGCCGTTCTGCTTCGCAGTTCTTCGGATTGATGGAGGCAGGATTTGCAAGGTATGGTTTTGCCAGCGGCGCACGGGCCCGCGCGGGCAGCGGAGGCGCTGGGGGCACCGGGGCGGCGTGCGTAGCTACCCAGAAGTAGCTGACGGTCTTTTAGTGCTTGCTCGATGTTGCGCAGTAGGTCACGCGAACCCGGCCCACCCTTTCGGTGTCCATGTCCACGGTCAGCAGCGTTCCTTTCTAGACGGACTCCGGCGTGGGCAGCTGCTTGTGTCCATCGGAAACTTCCTCGCCCTTCAGCGCGGGGAGTAGGCCAGGTGAAGGGAAAAGATTGGAAGACACTGTAAAAGTATACAGTGTTTGCGGCAAAATCGATCCATGGGAATCGACCAAATCGCAATCGCGCTACTCGGCGCTGGCGCCGCGTGGCTATCGCAGGACCGGCGGGAGCATTTCCGCCGCTGGGCATGCATCTTCGGCATGCTGGGGCAGCCCTTCTGGTTCTATGCCGCGTGGCAAGCCCAGCAGTGGGGGATCTTCGTGGTTTGTGTGATGTACGCCGTCGCGTGGATGCGGGGCGTGTGGGAGCACTGGATTCGACCGCGGCCACCTGATTACGTGGTGGCGCCGAAGGTGACCGGTCGGAAGCGCTGATGGTCAGGGGTTGGCGCTGTCCCCTGTGTGTTGGTGTCGCGCTATGGCGCCAACGATGCGCCTAAAAGCTATCATTTCGATAGCTGCAAAGTGATGGTGCCCGAGGCCGGAATCGAACCGGCACGCCTTGCGGCGGGGGATTTTGAGTCCCCTGCGTCTACCAATTTCACCACTCGGGCTGAAAATCCTGCGATGCGCCTGGTCGGCAAGGGACGGGGCGAAGCACTCGAAAAACGAGGCTTTCAGCGCCCGCGCCGATCGCGTCCGCCTCCGGTAAAACCGTACCCGGAAGCAAGCCGGAAATTATGGCACAGTGCGTGCATGCAGTACCCCACCATCGAAGACACCATCGGCCAGACGCCGCTCGTGGCACTCCAACGCATCGGCGTTGCCGAAGCCGCGGTTTCGGGCAACGTCGTGCTCGGCAAGCTCGAAGGTAACAACCCGGCCGGGTCGGTGAAAGACCGGCCGGCGCTCTCGATGATCAAGCGCGCGGAAGAGCGCGGCGACATCCGCCCCGGCGACACCCTGATCGAAGCCACCTCGGGCAATACCGGCATCGCGCTGGCGATGGCCGCCGCGATCAAGGGCTACCGCATGCTGCTGATCATGCCGGAGGACCTGTCGGTGGAGCGTGCGCAGACGATGAAGGCCTTCGGTGCCGAGTTCATCCTGACGCCCAAGAGCGGCGGCATGGAATACGCCCGCGACCTGGCCGAGCAGATGCAGAAGGACGGCAAGGGCCGGGTGCTGGATCAGTTCGGCAATCCCGACAATCCGCGCATCCACTTCGAGACGACCGGCCCCGAAATCTGGGAGCAGACCCACGGCCGCATCACCCATTTCGTGAGCGCGATGGGGACCACCGGCACGATCACCGGAGTCTCGCGCTACCTGAAGAGCAAGAAGCCCTCGGTCCAGATCATCGGTGCGCAGCCGGCCGAAGGCTCGCGCATTCCCGGCATCCGCAAGTGGCCGGCGGATTACATGCCCGCCATCTACGACGGCAGTCTGGTCGACGAGACGGTGAACGTGGCCCAGTCCGACGCGGAAGAGATGTGCCGGCGCCTGGCGCGCGAAGAAGGCATCTTCGGCGGCATCTCGGCCGCGGGCGCCTGCTGGGTCGCGCAGCAGATTTCGCAGCGCGAGCAGAACGCGACCATCGTCTTCATCGTGTGCGACCGGGGCGATCGCTACCTGTCGACCGGCGTGTTCCCGGCCTGACCCCGGCGCGCTGCCATGCCCGACGCGGACTTTCGTTTCTGCCCCCGGTGCGCGACGGCCCTGCAGCCGACCACGCTGATGGAAGACGGCGGCGAGAAGACGCGCCACCGCTGCCCGGCCTGCGGCTGGACGCACTGGAACAACCCCACGCCGGTGCTGGCCGCCATCGTCGAATACCGCGGTCAGGTGCTGCTGGCACGCAACGCGGCCTGGACGCACCGCATGTTCGCCCTGATCACCGGCTTCATGGAGGCCGGCGAATCGCCGGAGGCCGGCATCGCCCGCGAGGTGCTGGAAGAAACGCACCTGGTGGTGCAGTCGACGCGGCTGATCGGCGTCTACGAGTTTCTGCGGATGAACCAGGTGCTGATCGCCTACCACGTGGTCGCCGACGGCGACATTCAGCTCTCGCCCGAACTGGCGGAGTACAAACTGCTGGCGCCGGAGGATGTCGTGTGCTGGCCGGCCGGTACCGGCTATGCGATGGCCGAATGGTTGCGCAGCAAGGGCATCGAGCCCACCTTCGCGGAATGGCCGGCGCCGCAGCCCGTTGCAGACACGTCTGCCTAGAATCGGCGCAGCTCTACGGAAAAGATATGGACGTCAACAAAGAACTCGATACCCGCGGCCTGAATTGCCCCTTGCCGATCCTCAAGGCCAAGAAGGCGTTGTCGGAACTGCACAGCGGCCAGTTGTTGAAGGTCGTCTCGACCGATGCGGGTTCGGTGCGCGATTTCCAGGCCTTCGCCCGCCAGACCGGCAACGAACTGGTGGAACAGCAGACGGAAGGCACCGACTACATCCACGTCCTGCGGCGGCGTTGAGCGCCGTGGCACCGCCCCGGCAAATGCAGGGCGCCCGTGCAAAAAGGGCAGGACCGCGAGGTCCTGCCCTTTTTACTGCATGCCGCGCGCTGGTTAGGCGACCGGCGTCGCCGGGACATCCTGCCGACGCTGGGCACCCGGCACGTCCAGGTTCTTCAGGTAGTCGCGGAAGTAGGTACCGACTTCCGGATGCTGCAGCGCCAGCTCGACCGTCGCTTCCAGGAAGCCTTCCTTGCTGCCGCAGTCGTAGCGCTTGCCTTCGTACTGCAGGGCGTAGACCCATTCGGTCTTCATCAGGCCGGCGATGCCGTCGGTGAGCTGTATTTCGCCGCCCACGCCCTGCTTCTGCTGGCGGATCTGGTCGAAGACGCCCGGCGTCAGGATGTAGCGGCCGGCCACGCCCATGCGCGAGGGTGCGACGGCCGGATCGGGCTTCTCGACCATGCCGCTGACCTTCATCAGCCGGTCCTCGACCATGTCGCCGGCGACGATGCCGTAGCGCTTGGTCTGCTCCTGCGGGACTTCCTGCACGGCCAATACCGAGCCGCCGGTGCGCTCGAACACCTGCGCCATCTGGGCCAGGACCGGCGGGTTGCCGACCATCAGGTCGTCGGCCAGCAGCACCGCGAAAGGGTCGTTGCCGACCAGGTGCTCGGCGCACAGCACCGCGTGGCCCAGGCCCAGCATCCGCGGCTGGCGCACATAGGACAAGACCATGTCGTCGGCCTGGATCGACTTCAGGATCTCGAGCAGCTTGTGCTTGTTGGCGGCTTCCAGCTCGCTTTCCAGCTCGTAGGCGGTGTCGAAATGGTCTTCGATCGCACGCTTGTTACGGCCGGTGATGAAGATCATGTGGCGGATACCGGCCGCATAGGCTTCTTCGACCGCGTACTGGATCAAGGGCTTGTCGACGATCGGCAGCATCTCCTTGGGCTGTGCCTTGGTGGCCGGCAGAAAGCGGGTACCGAGGCCGGCAACGGGGAAAACAGCCTTTTTGATGCGGCGGGAGGAAGAACTCATGCGACGGTTTCCTTGGACTAAACGGGGAAAGGGGTCGAAGCGCCCGCGGAAGGGCGGGCGCACAAAACGGCCATGGCCTGCTGAAAGGCTCGGAGCATGCTAGCCGCAGGCCAACGGGGCGTCTGTCAGCCCAATCGTACAAGCTGTCCGCGCAGGCGCTCCAGCGCGTCGCCGAATTCGGCCACCCGCTTCTTCTCCTGGTCGATGACCGCGGGCGGCGCCTTGGCGACGAAGGCTTCGTTGCCCAGCTTGGCATTGGCCTTCGTGATCTCGCCTTCGAGCCGGGCCACTTCCTTGCCCAGGCGCGCCTTCTCGGCCGCCACGTCGATCTCCATGTGCAGGCAGAGGCGTGCTTCGCCCACCACCGCGACCGGCGCCGCCTGGGCCGCCTGTTGCCAGGCCGCTTCGTCGTCGAACACCCGCACTTCGCCCAGCTTGGCCAGCGCCTTGAGCGCCGGGGCCGCACCGCGCATGAAGTCGGCATCGCCTACCGCGAACAGCGGCAGCCGGGTGGCTGGCGAGACGTTCATCTCGCCGCGCAGGGTGCGGCAGGCATCGACCAGCGCCTTGAGCTTGGCGACATGCGCCTCGGCCTGCGGATCGATGCGCTCGGGCTGGCTCTGCGGGTAGGCGGCGACGCTGATCGACGCCTCGGCGTCCGCAGCCAGGCGGCCGGCCACGGGCGCCACCTTCTGCCACAGTTCTTCGGTGATGAACGGGATCACCGGATGCGCCAGCCGCAGGATGGTTTCCAGCGTGCGGATCAGGGTGCGGCGGGTGGCGCGCTGTTGCGATTCGTCCCCGGTCTGGATCTGCACCTTGGCGATTTCCAGGTACCAGTCGCAGAACTCGTTCCAGACGAACTCGTAGACGGCGGTGGCGACGTTGTCGAGGCGGTAGTCGGCGAAGCCTTTTTCCACCTCGGATTCGACGCGCTGCAGGGCCGAGGCGATCCAGCGGTCGGCCTGGCTGAAGCGCAGGTAGCCGTGGGCGCTGCCGCCGGGCTGGCAATCGGCCTTGGTGTGTTCCGCCAGGCCGCAGTCGCGGCCTTCGCAGTTCATCAGCACGAAGCGGGTGGCGTTCCAGAGCTTGTTGCAGAAGTTGCGGTAGCCCTCGCAGCGCTTCGAATCGAAGTTGATGCTGCGGCCCAGCGACGCCATCGAGGCGAAGGTGAAGCGCAGCGCGTCGGCGCCGAAGGCCGGTATGCCGTCCGGGAACTCTTTCTGCGTGTTCTTGCGCACCGTGGGCGCGGTCTCGGGCTTGCGCAGGCCGGTGGTGCGCTTGCCCAGCAATGGCTCCAGCGCGATGCCGTCGATCAGGTCGACCGGGTCGAGCACGTTGCCTTCCGACTTGCTCATCTTCTTGCCCTGCGCGTCGCGCACCAGGCCGTGGATGTAGACGTCCTTGAACGGCACCCGGCCGGTGAAGTGGGTCGTCATCATGATCATCCGGGCGACCCAGAAGAAGATGATGTCGTAGCCGGTCACCAGGGTGGAGGAGGGCAGGTAGAGGTTGTAGTCGTCGGTGGCGGCGGTGCCCTGCTCGGGCCAGCCCATCGTCGAGAACGGGACCATGGCGGAGGAGTACCAGGTGTCGAGCACGTCGGCATCGCGGGTCAGCGTCTTGCCGGGCGCCTGGGCCTGCGCCTCGGCCTCGTCGCGGGCGACGTAGACGGTGCCGTCCTCGTCGTACCAGGCGGGGATCTGGTGGCCCCACCAGAGCTGGCGGCTGATACACCAGTCCTGGATGTTGTGCATCCACTGGTTGTAGGTGTTGACCCAGTTCTCGGGCACGAAGCGCACCGCGCCGCTGTCGACCGCGTCGATCGCCTTCTGCGCGATCGACTTGCCGGTGGCGTCGTCGGTACCGACCTTGTTCATCGCCATGAACCACTGGTCGGTCAGCATCGGCTCGACCACCTGGCCGGTGCGGGCGCAGCGCGGCACCATCAGCTTGTGCTTCTTCACCTCGACCAGCAGGCCGAGCGCGTCCAGGTCGGCGACGACCTTCTTGCGGGCGACGAAGCGGTCGAGCCCGCGGTAGGCCGCGGGCGCGTTGTCGTTGACGGTGGCGTCTAGCGTCAGGATGCCGATGGTCGGCAGGCCGTGGCGCTGGCCGACCGCGTAGTCGTTGTAGTCGTGGGCCGGGGTGACCTTGACCACGCCGGTGCCGAAGGTTTTGTCGACATAGTCGTCGGCGATGACCGGGATGGTGCGGTCGCACAGCGGCAGCGTGACCTGTCGGCCGATCAGGTGCGCATAGCGTTCGTCCTCGGGATGGACCATGACGGCGGTGTCGCCCAGCATCGTCTCGGGCCGGGTGGTGGCGACGACCACCGATTCGCCGGAGCCGTCGGCCAGCGGGTAGCGGATGTGCCAGAGCGAGCCGTCTTCCTCTTCGCTCTCCACTTCCAGGTCGGACACGGCGGTCTTCAGCGTCGGGTCCCAGTTGACCAGCCGCTTGCCGCGGTAGACCAGGCCCTGCTGGTAAAGCCGCACGAAGGTCTCGGTGACGACCTGCGAGAGCTTCGGGTCCATCGTGAAGTATTCGTGCGACCAGTCGACGCTGTCGCCCATGCGGCGCATCTGGGTGGTGATGGTGTTGCCCGACTGCTCCTTCCACTCCCAGACCTTGGCGACGAAATTCTGGCGGCCCAGGTCGTGGCGGCTGACCTTCTGCTCTTGCAGCTGGCGCTCCACCACGATCTGGGTGGCGATGCCGGCGTGGTCGGTGCCGGGCACCCACAGGGTGTTGGCGCCTTTCATCCGGTGGTAGCGGGTGAGGCTGTCCATCACCGTCTGGTTGAAGGCATGGCCCATGTGCAGGGTGCCGGTGACGTTGGGCGGCGGCAGCTGGATGGAGAAGGCCGGTGCGCCGGCCTTGGCTTCGCCGGTGCCGCGGTAGCCGGCGCGGGCATAGCCGCGCTGCTCCCACAGCGGGCCCCAGTGCGCTTCGAGCGCCGCGGGTTCGAAGGATTTGGAGAGGGCATCGAGGCCCGGTTGCGCGGGGGTGGAGGGCTGGGCGTCGCTCATGGCTCGGGCAATGGAAAACGGCACCCGGAGGTGCCGTCGAAATAAGGGGCAGAACGCCGCGATTTTAGCGGGGTGCGCCGCGGGACGATTCCGTGCGGTGCGCCAGCAGGTACCGCAGGCCCGATTCCATGAAGAATGGACTGGTGGCCGGCGCGGGACGCCGACCCCTAGCTATGAATTTAATAGCGTGGGGTGGCGGCTGCCTGTCGGGTGCGTGGCAGGAACTCGCGCCAGGCACAGAGCCCGGTCCCTATGCGCCGCCGGCCGCCTGGCGCCACGCCTGCGCCGCCGCCTCTTCGTCGCCGCGCTGTTCTGCCAGTTCGGCCAACGCCCGCCAGGCATTGCGGTGCAGTTCGGGATGGTGCAGTTGCCGGCTCGCGTTGCCGATCAGCTGCTGGGCCTTGCCCCAGAGCTGCCGGCGCAGGCAGGCCATGCCGGCCAGGTACTGCAGGTGCGGATCGCGCGGGTTGCGCTGCTGCGCGCCTTCGATGCGCGCCAGCCAGGGGCCGTCGACCGAGTCCATGTCGTCTTCCAGCGTACGCACCAGGCGGACCCGCAGGGCTTCGGGCAGGGCGTCGGGATCGGCCAGCAGGGTGTCCCAGGCGGGCAGCAGCCACTGGCGCACCAGCGCCGGGTCGCCGCCCAGTTGCTGCAGACGGCTGGCGGCGTGCACCGCCAGCTCGGGCGCCAGGCGCTCGCCGGTCTCCAGAGACTGCCAGGCGCGCAGCAGCTGGGATTCGTCGCGTGCGCCGTTGATCAGCTCGGTGGCCAGGCCGCGGGTGATGCTCTGCGCGGCCAGCGGAGAGAAGGCGCGGTGCTTGGCGAGCAGCCGGGCCGTCTCCAGCGCCGTCTGCGTCTGGCTGGCCAGCCGCGCGGCCCGCAGGCGGATGCGCAGGGCGATCGTCCGGCGTGCCGCGCCCTGGGGTAGCTGCTCCAGCCATTCGAGCGCGGCGGGTGCATCGCGGTCCTGCACCGCCCAGGCGGCGGCGCGCAACTGGAGGCCGTCGCGCACTTCCTGCGCGGGGCCGGAAGGGTTGTGGGCGGTTTGCTCCAGCGCCTCGTCCAGGTGCAGGGTGCGGGCCGCGCGGTCTTGCAGCGCATGGGCGCTTTCGGCGGCCAGCAGGTGGGCGAGGGCGCGGACCTGCACCGCGTGGGGCAGCGGCTCGACCGAGCCGACCAGCGCCTTCTCCTGCGCGATGGCCACCTCGGCCGCCTTGCGGGCGCGGATGAAGCGGCCTGCGGTCAGGTGGGCCAGCGCGTCGAGCAGCGCGACATGCATCGACCGCTCTTTCTGCTGGGTGCGCCAGCGGCCCGCCTGCACCGGCAGATCCAGCAGGGCGGCCAGGGTGCGCAGCGCGGCGTACAGGAGGGTGAAGCCGCCGAAGAGCAACAAGAGCACCAGGTTGAGCGAAAGATCGACCCGGTACGGCGGCCAGAACACGGTGACGGTGCCCTGGTTGTTGCCGGCGAACAGGGCGACGGCCACGGCCATGCCGAACAGGGCCAGGAACCAGAGAGCGGCGCGCATCGGCGGTTACCGGCCGGCCGCGGCGGTGGCCAGCGCCGACAGGGTTTCGTCCAGGCGCGGCAGCTCGGTGCTCTGCACCTGGGCCTGCGCCTGGTTCAAGACCGACAGGGCCGTCTGCGTGCGACGCGCGGCCGGATCGAAATACCGGGTCAGCGCGGCCGAGGCGGCGGCCAGGTCGGCCTTGGCCGAATCGGGCTGCCGTGCCAGCACGCCCAGGCGGGCATTCACCAGCTTCAGCTTCAGGTTCTCGCGCAGGAAGTACGACTGGTCGGGCGCCAGCAGCAGCGCCTCGGGCCGGTCGACCTGCGTCACCCGCACCAGGTTGCGCGTCTCGTCGCGCACCGAGGCCCAGGCGGTGCGCAGGGCGCGGCGCCACCACGGCGCGCCGTCGTCGGCCGCGGCTTCGCCCGGCTCGGCCGCGCCCAGGCCGACGCGCACAGGCACCACGCTGCGGCTGGCCGAGACCTGGGCCACCGCGTTCTGCAGGGGCAGTTCGTCGACCAGGCGCACCAGTTCGTCGAGCCGCGCCAGCAGGCCCGGCGTATCCACCGTGCTGGCATTGCGCACCCGTTCGATGTCGCGGGCCAGGGCCCGCTGCACCGGCGCCAGCCGCGGCTGGGCGGCGCGGGCGATGCGCTGGTCGGCGCTGCGCAGCGCGGCCAGCAGCGGAGCGACGCTGCCGGTCAGCTCGGTCTGCTGCTGCGCCAGGCGCACGGCCGATTCCACATCGACCACCAGGTTCTCGTCGCGGCTGCGCGACAGGCTCTGCATCAGCTCTTCGAGTTGCGAGCGCTGCAGCGCTACCTCGTTGACCCGGGCTTCGGCCACGCCCAGCCGGGTGGCGGCGTCCTGGGCGGTCTCCTGCGCCTGCCGCGCCATGGTGCGGGCCTCGATCGCCTGGGCGCCCGAATCGGCGCTCTGCCGGGCCAGCTGCTCCTGGATCGACGACAGCCGCTGCCACAGCATCACGCTGGCGGCGGTGGCCACGATGGCGATCAGCGTCGCGGCCACCGCCATCGGCCGTGCGAACGGGTCGCGCGGCACCGGCGGCAGGGCGGGCGGGTGGGCACGCGGCGGTGCCGCAGTGTCGGAAAGCGGCTCGGGAATCATCCGGCGATTCTATCGGCGCACCCCGGGCACACCCTTGGCGTATCCGGGCGGCTCAGCGCCAGGCCTGCAGGCTGCGCACCACGTCGTCCAGCGCCGGCCGCGACAGCACCACCGGCGAAAACCCGGCCCGGGTCGCGGCCTCGCCGATGCGGGCGTGGGTGGCCAGGGCGGGCGCCGCGTTCCAGTTCTGGTCGGGCACCAGGGCGCAGAGATTGGCGACCGCGGCCGAGCTGCTGAACAGCCACACGTCGCCGGCCTGCACCGCCGCGCGGACGGCGGCGGCATCGAAATGCGCGGGATCGGGCGCGCGGCGCTGGTAGGCGACCACGAAATCCACCGCGGCGCCGGCATCGGCCAGTTGCCGCGCCAGCCATTCGCGCCCGTTGCCCCGTCCGGTGGCCGAGGCGGCGGAGCTGTCGGTATCGGAGCCGCGTACCACCAGCACCCGGTCGCCGGCGCCGGCCTGGCCCGCGGTGACCTGCCAGAGCGATTCGGAATCGAACTGCGCGGCGTCGGCCGGCGGCGAGTCGATGCGGTCGGCCGGCACGCCCGCAGCGCGCAGGGCCTGGGCGGTGCCGGGGCCGGGCGCCCATGCGCGGGTGCCGGCGGGCCAGGCGGCCTGGTCGGGCGGCCGTGCGGCGCAGAACTGGTCGGCGGCGTTGGCGCTGACGAACATCGCCGCGCGGTAGCCCGCCAGCCGCTGCCAGGCCGCCTGCAACGGGGCCCGGTCGGGCGGCGGCGCGATATCGATCAGGGGCAGTGCACGCGCCACCACGCCGCGCGCCTGCAGCGCCGCGACCCATTCGCCGGCTTCGCGCGCGGGCCGGGTGACGATCAGATGCATGGGGCGATGGGCCAATCCGCGCGACACGGCCGTGCGGCTCAGTGGGCGCCGTGGGCCCGCAGTTGCGCGACCACCGCCTCGCCCAGGGCAGTGGCGTCGGCGAGCGTGGCGACCGCCGCCGCGCCTTCGGCCCGCACCAGCGTGCCGGGATGCTCGACATCGCCCCAGACGGCGCGCAAGGAAAGCCGGCCACCGTCGAAGTGCGCATGGGCGGCCAGCGGCATCGAACAGCTGCCGCCCATGCCGCGGCTCACCGCCCGCTCTGCGTTGACGGCCATCCAGGTGGTCTCGTGGCTCAGGGGTGCCAGCGCGGCGAACAGCTCTTGACGGTCGGAGCGGATCTCGATGCCCAGCGCGCCCTGGCCGGCCGCGGGCAGCATCGTCTCGGGGCCGAAGGATTCGCGGATGCGCGCGGCCAGGTCCAGCCGCAGCAGGCCGGCGGCGGCCAGCACGATGCCGTCGTAGCGGCCTTCGTCGAGCTTGCGCAGGCGGGTGTCCAGATTGCCGCGCAGGGGCTCGATCTTCAGATCGGGCCGCAGCGCATGGACGAGTACCGAGCGGCGCAGGCTGGAGGTGCCGACCACCGCGCCCTGCGGCAATGCCGAGAGGCTGGCGTAGTGCGGCGAGACGAACGCGTCGCGCGGGTCTTCGCGCTCCATCACGCAGGCCAGCGAAAAGCCGGGCGGCAGGTCCATCGGCACGTCCTTGAGCGAGTGCACCGCCAGGTCGGCCCGGCCGTCTTCCAGCGCGTTCTCCAGCTCCTTGACGAAGAGGCCCTTGCCGCCGACCTTGCTGAGCGAGCGGTCGAGGATCTGGTCGCCCTTGGTCGTCATGCCCAGCAGGGTGACGGTGTGGCCCTGGGCCTGCAATTTGGCACGGACATGTTCGGCCTGCCAGAGCGCGAGCCGGCTTTCGCGGGTGGCGATGACGAGGGTCAGGGGAGTAGGGGTCATGCGCGTTACCGAGGACGTGCCGGCAAAGCCGGTGATGCTAGCATGCTGCGGTGCATCATCCCGCTCCCCCAGCCCACCACGGAACCCGGCCATGAACCTGCCCGAACCAGAGACCGGCGTGCGCCGCCGAAAGACCACCGAGCAGCCGCTGGTCGACGATATCCGGCTCCTGGGGCGCATTCTCGGCGACGTGATCCGCGAGCAGGACGGCGTGGCCGCGTACGAGCAGGTCGAGCAGGTGCGCAAGCTCTCGGTGGCCTTTCGCCGCGACGCCGACCAGGAGGCCGACCGGGCGCTGAAGAAGCTGCTCAAGTCGCTTTCGGGCGACCAGACGGTGCGGGTGATCCGGGCCTTCACCTATTTCAGCCACCTGGCCAACCTGGCCGAAGACCGGCACTACATCCGCCGCCGCGCCATCCACGAGCGCGCCGGCGACACGCAGGAGGGCAGCGTCGAGGTCGCGATGGCCCGCCTGCGCTGGGCCGGCATTTCGCCGAAAGCGATCTCGCAGACGCTGGCGTCGAGCTATGTCTCGCCGGTGCTCACCGCCCACCCGACCGAAGTGCAGCGCAAGAGCATCCTGGATGCCGAGCGCGGCATCGCCCAACTGCTGACGGCGCGCGACGACATCAAGGCCCGCGGCGAGTACCACGGCGGCACCAAGGACGCGCTGACGCCGCGCGAGATGGCGGCCAACGAGACCCAGCTGCGGGCCCGGGTGATGCAGCTCTGGCACACCCGGCTGCTGCGCTACAGCAAGCTCACCGTGGCCGACGAGATCGAGAACGCGCTGAGCTACTACGAGGCCACCTTCCTCCGCGAGATTCCCAAGCTGTATGCCGGGCTGGAGCGGGAGCTGGGCGCCCAGCCGGTCGCGAGCTTCTTCCGCATGGGCCAGTGGATCGGCGGCGACCGCGACGGCAATCCCAACGTGAGCGCCGACACGCTGGAGTACGCACTGCGCCGCCAGTCCGAGGTGGCGCTGCGCCACTTCCTCACCGAGGTGCACTACCTGGGCGGCGAGCTGTCGATGTCGGCGCGGCTGGTCGGGGTGGCGCCGTCCATGCAGGCCCTGGCCGAACGCTCGCCCGACCCGAGCGAGCACCGCCAGGACGAGCCGTACCGGCGGGCGCTGACCGGCATCTACGCCCGGCTGGCGGCGACGCTCAAGACGCTTACCGGCGGCGAGGCCGCCCGCCATGCGGTCGCGCCGCAGAACCCGTACCCGCGTGCGGAAGAGTTCCTGGCGGATTTGCGGGTGATCGAGGCATCGCTCGCCACCCACCACGGCGAAGCGCTGGCGATGCAGCGGCTGCGGCCCTTGCTGCGTGCGGCAGAGGTGTTCGGCTTCCATCTGGCGACGGTCGACCTGCGCCAGAGTTCGGACAAGCACGAGGCGGTGGTCGCCGAGCTGCTGGCCGTCGCACGGGTCGAGCCGGGCTATGCGACGCTCGACGAGGCGAGCCGCCAGGCACTGCTGCTGCGCCTGCTGAGCGATGCCCGGCCGCTGCGGGTGCTGGGCGCCGAGTATTCCCAGCTGGCGCAGAGCGAGATCGCGATCTTCGAAGCCGCCTGCACGATGCGGGAGCGCTACGGTGCGCAGGCGATCAAGCACTACATCATCAGCCATACCGAAACGGTGAGCGACCTGCTCGAGGTGCTGCTGCTGCAGAAAGAGGTGGGCCTGCTGCGCGGCAGCCTGGACGCGGCCGCCGTCGCGGGCCTGATCGTGGTGCCGCTGTTCGAGACCATCGAAGACCTGCGCAACGCGGCGCCGATCATGCGCGACTTCTATGCGCTGCCCGGCATCGCCGCGCTGGTGCAGCGCAGCGGCGCCGAGCAGGACATCATGCTCGGCTACTCCGACAGCAACAAGGACGGCGGCATCTTCACCAGCAACTGGGAGCTGTACCGCGCCGAGATCGCGCTGGTCGAGTTGTTCGACCAGCTGGCGGTGTCGCACCGCATCCAGCTGCGGATGTTCCACGGCCGCGGCGGTACCGTGGGGCGCGGCGGCGGCCCGAGCTACCAGGCGATCCTGGCGCAGCCGCCGGGCACGGTGCGCGGCCAGATCCGGCTGACCGAGCAGGGCGAAGTGATCGGCTCCAAATACGCCAACCCCGAGATCGGCCGGCGCAACCTGGAAACCCTGGTGGCCGCGACCTTGGAGGCCACGCTGCTGCAGCCGACCAAGCCCGCCACCAAGGCCTTCCTGCAAGCGGCTGCAGAGCTCTCGTCCGCCAGCATGGCCGCCTACCGCGCGCTGGTCTACGAAACCCCGGGCTTCACCGAGTACTTCTTCGGCTCGACCCCGATCCGGGAGATTGCGGAGCTCAACATCGGATCGCGCCCGGCGTCGCGCAAGGCGAGCCAGCAGATCGAAGACCTGCGCGCCATTCCGTGGGGCTTCAGCTGGGGCCAGTGCCGGCTGACGCTGCCGGGCTGGTACGGGTTCGGATCGGCCTTCGTGGCGTTTGTGGGCGCGGCCGAGGGGGGGCCGGCGGCGGCCGCGAGGACGCAACGCGCGGCGCGCCTCGCCTTGCTGCAGAAGATGTACCGGCAGTGGCCGTTCTTCCGGACGCTGCTCTCCAACATGGACATGGTGCTGGCCAAGAGCGACATGGCGCTCGCGTCGCGGTATGCGGAACTGGTCGCCGATGCCCGGCTGCGCAAAAAGATCTTTTCGCAGATCGAAGCCGAATGGCAGCGCACCGCCGACGCGCTGGCCCAGATCACCGGCGAAAAACAGCGCCTGACCCACAACAGTTCGCTGGCGCGCTCGATCCGCCACCGTTTTCCGTATATCGACCCCCTGCACCATCTACAGGTCGAATTGCTGCGCCGCTACCGGGCCGGGCAGGGGGACGAGCGGGTGCAGACGGGCATCCATATCTCGATCAACGGCATCGCGGCGGGGCTGCGCAACACGGGCTGACCGGGCAGGGGCAGGGCGCCCCGACTGCGTGGGTGGGTGCGTGCGCTGTCGGCGTCCTCCCACAGCAAGACGCCCTGTCTACTGAGGGCGGCCTTGGTGCTGGAAATTCAGAGTCTCTTCATTCACTTTCTAAGCGGAGATGACATGAATACTTCTGCAATCAATTCCGAGCATGGCAATACCAAGGCAGCACCTGTCGTCGGTGCACCGGTTGCGGCGTCGACCGGCCGGCGGTCGTCCCGGATGAGCGTCTATTTCCTGGCGCATCCACGGTTCCTGATGGCAGCGACCTTCGTGTGGCCGACGGTGTCGATGCACTTCAACCGCTGAGGCACGTGGCCTGCCCGACAGGGATCGAACCTGTGACATTCAGCTTAGAAGGCTGATGCTCTATCCAACTGAGCTACGGGCAGGTAGGGGATGTGGAAGGTATGTCGCTTTTTGCAACGCTCACACCAAGTTGAAATTTTTACCGACCAACGATCATAACGGCGCCGATACTGATTGCCGGCGTCTTGCCGTTGATGTTTCCCACCCATCATTTCCAGGAGCTCCAATGGCTACCAATCCAGAATTTCCGAACATCGAAGACATTCCTGACGAGGACCCGATCGACGACATCGACGCACCCCGTCCGGGCGAGGGCTTGATCGAGCCGAGCAATGTGCCCTTCGACGAAGAAGTGGAGCGGGTGATTCAGCCCGAGCCGGTCGGCGATTGAGTCGGCTTCCAATGCAAAAGGGGCGAATCGCAAGATTCGCCCCTTTTGCATTATCGGTTCCGGTGTGTGCTCTCAGCGTCCCAGACGACCCAGCAGATAGCCGACGGAGAGGGCCAGCGTGA
This sequence comes from Sphingomonas sp. NCPPB 2930, assembly GCA_042867185.1. Classification (GTDB taxonomy): domain Bacteria; phylum Pseudomonadota; class Gammaproteobacteria; order Burkholderiales; family Burkholderiaceae_C; genus Xylophilus. The sequence goes on along the minus strand of JBHZQV010000012.1, from coordinate 21,152 downwards.
CCGCTGCGATCGGATTCTCGCGGATCGTGTTGCGTGGCATGTCGACGATCTCTTCTGCGAGATTGTTGAGGCGGTTGCAACCGTCCTGTGCGGACAGTGCTGCACGATCGACCGTCTCGTAGGCTTTGCTGGCCGCCCGTCCTACGACACCATCGGGATCGACATCGTTGGGGAGGTTGTGGTCGCCGTTGCTGGAAGTAATCATGGACATCTCCGGTCATGGAAAAAGGATCGCAATGCCTGCGACAGAGGGCTCCAATCTAACAACCGGCGCCAAACAACGCCAACCCCACCTATCGCGAGCCCATGTAGGACAAAACCCGCCAGCGGCGGGTTGAGGGGGAGTCGCACCGAGCGGTGCAGCGCGACAGGCGCTATGCCGATCAGTTCGTCGGCACCCGTGGTTGACCTTGTCCGCTCAGGCCCTGGTCGCGCGGTGCGGGCGGCAACTTGTCGCCGATACGCTCGCCCGTGCGGCGAACCGCACCGCCTGCGCGCTCGGCCACGTTCTCGGTGGCGTTGACCGCCTTCTTGGCGCCGCGCTTGGTGGCGTTGCCCGCACGGCGTGCGGTGCGCTTGGTGCCCTCGACCGCGCGCTTGCCGGCACCCGGCTGGGCGGGAGCGGGCGATACGGCGGTTTCTGCCGGCGGTGTCGCAGTGGTTTGGGCCTGGGCGGTGAAGCCGAAAGCCAGGGTGGCCAGCAGCAGTGCGGCAGGCAGAGGACGGAAGGTGGTGCGTGTCGTTTTCATGGCGTTTCCTGTTGGATTGAACACAGCGCCAGTATCTGGCAAAGCCCTCGCGGATGCGATGGGCACCCATCAGACTGTTACAGAAATCGCGCAGCGCGGTGGTTCCGAAGATGCTCAAGCCTTCAGGGCGAAACGCCATGCCAGTTCGGCCATCGGCCGCGCACCGGCGCCCGAGGCGACCGCCTGCGCGCTGGAGGCGGTACCTGCCTCCACCCGCTTGGCGATGCCCTGCAGGATCGCGGCGATCCGGAACATGTTGTAGGCCAGGTAGAAATTCCAGTCCGGCGCCAGCTCTGCAGGCGTCGCGATACCGGTGCGTTCGCAGTACCGCGCGATGTACCCGGCCTCCGACGGAATGCCGAGCGCTGCGATATCGACACCGCCGATGCCGCGGAACGACCCCTGCGGGATATGCCAGGCCATGCAGTGGTAGCTGATATCGGCCAGCGGATGGCCGAGCGTCGACAGCTCCCAGTCGAGCACCGCCAGCACCTTCGGCTCGGTCGGGTGGAACATCAGGTTGTCGAGCCGGTAGTCGCCGTGCACGATGCCGGTGTGCCGCTCGTCGTGGGCGCTGGCGGGCATGTGCGCCGGCAGCCACTCCATCAGCCGGTCCATCTCCGGGATCGGCACGGTGACCGACGCCTGGTACTGGCGGCTCCAGCGGGCGATCTGGCGCTCGAAATAGTTGCCCGGCCTGCCGTAGTTTTCCAGGCCGCAGGCCCGGTGGTCGACGGTATGCAGCGCGGCGATGACCCGGTTCATCTCGTCGTAGAGCGCGGCCCGCTCTTGCGACGTCATGCCCGGCAGGGTCTGGTCCCAGAGCACCCGGCCCTGCATGAATTCCATGACGTAGAAGGCCCGGCCGATGACCGACTCGTCTTCGCACAGCACATGCATCCGGGGCACCGGCACGGCGGTGTCGTACAGGCCGCGCATCACGGCGAATTCGCGTTCGATCGCATGGGCCGAGGGCAGCAGCTTGCCGACCGGGCCGGGCTTGGAGCGCAGCACGTACGCGCTCGACGGTGTGACCAGCTTGTAGGTGGGGTTGGACTGACCGCCCTTGAACATCTCGACCGACAGCGGCCCTTCGAAGCCTTCGACGCGGGTGGAGAGCCAGTCTTGCAGTGCGGGTACGTCGATCGCGTACTGGTCGGAAACGGGGCGGGTGCCTTCGAAGTGGCTGTAGCTGGCGGTCGTCATGGGGCCTTTGTCAATCGAGGGCCCGCGGGGCCCCGGTCAGTGGTCTGCGTCGCCGATGCTGCGCAACGCCTGGCGGTCGCGCACCACCAGACCGGCGGTTTCGATGCGGATCACGTCCTCGCGCTCCATCGTCTTCAGCTCCTGGTTCACCCGCTGGCGCGAGGCTCCGAGAAGCTGGGCCAGTTCTTCCTGGGCCAGGTGGAGCGAGATGCGGATCTCGTTGTTGTCGCCCAGGCTGGGCACGCCGTAGCTGCGGGCCAGATGGCCCAGTTGCTTGGCCAGCCGCGCCCGCAGGGGCAGGGTGTTGAGGTCTTCCACCAGCCCGAACAGCGTGCGGATGCGGCGGGCATGCAGCCGCAGCAGCGCTTCGTACAGCTCGACATGGGCCGACAGGATCTTGCGGAAATCGGCCCGCGCGACGCACAGGGTGGTGGTGTCGCCGTGGGCATAGCAGTCGTGGGTACGCTTCTCGCCGTCGAAGAAGGCCACGTCGCCGAACCAGATGCCCGGCTCCACATAGGTCAGGGTGATCTGCTTGCCCGACACCGAGGTCGAGCTGACCCGTACAGCGCCGCGGGCGCACGCCACCCACTCTTCGGGCGAGTCGCCACGGGCCGCCAGCAGTTCGCCGTCCTTGTAGCGTTTGACGTATGCGCATCGGAGGATGTCGTGCCGCAGGGAGGGAGACAAAGAAGAAAACCAGCGACCGGAATTGATCGCCTCGCGTTCTTCGATGGTAAGAATCGGTTCGTCCATGGTCTGTCGTGTGGGTGACTGGGGCCGGGGTGCGGGAGGGAATCGCCCGCTCGCCGCACGCTACTCGATTGATAGCTAGAGGCCGGCGCCCGGCGCCGGCTCCAGCCACTTTCTACTCGTAAGTGGGCGTCGTCTTGCCGAGGAAGGCGCCGATGCCGATGCCGGCATTGGCGTGGTGCAGGTTCAGCACGAACTGGTCGCGCTCCCGGGCCAGGTGCCGGCTGAGCGGCGTGTCCATCGCGCCGCTCAGCAGTTCCTTGACGCTGGCGATCGCGTTGGGCGCGCGCTGGTTGAGTTGTTCCGCCAGCGCCAGCGCCTCGTCCAGCGCGCTGCCCGGCGCGCAGACCCGGTTGACGATGCCGAAGTGCCGAAGCCGCTCGGCGTCGATCCGCTGGCCCAGCATGATGAGCTCGCTGGCCAGCTGGCGCGGCAAGAAGCGCGCGAGCTGCCACGAGCCGCCTCCGTCGGGCGACAGCGCCACGCCGGTGTGCGACATCGCGAAGACGCTGTTGCTGGCGGCCACGATGAAGTCGCAGCCCAGCGCCAACGCGAAGCCGGCGCCGGCCGCCGCGCCTTCCACCGCCGCGATCACCGGGCAGGGGAACGAGCGGATCTCCTCCAGCCAGAGGTGCAGCGCATCGATGCTCTGCGCCTGGACCTCGGGCGGTTCCTGGCGGTTGTGCTGCAGGCGCTGCAGGTCGCCGCCGGCGCAGAAGAATCCACCCGCGCCGACGATCACCACCGAGCGCACTTCGGACCCCGCGGCATTCAGCGCCTCTATGCCGGCGGCATACATCGCGGGGCCGAGCGCGTTGCGCTGCTCGGGGTTGTGCAGCGTGAGCACCATGGTCGCTCCATGGCTGCTGGTCTTGAGCTCGGCGGGCATGCGGGCCTTTGTGGTGGGGTGCGGAGGGCAGCGACAGCGGCGTCGGAAAGGCGCGCCGCCTAGTCTTCGGTGTGCAGCAGGCTCAGGCCGATCGCGCCACGGCGGCGCAGCCAGGGGCTCGGGCGATAGCGCGGATCGCCGTAGACCGTCTGCAGGTTGAACAGCACCTCGAGGATGTTGGTCGGGCCGAGCAGGTTGCCCAGCGCCAGCGGCCCGGTGGGATAGCCCAGGCCCAGCGTCACGGCGGTGTCCAGGTCCTGCGGCGTGCAGACGCCCTGCTGGCACATGTCGCAGGCGATGTTGACGATGGTCGCCACCGCCCGCTGGGTCACGAAGCCGCCGCTGTCGCGCACCACGCTGACCGGCTTGCCGTCGCGCGCGAACAGGGCGTGCGCCGCATCGCGCATGTCGCGGCGGGTGGCGGGATTGACCGCCAGCACGCGGCGTTTGGTGGCGGTGTCGGCGGCCAGCAGGTCGATGCCGACGGTGCGCGCCGGATCGAGCCGCTCGACCACCGCCACGGTGGTGATGTCGAAGCCCAGCGGCGCCACGATCGTGAGTGCGTGGGGGGAGGGCGAAACGCCGGTCTCCACCGTCGCGCCCAGGTCCTTCAGCAGTTGCAGCAACTCGCCCCGGCGCGCGGCGCGCGGCGACACCCAGACCGGCGGCATGTCGTCCACCACCGGCACCGGCGGCTCCTCCGGCACCTCGGCCTTGCCCTGGGCATAGCGGTAGAAGCCTTCGCCGGTCTTGCGGCCCAGCATCTTGCCGGCCAGGCGCTGGGCGGTGATCGCACTCGGGCGGTAGCGCGGCTCCTGGTAGTACTGGTCGTAGATCGATTCCATCACTGGATGCGAGACATCCAGGCCGGTCAGGTCCATCAGCTCGAAAGGGCCGAGCTTGAAGCCGATCTGGTCGCGCAGGATGCGGTCGATGGTCGCGAAATCCGCCACGTTTTCGCCCACGATGCGCAGCGCTTCGGTGCCGTAACCGCGGCCGGCGTGGTTGACGATGAATCCGGGTGTATCTTCGGCCCTTACCGCCGTATGGCCCATCTGCGCGACATATGCCTGCAGTGCGTCGCAGGTGGCCGGTGCAGTGCGCAAGCCGGCGACCACCTCCACCACCTTCATCAACGGCACGGGATTGAAGAAATGCAGGCCAGCGAAGCGTTCGGGATGCCGCAGCGATGCCGCGATCGCGGTGACGGAAAGAGACGATGTGTTGGTCGCCAGCACCGTATCGGCGGCCACGATGTCTTCGAGCGCGGCGAACAGCTGGCGCTTGGCATCGATCTGCTCGACGATCGCCTCGACCACCAGGCTGACGGACGACAGCGCCTGCAGCGATTCGGCGACCGACAGCCGGCCGGCATGGTCCGCGGCGGCGTCGGCGGTCAGCCGGCCTTTTTCGACCAGGCGGTCCCACTGGGCGCGGATGGCCTTCACGGCCTCGTCGGCCGCGCCGGGTTGCCGGTCGAATATCTGGACGGAACTGCCGGCCTGTACAGCCATCTGCGCGATACCGCGGCCCATGGCGCCTGCGCCGATGACGGCGGTGGTGGGATAAACCTTATGCATGGGGTAATTATCACGCCATGGATTTGTGAAGCCGTGTGACAGAATCGCCCGACATGGAGAAGCCCGCGCGTGATAAGCAGTAAAACCGTCCTCGGCATCGCAATGCTGGCCGCCGCATCGGCAGGCCACGCGCTTTCGCTGGGGTCGCCGCGCGGCGCCGCCGTCGTGGGCCAGCCGCTCCAGCTGACGTTCGACCTGGCGCTGGACGGCCCGTCGGACGGTGGTTCGGCGTGCGCACAGGCCGAACTCTTCTATGGCGAAACCCGTGTCGATCCGTCGCGGGTGCAGGTCGCCACCTTGCCGGGCACGCAGTCGTCGCAGGTGCGCATCCAGCTCGTCTCGGCCATTGCGGTGAACGAGCCGGTCGTGTCGGTCAACCTGCGGGCCGGCTGCGGACAAGGTCTGTCCCGCCGCTACGTGCTGCTCGCCTCGTCCCCCACCGCACAGGCCGATCCTGCGCCGGCCATCGTGGTGCCGGATCGCCCGATGACTGAGCAGCCGCGCCGCGGCAACGGCGCCGCACTGCCGCCGCTCGCATCTGTCGACAACGGGTCTGCCGGCCGTACGGCGCCGTCGTCCGCATCCGGCCGTGGCGCGCCGGCCGCCGGCACTGCGCGGCCGGCTCCCGCGTCCCGACCGACCGCGCCGCGCCGCGCCGAGGCCGCACCGGCCCGGAAGGCCCCGGCACCGGGAGTGCCCCGGCTCGAGCTGCAGTCGCCGACCGAATGGCTCGAAGAACACGACCTGCCGCTGCGGCCGTCGTTCGACATGGTCGCGCCGGCCGCGACGGTAACGCCCGAACAGCGGGCGATGGCCGCCGCCGCATGGCGCCGCCTGTTCGCGGAAACCTCGCCCGAGACAGCCGCTGTGGCCGATGCGGACCAGACCCGCAGTGTCCAGACGCTGCAGGACCAGGTGAAGACGCTGCAGAGCAGCGCGGCACGCGACCGGGCCCGCGAAGCGGAATTGCAGGCCCGGATCGACCAGGCCGAAAGCGACCGCCAGCTCTACCTGTGGGGCGCCCTGGGTGCGTTGGCGCTCCTGGTGGCGGCGCTCGTCTTCTTTTTGCTTGGCCGCTCGGGCAAGCGGGACGCGTCGGGCGCCGTATGGTGGCGGTCTCGCCAGTCGCCGGAGCCTGCGCAGGTCGCACCGGCTTTCCAGGACTCGGTGCTGGAGCCGTTTCCCGCCGAGGTACCCCCTGCCACCGCGGCACGTCCGACCACCCCCGTGTCCGTGGCACCTGCGCCGCCCGAGCCGTCGCAGCGGGTTGCACCGGCCGTGCCGACCTTTGTGCCCGCTGCGCTGGTCAGCCACCCGGTCGTCGCCGAGGCCGGGCCCGCGCAGCCGATCGTCGATGCGGCGCCGCCCCCTGCGACCGGCTCCAGCTCCGCCGCCGCGGCGGCCGCGGCCGCGCACGAGCTGCGCCAGCTTGACACCGATGCCTTGCTCGACGTGCAGCAGAACGCCGAGTTCTACGTGTCCCTGGGCCAGTACGAGCAGGCGATCGAACTGCTGCAGGGCTACATCGCCGCGCACCCGGGCGTGAACCCGGCGGTGTACCTCGACCTGCTGAAGATCCTGCACACGCTGAGCCTGACCGATGCGTACCGGAAACTGCGGGACGAGTTCAACGCCAGCTTCAACGCCGACGTGCCGGTCTTCGCAGGCTTCCTCAAAAGCCGGCGTCGCCTGGAGGACTATCCGGAAGCTCTGGCGCGGATCGAAGCGCACTGGGAACGCGAAGATGTCCTGGACGTGGTGGAGGACTACCTCTTCCGCAAGCCCGACCATCGGCCCGCTGCACCGTTCGAGCTGGAGGCCTACCGTGAACTCCTGCTGCTGCATGCGGTGGCGCGGATCGCGATCCAGCAGGATCCGACGTCCCGCCAGGGGGGTGGGGCGCGCGGTGCTTTGTCGGCCGGCGCCGGCGCGGCCGTCCTGGCAGACCCGAGCGAGGACAGGTCCGTCGTCTCGTTCCAGCCAGAGCGGTCGCCCGATACGGCTGGTTTGGCACCGGTGTCCGGAGTCGTCGACGACTACCGTCCGAGCTTCTCGCTGGAAGCGCTGCAAAAGAACCAGGACATCGAAGACATCGGCCTGGAGCCCCTCAGCTTTGAGATGCCCCCGGAGCCACGCGCCGATGCCAATACGAGCGCGCCTGCCGCACCCGCCGGCTTCGGTCCGGCGCCACGGACCGACAGCAATCTGATCGACTTCGACCTGCTGGACCTGGAAACGCTCAACCAGGGCAAAGCCCCGAAATCCGAAAGTTGACGACAGCCCGCGTCAGGTGGCCACGGCCGCCCTGGCTGCGGCCCGGTCGGGTAGGCGCGGGATGCGACACAGCGGCAGGACATGCACTGCCGCAGTAGGCGCCGTCGGTCGGTGCATCAGAAAATCTTCGCGCTCAGCGCCGGACCTGCAGCGCACCCGGGTTCACGATGTTGGTCGGAGCACCCTTGATGTAGTTGATGACGTTGTCGAAGGCGGCACCGAAGTACATCTCGTAGCTGTCCTGCTCCACGTAACCGATGTGCGGCGTGCAGATGCAGTTTTCCAGACGGAGCAGGGCGTGGCCTTGCAGGGGGGGCTCGGTTTCGAATACATCGACCGCGCCCATGCCGGGGCGGCCCCGGTTGAGCGCGGTGAGCAAGGCGTCAGGCTCCATCAGCTCCGCGCGCGACGTATTGACGATCAACGCGGTGGGCTTCATGCACAGCAGATCGTCGAGCTTGACGATGCCACGGGTCTCGTCGTTGAGCCGCAGATGCAAGGTCACGATGTCGCATTGCTGGAAAAACTCTTCGCGGCTGTTGGCGGCCTGGTAGCCGTCGGCCCGCGCCTTGGCACGCGACGCGTCGCGTCCCCATACCCGGACATGCATGCCGAACGCCTGCGCATAGCCGGCGACCAACTGGCCGATCTTTCCGTAGCCCCAGATGCCCAGCGTCTTGCCCCGCAGCACGTTGCCGACGCCGAAGTTCGGCGGCATGGACCCTGCGCGCAGGCCCGACTGCTGCCAGGCGCCATGCTTCAGGTTGGCGATGTACTGCGGCAGGCGGCGCATGGCCGACATGATCAGCGCCCAGGTCAGCTCGGCGGGGGCGATCGGGGAGCCGACACCCTCGGCCACCGCCACACCGCGCTCGGTACAGGCCTGCACGTCGACGTGGCTGCCGACCTTGCCGGTCTGCGCGATCAGTTTGAGCCGCGGCAGCTTCTCGATCAACTGGCGGTTGATCTGTGTTCGCTCCCGGATCAGGACGATGATTTCGGCATCGCGCAGCCGAACCGACAACTGGCCCAGACCTTTGACGGTGTTGGTGTAGACCTTGGCGGAATAGGCGTCCAGTCGTGCCGCGCAATGCAACTTGCGCACCGCATCCTGGTAGTCGTCGAGGATCACAATATTCATGCCCCGATTGTGCCTTGTCACCCCATGGGACGAACCCCGGGTGTCGTCCGGATCGGCCGACAGGGCGCCCGCCCCACGGTGCCGATCGCGGCTTCGGTGGGGTCCGGCGGCCGATGCCACTGGCAGGCCCGTCGAGCCCCGAGCCGTCGCAGGCCGAGGCGCTGCAGCATCACTGCGGCGCCAACCGCTCCAACTCCGCACACACATCGGCCATGCGGCCGGAAATCACCATGCGTCCCGCGTACTGGGCGCTCTGGCGGCCTTCGACGATCCGCACGATCCGCAAAGGGGTCGGTCGCTCGGTCGAGGCCAGGAGTGCACCTGTCGGGGCGGTGGTGACCGATGCGGCCCCCGCGTTTGTGCCGACCTGCCCCCGCGGCACGAGTCGCAACGGCGGCACCGGAGCCGCCGGTGCTGCGGCAGAACGGTGCGCTGGCTGGCGATCCCATGCGCGGCGTGACATCCAGGAAGACAGGGGCGCAAAAATCCCTGCCTGTGCGATAGCGGCAAATCCCATGCGTAACTCCAGATCGAAGAGGGTTCAGGAACGGCAGGATTTGCAAGAAGTGCAGTCGCCAGGGCCGCCAGTGCTCGGAAACCGAGCCTGTCGAACGCCCGCCACCTGGCGCTGCAGAAAACGCTACATGAGCATCGTGTTGCGGATCAGGCCGACAGCCAGCCCTTCGATCTCGAACGGCTCGTCGGGCTGGACGAAGATCGGCTCGAAATCGGGGTTTTCGGCATGCAGTTCGACGCCGTTGTCGGTCCGCTGAAAGCGCTTGACGGTCACTTCTTCGCCCAGACGGGCGACCACGATCTGCCCATTGCGGGCTTCGCGGGTGGACAGCACCGCCAGCAGATCGCCGTCAATGATGCCGATGTCGCGCATCGACATACCGCGCACCTTCAGCAGATAGTCGGGTTGCTGCGGGAACATGCCGCTCTCGACGTAGTAGGTGCGGTCGACGTGTTCCTGCGCCAGGATCGGCGAGCCGGCCGCGACGCGGCCGATCAGCGGCAGTGCCAGCTGGGCCAGGCCAGGCAAGGGCAGCGAGACCGACAGCTGGCCGCCGGAATGCAGCGACCGCAGGGTGTCGCTTCTCAGCCGGATGCCGCGGGAGGTGCCGCTCACCAGTTCGATCACGCCCTTGCGTGCCAGGGCCTGCAGATGGTCTTCCGCGGCATTGGCGGACTTGAAGCCCAGGGTCTGCGCGATCTCGGCACGGGTGGGCGGTGCGCCGGTGCGGGCGACGGCTTGCTTGATGAGCTCCAGAATTTCCTGCTGGCGCGCCGTCAGCTTGATGGGGGCTGCATGGCTGTCGATCATGGTCATTTCTCCGCGGCGATGCTGTTTGAATATCCAGTAGCTGTATTTTTGAACAGTTTCAGCGGAATGGCAAGCATGCTGTCGATGGCATCGGGCAGTGTGGTGTTTTTGACCGACTGACGCACCTGGCGCGTCAGGGTTGGAGCCCTGGGGCCGTGCGCCATAAAAAAAGGCCGCATGGCGGCCTTTTGCTGGGGTGGTACGCGCTTCAAGCCGCGAGTGCCTGGAGCGCACGGCGGGTGATCTCGTCGACCGAGCCGATGCCGCTGATGGCGCGGTAGCGGGGCGCCTGGTCGGGCTCCTTGCGGGCCCAGTCGGCGTAGTAGTCGACCAGCGGGCGGGTCTGGGCGCTGTACACCTCCAGGCGCTTGCGGACAGTGGCTTCCATGTCGTCTTCGCGCTGGATGAGTTCCTCGCCGGTGACGTCGTCCTTGCCTTCGGTCTTCGGCGGGTTGAACTTTACGTGGTAGGTACGGCCCGATGCGGGGTGGGAACGGCGGCCGCTCATGCGGTCGATGATCGCCTCGAACGGCACGTCGATCTCCAGCACGTAGTCGAGCCTGACACCGGCGCTCTTCATCGCGTCGGCCTGCGGAATGGTGCGAGGGAAGCCGTCGAAGAGGAAGCCCTTGTCGCAGTCGGGCTGGGCGATGCGTTCCTTCACCAGGTCGATGATCAGCCCGTCGCTGACCAACGCACCCGACTTCATGACCGCATCGGCCTGCAGGCCGAGCGGGGTGCCGGCCTTGACCGCAGCACGCAGCATGTCGCCGGTGGAAATCTGAGGGATGCCGTACTTTTCGCAGATGAAAGCGGCTTGGGTGCCCTTGCCCGCGCCGGGCGCGCCCAACAGAATCAGTCTCATGGAACTCCTCGGAAATTGAAATGTGGCGGTGGCACCGCTGGCCGCGCGGTGCGCCGCAGAGAACGGGCGGGGAAGGGCGGGTGCGGTGCTCCGACTTGCGCGGGAGGATAGCATGCAGGCTTACAGGGTTTTCGAGGGGGAGCCGCCCCCCGCCAGCGCCCCCCGCGCCGCTGTCTCGGCCTGGTTTCAGGCGAACAGCGCGCGCACCCGCGCCAGGTCTTGCGGCGTGTCGACGCCGGTGCCCGGCGCATCGGGCGTCAGGTGCACCGCGATGCGGTGGCCGTGCCACAGCGCGCGCAGCTGCTCCAGTGCCTCGGTGATCTCCAGCGGCGACTGCGCGAGCTGCGGAAAGGCCCGCAGGAACTTCACCCGGTAGGCATACAGGCCCACGTGCCGCAGCGGGGCCGGGCTGGGCAGGGCGGGCGCGCCGGTCGAGCGCAGCCACGGGATCGGGGCACGGCTGAAGTACAGCGCCAGGCCCGATGCGTCGGCGACCACCTTCACCACGTTCGGGTCGAGGTAGTCGGCCAGCGCGTCGATCGGATGCGCCGCGGTCGAGATGCTGGCCTCGGGGCGCGCATGCAGCGCCGCGGCCACGGCCGCCACCAGCGCGTGCGGCACCAGCGGCTCGTCGCCTTGCACGTTGACGACGACGGCATCGTCCGGCAACCGCAGCAGGTCGCAGGCTTCGGCCAGACGGTCGCTGCCGCAGGCATGGTCTTGGCGCGTCAGGAGGGCCTCGACGCCGTGGCGCTCGCAGGCGGCGACGATGGTCGGATGGTCGGCCGCCACCACGGTGCGCACCGCGCCGGAGGCGATGGCCTGGCGCGCGACCCGCACCACCATCGGCAGACCGCCGATGTCGGCCAGCGGCTTGTCGGGCAGCCGGGTCGAGGCGAGCCGGGCGGGGACCAGGGCGGTGAAGGGCAGGGCGGCCATGGCAGGCGGGTTGGCTACAGGCCGAGTTCTTCGTCGGACAAGGTGCGGGCCTCGTTCTCCAGAAGGATCGGAATGCCGTCCCGGATCGGGTAGGCCAGGCGGGCGCTGCGCGAGGTCAGCTCGTCCTTCTCGCGGTCGTACGCCAGCGGGCCCTTGGTGACGGGGCACACCAGCAGTTCGAGAAGTTTGCTGTCGATCATGGCTTTCCTTGGGCGGCGTCGTGAGCGGGCGATGATAGCTGCGCCAACTGGGCATCGACCAGATCGTCCAGCGCGGCGAGGAAGGCCGGCTCCGGCGAGAAGGCCAGCGGCACCGCCAGGGCGTCCGGTGCGACCTGCCAGAGCTTGGGCGCGTCTTTTTCGGTGCAAACGAGGCGCTGGTCGGCCGCCGGCGCCGGCTTCCAGCTATCGAAATCATAGTGATCGGGCAGCGCGGTCGTGGCCGTGACGGTCAGGCCCCTCGCGCGCAGCATCGAGAAGAACGCCTCCGGATGCGCGATGCCGGCGACGGCGTGCAGTGGAACGCGGGCCAATGCGGCCAGCGGCAGCGCGGTGCCGTCCGACTGCAGCGCATGGTCGGCCAGGCGGCGCTCGCCCCGGTAGCCGGCGAATGCGGGCCGTGCGCCGGTGTGCAGCACCAGGTCCACCGGGCGGGGCCAGGGCTCCCGCAGCGGGCCGGCGGGCAGCAGCCAGCCGTTGCCGGCACCGCGGTCGTCGAACACGCAGATCTCGATGTCGCGGCCCAGGGCCAGGTGCTGCAGCCCGTCGTCGCAGACGATCAGCTGCACGTCGGGATGCCCGGCCAGCAGGCGGCGGGCGGTGGCGGCGCGCTGGCGGCCGACGAAGACCGGCGCACCGGTGCGCCGGCGGATGAGCAGCGGCTCGTCGCCGACCGACCGGGGCGCGTCCTGCGGCGACACGGCGCGGATGTCGTCGTCCCGATCGGTCGGCGCGCTGCGCCCGTAGCCGCGCGAGACGACGCCGACCCGCAGTCCCCGGCGCTGCAGATGCTCCACCACGGCGATCACCGTCGGCGTTTTGCCGGCCCCGCCGGCCACCACGTTGCCGACCACGATCAGCGGGACGCCGACACGCTCGGTGGGCCACCAGCCGCGCCGGTAGCCGGCCCGGCGCACATTCCACAGGGCGCGGTAGATCCACGACACCGGCAGCAGGGCCCGCGCCAGCGCTCCCCGGCCGAGCCACGCGTCCTGCAGCCGCGATCGCAGGCCCCGGCCGGGCGTCATCGGCGGCTCAGGGCGTGCCGCCGGCGCGCGCGCTGCTCTGGGTGGCGAAGGTGATCTGGCCCAGGCCGGCGCGGCGGGCGGCTTCCATCACCGCCACGACGGTCTGGTGCGGCGCGCTGGCGTCGGCGCTGATGATCACCACCGTCTCGCGGCCGGCCTTCGCGGCGGCGCCGAGCGCCTTGCTCAGGGCATCGACCGAGCCCGAGGCCATCGGTGTCTTGTTGACGGTGAACCGGCCGTCGCTGCTGACCGAGACCAGCACCTCCTTCTGGTAGTCGCGCATCGCCTGGGCGTCGGCCACCGGCAGCCGCAGCTGGATCTCGGTGAAGCGGCTGTAGGTGGTGGAGAGCATCAGGAAGATGAGCACCACCAGCAGCACGTCGATGAACGGGATCAGGTTGATCTCGGGCTCGTCGCGGCTGCCGCTGCGGAAATCCATGCGGGAGCGCCCGCGGAAATTGAGGCTCATGGCGGCGTGGGGATCAGGACTTGCGCAACGGGTTCAGGTGCCGCACGAAGCGCTCGGCCGCCAACTCCAGCGTCAGCAGGTAGGCATCGACCCGGCCACGGAAATAGCGCCAGAAGATCAGCGACGGAATCGCCACGATCAACCCGAAGGCGGTGTTGTAGAGGGCGATCGAAATACCCTGCGCCAGTTGCGCCGGGTTGCCGCCGCCGCTGGCCGCGCCGCTGCCCGACTGCGATCCGAAGATCTCGATCATCCCGATCACCGTGCCCAGCAGGCCCAGCAGGGGTGCGGCCGATGCGATGGTGGCCAGGGCGCTCAGGTAGCGCTCCAGCCGGTGCGCCGCGCTGCGGCCCGCGCCTTCAATGGCGGCGCGCAGATCGCTCTCGCTGCAGCTGGGATTGCTGTTGAGGGCCCGGAAGCCGCTGGCCAGCACCGTGCCCAGGACCGAGTTCTGCTCCAGCTGGGTCACCACGTCGGGGCCGGGCACCGACCGGGCCGACACGGCGATCGCCTCGTCCAGCAGTTTCGGCGGGGCCACTTTCGAGGTCTTCAGGCTCAGGAAACGCTCGATGACGAGGGCCAGCGCCAGTACGGAGCACAGCACCAGGGGCCATATCGGCCATCCGGCCGCTTGTATGATCGAGAACAAAAGGACTCCCTCCGGTGGCGTATGACGATGTCGGCCGGGATTATGGCGCAGGCCTTCGGCGATACGCCTCCCAGTCGGTGCCGGCCCGCCAGCCGGTCGCCCACAGATCGTGTGGATAAGTTTGTGCGCAAACCGGCGGATTGCGACCCCGGCCCGCGCCGGCATTGGCATGCGACAGTTCGATGAAAAAAACAGCAGTCCTCTTCCCCGATCTCTTCCCCGATTCCGGGCCGCCCGGCCGGCCGCACCATGCTTGAGCCCGGCTCGCCCGCGGGTGCGCGCGTCTGGCCGGTCGGCGCGCTGTGCCGCGCCGTCGGGGACGCGCTCGACGCCCGCTTCAACCCGGTCGCGGTCCGTGGCGAGATCGCCGGGTTCTCCCGGGCCTCCAGCGGGCACTGCTATTTTTCGCTGAAGGATGCGCAGGGCCAGGTGCGCTGCGCGATGTTCCGGCGCGCGGCGGGTCTGCTCGACTTCAACCCGCGCGACGGCGAGCTGGTGGACGTGCGCGGGCGGCTCGGCGTCTACGAGGCCCGGGGCGACCTGCAGCTGGTGGCCGAATCGATGTCCCGGGTGGGGCAGGGCGGCCTGTTCGAGCAGTTCCTGCTGCGCAAGGCCCGGCTGGAGGCCGAGGGCTTGTTCGACGCATCGCGCAAGCGGGTCTTGCCGCGGATGCCGCGCGGCATCGGCATCGTCACCTCCCTGGGGGCTGCCGCCTTGCACGACGTGGTGACCGCGTTGCGCCGCCGCGCGCCGCACCTGCCGGTGCTGCTGGCACCTGCCGCGGTGCAGGGCGCCGGTGCCCCGGCCGAACTGGTGCGGGCGCTGGAGGCGTTGTACGCCCACACGCGCCGGCCGCAGGACACGCAGCCGGTCGACGTGATCCTGCTGGTGCGCGGCGGCGGCTCGATGGAAGACCTGTGGGCGTTCAACGACGAACTGCTGGTGCGCACCCTGGCCGCCAGCCCGGTGCCGGTGGTGACCGGCGTGGGCCACGAGACCGATTTCACCCTGGCCGATTTCGTCGCCGACCTGCGCGCGCCGACGCCCACGGCGGCGGCGGAACTGGCGGCGCCCCTGCGCGACGTGCTGCTCGCCGGGCTGGACCAGGCCTCCGACGCACTGGAGAGCGCGGTGCTGCGGGTGCTGGACCGGCAGGGCCAGCGCATCGACACGCTGGCGGCCCGCGTCGGCCGGCCCTCGTCGCGCCTGGCGGAACAGCGGCTGCAGCTCGACCGCCATATGCAGACACTGCGCTATGGTGCCCGCACCACGCTGCAGCGGGCGGCGCATGGGCAACAGCGGCTGGCGCAGGCACTGGCGCCCGCGGTGTCTGCCTCACTGGCCCGGCATGCCGCGGTACTCGACCGTGCGCAGTTGCGGCTCGAGCTGCTCGACCCGGCCCTGGTGCTGCAGCGCGGCTATGCGTGGATCGAGGATGCGCAGGGCGGCGTGGTGCAGAGCGTGCGGCAGGTGGCCGCGGGGCAGTCGCTCAAGGCGACGCTGGCCGACGGCAGCGTGGCGCTGCAGGTCACCGGCGTGAACGAGAAGCCCGCCGGGGCGTCTCGAAAGCCGGCCTGACCTGACCTGGCCTGGAGGTCAACGCCCCTGGAAGGGCGCCCCGGTCAGCCTGAAGCCGGCCTTCAGTTTCTTGTGGTCGAACCAGCCCTGGTTCATTTCCAGCACGTAGCGCACCGGCTTGGTGGAGCAATGCGAGTCGGTCTTCAGCGGCTGCATGTCGGCCATATTGACGATGGTGCCGTCGTCGGCCACGAAGGCGGCGGTCAGCGGCAGCAGCGTGTTCTTCATCCAGAAGCACTGCGTGGCCGGCTGCTCGAAGATGAACAGCATGCCCTCGTGCTGGGGCATCTCGCGGCGGTACATCAGGCCGGTCTGGCGCTGCTCGGGCGTCTGCGCCACCTGGGCGTCTATCCGGTACATGCCGGCCATCAGGGGCACGCGTTGCAGATCGGTCTGCGGCACGCCGTTCGGGCTGTCCTGCGCCTGTGCGCCGGTGGCGGCCAGCAGAGCCGAGCACAGCAGTGCCCGGAGAAAACGGCGGGAAGGGGCGTTCTTCATGTGCGAATTTCGGGCGGTGCGGAAGGGGTGACGATTCTCGCGCAGAGCGGGGCCGGGCGTGCGGCGGGGTCGCGGATGCGCAGGGCATGAAAAAAGCGGCCGCCGGGCCGCTTCCGTGTGCCGGGACCCGCGGCCCGAAGGTTCGGCGCGGTTTCCGATCAGCCCTTGTGGGCGTGCGGCGCGACCGCATGCTTCGGATGGCGCGGCTTGTGGCCTGCAGCGTGCGAGCCCTTCGGATGCTTGTGTTTCTTGGCGGCCTTGTGCTTGGCCATGCGGGCCTGCTTGCGCGCTTCGCCGGCCGCTTGCGACTGGGCAGGGGAATGGGCCGAGGTGCTGGGGTTGCCCTGCGGTGGCTGTTGGGCGAAGACGCCCATCGCGAAGAAACCGGCGATCAGGGTGGCGAGGAGCTTGTTCATGTGACGGTGTGCTGGATCGAAAGCTGGGAGGGTGGAGCGGACCTTCCGGCCCGCCGGAAGGGTGGTTTTCAACGCGGTCTTCCGTGCCGACGTTGGCGGTGAGTATCCCTATTTATCGGGCATAGAATCGACCGCCTTGTCCCGCTCGTTACCGTCCGTCGGACGCGTCTCATCTCCTGCTTCTCCCCGAGGTTTCCCATGTCCTATCAGCACATCCAGGTGCCCGCCCACGGCCAGAAGATCACCGTCAATGCCGACTCGACCCTGAACGTGCCCGACGAGCCGGTCATTCCGTACATCGAAGGCGACGGTACCGGCCAGGACATCACCCCGGTGATGCTGAAGGTGGTCGATGCGGCGGTGGCGAAGGCCTATGGCGGCGCCCGCAAGATCCACTGGATGCAGGTCTACGCTGGCGAGAAGGCGACCCGTGTCTACGGACCCGATGTCTGGCTGCCGGCGGAAACCCTCGAGGTCGTGCGCGACTACGTGGTGTCGATCAAGGGGCCGCTGACCACGCCGGTGGGTGGCGGCATCCGGTCGCTGAACGTGGCGTTGCGCCAGCAGCTCGACCTGTACGTCTGCCTGCGGCCGATCCGCTACTTCAAGGGCGTGCCGAGCCCGGTCCGCGAGCCCGAGAAGACCGACATGGTGATCTTCCGCGAGAACTCGGAAGACATCTACGCCGGGATCGAGTTCGAGGCCGGCAGCGAGAAGGCCCGGAAACTCATCAAGCTGCTCAAGGAAGAGCTGGGCGTCGACAAGATCCGGTTCCCGGAGACGTCGGCCCTGGGCATCAAGCCGGTGTCGATCGAAGGCACCGAGCGCCTGATCCGCAAGGCGCTGCAGTACTGCATCGACAACGACAAGCCCAGCATGACGGTCGTCCACAAGGGCAACATCATGAAGTTCACCGAGGGCGGCTTCCGGGATTGGGCCTACGCCCTGGCGCGCAAGGAGTTCGGCGCCGAGCCGATCGACGGCGGGCCGTGGATGAAGTTCAAGAACCCGAAGACCGGCAAGGACATCACGGTCAAGGACTCGATCGCCGATGCGTTCCTGCAGCAGATCCTGCTGCGCCCGGCCGAGTACAGCGTGATCGCCACCCTCAACCTCAACGGCGACTACATCTCGGACGCGCTGGCCGCCCAGGTCGGCGGCATCGGCATCGCGCCGGGCGGCAATCTGAGCGATACGGTGGCGATGTTCGAGGCCACCCACGGCACGGCGCCGAAATACGCGGGCAAGGACTATGTCAACCCGGGCTCCGAGATCCTGTCGGCCGAGATGATGCTGCGCCACATGGGCTGGACCGAGGCGGCCGACCGGATCATCGCGTCGATGGAGAAGGCGATCGCCAGCAAGAAGGTCACCTACGACTTCGCCCGCCTGATGGAGGGTGCGACCCAGGTGAGCTGCTCCGGCTTCGGCCAGGTCATGATCGACCAGATGTAGGCCGCGCGGCGCGCCCCTGTCTCGGCCGCGCTCAGCATGCCATGCGTCTGGCCGCTGCCGGTGACTCTCCCGTGCCCGGTTCGAAGCTGCGCCGGGGCGCATGGGCCAATCCCACCGCATCGTCGAGCGGCACCGGGTGGCTCAGCAGATAGCCCTGGACCCGGTCGACACCCATTCCCTGCAGCACCCGCAATTCGGCCGGCGTTTCGACGCCCTCGGCCACCACGTCGCTGCCGATGTCGTGGGCGAAGGTGCTGAGCGCCGCGGCCAGCGCGCGGTGGCTCGCGTTCTGGTCGATGTCGTGCACCAGCGAGATGTCGAGCTTGATCTGGTCGGGCCGCAGGTGGAGGATGTCGCGCATGCTGGCATGCCCCGCGCCGGCATTGTCCAGCGCGATGCGCAGGCCGCGCTGCCGCAGCGGCTGCAGGTGGTCGAGCACCGTGGTGTCGTCGGCGACGGCGGCGCGCTCGGTCACCTCCAGCACGACGCGGGTCAGGTCGTGGCCTTCGAGGGTCGGTTCCAGCAGGCCGCTTGAGATGAACTCGCGCGATCCGTTGATCGCGAAGAAGACGTGGGAGGGCATCTGCGCCATGCCGGTCAGCGCCTTTTCCATCGCCCACTGCTCCAGCGACGGGCCCAGCCCCGCGTCGACCGCTTCCTTGAACCACTCCGCCGGCGTGGCACGCTGGCCCTTGTAGAAGCGCGAGAGGCATTCCACCCCCGCGACGGTGCCGGTGTCCACGTCGTAGATCGGCTGGTAGACGATCCTCGGCTGCTTGTCCATGATGGCCGCGTCGATGCGCGCGGCCTTGTCCTGGATGCGTTGCCAGGCGGTGCGCTCCTGGTCCAGGCGGTGGGCCACCAGCTCCGACAGGGTCTTGAGCATGCCGGTGTCGCGTTCGCCCAGCGTCGGATCGGCCTGGTAGCGCAGGCAGCAGAGGGTGCCGTAGAGCGTTCCGTCGGCCAGCCATATCGGCACGCTGATGTGCGCACCCAGCGGCGGGCCGGGATCGGTGGGGCAGGCGCGCGTCGCGGTCTGGGAAGCGTTCGGGACGAGGGTCGACAAATGGCCGGTCATCACATCCTGCACATAGCGGCTGTCCGGCGGGATCACCTGGCCGGGATACAGCGGCGCGGGATAGCGCGCATCCAGATGGCGAAGCACCCGCTTGTCGCCCTGGAACTCGGCGACGAAGGCGATGTCCATGTCCAGGTGCGTGCGGGCCGCACGCAAGACCTTGTCGATGTAGGCGTTGCCTTCCACATCCTGGAAAATGGACGCGATGGCGGTGGAAAGACGCATGGGCACTCCAACGATCGTCATATTTACCCCCATAAAAATACCTTGGGGCTGTTTTACAACGCTATGCGGATGCGCACAAGCCGCCTTCTCCTCATGCGGTGCCGGGGCGTGATCGGCGCGCGACTGGCGCGTCGGCCGATGCCGCACCGCGGGGAGCGACTAATCCCCGTTGACGGTTGGCGGCTCTGCCTCCCGCAACTCCAGATGCAGGCCGTCCGCCACCTGCTGGAACGTGCGCGCCGGCATGGTGGTGCAGCGCGTGTGGATCAGCGCCTTGAGCGCGCTGTAGCTCGGCAGCGCATAGGGGCGTTGTCTGGCGCTGACCCGCATCGCGTTGACGGCCGTCAGATAGCCCGATACCCACTGCACCATGCCGTCTTCCCGAACGACGTCGACGACGGCGCTGCTGCTGCGGATGTCGTTCCAATGGGCGCAGGCGGTGTCGGCATAACCCACCGCCAGGCGCGCCTGTGCGGGAGACACAGTCCCCGCCAAGGTGACCAGACAGGCGATCCAACCGGTATGAAAGCGCATGGTTTCTCCATTTAAGCCCGGGTATTTTGTAAACCCGGATGCCCCGGCCGTCAAGCCTGCGCGGGTGTGCTTTCGGTCGAACGGGTACTCGGCCCGATGGGCGCTGCCGCGCCGGTGATATTCGGGACAGGCCGGGCGCGGGGAACACGGTGTGTGCCGGGCCGGTAGCCCGGGAGCGGGCGGTTCACCCTATGTCACCGCGGCGTCATGCCGAATGGTCAAGATGGCGGATTTCCGCCGCCGATCCACCATGACCTTCTCTTCGCTTCCCGAACCCCAGCAGGCCCTCGTACAGCGCATGGCGCAGGATCTGGTCGACAGCTACGACGAGGAATTCGAGCTGGAGATGGAAGACCGCGATTTCGCCGAAACCGGCGAGCGCGGTGCCAAGGACCCGGATGCCCGCCGCGCCTATTTCCGCGAGTTGTTCCGGTTGCAGGGCGAACTGGTCGAGCTGCAGGACTGGGTGCAGCACAGCAAGCAGAAGGTGGTGATCCTGTTCGAAGGCCGCGACGCTGCGGGCAAGGGCGGGGTCATCAAGCGGATCACCCAGCGGCTCAACCCCCGCGTGGCCCGGGTGGCGGCGCTGCCCGCGCCCAACGACCGGGAGCGCACGCAGTGGTATTTCCAGCGCTACGTGGCGCACCTGCCGGCCGCCGGCGAGATGGTGCTGTTCGACCGCAGCTGGTACAACCGCGCCGGCGTCGAGCGGGTGATGGGCTTCTGCTCCGACGAGGAGTACGAGGAGTTCTTCCGCACCGTGCCCGACTTCGAGCGGATGCTGGTGCGCTCGGGCATCAAGCTGATCAAGTACTGGTTCTCGATCTCCGACGAAGAGCAGCACCTGCGCTTCCTGGGCCGCATCCACGATCCGCTCAAGCAGTGGAAGCTGAGCCCGATGGACCTGGAGAGCCGCCGGCGCTGGGAGGAATACACCAAGGCCAAGGAAACGATGCTGGAGCGCACCCACATCCCCGAGGCGCCGTGGTGGGTGGTGCAGGCCGACGACAAGAAGAAGGCGCGCCTCAACTGCATCAGCCATCTGCTGCACCAGCTGCCCTACCAGGACGTGCCCCATGCGCCGGTGGTGCTGCCGGAGCGGATGCGCAACCCCGACTACCTGCGCCAGCCGGTCCCGTCGGACATGGTGGTGCCCGAGATCTACTGACCGCCGAGCCGGCAAGGGCCAGGGTGGCCGGCTAGCTGTGAAGCGTCAAGAGGTTGTTTGCAGATTTGAGTCGGGCGATGGGCGCGATGCGCCCGATGCCGCTGTGGGGTCGA
>JBHZQV010000011.1:0-142462 GCA_042867185.1 Sphingomonas sp. NCPPB 2930 | reverse complement strand
ATGGAAGAAGGCCTGCGCTTCGCCATCCGCGAAGGTGGCCGGACCGTCGGCTCCGGTGTGGTCGCGAAGATCATCGCCTGATTGCAGATTAAAGGGGTATAGCTCAATTGGCAGAGCGTCGGTCTCCAAAACCGAAGGTTGTAGGTTCGATTCCTACTGCCCCTGCCACCTGAGGTGGCCCGCACCAAGCCCGTCATGATCTGACGGGCTTCCGTGTCTTCAGGGACACGTTTCATATACGAGGAATGCAAGCCGCCATGGCGACGTCGCAAGTTGAAACCGTAAGCACCGGAGCCGACAAGGCCAAGTTGGGCCTGTCCGTTGCGCTGGTGCTTGCTGCGCTGGCGGGCTTCTATCTGCTGAGCCGCCAGGGCGCCGTCGCGCAATGGGCCGTACTGCTCGTGGGTCTGGCCGCCGCTGCCGCGGTGTTCTTCGTGTCGGAGCATGGCCGCCAGCTGATCGCCTTCGGTCGAGACGCCTGGCGCGAAGTGAAGAAGGTCGTCTGGCCGACGCGCAAGGAAGCGATCCAGATCACCGCCTATGTCTTCGCTTTCGTCGTGGTGATGGCGCTGTTCCTTTGGCTGACTGACAAGACGCTGGAGTGGGTCTTCTACGACCTGATCCTGGGTTGGAGAAAATAAATGACCGACGCCGTTGAGAACATTCCCGGTGACGGCGAAGCGGTCGCCGCTGCCACGCCGGCCAACCCGGACATGCGTTGGTACATCGTCCATGCCTATTCGGGCATGGAAAAGGCGGTCGAGCGCAACATCGTCGAGCGGATCAACCGCGGCGGCATGGAAGCCAAGTTCGGCCGGATCCTGGTGCCGACCGAAGAAGTCGTCGAAGTCAAGAACGGCCAGCGCAAGACGACCGAGCGCCGTCTGTTTCCGGGCTATGTCTTCGTCGAGATGGTGATGGACGACGAGTCCTGGCACCTGGTGAAGCACACCAACAAGGTGACCGGCTTCGTCGGCGGTGCCAAGAACCGTCCGGCCCCGATCTCGGAAGAAGAAGTCCAGAAGATCGTCAGCCAGATGCAGGAAGGCACCGACAAGCCCCGCCACAAGGTGGAGTTCATCGTCGGCGAGTTCGTGCGCGTCAAGGAAGGTCCTTTCACCGACTTCAACGGTTCGGTGGAAGAGGTCAACTACGAGAAGAGCCGGGTGCGGGTGTCCGTCACCATCTTCGGCCGCGCGACGCCGGTCGAGCTGGAATTCGGCCAGGTCGAGAAGACCTGACCCGCGACGCAGGCCGTAGCCTGCCGCCGCCATTTCTATCCCGCGCTTCGTTGGACCCGGCGCGGGTGTTTGTCGATCAGGGTCCGCAAACCCCGGGGAGCGGTCTGCCACACGGCAGCCGCGCTATGACCCGCAAGGAGTAAGAAACCATGGCGAAAAAAATCGTCGGTTTTGTCAAGCTGCAAGTGCCAGCGGGCAAGGCCAATCCATCGCCCCCCATCGGCCCGGCCCTGGGTCAGCGCGGCCTCAACATCATGGAATTCTGCAAGGCGTTCAACGCCCAGACCCAAGGTGTGGAGCCCGGCCTGCCACTGCCGGTGGTGATCACGGCTTTCGCCGACAAGAGCTTCACCTTCATCATCAAGACGCCGCCTGCGACGACCTTGATCAAGAAGGCCATCAAGCTCGACAAGGGTTCGCCCGTGGCGAACAAGCAGAAGGTCGGCAAGATCACGCGCGCCCAGCTCGAAGAGATCGCCAAGACCAAGCTCAAGGACATGAACGCCGCCAGCATCGACGCCGCAGTGCGCACGCTGGCCGGCTCCGCCCGCTCGATGGGCGTGACCGTGGAGGGCCTCTGAGATGGCTAAGTTGACCAAGAAGCAAAAGTCCCTGCAAGGCAAGGTCGAGTCGACCAAGCTGTACGCTCTGAGCGATGCACTGACCATCGTCAAGGACGCTGCGACCGCCAAGTTCGACGAATCGATCGACGTGGCCGTGCAGCTCGGCATCGACGCGAAGAAGTCCGACCAGGTCGTGCGTGGTGCCGTCGTGCTGCCGAACGGCACCGGCAAGACCAAGCGCGTCGCCGTGTTCGCCCAGGGCGCCAAGGCTGAAGAAGCCAAGGCCGCCGGCGCCGACATCGTCGGCATGGACGACCTGGCTGCGATGGTGAAGGCGGGCGACATGCCCTTCGACATCGTCATCGCCGCACCCGACGCGATGCGCGTCGTCGGTACGCTGGGCCAGATCCTCGGCCCACGCGGCCTGATGCCCAACCCGAAGGTCGGCACCGTGACGCCCGACGTCGCCACGGCCGTGAAGAACGCCAAGGCCGGTCAGGTGCAGTTCCGCGTCGACAAGGCCGGCATCATCCACAGCACCATCGGCCGTCGCTCGTTCGACTCCGACAAGCTGCAGGGCAACCTGGCCGCGCTGATCGACGCGCTGACCAAGGCCAAGCCCGCCACCAGCAAGGGTGTCTACCTGCGCAAGGTGGCCGTGTCCTCGACGATGGGCCTCGGCGTTCGCGTCGACACCCAGACGATCGCGGTCGCGTAAAGACGAAATTCGGGTGGCCTTCGCGGGCTGCCCGGTGGTGGGCCGGTGCAGGCGTCGCAAGACGGAGGCACCGGGCCATCCAAGACCGCTGGTGTGCAGATGGCTGCACTTAATCGCCTCGTCGACCAGCGCAGATGGCGATCCCGCTGCAGATGGATTTTTCCCGAAACAGTTGGTCGCTGAAAGAAGAATGTGGGCGAGGGCGCTATGCCCGACCCCACTTTTTAAGGAGTAGACCTTGAGTCTTAATCGCAGTGAGAAAGAAGCGGTCGTCACCGACGTTACCAGCCTCGCCGCTAAAGCTCAAACGCTCGTGATTGCGGAATACCGTGGCATCACGGTCGCCGACATGACGAAACTGCGCAACGACGCGCGCAGCAAGGGTGTGAGCTTGAGTGTTCTGAAGAACACGCTGGCCCGCCGTGCTGTCGCCGGTAGCAGCTTCGACGTGCTCATCGACCAGATGACCGGCCCGCTGATCTATGGCTTCTCCGAAGATGCCGTGGCCGCCGCGAAGGTGGTGGCCGATTTCGCGAAGACCAACGACAAGTTGGTGATCCGCGGCGGTGCTTTCGGTGGCAAGACCCTGGACGTCAACGGCGTGAAGCAACTGGCCAACATCCCTTCCAAGGAAGTGCTGCTGGCCCAGCTGCTGGGCTTGATGCAATCCCCGATCTCGCGTACGGCCCGTGTGCTGGCCGCGCTGGCGGAAAAACGTGGCGAAGGCCAGGCTGCACCGGCAGCCGAGCCCGAAGCAGCCGCGGCTTGAACCAAACTTGTTTTAGGAAATCACAATGGCATTCGATAAAGACGCATTCCTGACCTCGCTCGACAGCATGACGGTCCTCGAACTCAACGACCTGGTCAAGGCCATCGAAGAGAAGTTCGGCGTGTCCGCCGCAGCGATGTCGGCACCGGCCGCCGGTGGTGGCGCCGCTGCGCCTGCAGCCGAAGAAAAGACCGAATTCAACGTCGTGCTGCTCGAAGCCGGCGCGAACAAGGTGTCGGTCATCAAGGCCGTGCGCGAAATCACCGGCCTGGGCCTCAAGGAAGCCAAGGACCTGGTCGACGGCGCTCCGAAGAACGTCAAGGAAGGCATTGCCAAGGCAGACGCCGACGCAGCCAAGAAGAAGCTGGAAGACGCAGGCGCCAAGGTCGAACTCAAGTAATCGACCGTGTAGCCGAGGCTGGGGTGTCCGAAAGGCCCCCAGCCTTTTGCCGCTTATGAAAGCGCGCTGTAGAGCACACCAGAGAGCTGCAATGTCTGCGGCTCCCTAGTGTCTTCTGAGCCCCCCGACAGCAGAAGATGCCTTGGTTCGGGCGATGTGCAACGCATCGCCGTCCGCCATGGTTGGTAGTGGCCAACCACCAAGCCCCTCGCGCGTGCCGTGCCGCGCAAGGGGTTCAGTCGTCGAAGGACTCATGTCTTTGCCCGGAGATCTCATGGCCTATACCTATACCGAACGCAAGCGCATTCGCAAAAGCTTCGGCAGCCGCGACAGCGTGCTGGAAGTCCCCTACCTGCTGCAGATGCAAAAAGACGCCTACACGGCGTTCCTGCAAGCCGACGTAGGCCCCAAGAAACGTACCGTCGAAGGCCTGCAGGCCGCTTTCGACGCGGCTTTCCCGATCGTGTCCCACAACGGTTTCGTGGAAATGAAGTTCGTCGAATACAACCTGGCCAAGCCAGCGTTCGACGTGCGCGAATGCCAGACCCGCGGCCTGACCTTCGCCTCGGCCGTGCGCGCCAAGGTGCAGCTGATCATCTACGACCGCGAGTCCTCGACCAGCCAGTCGAAGGTCGTCAAGGAAGTGAAGGAGCAAGAGGTCTACATGGGCGAAGTGCCGCTCATGACCGACAAGGGCTCGTTCATCATCAACGGTACCGAGCGCGTCATCGTGTCGCAGCTGCACCGTTCGCCCGGCGTGTTCTTCGAGCACGACAAGGGCAAGACCCACTCGTCGGGCAAGCTGCTGTTCTCGGCCCGCGTGATTCCCTACCGCGGCTCGTGGCTCGACTTCGAGTTCGACCCGAAGGACATCCTGTACTTCCGCGTGGACCGTCGCCGCAAGATGCCGGTCACGATCCTGCTGAAGGCCATCGGCCTGAACCCGGAATCGATCCTGGCGAACTTCTTCGTCAACGACAACTTCCGCCTGATGGACAGCGGCGCGCAGATGGAGTTCGTCGCCGAACGCCTGCGCGGCGAAGTGGCCCGTTTCGACCTGACCGACAAGGCCGGCAAGGTCGTGGTCGCCAAGGACAAGCGCGTCACCGCCCGCCACACCCGCGAGCTGGAAACGTCGGGCACGACGCACATCAGCGTGCCGGAAGACTTCCTGGTCGGCCGCGTGGTCGCGCGTGACATCGTCGACGCAGACACCGGCGAGATCATCGCCAAGGCCAACGACGAGCTGACCGAAGTGCTGCTGAAGAAGCTGCGCACCTCAGGCGTGAAGGACCTGCAGGTCATCTACACCAACGAACTCGACCAGGGCGCCTACATCTCGCAGACCCTGCGCACCGACGAGACGGTCGACGAGTTCGCCGCCCGCGTCGCCATCTACCGCATGATGCGCCCCGGCGAGCCGCCGACCGAGGACGCGGTGCAGGCCCTGTTCCAGCGCCTGTTCTACAACCCGGACACGTACGACCTATCGCGCGTCGGCCGGATGAAGTTCAACGCCAAGATCGGCCGCAACGAATCCACCGGACCGATGGTCCTGACCAACGAGGACATCCTCGCGGTCGTGAAGATCCTGGTGGACCTGCGCAACGGCAACGGCGAGGTCGACGACATCGACCACCTGGGCAACCGCCGCGTGCGTTGCGTCGGCGAGCTGGCCGAGAACCAGTACCGCACCGGCCTGGCCCGCATCGAGAAGGCCGTGAAGGAACGTCTGGGCCAGGCCGAGCAAGAGCCGCTGATGCCGCACGACCTGATCAACTCCAAGCCGATCTCCGCGGCACTCAAGGAGTTCTTCGGTGCGTCGCAGCTGTCGCAGTTCATGGACCAGACCAACCCGCTGGCCGAAATCACCCACAAGCGCCGCGTGTCGGCCCTGGGCCCGGGCGGTCTGACCCGCGAGCGTGCCGGCTTCGAGGTGCGCGACGTGCACGTGACCCATTACGGCCGCGTCTGCCCGATCGAAACGCCCGAAGGCCCGAACATCGGCCTGATCAACTCGCTGGCCCTGTATGCCCGGCTGAACGAGTACGGCTTCATCGAGACGCCGTACCGCCGGGTGGTCGACAGCAAGGTGACGATGCAGATCGACTACCTGTCGGCCATCGAAGAAGGCAAGTACGTCATCGCCCAGGCCAACGCCGCGCTGGACAAGGACGGCACGCTCACCGGCGAACTCGTGTCCGCACGGGAAGCCGGCGAATCGATCCTGGTCGCCGCCGACCGCATCCAGTACATGGACGTGTCGCCGGCGCAGATCGTGTCGGTGGCCGCGTCGCTGGTGCCGTTCCTCGAGCACGACGATGCCAACCGCGCACTGATGGGCGCCAACATGTCGCGCCAGGCCGTGCCGGTGCTGCGTCCGGAAAAGCCGATGGTCGGCACCGGCATCGAGCGCGTCGCGGCGGTCGACTCCGGCACGGTGGTCACGGCCAACCGTGGCGGCGTGGTGGACTATGTCGACGCGACCCGCATCGTGATCCGCGTGAACGACGCGGAAGCGACGGCGGGCGAGGTCGGCGTGGACATCTACAACCTGATCAAGTACCAGCGTTCCAACCAGAACACCAACATCCACCAGCGTCCCATCGTCAAGAAGGGCGACAAGCTGGAGAAGGGCGACGTGATCGCCGACGGCGCGTCGACCGACCTGGGCGAGATCGCCATCGGCCAGAACATGCTGATCGCGTTCATGCCCTGGAACGGCTACAACTTCGAGGATTCGATCCTGATCAGCGAACGCGTCGTGTCCGAAGACCGCTACACCTCGATCCACATCGAGGAACTGGTGGTCATGGCGCGCGACACCAAGCTGGGCGCCGAGGAAATCACCCGCGACATCCCGAACCTGGCCGAGCAGCAGCTCAACCGCCTGGACGAGTCCGGCATCATCTACGTGGGTGCCGAAGTCATGCCCGGCGACACGCTGGTGGGCAAGGTCACGCCGAAGGGCGAGACCACGCTGACGCCGGAAGAAAAGCTGCTGCGCGCGATCTTCGGCGAGAAGGCGTCCGACGTGAAGGACACCTCGCTGCGCGTGGACCAGGGCTCGCAAGGCACCGTGATCGACGTGCAGGTGTTCACCCGCGAAGGCATCCAGCGCGACAAGCGCGCCCAGCAGATCATCGACGATGAACTCAAGCGCTTCCGCCTCGACCTGAACGACCAGCTGCGCATCGTCGAAGCCGACGCGTTCGACCGGATCGAGAAGCTCCTGACCGGCAAGACCGCCAACGGCGGCCCGAACAAGCTGGCCAAGGGCAGCAAGCTCGACAAGGCCTACCTGACCTCCGTCGAGAAATTCCACTGGTTCGACATCCGCCCGGCGGAAGACGAAGTGGCGACCCAGCTCGAATCGATCAAGAATTCGCTGGAGCAGACCCGCCACAGTTTCGACCTGATGTTCGAAGAGAAGCGCAAGAAGCTCACGCAGGGCGACGAGCTGCCGGCCGGCGTGCTGAAGATGGTCAAGGTCTACCTGGCCGTCAAGCGCCGCCTGCAGCCCGGCGACAAGATGGCCGGCCGCCACGGCAACAAGGGCGTCGTGTCCAAGATCGTTCCGGTCGAAGACATGCCCTACATGGCCGACGGCACGCCGTGCGACATCTGCCTGAACCCGCTGGGCGTGCCTTCGCGGATGAACGTCGGCCAGGTGCTGGAAGTGCATCTGGGCTGGGCCGGCAAGGGCATCGGCCAGCGCATCGGCGACATGCTGCAGGCGGAAGCCAAGGCGGCCGAGCTGCGCAAGTTCCTCGAAGAGCTCTACAACAGCTCGGGCCGCTCGGAAGACCTGGCCAAGCTCAGCGACGAAGACGTGCTGGCGATGGCGGGCAACCTGACGAACGGCGCCACCTTCGCCACCCCGGTGTTCGACGGTGCGAGCGAGGAAGACATCCGCGGGATGCTGAAGCTGGCCTATCCGGAAGACATCGCCAAGGCCAAGGGCCTGACGGTCACCCGCACCCAGGCGCATCTGATCGACGGCCGCACCGGCGAGCAGTTCGAGCGTCCGACGACCATCGGCTACATGCACTTCCTGAAGCTGCATCACCTGGTGGACGACAAGATGCACGCCCGCTCGACCGGCCCGTACTCGCTGGTCACGCAGCAACCGCTGGGCGGCAAGGCCCAGTTCGGCGGCCAGCGTTTCGGTGAAATGGAAGTGTGGGCGCTGGAAGCCTACGGCGCGTCCTACGTGTTGCAGGAAATGCTGACGGTGAA
This sequence comes from Sphingomonas sp. NCPPB 2930, assembly GCA_042867185.1. Taxonomy (GTDB): domain Bacteria; phylum Pseudomonadota; class Gammaproteobacteria; order Burkholderiales; family Burkholderiaceae_C; genus Xylophilus. The sequence goes on along the minus strand of JBHZQV010000011.1, from coordinate 134,532 downwards.
GTCCGACGACGTGCAGGGCCGTACCAAGGTGTACGAGAGCATCGTCAAGGGCGAACACGCCATCGAGGCCGGCATGCCGGAATCGTTCAATGTGCTGGTCAAGGAAATCCGTTCCCTGGGCCTGGACATCGAACTCGAACGTTCTTAATCGAAGGGACTAGGTTTATGAAGTCACTACTCGACCTGTTCAAGCAATTCACGCCGGACGAGCATTTCGATGCCATCCGCATCGGCATGGCGTCGCCAGAGAAGATCCGCTCGTGGTCCTTCGGCGAAGTCAAGAAGCCGGAGACCATCAACTACCGCACGTTCAAGCCCGAGCGCGACGGCCTGTTCTGCGCCAAGATCTTCGGCCCCATCAAGGACTACGAGTGCCTGTGCGGCAAGTACAAGCGCCTGAAGCACCGCGGCGTGATCTGCGAGAAGTGCGGCGTCGAAGTCACGCAGACCAAGGTGCGCCGCGAGCGCATGGGCCACATCGACCTGGCCGCGCCCTGCGCGCACATCTGGTTCCTGAAGTCGCTGCCGTCGCGTCTGGGCCTGGTGCTCGACATGACGCTGCGCGACATCGAACGCGTGCTGTATTTCGAAGCCTACGTCGTCACCGACCCCGGCATGACCCCGCTCAAGAAGTTCGGGATCATGTCCGAGGACGACTACGACGCGAAGCGCAAGGAATACGGTGACGAGTTCATCGCCAAGATGGGCGCCGAGGGCATCAAGGACCTGCTGGAAGCCATCGACATCGACCTGTCGATCGAGCGCCTGCGCGGCGACCTGACCGGCTCCGAAGTCAAGGTCAAGAAGAACGCCAAGCGCCTGAAGGTGCTGGAAGCGTTCAAGAAGTCGGGCATCAAGCCCGAGTGGATGGTGCTCGAGGTGCTGCCCGTGCTGCCGCCGGACCTGCGTCCGCTGGTGCCGCTCGACGGCGGCCGCTTCGCGACCTCCGACCTGAACGATCTGTATCGCCGCGTCATCAACCGCAATTCGCGCCTGCGCCGCCTGCTGGAGCTGAAGGCGCCGGAAATCATCGCGCGCAACGAGAAGCGGATGCTGCAGGAAGCGGTCGATTCGCTGCTCGACAACGGCCGTCGCGGCAAGGCGATGACCGGCGCCAACAAGCGCGCCCTCAAGTCGCTGGCCGACATGATCAAGGGCAAGTCGGGTCGTTTCCGCCAGAATCTGCTGGGCAAGCGGGTGGACTACTCCGGCCGTTCGGTGATCACCGTGGGCCCGACGCTCAAGCTGCACCAGTGCGGCCTGCCGAAGCTGATGGCGCTCGAGCTCTTCAAGCCCTTCATCTTCTCGCGCCTCGAAGCCATGGGCATCGCGACGACGATCAAGGCCGCCAAGAAGGAAGTCGAATCCGGCACGCCGGTGGTCTGGGACATCCTCGAAGAGGTGATCAAAGAGCACCCGATCATGCTCAACCGTGCGCCCACGCTGCACCGCCTGGGCATCCAGGCGTTCGAGCCGATCCTGATCGAAGGCAAGGCGATCCAGCTGCATCCGCTGGTCTGCGCCGCCTTCAACGCCGACTTCGACGGCGACCAGATGGCCGTCCACGTCCCGCTGTCGGTGGAAGCGCAGATGGAAGCCCGCACGCTGATGCTGGCCTCCAACAACGTGCTGTTCCCGGCATCGGGCGAACCGTCGATCGTGCCGTCGCAGGACGTGGTGCTGGGTCTGTACTACACGACCCGCGACCGCATCAACGGCAAGGGCGAAGGCCTGGTGTTCTCGGACACCGGCGAAGTGCAGCGCGCATTCGACGCGGGCGAGGTCGAACTCACCGCCAAGATCAGCGTTCGCCTGACCGAGTGGACCAAGGACAAGGCCACCGGCGAATTCGTGCCCTCCACCTCGCTGGTGGACACGACCGCCGGCCGTGCGCTGCTGTCCGAGATCCTGCCGAAGGGCCTTCCGTTCGCCAACATCAACAAGGCGCTGAAGAAGAAGGAAATCTCCAAGCTCATCAACGTGAGCTTCCGCAAGTGCGGTCTGAAGGAGACGGTCGTCTTCGCCGACAAGCTGCTGCAGAACGGTTTCCGCCTGGCCACCAAGGCCGGCATCTCGATCGCGATCGACGACATGCTGGTGCCGCCCGAGAAGGCCAGCATCATCGAGCGCGCCGAGAAGGAAGTGAAGGAAATCGCCCAGCAGTACTCGTCGGGTCTGGTGACCGCGGGCGAGCGCTACAACAAGGTGGTGGACATCTGGGGCAAGGCCGGCGACGAAGTGTCGAAGGTGATGATGGCCCAGCTCTCGAAGCAGAAGGTCACCGACCGCCACGGCAAGGAAGTCGACCAGGAGTCCTTCAACTCCATCTACATGATGGCCGACTCGGGTGCGCGCGGTTCCGCCGCGCAGATCCGCCAGGTGGCCGGCATGCGGGGTCTGATGGCCAAGCCCGACGGCTCGATCATCGAGACGCCGATCACCGCGAACTTCCGCGAAGGCCTGAACGTGCTGGAGTACTTCATCTCCACCCACGGTGCCCGTAAGGGTCTGGCCGACACGGCCCTGAAGACGGCGAACTCGGGCTACCTGACCCGCCGTCTGGTGGACGTGACGCAGGATCTGGTCGTGACCGAGGAAGACTGCGGCACGCACCAGGGCTCCCTGATGCGCGCCATCGTCGAAGGCGGTGAAGTGATCGAGTCGCTGCGCGACCGTATCCTGGGCCGTACCGCGGCCGACGAAGTGCTGCACCCCGAGAACCGCTCGGTGCTGGCACCCGCCGGCACGCTGCTGGAAGAAGACCTGATCGACGAACTCGAAGCCGCCGGCGTCGACGAGGTCAAGGTCCGCACCGCGCTGACCTGCGAAACCCGCTTCGGCATCTGCGCCAAGTGCTACGGCCGCGACCTGGGCCGTGGCGGCCAGATCAACCTGGGCGAGGCGGTCGGCGTGATCGCCGCCCAGTCGATCGGCGAGCCGGGCACGCAGCTGACGATGCGGACCTTCCACATCGGTGGCGCCGCATCCCGTGCGGCCGTCGCCTCCAGCGTGGAAGCCAAGTCGAACGGCGTGATCGGCTTCAACGCCACGATGCGCTACGTGAGCAACACCAAGGGCGACCTGGTGGTGATCGCCCGTTCCGGCGAGATCGTCATCCAGGACGAGCACGGCCGCGAGCGCGAGCGTCACAAGGTGCCGTACGGCGCCATCCTGGCGGTCAAGGCCGACCAGACGATCAAGGCCGGCCACATCCTGGCCAACTGGGATCCGCTGACCCGTCCGGTGATCACCGAGTTCGCCGGCCAGGTGAAGTTCGAGAACGTCGAGGAAGGCCTGACGGTCGCCAAGCAGGTGGACGAAGTGACCGGCCTGTCGACCCTGGTCGTGATCGATCCGAAGCGCCGCGGCTCCGCCAAGGTGGTGCGCCCGCAGGTCAAGCTCATCGACGCCAACGGCGCCGAGGTGAAGATCCCGGGCACCGACCACTCGGTGACCATCGGCTTCCAGATCGGCTCGCTGATCCAGGTGCGCGACGGCCAGGACGTGGGTCCGGGCGAAGTGCTGGCGCGTATTCCGGTCGAAGGCCAGAAGACCCGCGACATCACCGGCGGTCTGCCCCGCGTGGCCGAGCTGTTCGAAGCCCGTTCGCCGAAGGACAAGGGCATGCTGGCGGAAATCACCGGCACGGTCTCGTTCGGCAAGGAAACCAAGGGCAAGGTCCGCCTGCAGATCACCGATCCGGACGGCAAGGTCTGGGACGAGCTGATCCCCAAGGAGAAGAACATCCTGGTGCACGAAGGCCAGGTGGTCAACAAGGGCGAGTCCGTGGTCGACGGCCCGGCCGATCCGCAGGACATCCTGCGCCTGCTGGGCATCGAAGAGCTGTCGCGCTACATCGTCGACGAAGTGCAGGACGTCTACCGCCTCCAGGGCGTGAAGATCAACGACAAGCACATCGAAGTGATCGTGCGCCAGATGCTGCGCCGCGTCGTGGTCGAGAACGCGGGCGATTCGGGCTACATCAACGGCGAGCAGGTCGAGCGTTCGGAAATGCTCAACACCAACGACCGTCTGCGTGCCGAAGACAAGGTGCCGGTGACCTACAACAACCTGTTGCTGGGCATCACCAAGGCATCGCTGTCGACCGATTCGTTCATCTCGGCGGCGTCGTTCCAGGAAACGACCCGCGTGCTGACCGAAGCGGCCATCATGGGCAAGCGCGACGAGCTGCGCGGCCTGAAGGAAAACGTCATCGTCGGCCGCCTGATCCCTGCAGGCACCGGCATGGCGTACCACGATGCGCGCAAGGTGAAGGACCAGATGGACGAGGCCGAGCGCCGCGCCATCACCGAAGCCGAAGAAGCCGAACTGGCCGGCCTGGGCGACAGCCCGGTCGCCGACACGGCCGACACCAGCGAAGGTGCTGCAGCGGACTAAGCACCGCTGCCGCCCCCGGCTGAAAGCCCCCGTCCGCCGCCTCGGCGGCCGGGGGCTTTTTTCCTGCGGTCGTTTTTGGAGATACTTCGGCGATGTTCCAAAGTCTGTGGTGGTGGTCGGTCCTGGCGGTCGGCCTCTTTTGGTCGGTGGGCGCGCACAACCGGCTGGTCCGGCTGCGCGGCGCTGTGCTGCAGGCGTTCGGCTTGCTCGACGCGCGGATGCAGGCATGGGTGGCGATGGCCCAGACGCCCACGGTGCCGGCACCTCTGCCGGTGCCCGCAGCGGCCGATGCGGCGGAGCGTGTCTCGGACGGGTCGGCGGATCCGGCCGATGCCCTGCCCGCCGACGCAGCGCCGGCCCCGAGCCCCGCCACCCAGACGCTCTGGCTGGGCACGCACGCCGCGGCACTGCAGCTCGGCAACTCGCTGGCCGCGTCGCGCGCCAAGCCGCTCGACCGCGAGGCGATAGCGGCACTCACCGCCGCGCGCGAGGTGCTGCTGTCGGCCTGGCGGCGCCTGCTGCGCGAGGCGCCCGACTTTTCCGCCACGCTGCAGGCCGGCGGCATCCACGTCCTGTGGGACCAGCAGGAAACGCAGGTCCAGCTGGCCTGCGACGAGTTCAACCTGGCCGTGCAGCGCTACAACGCCGCGCTGGGCCAGTTCCCGGCTGCGCTTCTGGCATGGCTTTTTCGATTCCAGCCCGCGCGGCCGATATGACGACACGCCCTTCCCACACTTCTTCCGCATCCGCTCCCAACGCTGCCCGGCGCGCATCGCCCGGCGGCGCCGACGGCGGGGACGCCGGCCCGCGCGACAGCATCGCCCTGTGGCAGCAGCTGCAGGCGGCGGCCCAGACGCTGGCCGCGGTGCGCGGCGGCCAGTCGGCGCCGGTGGCGCTGCAGGCGGTGCCGGCCCCCCTGCGACCCGGCACCCGTGCGCTGGTGTCCCATGTGCTGCGCTGGCTGGGCCAGGCCGAGGCGTTGCGCCGCAAGCTGGCCAGCCGCACCCCGCCGCCGCTGCCCGACGCGCTGCTGTGCACCGCCCTGGCGCTGGTCTGGCGCGCCGAGGACGCGCCCTACGAGGCCTTCACCCTGGTCGACCAGGCGGTCGAGGCCGCCAAGCGCAGCCCGGCGATGCGGGCGCAGTCGAGCTTCATCAACGCCTGCCTGCGCCGCTTTCTGCGGGAGCAGGAGGCGCTGGTCGCCTCCACCGCCCAGGAGCCGCTGGCCCTGTGGAACCATCCGCGCTGGTGGATCGACCACCTCAAGCACGACCATCCCCGGCAGTGGCAGGACATCCTGCGGACCAACAACACCCAGGCGCCGATGGTGCTGCGGGTCAATGCCCAAAAAGCGACGGTGGCCGGCGTCCTGAGCCGGCTCCATGCTATGAATATAGGAGCGGAGCGGGTGGGCGCCCAGGGGGTGCTGCTGGCGCATGCGCTGCCGGTCGACCAGATCCCCGGCTTCGCCGAAGGCCACGTGTCGGTGCAGGACGCCGGTGCCCAGCTGGCGGCGCAGCTGCTGCTCGACGGGCTCGACCTGTCGAAGCCGCTGCGGGTGCTCGACGCCTGCGCCGCCCCGGGCGGCAAGACGGCGCACCTGCTGGAGATGGCGCCGGTGGGTGCGCCGATGTCGGTGCTGGCGCTCGACATCGATCCGCAGCGCTGCGAGCGGATCCACGAGAACCTGGCGCGGCTCGGGCTGCAGGCCACCGTGGTGGCGGCCGACGCCCAGGCGCCGGCGCGCTGGTGGCCCCAGCACGGCGGCCAGCCGTTCGACGCCATCCTGCTCGACGCGCCCTGCACCGCCTCGGGCATCGTGCGCCGCCACCCCGACGTGCGCTGGCTGCGGCGCGAGAGCGACATCGCCCAGCTGGCCATCGTGCAGGCCGGCCTGCTCGCCAAGCTCTGGCCGCTGCTCGCGCCGGGCGGCCGGCTGCTGTACTGCACCTGCTCGGTGTTCCGGGAAGAGGGCGAGCACCAGATCGAAGCGTTCCTTGCGCACAACATCGATGCGGCTTTGTGCCCCTCGCCCGGGCATTTGATCCCGCGCAATGGCGCGGGGCAGCGCTGGGTCCCGGACAATCTTCCCGGTGACCATGACGGATTCTTCTACGCCCTCCTGCAAAAAAAGCATGCGCCTTGAGAGCCGCCTGCGCGCCCTCGTCGGCGCCCTGGGCGCCCTGGGTGCCCTGGGCGCCCTGGGCGCAGCAGCGAGGGGCCTGGCGGTCTCCTGCCTGGTCGCCTGCTGCCTGGTGGCCTGGCAACCGCCCGCGATGGCCCAGGCGCACGCTGTCGAGGTGCCGCAGCTGCGGCTGGAGCGGGCCGACGACGGCCTCTACCTCTCGGCCACTCTGGGCTTCGAGCTGCCGCCGCTGGTGGAGGACGCGCTGTACAAGGGCATTCCGGTGTTCTTCGTCGCCGAGGCCGACGTGCTGCGCGACCGCTGGTACTGGAGCGACCGGCGCGTCGCCAATGCCGTGCGCTACATCCGCCTGGCCTTCCAGCCGCTGACCCGGCGCTGGCGCCTCAATGTGTCGCCCACGCCGATCGGCAACGCCGGGCTGGGCGTGGCGCTGAGCCAGAATTTCGAGGAGCTGCCCGAGGCGCTGGCCTCGATCCAGCGGCTGGCGCGCTGGCGCATCGCCGACCTGCACGATGTGGAGGCCGACGGCCGCTACAGCGTCGAGTTCCGGTTCCGGCTCGACACCTCGCAGCTGCCCCGGCCGCTGCAGATGGGCGTGATCGGCCGCTCCGACTGGAGCCTGTCCACCGAGCGCAGCCTGCGCCTGCTGCCGGACGGCGACTGATGTCCGGCACCCGCCGCACCGCGCCTCACGACGGCCCGCGCTATTCGTTGCTGCACTCGCGCGCCGCGCGCTGGGGCGTCGGCATCGGTGTCGCCACGATGGTGTCGATCGGGCTGGTGCTGCTGTTCCTGCTGACCCAGGCCACCAACAACCGGGCGCTGTACGAGCGCAACTACGGCCGCCTGTTCGCGGTGAACGTGGTCGTCGCCGGCCTGCTGCTGGCGGTGATCGCCTGGATCGGGATGCGGCTGTACGGGCGGCTGCGGCGCGGGCGCTTCGGCAGCCGGCTGCTGATGAAGCTGGCGATCATCTTCGCGGTGCTGGGCTTCCTGCCGGGCATGCTGATCTACACCGTCTCCTACCAGTTCGTCTCGCGCTCGATCGAGAGCTGGTTCGACGTGAAGGTAGAAGGCGCGCTCGACGCCGGCCTGAGCCTGGGCCGCGCCACCCTGGATGCTTTGTCGAACGACCTCGTCGCCAAGACCCGCACCGCCAGCGCGCAGGTCGCCAACCTGCCCGATGCGGCCGCCGGCCTGGCCCTGGAGCGGATCCGCGACCAGATCGGCGCGAGCGACGTGGTGCTGTGGAACTCGCAGGGCCACATGATCGCCAGCGCCGGGCAGTCGCGCTTCCAGCTCAACCCCGACCGGCCCGCGCCGCAGCTGCTGCGCAACGTGCGCAGCCAGCGCACCGCGTCGCAGATCGAGGGGCTGGACGATCTCAGCCCCAATGCCGACATCTCCGGCGCCCGCGTGAAAGCCCTCGTGCTGGTCAGCGGCACCGGCGTCGAGCTCTCGCCCGAAACCCGCTTCCTGCAGGCCACCCAGCCGCTGCCGCCCACCGTGGTCGCCAACGCGGTGGCGGTGCAGGAGGCCTACCGCGAGTACCAGGAGCGGGCCCTGGCGCGCGAGGGCTTGCGGCGCATGTACATCGGCACGCTCACCTTGAGCCTGTTCCTGGCCGTCTTCGGCGCGGTGCTGCTGGCGGTGCTGCTGGGCAACCAGCTGGCGCGGCCCCTGCTGGTGCTGGCCGAGGGGGTGCGCGAGGTCGCCGCCGGCGACCTGAGCCCCAAGGCGGCCCTGCAGGGCAAGGACGAGCTGGGCGGCCTGACACGCGCCTTCGCCGACATGACCCAGCAGCTGCTGGAGGCCCGCAGCGCGGTCGACAAGAGCATGCTGCAGGTCAACACCGCCCGCGCCAACCTGCAGACCATCCTGGACAACCTGACCGCCGGCGTGATCGTGCTGGATGCGGAGGGGCGCATCCTCTCGTCCAACCGCGGCGCCACCCGCATCCTGCGGGCACCGCTGGCCGCCTCCGAAGGCCAGTTGCTGGCCGAGGTGACCGGCCTGGCCGATTTCGGCAAGGGCGTGCAGGCCCAGTTCCACAGCTTCCTGGGCGACCGCGAGCAGCACGGCATCGACCACTGGCAGCAGTCGTTCGAGCTGCACGCCGGCGCCACCGGGCCCCAGCAGCACGCCACCACCGTCATCGCCCGCGGCGCAGAGCTGCCCGGCGCGGCCCGGCTGCTGGTGTTCGACGACATCTCGGAGATCGTCTCGGCCCAGCGGGCGCAGGCCTGGGGCGAGGTGGCCCGCCGGCTGGCCCACGAGATCAAGAACCCGCTCACCCCGATCCAGCTCTCCGCCGAGCGGCTGGCGATGAAGCTCGACGGCAAGGTGGATGCTGCCGGCCAGGCGCTGCTGACCAAGTCCGTCCGCACCATCGTCGAGCAGGTCGATGCGATGAAGCGGCTGGTCAACGAATTTCGCGACTACGCCCGCCTGCCCGCCGCCGAGCTGGCCCCGGTCGACCTCAACGCCCTGGTCGCCGACATCCTGCACCTGTACGAGAACGACGGCGGCAGCGGCGTGCGGGTGCGGGCCGAGCTGGATCCGCAATGCCCGCTGGTGCTGGGCGATGCGCAGCAGCTCCGCCAGGTGGTGCACAACCTGGTGCAGAACGCCCAGGACGCCACCGAGGCGGCGCAGCGCAGCCCGGCGCCCGCGGTCGTCATCCGCACCCGGCAGAGCGACACCACCGGGCGGGTGCGGCTGACGGTGCTCGACGGCGGCACCGGTTTCAGCGAGAGCCTGCTGAAGCGCGCGTTCGAACCGTACGTCACCACCAAGTCGAAAGGCACCGGCCTGGGCCTGGCCGTCGTGCGCAAGATCGCCGACGAACACGGTGCCCGCGTCGACATCGCCAACCGGGTGGAGGAGGGCGAAACGGTCGGTGCACAAGTGTCGTTATCATTGCCGCTCGCACCCATGGCCGTCTGATCCGAGCCGAGGGTTCCGTTCCTATCTGTGGCCGTGGCTCGGTCAACGTGCATCCCCGCTATGGCAAATATCTTGGTGGTTGACGACGAACTGGGTATTCGGGACTTGCTTTCCGAAATACTCAACGACGAGGGCCATGCCGTCGAACTCGCGGAGAACGCCGCACAGGCGCGCGCCGCCCGCGCACAGGGCACTTTCGATCTGGTGCTGCTCGACATCTGGATGCCCGACACCGACGGCGTCTCGCTGCTCAAGGAGTGGGCCGCCACCGGCCTGCTGACCATGCCGGTCATCATGATGAGCGGCCACGCCACGATCGACACCGCCGTCGAAGCCACCCGCATCGGCGCGCACGCGTTCCTCGAAAAGCCGATCACGCTGCAGAAACTGCTGAAGGCGGTGGAGCAGGGTCTGCAACGCAGCGGCGACGCGGCCCGCAAGGCGGCCACGGCCGCCATCGGCAGCGGTGCCGCGCCGAAGCCTGCGGCAATGCCCGCAGCCGCGGCCGCTGCTTCCGTCGCAGCACCCCTGGATGCGGGTTTTGCGGCAGACGACTTCGGCGGCGGCTCTGCCGAAACGCTGGCCGCACCGGCCACCACGGCGCTTGCATCGGCCAATGCGCAAACGGACAACGGCGCCCCGCGCAGCGTGCAATCCTTCGACCTGGACCGCCCGCTGCGGGAAGCGCGCGACGGATTCGAGAAAGCGTACTTCGAGTTCCACCTGAAACAGGAAGCCGGCTCCATGACCCGCGTGGCCGAGAAGACCGGCCTGGAGCGCACCCACCTCTACCGCAAGCTGCGCCAGTTGGGCGTGGACCTGACCCGCGGACGCCGCGCGACTTTCTGAGATCGCTTTTTGTTCGCCCGGGATCCTGTGCTATGATCTGAGGCTCCGGCCCGGTAGCTCAGTTGGTAGAGCAGCGGATTGAAAATCCGCGTGTCGATGGTTCGATTCCGTCCCAGGCCACCATCACCTATTCTGCAGTCATCCACAGATGTCTGCGGAATGCAAAAAAGCCCTAAGTAATCAACGACTTAGTGCTTTTTTCCTTCCAGGGTCGTCCACACTGATTTGCGTGAAGCCAGCGCAATCGGGGGGCAACATTGGGGGCAACTGCTAAAGTGGCATCTCGACGCCGCAAAAGTTGCCCCCAATGCCTCTGACAGATACAGCACTCCGCAAAGCCGAGCCAGGCCCTAAACCTCGCAAGCTCGCCGATGGCCGTGGCCTCTACATTGAAGTGTCCCCAGCTGGCGGCAAGTGGTGGCGTCTTAAGTACCGGATCGATAGCAAAGAAAAGCGCATCTCGCTGGGTGTTTATCCCGAAGTGGGGATCAAAGCGGCCCGTGAGGCTGCAGACGCCGCCAGAGCGCTTTTAAAGCAGGGGCTAGACCCCAGCTCCCAGCGCAAGGCCGACAAGGGTCTCCAGGCCGCCCAGCGAGCCGCCATCGAGCGCGAGGAAAGCGGCCTGCCCGCTGAAAACAGCTTTGAGGCCATCGCACGGGAGTGGTTTGCCACTCGCAAGGAAGAGTGGGCCGAAAAGTACGCGGACAAGATCATCGGGCGATTGCAGGCTGATGTCTTTCCCTTCATCGGGCGTGCAGGCGTTGGTGATATCACCCCACCGATGCTTCTGGCCGTGTTGCGCAGGGTCGAAGCCCGTGGCGTTATCGAGACCGCGCATCGCACGTTGGAGCATTGCAGCCAGGTCTTTAGATATGCTGTCGCTACAGGTAAGACAGAAAGCAACCCGGCGCGTGATTTAAAGGGTGCGCTCAAGCGGGCTATGCCTGCGCATTTCCCCGCCATCACAGATCCTGCCCGCTTGGGTGAGCTGCTGCGTGCAATGCAAGCGTACAGGGGCTCTGCGGTCGTTCGTGCTGCCTTGCACATCATGCCGTTGGTGCTGCTGCGTCCCGGCGAATTGCGTATGGCCTCTTGGGACGAAATTGATTTCGACAAGGCAGTATGGACAGTGCCAGCCGCCCGCATGAAGCGCGTGAAGGCCGGAAAGGTGAACGGTAAGCCGCACGTAGTGCCGCTCGCAGTCCAAGCCTTACAGATCCTACGGGACCTGCATCCAGTGACACACATGAGTCGTTTCATCTTCCGAGGTGAGCGCGATCATGATCGCCCAATGAGTGATGCGACCGTGAATGCAGCGCTGCGAGCTATGGGCTTTGCTGCCGAAGAGGTTACCGGACACGGATTTCGCGCTACAGCGCGAACTATGTTGGTCGAGCGCTTGGGCATCGGAGAGAGCCTCATCGAGGCGCAACTAGCGCATTCAGTTAAGGACTCGTTGGGACGGGCCTACAACAGAACTGAATTTTTGGCTTCTCGGGTGCACATGATGCAATCCTGGGCAAATTACCTTGACGAAATTCGCGGTCTGTCAACCTAAAACGGTTGCGATGTTGTAGGCAAAAGGTGGGTTTTTGGAAAAAGACGCTGTCGCTACGAGTTTGTAGCGATGTTTTACTCATGTTGTAGGTGTAGCATTTGTCCGCAATGAACTCAGATCTTCCACAGTCCTCCACAGAGGATCTTCTACTCGCTAGCCTATTAGATGAAATCAACAGCTACAAGTGGGATCAATTCATCCAAGGCGGTGATGTAGATTTAGGTTTTGCATTTCAATCCCATTTGGGTTTAAGGCGAGGTCGTAATGAAGATCGTTTGGCTGTAGCGGAAGTAATGAGTTTGAATGGCGATCGTTACAAACTGGCAATTGTATGCGATGGCGTTGGCGGCTCGAAAGATGGCGATGTAGCTGCCAGTTTGACAATCGCTTCAGTAATCACTGAACTTTGCCGCCAAAAAGCAAGAACATCTCTTGAAACTATATTGCCAAGGCTTCTAAAGGCCGCTGATCGCAATGTTCGAACCAAGTTGGATGGATCAGGCACAACTACGTTAAGCGTAGTTCTTGTCTCTCCCAATGGTCAACTTGCTGCTGCTAATATAGGTGATAGTCGAATATATGCTTGGAATCCAGGGCGCGATGTCGAGCAGATCAGCGTTGACGATACTATGGAAAACGAGTTCAGATCGTTGCCGGGTAACCACGATGCGCTAATTAATGCCAAAGGCTTACGAGGGCGACTTTCTCAGGCTATTGGTGAGGCGGGTCGATTGCCAGAGGAATTGCGGATTAAGACATTTGGTAGGAAATCATTTCCAGGCGGAATCTTGTTAGGTTCTGACGGTCTGTGGAAAAATTCCGGCGATTTCAACAAAGTGGTTTCTAATGCGGCGAGTTCATCAGAGGTGGTGCGGCGATCGGTTGCACTTGCAATTTGGACGGGTGGGGTAGATAACGTTTCGGTAATTGCAATCGAAAACGTCGATATTTTTGGCTCAAGCCTCACTGCAAAAAATGTTAACGCTGGCGCCGTTGAGATCAAATTGTGGATCGGTCAGGCTATGTATAAGTTTTTCATGCCCAATTTGCAGGGTGCTGGAAGTAGAAGGCAGGATAAAACTAGCAAGACAGGAGTTGGTAAGAAAAAAGTTCCGCGAAGCGCGGAAGTCGCTCATCAAATGCCGCTAACCGAAGATGACGATATGCGTCCTACTATACAAGTATCCATCGATAACAATAATAGCTAAGCACCATGAAAATTCCAGCTAGATATAAGCGAATCTCTCAAAAAGCGCAAGCCGGAGGGTTTGGTTCAGTAACTCCGCTGGAAGATACGTTTCTGCGTAGAGTTGTGTTATTGAAATCAATGCACAAATCAGAGCACAATGAGCAGATTTTAAATGAGATAAAGGGGCTTTGCGCTGCCCGGTCTAGACATGTTGTAGAGATATATGACGTGATAGAGAATGAAGGCGGAGTTGAAGGGGTAATTATTGAGCGGCTTCGTGGGCGCGGTTTCGAGGAGTTTTGGAAAGAAGCTCAAACCTCTCCTCTTTATTATCTAAGAATACTTTGCCAAATTGCGTCGGCGCTTGAAAGTATTCATGCGGTGGGGATTGTGCATCGAGACTTAAAGCTTGATAATTTTAGAGAGTCGTCTGCGGGGGTTCTAAAAATATTTGATTTTGGGATTTCTTCACCATCTGAGAATCACGAAACTAAGCAGAACAAAGGCACCTTAATTTACGCGGCCCCAGAGCTTTATGTTTCCGGCGCTCAAATTACTAAAGAGATGGACATTTATGCGCTTGGGATTTGTGCATGGACTCTTGCAACTCAAACGCTGCCAAGTGCACTACTCGAACGTCCTCCGCAAAGTTCAGAACGTGCTCGCTCAATTTCCAATGCTTTTTCATCTCCTCTGCACCCTGAGGTTGCGAACATTCTTGATGCTTGTTTGGAACCCAATCCTAATTTGCGACCTTCAGCAGGCTCTGTATGCAAAACCCTTTCGCGGCACCTATTGCGGGATAAGCATAAAGGAATGTTCGTTCAAAAGAACGCGACAGTATTCGAGCTGTCCGCCGCGAATCCTTTTGTGAAACTTACGATCGCAGGGCTGGGTGCTGTCAGCGTCCGTTATGATGGACTTGAATTTAGCGTAACCGCAGTCGAGGGCAACGTACGTGTCAATAACGTAAGCGTGGCCGTTGGTAACATACTTCATACTGCTTGTTTGTTGTCTTTTGGTTCCCCGGGTTTGGGTTCTGGGCAGCAGTGGGTAACTTTTTTCTCTTCCCATCCAGAGGTGGTGCTTTGATTTTTAATCCCGGTGATGTGGTGGCTGGTCGCTATTTGATAAAAAAGTTTCATTTATCTGGCGGCATGCAGGAGGTATACCTCTGTTTTGATGAGACCCTCAATCGGGAGGTCGCTCTAAAAACGCCGAAGGAGGGTGTGGTTGACAAGCGCTTTAATCGAGGCGCACAGATGGGCGCAAGAGTCAATCACGCTAATGTTGCCGCCACGCTTGACTACGTTGATGAAAATGGAACTAGGTGCCTGATTGAGGAATTTGTAGATGGGCAGGATTTGGGCAGGGCTCTTTCCTTGCAGTATTTCTACTTAGATCCATCTTTGGCTGCGTGGATAATTCATAACGTTGCCAAAGGTTTGCAGGCAGCTCATCAGGTAGGGATCTGCCATCGCGATTTAAAGCCAAGTAACATAATGGCATCTACTGATCCCACGCTTAGTACCATAAAGCTAACGGACTTCGGGATCGCTAAGCTTGCGGAAAATGAGATTCAGGCAGAAATGGACCGTTTTGAAAAAGACGAAAGTACGCTTACCAACTCAAGTACCTTGTTAGGGGCTGTGCCATACCTTGCTCCTGAGTGTTGGACAGACTGGTCGGGTGCAGGGCAGCCTATTGATATTTGGTCCTTGGGTGCGATTGGCTTTCATCTTCTCTCAGGAAAAACGCCATTTGGCGGGGGTGTACCTGCCATTATGAAAATGGCCCAGATGCAACAGGCTGGAAAGGTGGAACTGACGCGGCCTAGTTGGTTTGGCAAGCATGTTAATACTAAGCTGCTTGAGCAATCGATATGGGACCTAATTGTTGACTGTTTGCAGATAGATCCTGAGGCTCGGCCAACTGCTGACCAAATAGTTCAGAGGTGTGAAGAATGGTGCTACGCGGCTGAAAAGCGCTACGTTGGAAATATATCAGTTTATCCAAGGTTATATAATGACGGTGCTAGAAGTCAAACGGGTTATATAAAAGAAGAGAATTCAGGTAAAAGGCTGTTTTTCCATGCGTCGGATTTTTACGGCGCAGTGTTGCCAGTTAAAGATTTGCGAGTCAGTTACAGCGCTTTTTCAGGTTCGCCAGATCCTCGATGCGCGCCGGTCTTAAATTTGAGGCCGTTAATAATTTGAGCCGTGGATTGAGTGTTTTGTGGCCCCTGTAGTGGACAGAGTTCCTGCGCGAGTTGACGCTACGCCTAAAGCGTGCGTGGCTGGCTTTAAACCGGATTCACGAAAATTGAGGTCCGTTTGGCTTGCATGATGGGCTAAGCGCCAATGCAGGCCCGGATTTCAGATCGAAACCGGATTGCGTGCTGGGCGCGCAGTCGAGACCCCGCCCCGCCTCCGCGCTAAAGGGATCGCTTTTAACGGCGCTGCCGGGCGGCCCTACGGGGCCTGCAGGCAAGGCCTGGCGCGGCATTGAGAGCTATTTGTGGGGATTGCCGCCGTGTCGGAATTTGACGACTTTTGCGGGCTCTCCAGCGTGGTCCTGGTGCTTGCGTGACGTCACGCGCGAATCTGTCCAGTTGTGCTGCGCGCGTTTGAGGCTTCGGCGACCGTGGCGCCCTGGTTTCGTGACGTCACGCCCGCTCGCCGGAACGTACAAAGGGCGCCGCGTGGGCGCCCTTTTTCCTTTCAGTGCACCGGCACATGGCCGGGTGCGGTGGTCCCGCTACGCGGCGCGCTCGGCCTCCGCTGACTCGGCTTGATTTGGCGCGCCGCGGCCCCCTGCCAGCTTGCGCGCCTGGTACAGCTGGGCCGGCGTGACGAACGTGTTCGGGGCGAAGGGCGCGATATCGAGCGCACCGTGCGCGTCGATCTGCGGCCGGGTGTCCCAGGCTGGCGTCGCCTGGGCCAGATCGCGCAGCGCGTTGAAAACCAGACCAATGCGTTTTTCCTGCGGATCGGGGCTGACTTGGTCCACGCCCTGCGGCATTGCCACATGCGAGATGAGCGCCATTGCATCGGCCAGCGCCTGGCCGTGGGTCTGTAGCGCGGCATACGCCTCGCGCATGGCGTAGGCCCCGAATGCGGTCTGGAAGGCACGGTGGAAGTCCTGTGCCGCCTGGCTGGCTTCGTAGCGGCCCTCGATGCTGCTGGTCTCCATGTCCTGCAGCGCGGTGCGCAGCTCGTCGGCCATCGAGAGTGCATCGTTCTTGTCGAACAACGCCGCCTTCACTTCCTTGTTGCGCACATAGCCGGCCTTGGCGAACAGCTCTTTGAATAGGGCTTCGGCCTGCTCGGCGTCGGCTGCATGGCGGTCGATCTTCTGGCGCAGCGTGTCCTGCGCGGCGAGCTGGGCGCGGTAGGCTTTGCCGGCACCGTCCATGTAGGTCGAGCGAGCGGGCTGCATCGAGCTTCTGCATCGTGTCGCGGCATCCGGCCGCCCAGCGCCTAAAAAACCGCCTGCAAGGTAGCCGTCACATTGCGCGGCTCCCCATACCAATTCCCGCTCGCCGTAGTACCCAGCGTCTGGTAATACGTCTTGTCGAAAACGTTGTTCACATTCAGCGCCGCCGTCAGGTTCCGGTTGATTCGGTAGGTCACCCGTGCGGCCCACACGGCATAGCGGGCCTGTTCGATGCGTGCGGTACCGCTGGTCCTGAACGCCATGCTGTGCACGGTCACGCCGCCACCCACGGTCCAGGGCGACAGGTCGCCGGCCAGCTGGTAGCTGCTCCAGACCTTGAACATATGGCGCGGGGTGAACGACGAAAGGGGCTGGTCCTGGTTGGCCGCCACATCGCGCAGGTAGCGCGTCTGGTTGAAGGTATAGCCGCCGGCGAGCTGCCAGCGCGGCAGCAGCGCGCCGGAGATCTCGGCGTCTAGGCCCTGGCTGCGCACCTTGCCGTCGTTGACCGAGCAGGCGCCGCCGGTCGGCGATCCGGCGCAGGGCGATGGGACGATGGTGAGGGCGCGGCCGGTCTCGTTCGTGCGGAACAGGGCGACGGAGGAATTGAGCTTTCCGCCCAGGTGCGAGCCCTTGAGGCCCAGCTCGTAGTTCTCGCCCGTGGCCGGGTCGAGCGGTGTCCCGGTCGGGGTGAAGAAATTGCCCTGCGAGCGAAAAATCTCGGCGTAGCTGGCGTACGCCGTCCAGGCCGAGCCGAGGTCGTAGCTCAGTGCCGAGAAGGGCGTGAATTCGCTGTTTTCCTTGAACGGGCGGACCGAGTACGCGCCGGTGATCTTGTTGAGGGTGGATTGCTCGACGCTGCTGACACGTCCCCCGACCACCAGCTTGAGCGGTTCGGTCAGCGCGAACCGCAGCGAGCCGTAGAGGCCGGTCTGCTCCCTGCGCGCGAGGGTGTTGGTGGCCGCCCGCGCGGGCACGGTGGGGAAGGTCGCGAACGCCGCAGGGTTGAACCGGAACACGTCGATCCCGTTGTTCGGCACGGTGAACAACTGGGTGGTGAGGTCGTAATCGCGCTTCTGGTAGTTGGCACCGACCAGCACATCGTGCTGGCGTCCGAAGGCCGCGAAGCGGCCCTGCAGGTTGGCATCCAGTGCGGTCTGCTCGCCGAGCAGCGACTGGCCGAACGCGGAAATCGTGGGGCCGGTGCCGGTCGCCGGGTTGACCGCGCCGAAGTTCGAGCCGCTCCTGTCCGCGTTGTCTTCGCGCATGTGCGACACGCTGGCCTTGAGCCGCCAGTCGTTGTCGAAGCGGTGGTGGAGGTCGGCGAAGACAGTGGTCGATTCGACATCGGTGCGTGCCCAGGCGGCGTTCAGGTTCGTGTGGCGCGGCAGTCCGATGTCGGCACCGTTGGTGTAGCGGGGGAGTGCCGCATACATCGGCACCATGTCGTTCTTCTCGTAGTTGAAGCCCAGGCCCAGCGTGGTCCGCGGGCCCAGGTCGGCTTCGACGATGCCGTAGACCAGCGAGCGCTTCGTGCTCGCGCGGTCGTAGAAGAATTGGCGGTCCTCGTGGGCCGCCACCAGGCGGCCGCGCACGGTCCCGCTGTCGTTGAACGGCAGGTTCAGGTCGACATCCCCCCGGTAGGCGTCCCACCGACCCGCCGTAACCTGCGCGCTCGACTGGCGATAAGCGAGGGGGCGTTTGCGCACCAGATTGACGGTGCCCCCCGGCTGGCCGGCGCCGGTGAACAGGCCGGCCGGGCCGCGCAGCACCTCGACGCGGTCGTAGGCCGCCAGGTCCGGACTGATGGCGAAGCCGCTGCCGCGCACGGTGGGCACCCCGTCGTACTGCACCGTATCGACCTCGAACCCGCGCGAAAAATAGGTGCGCTCGAAGCTGCTGTTGTTCTGCACCAGTACGCCGGGCGTCGCACGCAGCGCATCGTCCAGAGAGCGGATGTTCTGGTCGTCCAGCAGCTGCCGGGTGATGACGGTGACCGACTGGGGCGTCTCCTTCAGCGCCTGTGCGGACTTGCCGATGGTGGACGCGCCCGTCGTGTAGGAGCCGGTGTGCTCGGTCGTGGTGCCGAGCAGGTCGTCCCGCACGTTCACCGTGGGCAAGGCCGTCCGGCCCTCGGATGCCGGGCGGGTCGCCGGCGCCTCGATCTGCGTGGCGTCGTAGACCGTATCGCTCTGTGCAATGGCTGCGCATGCAGACAGTGCAGCCACGGCGAACACCGTCGCAGAGAGCGGAAAGGGAAAAGCTGCCGTGGCAGTCGGGGAGATTGGAGGCATGCGCATGCGGCCCGACACCGCAGAAAGCAGCCCCAGACACGAAAAGTAATGAAAACGATTCTTATTGTATCGTTTGCATGCAACCTTTTTCTGGAAAGTCGGATGCGTCCTGCGGGGGGGCTTTCCACAGGAGCGCGGCGGACGCCATCCCCTGCGGATCAGCCGCTCAGCAGCACCAGCCCGGGCGGCAATGCTTCGCCGAACACCCGGCGCTGGTCGGCCTCCTCCAGTACCGTCACCTCCCGCACCATCGCGGCCCAGCCGGGCGCCGCGTGCGCGGCCTGCAACTGCCCGGCGATCCGCAGGCGCAGGGCCTCGGGCAGGTCGCGTGCCCGGTCGCCCGTGGCCCGCGCGATCTGGGCCACGGCGAAGGCCGCGGCCTCGTGGCGGGCCCAGTCCGGCGCGATCGTGTCGATCTGCGCGAGCCAGTCCTGCGCGGTGGCGGGCGGCAGGACATGGTGCAGGCTGGCGTAGAGCGGCTGGCGCGCGCCCAGGCGGCCCAGCGCCCACCAGAGTTCGGCGGTGGCGCCCTGCCGCAGCCGCTGCAGCAGCCAGCCGCCGAACCGCACCTTGTCGGCGGGCTGGATGCGCTCGAACGAGGCCGCCATGCGCAGCAGCTCGTCGAGCGCGCGCATCGGCGGGCCTTCGGGCGCGGCGATGTCGGTGCCGCCGGGGGGCTGCAGGTAGTAGGCGACGGCCTCGTAGACCATCTGCTGCTGGTCCGCGCCCAGGCCGCCCGCGATCCGGCGCCACAGCGTCCACCATTCGGACCACTGCGGGTTGTCGTCGCTGTGCGCGATGCCGGGGCCGAACAATTCCCACATCTGTTCCATCCGCCAGCCGTCGAGCGGATCGCCGAAGCCCGGCCGCAGGGTGAAGCCGACCAGGTTGAACCAGGTGCGCTCGTGCTGCGGCGAGCGGCGCCGCCGCCGGGCGCCCTGCAGCAGCGCGCCGAACAGGGTGCGCAGCAGTGCGGCAGGCCAGCCGGCGCGTTCGCCCAGCAGGCGTTCCAGCGTGGCACGCAGCTGGCGGACCTCCTTGGCGTCCACGCCCTGCTTCTTATCGCCGTAGACGCGGTCGATGGCCGCCAGGGCTTCGGGCAAGCGTGGAGGGGCCGCGACGGGGGGCGCGGCATCCTGCGCGGCCGCATCGCCGCGCAGCTGGAACTCGAGCTTCCAGCGTTGGCGGGACGCATCGGTTCCGCCATCGGCCACGCAGTGCATCTCCAGCGTGCCGACCTCGGTGATCCGGGCGTCGAGCAGCACCTGCACCTCGCCGGCCGCACCGGCTCGGGGTTCCAGCACGGTGGCGATGGGGGGCAGGCGCTGCAGGCCGTCCTGCAGCGCGACCAGGTCGCCGGCGCGGTGCCGCCGGTCGGCGGCGCTGGTGGCGAGGTTGAAGCGCACCGGGCGGCCCAGTCGCAGGCGGAAGCGCCGGGCTTCCAGCCGCACCGTCTCGCCCTCGGGGGTGCCGTGCGGCAGCACGCAGACGCCCTGGCCGTCCTCGAGCGCGAGGTAGTAGGCGCGCGCGGCCCCGCTGCGGATGCGCGGCGCGCGGCCGGCGCGGGCCATGGCGTAGGCGACCGCGCCACGCGCGACGGCGGCGTCGAGCCGGCGCGCGTCCAGCAGGCGGACCGGCGGGGTGCCCGCCGGCTGCCAGCTGCGCAGCGTGGCCAGCAGGCGCTCGCGCAGCACCGGCGCATGGAACACGCCACCGTTGAGCAGCACCGCGTCGGGCAGGGCGCCGCCCTGGCGCTGCAGGAAGGCCGCGATGTGCCGCGTGATGGCGGCGTCGTGCGCATAGGGCAGGCCGAACTCCACCAGCGCGCCCCGTGCGCGCCGGGGCTGCGCGTCGGCCGCGACCGGGGGGAAGAAGCCGTCGACCAGCAGCGCATCCACGTCGGCCCGGGTGAGCGGGGCCGCGCGCGCGCCGCCGATCAGCCGGCTGCCGCCGCCCTGCAGCGTGACCGTGGTCTCCGCCGGTCCGCCCGGGGCCAGCAGGCGCTCCTTGGCGCTGCGGCAGCGCTGGGTGAGTTGCGCCAGCTGGATGGCCGACAGCGAGGGGCGTGTTGCGGGCTGGGCGCTACGGTGGCCGCCGTCTGGGGGATGTCCGGCGCCAGCGGGCCCGGGGACCGACGGCCCGGCCGACAGCCGGGGCTCGATCCACCGCGCCAGCGCCAGGTCCATGTTGTCGCCGCCCAGCACCAGATGGTCGCCGACGCCGGTGCGCGCGAGTTGCGGCCGGCCCGCCGCGTCCAGCGCGACATCGACCAGGGTGAGGTCGGTGGTGCCGCCGCCCACATCGACCACCAGCAGGCGCCGCGTGCCGGCCAGCTGCGTTTGCAGGTCGTCGCGGTGGTCGAACACCCAGTCGTAGAACGCGGCCTGCGGTTCCTCGATCAGGTGGACCGGGCCCAGGCCGGCCCGCGCCGCGGCCTGCAAGGTCAGCTGGCGCGCGCCGTCGTCGAACGAGGCCGGCACGGTGAGCACGGTGGGCTGCTGCGCGAGCGGCGCATCGGGGTGGGCCCGGTCCCAGGCCCGGCGCAGGTGGCGCAGGTAGCTGGCGCTGGCTTCCAGCGGGGAGACCTTGGCCACGTCGTCCGGCGCGCCCCAGGGCAGGATGGCGGCGGTGCGGTCGACCGACGCGTGCGACAGCCAGCTCTTGGCGCTGGCCACCAGCCGGCCGGGTGTCTGCTGGCCCAGGTCGCGCGCGAAGGCGCCCAGGATGGCCGGCTCGTCCGAGGGCCACGGCAGGGGCAGGTCGGCTGCCGCCAGCGCGCCCTCGGCCGCATGGAAGCGCAGCGAGGGCAGCAGGGGCCGCGGCGCGACCTCGCCGGCGGCGATGCTCTGCGGGACCGCGAAGACCTGGATGTCGTCCGACCCGACGGGCGCGAAGGCCAGCACCGTGTGGGTGGTGCCCAGGTCGATGCCGATGCGGAAGGCGGCCGCCATCATGCGTCGCGGACGTCGAACTCCACCTTCCAGTGCGCGCCGCCTGCCGCTTCGGCCAGCAGCTCCAGCGTGCCGATGTCGGTCACCCGCGCGCGCAGCTGCACCGGCACCACCTCGCCCACGGCACGGCCCTCGGCGGGCAGCGTGGCCTCGATCTGCGCGAGCTCCTGCAGCTCGTCGGGCGACCAGAAGTCCAGCAGCGTGCCGGGCTGGTCGTCACGCCGCACCGACGAGCCGAAGAAGCGGAAGCGCACCGATTCGCCGACCACCAGGCCCAGCTGCTGCGGCGGCAGCGGCGCCTCGGAGCCTTCCTCCATGCCGAAGGGTGCCACGCACAGCGCCTGCACCGGCGGCTCCAGTCCCGGCACCGCCGGCATGCTCGACTCGATGCCCACGTAGTAGGCCTGGGCGGTGCCGCCGCGGATGCGGATGCCCTGGCCCTGGCGCACCTGGCCGTAGTAGGCCGCGCCGCGTGCCACCGCGTGGTCCATGTCGGCGCCCGGTAGCAGCCGCGCGGCGGGTGCGCCGTCGGCGGCCAGCCAGGCGTTCAGCGTGGAGAGCACGCGGTCGGCCAGCAGGGCGGACTTGAACACGCCGCCGTTGAACAGCACCGCCGTCGGGTGCAGGAAGGTCGCGCCCTCCGGCTGCGCGAAGCCCGCCAGCTGCGCGGTGGCACCGGCCTGGCGGCCCAGCAGCGCGGCCAGGTGGCGCGTCACCGCGGCGTCCTGCGCATAGGGCAGGCCGATCTGGGTGAGGCCGGCGCGCGGGCGGACGACCGGCCGGGCGCCGCTGTCCACCGCCGGGAAGAAGCCTTCGAGCAGCAGGGCGGTCAGCAGGTCGCGCTGCAGCTCCGTCTTGATCGATCCGCCGATGAGTTTGGAGCCGCGGCTGGGCACGACCAGCGGCACGCTCTGCAGATCGGCATCGCCCAGCAATTGCTCCTTGGCGAGGCGGCAGGCGTAGGTCAGCGCGCGCATCTGCCACGGGTCGAGCTGCTTGCCTTCGGCGGCCAGGCCGCGCGCCACGCCGTGGGCCAGCGCCAGGTCCATGTTGTCGCCCCCCAGCAGGATGTGCTCGCCCACCGCCACGCGGTTGAGCTGCAGGTTGCCGGCGTCCTCGGTCACCGCGATCAGCGAGAAGTCGCTGGTGCCGCCGCCCACGTCCACCACCAGGATCACGTCGCCGACCTGCACCTGCTTGCGCCAGTCCCCGGCGCTGCCGGCGATCCAGCTGTAGAGCGCGGCCTGGGGTTCCTCCAGCAGGGTGATGCCCTGGTAGCCGGCGGCCTGGGCGGCCTCGGCCGTCAGCTCACGGGCGGCCGGGTCGAACGACGCCGGGATGGTGACGGTGACCGCCTGCCGGTCGAACGGCGCCTCGGGATGGCGGTGGTTCCAGGCGTCGCGCAGGTGCTGCAGGTAGTGGGTGCTGGCGGCCAGCGGCGAGATGCGCGCCACCTCGGCCGGTGCATCGGCCGGCAGGATGCCGGCGCGCCGGTCCACGCCCGCATGGCCGAGCCAGCTCTTGGCGCTGGAGACCAGGCGGATCGGCGTCAGCGCGCCGTGGCTGCGGGCCCATTCGCCGGCGATGCGGTCGGGCGCGGGGTTCCAGGGCAGGGCCAGGTCGCCGGCGGCGAATTCGCTGGCGTGCGGCAGGTAGAGGAAGGAGGGCAGCAGGGCGAAGTCCTGCACCGCGCCGGGGCCGCTCTGCTGGGCGACGGGCAGGATCTCGGGCGCTGCGCCTTCGGCCTGCAGATCGACCCAGGACAGCGCGCTGTGGGTGGTGCCCAGGTCGATGCCGATGGCGTATCGCGGGCCGCTCACAGCTCCACCTCCGCCGGGGCGATCACGCGGGTGTCGTGTCCCTCGGTCAGCGCCGGCAGCCGCACGGCCGTGGCGCGCCAGCCCTTGTGCTGCAGCGTGCCGGTGAACGGCGGCTGGCCGACGACGTTGCCGGTCACCCGCACGGCGGCGGCGTCGAAGCCCGCGGGCAGCGTCAGGCGGCTGCCTTCGGCCTCGGTGCGCACGGCCTCCAGGTCGAAGGTGTCATGCAGCACCTTGCGCGCGCCGCCGTGCAACAGGCGCGCGGCGCCGCCCACGTCGGCATCGGAATAGGCCGCGATGTCTTCCTGCAGAAAGTCGACGAAACGCGACTCGCGCTGCAGCAGGGCCAGCAGTTGCAGGGCGGCATCGACATCGGCCGTGGCGCGCACGGGCGCGGGCGGTGGCGGCGGCGGTGGCGCCTGCACCGGCGCGGGCGGCGGCACCTCGCTGGCCAGCGGCGCGCCGCTGCGCAGCGCCTGCACGCGGGCGGCGAGCCGGTCGTCGCCCAGCAGCGCGAAGAAGCTGCCGAAGGCCAGGGACAGGCGGGAGAGGAAGGGAAGGGGGGTGGGTTCGGTCATGGGGATTGGGCAGAGGGGGCCGGTCGAACGCCGGGCCGCGTGGCCGCTATTGTCTTCAATGCGGAAAAGCGACAGGTAATACGAGGATTCCGCGGTGTGCGGCGGCAGCCGGGACCGACATGTCCGTCAGGCAGAATCCCGCCCCGGGCCGAAACCCGTTCCTACCGCATGTTCCGCTGCCGCACGCTCACCACCTACTGGGTCATCGCCGTTTCCATGGCGTGTGTCCTGCTGGCGTGGCCGCTGCACATGGCGCAGCACGCGGCGGAACCGCTCGGCGCCGACGCCGTCGCCAGCCTGGTGGGCGTCCTCGACCAGCCGGACGGCGACGGTGCGGTGGACGCCGATGGCGGCAAGGACGGCAGGCACCACGGCTGCGTCTGGTGCCTGTTCCACGGACAGCACCATGCGGCGGGCGGCGCGCCGGACGCCCTGCGCTTCCATGCCGAGTCCCATCCGCCACCTGTCGCCTGGCCGCAAGGCCGCCGCACAGGCCGCAGCGAACTCGCGGCCGAGCCGCGCGGGCCTCCCGCCGCCTGACGCGACAGGCGCCCTGCGGCCCAGCCGCTTCCTGGTCCTCCATCGCTTCAAGACGCCCTGCCTTTCCGGCAGGGCTGGCGCGCATCCGCGCGTCCTTCTGGCTGATTCCTTCCCGAGATTTCCATGACCCCGTCCACCCCGGCCACACTGCCGCGCGCCTTGCCCCTGTCCCCCCTGATGCTGGCCGTCCTCGTCCTGGCGACCAGCCCCGCGGCCCGGGCCCAGACCGGTACCGCCCTGCCCACGGTCACCGTGCAGGACAGCAGCGGCACGGCCAACCGCCAGCCCGGCGACCGCGCCGACCTCAGCATCCGGCCGGCCGCCCTGCCGGCCACGGTGCAGCACATCGGCGAAGCGGAGATCGCCAACACCACCATCGGCCGCGACATCTCCAACGTGTTCCGCCGCATCCCCGGCGTGCTGGCCAACAACATCGACCAAGGCGAGACCGGCAACGGATTCCGGATGCGCGGCTTCGCCACCCAGGGCACCCACGGCGCCGACACCGCGGTCTACGTGGACGGCGTGCCGCAGAACATCCCGTCGAGCCAGGGCGGTGCCGGCCACGGACCGGTGTTCCTGGAATGGCTCAACCCCGAACTGATCGGCGGCATCGACGTCATCAAGGGGCCGGTCTCGGCGCTGTACGGCGACCAGAACCGGGCCGGCGCGGTGGACATCCGCACCCGCGACGGCGGTCCGGCCACGCCCTCCAGCATCAGCGTCGGGGCCGAACGCTACGGCCTGAAGCGGACCACCCTGGT
Source organism: Sphingomonas sp. NCPPB 2930 (assembly GCA_042867185.1). Lineage (GTDB taxonomy): Bacteria > Pseudomonadota > Gammaproteobacteria > Burkholderiales > Burkholderiaceae_C > Xylophilus. The sequence continues at coordinate 109,064 of JBHZQV010000011.1, read as the reverse complement.
GCTGTCCAACCGGTTCGCCACCAGCGCGGCCGACATCGACTCGCTGCTGGTGGCCGACATCTACCGCAACGACGGCTACCGGTATGCGTCCGGCACCGACCGCGACAGCCTGTCCTGGAAGTTGTCGACCCAGCGCGACGGTGGGCGCTACAGCCTGCGCCTGACCCGCTACGTCGCGGATTTCGAGGCGGCCGGCTATCTGCTGCTGCCCGACCTGCAGCGTGGCCTGGACCCCCGTTCCACCCAGGCCAACAACCCCGGCTTCGGCGCGGCCCGCCGGACCAGCCTGGTCTTCAACCGCGCCCCGGCCGAGGGCGAAGCCGGCTGGTACGCCACCGCCTACGCCGAGAGCTTCGACCGCCAGCGCGCCATCACCAGCAACGCCACCCAGCACACGGTCGGCGTGGACGACCGCGACATCTACGGCGCCCGGCTGTTCCACAACCTCCGCTTCGGCGACGCCGGCCTGGTGCTGGGCACCGAGCTGCGCAAGGACCGCGGCGATGCCTACCGCCGCATCTTCACCAACCGCCTGCCCACCGCCGACTACATGAACGACCAGGGCCTGGACCTGCTCACCTACGGCGTGTTCGCCCAGGGCCAGTGGAAGGCGACGCGCGACCTGAAACTGAGCGCCGGCCTGCGCTACGACCGCTTCGACTACGACATCCAGAACCTGAAGCTGCCGGCGGCCAGCACCGGCTACCGCAAGGGGGTGTTCACGCCCAAGCTGGGGGCGTCCTGGACGGTGCTGCCGCAGCTGGAGCTGTTCGCCAACGTGGCCGAAGGCATGCGGTCGCCGGCCGCCGAGCAGATCAGCAGCAGCGGCGCCACCGGGCCGCTGGGCGCAGCGGGCGGCGTCGTGAGCCAGGTCAAGCCGAGCAAGGTGCGTTCCTACGACCTGGGCTTCACCGCCCGCCCGGCGCAGGACTGGACGGTCTCCGGCGCGGCCTACTACATCCTCAACAGCGACGAGATCGTCGGCCAGGCGGACGGGTCCTTCCGGTCGGTGGGCGACACCACCCGCAAGGGATTCGAGCTGGAAACCCGCTGGCGCCTGACCGGCGCGAGCAGCGTGTACGCCAGCGTGGGCCGCATTCTCGAAGCCAAGGCCAACAACCCGGCCGCCAACACCGGCGCCCGGCTGTCGGTCCCGGCCACGCAAATCAAGGGCGGCGCCCAGCACCGCTTCGCCCTCGGTGGCGGGCAGGTGACCCTCAATGCCGATGCCTACCTCATCTCCGACATCCCGTACTACGTCGGCACACCGGCCACGCAGGAGCGCACCATGCCGCTCTACACCCGCTACGACCTGCGCGGGACCTATGCGTGGAAGTCGGCCGAACTGTCGCTGTACGCGGTCTTCCAGCCGCACCGCTTCGGCAGCGAGATCGCCTACGGCAGCGCCGCCGGGCTGATGCTGTCGCCGGTCCCGCGCACCACCGTCGGCGCGTCCCTGCGCTACTTCTTCTGATGGACGGCGAAGCGGTGCTGGAGGCGCGGGGCCTCACCGTCCGGCGCGGCCCGCGGGTGACGCTCGACGCGCTGGACCTGCGGGTGCCGGCCGGCTGCGTCTACGCGCTGCTCGGCGGCAACGGCGCGGGCAAGACGACCACGCTGAATGCCTTCCTGGGCTTCGTCCCGGCCGAGCGGGGCCAGGCGCTGGTGGCCGGGATCGACGCGTCGCGGCAGGCGCAGCAGGCCCGCCTGCGCCTGGCCTACCTGCCGGAGAACGTCGCGCTCTATCCCTACCTGACGGGGGTCGAGAACCTGCGCTATTTCTGCATGCTCTCGGCCATCGCCCTGTCGCGGCCGGAATGCCGGGCGCTGCTGCGGGCCGGCGGACTGGGCGAAGACGCCCACGACCGGCGCGTGTCCGGATACTCCAAAGGCATGCGGCAGAAGGTGGGGCTGGCCATCGCCCGGGCCCGCAAGGCCAGCGCGATGCTGCTGGACGAGCCCACCTCGGGCCTGGACCCGGCCGCGGCCCACGCGTTCGCCCAGAGCGTGCGCCAGGCCCGGGCGGAAGGCATGGCGGTGCTGATGGCGACCCACGACCTGTTCAACGCATTGCAGGTCGCGGACCACATCGGCATCCTGCGGGAAGGGCGCCTGGTGGCGGACATCGCGGCGCGGGACGTGGACCACGGCGAACTCGAGCGCATCTACCTGCACCATGCGCGCGGCATGCCGGAAGGGGCGGCGCGATGATCGGCGCGATCGCGGCCAAGGAAACCCGCGCATTGCTGCGGGACGGGCGGCTCTGGGGTTTCGGCCTGGTGCTGGCGGCCCTGTTCATCGCCGTGCTGGCGACGGCGTCGCAGGAGCGTGGGCAGGCCGAGCGGGAGCGCGCCGAGGTCGAGCGGGTCGCGCGCGCGCAGTGGGACCACCAGGGCGAGCGCAACCCGCACCGGGCCGCCCATTTCGGGCTGTACGCGTTCAAGCCGGGGTCGGCGTTGTCCGCGGTCGAGCCCGGGGTGGACGCCTCTACCGGCCAGGCGCTCTGGCTGGAGCCGCATCGCCGCAACATGGCGATGTTCGTACCGGCCGCGGACGCCGCGCCGTCGATGGGCCTGGGCGCTTTCACGCCGGCTTTCGTGCTGCTGGCCCTGGTCCCCCTGCTGATCGCGGTGCTGGGGCACGGCACGGTGACGCAGGAGCGCGAGCGCGGCACGCTCCGGATGCTGCACGCCAGCGGCATGCCCGGCACGGCGCTGGTGGCGGGGAAGTGGCTGGGCCTGTGCGCCGGGCTGGCCGTGGTGCTGGTGCCGGCGCTGGGTGCGGGCGGATTGCTGGTGGCGGACGCACAGGGAGGGGGGGCGGTGGCGCTGCTCGGCCTGGCGCTGGTGGTCCATTACGCGACCTGGGCCGCCGTCACCGTCCTGGTGTCGGTGCACTGCAGGCGCTCCCGCTCGGCGCTCCTGGTGCTGGCGGCGCTGTGGCTCGCCTGGGTGTTCGTGATCCCGCGCATGGCGGCGACCGCGGTGGAGCGGCTGGCACCGCTGCCCACCGGTGCGCAGTTCTGGTCGGCCATCCACCACGATGTCGAGCAGGGACTGCCCGGCGACGGCACCGCCGCAGAACGGATGCGGGCCTTCGACGCCCGGCTGCTGGCGGACCACCGGGTCGCGCGGCTCGAAGACCTGCCCTTCGGCGCGAACGCCAAGCGGCGGCTGTTCCGGGACGCCTACGCGACCCGGGTGCATGCCCTGCATTTCGCGCGACTCTGGGATGCCCAGCGTCACCAGCAAAAGCTGCTGCGCTGGTTCGGCATCGCGAGTCCCTCCAGCGCGGCGCAGGCGGTCGGCGCCGCGCTGGCCGGCACCGACCTGGCCCATCGGCGGCACTTCGAAGACCGGGCCGAGGACTACCGGCAGCAGTTCACCACCCTGGTGGACGAGTGGGACCTGGCCTCGACACGCGGCGTCACCTCCTTCGAGCAACGCTATGCCGGCGATGCCCAGTGGCAGGCCATCCCGCCCTGGCGCTACGACCCGCCGGGCCTGGGATTCGCCGTCCGCTCGGCGGCCGCCGACGCGGGGCTGATGGCGGTCTGGTTCGGCCTGGCCCTCGCAGCGCTCTTCCTCGGCGCCAGGAGGCTCGATCCATGAACCCCGTACCCTCCGCGCACCACTGGCGGGCCGAAGGCCTGAAATTCTCGCGGCAACCCCTGGCCTGGGGCGCGCTGGCGGCGCTCCTGGTCGTGCTGCTGGTGGCGGCGGTCTCCGCCGGCCGCGACGCCCGGGCCTGGCGCAGCGCCGCTGCGCAGGACGCCGTGCTGCACGCCGCCCTGCTGGAGCGGGCCGTCGAACAGTTCCGCACCGGGCCGCCGCCCGGCCCGGCCCGTGCGGTGGCGACCTACGAGCTGGGCCGTGGCGAACTCGGCAGCACCCGCATGCCGGTCGACGCGGGACTGGCCTTGGGGGTGCAAAGGCTCGGTGTGCTGCCGGTGCGGCTGAAGGCCTCGCTCGACAGCCGCCATGTCGACGCACGCGACCCGGGTCCGTTGCGCAACCCCCTGCTGGCCGACGCCGCGCTGCCGGGCCTGCCGGCCATGGTCGCGCTGCTGCTGCCGCTGGTCGCGCTGGTCCTCTGCGCGGGCCTTTTGCAGGAAGAGCGCGAGCAGGGCCGCCTGGCGCTGCTGCGCCTGCAATCGCAAGGCGGGGCGGGGCCCGTCCTGGTGGCGGCGCTGGGCTGGCGGTTCATCGCGCTGTGGGGGGTGGCCATCGCCGCGACGCTGCCGGCATGGGGGCTGGACCCGGGCACGACCGCCCGGGTGGCTCTGGAGTGGTCCGCGGCGCTGGGAGTCTTCTGCGCCTTATGGGTGGTGGTCGGCGGAGCCCTGTCGTGCGCTCCGCTGTCGGGCGCCGCCAGCATGCTCGCCGCCCTGGGCCTCTGGCTGGCGTTGACGTTCGCCGTGCCCGCCGCCCTGGTGCAGCTGGCCCGCGACCGGGACCCGATGCCCTCGCGTCTGGCCGCGATCGTCGCGATCCGCAGTGCCCAGCAGGAGGGCGAAGACCACGAGGCCGAACGGGCCCGGGCCTGGTATGCCGCGCATCCCGCGGTGCCGGCCCGGCTGCCGGCCGTCTGGCCCGCCAGTTTCGTGTCCCGGGTGCTGGTACAGGACCGGGAGCTGCAGCCGCTGGCGCAGGCTTTCCGCGAACGCCGCTCGGCGCAGGCGGACTTCGTCGAACGGTGGTCCTGGTCGTCGCCGGGCCTGGCGCTGGTGCTGTTCGGGCAGCGCTTGGCCGGCACCGATGCCGCCCGCCATGCCCGCTACCTGGAGCGCGTCGATGCGTTCGAGGCCGCATGGCGCGAATGCCTCGTCCCCCGCGTGATGGACCGGGAGGGGCTGGATGCCGGGGAGGTGGCGGCCCTGCCCCGCTTCGGCCGGTGAATCGCCATGGCGAAGCCGGTTCGCGCCGCGATGTCCTGCCCGACGTTCGCAGTCGCGTCGCCCTCGCCTACAAGCGAGCCGATTGCAGCCGGATACAACTGGCGCTCCACCAGGATCTCCCATGAAGCCTTCCACCATTCTCACTATCGCCAAGAAGTCGGCACTCGCCTGGGTCGACGACTACGCCCCCAGCATGGGGGCCGCCATTTCCTACTACACCGTCTTCTCGATCGCGCCGCTGCTGGTGATCCTCATCGCCATCGCCGGCTACGTGTTCGGCGAGGAGGCGGTGCGGGGCTCGCTGCAGGGGCAGATCTCCGGGCTGGTCGGAAAGGACGGTGCCGAGGCGATCCAGGGCCTGATCAGCAGCGCGCGGGAGCCGACCGGGGGGCTGGTGGCCAGCGGGATCAGCATCGTGTTCCTGCTGGTGGGCGCGACGACCGTGTTCGCCGAAATCCAGAGCGCGCTCGACCGCATCTGGCATGTGCCGGAGAAGGCCAAGCCGAGCGGCCTGTGGGGCCTGCTGCGGGCACGGTTCCTGTCGTTCGGGCTGATTCTGGGACTGGCGTTTCTGATGATGGCGTCCCTGTCGATCAGCGCGGGTCTGGCCGCGATCGACACCTACTTCCAGAGCCTGATGCCGGGCTGGACGGTGGTGCTGATGGTGCTCAACCTGGCGCTGTCGCTGGGCGTCGAAACCCTGCTCTTCGCGATGATCTTCAAGCTGATGCCGTCCACCCGGATCGCCTGGCGGGACGTGTGGGTCGGCGCCGTGGTGACGGCGGTGCTGTTCGAACTGGGCAAGGTGCTGATCGGACTCTATGTCGGCAAGGCGGGCATCAGCTCGACCTATGCGGCGGCCGGCTCGATCGCGATCATCCTGATCTGGGTGTACTACGCCACCCAGGTGTTCCTGCTGGGGGCCGAGTTCACCAAGGTCTATGCCAGCGAGCATGGCTCGAAACGGGATGCGCCGCTCGTGCCGCAGGACGGCGACACCCCTCAAAAGTCGGACACACCCCATGCGACGGAAACGGCGCCGGCGCCATCGGGTCGCCTGGAAATCGTGCAGCGTGAGACCCGGGGGGCGGGCGTCCCGGTGGCGACCAGCATGGCGATCAAGGGCGGGCTGCTGATCGTCCGGGTGGTGCTGACGGCATGGCTTGCGCGCCGCAAGCGGAACGCCCGCCGCGGCCGGGGTGCGTGAGCGCAGGCACGGCCGGCGCTGCCTTGAAACGGGTGCCGGGCCGTGAGACCGGTCCGAACGGAGCAGAAACAGGCACCCCGGCCGCACACTTTTAAAATGCCGGCTGGCGCCGCGCTGCGGCACCTTCTTTCACCACAACAATCGAGTAACCATGGCAACTGCAAAAAAGACGACTCCTGCAACCCCGGCCCGCGCCAAGACTTCGGCTGCCGCCGCGCCTGCCAAGAAGGTCGCCGCACCGGCGAAGAAGGCCGCTGCCGCCCCGGCCGCCGCCAAGAAGGCCGCAGCCAGGGCACCGGTCGCACGCAAGGCCGCCGCGCCCGCGGCCGCCAAGGCACCGGCCGCGATCAAGCCGGTCAAGGAAGTCTTCACCAAGAGCGCGCTGGCGCTGCACCTGGCCGAGCAGTCGGGTGTCGAGCCGAAGGCGGTCAAGGCCGTGATGGCGGCGCTGGAGTCGGCGATCCTGGGTTCGGTGCACAAGCGCGGCCAGGGCGAGTTCACCCTGCCGGGCCTGCTGAAGATCGGCGTGCAGAAGGTCGACGCCAAGAAGAAGCGCTTCGGCAAGGACCCGTTCTCCGGCGAGGAGCGCTGGTTCCCGGCCAAGCCGGCATCGGTGCGCATCAAGGCCCGCGCGCTGAAGAAGCTGAAGGACGCGGCGCTCTGATCCCGCTGCGCTGAGGCTTTCCCACCGAACGCCGTGCCTGCGCCTGTCGCAGGCACGGCGTTCGCGTTTTCGTCAGCGGCGCAGGAACTTGCCCCGCGCGGCCTGGGTGATCGCCACCACGCAGGGATGGGTGATGCGCCGCTCGACCGAGATCGCGAAGAACTCTTCCTGCAGCTCCTGGGTGCGGCCGACCACCTCCACGCCGTACTGGGCGCAGGTTTCTTCCTCCAGCACCGTCGGCGTCATGAACACGCCGCGGCCTTCGCCGCCGAAGGCCTTGAGCAGGGCCGCGTCGTCGAACTCGCCGATCAGGCGGGGCCGCAGGCCGTGCTCGGCCAGCCACAGGTCGAGCCGCTGGCGCACCGCCGAGGATGCGCCCTGGATCAGCATCGGCGCGTCGTCCAGGCACTGCGGGAACACGCCGCGCAGCGTGCGCCGCAGCGGCTTGGCCGCGAAGAAGCTCATGGTGGTGGTGCCCAGCGTGTGGTTGAAGGCCTTGACGCTGGTCTGCCTGCCCATCGCCTCGTCGGCGATCACCAGGTCGATCTTCTGCACCGAGAGCTGGCCCAGCAGGTCGCGAAAATGCCCTTCGTGGCAGATCAGCCGCACCGGCTGGCCGACGCCCAGCGCCGGCTCCAGCAGCTTGTAGGCGATGGATTTCGGCACCGCGTCGGCGATGCCCACCCGGAAGTCCAGGCCCCGCTGCGGGTCGCCGCGCGATCCCAGCGCCGTCTCCAGCTCGGCGCCCAGCGCGAAGATGCGGTCGGCATAGCTGAGCGCGGTATGGCCCTGCGGCGTCAGCTCCACGCCGCGGCCGTTCTTCTGGAACAGCGCGCAGCCCAGTCGGTCTTCCAGCAGCTTGATCTGGCCCGAGAGCGTCTGGGGCGTGACGTGCAGTTGCTCGCTGGCGCGCACGATGCCGCCGGCCTTGGCCGCGGCCCAGAAGTAATGCAGGTGCTTGAAGTTCATGTGCTCGCCTGTCGGACGGTAGGCCGCAATACTACGGATAAACCGATACGAGGGTGTCGAAAATTCGACTTTTCCCGAAGTCTCGCCAGGGCTACAGTGGTGACAAGCCGTGGTCTCCTTCGGGTGCGATCCGCGGCGCCCATCACCCACCAAGGAGTCACCATGAACCAGAATTTCCCGGTCTACGGCACGCCGCAGTCGACCGACGCGACCACCGTGCAGCGCAACCGGGTGCTGCGCAACACCTATTGGCTGCTGGCCCTGTCGATGCTGCCCACCGTGCTCGGCGCCTGGATCGGCGTCGAGACGGGCATCGCCCGCGCGATGTCGCCCGGCGTCGGCATGGTCGTGTTTTTGGCCGGCGCGTTCGGCTTCATGTTCGCGATCGAGAAGACCAAGAACTCGGCCGCCGGCGTGCCGGTGCTGCTGGCCTTCACCTTCTTCATGGGCGTGATGCTGTCGCGCATGGTCGGCACCGTGCTGGGCCTGGCCAACGGCGCGGGCCTGGTGATGACGGCCTTCGCCGGCACCGGCGCGATCTTCCTCGGCATGGCGACGCTGTCGTCGGTCATCAAGCGCGACCTGTCCTCGATGGGCAAGTGGCTCTTCATCGGCGCGATCATGCTGCTGGTGGCGGGCATCGCCAACTTCTTCCTGCAGTCGAGCGCGCTGATGATCACGCTGGCGGTGCTGGCGATCGGCATCTTCTCGGCCTTCATCCTGTATGACCTGAAGCGCGTGCAGGACGGCCACGAGACCAACTACATCACCGCGACGCTGGGCGTCTACCTGAGCCTCTACAACGTGTTCCAGTCGCTGCTGATGCTGCTGGGCATCGGCGGAGGCCGCGAAGAATGAGCCTCGCACCGCAGGACACCCGGAGCATCGTGACGATCAGCCTGCTGGCGGCCTTCGCCGACGGCGGCAAGCACGAGCGGGAGCGCGAGGAGATCAAGCGCATCGCCGAAGGCCTCTCTGCCGCCGACGGCATCCACCTGCCGACGCTCTACCAGGACGTGCTGATGAAGCGCGTGGCCCTGGCCGACGTGGCCGGCCAGCTGCAGAGCCACGAGGCCCGGCAGCTCGCCTACGAGATGGCCGTCTGCGTCTGCGATGCCGACGGCACCCAGTCGGCGGCCGAAGTCGCTTTCCTGGGCACGCTGCGGCAGGCGCTCGGACTGGATGCGGAAACCGCCGGTCGCTTCGATGCCGACGCGCAGGCCCTGGCCGCAGTGCCGCTGGCGCCGGCGGCCTCTGCTGCGGCAGCTCCCGGTGCCGCGACCGCCGCGGCGGCCGGGGTCGCCACGCCGATCACCACCATCCCGGCCGACGGCGCGGCGCTCGACACGTCGATCCTCAACGCCGCCATCCTCAACGGTGCACTGGAGCTGCTGCCCGAGACGCTCTCGACCATGGCGATCATCCCGCTGCAGATGAAGCTGGTCTACCGCATCGGCCAGGCGCACGGCTACCAGCTCGACAGCGGCCATGTGAAGGATTTTCTGGCGACGGTGGGCGTGGGCCTCACCTCGCAGTACCTGGAGCAGGCCGGCCGCAAGCTGCTGGGCGGGCTGCTCGGCAAGGTGGGCGGCGGCCTGCTGCGCGGCGTGGGCAACCAGGCGGTCAGCTCGGGCATGAGCTTCGCGACCACCTATGCGCTGGGCCATGTCGCCAAGCGCTACTACGCCGGTGGCCGGACGCTCTCGACCCAGATGCTGAAAGATGCCTACGCCAGCGTCACCCAGGAAGCGCAGGGCCTGCAGACCCGCTACCTGCCGCAGATCCAGGAGCGTGCCCGTACGCTCGATGCCGGCAAGGTGCTGTCGATGGTGCGCGCGGCGTAGACACCGCTCGCTGCCGATGCAAAAAGGCCGCCGGGGCATGCCCTGGCGGCCTTTTTGTTGGCGAGGAAACCGGTAGCCCCCGGTCGGGAGGCCACGCGGTTTACAGCGCCGGGATGCGCAGTTTCTGGCCGGGGTAGATCTTGTCCGGGTCGCTCAGCATCGGCTTGTTGGCTTCGAAGATCTGGGGGTACTTGTTGGCGTCGCCGTAGTACTTCTTGGCGATGGCCGACAGGGTGTCGCCCTTGACCACGTCGTGGTACTGCGAGTCGGGGGCGGCGGCGGCCACGGTGAGCTGGTTGTCCACCTGGGTCACGCTGCTGACGTTGCCGGCGGCCAGGGCGGCCTTCTCGCTGGCTTCCTGCGTCGGGGCCTGGCCGGCCAGGGTGACCTTGGTGGCGGCGCCGTCGTAGGTGACCGTCAGGCCGGTGATGCCCAGCTTCTGCGTCTCGATGTAGGTCTTGATCGCGGCGCCGGCCTTGGCGTTCAGGTCGTCGGTCGCGGGGGCGGCCGTGGTGGTGGCGGCCGGCGTCGCCGCGTTGGCATGGCCGAAGAGCTTTTCGCCCGCGTCCTTGATGAAGCTGATGAGACCCATGTGTTGTCCTTCGGTGCAGTGGTGGTGGGAAAGCGCACCAATCTAGCGCCAGAGGCGGGCCGCTGTGTCAGCGGTTGTCACCCGCCGGCGCAGGTTCAGACGGACAGCGGATCCTCGGCCATCGCCTCCACCTGCTCCTCCAGCATCCGCACCTGGCCGCGCCAGTAGTCGCTGCTGCCGAACCAGGGGAAGTTGATCGCGAAGATCGGGTCGTCCCAGCGGCGGGCCAGCCAGGCGCTGTAGTGCAGCAGGCGCAGGGTGCGCAGCGGCTCGATCAGCGCCAGCTCGCGCCGGTCGAAGCGGCGCACCTCCTCGTAGCCGTCGACCAGGGCCGAGAGCTGCCGGGTGCGCTGGCCGCGGTCGCCCGAGAGCAGCATCCACAGGTCCTGCACCGCCGGCCCGGTCCGGGCATCGTCCAGGTCGACGAAGTGCGGCCCGCCGCCCGGCTGGTCCGACGGGGTCCAGAGAATGTTGCCGGGGTGGCAGTCGCCGTGCAGCCGGATCGCGGCCATCGGCAGCGGTCCCTCGGGCGGGCCGTCGGCGTAGGCATCGTCCTCGTCGTCGGAAGTGGCCGGGGCCATTGCGGATAAACGGCTGTTGGCTATGGAATTTATAGCAATCTCCACCGCACGGTCCCAATCGCCTCTGACGTCGAGCGGGATGAATTCGTGCGACTGCAGCCAGGCCCGGGGCTCGGTCGCGAAGGTCTGCAGATTGAGCGCCGGCCGGTGGACGAAGGGCCGCGCCGAGCCGACGGTGTGCAGCCGGGCGATGAACCGGCCGATCCACTCCAGCACGTCGAAATCGTCCAGCTCGGGCGGCCGGCCGCCGCGGTTGGGGCTGACGCTGAAGACGAAGCCCGCATGGTGGTGGAGCGTGGTGCCGGCGGCCACCAGCGGCGCCACCACCGGCACCTCGGCCGCGACCAGTTCGGCGGCGAAGGCGTGCTCTTCGGCGATCTGCGCATCGCTCCAGCGGCCGGGCCGGTAGAACTTGGCGACCACCAGGCTGCCGTCTTCCAGCCGCACCTGGTAGACCCGGTTTTCGTAGGAGGAGAGGGCGGTCAGCCGGCCGTCGCCGTAGAAGCCGACCGACGCCAGCGCATCGAGCACCACGTCGGGCTGCAGGGTTTCGAAGGGGTGTCGGGCGCTGTCGGGTGTGTCTGCTTGCATGCCTGCATTGTGCGCATGCTAAAAAACCGGCGCAGGGCCGGCTTCTTGTGGATTCGCGGGATGGCGCCGGGCCCGGGGCCCGGCGCAGGTGCATCAGGCGATGACCAGGTCCACTTCGACGTTGTCGCGGGTGGCGTTGGAGTACGGGCACACGTGGTGGGCCGCGTCGACGACCTTCTTCTTCTGCTCGGCGTCGAGACCGGGCAGGTTGATCTCGAGCTTGACCGCGATGCCGTAGGCGTTGTTCTCGATCGGGCCGAAGGAGACGCTGGCGTCGACCGACACATCGTCCGGCACCTTCACGCCGACCTTGCCGCTGACGGCCTTCATCGCGCCGATGAAGCAGGCCGAGTAGCCGGCGGCGAACAGCTGCTCGGGGTTGGTGCCCGTGCCGCCCGCGCCGCCCATGGCCTTGGGCGTCGACAGGGTCACGCTGAGTGCGCCGTCGTCGGACTTGCTGGTGCCTTCGCGGCCGCCGGTGGTGTGGGCGTGGGCGGTGTAGACGACTTTTTCGAGCTTCTTGACCATGGTGCTTCCTTCAGGTTGGATGAGGGGGAGGGAATAAAAAAGTGCGCGCAGGGCGCGTCAGGCCGCCGACCGGATCCGGTCGCGCAGCGTCTGCAGTTGCCCGGTCAGCTCGGCGATCTCGGGCAGAGAGCACTGGCTGGCCTGGAGCAGGCAGGCGGGGATGCCGGCGGCGCGCGCCTTCAGACGGCGGCCGGCAGCGGTGAGGGTGATGTGGACGCGGCGCTCGTCGGCCACGTCGCGCAGCCGGGCCAGCAGGCCGGCGGCCTCCATGCGCTTCAGCAGCGGGGTGAGCGTGCCCGAGTCGAGCGACAGCCGCGCGCCCAGCTCGGACACCGTCTGGCCGTCCTGCTCCCACAGCACCATCATCGTCAGGTACTGGGGGTAGGTCAGGCCGAGCTTGTCGAGCTGGGGCTTGTAGAGCTTGGTGATGGCCAGCGACGCGGAGTACAGGGCGAAGCACAGCTGGTGGTCCAGCTGGAGCATCTTGTCGGGGGTGGGCATCGTGGGCATGGCTGTAATGTAGCGCTCTATCTAATTGTGTGCAACTAAATCACGAAATATCCTTTCTGCGCCGGATGCGGGGCGCGGTATCGGGCGCACGGCCGGCGTGCGGCCTGGCGCACCGATTCCCCTGCGCCCTGTGCGCCGTCGCTTTCAGTAGCGGTAGACGCCTTCACCCGTCTTGCGGCCCAGGCGGCCCGCGGCCACCATTTCCTTGAGCAGCGGGCAGGGGCGGTACTTGCTGTCGCCGAACTCGGCCAGGTAGACCTCCATCACCGCCAGGCAGACATCGAGGCCGATCATGTCGGCCAGCGCCAGCGGGCCGATCGGCTGGTTGCAGCCGAGCTTCATGCCGGCGTCGATGTCCTCCGGCGTGGCCAGGCCCTCGGCCAGCACGAAGAAGGCCTCGTTGACCATCGGCACCAGGATGCGGTTGACGACGAAGCCCGGCGCGTTCTTGACGGTGATCGGGCTCTTGCCCAGCTTTTCGGCCAGGGCCTTGACCGCATCGTGGGTCGCGTCGCTGGTCTGCAGCCCGCGGATGATCTCCACCAGCGCCATCATCGGTACCGGGTTGAAGAAGTGCATGCCGATGAAGCGGTCGGCCCGGCCGGTGGCCGCGGCCAGCTTGGTGATCGAGATCGACGAGGTGTTCGACGCCACGATCACCTCGGGGGCCAGCAGCGCGTCGGCCTGCTTCAGGATCTTGAGCTTGAGCTCGTAGTTCTCGGTCGCGGCCTCGATCACCAGCTGCGCGGCCTGCAGGTCCTCGTAGCGGGTCGAGGTGCGGATGCGGGCCAGTGCCGCGTCCTTGTCGGCGGCGGTGAGCTTCTCCTTCTTGATCAGCCGGTCCAGGCTGCCCGCCACGGTGGCCACGCCCTTCTGCACGGCAGCGTCCGAGATGTCGACCATGACGACATCGACGCCCGCGACGGCGCAGGCCTGCGCGATGCCGTTGCCCATGGTGCCGGCGCCGATGATGCCTACGGTGGTGATCTGCATGGTGGAGAGGTCCTGTCGGTAGTTGCGAAGAAGGCGAAATCGTAAGGGTGCGGGGCGCTAGCCGCGGAAGCGCCGCCGCGTCAGCGCCAGCGCGATCCAGAAGGCGCCGACGGCGTAAGCCGCCAGTACGCCCAGGTGCAGCCAGGCCGCGCCGGGCCAGCGGTCCATGAAGAGCGGCCGCACCAGCGCCACCGCATGCGACAGCGGCAGCCACTGCGCCACCGCCTGCACCGCGCCGGGCAACTGCTCCAGCGGGAAGAACACGCCCGAGAGGAACATCATCGGCGTCATGAACAGGGTGAAGTAGTAGGTGAAGAAATCGTAGCCCTTGGCCAGCGCGTTGAAGATCAGCGCGATGCTGGAGAAGGTGATGCCGGTGGCGGCCAGCACCCACCAGACGACCAGCAGCTTGGGGCTCAGGCTGATCTGCAGCACCACCATCACCAGCAGGATCGCGGTGACGGTGAAGATCGACTTGAAGCTGGCCCACAGCATCTCGGCCAGCACGATGTCGTCGAGGCCCACCGGCGCATTCATGATGCCGTCCCAGGTGCGCTGGATCTGCATCCGCGAGAAGGCCGAATACAGCGCCTCGAACGACGCCGCCTGCATCGCGCTCAGGCAGACCGAGCCGCTCGCCAGGAACAGGATATAGGGCACCCGCGTGCCCTGCACGTTCACCTGCCCGATCAGCGCCCCCATGCCGTAGCCGAAGGCCACCAGCCAGATCAGCGGCTCGGCGATGTTGCCGATCAGGCTGGGCAGCGCCAGCTTCTTCCACACCAGGAAGTTGCGCAGAAACACCGGCCACCACCGCATCGACAGCCGTGGCGGGCCCCATAGCGACGGCGTGGCGGGGGGCGATGCATCGAGGGTCTTGTCAGTCATGGCAGTTCACAAAGATGGGTAGCCGCGTGCCGCGCAATCAAAGGCCGCGCGCCGCGCCGGCCTCGCCTCAAGGGCCAGGCGGCGAGGCTCAGCCGAGCAGCGAGCCGCCCCCGGAGAGGGGGTGGGTGGCCACACGCAGTGGGCAAGCCTGGGGGAGAACTATTCACGGATTTGGCGGCCGGTCAGCTTCAAGAAGAGGTCTTCCAGATTCGCCGGCCGGTGCAGCATGCGCTGCTGCGGATGGGCGGCCAGCGCGTTCAGCAGGGCGCGGGCGTCCTGCGTGTAGAAGAACACCGTCTCGCCGCTGACCTCGGTACGGGCGGCCAGCTCGCGCAGCACCGGCTCTTCGGCCAGCGCCAGCGCGCCCTGGCCGTAGACCTCGACCACGTCGGGTTCCAGGTGCTCGGCGATCAGTGCGCGCGGCGTGCCCTCGGCGATCTTGCGGCCGTGGTCCAGCACCAGCAGGCGGTTGCAGAGCCGCTCGGCCTCGTCCATGAAGTGGGTGGTCAGCAGGATCGATTTGCCCTGCTGCAGCAGCGCCTGCAGCCGCTCCCACATCAGGTGGCGGGCCTGCGGATCGAGGCCGGTGGTGGGCTCGTCGAGCAGCAGCAGGGCCGGGTCGTTGACCAGCGCGCGGGCCAGCGACAGGCGCCGCTTCATGCCGCCCGACAGGTCGCCGGGTTTGGCGTCGGCCTTCTGGGCGAGGGCCGCGAAATCCAGCAGCTGCGGCACCCGCGGGTCCATCGTGGCGCGGCCCAGGCCGAAGTAGCGGCCGTACACCCGCAGGTTCTCGGCGCAGGTGAAATCCGGGTCGAGCGTGTCGAACTGGCTCACCACGCCCAGCCGCGCCTTGACGGCACGCGCGTCGGCCGGCATCCGCAGGGCGGTGCCGTCCTCGCGCGGGAAAAAATCGATGCGGCCGGTGTCGGGCGCGGTCAGGCCCAGCGCCATGCGGATGGTGGTGGTCTTGCCGGCGCCGTTGGGGCCGATCACGCCCAGGCATTCGCCGGGTGCGATGGCGAACGAGAGCTGGTCGACCACGGTGGTGTCGCCGTAGCGCTTGGTCAGCGCGTGGGCCTGGAACAGGGGCAGGGGCATCCGGCGATTGTGGCAAAGCGGCCCGGGCCCGCGTAACAGGGCTTGTCCCGGTGTTGGATTACAGTGCCCGGTTCCACCCACCACCGCCCGCGAAAGGCCCCGCTCCCCATGACGACCACCCTCGGCTCGCCCCTGTCTCCTTCGGCCACCCGCGTGATGCTGCTCGGCTCCGGCGAACTGGGCAAGGAGGTGCTGATCGCGCTACAGCGCCTGGGGGTGGAAACCATCGCGGTCGACCGCTACGACAACGCGCCCGGCCAGCAGGTGGCGCACCATGCGCGCACCATCGCCATGAGCGACCCGGCCCAGCTGAAGGCGCTGATCGAGGCCGAGCGGCCGATGCTGGTGGTGCCCGAGATCGAGGCCATCGCCACCCCGATGCTGCAGGAGCTGGAAGAGGCCGGTACGGTGCGGGTGGTGCCCACCGCCCGCGCCGCCCGCCTGACGATGGACCGCGAAGGCATCCGCCGCCTGGCCGCCGAGACGCTGCGGGTGCCCACCAGCCCCTACCGGTTTTGCGACTCGCTCCAGGAATTGCAGGGCGCGATCGACGGCGCCGACGGCGAGCCGGGCATCGGCTACCCGTGCATCGTCAAGCCGGTGATGAGCAGCTCGGGCAAGGGCCAGAGCAAGATCGCCGGCCCCGACGACGTGCAGAACGCCTGGGACTACGCGATGGCCGGCGGCCGGGTCAGCCATGGCCGGGTGATCGTCGAGGGCTTCATCGACTTCGACTACGAGATCACGCTGCTGACGGTGCGCGCGCTGGATTCGGCCGGCGACGTGCGCACCGTGTTCTGCGAGCCGATCGGCCACCTGCAGGTCAGCGGCGACTATGTCGAGAGCTGGCAGCCGCACCCGATGGCGCCCAAGGCCCTGGCCCGGGCGCAGGACATCGCGCTGGCCGTCACCGGCAACCTCGGCATGACCCGCGACGGCACGCCCGGCGGCCTGGGCCTGTTCGGGGTGGAGCTGTTCGTCAAGGGCGAAGAGGTCTGGTTCAGCGAGGTCAGCCCCCGGCCGCACGACACCGGCATGGTCACCCTGTCCACCCAGTGGCAGAACGAGTTCGAGCTGCACGCCCGCGCCATCCTGGGCCTGCCGGTCGACACCACCCTGAAGAGCCCGGGCGCCAGCGCGGTGATCTACGGCGGCGTGGACGCCGCCGGCATCGTGTTCGACGGCGTGGCCGAGGCGCTGGCCGTGCCGGGCGTGGACATCCGGCTCTTCGGCAAGCCCGAAAGCTTCGTCAAGCGCCGCATGGGCGTGGCCCTGGCGCATGCCGACACGGTGGAGCAGGCCCGCGCCCGGGCGCTGCAGGCGGCGGAGAAGGTGCGGCCCCGCGCGGCCTGAGAATTCAAGAGAAAAGTAGTCGAAGCCGCTATGGGCGGCCGGCATCTAGCTATTTAATTAATAGCAAAAAAAGCAGGAGTATCGGGGGACATCCGCCGAGTGGATTCCGATGAACATGCTTCCAACCACGGCGTATCAAAACAGGATAGGGTGAACCTGTGCAATGAGCCGCTGGCGTTCGTTTGCGTTGTGTGCCATATGCGGGTGCTGCCATAGCTGGCCAGTGCCATTAGCGCATTCGTCTGCCAAGGTTTTGCCAATAGCTTCCCGAGTGAGGGCCCAATTCAGAGCCCTGCGCAACTTTTCGGGTTCGTCGAGGGCACCCACGAGGTACACCCGGTCTTTGACATCTGCAGGAATGTGCGGTGTGAACTGACTCCAGCGCTGCTGAACCTTGTTGTCGAAATCGATCAACAGGACCAAGTGTGCATAGACATATTTCCGAAGATAGGCTATGTACTGTTTAGCGAGGCTGTCCCGCACGGCAGGCCATCCACCAGCAGATAAGAGAATGTCTATCCTATGAGGATGCCTCAGAGAAAGCGACATGAGAAATCCGTTGGCGATCTCCCGGTCCGCACCGTCCTCCGGCAGCACCAGCACATGGGGCAATTCACGGTTGACGCTCATGACTGAATCTCACCCAGGAGCAGGGATTGGATCACGTCCGGAGGCGACTCTCCCCGTTCTCCTCTTTCGCGTAGTTCCCCAAGCAGGCGGATTTGACTCGGCTCCATATGGCTACCGCGACCGATCACCCAAGTGTTTTCGTCCGAAAACCGGCGGATGGACTCCTCGTTGTGCGAAGTCATCAGGATTTGTCCCTGGCCCTCGAAAGCGCGCCGCAACGTCATGACGAAGTGGCTTACCTCGGACAACGAAAGGTAGTTGTCGGGCTCGTCCCAAAAACAGAGTAAAGGGCCGTAAAACCGGTTGGCTGCTACGATGACAGAACAGAGGAAGAAGCATTTCTCCCCATCCGAGAGTTGATCGAAGGCCAGCGGCAGCGTGCCTTGTCCCTTTAGCCCGAACCGAACAATCAGCCGCCGGCTCTCCTGCCCCAAATCCTCGTAAAGAAAATCCTGCAGATCGGGCATTACCTGCAAAAGGTATTCACTGATTGTCGAATAAGCGGCGGGATACTGACTCAGCACACCGGCCAACCAGTCCGCGAGGTTGCCAGCGCTGGTTTCGGGCCACAGTGTTTTATCGCCAGAATCGGACTGCATGCGATCGGGTACAGGGGCCAGTATCACCATGCGGGCCAACCACGCCTTGAAAATGTAGATCGGATCGGAGGTCGAATGCTCCTGAATGATCGACAACGCCACCAGGTGCCAATCCACCAGAAAGCGCGCGTCTGCCGAGGGGAGGGCATCCTGTCTGCGCAGTGATACCTGGGCCTGTTCGCGTAGGTAAATCGGCTCTCCATCCCTCTCCAGTCGCTCTTCCATCACACGCAACTCCTTGAAACGCTCAGGCAGTTCCAGCGCCAGGGCATAACGGAACGAATGGCCTTGCACAAGGGTTTCGATTTCGATGCGCATCGGCGTAGCGCTGCCGCCGCCAAAGAACTCCCGAGGATTCACCAAGTCCTTCAAGCGGTTATCGCCACGGCCGATGGCCTGAAAAATCCGAAGAACCCGCGCAATAGACGATTTGCCGGCCCCGTTTTTGCCGATGAGCAAAGACGAATGAGCGTCCCCCACTTTCAGCTCAAAGTTCTGGAAGCTTCGGTAGTTGTGGATGTAGAGCCTTTGCAGCATGGTGAATTTCCTTTTATCTGCAGCGTTGCAATTAAAAATCGCGCGCCTACTGAAACGCCACTTCGGCGAAGCTGCGCAGCTTGCGGCTGTGCAGCCGGTCGACGCCACCCTGGCGCAGGATGTCGATCGCGCGGATGCCGATGCGCAGGTGCTGGTCGACCCGTTCGCGGTAGAAATGGTTGGCCATGCCGGGCAGCTTGATCTCGCCGTGCAGCGGCTTGTCGCTCACGCACAGCAGCGTGCCGTAGGGCACCCGGAACCGGAAGCCGTTGGCGGCGATGGTGGCGCTCTCCATGTCGAGCGCGACCGCGCGGCTCTGGCTGAAGCGGCGCTGGGGCTCGTTCTCGGGCAGCAGTTCCCAGTTGCGGTTGTCGGTGCTGGCCACGGTGCCGGTGCGCATGATCCGCTTGAGCGCCGGGCCGTCGAGCCCGGTCACGTCCTCCACCGCGGTTTCCAGCGCGACCTGGATCTCGGCCAGCGCGGGGATCGGCACCCACAGCGGCAGCTCTTCGTCCAGCACATGGTCCTCGCGCACGTAGCCGTGGGCCAGCACGTAGTCGCCCAGGCGCTGGCTGTTGCGCAGGCCGGCGCAGTGGCCCAGCATCATCCAGGCATGCGGCCGCAGCACCGCGATGTGGTCGGTGATCGTCTTGGCGTTGGACGGGCCCACGCCGATGTTGACCATGGTGATGCCGCTGTGGTCGGCCCGCACCAGGTGGTAGGCCGGCATCTGCGGCAGGCGGGGCGGCGCGATGCCCGAGGGCTCGTCCAGCATCCGCGCCATCGCGTCGCCGGCCACCGCCGGCGGCAGGCCGACGCGCCGGGTGACCACGTTGCCCGGCTCGACGAAGGCGATGTACTCGCCCTCGGGGTCGGCCATGGCGGCGTGGCCCAGGCGCACGAACTCGTCGATGTAGAACTGGTAGTTGGTGAACAGCACGAAGTTCTGGAACCACTCGGGCGCGGTGCCGGTGTAGTGGCGCAGGCGGTGCAGCGAGTAGTCGACCCGCGGCGCGGTGAAGAGGGCCAGGGGCTGCGCCTCGCCGGGCAGGGCGCGGCGGGTGCCGTTGGCGATGCCATCGTCCATCGCGGCCAGGTCGGGCAGGTCGAACACGTCGCGCATCAGCATGCGGCGGTCGTCGCTCAGGTTGCCCTCGATGTGGTCGTTCTGCACGAACGAGAAATGCACCGGGATCGGCTGGTTGCTGGTGCCCACCTCCAGCTCGACACTGTGGCTGTTGCCCAGCAGCCGGAACTGCTCGCGGAAATAGCGGGCGAAGAGGTCGGGCCGGGTGAGGGTGGTCTCGAAGGTGCCGGGCCCTTCGACGAAGCCGTAGGCCAGCGACGACGCGGCGCGCGCCACCGTTTCGGTGTGCACCCTGACATAGGGGTAGCACGCCCTCACATGGCCCGGCAGGTTCTCGCCGGCGACGAAACGCTGCATGGCGTCCCGGAGGTGGGCGAGACCCGCCTCGTAAAGGGATCGGACCTGGGCGAGCGCGGCGTCGGGGTCCGAAAAGCGCTGGCTGGCGACGAAAGGCGGCATGAAAGGTGGCGTGTGCGGCATCGAACTATTGTGCAACGTGTAACAGGCGGAAAAGTCCTACAAGGCCGCGCGCCGGGCCCTGACTCCCTGGCAGACGGGCCCTGCCTACATTCGATCCATCGCTTCTGCATACACACGTTACATGCAGCGCATCCCAAACCGCCCGGACCGGGCCCTTTCCAGGAAGGAATTTTCATGAGCACCACCGCTACCCTCGCCGCGAACCCTTTCGCCCTGATCATGGAACCGCAGGCGGTATTGAAGGCGATGGAACATTCCGACGCCCTGCGCAACCTGAAGCTGCGCCGCATCCAGCCCCTCGATATTCTGCCCATCCCCAAGAAGGATGCCGCATCGACCGCCTTCGACAAGGACATCGACGAAGCCAGCTTCCCGCTGTGGCGCGATCTGATCTCCAGCACCGACCCCGATTTCTTCCCGGCCCTCTTCAGCTGAAACCTACAGTTGGGTAGGCCGCCGAGACGGCCGTAAGCGCAATACGCACCTGCCTGCGAGGCTCACCCTTCGCAGGCTTTTTTGCATTCTGCGGGGCGGCTTTTCGGGCCGCCGGCATGTCATTCGCCGTCGGGCACCGGTGTGCGCAGGGTGACCAGTTCCTCGGCCAGGGTGGGATGGATGCCCACCGTGGTGTCGAACAGTGCCTTGGTGGCACCGGCCCGCAGCGCCACCGCGAAGCCCTGCACGATCTCGCCCGCATCGGGTCCGACCACGTGCAGGCCCACCACCCGGTCGCTGGCCGTGTCCACCACCAGCTTCACCAGCGTGCGCTCGTCACGGCCCGAGAGCGTATGGCGCAGGGTGCGGAAATCGGCCCGGAACAGCGTCACCTTGCCGTATTTCTCGCGCGCGTCCGCCTCGGTCAGGCCCACGGTGCCGATGTTCGGATGGGTGAACACCGCGGTGGGCACGTAGTCGTAGTCCATGCGGCGCTGGTCGTCGCCGAAGAGGTGGTCCACCAGCGCCATCGCCTCGCCGAGTGCCACCGGGGTCAGCTGCAGGCGGGAGGACACGTCGCCGATCGCATGGATCGACGGCACGTTGGTGCGGTAGTGCGCATCCACCGCGACCGCGCCCTTGTCGGTGGTGCGGATCGCGACGTTCTCCAGCCCCAGGCCGGTGGTGTTGGCGACCCGGCCGGTGGCGTACAGCACCGCGTCGGCCTCCATCTGGCTGCCGTTGCCCAGCGTCAGCAGCAGGCTGCCGTCGTCCTGGCGGACGATCGCCGCGATCTCGCAGTTCAGGCGGATGTCGATGCCGGTCTTGCCCATCTCCGACGCGATGAAGGTCTGCACGTCGTGGTCGAAACCGCGCAGCAGCCGGCCGCCGCGCTGCACCAGCGTCACCTCGGCACCCAGGCCGCGGAAGATCGAGGCGAACTCGCAGGCGATGTAGCCGCCCCCGGCCACCACCAGCCGCCGCGGGAACGGGTCGATGTCGAACATCGCTTCCGACGTGAGCACCAGGTCCTTGCCGGGAATGTCGGGCACGTGCGGCCGGCCGCCGGTCGCGACCAGGATGTGGCGGGCGCTGAAGCGCTGCTCGCCCACCACGACCTCGTGCGGACCGCAGATCTGCGCCCAGCCTTCGACGATGCGCACGCCGGCGCTCTGCAGCAGCTGGGTGTAGATGCCGTTGAGGCGGCCGATCTCCTTGGCACGTGCCGCCTTCAGCGCGTCGAAGTCGAAGGTGGGGGCCGCCTGCGTCCAGCCGTAGCCGCGCGCTTCCTCGAAGGCTTCCGCATAGCCGGCGGCATAGCTGTAGAGCTTCTTCGGGATGCAGCCCACGTTGACGCAGGTGCCGCCCATGGCGGCCGCCTCGGCCACCGCCACCCGCTTGCCGCGCTGCGCGGCCATGCGCGCGGCACGCACGCCGCCGCTGCCGGCGCCGATGACGAAGAGGTCGAAGTCGTATTCTTTCTGCATGGGTTTCCCGGGGGGAGGCTGGCGGCGGGCGAGGGGCGGGGGCGGTGCGCCGCACCCCACCCGGGAGCCGCCTGGATAATCGGACGATGAACGATACCCGCGATTTGCCCGCCGCATCGACCGCCGATGCCTTCTCCCGCCTGGCGCTGCCGCCCCACATGCTCGCCAACCTGGAGGCGCTCGGCTACCGCGCGATGACGCCGATCCAGGCCGCCAGCCTGCCGCCCGCGCTGCTGGGCAAGGACATCATCGCCCAGGCCGCCACCGGCAGCGGCAAGACGGCCGCTTTCGCGCTGGCGCTGCTCGCCAACCTCAATGCGCGCCGCTTCGCGATCCAGGCATTGGTGCTGTGCCCCACCCGCGAACTGGCCGACCAGGTCAGCACCGAGATCCGCCGGCTGGCCCGCGCCGAGGAGAACATCAAGCTGGTGACGCTCTGCGGCGGCGTGCCGCTGCGCGCCCAGACCGCCAGCCTGGAGCACGGCGCCCACATCGTGGTCGGCACGCCGGGCCGCGTCATGGACCACCTCGACCGCGGCCACCTCGACCTGTCGGCCCTCGCCACCCTGGTGCTCGACGAGGCCGACCGGATGCTCGACATGGGCTTCGTCGACGACATCGCCAAGGTGGCGCGGCAGTGCCCGCCCGCCCGGCAGACGCTGCTGTTCTCGGCCACCTACCCCGAGGGCATCGCCCAGCTGGCGCAGAAGTTCATGCGCGATCCGCAGCAGGTGACGGTCGAGGCGCAGCACAGCGCCGGCAAGATCCGCCAGCAGTGGTACGAGGTGCGGGAGGACGAGCGGCTGCATGCGGTGTCGCTGCTGCTCAACCACTTCCGTCCGGCCAGCGCGCTCGCCTTCTGCAACACCAAGCAGCAGTGCCGCGACCTGGCCGAGGTGCTGCATGCGCAGGGCATCCTGGCCCTGGCGCTGCACGGCGAGCTGGAGCAGCGCGACCGCGACCAGGTGCTGGTGCAGTTCGCCAACGGCAGCTGCTCGGTGCTGGTGGCGACCGACGTGGCGGCGCGCGGCCTCGACATCGCGCAGCTGGCGGCGGTGATCAACGTCGACACCACGCCCGATGCCGAGATCCACATCCACCGCATCGGCCGCACCGGCCGGGGCGATGCCGAAGGCCTGGCGCTCAACCTGGCGAGCCTGAACGAGATGGGCAGCGTGGGCAAGATCGAGCAGCTGCAGGGCCGCGAATCCGAATGGCACAAGCTGAGCGAGCTGGTGCCCACCGGCAGCGGCCCGCTGGTGCCGCCGATGGCGACGCTGCAGATCGCCGGCGGCCGCAAGGAGAAGATCCGCGCCGGGGACGTGCTGGGCGCGCTGACCGGCGAGGCCGGCTTCGCGAAGGACCAGGTCGGCAAGATCAGCGTGAACGATTTCTCGACCTACGTGGCGGTGGACCGCCGCATCGCCCGCGAGGCCGAGAAACGCCTGTCGGCCGGGCGGATCAAGGGCAAGAGCGTGAAGGTGCGGCTGCTGTAGCCGGGCCTTGCGCGGGGAGGCGCGGAAAATTTTTCGCGCGGGGTGCATCCGTTCGCATCCGCCGGGGGTAGTACCTGCAGCGGCCACACAAGCTGCTCTCATCAACCCCCTGGAGAAGACCATGCAAAGCCTGTCCCCCACCCGTCGCGTTTTCGCCCGTTCCTCCGCCGTGCTCGGCTCGGTGGCTGCGGCCGCCCTGCTGGCCGCCTGCGGCTCGATGGCCCCGATGGGCGCCGCCGCCCCGTATTCGCAGACCAGCCTGCCACCCACGGTGCAGGTGCCGGCCGGCAACAAGGTCGCATGGGAAACCGTGGGCAGCGGCGACATCACCTACGAATGCCGCGACAAGGCCGGCATGCCCGGCCAGACCGAATGGGTCTTCGTCGGCCCCGACGCGGTGCTGAAGGACCGTGCCGGCAAGCAGGTCGGCAAGTACTACGGCCCGCCCGCCACCTGGGAAGCGACCGACGGCTCCAAGCTCACCGCCACCCAGCTGGCCGTGGCCCCTGCCGGCGCCGGCAACCTGCCCTACCAGCTGGTGAAGGCCAACCCGGCGATGGGCACGGGCGCCCTGACCGGCGTGACCTACATCCAGCGCGTGGCCCTCAAGGGCGGCGTGGCACCGGCCGACAAGCCCTGCACCGCGATGACCAAGGGCCAGAAGAGCACGGTGAAATACCAGGCCGACTACATCTTCTGGAAGGCCGCGTAAGCACGGTCCGCAGGCGCTGCGGCGCAGTGGCGTGACCCGCCACGCCCCGGGCCCGCCGGCCACCGCTGCTGCGCAGCCGCGGGCAGGGCGATCCGGAATCGTTCGGCAACGGTAGAAACAGGGAGCGGCCCCGCGATGCACTGCACTACCATCGGCAGAACCGCTCCCCGGGGCCGCCATCGCGTGCACCGGGGCCGATCTCTCTCGCCGCCGCCGACCGTGCCCGCCAACGACACCTTCGACCACGACGCCGCGCTGCTGGCCTGCGCCCGTGGCGACCGCCTTGCCCTGCAGCGCATCTACGAGCGCGAGTCGCGCTTCCTGCTGGGTGTGGCCCTGCGCATCGTGCGGGAGCGCCAGCAGGCCGAGGACGTGCTGCACGACGCCTTCGTCTCGATCTGGAGCCGTGCCGCCAGCTTCGACCCTGCCCGGGGCGAAGGCCGCGGCTGGATCTACAGCGTGGTGCGCCATGCCGCCCTGAACCGGGTGCGGTCCGGCGCCCGCGAGGTGGCGCTGGACGAGGAGGCCGCCGCCGCGGTCGACGACGAGGCGGCGCTGCAGGCCCACCGCGCCAGCGACGCCTTCGAGCTGCATGCCGACCTGGGCCGTCTGCAGGAGTGCCTGCTGCGCCTGGAACCGGCCCGCCGCGAATGCATCCTCTACGCCTACCTGGAGGGCTGCTCCCACGGCGAGATCGCCGCGCGGCTCAAGACGCCCCTGGGCACGGTGAAAGCCTGGATCCTGCGCGGCATGGGCGCGCTGCGGGAATGCATGGCATGAGCCGCTTCCTCCTGGAGAGCGCACCGGTGCGCATCCGTTGCACGGCCCGTGCCGCCGTGCCCCGAATCCTCATCGGCCCCCTGGGGCTGCGACCATGACCACGACCGCCCCACCCCCCCAACCGCAAGACGCCTACGACGCGATGCGCGCCCTGGCGGCCGAATACGTGCTGGGCACCCTGTCGGCCGACGGCCGCCGCACGGTGGAGCAGCGCATCGAGCGCGAGCCCGCACTGCGCGCCGCCGTCGAAGGCTGGGATGCCCGCCTGCTGCCCCTGACGGCCCTGGTGCCGCCCACGGAGCCTTCGCCCGGCGTATGGCCGCGCATCGCCCAGAGCGTGAACCGCATCGGAGGCGCCGCGGCGACGGCGCCCCCGCACGGCGCTACCGCGCGGCCCACGGCGGCCCCGCGCTGGTGGCGGTCGCTGCCCGTCTGGCGGGGCCTGAGCGGAGCGGGCTTCGCCACCGCGGCGGTGCTGGCCGCCCTGCTGGTGCGCCAGCTGCAGGCGCCGGCGCCGACGCCCGAGTACATGGTGGTGCTGGTGGCGCCGCAGGGCCAGTCGGCCGGCTGGGTGGTGCAGGCGGGTACCCGCCAGCAACTCGACCTGATACCGCTGGCCGATACGGCCGTGCCGACCGAGAAGACGCTGCAGTTCTGGACCAAGGCCGACGGCTGGAACGGCCCGCGTTCGCTGGGGCTGGTGGAGCCCGGCCATGCGGTGCGCATCCCGCTGGACCGGCTGCCGCCGCTGCAGCCCAACCAGCTGTTCGAACTGACGCTGGAGCCCGCGGGCGGCTCGCCGCTGGACCGCCCCACCGGGCCGATCCAGTTCATCGGCCGCGCGGTCAAGGTCACGACCTGAGCGGGTCGTGCGCGTGCGGCCCCTGCACGGGGGCGGCTCAGCGGACGATGATCTCGACCCGGCGGTTGCGCTGCTCGGCGGTGTTGTCGCGGGTCGGCACCGCCGGCTCCCGCTCGCCGCGGCCGGCGGCCTCGAGCCGGCTCCCCGGGAAGCGGCGTGCGACGAACATGTCGCGCACCTCGTTGGCCCGGCGCAGGGACAGCGTGTCGTTGAGCTCGGTCGCGCCCAGCGTGTCGGTGTGGCCGATGATCAGGATCTCGCCCCCCGGGAACTGGGTGGCGGTGTCGAGCACCGTACCGATGGTGCGCGCCGACTCCGGCGCCAGCTTGGTGGTGCCGGTCAGGAAATAGACGACGAAGCGCTGGCTCTTGGGCGGCGCGCTCGAGAAGAGCGGCGCATAGCCCTGCCGCACCGCACCGGCTTCGAGCTGCTGCACCCGCGGTGCCTGGCCTTCGATGGCGCTGGCCTGGGCATACGGCGTGTCGATCCTTTGCTGGGCGTTGCCCGAGCGCAGCACCACGGCCGAGGGCGAACCGTCTTCCTGCGGCAGCAGCACCACCCGGGTGGTAGGGCCTGCGGGCGGCGGTGGGGGCGGGGCGGCGCAGCCGGCCGCCAGAATCGTGAGTGCCGCCACGGCCGTGGCGCAGAAAAATCGCAGAGTCACTTGGCGGCCTCGGCCTCGGCTACTTCCACGATGAAATCGGTGCCCAGGATGCCGACGGTCGAGGTGGGCGTTTCCACCTGCACGGCCTCGGGGCGCTTCTTGCCGATCAGGCCGGTCACCATGCGCATGGTGCCGCGCAGCAGCGACACGCCCATGTTGCCGTCGTGGGTGGTGGAGTCGAAGGCGAAGGATTTCAATTCCATCCGGCTCTTCGGCCCGATGACCATGACCGAGCCGTCCCGCAGCACGACGCTGGCCGAGCCGTCCGCACCGGTCACGATCCGGTCCGCCGCGTTCAGCGCATCGCCCGACTGCAGGGGACGTTCGCCCTTGGCGTTCTGCAGCGTCACCGTGCCACCCACGACCTTGGCGGTGCCGGCTCGCACTTCCTGGGCTGCGGCAGGGCCTGCGGCAGTGGCCAAAAAGACGGCGCAGAGGGACAAAAGGCTTGTAATCTTCATGGGTTTCTCTTGGATACGCGGTCGCGAATGCTACGTCAGCCAGCACTCCCCATGAATTTGTTACGTATTATTACATTCGGTGGCGGGTCCCGCCCGCTCGGGGCGTGGCCGCCGGGGCCGTTTCTGTGATCGGATTGCTGCAGCGGGTGAGCCAAGCCCATGTCCGCATCGGCGGCGAGGTGATGGGCGAGATCGGCCACGGCCTGCTGGTGCTGCTCTGCGCCGAGCGGGGCGACACCGACGCCGAAGCCGACCGGCTGCTGGCCAAGCTCCTGAAGCTGCGCATCTTTGCGGACGCCGACGGCAAGATGAACCGCAGCGTGCAGGACGTGGCGGGCGGCCTGCTGGTGGTGAGCCAGTTCACCCTGGCGGCCGATACCTCCGGCGGCACCCGGCCCGGTTTCTCCCGCGCCGCGCCGCCGGCCGAGGGCGAACGGCTGTACGACTATTTCGTGGCCCGGGCCCGCAGCCTGCATCCGGTGGTGCAGACCGGCCGCTTCGGCGCCGACATGCAGGTGCACCTGGTCAACGACGGGCCGGTCACCATCCCGCTGACGGCGCGTCCGGCCTAGACCCGCCCCCTCAGACGACCGGCAGCTCCCCGTCGCCGGGGCCGTCGGCGCGGGGACCTGCCCCTGCCGCCCGCGGGCCGCCCGACAGCCGCTGCTGCACCCAGGCGCACCAGTCCGCCACCGCCGCATCGCCGCCCTTGCGGGCCGGGGCGCCGCCCTCGGCCGCGGCCAGGTGCGGCCAGCGCTGCAGGCATTCGCGGCAGATGCTGGTGAGCTGCCACAGCGCCTCGCGGCCCATCACCACCGCCTCGGCCACCTGCTGGTCGTCGCCGCCACCCTGGTCGAGCAGGTAGGCCGGCTGGTCGGGGTGGGTGCCGGCTTCGATCAAAATCTGCCGCAGGCCGGCCATGCGCGCGGCCATCCAGTGCGCGGGCGTGTCGCCCGGGCCGGTCGGCAGGGCGGCCTTCCAGTCGGCCCATTGCTCGAAAGCCTCGGCCAGCAGGCGCAGCTGGCGGGCGGCCAGCTCGGCGTCGCCGGCGCTGGCCACCGGAATCGCGTCCTGCAGCAGGCCGAGCAGTTCGGCGGTCAGGACCTTCGGAAACGCGCGCTGGTTGAGCTGCAGCACCAGCGCCAGGTGGTGGGGCGATGCTTCGCCGAACTTGTGCGCCATCGCGGCGACCAGCTCGGCCGACAGCAGCACCTGCCCCAGCGGCGAGATGTCGGCCGCCTTCGCGCCGCGCGGATAGCCGCTGCCGTCGAGCCGCTCGTGGTGCTCGAAGACGGCGGTCAGCGCATCTTCGGCATACACCTTCTGGGCGCGCAGCAGGATCATCGAGGTGATCGGGTGCGCCCGCAGGTGGCGGCGCTCGGCGTCGGCCATGGTGCGCTGGGCCTGCAGCCAGACCTGGTCCATGTGCAGCATGCCCAGGTCGCGCAGCAGGCTGGCGGCGGCCAGCGACTGCATCTGCGCCACCGGCAGCTTCAGCCGGGTGCCCAGGTACAGCGCCACCAGCAGCGCCTGCAGGCCCTGCTGCAGCAGCGCCGGGTGCTGGTCGCGCATGAGGGTGAGCTTGAGCGCGACCGGCGTCGGCAGCGGCACCGCGCGCAGCGGCAGCACCATCGGGTCGGGGGTGCCCAGCCGGGCGGCCATCCGCCGGGGCAGCGGGGCGCTGGTGCAGAGGCCGCGCGCCATCGTCTCCAGCGCGGGCAGGCCCAGCATGCCTTCGACCGCCATGTGCTGGTCGATCGACTCGCTCAGCCGGTGCTGCAGCAGCCGGTCGTACAGGTTGCGGTCGATCCGCGCGCCCTTCTCGATCAGCTTGGTGCCGTTGACCGCGTAGATCGCGTCGTGGGCGCTGACGACGCGGGCATCGCAGAAGTCGCCCAGGGCGCGGCGGTAGTGGCTCTCGTCGAGCGCTTCGGGCGGGATGGCGGGGGCGGTCATCGCGAAGGGTGGCGTCCGTTCGGTACAGGCCTGGGGCCGATGGGCTTGACCCTATCAGAAACGGTTTTCGCCGCCGGACGCGGGTGCCTCCTGGTCGGAACCCGTGCACTGCAGGTTCCGTGCCGCCCTCAGTACGGGCTGGGATAGCCGAGGGCGGCCAGGATCTCCACCTCGCGCGCTTCCATCGCCTCGGCGTCTTCGTCGCCCGTCTCGTGGTCCCAGCCCTGCGCGTGCAGGGTGCCGTGGACCAGCAGGTGGGCATAGTGCGCTTCGAGCGACTTGCCGTTCTCCTGTGCCTCGCGCGCCACCACCGGCGCGCAGAGCACCAGGTCGGCGGTCACCACCGGCTCCCGGGTGTAGTCGAAGGTCAGCACGTTGGTGGCGTAGTCCTTGCCGCGGTAGCCGCGGTTGAGCGCCTGGCCTTCCTCGGCATCGACGATCCGCACCGTGATCTCGCCTTCGGCCTCCAGCGCGTGGCGGATCCAGCGCACCACGCGGTGGCGCGGCAGCGCGGCGCGGTGGGCGGCGGCCTCGGGGAAGCGGGCGAACTGCAGGGAGAGCGACAGTGGGTTCAGCATGAAATCGGCTTCCGGCCGGCGCTGTTCGCCGGCCTGTAGCTATTTAATCGATAGCAAAGGCGTGGGGCGGATCAGTCGCGCCGCCGGGCGGCGGCCGCGCTCGGCCGGCTGGCCGCGTCGTAGGCGTCGACGATCCGCGCGACCAGCGGGTGGCGCACCACGTCGGCGGTGGTGAAGCGGGTCACCGCGATGCCCTTGGTGCGCTTCAACACCCGCTCGGCGTCGATCAGGCCGCTCATCGCGCCCTTGGGCAGGTCGATCTGGCTCACGTCGCCGGTGACGACCGCCTTGGCACCGAAGCCGATCCGGGTCAGGAACATCTTCATCTGCTCGGGCGTGGTGTTCTGCGCCTCGTCCAGGATCACGAAGGCGTTGGTCAGCGTGCGGCCGCGCATGAAGGCCAGCGGCGCGATCTCCAGCGCATTGCGCTCGAAGGCCTTCTGCACCCGGTCGTAGCCCATCAGGTCGTAGAGCGCGTCGTAGAGCGGCCGCAGGTACGGATCGACCTTCTGGCTCAGGTCGCCGGGCAGGAAGCCCAGCCGCTCGCCCGCTTCCACCGCCGGGCGGGTCAGCACGATGCGCTGCACCGCGCTGCGCTCCAGCGCATCGACCGCGCAGGCCACCGCCAGGTAGGTCTTGCCGGTGCCGGCCGGGCCGATGCCGAAGGTGATGTCGTGGCTGGCGATGTTCTCGAGGTAGGTCGCCTGGGTGGGGGTGCGGGCCCGCAGGTCGGTGCGGCGGGTGGTCAGGGTGATGTCGCCGCCCGGCAGCTCGGCCGTCGCCGCATCGCCGGCCAGCATCAGCTGCAGCGTGCCGGGCGAGACCGGCCGCTCGGCCATCTCGTAGACCGCCTGCAGCACCTCCATCGCCTGCTGCGCACGGGCCTTGGGGCCGTCGACCTTGAACTGCTCGTGCCGGTGCGCGATCTTCACGTCCAGCGCGTTCTCGATGGTGCGCAGATGCTCGTCCATCGAACCGCAGAGGTTGGCGAGGCGGGCGTTGTTGAGGGGGGTGAAGGTGTGGCGGGCGATCATGGAGGTTCGGGGGGTGGGCGGCTATTGTCGCCCGGGTGGTCGTCCGGCGCTGTCAGGCGCCCGGCCGGGGCCGTGCCGTACGGGTGTAGATGTTCCACCACGCGAGGGCCGCCCCGAGAGCGAGAGCGGTATGCACCCAGGCGTCGTAGAGCTGCCAGCCCAGCCAGTGCGTCGCCATGTAGGGGATGGCCCAGGCGCCGTAGGCCCGGCCCACGAGCATCAGGGCGGCCAGCACCGCATACCCGGCGATGCGCGTGCGCCACCACAGCATCACCAGCAGTACCAGCGCGGCGAGGGTGGCGGCGTAGCCGACGAGTTTCGGCAGCAGGTAAAAAATTTCCATGGTGGTTCTCGTGGTCGGTACCAGTCCGAGACGAAGCGTTCGAAGCGCCGATACGGCGGGTAGAAGATTCGCGCTCGAAGCGCTTCCGTCGCCCTCATTCTCGCCGCGCCGCATACGCTTCGCCCCACGGTTCCACCAGGCCCCGCCGGCGTCCACAGCCGCCCGGGGCCCACGCCCTGCTGCCTGGGCCGTCGCCCGGGCGACAGAAGACCGGGAAAGCCCGCGCAGGGGCGATGGACGCCGTCCCTAGACTGGTGCCGCCCCCCGTGCCGATGCTTTCCCCACCCGATCAAAAGAGACAAACATGAAGCCGACCCGTTCCTCCTTCTCCCCCCGCACGGCCGCCGTCGGCGCCATGAGCGCCCTGCTGCTCGGCGCCTGCGGCGGTGGCGGCTCCGGCCCCGCGCCGGAAGAAACCCGCGCGCAGGACAGCCGCACCAGTTTCGCCGTGTCCACCGCCAGCCTGCCTTTCGCGGCCCTGGACGGCGCCACGGCGGAGACCGACCGCTGGAGCGGCGTCAATGCCGGCGCGGGCTACCGCGTCGAGGTGCCGAAGAACTGGAACGGCACACTGGTGATGTACGCCCACGGCTATGCCGGCGAGGGCAATGCGCTGACCGTGTCCAACCCGGCCTTCCGGCGGTACCTGATCGAGAACGGCTATGCCTGGGCCGCGTCGAGTTACACCAAGAATTTCTACGACGTGCGGGTGGGCGTGGAAGACACCAATGCGCTGGCCAACGCGTTCGTCGCGATCGCCGCCGCCAACGGCCGGGTGCTGTCGGAGCCGGCGCGTACCTATGCGACCGGCGTGTCGATGGGCGGCCACGTCGTCGCGGCCGCGATCGAGGACGAGGCGCAGCAGACGGCGGTCCACAAGCGCAGCTACCAGGGCGCCTTGCCGATGTGCGCGGTGCTGGGCGATCTCTCGCTGTACAACTACTTCGGTGCCTACCAGCTGGCCGCGCAGAAGCTCGCCGGCGTGCCCGCCACCACCGTGCCCACGACCGACTGGGCGACGCTCGCCCCGCGCGTGCGCGACGCCTTGTTCGCCAGCCAGACGTCGTTCGCGTCGGTGACGCCGCAGGGGCAGAAGCTCAAGGACATCGTCATGAACCTGACCGGCGGGCCGCGGCCGATCTTCGACCAGGGCTTCGCCAACGCGTCGCTGCAGAACACGGTGTGGGGCACCTTCGGGCGCGACGGCACCATCAACGGCATCCTGAACAAGCAGGGCATCGACACCACCGCCACGGTCTACCGGTTCAACGCCAGCGCGGCCGAGGTGGCGGATTTCAACGCCACCATCGCCAAGTGGGTGCCGGCCGCCGATGCCAACCGCCTGCGCACCGACGGCCTGCGCTGGGTGCCACGGGTCAACGGCCAGTTCCGCATTCCGGTGGTGACCCTCCACACGCTGGGCGACATGTACGTGCCCTTCCACATGGAGCAGGTCTACCGCGACCGCGCCGAGACCAACGGCAATGGCCCGTGGCTGGTGCAGCGCGCCATCCGCGCACCGAGCCATTGCGATTTCACCGTGGCCGAGCAGTCCGAGGCGTTCAAGGCCATGGCCGACTGGGTCGAGAAGGGCACCAAGCCTGCTGGCGACGACGTGAAGACGCCCGCCACCGTGGCCAACGCCCGCTACGGCTGCACCTACACACGCAATGCCGGCGGTCGCGACGACAGTGCCGCTACGGTGGCCACCCGCGCGGCATTGCCCGGGTGCAGCGGCGGCTGATCGGCGGACGGTTCAGACCGTCCCGTCGTCCAGCTCCCCGCGCGCCAGGTGCGCATCGTCGGCCCAGCCCACCAGGCTGAGGCCGTCCGGCGTCCACAGCAGCCGGTTGATCGCCGCGTTGCCCACCTTCCAGGTGCGGGGCGCCTGCAGCTCCTGGCGGGTGGCGGCGCGGTAGAGCACGTCGAGCACGCCGCCGTGGCCAACCACGACCACCTGCTCGCCCGGGTGGCGGGCGGCGATCGCATGCACCGTCTCGACCACCCGCTCGCGGAACACGATCAGCGATTCGCCCGTCCCGCCGGGCACGAACTCCGGCTCGCGGGTGCGCCAGCGGCGGGCGTCGTCGGGCAGGGTGGTGTGGATCTCGTCGAAGGTCAGGCCCTCGAAGCTGCCGAAGGCGCGCTCCCGCAGGCCGGTGCGGGCCTGCACCGGCAGTCCCTGCGACCGGGCGACGTGCTCGGCGGTGCGGTGGGCGCGCAGCAGATCGCTGGCGTAGACGGCGGCGATCGGCTCGTCGGCCAGGGCCTCGGCCAGGCGCGCGGCCTGCCATTCGCCGGTGTCGTTCAGCGGAATGTCGATCTGGCCCTGGATGCGGGTGTCGACGTTCCAGGCGGTTTCGCCGTGGCGGATGGCAATGATGCGGGTGGCGTGCATAGAGACGGGCTGCTGCGCCGCCGGGGGTGGCGGGGCATCCGGCAGGCGGTGCGCCTCAGGATAGCAGCCGGACCGGGTTTTCTGCGCCGGGGGTCGGCGCGAAGCAGCTGCCGGCGTGCGGATCGGCCGATGCGATGCGCGCTGGCCGGCCGGCCGCTCAGCGCGGAATCTCGACGTCGACCCGGCGCACGCCCAGCGGCGCGTGGGGGAAGCCGTGCAGCGCCGAGTCGAGCATCACCGTCAGCACCTGCGCGTCGGCGGGCTGCAGGCTGTCGTGGTCGGCATGGGTTTCGTAGACCACGGTGCCGCTGGAGAGGTCGCGCACCAGCAGGTTGATCTGCTGCCGGTACAGGATGCGGTCGGGAAAGCCCCATCCGCCGCCGTAGCCGTAGCCGTAGCCGCTGAAACCGCCGTAGCCGTAGCGCCGGCCGTAGAAGCCGCCGCCGTAGCCCCAACCCGGTCCCCATCCCGGGCCGCTGCGCCACGGGTCGTAGCTGATCTCGCGCCGTGCGCTCAGGCCGACCTGCACGCTGTACTTCGCGTTGGCCTCGTCCTGCTTCAGGCCCACCCGCTCCAGTGCGCCTACGGTGAGCTGCTCCAGCGGGGTCTGCTGGGCGGAACCCGCCAGCTGCTGCGAGGGCAGGCGCTCGAACCGGTAGGTGGCACCGGCCGGGATGGCGGTGACGGTGGAGAACGCCTGCACGTCGGTATCGACCAAACGGGTGGTGGAGCAGCCCGCCAGCGCGGCGGTGGCGACGAGGGCGAGTACGAAGGAGATGCGCGGCATGGGAAGCCTCCCGATGGGTGTCAGATCTGCACGATGCTCAGGCTGGCGGGCTGGGCGGGCGCGAAGGTCTCGGGGTCGAAGGCCTTGTCGCCGTCCTCGCTGGCGAGGCCGGTCGCCTTCAGACCCTTGAAGTCGTGCAAGGTTCCGTCGAGCAGGTGCGAGGGCGCGACGTTCTGCAGCGCGCCGAACATGCTCTCGATGCGCCCGGGAAATTTCTTTTCCCATTCGCGCAGCATCTCGGCGACCTGCTTGCGCTGCAGGTTCTCCTGGCTGCCGCACAGGGTGCAGGGGATCAGCGGGAACTGGCGGTGCGCGGCCCAGCGCACCAGGTCCTTCTCGGCCACGTAGGCCAGCGGACGGATCACGATGTGCTTGCCGTCGTCGCTCACCAGCTTGGGCGGCATGCTCTTGAGCTTGCCGCCGAAGAACATGTTGAGGAAGAAGGTCTGCAGCATGTCGTCGCGGTGGTGGCCCAGCGCGACCTTGGTGGCGCCCAGTTCGTCGGCCACCCGGTAGAGGATGCCGCGGCGCAGCCGGCTGCACAGGCCGCAGGTGGTCTTGCCCTCGGGGATGACGCGCTTGACGATGCTGTAGGTGTCCTGGTTCTCGATGTGGAAGGGCACGCCGGTGCTGGCCAGGTATTCGGGCAGCACGTGCTCCGGGAAGCCCGGCTGCTTCTGGTCGAGGTTGACCGCCACGATGTCGAACCGGATCGGCGCGCGGGCCTTGAGCTTCAACAGGATGTCGAGCATCGCGTAGCTGTCCTTGCCGCCCGACATGCAGACCATGACCTTGTCGCCTTCCTCGACCATGTTGTAGTCGACGATGGCGCGGCCCATCTCGCGGCAGAGGCGCTTCTCAAGCTTGTGGGTCTCGCGCTCGATCTTGAAGTCGGGCGAGGCGGGGGCCGCGACGGTGGCGGAAGGAGAGGAAGTGTCTTCGTGGGTCCAGACGGCGCTCATGCGGCCTCCGATGGGGTGGGTGTGAGGTGCAGCCAGTGCAGGTCGGGGAAGCGCGCGAAGTCGCGGTCGAAACTGACGATGCGCAGGTTGGCCGCGGTGGCGAAGGCCGCCAGGTAGGCGTCGGTCCAGTGGGGGCCGGACCAGGTGCCGCCGCGTGACAGGCGGGCGATTTCCGCATCCACGCCTGCCGGTTCGACGCACAGGCCGACGCCGGGTTGCGCCAGCAGTACCTGCGCGGTGTCCCATGCCTGACGCGGAGTGCGGGCGTTGGCGGCGCCCATGGCGCGGGGCTGCCCTAGCAAGCGCGCCATGCCGATCTGCGTGAAGCGGCAGAACCACACCGCCCGTGCCGCCTGCTCCGTCCAGTAGGACCGTGCGATCGCATGGTGCTCATGGTGCGTGGCCGTCAGGGCGAGCCAGACGTTGACGTCCGGCAGATCTCCCACGGGAGCCGAGGGCGCATTCACGCCGCGGGCTTCCGATAGGCCAGTTCCAGCGTCTTGGCATCGTCGTCGGCATGGAGGAGATCGTCGATCTCGGCATTGCTCATGCTGCCCAACGGAAGACCCAACGCATGCGGGATCAGTATCGGAAACGGCTGTCTTTCGACGACCGGGACAGAGGTGGGTTCCGCCAGACCGCGCTGGACCAGGCGGATCACCAGGTCCTTGAGCGAGGTTCCGTCGAGCGCTGCCCGTGCCTTGAGCGTGCGGAACAGCGGATCGGGAAGATCGAGTGTGGTTCTCATGCCGACATTTTAATGTAGATGTGTTTTTATGCGAATGTGGGAGTTGGACTTACCACTGCCCCGTCTCCACCCGGATCGCCACCTCGCAGTCGTCGAAGATCTCCAGCTTGGCGATCTTCACCCGCACGCCCAGCACGCCCGGCAGCTGCATCAGCCGCAGCGAGACCTTGCCGATCAGGCTCTCCAGCAGGTTGACGTGCACCGCGGTGCACTCGTCGATGATGATCTTGCGCACCTTGCGGTAGTCCAGCACCTGCAGGATCTCGTCGTCGTGCGGCAGCAGATTCTGCGTGCCCAGGTTCAGCTCGGCATCGACCCGGATCGGCTGGGGCGCGGTTTTCTCCTGCTCCAGGATGCCCAGGTTGGCGTCGAAGCGCAGGCCGGCGAGGGTGAGGATCTGGGTGCCTTTGGTGGTGGACATGGTGACGAGCCTTGGAGATAAAACGGAAGCTGATACGGGGCGGCATTCCCCAGGGTGCCGCGGATCCGGCTCCGCCGGTCCGCCAGCACCGCCCCCGGAAGGGGGTTGGCGAAGACACGCAGTGCGCAGCCTGGGGGAGAGCTAGATCACATCAGGCTGAAATCGCGCTCGAACTTCATCAGGTGCTGGCCGCCGTCGACCAGCAGCGTGGTGCCGGTGATCGAGCGGTTGTCCAGCGCGAACTTCACCGTCGCCACCACGTCCTCGGCCGAGGACGAGCGGCCGAGCGGCGACAGCCGGTGCAGGGCGGCGAACTTCTCGTCGCTGAGCAGGTGGCTGGTGAGCGTCAGGCCTGGCGCCACGCCCACCACCCGCAGCACCGGGGCCAGTGCCTGGGCGAGCAGGGTGTTGGCGGCTTCCAGCGCGGCCTTCGACAGGGTGTAGCTCAAGAAATCGGGGTTCGGGTTCCACAGCTTCTGGTCGAGCAGGTTGACCACCACGCCGCGCCCCGGCGCCGATCCCCGGTCCTGCAGATGGGCGTGCAGCGCCTGGGCCAGGAGGATCGGCGCGGCGGTGTTGCTGCGCAGGTGCCGCTCCAGCGCGTCGAAGCCGAAGCTCTGCACATCGTCGTGCGCGAAGAGCGATGCGTTGTTGACCACCGCGTCCAGCCCCCCGAAGTGCGCGACCACCCGCGGCACCAGGGCCCGCACCGCCGCCTCGTCCTGCAAATCCGCATGAAAAAGGGCTGAGGCCGGCGAGTGGCGCCGGCATCCAGCTACAGTTTCGATAGCGTCCGCCTCCGAGTGCCGGTAGTGCACCGCCACCTGCCAGCCGCCGGCCGCCAGGGCCAGCGCGATCTCCCGGCCCAGGCGCCGGCCGGCCCCGGTGACGAGCACGGTGCGCGGGGCGAGCGGGGCGGCGGTGGAGGCGGGCAGCACGGCGGGGGACAATCCGGGGATGACGACGAGACCCGAGAGTTTATCGACCGGCCCCGCGGCCGCCGCCGCCGCCGACCACCGCGATGCGCTGCACGCGACCATTGCCGGCGCCATCGCGCAGTCCGGCGGCTGGATCGGCTTCGACCGCTTCATGGCGCTGGCCCTCTACGCGCCGGGCCTGGGCTACTACGACCGCGCCAGCCCCAAGTTCGGCACCATGCCGCAGTCGGGCAGCGACTTCGTCACCGCGCCCGAGCTGTCGCCGCTCTTCGGCCGGGCGCTCGCCGCCCAGGTGGCCGAGGCGCTGGCCGCCACCGGCACCGACGAGGTGTGGGAGTTCGGCGCCGGCTCGGGCGCGCTGGCCGCCCAGTTGCTGGCGGCGCTCCAGGCCCGCGGCGTGGCGCTGCGGCGCTATGCGATCGTCGACCTGTCGGGCAGCCTGCGCGCCCGCCAGCAGGCCCGGCTGGCCGCCTGGGGCGACACGGTGCAGTGGCTGCACGCGCTGCCCGAGCGGTTCGCGGGCGTGGTGGTCGGCAACGAGGTGCTCGACGCGATGCCGGTCCAGCTGCTGGCCCGCCACGGCGGCCAGCACAGCGGCACCTGGCACGAGCGCGGCGTGGTGCTGGCGCCCGGTGGCGGCTTCGCCTGGCAGGACCGGCCGACCGACCTGCGCCCGCCGGTCGAGATCGAAGGCCCGCAGGACTACCTGACCGAGATCCACCCGCAAGGCCAGGCCTTCGTGCGCACCCTGGCCGACCGGCTGGAGCGCGGCGCCGCCTTTCTGCTCGACTACGGCTTTCCCGAGGCCGAGTACTACCACCCCCAGCGCCACATGGGCACGGTGATGTGCCACCGCGCCCACCAGGCCGACGGCGACCCGCTGGCCGACGTGGGCGACAAGGACATCACCGCCCACGTCGACTTCACCGGCGTCGCCGTCGCCGCGCAGGAGGCCGGGCTGGAGGTGCTGGGCTACACCACGCAGGCCCACTTCCTCTACAACTGCGGATTGGGCCCGCTGCTCGATGCGGCCCCCCCGGCCGAGCGGGCGGCGGCGGCCAAGCTGGTCCACGAGCACGAGATGGGCGAGTTCTTCAAGGTGCTGGCGTTGGGGGCCGGCCCGGCCTGGGAGCCGATGGGGTTCGTGCGGGGGGACCGGACGCATCGGCTGTAGGGGGCACCGGCGGGCACCACCGCTTGTCGCATAAGCAAGCACGGAAACAGTGTTTGTCGAAAGGCCCGCCGCTTCATACAGTGGTCGCATGTCCGCTGTCCTTGCCCCATCCCCCGCCGCCGCCGTGGCGCCGCCATCGCCGCTCACCATCCGCGCCGTGCCCGGTGCCCTGGGGGCCGAAGTCCTGGGCCTGGACCTGGCGCAGCCGGTGTCCGATGCGGATGTCGCCCGCATCCACCGTGCGCACCTCGACCACCACGTGCTGGTGTTTCGCGACCAGCGGATCACGCCGGCCGAACAGGTGGCTTTCAGCCGGCGCTTCGGCCCCTTGCAGATCCATGTGCTGAAGAATTTCCAGCTGGACGGCCAGCCTGAAATCCTGGTGGTCTCCAACATCAAGAACGCCGACGGCCAGCCCATCGGCCTGGGCGACGCGGGCCATTACTGGCACTCGGACCTGTCGTACAAGGACAGGCCCAGCCTGGGCTCGCTGCTGCATGCGCAGGAGCTGCCCGGCGAGGGCGGCGACACCCTTTTCGCCGACCAGCATGCGGCCTACGAGGCCTTGCCCGACGACCTCAAGGCGCGCATCGCGCCGCTGCAGGCCGAGCACAGCTACCTGGCCAAGTACGAAGAGCTGCGGGCCAGGAGCCCGTGGCGGCCGAAGCTGACGCAGGCGCAGATCGACGAGGTGGCCCCGGCCATCCACCCGGTGGTGCGCACGCATCCGGAGACGGGGCGCAAGGCGCTGTTCGTGAGCGAGCATTTCACGACGCGCATCGTGGGCCTGTCGGCCGACGACAGCGATGCGCTGCTGGCCACGCTGTTCGCGCACAGCGTGCAGGCGCCGTTTTTGTACCGGCATGTCTGGCAGCCGCACGACATGGTGTTCTGGGACAACCGGTCGGTGATGCATCTGGCCGCGGGTACGCCGGACCATGTGCGCCGCAAGCTCTACCGCACCACCATCGAAGGCGACCGCCCTTTTTGAAGCGGGGCATTCGCCTACTGCGCGGGCCGATCTCGCGCCTGCGGTCCTCGATGTACGGGAGTACATCTCCGGTCCTCGACGCGAGCCAGGCCCGCTCGCTACGGCGACTGCCCCACTTCAAAGCCCTGCGGGGGGGACTCGCTTCGCATCGGGGGAACACCATGACCCCACTGCACCGTCGCCGATTCGTAAGCGCACGGTAAACACCTGCTTGACCTGACTCGGGACGCGCGATACCGAGTGGCCGTTCGATGTCGAAGGCCGTCTATCCCCTTGCGATGATGAGCAGCCCTCCGACCATCATGCTGCCGCCGATGACTTTCGCCGGGGATAGCGTTTCACCGAGCAGCAGCCAGGCCAGGAGCAAAGCGACGACGACACTGCCCTTGTCGATCAAGGCAACCGTCGAGACCTCGCCCAGTTTGATGGCCTTGTAGTAGAAGATCCAAGAGCCGGCGGTCGTCACGCCAGACAGGCCCAGCCACAACGCGTTGCGCCAAGTGAGCGCGCGTATCTGGTCCGCGGGAACGACGACGGCGGCGAACATCAGAACGAATGCAAACACGAAGCACGTTCGCACAGCCAATCCCAGGTCACCGGAAATCCCTGAGAGCCCGAGCGTGGCGATCACCGACGTGAAGCCCGCGAAAACCATCGAAATCAGAGCGTACAGACTCCACTTCTCCATCAGTTTTTCCCGTAGGTTGGCGGCGCTTCGCCGCAGTCGAACTGACCGGATACGGCAGGGCTTGTCGAATGCCTGCATGGCGAGCAACCGCCAGCAAGTGCTGCGCGAGTGCCGGCGCGCTCGGCCGGTGCCGGAAACGCGTGGCCTTGGTGCGGCTGTTGGCGGGAAAGTACGGGCGCAGAGCGGTCAGGTCGTGCGTGCGAGCGTGGTGCTGCGTCGTCATCGCCTCTTCTCCCCTGAAGCAGCGTCCTTCTTCTCTTCCGTCTGCTGGCGGCGGTACTGGGCGATGTCCGCGATCCGAAGGTCTTCGGGCAAGGACTGACGGTGCTTGCTATGGCCGACGCGCTGTGCGTGATAGATGCCGGTGTGGCCCGAGACCAGGTAACTCGCAATGCACGCGATGGCCGCGAGCGGGCCGATGGCGGGACCGAAGAGTTCCACGGCCATGACGATGGTGGCGACCGGCGTGTTGGCTGCACCGGCGAATACGGCGACGAAGCCGATGGCGGCCAGCATCGAGAACGGCAGGTGCAGCACCGGCGCCATCGCGTTGCCCAGGGTGGCGCCGATGTAGAAGAGCGGCGTAACCTCGCCGCCCTTGAAGCCGGTGCCCAGCGACACCACCGTGAAAACCAGCTTGCCCAGAAAGTCCCATGGGGCGACAGGCGCCTGGAAGGACTCGATGATCGTCGGAATGCCCAGTCCGATGTAGCGGTAGCCGTCGATGGCCCAGACTGCTGTTGCAACGACGATCCCGCCCAGGAGCGGTCGAAGCGGTGGGTAGGAGATCCACCGTTTCATCAACGCGCCGAGTCGATGCGTGGCTGTGGCAAACACCAGGCCGGCCAGGCCGAAAACGATGCCTGCGGCAACGACCGCGATCACACTCCAGAAGGCGACCGGTGCCACTTCGGTGACGACATAGGGCGTGTGATGAACACCCCAGGCCAGTCCGACCTGGTCAGCCACGATGGCCGCCACCATGCAGGGGAACAGGGCGTCGTAGCGCATGCGGCCGATGGCCAGCACCTCCAGCCCGAAGATGCCGCCGGCGAGCGGCGTGCCGAACACCGAGGCAAAGCCCGCGCTGATGCCGGCCATGAGCAGGATGCGCCGGTCTTCATGCTTGAGACGGAACAGGTGCGTGAGCTGGTCGGCCAGCGCGCCACCCATCTGTACGGCCGTGCCTTCGCGGCCCACGGAGGCCCCGAAGAGATGCGAGATCACGGTGCCGCCCAGCACCAGGGGCACCATCCGCAACGGCACGACCTTCTTCGGATCGTGGATCTCGTCGATGAGCAGGTTGTTGCCAGCGTCCACCGGCTTGCCCAATCGATAGTAGACCCACCCCACCGCAAAGCCCGCGAGCGGCAGCAGCCAGATGACGTGGCGGTGTGCTTCACGCCAGTGGGTGGCCCAGCCAAGGGCAAAAAGGAAGAAGGCGGAGGCGGAGCCGGCCATGAAGGCGACGACGCTGGCGATGACGAGCCACTTGACGATGGAGGGCAGAAGCTCGAGCTGTTCGGGGCGGCGAAAATGGGTCATATGGATCAGGAACGAGAACAAGGGCCTGATCGACCAGCAAAGCAGATGTGCACGCGAACGCCTACAGCCCTGTGATGTGATCAGGTGTCTGTAGGCATCATCAGCTGCGGGCGATGCCGCTGCGGTTCATGGAGGAATGCCATCTCCAGCAGCGCGATGATAGCTGGCGGCCGCAGCGACGTAAATTCTCCGGAGACCTTCAGCCGCGCCGACAAGTCCTGCGCCAGCCGGCCCCCGCATCGGCCGGTGCGGGAGTTTCGGCCGCGGTGCTCCAGCCGGGCGCGCATCGCCGACGCCGGCCATCGCGCGGGAGCGGTATTTTCGCTTTTGCGGTGACACATTCGCCTCGAAAGACCGGAATGCATGGCCGGCACGCATCCTGCGGTATTGCCGCCACTCAGCGGAAACACCATGGACAATTTTTTCAATGGCGGTATCGGCCGATATCGCCGCGTCGCAGAATCGCACCCCGACCAGGGCGATCCTGCGCCACCGGAAGGGCGCAGTGGACATGCGCCCAGACCGGCTTCCATGCCACCCGCGATCGAGGGCTTGCCCCCCAGGCGCACGTTGCCCGGCCTGCGCGACGGCCCAGACAATACGATGGGCCCGCCGGTGCCGAGCGCCGAATCGATGTCGAAAAGTCACTACCTCGACACATATAAAAGCTTGATTGCGATCATGCCCCGATATAGCCGTGGCGAGGATTATGCTTCCTTGCGGGCGAGCTTCCCAAAAATCACTTCCTTTCTCACGGCGATGGGGGGTATTTGCGAAAACCCGGCGGCATCGTATTTTTTGAATGAGCTCGATCAAGAAAACATGGATTATATCAGGCACCACATAGGTCGAAGAATCGAGAAAGAGCATGACAAAGAATTTCGAGCATTGATGCACGCCGATCTTCGGAGAACTTTCGATAAGGTATTGATGCAGCCAGAAAGAGTTTCGATATCGTCAGATCAAAAGATAATTGAAAACATCATGCGACTGATTCCCAGATATGCAAATGGGGAAAGCATGCAATCTCTCAAAGAAGAAATGCCAACTTTTGGTGGCTACCTGGCAGAAAACAGCTACAGCGGGGGGGCCGGAGGTCGGAAGTTGTGGCCGAAATTCACGAAGAAGCAACAAATGGAAATTAGCGAGGCAGTCAAGTCCCGCCAAGCGTTCTATAGGCTCTCTTCGAGTTTGGATAATATCAGACCGAAAAGATTATTAGATATCGCGATAAAGTTCGGCGACCAAGCGCGCGATCTATCGGAGGTCTGCAGTCTTGCGCACGTAACGGAAGATCGTCTTTCCAAATACGTCGATCTGAAGACCGGAAACCTCACCATGGAAGGAGAGAAAATTATTTCAGAAACCAACGAATCCTTTCAAAAGTCCATCCGTTGGTATTTCAAGGCTCGCTTCCGCCACGGCACGGCACCCGCCGGCAAGCCCGGCGGCAAGCCCGGCGGCAAGCCTGCCGGCAAGCGCGCCCGG
This sequence comes from Sphingomonas sp. NCPPB 2930, assembly GCA_042867185.1. Taxonomy (GTDB): domain Bacteria; phylum Pseudomonadota; class Gammaproteobacteria; order Burkholderiales; family Burkholderiaceae_C; genus Xylophilus. The sequence goes on along the minus strand of JBHZQV010000011.1, from coordinate 66,068 downwards.
CCCGTAAAGCCAGAAGACACATTTCCAGGAGCGTCGTTCTTTTCCGGTGTCAGCGAACAATGGAGGGCCATGGGTCATGGGGCAGGACCCGCCACGCCGCGACCTCCTGCCCCGAGCCATGATTCCATGTTCGACGGGCTCTCGTCCTTCGACAAAGGCGGCTTGCGCGCGTTCGACCTCAATACCCCGGGCGAGGTCGAGCAGCCGTGGCGTGCCGCCACCCCGCCCCGTCCTGCCCCGAGCCATGACTCCATGTTCGACGGGCTCTCGTCGCTCGACGCGGGCGGCTACCGCGCGTTCGACCTCAATACCCCGGGTGAAGTCGAGCAGCCGTGGCCTGCCGGCATGCCGATGGCAAGTCCCGAGAGAATCGTGGTGGATGCGCTGCCCTCGCCCGCGGTGACCGAAGGCACCGGCCTCCCGGGGTTGACCGCCGATGCCTTCCTGGGGGACGAGCATTTGTTCGCCTACCTCGGAGCCCTCGGCCGGGATCTGGCCGGGCGACCCCATGCCGGGTTGCTCAACTTCGCCGACCCGCAGCAGGTCAACCTGCTGTTGTCCGGGGACAGCCGGCAGCGGCGAAGCGTGCTGCGCCGTCTCGCCGCCCCCGACACCCCTCCCATCGTTTTCCTGCCGATCAACGATCCGAACCGGCACTGGTCGCTGCTGGTCATCGACCGGCGTACCCGCGAGGCCTTCCATTACGATTCCATGGTGCCTCCCGAGCGGGCCGGGGACGCGACCCGGACATTCCAGTACGCAGAGGCCCACAGGGCGGCCCGGGCCCTGGGCATCGACGCGCCGGTCAGGGGCATGCCGATCGCGCAGCAGCGCGATGGGTATTCCTGCGGCGACCATGTGCTCGAAGGAATCGCGGTGCTGGCGCATCGTGTGGTCGATGGCACGTTCGGAGATCCGGGCGGCATGGACCTGCGCCATATCCAGCCGGACCGTGCACGCATCGCCGACGTCATGGCCGGCTTCCAGGCGCATGGCGGTACCCCGGCAATCCCGGGCGCGCAGGGGCACCGACCGGACGACCCGGACGAGGATCGAAAACAGAAGAGAAGCAGGTTCTAGGGGCCTGTCCGGGGTCGAGGTCGCAGGCGGTCGTTCCCCGCCCCGGCCGAGCAGCGACAATCCCGCCTGCCCATGATCCGCCTGTACGTCGCCGTCTTCCTCGTCCTCATCCTGCTGAGCTGGGCCGCGCCCTGGTTGAAGCGCTTCGGGCTGGGGCGGCTGCCGGGCGACCTGCGGTTCCGGTTGTTCGGGCGCGAGTGGGACGTGCCGGTGGCCAGCACGCTGCTGATCGGCGTCGTCGCGGGCGCGGTCGCCAAGTTCGTCTAGAGGGCAGCCTGCCGAATCTGCTTACAGCCCGGGCCCGCGCCCGCTCCTACACTGGGACGAACCGGCGCCACCCCGAGCGCGCCGCCCACCAGACGAGGACGATCTGCCCATGCGCGCGTGTGTCGATATCGGAGGAACCAAACTCGCCGTGAGCCTGGCGCGGCCCGGCGCGCAGACCCTGCTGCACCGCCGGGCGGAGCCCACCGCCAAGGAGGGCACGCCCGACGTGGTGGTGGCGCAGATCCTGCGCCTGCTGGGCGATGCCTGCGCCGAGGCCGGCATCGACCTGTCGGCGATCGACGGCGTGGGCGTGTCCTCGGCCGGGCCGTTCCTGATGCGCGACGGCTGCGTCGAAGTCTCCACCCCCAACATCTGCGGCGGCCTGGCGGGCGCCGACCAGGGCACGCCCAACGACTGGATCGCCTTCCCGCTGGAGGCGCCGCTGCGCGCCCGCTTCGGCCCGCGGGTGCCGGTGCGGGTCGAGAACGACTGCGTCGCCGCGCTGGAAGCCGAGCGCCGCTGGGGCGCGCTGCAGGGCGTGGCCGACTGCGCCTACGTCACCTGGAGCACCGGCATCGGCATGGGCTTCTGCGTCGACGGCCGGGTGCTGCGCGGCAAGAACGGCAACGCCGGCCACGGCGGCCACACGTTTTCCAGCGGCGGCTACGAAGGCCCGACCTGCGGCTGCGGCAACGTGGGCGATATCGAATCGCTGGTCTCGGGCACCGCGATGTCGCGCCGCTTCGTCCGCCAGGGCTTCCACGACGCCGCCACCCTGCTCGACGCCGCCCGCCAGGGCGTGCCCGAGGCCGCGGCCATCGTCGACGAACTGTGCCGCATCCTGGGCCGGGCGCTGTTCAACGCGGTGGCCCTGATGGACCTGCAGAAGATCAGCCTGGGCGGCAGCGTGTTCTGGCACCACCGCGATTACCTGTTGCCGCGCCTGCAGGCCGAGCTGGCAGCGCACCTGCCCGCCCTGACCCAGGGCGTGGCGCTGGCGCCGGCGGGGCTGCAGGACAAGGTGGGGGATTACGCGGCGCTGGCCTTGCTGGAGTAGGGCCGCTACCGCCGATGTGTGTGTCGGCGCTAAATCGCTTCGTGCCAGTTCAACCATTGCAGGCCCGGCACACGCGAGAACTCCCGGATATTGCGCGTGACCAAGATGGCCTGATGGCGCAGGGCCGTCGCGGCGATCAGGACATCGTGGGGGCCGATGGGCGTGCCCTCCGCTTCCAGACCGGCCCGCACGCGGGCGGCATGGACTGCACATTCACCATCGAATGCGAGCCGCTGCAGCGGTCGTAGAAATCGGGTCAGCGCAGCCAGCCTCGTTGCGGCTGCGTCGCCCTGCAGCCGCATCAGTCCAAAGCGAAGTTCGTATTCGACGATGGCCGGAACACCCACATCTGCCGGGCGCAGTGCCTGCAACCGGGGAACCACCAGGGGGTCGCCGCGAAAGTAGTAGCTGATGGTGTTGGTGTCGAGGACCAGCATGGCAGACCGTCAGAAGCCCACACGCGGAACATCGTCCTGCAACCCGCTATGTTCGTCGCGCAAGGGGAAGTCCTGGAAGGCTCCTGCCAACGCCAGGCAGTCTTGCGGCCATTCGTGAGCGGCATGGTTGCGGATGATTTCCGCCACCCATCGGCTCTTCGACAGGCCATGGGCCTGCGCAGCCTGCTCTACCAAGGCTTGGGTGGCATCGTCCAGATACAGCGTGATTTGGGCCATGGGCAACTCCTGCGGGCATCCGCACATATATTTTAAATTATATGTTTGACTCCGATGGACCGGTACCAAGCCCTGGGAATACCTTTTTCGCGTTGGCGTGATTCTCCTTGTGAAAAGAATTATCAAAAGTGGTTGCAGTCGCCATTCCACAACGGCTTCTAGCTATTCATTTGGGAGCATATTCCCGTCGTTCCAACACCTGGAAGCGCGTTGCCAGCCCTACCGACTCGCAATCCACCACCGCGCCACGCCGCTCCAGCACCAACACATCGGCCGGCCCGTCCGTCAGCAGCGGATGGTGCCAGGTACCCCGGTGCAGCGTCACGCCCTGGCCGGGCCCGACCAGGAAGGCCTGCAGGGCGGCGGTGTCCGGGCCGCCGTCGGGGCGGGTCGGGGCCACCGCCACCAGGCAGGTGGCGTTGCCCAGGGGCACGAAGGTCTGGCTGCCCAGCGCGTGGCGTTCCAGGGTGTGCAGTGTCCAGGGCGCGGCATGGGCCGGGCCGTGGGTGCGGAAGACGGTCAGGCAGGGCGCCCCGCCGTCGCCGGTGAGGTCGGGCGGCGGCTGGTCGTGGCGCTGGGCGCTGCCGGCGTTGATCGGCAGGCCGGTGCCGTCGGGTACCTGCAGCACGTCGCCGAAGGGGGCGAACGCGGCGGCGGTGAGGGGCTGGGCGGCGAGGGTGCGGCCGGCGCCCGCATCGGGCCCGGAGCCCGCCCTCACAGGGCGTGGGCCAGCAGCGCGTGCAGCAGCACGTCGGCGCCGGCGGCCAGATGGGCGGGCTCGGCGAACTCGATCTCGTTGTGGCTGATGCCGTCCTTGCAGGGCACGAAGATCATCGCGGCGGGGGCGCGGGTGCCGACGTAGACGGCGTCGTGGCCTGCGCCGCTGACCACTTCCATGTGGGACAGGCCCAGCGCCTCGGCGGCGTCGCGCACGCTGGCGATGCAGCCGGGCGCGAAGTGGCAGGGCGGGTAGTACACGACCTGCTCCACCGCGATCCGCACCTGGGTGGCGGCGGCCACCTCGGCGCAGGCGGTGCGCAGCGCGGCGTCCATCGCGGCCAGCGCCTCGTCGGTCAGGTGGCGGAAATCGACGCTGAACTTCACCGTGCCCGGGATGGTGTTGCGCGAGTTGGGCGACACCTGCAGGAAGCCGACGGTGCCGCGCCCGTGCGGCGCATGGCCGAGCGCGATGCGGTTGACCTGCTCGACGATGCGCGCGGCAGCCAGCAGCGCGTCGCGCCTGAGCGGCATCGGCGTGGGGCCGGCGTGCGCCTCCATGCCGGTCACCACCACGTCGTACCAGCGCTGGCCCAGGGCGCCCGGCACCACGCCGATGGTGCGGCCGGCGGCCTCCAGCACCGGGCCCTGCTCGATGTGCGCCTCGAAGTACGCGCCGAACATGCCGCCCGGCACTTCGCCGGCCGGGTGGCCGCCGGCATAGCCGATGCGCTGCAGGGCGTCGCCGACCCGGATGCCGTCGATGTCGGTCTGCCCGTGCGCGAAGGCGGCGGTGAAGGCGCCGGCGAACACGCCCGAGCCCATCATCACCGGCACGAAGCGCGATCCCTCCTCGTTGGTCCAGGCGACCACCTCGATCGGCGCGGCCGTCTCGATGCCGTGGGCGTTCAGGGTGCGCACCACCTCCAGGCCGGCCAGCACGCCGTAGTTGCCGTCGAACTTGCCGCCGGTGGGCTGGGTGTCGATGTGGCTGCCGGTGGCGATGGCCGGGCGCCCCGGGTCGGTGCCGGCGCGGCGGGCGAAGATGTTGCCGATCTCGTCGACCCGCACCGCCAGGCCCTCGGCCGCGCACCAGGCGACGAACAGGTCGCGGCCCTGGCCGTCGAGCGCGGTGAGCGCCAGCCGGCAGACGCCGCCCTTGTCGGTGGCGCCGATCCGCGCCAGCTCCATCAGCGACTGCCAGAGGCGGTCGGGGTCGGTGCGCAGCGCGGCGCTGGCGGGCAGGGTGGTCGGAGCGCGGTCGGGGGTGAGGAGTGCCATCGGGTGTACGGTCAGAAGAGGGTGGCGGAAAGGGCGATCAGCGCGCGGTCGCTGCCGGGCGGGCCGAGCAGCGACAGGCCCAGCGGCACGCCGTCGATGCGCATCAGCGGCAGCGAGATCTGCGGAAAGCCCGAGAGCCCGGCCAGGCACAGCATGCGGATCGCCTGGTTGCGGTAGTCGTCCAGCGCGCTCTCGGGCTCGCGCAGCAGCGGCGCCACCTGCGGCATGGTGGGCATCAGCAGCACGCCATCGGTGCCCAGCAGCGCGGCCAGGCGGGCGCGGAAATCTTCCTGCACCACCGCATGCCCGGCCAGGCCGGTGGCCGCCACGTCGCGCGACCAGGCGAAGCGCTCCTGCACGCCCGGGCCCAGCTGCAGGTTGTGGCGCTCGATGGTCGCGCCGTGCTGCTGCCAGGCCTCGGCGCCCTGCAGGTGCCGAAACGCCCAGTACAGCGTGTCGAAGGCCAGGCCGCAGCCGGCCTGCACCGGCGCGGGCGGACCGATGGTGGAGGCCAGCCGGTCGAGCGTGGCGCCGAAGGCGGCCTGCACCGCCGGGTCGAGCGCGGCCAGCACGTCGGCCGCGGCCAGCCAGCGCGGTGTGGCCAGCGGTGCGCCCGTGTCCTCGCCCAGCAGCACCGCGCCGACGCGGGCGAAGGTGGCGATGTCGCGGGCGAACCACCCGCAGGTGTCGAAGCGCGGCGCCAGCGGCATGGTGCCGTCGAGCGGGATACGCCCGTGCGTCGGCCGCAGGCCCACCAGGCCGCAGTGGCTGGCCGGCGCCCGCACCGAGCCGCCGGTGTCCGACCCGATCGCGACATCGACCAGCCCGCAGGACACGGCCGAGGCCGAGCCGGAGCTCGATCCGCCGCTGATCCGCTCCGGCGCGGCGCCGTTGCGCGGCGCGCCGAAGTGCGCGTTCTTGCCGCTCATCGAGAAGGCCAGCTCGTCGGTGACTACCTTGCCGGCGAAGGCGGCGCCTGCGGCCAGCAATGCTTCCACCACCGGCGCCGAGCGCGGCCGGATGCCCGAGAGCGCCAGCAGGTGCGGGCTGCCGCAACCGGTCGGGTAGCCGGCCACGTCGTAGATGTCCTTCACCGCGAAGGTCAGGCCCTGCAGCGGGCCGGCCGCGGCATGCGGCGTGCCGCCCGGCGGGGCGGGGTAGGGCACCCAGCAGTGTTCGGGCGCGGCCGGGAGGGTGTCGGAGGCGGGTGCGGGTGCGGTCATGGTGCGGCGCGGTTTTTTAGACGAAAAGAGGCTGCAGCCGGCGCCGGATGCCGGCCACCAGCTATCGAATCAATAGCGGGCGGCATGCGTCAGCCCGTGGCGGTCGCCGGCGCCGCGGCGGGCCGCACCGCATCGACCACGTCGAGCCGCAGGCAGCGGGCGCTGTGGCCGGCGCCCAGCGCCACCTCGGGCGGCTGGGTGGCGCGGCAGGCGTCCTGCGCCCAGGCGCAGCGCTCGGCGAAGGCGCAGCCGGGCGGCAACCGCGACAGGTCGGGCGGCGATCCGGCGATGGTCTGCAGCCGCTGGCCCTTCTGCATCGCGCCGTGGGCGCGGCTCTGCAGCAACGACAGGGTGTAGGGGTGGCGGGGCCGGGTCAGCAGGATCGCGGCCGGGCCCTGCTCGACGATCCGGCCGGCATACATCACCGCCATGCGGTCGGCCACCTCGGCCGCGGCGCCGATGTCGTGGGTGACGAACACGATGGCCAGGCCCATCTCCTGCTGCAGCTCGCGCAGCAGCAGCAGGATCTGGATCTGCACCGTGGCGTCGAGCGCGGTGGTGGGCTCGTCGGCCAGCAGCAGCTGGGGCCGGCAGGCCAGGGCCAGCGCGATCATCGCGCGCTGGCGCATGCCGCCCGACATCTCGTGCGCATAGGCGGCCAGCCGCCGCTCGGGGCTGGGGATGCGCACCCGCTCGAAGAGGGCCAGCGCGCGGGCATGGGCCTCGGCGCGGCCGACGTTCTCGTGCCGGCGGATCGCCTCGACGATCTGCGCGCCCACCGGGTAGACCGGGTCCAGCGCCAGCAGCGGCTCCTGGAAGATCATCGCCACCTGCTTGCCGCGCAGGGCCGACAGCTCCCGGGCCGACAGCGCCAGCACGTCCTGGCCCGCCACCTCCAGCCGGCCGGTGATGCGGGTGCTGCGGGCCGCATGCAGCCGCATGATCGCGCGCAGGGTCACGCTCTTGCCCGAGCCCGATTCGCCGATCAGCGCCACCACCTCGCCGGGGCGCAGCGACAGGTCGACGCCGTTGACCGCCTCGATGCGCTTGGCGCCGGCGCTGAACTCGACCCGCAGGTCCTGCATCCGCAGCGCGGGCGTGGCGGCGGCCGGGTCGGCCGCCAGGGGGGAGGATGTGCGGTCAACCACGCTGGGCCTCCGGGAAGATGTCGGGCAGCTCGCCGGCCGCATGCACCGCCCGCACCGCGGCCGGTCGCCGGGCGTCGGCGACGGGGCCGGGCGGGAAGTCGGGCATCGGCTCGTAGCCGGAGCCGGGCTCCCAGCGCAGGCAGGCCACGCCGTGGCCGGGCGCCGGCTCCACGAAGGCGGGCATCCGCTGCGCGCACACCGGCTGGGCGAAGGCGCAGCGGGTGTGGAAGCGGCAGCCCGGCGGCGGGTCGATCGGGTTGGGCGGGTCGCCCGAGAGCGGTGCCTCGGTGGTGCGCTGCAGCGGGTCGGCGCTGGGCATCGAGCGCAGCAGCGCGCGGGTGTAGGGATGGCGCGGCGCGTCGAAGACCTGCTCCGACGGACCCACCTCGACCACCTGGCCCAGGTACATCACCAGCACCCGGTCGCTCACGTAGCGCACCACGTGCAGGTCGTGGCTGATGAAGAGGTAGGTCAGGCCGAAGTCGCGCTTGAGGTCTTCCAGCAGATTGAGCACCTGCGCCTCGACCGACTTGTCGAGCGCCGACACGGCTTCGTCCAGGATCACCAGCCGCGGCTCCAGCGCCAGCGCCCGGGCGATGTTGACCCGCTGGCGCTGCCCGCCCGAGAGCTCGTGCGGGTACCGGCCGGCGAAGCGCGCCGGGTCCAGCCCCACCCGGGCCAGCAGGTCGTGCGCCCGGACCAGCGCGGCGCGCTGCGGCACGCCGTGCACCGTGGGGCCGAAGGCGACCGAGTCCTCGATCGTCATCCGCGGGTTGAGCGACGAATAGCTGTCCTGGAACACCATCTGCGTCTGGCGGCGGAACTCGCGCAGCGGCAGCGCGCGGGAGCCGACCGTCTGGCCGTCGAACACCAGCTCGCCCCGGTCCTGGCGGGTGAGCTGCATCAGCAGCCGGGCGGTGGTCGATTTGCCGCAGCCCGATTCGCCGACCACGCCCAGCGTCTCGCCTTTCCTGATGTCGAAGCTCACGTCGTCGACCGCGCGCACCGCGGGCCGCAGGCCCCACGGCGCCAGGCCCTTGCGCTTGAGCGGAAAGTGTTTTTGCAGGTGCTGCACCCGCAGCAGCGGCTGGCGCGGGCCGCCCAGGTCGCGCGGATCGGCCAGGGCGGCGGGGGTGATGTCGAACAGGGCGCTCACAGGCGAACCTCCGGGCTGCGCACCGCGGCACGCGCCGCCTTCGGACCGGCCGGGCGGGGGCTCATGGCTTGACCTCCATCGCCTGGCGCAGGCCGTCGGCCAGCATGTTGAAGGACACCGAGGTGACGAAGATCAGCACCCCCGGCAGCGCGGCGATCAGCGGCTGGCTGTAGATGGCGGTGCGCAGGGTGTTGAGCATCAGGCCCCACTCGGGCTGCGGCGGCTTCACGCCCAGGCCCAGGAACGACAGGCCCGAGGCCAGGATCATCGACACCGAGATGAGGCTGGTGGCGTAGACGAAGATCGGCCCGATCACGTTGCCCAGCACGTGGCGCCGCACGATGGTGAACGGCCCGGCGCCCGAGGCGCGGGCCGCGTCCACGTAGTCGCTGCGCCGCACCTGGGTGGTGACGCTCTCGGCGATGCGGGCGATCTGCGGCACGAAGACGACGGTCAGCGAGATCAGCGCGTTGGTGATGCCCGCGCCCAGCGCGCCCGACAGCGCGATCGCCAGCAGCACCGACGGAAACGCGTACAGCACGTCGATGCAGCGCATCACCACCGTGTTGACCCGGCCGCCCGCATAGCCCGCCAGGATGCCGATGCCGCCGCCCACCGCGAAGGCCAGGACGACCGGCGCGATGCCCATGAACAGCGACAGCCGGCCGCCCAGCATCAGCCGCGAGAGCATGTCGCGGCCCAGCTCGTCGCTGCCGAGCGGATAGCCGGCGGTGCCGACCGGCCGCAGCCGCTTGAACATCGAGGTGGCGAACGGATCGGCCGGCGAGATCCACGGCGCCAGCAGCGCCACCAGCACCAGCAGCAGGATCACCGCGGCCGCCGCCATCGCCACCGGGTTGCGCACCAGCCGGCGCAGCACGTTGGCGCCGTGGCCGCGCGAGCGCACCACCTTCGGCGCGGGGGCGGACGGCAGGCCGCCCGGGGTCAGGATGGCGGCCATGTCAGGTTCTTTCGATACGAGGGTCGAAGACCGTCTGCAGCACGTCGACGATCAGGTTCAGGCCCACGAAGAACAGCGCCAGCACCAGGATCGTGCCCTGCAGCAGCGGCAGGTCGCGCTGGAAGATCGCCTGGTTCAGCAGAAAGCCGGTGCCGGGCCAGGAGAACACCGTCTCGATCAGGATCGAGCCGCCCAGCAGGTAGCCCAGCTGCAGGCCCATCACCGCCAGCGCGGTGGGCGCGCAGTTCTTCACCACGTGCCGGAATACCCCGAACTCGCCCAGGCCGCGGGCGCGCAGGCCCACCACGAACTCCTGCGACAGGATGTCGGCCACCAGCGCCCGCACGGTGCGGGCCACGATGCCCATCGGGATGAAGGACATGGTGATCGCGGGGAGCACCATGTACTTGACGTGCTCCAGGTCCCACTTCCAGGCACCCGAGCCGTCGGGGCCGGCGCCGGTGGCCGGCAGCCACATCAGCTGCGACGAGAACACGATCACCAGCACCATGCCCAGCCAGTAGTGCGGCACGCTGACCCCGATCACCGAGATGAACGAGGCCAGCCGGTCGGCCCACGAGTGCCGGAAATACCCCGCCACGAAGCCGAACAGCGCGCCGAAGAAAAACCCGATCAGCGTGGCCATCATCGCCAGCATGAAGGTGTTGCCCACCGCCTTCATCACCTCGCCGGTCACCGGCCGGCTGGTCGCGATCGAGGTGCCCAGGTCGCCGTGCAGCGCGCGCCAGAGCCAGTGGAAGAACTGCTCCGGCAGGCTGCGGTCGAAGCCATAGAGCTTCATCATCTGCCGCTGCAGATCCACCGACGCATCCGCCGGCAGGATCGCCACCAGCGGATCGCCCGGCGCGATGTGCACCAGCATGAAACACAGGAACGACACCCCCAGCATGATGGGCAGCGCGTAACCCGCACGGCGAAAAAGGTAGGCGATCATCGTGTTTCCTCGGGCGCCGCGTCGCAAGCGACGCACGCCCTCTCCAATTTCAGGGACACCGCGGAACCGGCTCCGCCGGGCCGCCGGTGTCGCCCCCTGCAAGGGGGTTGGCGGCTACGCGCAGCGAGCAAGCCTGGGGGTTAGTTCAAGTCCATCGTGGCGATATCGATGAACCAGCTCTTCGGCTGCACCACGCCCTTGACCTTGGCCGACATCGCCCGCGGACCCACGTCGTGCGCCACGAACAGGAACGGCGCCTCGTCCACGATGCGGGCGTGCAGGGTGGCCAGGGCCGCGTCGCGCTGCTTCTCGTCGAAGGTGGTGCGGGCCTTGTCGACCAGCGCGTCCATCGCCGGGTCGCTGTAGTAGCCCCAGTTGTTGGCCACCGGCGGCTGCGCCTTGGTGCTCACGAAGCGCACCATCGCGAAGAACGGGTCCATCGTGGCGGCGCTGATGTTGGTGGCGTGGGCGCCGTGCGCGCCCGGGTCCTTGGCGCCCAGGCGCCAGCCGGAGAACAGGGTGTTCCACTCGACCACGTCGAACTGCACGTCGAAGTAGCAGTCCTTCAGGCTCTGCTGGATGAACTCGTTCATCGGCAGCGGCTGCATCTGGCCCGAGCCGGAGGCCGAGGTCTGCACCTTCACCTTGACCGGCTTGGCCGCCGAGTAGCCGGCCTCCTGCATCAGCTTCTGGCCGGCGGGCACGTCGTGCTTGATCTGGAACGTGGGGTTGCCGCGCCACGGGTCGCCCGGCTCGGCGATGCCGGTGGCGCCCACCATCAGGCCGCCCAGCAGTTCCTTCATCGCCTCGCGGTTCACGCACAGGTTGGCGGCCTGGCGCACCTTCTTGTCCTTGAAGGGCGAGTCGGGCAGCAGCGAGAACTGCCACGGCCACAGGTGCGGCTGCAGGTTGGAGTACAGCTTGAAGCCGCGCGCCTTGATCGCGTCCAGCGCGTCGGGCGAGGGCGCCTCGATCCAGTCGACCTGGCCCGACATCAGCGCCGCGGTGCGGGCGCTGGCCTCGGGCAGGGGCAGCAGCACCACCCGGTCGATCCTGGGGCGGCGGGCCGCGTCCCAGTAGGCGGGGTTCTTCACCATCTCCAGCCGTTCGCGCGGCACGAACTTGGCCTGCTTGAACGGCCCGGTGCCCGACGCGTCGGCCGCGAACGCGGCCCAGGCCTGCTTGCTGCGCTCGGCCTTGTCGGTGGTGCCGGCGGGCACCGCGGCCAGCTTCCTGGCCCAGTGCGCGGGCGAGGCCATGAACAGGTTGGTGAGGTTGATCGGCAAAAAGGAATCGGGCTCGGAGGTGGTCAGCTCCACCGTCAGGTCGTCGATCTTGCGGGCGGTGCGCAGCGTGGGCATGCGGGAGGCGGTCACGCCGATCTGCGCCGGGTCGTACTGCGCGGCTTCCTTGTCGAGCACCTTGCCCACGTTCCAGACCACCGCGTCGGCATTGAAGGGCGTGCCGTCGTGGAACACCACGCCGGGGCGCAGCTTGAAGGTCCACCTGGTCTTGTCGGCCTCGTTCACCGTCCAGGAAACGGCCAGGTCGGGGATCACCACGCTGGGCTTGGTGGCCGAGCTCAGGTCCCACTGGGTCAGCGCGTCGTACATCGGGATGCCGGTGAAGCGGTTGCCCTCGTAGCCCTGGTCGGGCTGGCCCGAGGTGCGCGGAATGTCGCCGGCGGTCATCGCGATGCGCAAAACCTTCTCCTGCGCATGGGCCATGCCGGCCAGGGAGGCGCCGGCACCGAACAGACAGGCCAGCGCCAGGCGGCGCAAGGGGGGCAAGGTCTTCATGGAACTCCTCGTAGGGGACAGGGGGAGACGGCGCCGAAAAGCGCCGTCCTGTCCGAGGAGTGAGCAAGGGTCGTACCAGCAGGGCGGTACCTGTGCGCGGCGATCCGCACCAACAACGGGCCCCGCGGGCCGGGGCGCAGGATCAGCGGGCGTTCTCGAGCGCCGCCAGGAACGTCCGGCGCCACCAGTGCACGTCGTATTCCCGGATGCCCTGCAGCAGCTTCTGGTGCCGGTCGCGGCGCTCGTCCAGCGGCATCTGCAGCGCGCGCTGGATCACCTCGGCGGTGCCGTGCGCATCGTAGGGGTTGACCAGCAGCGCGTCCTTCATCTGCTCGGCGGCGCCGGCGAAACGCGACAGCACCAGCACGCCCGGATCGGCCGGGTCCTGGGCGGCGACGTACTCCTTGGCGACCAGGTTCATGCCGTCGCGCAGCGGCGTCACCAGGCCGACCGCGGCCGCGCGGCAGATGCCGGGGATGCGCTTGCGGGCGACGGTGCGGTGGATGTAGCGGATCGGCATCCAGTCCAGTTCACCGTAGTCGCCGTTGATCGCGCCGCAGAGGCCCTCCAGCTCGATGCGGATGTCGTTGTACGCATCGACGCTCTCGCGGGTGGGCGAGGCGATCTGGATCAGCACCGCGCTGTCGCGGTTCTCGGGGTAGTTGGCCAGCAGCTCGCGGAAGGCCCGCACCCGGTGCGGTATGCCCTTGGAATAGTCGAGCCGGTCGACGCCGATCAGCAGGCGCCGGCGGGCGTACTCCTCGCGCATCCGGTCGTAGGTGTCGCGGGCTTCCTTGGCATGGGTGAGGGCGGCGAACTCGTCCACGTCGATGCCGATCGGGAAGGCCTGCGCCCGGATCGTGCTGCCGAAGGCGCGGAACATGTGGTCGCCCAGCACCTCGGCGCCCAGCTCGCTCTCGACATAGCGCGAGAAATGGGTGGCGTCGGCCTCGCTCTGCAGGCCGACCACGTCGTAGGAGAACAGCGAGCGCATCAGCCACTCGTGCTGCGGGATCGCGGCCAGGATCAGCTGCGGCGGCAGCGGGATGTGCAGGAAGAAGCCGATCTTCTGCTTGCAGCCCATGGCGCGCAGCTCGGCCGCCAGCGGGATCAGGTGGTAGTCGTGCACCCAGATGGTGTCGTCTTCCTTCAGGAGCGACATCAGCTTGCGGGCGAAGAGCTGGTTGACCCGGCGGTAGCCAGCGATGTGGTTGGCGTCGAAATGCGCCAGGTCCAGCCGGTAGTGGAACACCGGCCAGAGCACGCCGTTGCTGTAGCCCAGGTAGTAGTTGTCGTGGTCCTCGCGGCAGAGGTCGACCGTGGCCAGCGTCACCGCGCCGGCCTGCTGGCGGTGCAGTTCGCCCTCGCCCGGCGTGCCGCCTTCGACGATGTTGCCGCTCCAGCCGAACCACAGGCCGCCGGTGCGGTTGAGCGCCTCGCCCAGCGCCACCGCCAGCCCGCCGGCCGCGGCCTTGCGCGGATCGGCCAGCCGGTTCGAGACGACGACCAGCCGACTCATATCGCGCTGTCCCACGGAGCGGAGAGGCGCACCGCGGCGTTGATGATGCCGACCATCGAGTAGGTCTGCGGGAAGTTGCCCCACATCTCCTGCGTGTCGGGATGCGTGTCCTCGCTCATCATGCCCAGGTGGTTGCGGGCGGCGAGCATCGTCTCGAAGATGCTGCGGGCCTCGTCCTTGCGGCCGATGCGGGCCAGGGCGTCGATCAGCCAGAAGGTGCAGATGTTGAACGCGGTCTCGGGCTTGCCGAAGTCGTCCGGTGCCTCGTAGCGGCGCATGTAGGGGCCGTCGCAGAGCGAGGCCTGCATCGCCTCGACGGTGGAGACGAAACGCGGGTCCTTCGGGTCGATGATGCCCACCTCGGCCATCAGCAGCACGCTGGCGTCGAGGTCGGCGCCGCCGAAGCTCTCGGCGAAGGCCTGGCGCTCCTCGTTCCAGGATTTCTCGATGATCTCGGCCTGCATCCGGCGGGCGTGGCCGTGCCAGTAGTCGGCGCGCGCGGGCAGCGAGAGGGCGGTGGCGATCTTGGCCAGCCGGTCGCAGGCGGCCCAGCTCATCAGGGCCGACGAGGTGTGCACCCGGGCGCGGGTGCGCAGCTCCCACATGCCGGCGTCGGGCGTGCCGTAGACGCGGATCGCCTGCTCGCCGATCTTCTCCAGCTGGGCGAACTCGGCCTCGCCGGCGCGGTGCAGCAGCCGGTGGTCGTGGAAGGCCTGGGCCGCACCGAGCACGATGTTGCCGTAGACGTCGTGCTGGAAATGCTCCTGCGCCTGGTTGCCGACCCGCACCGGGCCCATGCCGCGGTAGCCGCCCAGGTGCTCGACGAAGGATTCGGGCAGCTGCTGCTCCATGCCGATGCCGTAGAGCGGCTGCACATGCTCGCCGCCGGCGGCGATCACCACGTTGCCCAGGTAGCGCAGGTAGTCCTCCATCGTGCCGACTTCGGACAGGCTGTTGAGCGCCCGCACCACGAAGAAGGCGTCGCGCAGCCAGCAGTAGCGGTAGTCCCAGTTGCGCTGGCTGCCCGGCGCCTCGGGGATGCTGGTGGTCATCGCGGCGACGATGGCGCCGGTCTCCTCGTACAGCGAGAGCTTGAGGGTGATCGCCGCGCGGATCACCGCGTCCTGCCACTCCAGCGGCACCGCCAGGCGCTGGCTCCACTTGCGCCAGTAGGCGATGGTCTCGCGCTCGAAGTGGCGCACCGTGTCGGCGATGCCGTCGTGCAGCGTCTCGTCGGCGCCCAGCATGAAGTGCAGGTCGCGGGTCAGCAGGAAGGGCGTCTTGGCCAGCACGTAGGCGATCGGCGCGTCGGTGTTCAGGCGCAGCGTCATGTCGCCGCCGACGTAGCGCACATGGTTGCTGCCGCGGGTGATGGTGGGTGTCTCGCGGCCCCAGTCGTAGCGCAGGTCCATTGCCACCCGCACCCGCGGCGCGCCGTGCAGCACCCGCACCCGCCGCACCAGCGTCAGCGGCCGGAAGAAGCGCGATCGCGCGAAGAAGCGCGGCGCCAGGTCGGTGATCTCCAGGCCGTTGCCCGCGGTGTCCCACAGCCGGGTGCGCAGCACCGCGGTATTGGGCTCGTACCACTGTTCGCTGCGCGCGAAATCCTGGATCTCGATGCCGAAGGCACTGGCCTCGTCGCCCGGCTGCAGCAGGGCGTTGAAGACCGGGTCGCCGTCGAAGCGCGGCATGCAGCACCAGACGATGCGGCCCCGCTTGTCCACCAGGCCGCTGAAGCCGCAGTTGCCGATCAACCCCAGCTGCAGCGATGCGGGCTCGGGCGGCGCGAAGCCGGCGGTGTTGTCGGTGTGCGGCGCGGCGGCATGGGCGGCGTGGGGGGCGGTGGCGTCGTGCATGGCGGGCTCTTCTTCAGATCGGTTTCAGGATTCGGCGGGCGACGGCGGCGACTGCGGCATCGCCGTCTCGGCGGCGGCCAGGCCGCTGCGGGCGCTCGCCAGCCAGCCGCGCAGCGCGGCCGGGTTCTGGCAGCGGTAGCGGGCCTGCGTCGGCCCCTCGCCCACCTTGATGCCCACGCCGCCCAGGCTCTGCACCGCGGCGAAGCCGGCCTCGTCGGTCACGTCGTCGCCGACGAAGATCGGCATGCGGCCCTCGAAGGGCAGGGCCTGCATGAAGATGGCGATGGCGCGGCCCTTGTCGACATGGGCCGACTTGACCTCGAACACGCACTTGCCGCGCAGCAGCTCCACCCCCTCCATCTGCGCCACCGCGCCCTGCACCGCGGCCAGGCACAGGCCTTCCAGGTCGGGCGCATGGCGGTAGTGCAGGGCCACCGAGTGGGGCTTGCGCTCCACCAGCAGGCCGTGGTGGGTGGCGGCCAGCCGCTCCATCGTGTCGAGCGCCGGGCCGAGGGCCGGGGGCGCGATGTCGGGGGCGGTGCCGTCGGGCAGGCGGAACTCGGCACCGTGCTCGCCGGCCACCGGCAGCAGCAGCGGGCTGAGGAACCGGTCGACGTCTTCGACCCTGCGGCCGGTGACGATGGCCAGGGCCCCGCCCAGCTGCTGGCGCAGCGCGGCGATGGTGGTGACCAGGCCCGAGGGCACGTGGACGGAATCCGGGGTGGGGGCGAGCTCGGCCAGGGTGCCGTCGAAGTCGAGAAAGAGGGCGGTCCCGGCAGTGACCGTGGGAAGCAATTGCATCGCGTAAGACCTTACCAGAGGGCCTGTACGGGTCGTGTTGGGGAAATATTCTGTTACGGCGGGCGGACGACGGGTAAATCCACGGTAAACGGGCCTGCGGGACGCTACGCCGCCGCTGTTGCGCCGCGTAACATCCGGCCCCATCGGCGTCGTCGTCGCCCCGTCACCGCACTGTCCCGGCCCGCCGCCCGCCAGCGGCCCGCCGCCCGCACCATGCCCATGCCCTGTCTTCGCCCCTCCTGGTCCCGGTACCGCCCGCGCCGCCCCGGCACCCTGCCCGCACCGCACCGGCTGCGGGGACGTGTGCGGCCCGGGTGGCTGGCGGCGGCGGTGCTGCTGCTCTGCGCGGTGGGGGCGGCCGTCTGGTGGTGGCGGGCCCCGGCGGCGCGGCCGGCGGCGGCGCCCGTCGCGGCCGGTCCCGGTGCGGGTACGGGTGCCGCGGGGCCGGGCGCCCGCCGCGCGCCGGGCGCGCAGGTGCAGCCGATCTCGGCCGACACGGTGCGGCGGCAGGACGTGCGGGTGCTGGTCCACGCGATCGGCACCGTCGCCGCGCGCAACACCGCGGTGGTGCGGGCCAAGGCCGACGGCGAGCTGAAGGCGATCCGCTTCAAGGAAGGCGACATGGTGCAGGCCGGCCAGCTGCTGGCCGAGATCGACCCGCGCAACTACCAGGCGGCGCTGGCCCAGGCGCAGGGCGCGCTGGCCCGCGACCAGGCCCTGCTGCGCAACGCCCAGCTCGACCTGCAGCGCTACCAGGATTTGCTGGCGCAGGACTCGATCGCCCGGCAGCAGGTCGATACCCAGGCCGCGCTGGTGCGCCAGACCCAGGGCACGGTGCAGACCGACCAGGCCCAGGTCGATGCCGCCAAACTGCAGCTCTCCTACACCCGCGTCACCGCGCCCATCGCGGGCCGGCTGGGCCTGCGCCAGGCTGACCTGGGCAACGTGGTGCGGGCGGCCGACACCACCGGCATCGTCACCATCACCCAGGTGCGGCCGATCCATGCGCTGTTCTCGATCCCCGAGGCTGCCCTGCCGCGGGTGGTGGCGCGGCTGCGCGCCGGCGCCGCGATGCCGGTGGAGCTGTACGACCGCGACCAGCAGGCCCTGCTGGCCACCGGCCGGCTGGAGACGGTCGACAACGCGATCGACACCACCACCGGCACCATCAAGGCCAAGGCCACCTTCGCCAACGCCGACGGCAGCCTGTTCCCCAACCAGTTCGCCAACGTGCGGCTGCAGGTCGACACGCTGCCGGGCGTGCTCACCGTGCCCACCACCGCGGTGCAGCGCGGCACCCAGGGCACCTATGTGTATGCGGTGAAGGACGACAGCACCGTGTCCCTGCGCAAGGTGCGCCTCGGCACCACCGACGGCGACCGGGTCAGCGTGCAGGGCGAGTTGCAGGAGGGCGAGCGCGTGGTCACCGACGGCGCCGACCGGCTGCGCGAAGGCGCCCAGGTGGCGGTGATCGCGCCCGACGCGGCCACCCGGGCCGACCAGGCGGTGCAGGAATCGGCCCAGGGCCCGCGCGGCGGCCGGCGCAACCTGCCGCCCGAGCTGGCCGCCAAGGTGCGGGCGATGTCGCCCGAAGAGCGCCGCGCCTTCTTCCGCCAGATGCGCGAGCGCCAGCAGCAGGGCGCCGCCGCCGGCGGGCCCGGCGCGCCGGGCACGCCGGCCGCGCCGCCCGGCCCGGGTGGCACCGCGGCACCGGCACCGGCCAGCACGCCGGCCACCGCCCCGGCCGGTTCGCCCGCCGCCGCACCGGCCGCCCCCGCCGCGCGCTAGGCGCCGCGCGCCTGTTTCCGCACCCGCACCGGCCTGCCGCCCATGAACCTGTCGCGCATCTTCATCCTGCGCCCGGTCGCGACCGCGCTGCTGATGGTGGCGGTGCTGATCGCGGGCATCCTGGCCTACCGGCTGCTGCCGCTGTCGGCGCTGCCCGAGGTGGACTACCCCACGATCCAGATCGTCACCCTCTATCCCGGCGCCAGCCCCGACGTGATGACCTCGGCCGTCACCGCGCCGCTGGAGCGGCAGTTCGGCCAGATGCCGGGGCTGTCGCAGATGTCGTCGACCAGCTCGGGCGGTGCGTCGGTCATCACCCTGCGCTTCGCGCTCGACGTGGGCCTGGACGTGGCCGAGCAGGAGGTGCAGGCGGCGATCAACGCCGGCAGCAACCTGCTGCCCGCCGACCTGCCGATGCCGCCGGTCTACAGCAAGGTCAACCCGGCCGATGCGCCGGTGCTCACGCTGGCGATCACCTCGCCCTCGCTGCCGGTGATCCGGGTGCACGACCTGGTCGAGAACCGGCTGGCGCCCAAGCTCTCGCAGGTGCCGGGCGTGGGGCTGGTCGCGATCGCGGGCGGCCGCCGGCCGGCGGTGCGCATCCAGGCCAATCCGGTGGCCCTGGCCTCGGCGGGGATGACGCTGGAGGACGTGCGCGGTGCCATCGCCGCGGCCAACGTCAAGCAGGCCAAGGGCAGCTTCGACGGCCCGGCCCGCGCCTCCACCATCGACGCCAACGACCAGCTGCAGTCGGCCGCCGAGTACCGCAACCTGATCGTCGCCTACAAGAACGGCAACCCGATCCGGCTGCAGGACATCGCCGAGACGGTGGACGACGCCGAGAACACCCGTTTGGCCGCCTGGGCCGGCGTGGCGCCGGCGCCCGGCGCCGCCGCCGCCGAAGGGCCGGTCGCCAAGGCCGGCGTGATCTTGAACATCCGCCGCCAGCCCGGCGCCAACGTGATCGACACCGTCGACGGCATCCAGGCGCTGCTGCCGCAGTTGAAGGCGACGCTGCCCGCCTCGCTCGACGTGCAGGTGCTGACCGACCGCACCACGACGATCCGCGCCTCGGTGCGCGACACCCAGTTCGAGCTGCTGCTGGCGATCGCGCTGGTGGTGATGGTGATCTTCGTGTTCCTGCGCAGCGTGTCGGCCACGCTGATCCCCAGCGTCGCGGTGCCGCTGTCGCTGATGGGCACCTTCGGCGTGATGTACCTCTGCGGCTTCTCGATCAACAACCTGACGCTGATGGCGCTCACCATCTCCACCGGCTTCGTGGTGGACGACGCGATCGTGATGATCGAGAACATCGCCCGTTATGTGGAAGCCGGCGAGACGCCGATGGCCGCCGCGCTCAAGGGGGCGCAGCAGATCGGCTTCACCATCGTCTCGCTCACCATCTCCCTGATCGCGGTGCTGATCCCGCTGCTCTTCATGGGCGACGTGGTGGGCCGGCTGTTCCACGAGTTCGCGATCACGATGGCGGTGGCGATCCTGGTGTCGATGGTGGTGTCGCTCACCTTGACGCCGATGCTCTGCGCCCGGCTGCTCAAGCACACGCCCGAGGAGAGCCACGGCCGGCTCTACCAGGCCACCGGCCGCTTCTTCGACCGCACCATCGCCCGCTACGGCCGCATGCTCGACTGGGTGCTGGACCACAGCGGCCTCACCCTGCTGGTCTTCGCCGCCACGCTGGTGCTGACGGCGCTGCTGTACGTCGTCGTGCCCAAGGGTTTTTTCCCCGAGCAGGACACCGGCACGCTGCAGGCGACGACCGAGGCCGCGCAGTCGATCTCCTTCGCGGCGATGAGCGCGCGGCAGCAGGCGCTGGTCGAGCGGCTGCTGCAGGACCCGGCGGTCAAGAGCGTGTCGTCCTTCATCGGGGTGGACGGCGCCAACACCACGCTCAACACCGGCCGCCTGCTGATCGACCTGCAGCCCAAGGCCCGGCGCGGCCCGGTGGCCGAGGTGCTGCGGCGGCTGGCCGAGGCCGCGCGCGACGTGCCCGGCATCGCCTTGTATGCCCAGCCGGTGCAGGACCTGACCATCGAGGACCGGGTGGCCCGCACCCAGTACCAGTTCCTGCTGTCCTCGCCCGACATGGCGCAGCTGCAGTCCACCACCGCGCAGCTGCTGAAGCGCCTGCGCGGCCTGCCGCAGCTGGCGGACGTGGCCAGCGACCTGCAAAACGACGGCCTGCAGGCGTATGTGGAGATCGACCGCGCCCAGGCCGGCCGGCTGGGCGTGACGGTGGCCGGCATCGACACCGCGCTCTACAACGCCTTCGGCCAGCGGCTGATCTCGACCATCTTCACCCAGTCCAACCAGTACCGGGTGGTGCTGGAGGTGGCGCCGCAGTACAAGCTGGGCCCCGACGCGCTGGGCGCGATCTATGTGCCGAGCAGCCTGGGCGCGCCGGTGCCGCTGTCGTCGGTGGCCCGGGTGACCGAGCGGCCCACCGCGCTGGCCGTCAACCACGTCGGCCAGCTGCCCGCCGCGACCCTCTCGTTCAACACCGCGCCCGGCGTGTCGCTGGGCCAGGCGGTCGAGGCGATCCAGCGGGAAGAGGCGGCGATGGATCTGCCGCTGAGCGTGGAGACGCGGTTCCAGGGCGCGGCGCTGGCGTTCCAGGCGTCGCTGTCGAACACGCTGCTGCTGGTGCTGGCCGCGGTGGTGACGATGTACATCGTGCTCGGCGTGCTGTACGAGAGCATGATCCACCCGGTGACGATCCTCTCGACCCTGCCGTCGGCCGCGCTGGGCGCGCTGCTGGCGCTGTGGGCGGCGCGGCTCGACATCGACATCGTCGCGATCATCGGCATCGTGCTGCTGATCGGCATCGTGAAGAAGAACGCGATCATGATGATCGACTTCGCGCTCGACGCCGAGCGCACGCAGGGCCTGGCGCCGCGGGAGGCGATCTACCAGGCGTGCCTGCTGCGGTTTAGGCCGATCCTGATGACGACGCTGGCCGCGCTGCTGGGGGCGTTGCCGCTGATGCTGGGCTCGGGGGTGGGGAGCGAGTTGCGGCATCCGCTGGGGGTGACGATGGTGGGGGGCCTGGTGGTGTCGCAGCTGTTGACGCTGTTCACCACGCCGGTGATCTATTTGGGGTTCGCGGGGGTGGCGGGGCGGTGGCGGGCGCGGCGGGGGGGGGTGCTGTGAGGGTGGGCGCCCGGCTGATCGGCGGCGCTGCTGTGTGTGGCTGCGCTGCGGCTTTCGGGTGCGGAGGCGGGGAATTCGCCCCCGCGGGCGAGTCCCTTTCTTTGCTTCGCCAAAGAAAGGAACCAAAGAAAGGCGACCCCGCTGCGGCGGTCCGGCTGCGCCGGACTGCTCTGCGGTACTCGCGGTCGGCGGGGTCCCGCTCCAACTCGCTGCGCTGCGCTCCGCTCAAACAAACGCGGGCCCTCATCCGCCGCCCGCTGCGCTCCTCGACGCCGCAGAGGGGAGGGGGAGCGGGAGCGGGGTCCACACGGGCCATCGCTGCGCTCGGCCTGAGGGTGCCTTTGCTTCGCTCGGCACGGGGGGTGGGTCGTGGCTTCGCTGGGCTTTCTGACGCTTCGGTCTTACTGCCTCTTGCGTGTGGAGAGAGGGCGGAGGTATGGGTGGCCCGGGCCATCGTCGCAGCACCCTTTTGCACGGACGCTACTAAATCGATAGCTGACAGTCGGCGCTGTACGCCGGCTACAGCCACTTTTCATTCAAATATCTGCACCGGTGCCTGCACCTGTGCCTGTGCCTGTGCCTGTGCCTGTGCCTGTGCCTGTGCCTGTGCCGATACCGATACCGATACCGATACCGATACCGATACCTATGACGGTGCGGGTGGGGGAGGGGGCGCCTGTGCAGGTGCCTTTGCCTTTGCAGCTTCCGCCCCCAGGCGTCACTGCCGCGCAGCGGGCAGGAGCCGAGGGGCTGCGCTCCCGCTCCCCCGCCCCTCGGGATGCGCCGAGGAGCGCAGCGGCAGGCGGAATAAGGGCCGCGCATGTTTGAGCGCAGCGAGTTTGCGCGGACCCCGCCTGGCGCGAGCACCGCAGGTTGCCCGCAGCGCAGCGGAGGGTCGCAGCACGTGGGGTCGCCTTTTCTTGGTTACTTCTTTTGGCGAAGCAAAAGAAGTGACTCGCCCGCGGGGGCGAAATCCCCGCCTCCACCCTCAACACGTGCAGTGTTCCCACAAACAGCAGCGACACCCAAAAGCCGGCCACGCCCCCCACCCCCACCCCCTCCCAGCGGCAGAGAGCGCAAACCCGGAAAGCCCGCGAGACGCAGAGGCCCCCACCCCATGAGCCTCTCCACCCCCTTCATCCACCGCCCCATCGCCACCAGCCTCCTCACCCTCGGCCTGGCGATCGCCGGCACGCTCGCCTTCTTCCTCCTGCCGGTGGCCCCGCTCCCCCAGGTCGACTACCCCACCATCAGCGTGACCGCCGGCCTGCCGGGCGCCAGCCCCGACACGATGGCCGCCACCGTCGCCACGCCGCTGGAGCGCGCCCTGGGCGCCATCGCCGGCGTCAACGAGATCACCTCCACCTCGACCCTCGCCAACACCCGCATCACCCTGCAGTTCGACCTCGACCGCGACATCGACGGCGCCGCGCGCGACGTGCAGGCCGCGATCAACGCGGCGCGCACCCTGCTGCCCACCGGCATGCCCGGCAACCCGAGCTACCGCAAGGTCAACCCGTCGGATGCGCCGATCCTGATCATCGCGCTCACCTCGTCCACCCTCACCCGCGGGCAGATGTACGACGCGGCCTCCACCGTGCTGTCGCAATCCCTGGCGCAGGTCGAGGGCGTGGGGCAGGTCTCGATCGGCGGGGGCGCGCTGCCGGCGGTGCGCATCCAGCTCGATCCGGCGCGGCTGGCGTCCCACGGCATCTCGCTCGACACGGTGCGCGGCGTGGTCACCAGCGCCAACGCCAACCGGCCGCTCGGCGCGGTGGAGCAGGGCGGGCGCTACTGGCAGATCGCCACCAACGACCAGGCCCGCACCGCGGCCGAGTACGGGCCGCTGGTGATCCGCTACCAGAACGGCAACGCGGTGCGGCTCCAGGACGTGGCCGAGGTCACCGATGGCGTGCAGGACGTCCGCACCTACGGTGTCGCCAACGGCAAGCCGGCGATCCTGCTGCAGATCTTCAAGCAGCCGGGCGCCAACATCCTCGAGGCGACCGAGCGGGTGCGGGCGCTGCTGCCGCGGCTCCAGGCCGCGATCCCCGCGGCCATCGACCTCGACATCGTGTCCGACCGCACGCCCACGCTGCGGGCCTCGCTGCGCGAGGTGGAGCGGGCCCTGGCGATCGCGGTGGCGCTGGTGATCCTGGTGGTGTTCCTGTTCCTGCGCAACGCGCGCGCCGCGCTGATCCCCAGCGTGGCGGTGCCGGTGTCGCTGGCCGGCACCTTCGGGGTGATGTACCTCTGCGGCTACACGCTCGACAACCTCTCGCTGATGGCGCTCACCGTGGCGACCGGCTTCGTGGTCGACGACGCGATCGTGGTGCTGGAGAACATCACCCGCCACATGGAGCGCGGCAAGGGCGCGCTGGCCGCGTCGCTCGAAGGCGCCAGGGAGATCGGCTTCACCGTCGTCTCGATGAGCCTCTCGCTGATCGCGGTGTTCATCCCGATCCTGCTGATGGGCGGCATCGTGGGCCGCTTCTTCCGCGAGTTCGCGGTCGTGATGTCGGCGGCCATCCTGGTGTCGATGGTGGTCTCGCTCACCACCACGCCGATGATGTGCGCGGCCTTGCTGAAACCGCATGCGCCGCGCCCGGCGCGGCCGGCGTCGCGCACCGGCCGGTGGGCCGGGGCGGTGCTGCGGGCCACCCGCCAGGGCTACCGCCGCTCGCTGGCCTGGACGCTGCGGCACCAGCCGGTGGCGCTGCTGGCGCTGGCGGCGGTGGTCGGGCTCAACGTGTTCCTGTACGGCGCGATCGCCAAGGGCTTCCTGCCCGACCAGGACACCGGCCGCATCCAGGGCTTCATCCGCGCCGACCAGGCCACCTCGTTCCAGGCGATGGAGCAGCGCCTGAAGCGCTTCCTGGCCATCGTCGAGGCCGATCCGGCGGTCGAGAACGTGACCGGCTTCACCGGCGGCGGCCAGCGCAACGCGGCGCAGATGTTCATGACCCTGAAGCCGCTGGCCGAGCGCAAGGCCAGCTCCGAAGAGGTGATCGAGCGGCTGCGCCAGAAGCTGCAGGACGAGCCCGGCGCGCGGCTCTTCATGAGCCTGCAGCGCGACATCCGCATCGGCGGCCGGCAGTCCAGCGCCTCGTACGACTACACCCTGCAGGCCGACGACAACGCCGAGCTGCGCCTGTGGGAGCCGCGCATCCGCCAGGTGCTGCAGGGCCTGCCCGAGCTGGAGGACGTCAGCAGCGACCAGCAGGACGCGGGCCTGCAGACCTCGCTGGTGGTCGACCGCGACGCCGCCACCCGGCTCGGCCTGACGATGGCCGCGATCGACACCGCGCTCAACAACGCCTTCGGCCAGCGCCAGGTGGGCGTGATCTACAACCCGCTCAACCAGTACCGGGTGGTGATGGAGGCCGCGCCCGCCTGGCTGCAGAGCCCCGAGGCGCTGCGCGGTTTTTTCTTCGTCAACAACGCGGGCCAGCCGATCCCGCTGGCCGCCTTCGCCCGGATGGAGCTGACCAACACGCCGCTGCGGGTCGACCACGAGCGCGGCACGCCCGCCACCACCATCAGCTTCAACCTGCCGCCCGGCGTGTCGCTGTCGCAGGCGACCGATGCGGTGAATGCGGCCGTGGCCGGCCTGGGCGTGCCGGTGTCGCTGCGCGGCAGCTTCGGCGGCACCGCGGGCGCGTTCAAGGATTCGCTTTCCAGCCAGCCGGTGCTGATCCTGGCGGCGCTGGTCACCATCTACCTGGTGCTGGGCATCCTGTACGAGAACCTGGTGCACCCGATCACCATCCTCTCGACGCTGCCCTCGGCCGGCGTGGGGGCGCTGCTGGCGCTGATGCTGTTCAAGACCGAGTTCTCGCTGATCGCGCTGATCGGGGTGATCCTGCTGATCGGCATCGTGAAGAAGAACGCGATCATGATGATCGACTTCGCCCTGGTGCGGCAGCGCGGCGGCCACGCCAGCCCGGCCCAGGCGATCTACCGCGCCTGCCAGCTGCGGGTGCGGCCGATCCTGATGACCACCGTGGCCGCGATCTTCGGCGCGCTGCCGCTGGCCTTCGGCACCGGCGACGGGGCCGAGCTGCGCCAGCCGCTGGGCATCGCGGTGGTCGGCGGCCTGCTGGTCAGCCAGCTGCTCACCCTCTACACCACGCCGGTCGTCTACGTGGCGCTCGACCGGCTGCGCCTGCGGGCGCAGCGCCGGCGGCGCCGCCGGGCCGCCGCCCTTCCCCTGCCCGTTCCGGATTCCGCATGAAAAATGCCCCCAGCCGGCGACCTGCGCCGGCCACCAGCTATCGATTTCATAGCATCGCCTCGGGGGTGGCAGCGGCCGCCCTGGCCGCCTGCAGCAGCGCGCCGCTGCCCACCGCCCCCCCGCCGATGGACCTGCCGGCCGCCTACAAGGAGGCGGGCCTGTGGCAGCCCGCCGATCCGCAGGCGGCGGCCGTGCCCGATGCCTGGTGGACGCTGTTCCAGGACCCGGTGCTCGACCGGCTGCAGCAGCAGGCCGCGGCCGGCAACCAGAACCTCGCCGCCAGCGTGGCCCGGCTGCGCGCGGCGCAGGCGGCGCTGGGCAGCAGCCGCGCCGCGCTGCTGCCCACGGTCAACGGCAACTTCGGCGGCACCCGCAGCGTGAGCAGCAGCAGCAGCGCCGGCACGGTCGATGCGGCGGGCAACCCGGTCGGCAGCACCGGCGGCCGGCCGCGCACCCTCTACACCCTGGGCGCCAGCGCCAGCTGGGAGCTGGACCTGTGGGGCCGCGTCTCGGGCGCGGTCGATGCCGCCCAGGCCGGCTTGCAGGCCAGCGCCGACGACGTGGCCGCGCTGCGCCTCTCCACCCAGGCCACGCTGGCGCAGACCTACTTCTCCTTGCGCGCGGCCGAGGTGCAGTCGCAACTGCTGGCCGACACCCAGGCCGCCTACCGCCGGTCGCTGCAGCTCACCCGCAACCGCTACGCGGCGGGCGTGGCGGCGTCGGTCGACGTGGCGCAGGCCGAGTCGCAGCTCCAGTCCACCCTGGCGCAGCAGATCGAGGTGGACACCACCCGCGCCCAGCTGGAGCACGCGCTGGCCGCGCTGGTCGGCCAGGCGCCGGCGGCGTTCGACCTGCCGCGCACGGCGGTGCTGCCCCAGGCGCCCGCGGCACCGCTGCAACTGCCCTCGCAGCTGCTGCAGCGCCGGCCCGACATCGCCGCGGCCGAGCGCCGGGTGGCGGCGGCCAACGCGCAGATCGGCGTGGCCCGCGCCGCCTTCTTCCCGGCGCTGACGCTCTCGGCCAGCGCCGGCTACCGCAGCAGCACCCTCGGCGACCTGGTCAACGCGCCCAACCTGTTCTGGTCGCTGGGGCCTGCGCTGGCGGTGTCGCTCTTCGACGGCGGGGCCCGCCGCGCCGCGGTGGAATCGGCCCGCGCCAACACCGACATCGCCGCGGCCACCTACCGCCAGACGGTGCTGACCGCGCTGCAGGAGGTGGAGGACAACCTGGTCGTCGCCGCCAACCTGGAGCGCGAAGAGGCGGTGCAGGCCGCCGCCCTGGCCGCCGCCCGCCGCGCCCGCGACGTCACCGACAACCAGTACCGCGCCGGCACCGTCAGCTACCTCAACGTGGTCACCGCCCAGGCCACCGCGCTGGCGGCCGAGCGCACCCTGCTGGACGTGCGCAACCGCCGGCTGGCGGCGGTGGGGCAGCTGCTGAAGAACATCGCGGGGCGGTGGGAGCCGGTGTAGCAAGGGCACTCGACAGGCCTGTCCTACTGCGCTCTGGACTGCAAGCCTAGGTAGACAGGAAACCGCTTCAGTATTCGAAGTGAAGCTAAGCGAGGTCTGCACAAAGCAGAGAGGGCCGAGGTAAGTCACCATGCATAGTGCGTTCTCGCATGTGCCGTGTTTCAGACACAGCCATCGCCTCCACCAAGCCGTGGCGCCTCAGGGCAGGTAGCTCCCCATGTGCAGCACCCGCAGCTGCCGCAGTTTCTGCTCCCTGGGCATCCACTCCAGGTTGACGGCCCACGCCGCACCCTGCGGCCCGTCGGTGAAGAAGCTGATCTGCCGGCCGGCTTCGGTGTAGTCCTCGCCCCAGGTGTCGATGGCCTGCTGCATCACCTTGTCCGCATCCGCGGCGGGATCGAGGCCGCCGGGCCATGCGCCGTGCCAGGCCGCACGCTTGTCCTGCCCGGCACCCGCGGGGGCCAGCAACCGCACCTCGGCCAGGCCCCATGCACCGCCGACAGGTGCGCCGTGCTTCCGCACGATCTCCTCGGGCACCTTGGCCTGCTGCAGCACCAGGGTGACGCCGTGCTGCGGCAGCACCACCTCGTAGCGCTGGGTCTGCGCGCGGAACAGGTCCGCTTCGGTCACGCCCAGCGGTCGCAGCGATGCGGCAAACGACTTGCCCACGTAGCGCCCGACCAGGGCGATGGCCCGCATGACCGGGCCCTGCGCGCTGTTCCAGGGCTCCGCCACGGAGGCGGGCGCTCGGGTGACGGTGCCCAGCCATATCGGCACGGGCTGCGCCTCGCCCTCGTCCTCCGCAGGCGGCCGGCGCTCCGCCTTGGCGGCCACGGGCTCGCCGATGCGCGGGTTGTCGGGGTTGTGCACGCGCACCCACACGGCCGGCCGGCCTTCGGCTGCGTCCCGTGTGTCCAGGTACGCGAGATCCTTGAAGCCGAAGCTCCAGAGCACCCCGTCCTTGGCTTCGAGCAGGTGCGCATCCTGCAGCTCCGGCACCAGGCCGGTGGCCATGGGCGCGATGCGGCGGGTCTCGGGGTCCAGGGCGAACAGCCCGGTGTCGGCCGCCAGCCAGAGCCGGCCTTCGAACCACGCGGCGCCGGTGAAGGTCTGGTTGTCGTCCACGCTGCTGAGGTCGGTGAAGCCTTCGGTGGCATTGCCCACCAGCACATAGCCGTTGGCCCCGGCCAGCACGATGCGCCGGGCGTCTATCGCATGCACCACATGCAGCCGCTCGCCGTCGTTGGGCAACGCAAGCTGGCGCCAGGCGCTGCCGTCGAAGTGCCAGGCCTCGTCGCCCACCGCATAGATATCGGATTCGGACGTGCCGCCGATGTCGCTGAACTGGCAGGTGTCGGTAGCGTCCAGCCAAGCGTCGAAGGCCGCCTCGTCGCGCCCGTCGGGCATGGGCGGCGTGGGCGCCTGGCGGATCTCCTGGTCGAGCGCCATGAAGCGCGCGCGGCGCAGCAGTGCTTCGGCATCGGCCGCGTTGGACGGGAATACCAGACGGTAGACCTGGCGGGCATCGCCGCAGACATACAGGCCCCGGCCTATGGCGCGGATGCGGCTGAGGTAGCCGTAGCCCGGTGCGCCTTGGCGCCAGACGCCCGCGTCTTCGATCTGGTAGGTGGCGTAAGGGTTGCCGCCCGGGCCGTAGATGTTGACGTAGCCTTCTTCTGAAATTACGCAACGAAATTTGAGGTCGCTGCCGATCGGTGAGGGCCAAGCGCAGCAAGAGATCAACCGATGGCCTTCGTACACCACAGCACCCCTAGGCTCTTCAGTGTTTTCCAAATCCAGGTTGGAAAAAACTGTAGATACGTAGTCATCCCCCTCAAGAAAGTCGGGATGCTCTACAAAGTTGGCCTTGCAGTTCTCTACCAAACTGCCTGCAACCATTGTCTTGTCAGTAGTCGGTTTCATAATTAATTCAGTCGTCCTGGTCGGCGTCCATTCACAGCCTCAGCCGCGCCATTACGCTTGTTGAAAGTCTTGAGATTCTTGTCACCCCGCAGCACCGCATCGTCCTCGGTCTGCTTTCTCAGCTGATCCATCAGATCCTGCTTGCTGCAGCCACCGCCCTTCTTGCCGCCGGTGGCCTTTTCCACGTTGGAGGCCGAGATGGTCTTGGCCTGCTGACCCGTCATGGTGCCGGCCACCGCGCCGCCCCGGGTGCTGTCGGAGCAGGCGCATCAGGGCAGGTAGCTTCCCATGTGCAGCACCCGCAACTGCCGCAGCCTCTGCTCCTTCGGCATCCACTCCAGATTCACCACCCAGGCAGCGCCTTCCGGCCCGTCGGTGAAGAAGCTGACCTGCCGGCCGGCCTCGGTGTAGTCCTCGCCCCAGGTGTCGATGGCTTGATGCAACACGTCGTCGGCTTCTGCAGCAGGATCGAGGTTTGCGGGCCACACGCCGCGCCAGGCCGCACCTTGTTTCTGCGCGGCGCCTGCGGGCGCCAGCAGGCGCACCTCGGCCAGGCCCCATGCGCCACCGGCAGGCATGCCGTGCTTGAGCACGAGTGTGTCGGGCACCGCGGTGTGCTGCAGCACCAGGGTGACGCCGTGGCGCGGCAGCATGACCTCGTAGCGCGAAGTCTGCGGCCGCAGCAAGTCGGCCTCCCTGATGCCCAGCGGTCGCAGCGACGCGGCGAACTGCTTGCCGACGTAGCGCCCGACCAGGGCGATGGCCCGCATGACCGGGCCCTGCGCGCTGCTCCAAGGCTCGGCCACCGACGCGGGAGCCGTGGCGGCAGCGCGCAGCCAGGCCGGCACCGGTCGGGTTTCGGCATCGGCTTCTTCAGGCGGTCGGCGCTCTGCGGTGGCCGCCACCGGATCGCCGATGCGCGAGTTGTCCGGATGATGAATCCGCGCCCACGCGGCCGGCCGACCCTCGGCGCCAGCGGCAGCCCGTGTGTCCAGGTACGCCAGGTCCTTGAAGCCAAAGCTCCAGAGCACGCCGTCCTTGGCTTCGAGCAGATGCGCATCCTGCAACTCCGGCACCAGGCCGGTGGCCACCGGCACGATCCGGCGCGTGGCAGGGTCCAGGGCGAACAGCCCGGTGCTGGCCGCAAGCCAGAGCCGCCCGTCGAACCACGCGGCGCCGGTGAAGGTCTGGTTGTCGTCCACGCTGCTGAGGTTGGCGAAGCCTTCGGTGGCATTGCCCACCAGCACATAGCCGTTGGCCCCGGCCAGTACGACGCGCCGCGCATCGATCGCATGGACCACATGCAGCCGCTCGCCGTCGTTGGGCAACGCAAGCTGGCGCCAGGTGGTGCCGTCGAAGTGCCAGGCTTCGTCGCCGACGGCATAGATGTCGGATTCCGATGTGCCGCCGATATCGTTGAACTGGCAGGTGTCGGTGGTGTCCAGCCAGGCGTCGAAGGCGGCTTCGTCGCGCCCGTCGGGCATGGGCGGCGTGGGCGCCTGGCGGATCTCCTGGTCGAGCGCCATGAAGCGCGCGCGGCGCAGCAGCTGTTCGGCATCGGCCGCGTTGGACGGAAACACCAGCCGGTAGACCTGGCGCGCGTCGCCGCAGACATACAGGCCCCGGCCGATGGCGCGGATACGGCTGAGGTAGCCGTAGCCCGGTGCGCCCTTGCGCCAGACGCCCGCGTCTTCGATCTGGTAGGTGGCGTCCGGCTCACCGCCCGGCCCGTAGATGTTGACGTAGCCTTCTTCGGAAATAACACAGCGGAAGTTGTACCTGACGTTTATAGGAGGTTGCCATAGGCAGCATGAAACAAGATTTTGTCCCTCATAAGGCATTGCTACCCAAGGATCATCTGGAACCACTAGCGGCTCGTACCGAGACACCACGCTAATGTGTTCGCCACCTTCATCAAAACCATCGACCGATTCGATGATCAGGGGTTCCCACCCTTCAATTAAGGCAGCTGATTGAAAAGTCTTTTGATACCGTGACTTGACCATTTATTTCTTCCTGCGACGTCCGGCCACAGCTTCAGCCGCGCCATCACGCTTGTTGAAAGCCTTGAGACTCTTATCCCCCCGCAGCACCGCATCGTCCTCGGTCTGCTTTCTCAGCTGATCCATCAGATCCTGCTTGCTGCAGCCACCGCCCTTCTTGCCGCCGGTGGCCTTTTCCACGTTGGAGGCCGAGATGGTCTTGGCCTGCTGACCCGTCATGGTGCCGGCCACCGCGCCGCCCCGGGTGCTGTCGGAGGCGCCCTTGAACCGCTTGTCTTCCCTGTGCGCCGCCTTGTGTTCTTCGTCCGACAGGCAGATCGCCAGGCCGTTGTCGAGCGTGGGCGCGCCCGGGGCCCGGCCTGCGGTGTCGCTGCCCTTCTTGGGGCGGGCGCCGGTGCGGTAGGTGAAGTCGGGCACCACGTGGTGGCGGTCCTGGCCCGGCGGGCACTCCAGCTCGTTGTGCGGCACCAGTTCGCAGCGCCGGCCGGGCCGGCGCCTGCCGGTCCTGGGAATGTAGCCGCCGTTGTTGCCGCCACCTGCAGGCTTGGGCGCAGGCGGCTCATGCGGCGGCACCCGGGGACCGGCTCTGGGCGACGGTTCCACCGGCGGGGGTTTGCCGGCCATGCCGGCCGAACGGCCCGCCCCGAATCGCCCACCGCCCATGCCAGCCATCGCGCCGGCCATCGCGCCGACCGTCTTGTCGAAAACGCCGGTGCGGTAGTCGCCCAGCGCCGTTCCTGCCTTCACGCCGCCCCGTTGCTCCTGCTGCTGCGCCAGTTCTTCCAGCCGCTCCTTGAGAGGCGAGGCTTCTGCCAGATCCTTGCGGCTCTTCGCATGGGCTTCGATCTCGCGTATCTTGTCCAGCAGCGGTCGTGCCTCCGCTTCGATGCGCTCCTCTTCGGTTTCGGTTTTCTTCGGCGGCAGTGCCCCGCCAGCTCCCGGGCCAGGCATGGTCTTGGGTACCACCACACCCACGGTGTTGCCGATCGGCCCGGGACGTGCGAAGCCGTTGGGCCGGACCTGGGCCGTGGCCGTCTCGCCAGGTGCTGCGGAGCCGGTCGGCTGGGCAGCCTCATCCGCCATGGCGCGGTCCCTGTGGGGCTGCCATCTCCCTCACGGTTTCTTCCAGTTCATCCACACCACATCGCCGGTGCGCACCATCGGCTGGCCGTTGATGTAGACGGTCTTGCTGTGGTCCACGCTATGGCTGATGTTGACGTGGGTGCCGCTCACCACGCCTTTGCCACCACCCGGCTCGTCGCCCTTGACGTTGCCGACATAGGACTGGTTGTGCAGATAGGCCGCTTTACCGCGGATGAATACGTTGGGGCTGACCTGCGCGCTCTGGTCCATCGTGTGGGTGACGGGGTACGGCACGGGGTATCCCTTGCGCGAAGGGGTGACGCAGATGTCGGGCAGTGTCGATACCAGACGGAACCGGGCGTCTTGGGCCGTTGCTTGTTCGAGGGCCATGGCAAGTAGGGGTGGGTGAGAGGATGGGAGGAATCAGGGCCTGCGACAGGCAGCAGGATCGCGGGCTTCGTGTGCGTCGGCGGGGCGGTCGCCGCCGGTTCCCGTGCCGAGTTCCAGCACGCGGACCTCGGAATCCGGCCCGGCGGCCACGCAGCGGCGGTGAACCAGGGTGAGCGTCATGGCGGCCAGGTCGAGCAGCACGGTGTCGATCCGCATCGGAAGCACGAAGACGGGCCCGGCGCGCAAACGCACCCTCAGATGCAGGTCGGGTGCGGGAAGCCGCAGTGCGGTCTGGCCGGCAGGCGTCAGGTTGACCAAGGTCATCCATTCGCCACCAACGGGGTGGTCGATCTGCTGGTCGGCGGGAGCGCAGTTCCAGTAGCCGAAGTCGAAATCCACGGGCAGCCGTGGCCAGCGGCTTTCGCGCCATGCGGCGTCGTAAGTGCCTGCCGACGCGCGCCGCGGCAGCCACCAGCGCCCGACCGGGCCGAGGCCGATGGCCGAATAAGCGTCGCCTGCCTTTCCGGGCTGCCGGCCCGCCGCGCGGGTGGCGGCATTGGCATGGTGCGCGCCGAAGGGCTTGTCCAATGCCTCCAGTTGTGGTGCACGCAGGCGCCGCACACGGTCCATTACGGCGTTGCGCCACGGTGCGGTAGCCCAGCCGGTGCCCGCCGGGTTGGTGGTGCAGTGAAAGTCGAGAGGAACATCCGTTTTATCGTCGGGAGGCGTCCAAGGCTGCAATGGCCACGTCGGCCACCACTGGTTGGTTCCCCCGAATGCGAGCTCCCACCGGATAGGAACAGAGGTCGCCGGTTCGGGTTCGCTCAGCTTCCAGCCCAGCACTCCGGCGGTGAGGCTGCGCGGTCCGGTGACGTTGATCACCTTGCGCCACAGCAATTGCCCATCGGCGCGTCTGAGCTGTGCACCTGCAGGCCAGCAAGCCGACGGTCTGCGGTCGGCTTCGCTCCAGCGACCCGTCACCGTGGCAACGGTACCGACCGTGGGGCTCCAGGCGCGCGCATTGACGATCAACAGATCGCACCGGGGCTTGAAGGGCGCGAAGTCGCTTTCCTGGTAGACGCTGCGCAAAGAAAGGCCTTCTGCATCCGTTGAAGGAAGGGCCTGGGCCGGTGCGTGCCGTTCTGCGGCCGCTCCCTCGGATGCAGGTTCGTAAAACGCAAGATATTCGTCTGCTTCGCAGAGCGGGGTTTGTGCATCGGCCTCTTGGGCGTCCAGCAGTTGCTGACTGTCTGGTGCAGAGGCGGCCACGGTTTGCGCCGTATCCGCGGGCCGCAAGTCGTAAGTAGTGCGGCTGACCATTACATGGAACAGCGCGTCGCGCGCGTCCAACATCTGGAAATATTGGCTCGGGTAGCGTGTGTGGTTACGTACTTCGGGCAGCGCTGCCCTTGGTATATCAGGCAGCAGCAGGTTGTGCGGTGCGTTTTGCATGCGGCGGGCATTCCACTCGGTGCGGTCGACCCGGCTCCTTGGTTTCCGCCGGATGCGTTATTTCTGTTTATCGGGCCAGAAACTTTCTCGTCCGTTGAAACCGAGATCGATCGAATAACGGGCCACGAGCGCAGCTATCTGGAAAAAAGGCGGAATTATGCATGCCCACGACCGTCGCGACATCAAAATGTCTGCGGTTAGCATATGCCGGATTGCATCGATTCTTGCTATATCCAGCGGCCGCGCCACCATGCCACTCGATAAGGTTCAGAGCAGGTTCGGTAAAGGTGGATCCGGCGAAAAGGGTGGCCGTCCGAGCGAATAAGAGAGCCTGCCGATCACAGCCGCAGCGTCCGGATAAAGGTTTAGCCGCCCTGCAGGTAAACCGGGATCATGCAGCTGTGGTGCCAGGCCCGGCATTAGAGCGTGTTATGCACTTTGACGTAACCGGG
Source organism: Sphingomonas sp. NCPPB 2930 (assembly GCA_042867185.1). GTDB lineage: Bacteria > Pseudomonadota > Gammaproteobacteria > Burkholderiales > Burkholderiaceae_C > Xylophilus. The sequence goes on along the minus strand of JBHZQV010000011.1, from coordinate 31,609 downwards.
TTCATCCCTTCGGGAACGCCGGGGAATGGCCCGGCTTTCGCGGGCAGATCAAAGTGCATAACACGCTCTAATTTTGTGTGCCACACAAGGTGGCGGTTTGAAACCGGAAACGCTCGCGCGGATCAGCGCCGCTCGACCACCACCGGCCGCAGCTGCAGCGCGGCGCCGATCCGCTCGGCCGCTGCCTGCGCCGCACCGCGCGACGCATAGGGCCCGGCCTGCAGCCGGTGCAGCCCGCGGTCGGTCACGATGCCGAAGGACGGTGCCAGGCCCTGCAACTGCGGCCCGGATTGCTGCTGCAGCGCGTCGGCGCCTTCGCGCCGCCCGAAGGCCCCGAGCTGGACCCAGAAGCCGGCGTCCGCATCCGGTGCGGTGCCGGCGGCAGCGGCCACCGGGGCCGGATCGGGCGGCACCAGGCGCACCGGCGGCGGCGTGGACGGGGCGACCGGCACGGTGCGCACAGGTTCGGTCGCCGGATCGTCGCCGGGCAGGCTCATCACCGGCAGTGCGGTCAGCGGGCGGAGGTCGGTGGCCTCGATGCGGGATGCGCCGCCCGCTGGCATCTGCGGCGGTACGGACGGCGTTGGCGCGGCACCGGCGTACGCATCACCGCGTGTCGCCGCGACCGGCTGCACCAGGGCCTGCGGCACCACCACGGCGGTGGCGACCGGCGACTGCGACGGAACCGCTCCCGCGCCTTCGCCGCTGCCCGAGGGCACCGGCCGCGCCGCTGACGCGAAAGCGGTGCCGCTGCCGTCCCGCCGCCAGGCGCCGGTGCGGATGTCGGTCTGCGTGATGCGGGTCACCTCCACCGGCGCCACGCCGCGCAGCAGGTCGAGGTGCAGGGCGGCGGTGTAGCTCAGGTCGATCACCCGGCCCGGGTGGAACGGGCCGCGGTCGTTGACCCGCAGGATCGCCTCGCGGCCGTTGGCCGGGTTGCGCACCCGCACGTAGCTGGGCACCGGCAGGGTGGGGTGCGCGGCGGTCATCGCGTACATGTCGTAGCGCTCGCCGCTGGCGGTGGGCTTGCCGTGGAACTGGCGGCCGTACCAGGAGGCGAGGCCGCTCTCGCTGAACGGCTCGTCGCCCTGCAGCGGGACGTACGCGCGGCCCGCCACGGTGTAGGGCTTGTTGGGGCCGCCGCTGCGGACCGGTTCGATGCGCGGCTCGGCGTCGGGCACCCGCTCCAGGCCGGCGGGTGGTTGGGCCGGCGGTCCGTCTGCGCCACCGCGCGGGCTGCTGGCGCAGCCGGCCAGCAGGGCGAGTGCGCCTGCCGCGGCCCAGGTGGGCAGGGCCGGCCAAAGGGCAGGGCCGTCCGCCGTGCGCGACGACCGCCGAAGGGGGAGGGCGGCCGCGCGCGTCATGCGCCGAAGACGGCCTTCCAGAGCTGCAGCACCGCGTCGCGCGACTCGGCCAGCTCGTCGGCCGCGACCTGGGTCGGCGCCTCGTTGAGGCGTGCCTGGTGCTGCACCCGGCGCAGCGCGCGGTAGGCGTCGGCGGCACGCTCGCCGACGCCCGGCGGCAGCAGGCCCGCCTCTTCCGCGCGGCGCAGCAGGGTGATGTTGCCGCGGTTCTCGCGCAGGATGGGGTGGGTGGCCGATTCGGCCAGCACCAGGTACTGCATCGCGAACTCCACGTCGACCATGCCGCCCGCGCTGTGCTTGACGTCGAAGCGGCCGGCCTTCACCGGGTGCGCGGCGCGCACCTTGTCGCGCATCGCGTGGATCTCCTGGCGCAGCGCCGCGGCGTCGCGCGGCGCGGTGATGACCGCCTCGCGCACCTCTTCGAAGCGGGCCTGCAGGTCGGCCGGCGGCGGATCGGTGTCGGCTGCCGACGCCAGGCCCGAGGCGCCCGCCACCGGTGCGAAGCGCAGGCAGCGCGCCCGCGTCATGGCCTGGTGCTCCCAGGTCCAGGCGGTGTTGCTGCCCCGCTTCTGCTGGTACTTGGCGAAGGCCGAGAAGCTGGTCACCAGCAGGCCCGAGCTGCCGTTGGGCCGCAGGGCGGTGTCGATCTCGTAGAGGTCGCCCTCGCCGGTCTTGACGGTCAGCCAGTTGATCAGCTTGCGCACGAAGTTGGCGTACACCTCGGGGGCGCGCTCGTCCTCGTCGTCGAAGACGAACACGATGTCGAGGTCGCTGCCGTAGCCCAGCTCCTTGCCGCCCAGCTTGCCGTAGCCGATGACGGCGAAGCGGCCCAGCGCGTCGTCGGCCTCGCGGTGGCGGTTGCGCAGCCGCTCCCAGCACCAGCGGGCGGTGACGCGCAGCACGGTGTCGGCCAGCGCGCTCAGGTCGTCGGCCACCTGCTCGACGGTCAGGCGGCCCTCCACGTCGCGCGCCAGGGTGCGGAACACCTCGGCATGGTGGGCGCGGCGCAGCAGGTTGAGGAGGGTCTCGTCGTCGTCCTCGGCGGTGGTGCGGACCGAGGCCAGGCGCTGCGCCAGCTCGCGTTCGAATTCGGCGGGCTGGAAGCGTTCGTAGAAGAGGGCTTCGCTGGCCAGCTCGTCGATCACGCCAGGGTGCTGCAGCAGGTAGCGGGCGGGCCACTTGGCCGCGCCCAGCAGGTGCAGCAGCCGCAGGTGGATGGCGGGGCGCTCCAGCAGCAGCGCCAGGTAGCTCTGGCGGCGCAGCAGCGGCTCGATCCAGCCGGCCATCTGCACCGCGGCCTCTTCGGTGACGCTGCCGTCGGCCACCCACTGCGCGGTGCGCTGCAGCAGCCGCACCAGGCGCGCCCGGTCTTCGTCGCGCAGCATCTGCACCCGGGGGTGGTTGCGCCACTGGCCGACCCGCTCGCGCAGCCGCGCGGGCAGGCGCTCGACCAGCGTCTCGATGTCGGGCGGCGCCTCGGCCTTGCCGCGGTTGCAGTGGCCCTTGGCGCACTTGCCGGTTTCGCCGCCCAGCAGCGTGTCGAACTCTTCGGCGACGAACTCGCGGTGCGCGTCCAGGTCGTGCAGGAACGGGCAGGCGTGCGCATAGCCCATGCTGCGGGCGATCCACTCCAGGTCGGCGTCCTGCGTCGGCAGCACATGGGTCTGCTGGTCGTCCAGGTACTGGATGCGGTGCTCGACCCGGCGCAGGAAGGTGTAGGCCCGGGCCATCGCGTCGGCCGTCTCGACCGGCATCAGGCCGGCCTGGGCCAGGCGCTGCAGCGCGTCCAGCGTGGCCCGGCTGCGCAGCTCGGGAAACTGGCCGCCGCGCACCACCTGCAGCAGCTGCACGGTGAACTCGATCTCGCGGATGCCGCCGCGCGAGAGCTTCACGTCGTTGGCCCGCTCGGGCTTGCCGGCGCAGCGGCGCGCGGCCTGTTCGCGGATCTGGCGGTGCAGGTTGCGCAGCGCGTCGAAGACGTTGTAGTCGAGGTAGCGGCGGAAGACGAAGGGCAGCACCACCTGCCGCAGGCCGTGCACCGGCAGGGTCTCGACCGAAGGGCCCAGGCAGGCGCGGGGCGCCACCACGCGGCTCTTCAACCAGGCGAAGCGCTCCCACTCGCGGCCCTGCGCCTGGAAGTAGTCTTCCAGCGCCGAGAGCGACACCGCCGCCGGCCCCGAGTTGCCGTTGGGCCGCAGCATCAGGTCGACCCGGAACACGAAGCCGTGCTCGGTGGTGTCGCCGATCAGGCCGTAGACCGCCTTGACCGCGCGGGCGAAGTAGTCGTGGTTGGTGATGCGGCCGCGCGCATCGGAATCGGGGGCGCCGGCCGTCTCGCCGTCCTCGTCGTAGACGTAGACCAGGTCGATGTCGCTCGAGACGTTGAGCTCGCGGCCGCCGAGCTTGCCCATGCCGACCACCCACAGCTGCGAGCGGCTGCCGTCGGCGCACAGCGGCGCGCCGTGGCGGGCGTCGAGTTCGGCGAAGGCCTCGGCGCAGGCGGCGTCCAGCGCCAGCTCGGCCAGCTCGGTCACCGCCCGGGTGACGACGGAGAGCGCCGCGTTCTCGTCGCAGTCGAGCCGCGCCAGCCGCTCCATCACCAGTTGCCGCAGGATGCGCAAGGCCGCGTTGGTGGCATGGCCTTCGGCCCGGATCGCGGCCAGCGCGTCGGCCATGCCGGCGCGCGTAGGGTCGCCCGCCGGCAGCAGATGCAGATGGTCCGCGTAGCGGCGCCGCAGCCGCTGCACGAAGCGCGCGTGCGACGCCAGATCGCCCGGCGTGAAAGCAAAGGTTTCCGCCTGGCCGCAACCGGTGGAGACCGGTGCGGCCGACACGTCCGCCGCTCCTGCAACAGCGTGTTCCTGCGGCGAACCCTCGCCGATACCGCGGGTCATAATTCCTGCCCCATACAAGCCCAACATGAACGAACCGAAAGAGACCCCCTCACGCCTGCTGAAAACACTGGCTGCCGGGACGCGTGGACTCTTGTGGTTGTTGTGGGCCGCGTGGCTTTGCTTCTTTGTCGCCTGGGGGGCGTTGCACAGCTGGATTGTGCCGCGAATCGCGGATTACCGTCCCCGCATCGAGGCAGAGCTTGGCAAGGCGGTAGGGATGCCGGTGCGCATCGGCAGCATCACCGCCCGCTCGGACGGGCTGGTGCCCTCCTTCTCGCTGGGCGATGTGCAGCTGCTGGATGCCGAAGGCCGCACCGCGCTGCGATTGCCGCTGGTGGTGGCCGCGCTCTCGCCGCGCTCGGTCTGGAACCGCGGCTTCGAGCAGCTCTACCTGGATGCGCCTGAGCTCGACGTGCGCCGCACCGTCGACGGCCGCACCCTGGTCGCCGGCATCGACGTCGACCGCCCCCATCCGCACGGCGGCGGCAGCGCGGCCGACTGGCTTTTCACCCAGACCGAGGTGGTCATCCGCAACGGCACGCTGCGCTGGACCGACGAGCGCCGCGCCGCACCGCCGCTCGCGCTGTCGGACGTGGACCTGCTGCTGCGCAACCGCCCCTGGCGCCATGCGCTGCGGATCGACGCCACCCCGCCCGCGGAATGGGGCGAGCGCTTCCAGGTGGCTGGCCGCTTCCGCCAGCCGCTGCTGGCCGGCCGCAACGGCCGCTGGCAGGACTGGGTGGGCCAGCTCTACGGCGACTTCGGCCGGATCGACCTGTCGCGCCTGGGGCAGTACCTGGACACGGCGGCGATGGGCGCGGTTTCGCTGCAGAAGGCCCGCGGCGCGGTGCGCGTCTGGGCCGACGTGGACCACGCCCGCATCACCGGCGGCATGCTCGACGTGGCGCTGCCCGCACTCGACCTGCAGGCCGCGGCCCCCCTGCAGCCGCTGGCGCTGAGCCAGGTGCAGGGCCGCTTCTCCGGCCACCGGCGGATGGCCGGCACGCCGGGCTTCGACCTGGCGGTGCAGGGCCTGCAGTTCGATGCGGGCGACGCGCTGCACTGGAAAGGCGGCAGCGCCGACCTGCGCTACACCGCCGCCGGCGACGCCCAGCCCGCCCGCGGCGAACTGCGCGCCGACGGCATCGACCTGGGCGCGCTCGCCACCCTGGCCGCCCGGCTGCCGGTGGGCGACGGCACGCGCCGCCTGCTGGCCGACCATGCGCCGACCGGCCTGCTCGAGAAACTCCAGGCGCGCTGGGAAGGCGACGGCACCGCGCTGCGCAGCTACCAGGCCAGCGGCCGCGCCAGCCGCCTGGGCGTCGAGGCGCTGGCCGCGCCCGCGTCGGCCCAGGCCGCCGCCGTGGCCGAGGCGGTGGCCGTCGCGGCGCGCGCCGATGCGGTGCGGCCGGCCGGCACGCCGCCCGCCCATCTCCATGTGCACCCACCCGCCGGCACGCCGGGCGTGCGCAACGCGGCGGTCGATTTCGAGCTGAGCCACGCCGGCGGCAAGGCGCAGGTCGCGATCGACGACGGTGCGCTCGAATTCCCCGGCGTCTTCGAGGAGCCCCGCGTGCCGATCGCGATGCTGCGGGCCGAGGCCCGCTGGAAGATCGACGGGAGCCGGGTGGCGGTCGAGGTGCCGCACCTGCGCTTCTCCAACGCCGACGCGGCCGGCGAGGCCCAGGCCCGCTGGCACACCGCCGACGCGACCCCGGCACCCGCTGCCACCACCGGCACCACCGGCACCACCGGCACCCCGGGCCTGCCGCACGATCCGCGCTTTCCCGGCGTGCTCGACCTCACCGGCAGCCTGCAGCGCGCCGACGGCACCCGGGTGCACCGCTACCTGCCGCAGGTGATCCCGCAGGAGGTGCGCCACTACGTGCGCGACGCGGTGCAGGCCGGCTCCGCCAGCGGCGTGCAGTTCAAGGTGCGGGGCGACCTGCACCACATGCCGTTCACCGACCCGAAGCAGGGCGATTTCCGGATCGCGGCCCGGATCCGCGATGCGCATTTCGCCTATGTGCCCACCTCCATCCAGCCGGCGGGCGAGGCCCCGTGGCAGGTGCTGTCGCCGCTGGCGGCCGAGCTGGTCTTCGAGCGCAATGGCATGGAGATCCGCAACGGCACCGGCCGCATCGGCCTGCCGGGCCGCACCTCGGAGCTGCGGGTGACCCGGGCCGATGCGCGCATCCCCGACCTGTCGCATGCGGTGGTCGAGGTCAAGGCCGAGGCGCAGGGTCCGCTGGCCGAGATGCTGGCGGTGGTCAACGGCTCGCCGGTCGCCACGCTCACCTCCGGCGCGCTGCAGGAGGCGACCGCCACCGGGCCGGCCGAACTCACCCTGGGCCTGCAATTGCCGCTGGCCGACCTGCGCCATGCCCGCGTCCAGGGCCGGGTGGTGCTGGGCGGCAACGACCTGCGGCTGGCCGCGGCGGCCCCGCCGATGACACGTGCCAAAGGCACCGTGGTCTTCACCGAGACCGGCTTCACCATCGGCGACGCGCAGGTGCGGATGCTGGGCGGCGAGAGCCGCATCGAGGGCAGCATGCGCACCGCCGGTGCGGCCGCGCCCCATGCGGTGCTGCCGGCGATCGGCCCCACCGCCCGCCCGGTGCCACGGCCTGCCAGCCCCGCCTTGCCGTCCGATGCGGTGCTGGCGGTGCGCGCCCAGGGCACGGTGAGCGCCGAGGGCCTGCGCGCCGCGCAGGAACTGGGCCTGGTCGCGCGCCTGGCCGAGCATGCCGAAGGCAGCACCGACTACACCGCCAGCATCGGGTTGCGCCAGGGCCGCCCCGAGGTGACGCTGTCCAGCAGCCTGCAGGGCCTGGCGCTGGACCTGCCGGCGCCGGTGGGCAAGCCGGCGTCGGCCAGCCTTCCGCTGCGCTTCGAGAACACCGTGCTGGCCGCCGCCGGTGCGGGCACGGCGGCCGGCGAGACCGCGACCCGCGACCGGGTGCTGCTGGCGCTGGGCCGCGTCGCCGCGGTGGAGTACGAGCGCGACATCTCCGGGGCCACGCCGGTGGTGCTGCGCGGCGGCATCGGCATCGGCCTGGACGAGGGCGACCACGCGCCGGTGGCCGACCAGGGCGTGGCCGCCAGCGTGCGGCTGGGCGCATTGGATATCGATGCCTGGGACCGGGTCGTGTCCGGCGCCACCGGCTCCAGCCGCCACGACCGGATGGCCGCGCCCCACGCGGTCGGCGAGTCGCCGCAGGCGGGTGCCGAAGGCTACCTGCCCGACACGCTGGCGGTGCGGGCCGCGTCGATCACCTTCCAGGGCCGCACCCTGCACAACGTGGTGGCCGGCGGCTCGCGCAGCGGGCCGGTGTGGCGGGCCAACGTGGAGACCGACGAGCTCAACGGCTATGTCGAATACCGCCAGGCGGCCGACGCGGCGCCGCCGCGCGTCTTCGCGCGGCTGGCACGGCTGCGGGTGCCCGAGAGCTCGGCCAGCGAGGTCGAGTCGCTGCTCGACGACGGCACGCCCGGTGCCGATCCGTCCTCGCTGCCGGCGCTCGACATCGTGGTGGACGATTTCGAGCTGAAGGGCCGCGCGCTCGGCCGGCTGGAGGTCGATGCGCTGCACCGCGCCGCCGCCGACGACGGCGCCCGCGAATGGCACCTCAACAAGCTCAACCTGACCCTGCCCGAGGCCAGCTTCGCCGCCACCGGCAACTGGCGTCGCACCGGCGAGGGCGCGGCCCGCGCGCGGCGCACCGCGATGCAGTTCCGGCTCGACATCCGCGACGCGGGCGAACTGCTCGGCCGCTTCGGCATGCCCGGCGTGGTGCGGCGCGGCGCGGGTCGGCTGCAGGGCTCGGTCGGCTGGGACGGCTCGCCCTTCGGACCCGACTATCCGTCGATGGCGGGGCAGCTCAATCTGGCGGTGGAAACGGGCCAGTTCCTGAAGGCCGACCCGGGGCTGGCCAAGCTGCTGGGCGTGCTGTCGCTGCAGTCCCTGCCGCGCCGGCTGGCGCTCGATTTCCGCGACGTGTTCAGCGAGGGCTTCGCCTTCGACTTCGTGCGCGGCGACGTGAAGATCGACAGCGGCATCGCCCGCACCAACAACCTGCAGATGAAGGGCGTCAACGCCGCGGTGCTGATGGACGGGCAGGCCGACCTGGCCCACGAGACCCAGAACCTGCGGGTGGTGGTGGTGCCCGAGATCAACGCCGGCACCGCCTCGCTCGTGGCGGCGGTGATCAACCCGGCGATCGGGCTCGGCACCTTCCTGGCGCAGGTCTTCCTGCGCGGCCCGCTGATCGAGGCGGCCACGCAGGAGTTCCACATCACCGGCGGCTGGGCCGACCCCAAGATCGCCAAGCTGAGCGGCCGCGAGCGCCTGGGCCGCGGCGCGCCGCCGGCCGAACCGCAGATGCCCTGAGCCGCGGCGTGCCCCCGCCGAGCCGCCCGCTTGTCCTGTCACCGTTCCCGAAGGAGTCGTCCATGCATGTCGCCGCCCTCCAGATGGTCTCGGGCACCGATCTCGCCGCCAACCTGCGCGCCGCCCGCACCCTGCTCGAAGAGGCCGCCGCCCGCGGTGCCGAGCTGGCGGTGCTGCCCGAGTATTTCTGCGTGCTGGGCCAGCACGACACCGACAAGCTGGCGCTGCAGGAGCCTTTCGGCCGGGGCCCGGTCCAGGACTTTCTGGCGACCGCCGCGCGCGAGCTGGGCCTGTGGATCGCCGGCGGCACCCTGCCGATCGCCACCGACGACCCGGCCCATGCCCACAACACGCTGCTGGTGTTCGGCCCCGACGGCCACTGCGCGGCCCGCTACGACAAGATGCACCTCTTCTGCTTCGACGACGGCCAGACCGCCTTCGACGAGGCGCGCACCCTGGTGCCCGGCGGCACGCCGGTGGCCTTCGAGCTGCCCTCGCGCGACGGGCACCGCTGGCGCATCGGCCTGTCGGTCTGCTACGACCTGCGATTTCCCGAGCTGTACCGCCACTACGCGGCCGAGGGCTGCGACCTGCTGCTGGTGCCCAGCGCCTTCACCCACGTGACCGGCGAGGCGCACTGGGAGCTGCTGCTGCGCGCCCGCGCGGTCGAGAACCTGGCGCATGTCTGCGCCGCGGCGCAGGGCGGCCTGCATGCCAACGGCCGCCGCACCTGGGGCCACAGCATGCTGGTCGATGCCTGGGGCGGCGTGCTCGCGCAGCAGGCCACCGGTGCCGGCGTGGTGCAGGCGCAGCTCGATGCGGGGCGGCTGCGGCAACTGCGGGCCCAGCTGCCGGCCCTGGGCCACCGCCGGCTATGAACGACGCCTCGGCGCAGCCCGCCGCCGGCGCCGACCGGGACACGGTGCGCATGCCGCATCCGGCACCGGAGCATGCCGGCGCGCAGGCCCTGCCCGCCGCGGCGCGCTGGCTGCTGCGGCTGCCCGGCTCCTGGCGGCGCTGGTCGCTCTGGCTGCTGCTGGCGGTGCTGGTCGTCGCGATGCTGGGCACCCTGGTCTGGCTGGCCGGCCGCTACGAGGCGAGCCAGGTGCAGAGCCGGGTGGAGCGCGACGTGAGCGACGCGGTGGCCGACGTGCGCACCGCGCTGGCCCGCAACCTGCAGAGCCTGCAGGCCCTGCAGTCGGCCAACCCGACGCACGACGCCTGGATCGCCGCGGCCGGCGAGCTGATGCTGCGCCAGCGCGAGTTCATGCGGATCGAATGGCGCAGCGCCACCATGCGGCTGCGGGTGCATTCCGACACGCCCTACCGCGGCCTGGCGCTGGACACGCCCTCCGCCGAGATGCCGGCCGACATGCAGCTGACCTGCGCCTCGGCCCGGCGGCTGGGCGGGCCGGCCTACTCGCCGAGCTACTTCGTGCCGCATGTCGACGGCCTGGGCCTGGAGGTGGTGCAGCTGTGCCTGCCGCTCACTGAAGGCACGCAGCCCGCCGGCTACCTGGTCGTCACCTACGGCCTGCCGGAGATCCTGTCGGACCTGATCGGCACCCAGATCAGCCGCCACCAGGACATCTCGTTCACCGAGCCCGACGGCACCCGCCTGGCCTCGCTGCACGGCGCGCTGCGGCGCGGCACCCGGGTCTTCAGCGGCCAGCAGCTGCTGGACCTGCCCGGCAGCGCGCTGGTGCTGCGCATCGACAACTGGCCCGGCGCCCCCAGCGTGTTCCCCAACGTGCTCACCGCGCTGGTCACCTTCATGTCGATCGCGCTGGTCACGGTGCTGGTCATGCTGGCCAAGGACAACCGCCTGCGGCTGCGCGCCGAGCACGACCTGGCCGACGCGCTGGCCTTCCGCAAGGCAATGGAGGATTCGCTGGTCACCGGCCTGCGCGCGCGCGACCTGGAGGGGCGGATCACCTACGTCAACCCGGCCTTCTGCAAGATGGTCGGCTTCCCGCCCGAGGCGCTGCTGGGCCGCGCCGGTGCGCTGCCCTACTGGCCGCCCGAGCATGCCGACCATTACCTGCGCCGCCAGGCGACCCGCTTCGCCGGCGAGCTGCCGCCACGCCACGGATTCGAATCGGTCTTCATGCGGCAGGACGGCACCCGGTTCCCGGTGCTGATCATCGAGGCGCCGCTGATCAACGCGCAGGGCCTGCACACCGGCTGGATGGGCGCTTTCCTGGACCTGAGCGAGCAGCGCCGGATCGAGGAACTCTCCCGCGCCAGCCACGAGCGGCTGCAGGCGACGGCGCGGCTCGCCACCGTCGGTGAGATGGCCTCGCTGCTGAGCCACGAGCTCAACCAGCCGCTGGCCGCCATCGCCAGCTACGCCACCGGCTCGCTCAACCTGCTGCAGCAGGACCCGGCCGGCGCCGGTGCCGGCGGCGTGCACGACGCCGACATCGCGGTGGCGATGCGCCGCATCTCCGAGCAGGCCGACCGCGCCGGCCGGGTGATCCGCAGCGTGCACGACTTCGTCCGCCGCCGCGACCAGGCCAAGGAAGCGACCGATCCGCGCGACCTGCTCGAATCGATCATGCCGCTGGCCAGCCTGCAGGCGCGCAAGCTCGACGTCGAGATGCACACCGCGCTGGAGCCGCGGCTGCCGCGGGTGCTGTGCGACCGCACGATGGTCGAGCAGGTGCTGCTCAACCTGGCCCGCAACGCGATGCAGTCGATGGACGGCGGCGCCGCCGGTGCCGGCGTGCGGCGGGTCGACTTCGGCATCCGGCGGGTGGCGGGCGGCGCCGGTGCGGGGCTGCGCGGCGGCTGGGTGATGTTCACCGTGGCCGACCGCGGCCCCGGCATCGCGCCCGAGGTGGCGGCGCAGCTCTTCACCCCCTTCTTCACCACCAAGCGCGAAGGCATGGGCCTGGGCCTGAGCCTGTGCCGCACGGTGGTGGAGCAGCACGGCGGCGTGCTCGACTACGCGCCGAACCCCACCGGCGGTACGATCTTTTCTTTCACCTTGCCGGCCGTCGGGCCGGAATGACAGGCACGCACTGCGATGGAACCCGGAATGGATGCACTCGTCTTCGTCGTGGACGACGATGCCGGCGTGCGCGACGGCCTGGCCTGGCTGCTGCGCTCGCGCCGGCTGCTCAGCGAAACCTACGACGGCGCGCTGGCCTTCGACCAGATGCTGCGCGGCGGCGGCGAGACGGCCGGCCGCATGTTCGACCAGCCCTGCTGCCTGCTGCTCGACGTGCGCATGCCCGGCATGAGCGGCCTGGCGCTGTTCGACAGCCTGGTCGAGCGCGGCCTGCACCTGGCGATGCCGGTGCTGTTCCTCACCGGCCACGGCGACGTGCCCACCGCGGTCGATGCGGTCAAGCGTGGCGCCTTCGATTTCTGCGAGAAACCCTTTTCCGACAACGCCCTGGTCGACCGGGTGGAGCAGGCCCTGCGCCGCTCGGCCGAGGTGCTGGCCCAGCGCCATTCGGCCCGCGGCGTCCAGGCCCGGATGACCGACCTGACCGACCGCGAGCGCGACGTGATGCGCCTGGTGGTCGAGGGCCTGCCCAACAAGCTGATCGCCGACCAGCTCGAGATCAGCGTCCGCACGGTGGAGGTGCACCGGGCGCGGGTGTTCGACAAGATGGACGTGAAGTCGGCGGTGGAGCTGGCGAACCTGCTGCGCAACATCGCCTGACCGTCGCCGTGCGCCCATGAAGAAAGCCACCCGCGGGTGGCTTTCTTCATGGGGAGCCGGGCGATCGCGCCCGGCGCCGCAAGGGTCCGGATCAGCCGCGCGGTGCCTCGCCCACGTAGATCTCGACGCGGCGGTTGCGGGCACGGCCTTCGCCGCTGTCGTTGGAGGCGATCGGCTGGCGCGAGCCGTGGCCTTCGATGGTGAAGCGGCGGGTGTCGACGCCGCGCATCACCAGGTAGTCGCGGGTGCTGGCGGCGCGGTCGACCGACAGCGGGTTGTTGATCGCGTCGCTGCCGGTGCTGTCGGTGTGGCCGACGATGCGCACCGTGGCGCCCGGGTTGTTCTGCAGGCCGGAGGCGAACTGGTCGAGGATCGGCGCGAAGTTGGACTTCACGTTGGCGCGGCCGGTGTCGAAGGAGATGTCGCTCGGGATGTCGAGCTTGAGCTGGTTGTCGGCCGTCTGCGAGACGCCGATGCCGGTGCCGCGGGTGGCGGCTTCCATCTCCTGCTTCTGGCGCTCCATGCGCTGCGACCAGATGTAGGTGCCGAGGGCGCCCACGCCCGCGCCGATCACCGCACCGGTGCCGGCACGGCCGCCGGTGGCGGAACCGATCACCGCGCCGCCGAGCGCACCGGCGCCCGCGCCGATGGCGGTGCGGCGCTGGGTGTCGCTCATGTTCATGTCGGCACAGCCGGCGACCAGCATGACGGCGGCGGTGGCGCCGAGGATGATTTTTTTCATGGAGTACTCCTGGGGATGGACGGAAACGGGGCGGGGCGGCCGCGCCGGAGCGCGTGCCTTTTTTGTGGTGGCCCATTGTTCGACCGCGGTCGGCGGAGTGGGTATCGCCATGTATCGGACCCGCGGCCGGTTCAGGCCGGCGGGTCCTGCGGGTCGCGCGGCCGGTGCGGTACGGGCGGACTGGGCGGCTCGGCCGGCGGCGGCTCGCCGCCCTTGCGGCCCGAGAACATCGTCCACCAGACGATCGCGACCAGCACCACCAGCGCCAGCAAGGCTTCGAGCAAAATCAAGCCCATGATCAAAAGACTCCTGCGGGTTGCGACGACGCTGGCGATTGTAGGAACGCTCGCCGCGTGCGCCACCCGCCCACTGCCGGAGCCTTCGGCCCCCACGCCGCCCTCGGCGGCCACGCCCGCGACGCCGTCGCGCCCGCCCGCCGCCACCGCGCCGCCGGTTCCCCGGCCTTCGGGCACCCTGCCGGCGCAGCGCAGCCGCTGGGTGCCCGCACCGTGGGAGGAGCTGCCGGGCTTCCAGCAGGACAACCTGTTCGAAGCCTGGAACGCCTGGATCAAGAGCTGCGAGCGGCCGGGCCCGGCCTTCGCATCGCTCTGCGGCGACATCCGGCGCCTCTCGATCGCGTCGCCCGATGAGCAGCGCGCCTGGATGGTGCAGAACCTGCAGCCCTACCGGGTGGAGGCCGCCGACGGCAACCCCGAGGGCCTGCTCACCTCCTACTACGAGCCGGTGATCCCGGCGAGCCGGCTGCCCACCGCGCAGCACACGGTGCCGCTCTACAAGATGCCGTCGCCGATGCGCAAGCCCTGGTACACCCGCCAGCAGATCGACACCCTGCCCGAGGCCCGTGCCGCGCTGGCCGGCCGCGAGATCGCCTGGATCGCCGATCCGGTCGAGGCGATGGTGCTGCACATCCAGGGGTCGGGCCGGCTGCGGGTGTCGGAGCCCGACGGCAGCGTGCGCACCGTGCGCCTGGCCTACGCCGGCACCAACGACCAGCCCTACCGCAGCATCGGCAGCTGGCTGCTGCAGCAGGGGCAGACGCGCGACGCCACCTGGCCCGGCATCCGCGCCTGGATCGCCCAGAACCCGCAGCGCACCGGCGAGCTGATGTGGACCAACCCGCGCTACGTGTTTTTCCGCGAGGAGCCGCTCGAAGGGCTGGACGCCGGCTTCGGCCCGCGCGGCGCGCAGGGGGTGGAGCTGACGCCCGGCCGCTCGATCGCGGTGGACCGCAGCAGCATCCCGTACGGCACGCCGGTCTGGCTGGCGTCGTACGGCCCGTCGGCCGCGCTGCAAAAGCTGGTGATGGCGCAGGACACCGGCAGCGCGATCATCGGCGCGGTGCGGGCCGACTACTTCGCGGGCTGGGGCGCCGACGCCGGCGAGGTGGCCGGCCGGCTCAAGCAGGGCCTGCGGCTCTGGGTGCTCTGGCCCCGCTGACCGCCACCGGCCCGACCGACACGACGACGACACGGAGAACGACATGCTTGCACGACCGACGATCCTCTGGCCCACCCTGGGCATGGCCGCGCTGCTGGCGGGCTGCACCACCGGCCCCCTGGCGCGCGACGCGCGCTACCGCTGCGACAACGGCATGCGGCTGAGCGTGCATGCCGCCGAAAGCGCCACGCTGCAGGGCTACCGCGGCGCCGAGCTGCTGCTGCGCGACGCGGGCGGCATCGGGCCCGAGCAGGCGGTGTTCAGCAACCCGCAGGTGCGGGTGCAGACCGGCTTCGGCGCGGACGGGCGCGAGGCCCAGATCGAGGGCCAGATCCCCGGCGGCCGGGCGCGCTGCGTGCGCGAAGGCGGCTTCTTCTAGCCACCGGCCGCTGGCGGCGTGCGGGTGCGGAACCCGGGGCTGGTCAGCTTGTGTCATGGCTTCGTCATCGGACTGCCATGAGGATTTCATCCGGGTTACCTATGGTCACAGGGCTTGCACAGCGGCGTGGCCGCTGCTTCCCACGACCCCCACGAAAAGGTTTCCTGCGCATGAACGCGAAGCATATTTCCGCGCCCGTCATCGATCCGGATGACATCGGCTACAACAACACGACCAATCCTTCGCTCGACAGCATGATCCCGGCGCGCCTCTCGCGCCGCGGCATGCTGCGCATGGGCGTGGGCACCGCGGGCTCGGCCCTGCTCGGCAGCGTGGCGCTGGCCGGCTGCGGTGGTGGCGGCGACGGGGGTGGCGGCAGCGTCTCCACCCCGGGCGGCAGCGACACGATCGGCTCGCCCCTGCCGGTGCTGGGCTTCAACGCCGTGGCCAAAAGCCTGGCCGACGTGGTGGTGGTGCCCGCCGGCTACACCGCCAGCGTGCTGTACCGCCTGGGCGACCCGCTGGCCGCCGACGTCCCAGCGTTCCGCAACGACGGCACCGACGCTGCCAGCACCTACGACCGCCGCGCCGGCGACCACCACGACGGCATGACCTTCTTCGGCATGAACGCCGCCGGCAGCCGCGACGACAAGGGCGCCAACCGCGGCCTGCTGGTGATGAACCACGAGGCGATCACGCCGTCGTACCTGCACCCGCGCGGCCAGACCATCGTGGGCACCGGCAACGCGCAGGCCCGCACCGTGGCCGAGGAAGTGCTGCGCGAGTTCTACCTGCACGGCGTCAGCGTCGTCGAGGTGGCGCAGGGCGCCACCGGCGCCTGGGCCTACACCCGTGATTCGCGCTTCAACCGCCGGGTCCACACCCTCACGCCGATGATCCTGTCGGGCCCTGCCGCCGGCAACGCCGCGCTGGTGACCCAGTACGCGACCGACGGCCGCCGCACCCGCGGCACGGTCAACAACTGCGCCAACGGCACCACGCCGTGGGGCACCTACCTGACCTGCGAAGAGAACTGGGCCGGCTACTTCCGCCGCATCGCCGCCACCGACGATCCGAAGCGCACCGCCAAGGAACGCACCGCCTTCGCCCGCTACGGCGTCACCGGCACCGGCCGCGAACTGTGGGCCACCGTCACGCCCGACACCACCGACCGCCTCTACGGCCGCTGGGTCGCCGAAGTCGCCGGCGCCAGCGCCGCGGCCGACTTCCGCAACGTCGCCAACACCTACGGCTGGGTGGTCGAGATCGACCCGTTCACCCCCGATTCGGTGCCGCGCAAGCGCACCGCCCTCGGCCGCCTGGGCCACGAAGGCGCCTGCCTGGGCCCGGTCGTCGCCGGCCAGCCGCTGGTCTGGTACATGGGCGACGACTCGCGCAACGAGTACCTCTACAAGTTCGTCTCGACCCGGAACTGGGACGCGGCCGACACCAACGGCGGCCTGGCCGCCGGCGACAAGTACATGGACGACGGCCGCCTCTACGTCGCGCGCTTCAACGCCGACGGCAGCGGCACCTGGCTGGAGCTGAAGCTGGGCGTAAACGGCATCAACGGCACCAACGCCACCTACGCCTTCGCCGACGCCGCCGACGTGCTGATCAACGCACGCCTGGCCGCCGACGTGGCCGGCGCCACCAAGATGGACCGCCCCGAGTGGACGGCCGTCAACCCGCGCAACGGCGACATGTACCTGACGTTGACCAACACCAACGCCGCATCCCGCCCGATCACCGCGACCGACGCCGCCAACCCGCGCTTCTACAACGACCCGAAGGGCCCGGCCGCCACCGCGCAGACCGGCAACCCCAACGGCCACGTGATCCGCCTGGCCGACACCGCCCGCAACCCGGCCGCCACCAGCTTCCGCTGGGACGTGTACCTGTTCGGTGCCCGCTCCACCGCCAGCAGCAACGTCAACCTGTCGAACCTCACCGCCGACAACGATTTCTCCAGCCCCGACGGCATGTGGTTCAGCCAGGCGGTCCCCGGCCTGCTGTGGCTGGAGACCGACGACGGTGCCTACACCGACGTCACCAACTGCATGCTGCTGGCGGCGGTGCCCGGCCAGGTGGGCGACGGCGGTGCCCGCACCGTGGTCAACACCAGCGGCACCACCACCCGCGAGCAGCAGACCCTGGTCGGCGCCGCCCCCGGCACCACGCTGCGCCGCTTCCTGGTCGGCCCGAAGGAGTGCGAGATCACCGGCATCGCCGAATCGGGCGACGGCCGCGCGATCTTCATCAACGTGCAGCACCCGGGCGAGGAAACCCGGCCGGACTATGCCAACCCGGCCTCGTTCGGCAGCCACTGGCCCGATGGCGGCGCCAGCCGTCCCCGCTCGGCCACGGTGGTGATCACCAAGAACGACGGCGGCCGCATCGGCGTCTGACGGTCGAAGGAAGCCGCCCCGTGCGCGGGGCGGCCACCCCCCAAAGGAAAGGGACCGTCGCGGTCCCTTTTGCTATTTTTTCAATAGCGGGACAGTTTTATAGCGGATGCGCTTCATGCCACGTTAGCGTCGGGATTCCTTAATCGCCCAGGTTCTGGTCCCTGACCATGAGCTCGTTGTCTTCCAGCAGTTGGCGATTGCGCTCGGCGATGGCCAGCCGTTTGGCTTCTTCTTCCCCGTAGCGACTTACGGAAAATTGCTTGGTCAGTACCTTGCCGCCACGCAGTTGCGTTGTGGCCACCCATGCTCCTGATCCTTGGTTCAGGCGAGATACGCCCGCCACCCCGCTGGTGTTGTGCTTGCGCAGGCGCTGCCGGAATTCGCGGCTGACCAAGGGCGGGTATTGCTCCAGCAAAAAATCACGGTAAGCCCTCGCCGCCGCCAAAGCGTTTTCCATGCCCCCGTGCTTCATATCGGCGAAGTAGCGCCTACCGACAGTGGCGCCATTGCGCCGCAGGCTTGCGGCCCAGCCCCATGTATTCTGGTCCTTGTGTTCCACCCGGACGATACCGTAATTGGGTGAAAAGGGTTTTATTTTCGGGTATTGAACTGCATCCGGGGATTCCTTCTCTTTGGATGTGGGCATAATTTTTTTATTTTAGAAAGTTTTCTATAAAATAATAGTCGCATCCCGGCCGATCGTATGGTCGCAGTATAAGTTTGACAAAGATTATCCACACGCCTGTCGACCAAAATTCCGCCGCCGTCTTTGCATACGCCGATCTTCAGTCCGCCAGCATGTAATCCGCAGTAGACGAAGTGGTAGTGCGCCCCGACTTCGTTGGTGAGGCGCACCAGGCGGCCGACGCCGTCGTAGTCGTAGCGCAGGGTCTTTGCCGTGCGCGTCGGTGCGCTCGACCGGCTGGCCCAGGCCGTCGTAGCGGTAGCCGGTGGTGGCCCCCTGGGCGTCGGTGTAGGCGCACAGGTTGCCGTCGGCATCCCAGCGGTAGTGCTGCTGGGCGCCGTCGGGCTGGGTGACCCGCAGCAGCCGCCCCAGCGGGTCGTGGAGGAGGCGGGTGGTCTGGCCCAGGGCGTCGATGGCGGCGTCTGTGCTAAGCGAAGGAAGCGCTCGATGCCACGTCAACAATCATATTTCAATCTCTTAATTTATCAAGCAGTTCGTCAAAGGAGTTGGCAACCAACTCCATGTTTTCATAATAAACATCTGCATCTTCTTCACTTTCTAATTCATGCAACCACAGATATACACATCCATGAGTTTTTTCACGCAAATCCAACAACAACAAGTCCCCTCCCGAGATTGCTGCTATAGGAATCGAGTGCAAAGGAATTCTATTCTTATATGTCTCCATCTGGCCTTCTATTCCACCTAAAAGCCGAGCCGACCCTACAACGGGAAAGAACGAGCTAATCGTCACTTCTTTTCTTCCCACAACGATTTTCTTTTTGCTTGGAATGCCACCATTGTACTTTTTAACAAAATTCAAATACTCATCTGGCAATAGTCCAAATTTAATTTGGAGTTCTTGAAGGTCCGCTTCAGTGGGGTGTGGTAGGGCACTCAACTGCAGCAGTTCCTTCTTCTGATATTTTTTGTATTTAATTCCTAGTTTTTCATAGGCTTGAATTTCTGCTTCATTCAACCCTGGCCGCTTAAAAATTATATCCATGCTATCTCCTGGTTCCACAAATAGAAGCCCCGCCTGTGTGCTTTACCGCGTCATGAATATCTTGAGGTATCAATTGCATTTTGCCATTTTGCTCATTATGGTGCCACACCATGCCAGGGGGCTGTGACGAGCCAAACGGATTTCCTTTTCCAAACGCAGCTTCGTTAGCTGCACGAAAATCAGCGCCATCTCCAGTAAAGCCACCTATATTGACTGTTTTTGAGGCGTATCGAGAAAAGTCGGGGAAGCCGTTCATATTGAAAGGCACGCCATGCGGATACTTTCCACGGACATTTTCCGGCAAATCCTTACCAACCATTGTTTTACCAGCGAAACAATGGTTAATTGGCCTTCTGCCATTTACTGGCCGAACATTCGTTCTGGATGAGTGTTGAGGCGCTCCTGCCGAGGGTTTGCCTCGAACCAACCCTAACGGATCCACCCACATAAATGGGTTTGGACCGTATGAAAAGAAATTTTCTCCACCGAGAAACCCGATTGGATCTTGATGCAAGAACCGCCCAACCGCGGGATCGTAATACCTAGCCCGGTTGTAATGCAGCCCTGTCTCCCCATCCGCATACTGCCCCTGGAACCTAAGCGGCTGCGCCACCGTGTCCAAAGTCTGAATCGCGCCATCGGCCAGTGCCAGTCGCTGGCTGCCGGTCACACCTGCCGGTCGGTCATCGGTCCCCGTCTTCCTGACCCGCAGGTGCTCGATCTCACCCCAGACCTTGTACTTGGCCGCCCAGACGATCCGCCCCGCTTCGTCCGTCAATTCCTGCGGCGCACCGATCTGGTCGCAGTGGTAGTAATAGATTCGGCTGCTCTCCCGATCGGCTTCGCCGGCCTTCTGCCCCCGCTCCGCTTCGCCTTCGATCTTCGCCAGCGGCACAAAGCTGTCCGGCTCGTACAGATAGTGCGTGGCCTTGCTGCCGCGTTCCTCCCAGGTCAACAAGTCCCCGTCGTAGGCGAATGTCGTGGCGCCGAAGGCGTCCCGTTTCTCGATTCGCCGCCCGAGCGGGTCGTATCGGTAGTGGGTGGTCTGGATGGTGGCGTTATCGCTGTTCGAGACGTTAATCGGGCTCTGGCCGGCTTCCTGCGCCGGCATCCCGCTATCGATTTGTGAGTGCGCAGCTTGCGCCTCTTTCAGCGCCGGCTTGTCTCTATACCGCGTCACCGTCACCGACGCCACCTGGTGCTCGGTGCTGTACCGGTAGTCCTGCTTGGTGTGCCAACCGATCAGCCGTTCGGTGACGTTCCCATGCACGTCGTACTGGAACCGCAAGTCTTGGTAGACGGCGATGCGGTTGTCCCGGATTTCTCTGCCGAACGCACCACCCATTCCTCCCGTGCCGCCAGCCTGCTCGCCCGTGTTGGGGTTCAGGATATTGCCCGCAGGATCGAAGTCGAAGCGCTCGGTGGTGCTGGCGCCTTGCAGCATGCGCTCGGCCGCCCGGATGCGCCCCAGCGGGTCGTACTGGTACCGGCTGTCGCCCCGCAGGCTGTCGCGCGTGGCGATCAGGTTGCCGGTCGGGTCGTAGCGGTACTGCCGGGCGATCTGCGCACCGTCGGGCAGATTGGCGTTCATGCGCCCCGGGTCGCGCAGCGCAGTGGCATCGGCCTTGTGCCTGCTCACCCGGTGCTCGGTCAGCCGCCCCATCGGATCGAACCCGTAGCGGCTCGTCAATTGGCCCTGGCTGCGCCCGGTCTCGCGGTGCAGCCGGTCGCGCTCGATGTCGCTCAGCACTTCTCCGTCCACCCGGATCTGGTGCAGGTGGCCCGATCCGTAGTAGAGCCAGTCCACCGTCCGCCCTGCCGGTAGTTCGCTTCTGGTGCGGTTGCCCAGCGGGTCGTAGGTGTGGGTGAAGCTGTACGTCTTGCCGCTGTTTTTTTGGTGTTGCGTTTCGTTCGTCAGCCGGCTCAAGGGGTCGTAGCTGAATGCGACTTTCGCATCCCCGTTCTCGCACCCGGTCATGCGCCCCAGGGCGTCGTAGGCATAGCGGGTGCGACCGCCGGTTTCCCGGGTGCTGCCGTCGTGCTGGCGGATCGCGTGGCGCTTCTCGACCAGGCGGCCCGCCGCATCCCGCGCGAAGCCGGTGCGCTGCGCGAAGTGTTCGTCGCCCCAGCCGGCGCGCTCGGCCTGCGCGATGAGTTCGCCGGCGGCGTTGTACGCATAGCGCTGGGTCCGGCCGTCGAAGCCGCTTTCCTGCACCAGGTTGTCGGCGCTGTCGTAGACGAAGTGGTACTGCGCCCCGACTTCGTTGGTGAGGCGCACCAGGCGGCCGACGCCGTCGTAGTCGTAGCGCAGGGTTCTGCCGTGGGCGTCGGTGCGCTCGACCGGCTGGCCCAGGCCGTCGTAGCGGTAGCCGGTGGTGGCGCCCTGGGCGTCGGTGTAGGCGCACAGGTTGCCGTCGGCGTCCCAGCGGTAGTGCTGCTGGGCGCCATCGGGCTGGGTGACTTCGAGCAGGCGGCCCAGCGGGTCGTGGAGGAGGCGGGTGGTGTTGCCCGTCGCGTCGATGGCGGCGGCCAGGTGACCCATCGCATCCCACTCGTAGTGGGTGCTCTGGCCCGAGCAGTCGGTGCGGGTGATCAACTGGCCCGCGGCGTCCCATAGCAGGGTGCGGGTCTTGCCCAGGGCGTCGGTGATGGCAACCGGCAGGCCGCGGGCGTCGTAGGCGGTGCGCCAAGTGCTGCAGAGCGGATAAATCATGCCGGTGGGTAATTCCCGGCGTACAGAAACGCTTTTGTTACCTTTATGCTCGACAGAAATTCTCGACCTTTCGGTTATTCAGAAAATTTGCAGCATTAATACAAAGCATCTAAAAACGACGAGAAATTTTTTGCTATAGAGATTATGTTTTCATAGAAAGGCTGAGGCTCATCATCAGCTTCTTTTTCATGGTCCCAAAAAAATACTTCGCCTCGTTTTCCGCCCTTCAATGCCAACAATATCAAATTTCCCCCGGGATCATTGCCAATTGGAAGCATTTCAGCAGGAATTCGATCTTTATAAATTGACAGCGCGTACGTAAGAGTTTCCGACTTATTTTTAGCAACCACAGAAAAAAATCTGTTGACCACGTCATCACCTTGCCCCGGGATGTCAAATCTACTTTTTTCGGGCCGCCCGCCATTTTCACTAAGCAGATAGTTTCTATAAACACTCGGCAAACCAACACCGACAAAACCTTCGAAAACCTCAATTGCAGCAACATCGATCATAAATCCTCCTAACTTTAGCAATTTACAGCAAATCCACCGGTGTGCTTTACAGCATCATGAATATCTCTAGGCACTAGTTGCATTTTTCCTAACTGCTCGTTGTGGTGCCATGTAAACTCTCTTCCGTTAATTACAGGCGAATTACTTCCATAAGGATTACCTTTTCCAAATGCTTCAACATTTGCTCTGGAAAAATCAGTGCCTCTCGAATTTCCAGGAATAATATTGACCGTTTTCATTGCGTAGCGAGAAAAATCCGGGAACCCATTCATGTTAAACGGCACCCCATGCGGATATTTCCCGCGAACATGTTCAGGCAGATCTTTTCCGACCATTGTTTTTCCTGCAAAACAATGGTTGCGTGGCCTTTGCCCATTAACTGACTTTACATTTGTCCTTGACGAATGCTGTGGCGCATTTGCTTGAGGCTTTCGCGCGAGACCAGACACATCAATCCATGATGACGCATTTGGCCCATAAACAAACAAGTTTTCGCCACCAATCAAACCTATTGGGTCTTCATGAATAAACCGCCCCACCACCGGATCGTAATATCTAAACCGGTTGTAATGCAGCCCCGTCTCCCCATCCGCATACTGACCCTGGAACCTGAGCGGTTGCTCCACCATGTCCAGCGTCTGGATCGCGCCGTCGGCCAACGCCAGCCGCTGGCTGTTGCTGTTCATGCCTGACGGCCGGTCATCGGTCCCGGTCTTCCTGACCCGCAGGTGCTCGATCTCCCCCCAGACCTTGTACTTCGCCGCCCAGACGATCCGCCCTGCTTCGTCCGTCAGTTCCTGCGGCGCCCCGATTTGGTCGCAGTGGTAGTAATAAGTTCGGCTGGGCTCTCGCTCGCCTCCTGAGTTCTGTCCCCGCTCCGCTTCGCCTTCGATCTTCGCCAACGGCACGAAGCTGTCAGGCTCGTACAGATAGTGCGTGGCCTTCGATCCCCGCTCTTCCCAGGTCAACAGGTCCCCATCGTAGGCGAATGTCGTGGCCCCGAAGGCGTCCCGCTTCTCGATGCGCCGGCCCAGCGGGTCGTACTTGTAGTGGGTCGTCTGGATGGTGGCGTTATCGGTATTCGAGACGTCAATCGGGCTCTGGCCGGCTTCCTGCGCCGGCACCCCGCTATCGATTTGTGAGTGCGCAGCTTGCGCCTCTTTCAGCGCCGGCTTGTCTCTATACCGCGTCACCGTCACCGACGCCACCTGATGTTCCGTGCTGTACCGATAGTCCTGCTTGGTGTGCCAGCCGATCAAGCGCTCGGTGACGTTCCCATGCACGTCGTACTGGAACCGCAGGTCCTGGTAGACGGCGATCCGGTTGTCCCGTATCTCGCGTCCGAAGGCACCGCCCATCCCGCCGGTGCCCCCAGCCTGCTCGCCGGTGTTCGGGTTCAGGATGTTGCCCGCAGGATCGAAGTCGAAGCGCTCGGTGGTGCTGGCGCCTTGCAGCATGCGCTCTGCCGCCCGGATGCGCCCCAGCGGGTCGTACTGGTACCGGGCATCGCCCCGCAGGCTGTCGCGCGTGGCCACCAGGTTGCCGGCCGGATCGTAGCGGTACTGCCGGGCAATCTGCGCACCGTCGGGCAGGTTGGCGTTCATGCGCCCCGGGTCGCGCAGCGCTGTGGCATCGGCCTTGTTCCTGCTCACCCGGTGCTCGGTCAGCCGCCCCATCGGATCGAACCCGTAGCGGCTGGTCAAGTCTCCCTGGCTGCGCTCCGTCTCCCGGTGCAGCCGGTCGCGCTCGATGTCGCTCAGCACTTCGCCGTCCACCCGGATCTGGTGCAGGTGGCCGCTGCCGTAGTACAGCCAGTCGACCGTCCGCCCTGCCGGTAGTTCGCTTCTGGTGCGGTTGCCCAGCGGGTCGTAGGTGTGGGTGAAGCTGTAGCGCTTGCCTGTGGTGTGGTGCTGCGTTTCGTTCGTCAGCCGGCTCAAGGGGTCGTAGCTGAATGCGACTTTCGCATCCCCGTTCTCGCACCCCGCCATGCGCCCCAGCGCGTCGTAGGCATAGCGGGTGCGACCGCCGGTTTCCCGGGTGCTGCCGTCGTCCTGGCGGATCGCGTGGCGCTTCTCGACCAGGCGGCCCGCGGCATCCCGCGCGAAGCCGGTGCGCTGCGCGAAGTGTTCGTCGCCCCAACCGATGCGCTCGGCCTGCGCGATGAGTTCGCCGGCGGCGTTGTACGCATAGCGCTGGGTGCGGCCGTCGAAGCCGCTTTCCTGCACCAGGTTGTCGGCGCTGTCGTAGACGAAGTGGTACTGCGCCCCGACTTCGTTGGTGAGGCGCACCAGGCGGCCGACGCCGTCGTAGTCGTAGCGCAGGGTCTTGCCGTGGGCGTCGGTGCGCTCGACCGGCTGGCCCAGGCCGTCGTAGCGGTAGGCGGTGGTGGCGCCCTGGGCGTCGGTGTAGGCGCACAGGTTGCCATCCGCATCCCAGCGGTAGTGCTGCTGGGCGCCGTCGGGTTGGGTGACCCGCAGCAGCCGCCCCAGCGGGTCGTGGAGGAGGCGGGTGGTCTGGCCCAGGGCGTCGATGGCGGCGGCGAGGTGGCCCAGCGGGTCCCATTCGTAGTGGGTGGTCTGGCCCGAGCAGTCGGTGCGGCCGACGAGCTGGCCCGCGGCGTCCCACAGCAGGTGGCGGGTCTTGCCCAGGGCGTCGGTGATCGCCACGGGCAGGCCGCGGGGGTCGTAGGCGGTGTGGGTCTCAAAGCCCAAGGGGTCGGTCTGGGTGACGGGGTTGCCGTGGGTGTCGTAGGCGGTGCGCCAGGTGCTGCCCAGGGCGTCGACGATCTCCACCGGCAGGTTGTGTGCCGGGCCGCTGCCGTAGACGAAGCGGGTGGTGGCGCCGGTGGGGTCGGCGACGCTGGTGAGGTTGCCCCAGGTGTCGAACTGGTAGCGCACGGTGCGGCCGAGGGCGTCGCGCACTTCTCTTGGTCGGCCGGCGGCGTCCATCGTGGTCTCGGTGCGCACCGGCCTGCCGTCGGGGCCGGCTTCTTCGATGGCGGTGACTTCGTGGTGCCGGTTGTAGTGGTAGCGGACGGTGCGGCCCAGGGCGTCGGTGACGTCGGTGGTGCGCGCATCGGTGTCGTAGGCGAAGCGGGTGTCGAGCACGCCCGGGAGGTCGCACCAGGTGCGCACGACGCGCCCGCCCGCGTCTTCGCGGCTCCACTGCTGGTGGTGGGTGAACCCTTCCTTGGTGGTGTAGGCGACCATCAGGTGGTTGCGGTAGCGGTAGCGCGACGTGCCGCCGGCGGCATCGGTGGCCGCGGCCAGGTCGGGGTGCCGGTCGTCCTGCAGGTTGCCGGCGGTGTCGTAGGCGTAGCGGGCCAGGACGGCGCCGGGCTGGGGGACGCCCTCCAGGGTGCGGGGCAGCAGGCGGATCTCCAGCAGCAGCGGGTGCGGGCCCCGGCTCAGGCCCGCCGGCGGCTGTTGCTGCTGCGACTGCTCTTGCCAGACGAAGTCGATGCGCCGGCCCGCGCTGTCGGTGAACCCGAGGGGCCGGGGGGCGATGCCGTCGTGGCCGACGTCGCCGTACGCCGGGTAGTGCAGCACGATGGCGTTGCCGTTGGCGTCCTGCTGGCGTAGCAGCGGCAGGCGCCACTGGCCGGCCACCGGTGCGGCGAACTCCAGCAGCAGGCCGTCGGCGAAGGCGATGCTCCAGCGCCGGTCGGCGTGGTGGACGAGGGTGAGCCGCTCGCGGGGATCGAAGTGGCGCTCGCCGGCGGCCAGTTCGGGCAGGGTGACGGTGCGGCCGCGTTCGTCGTAGTAGAGCGTGGCGCCGTGGGTGAGCGCCAGCTCGATGGCCAGCGGGCTGCTCCAGCCGCGCCCCGTCCAGCCGGGGCGCCGGTCGCTGGAGCGGTAGAAGCGGCGCCATTCCACGGGCAGCGGGCCCGCCAGCGCGAAGTCGGTCTGGGCGAGGACTTTGACGCCGGTGGCGAAGATGACCGGCTGGCAGCTGCCGAACTCGCAGGCGGCTTCCCCGGGGACCTTCGCCGCCGAGACGTCTCCGGTGATGGTGCCGGTCGCGTTGGTCCGCCCTTTGTTGTCGCCCCGGGCCGCCACCGCCGAGGGTTTGCGCCGGGCGGCCTTGACGATGCGGCCCAGCACGAAGCCGATGGCGGCGGCGGCGACGCCGTTGGCGATGATGTCGGCGATCTCGTCGATTTTCTCGGGGGTGAGCGGCGGGGTCATCAGCGCCTGGATTTCTTCGGCCAGCTGCGCCATTTCCACGGCCATCTGGGCGGCCGCCACGCCGTTGACGACGGCCCCCAGCGGCGGAACGATCCGTCGTCCCTGCGCGGGCAAACAGAAAGTCTCACATTTTGATAGCAGATAGTCAGCGCGCCGAAATGCTTCTGCATACAAAACACATCCAGACCGGCTCCTGTCAACGACCTGTCGCTATCATTTTTAGAAAAATCGCCCGCCGTAAGTTCGAGCAGGATGATCAATGCGCCAGCATGTAGTCTGCATTGAACGGTGCATGCACCGTGACCCTAGCCAGCTGCCAGTCGATCAAGCTGAATACCGCCTGCACCAAATGATTAGATTCCAGACGCCAAACGTAGGAAGCCAGTTGCTCGCTCTCGATCAAGTTAAGAGGAGGCGCACCGGCTTTTTCGATCAGCACACTTGGCCGGTCACCGAAATCAAAACCGAAGGGCAGTGCCCCGCCGTACCCGAGCGAATCGAGATCGCCTCTACGCTTGTACGTCATCGCAGACAGATGGCGCTGCAAGAATTCGCGCTTCGCAATGTTGGTGCTGACATCCCGAAAATAGAAGATCAATCCCTGCGATACCGCCAAGCGGCTGATTTCATCCGGGCATCCTTCCTCTTCATCGATCTCGTCCTGCAGCCCGAAACGGGCCAACAGGCCTTGCACCTCCGGCGAATCGGCAGGCAGCCCGATTTCAGTCAAACCCGGCATATCCACGTAGTTCCCACGCTCCAGCTGGTAGACCGGGGCCAGCATGACAGCGTCGAAGCGGTTATGGCGCCTGACGTGGATATGCGCAATCTGCGGCTGGTCCCCTTCCTGAAACCCGACATTGACGATCAAATCGTCCAGCACAAATAGATCGGTAAGCGTTTCATGAACAGTGCGGGTTGCAAACGGAACGCCTAGCCGCTGATAAGTCTCGCTGTTTCTGAAATGGTCGACACCGATGCCGGCGATCACCTCGCCCTGATAGCCCTGATATATCTGAACACCCTTGGCGAAGAAAGCCACTTGCTCCAGCACGAAGGGGCTGTCGCCTGTGACCGGTATCTCGTGGGTCAGCAGGCAGCTTTCTTTGGGCACGAAGATCAGACAAAAGCCATGCCGCTCGGACTCGACGACCAAAGATTCTTTGGACATGACCTTCAGTTCGTACTCGACGTCCGTATAGCCGTCGTCTTCGACGGCACCTTCGTCTTCGAGTTGCTG
Organism: Sphingomonas sp. NCPPB 2930; assembly: GCA_042867185.1. Lineage (GTDB taxonomy): Bacteria > Pseudomonadota > Gammaproteobacteria > Burkholderiales > Burkholderiaceae_C > Xylophilus. Next base: position 3,958 of record JBHZQV010000011.1, on the reverse strand, counting down.
AACCGTTTTAGGACGACCATAAACTCTGTTCTTTTGCAAGAACGCCTCTAGACTCGGATGGCTTGCATCGAAACCCAAAAACGCAAATAGCTGGCTCGCACCTGAATTCAGATTCACTCGAACCCCCTTAATCGCAAAGGCCGCGCTTCCTCCAGCCATCGTCCGGCACAACAAATTGAATAAACTCAAGCGCTTCTTCTTTGTAAGCAACAATCCATACTGCGCCATCAATAAAATAGTTATCCGAATCCTCGTTCACTCTTCTCGGGGCACCCAATTTTTGCCTTACAACCTCTCTAGAGTCTCCAGCCTGAAGGGCATAAGGCAAAAAATCTTTGTAGACAGAATATTCATCAGAAATAAGCTTTACCTCAACGCTCTCGAGTATAAATTCACCTTCACTTTTTACAATTACCCCATCATCTTCGGCATCGATGCCGAAGCTGATTGAAGCACCAATATCTTTTATAAGAAACAAAGTATCGAGGCGCGATTTTGTAATTCGCGGCCGCCACTTAACATTCAAACTGTCAAGACAATCTTCCAACGGAGGATGGATGCTCGAATAACCAAGAAATTTAACAAGCTCATACGCATTCATTTTTTACCCTTTTTAATTGCTTTTTCAATAATTTCTTCGATGTATTTATTCCAATCCATATCCAATATTTCTTTGGCCGCCTCTTCATAAGCCTCCTTGCACCCATGATCCTTATTTTTCATGGCTTCCGAAATCGCATCAGTGTTTCTTTTTGCCGCTCCATTTAAGTCTTTTGCATCTTTTTTAATCATCTCTTCGGTATTTTTGCTTTTCCATGTATCCCCTTGGGAATGTATGTCGGGCGGGATCGCAATAGTAGGCGCATTATTTCGAGCTGCATTCCTAGCCTTAATCCTAGTTGCGTCGTCAATTTTTACTCCATCCCTCTTTAGCTCCTTGATTCTGTTTTCTACAGCTCTTTCCAATGCAGCACCAGATGGCGTGTGATCTTTCTCCAGCCCACTGCCTTTAAGCGATTTCCGGTCGTTGTACTTGACCTTCTTGCCGCAATCCTTATGCGGCTTCTTGTTCTTGTCTTTGCCCCCGCCCTGGCCATTTGCCTTTTTCTGCTCCTTGGCTTCTTTTGCCTTTTGCGCCTTGGCCTCCCGTGCCGCTTTCTCCGCAGCCTCCTTCTCCGCCAACTCCGCCGCCGCCTTCTTTTCCGCCAGTTTTACCGCTTCTTCGATAGCCTCTTTCTCGGCCAGCTTGATCGCCGCTTTGCCGCCCTGGACCGCCAGCTTGCCGCCCTTGACTGCCGCTCCACCACCCGGGATCAGGTTGGCAGCCGCACTGATGCCCGATATTCCAGCGTTGACATAGTCGCCCTCGGCAGCATAGATGCCGGCATTGATCGTGTCTCCCAGTATCCCCACGACCGGTATGGCACCCACCACGTCGAGCCCGGTATGGACCCACCCGCCCCACTGGCCCCACCAGCCCTTCTCGGCCTCGGTCGGCTTGATCGGCGGGGCGCTGTCGCCGTGCGGCGCGGGCGCGGTGTCGGGCACCACCAGCCCGACGGTGTTGCCCAGCGGCCCGGGCGGGCGCTGGTTGTTGGGCTTGACCCGGGCCCTGCCGTTGCCGCGCGGCCCCCCGATGTTGACGATGACCGTCATGGGCTAGGGCTTTTTCCAGTTCATCCACATCTTGTCGCCCGTGCGCACGATGGCCTGCCCGTTGACGAAGACGTTGCGGCTGTGGTCGATGTCGTGGCTGATCTCGACGTGGGTCTGGCTCACCACGCCCTTGCCCGCGCCGGGCTCGTCTCCCTTGACGTTGTCGACAAAGCTCTCCTGGTGCAGGTAGACCGGCTTGTCTTGCAGGAAGACGTTGGGCGAGCATTGCCGGCTCTGGTCGAGCCGGTGGGTGATCGGGTACGGCACGGGTACGCCCTTGGTCTTGGTGGGCGTCATGCAGACGTCGGGGCACAGCGAAACGATGCGGAACCTGCCGTCCTTGGCGACGATGTTTTCGTCAGCCATGGGGATGCTCCTTTCTCTTCTGTGTGGTCTTGCGCGCCTCGGCCTGGCGCCGCATGTCGTCGTCGAGCTCCAGCGCGGTGCCGGCGGGCCAGGTGCCGAGTTCCAGCTGGCGCACGCCCGCCCGCGCGCTGACGACGGCACGCCGCACGATGGCCAGCGTGCCGGCCCGGAAGTCCAGGATGACGGTGTCGATGTTCATCGGCGCGAACAGCACGGCGCCCACGTGCAGCCGCATCAGCAGCTGCAGGTCCTGCCGGGGCAGCGCGAAGCGCACCGGCTGGGTGTTGTGCTGCGAGGGCGTGAGGTGCGCCAGCACGATCTCTTCTCCACCCTGCGGGTAGTCGATCTGCTGGTCCTCCGGCGCGCAGTTCCAGTAGCGGTAGTGGTGGTCCAGGGGGCTGCGGGGCCACTGGCTGCGCTTCCACGCCTCGTCGTGCGTGCCGGCCAGCGCCACGCGCGGGCTCCACCACCGGCCGACCGGGCCGATGCCGACCACCGGGTAGTCGGTCTGGCCCCGGTACGGCCGGTCGAAGGCTTCTATCTGCGGCGCCGGCCGGACGGCAGGCGCTGGCCGGGTGGCAGCCGGGCGGCCTATCGCATCGACATCGGCCAAGGCGGTGTCGGCTTTGGTGATCGCCTGGGGTTCCCGGCCGCAGCCGATCGGGTTGGGCGCGTAGTAGTCGGGCAATGCCGCCAGCGCCTTGGAGGCGGCGATGCGCCGGCGGTCCCGCTCTGTCTCGGTCAGGTCGGCGGCATCCTCTCCGTCCACATGTGCTTGCAGCGCGCCATCGTGCGCGACCAGGTTCGGTCCGCCGAAAGCAAGTTCGTAGCGCAGCGGCACCGACATTGCGGGCTCCGGATCGCCGACGTCCAGGCCGCCCAGCGCGGCGAGCGTGCGCCGAAAGATGCGCGGTCCGGTCACGTGGAAGGTCTTCTGGATCGCGCTGCCGAACCGGAACCCCGCCGGCCAGCGGTCCATGGGCTTGTCGCCCGGCACCCATGCGGATGCGTTGGACAGCAGCACGTCGCACTTGGGTTTGTAGGGCGCGTAGTCGCTTTCCTGGACCAGCGTGGTGGCGTTGTCGCCGCCTGCAAATTGATCGGCCTCGCACAGAGGCGGATGCTCGCCGGGCGGGAAGATCTCGGGTGCCATCAGCGGCCCGTCGGTGGCGACCAGGCGCTTCAGCGAGTAGGTGATGCGCGTGACCATCACATGGAAGATGTCGCCGTGCGGATCGACGTGCTGGAAGTACTGGCTGGGCCATGCCGTGTGGTTCACGACTTCCGGGAGCGGAGCCGATTCGATCGGGCTCGGCAAAACATGGGCGGGTCGATCCATGGCACACGCTCAGTTCATATCGATGCGCTTGGAGTCAAGCCCGATGTGCTTGCTTCCCACGATGTCGATCTCTTTGCCGTTGATGCTGATGCTGCCGTCTTTCCTCATGACCAGGGTGGATGCACCGACCTGCAGCGTGATGCTGTCGCCGGCTTTCAGAACGAAGTTCTTGCCCACGTCGGTGGTCTGGTCCCGCCCCACCCGGACACTGCGGCCCAGCAGCACGTTGGTCATCTGGGTCAGGCCCACGTTGACCACCATCGCCCCGCCGACGTTCACGTTGTAGGCCGCGCCGATGTTGACCATCTTCGCCAGCCCCACGTTCTGCATGTACGCCATGCCGATGGTCTCGGTCTTGAAGCGCCCGACGTTGATGCTCCAGCTCTTGCCGATCCGGTCGGTCTCGTTCTTGCCCACCGTCTTGGTCCGGCTCGATCCCACGGTGAACCGCTGGTGGTCGCCCACCGTGACGCTCTCGCTCCGCCCCACCGTCTCGTCCCGGTTGTCCCCGATGTCGATGCGCTCGTCGTGGTCCACCCGCTCTTTGCGGTTGCTGTGGATCGTGATCGTCTCGTCGCCGTCGACCTCTTCGGTCCG
>JBHZQV010000010.1:0-144960 GCA_042867185.1 Sphingomonas sp. NCPPB 2930 | reverse complement strand
CGGGACCCCGCCGACCGCGAGCACCGCAGAGCAGTCCGGCGCAGCCGGACCGCCGCAGCGGGGTCGCCTTTCTTTGGCGAAGCAAAGAAAGGGACTCGCCCGCGGGGGCGAAATCCCCGCCTACGCACTCACCACAGGCAGCCCAGCGACAAACAGCAGCCCCACCCATCAGCCGGGCCAGCCAAGCCAGCCAGGCCAGACCAGCCAAGGCCGGCCACCCCCCTAAGCCAACATCACCCGATTCTTCCCCGCCTTCTTCGCCAGATACATCGCCTGATCCGCCCGCTTCAACGCATCCCCCGGCGTATCGCGGGCCGACACCGCCGACACCCCGGCACTGAACGTGATCAGCACCTTGTCGTTGTTCGCCAGGAAGTACCGCTTCGTCAGCTCCCGCTGCAGCCGCTGCAGCACCGCCACCCCCTCGGCCGGCGGCGTGTCCGGCATCACCACCACGAACTCCTCGCCGCCGTAGCGGGCCAGCGTGTCCTGCGCCCGCAGCGATTCGCGCGCGACCTGCGCCAGATGGACCAGCGCCGCGTCGCCGCTCGCATGGCCGAGCCGGTCGTTGATCTGCTTGAAGTTGTCGATGTCGAGCAAGCCGATGCACACCGCGGTGCCGGCCCGGCGGGCGCGGGCCACCTCGCGGTCGGCGGCTTCGTCCAGGCCCTTGCGGTTCAGGGCGCCGGTCAGGGGATCGTGGCGGGCCTGGGCGCTGGCGTTTTCCAGCGCCTCCTGCAGGCGGCCGATCTCGGCCTGGGTGGCGGCGGTCTTGTCCTGCAACGACTGCAGCTCGTCGCGGTGCACCCGGCTGTCGAGCGCCATCGCGCGGGTGGCGGAGATGACCTCCTGCAGCACCGGCGCCATCTCTTCCAGCGAGCGCACCGCGCCCAGCCGGTCGGCGCACTGCTCGATCTTGTCCTGGTAGACGCCGCTCGACTCGGTCATCTGCGACAGCCGCGCGATGAAGCTGGCCAGCATGTCCTTCATCTGCGCCTGGGCATCGAGGCTGCGCTGGCGCGATTCGGACTGCTTGACGATCACGTCCTTCAGCCGCTTCTGCAGGTCGTCCAGGCTGCGCAGGGTCAGGGGCGGTTCGGCGGCGGCCTGCAGTGCGTCGGCCTGGCCCTTGAGCCAGCGGTCGTCCAGGCTCAGTTCGCCGATGTTCTGGAAGATCAGCTGGAGCGAGGCCAGGAGGCCGGTGCGGATCGCCGCCTGGTCTTCAGCCGCGAACGACAGCCGGAAGCCCAGATCGGCCAGCATCGGCTGCAGCACGTCGGCCAGGGCTGCGGGTGCGCGCAGCGCCTGCAGCAGCGTGTCGGCCGTCTGCTGCAGCCGCGGGTCTTCGGTGCCCAGGGCGGGCATCACGTTCTCGACCAGGCGCGCGATCTGCTCCAGCAGGGGCGCGGGCAGGGCGGCAGAAGGGGGCGGCGGGGGAGGCAGTTCCACCGTCTTCGGCGCTGGATCGCCAGCGGCGGACGGCGCCGTGGCGGGCTCGGCCCCCGTGGCGTCCTGGGCGGCGGAGGCGCCCAGGCCCAGCTGGGCATAGCCTGCGATCGCCCGCTGCAGGTCGGTCCAGCTTTTTTGCTGGATGGCGGCGTCGAACTGGGTCAGCAGCCGTTTCTGTACCGGGGTCTGGCCCGGCAGTGCCCGGGCGATGCGGCCCAGCGGGCCGTCGGGGAAGGGCGCCGGTGTGGCCGCGCCGGCGATCTCGTCGTAGACCGCCTGGTAATTGTCGGGCGACGGCGAGAGCCTGCGGGTCGCCAGCATCTTGAGGGTGTCCCGTGCGATCTCGGAAGGCGGGCGAGCGGACATGGCGGCAATCGGTCGTGCGATGGATGTAACTGGAAGTCACTTGAGTGTGCCAGAGCCCGGACGGGTACCGGCCGGGCAAAAGTCGCGTGAAACCGACAGCCCGGTGGAATGCGTACTAACTTTTGTGCCCCCTGTCGAAAAACATTTCCCCGCGATGACCGAACGTATCACAATGTCGCAGCTGTAACTTATAGATTCAATTTATGACATTCATCAAGAACCTGAAGCTCGGAACCTTGTTGGGAGTCGGTTTCAGTATCCTCATCCTGTGTAGCGTTTTCATCGCCGTTCTCGGCCGTGCCCAGCTGCACCAGGTGGGCGACGACATCAAGGCGCTGGCCGAAGACCGCATCGCCGCCGTTTTGATGGCGCGGGACATCAAGGACAACGTCAACATCATCGCCCGGGCGGCACGCAACATCGCGCTGCTGACCGACGTCCCTCAGATGGACCGTCAGAAAGCCCGCATCGACGAAGCGCGTGTGAAGAACACGGAGCTGATCGGCAAGCTGGACAAGCTGGTCACCAGCGCGGAAGGCCGTCGCTTGCTGGCCGCGGTCACGGAAACGCGCGGCCCCTACAACCAGAGTCTCGACAAGGCGGTCGCCCTGGGCTTGGAGAACAAGAACGATGCGTCGCGCGACATGCTTCTCAACGAGGTGAGTCCGCTTCAAAGTGCGTTTTTCGATGCGCTGGACAAGCTGAGCGACCAGCAGCGCAGGCGCCTGAACGATTCGGCCGAACTGTCGCGGCAGGGCGCGGAGTCCGCCGGGATGGTGGTCCTGGTCGTGGCGGCGGTCGCCGCCGCTCTGGGCGCGCTGCTCGCGTGGGGCATCACCCGGCGCGTCAAGTCGCAGTTGGGCGGAGAGCCCGCCTACGCCGTGTCGATCGCGCAAGAAGTGGCGCGGGGCAACCTGGCCGTCGACGTGCAGTTGAAACAGCGCGACAGCACCAGCCTGCTGGCCGCCATGGAAACGATGCGCGTGAGCCTGAGCCGCGTCGTCGCCGAAGTGCGCCAGGGCAGCGAATCGATCGCCACCGGCGCGGGCCAGATCGCGACCGGCAATGCCGACCTGAGCCAGCGCACCGAAGAGCAGGCGTCCAATCTGCAGCAGACGGCCGCGTCGATGGAAGAGATGAACTCCACCATCAAGCAGAACGCCGACACCGTCCGCACGGCCACGCAGATGGCGCAGTCGGCCAGCAGCACCGCCAGCCGGGGCGGCGAAGTCGTCGGCCAGGTGGTGCGCACCATGGACGACATTTCGGCCAGCTCGCGCAAGATCGGCGACATCATCGGGGTGATCGACGGCATCGCGTTCCAGACCAACATCCTGGCGCTCAACGCGGCGGTGGAAGCCGCCCGTGCGGGCGAGCAGGGCCGTGGATTCGCGGTGGTGGCGAGCGAAGTGCGCTCGCTGGCGCAGCGCTCGGCCACCGCCGCCAAGGAGATCAAGGTCCTGATCGGTGAAAGCGTGGAAAAGGTCGACGCCGGTACGCGCCTGGTCGGCCAGGCCGGCACCACCATCGGCGAAGTCGTCGACCAGGCCCGCCGCGTGGCCGACCTGATCGGCGAGATCGGTGCGGCCACGCACGAACAGGCGCAGGGCATCTCGCAGGTGAGCGATGCGGTCAACCAGCTCGACCAGGTGACGCAGCAGAACGCGGCCCTGGTCGAGGAATCCGCCGCCGCGGCCGACAGCCTCAACCACCAGGCCGCGCGGCTGGTGGACGTGGTCGGCGTTTTCAAGCTCGACGCCTCCACCGGCCAGGCCGTGATCCACGAGGTGCGGCAGCGCAGCCGCGAGGCCCTGCCGGCCGCGCCGGTCCGCACCCCGGTACGCACCCCGGCCACGCTGGGCCGCACGCCGGCGGCGGCCCCGCAGCCGGCCCGCGCGGCCGCCGCGGTGTCTGCCGCGACCGCCCCGGCGCCGATCGCCCGGCAGGTGGCGGTGGCGAACGCCGCAGAGGACGACTGGGAAAAGTTCTGACCCCTGCGCCGGCCTTTCGCGGCGCGGGCGCCTGCGCCGTCAGTCCGCCGGTGGAAACCGCGCCGCCGCACCCGGTCGGCCGTCCCAGGGCGGGTAGCGGTGCATCGTCCGCGCGAACGCCGCACTGCCGGTCCAGGCGGCCAGCCAGGCGTGCAGGTGGGGCCAGGGCTCGGCGGCGAAGCTTTCGGGCGCGACCATCGCGAACTGGCGCACGAAGGGGAGGATCGCCGCATCCGCCAGGCAGGGGCGGTCGCCGAACAGGCAGGGCGTGGTGCGCAGGCGGTCCTGCAGCGTCCGCAGCCAGGCGGCACCGATGGCGCGCGCCGCCCCGCCGCCCGGCAAGGCGGTCGGACGGTCCGGGTACTTGAAGGCATCCAGCGCGGGTTTGAAGACGGTGTCGCACCCCTCGACCAGCGCCTGCATCGCGTCGGTGCCGCCGTCCGCGGGCTGCAGCCACCGGGCCGGATCGTGCCGTTCCAGCGCCCAGCGCATGATGTCCAGGCTCTGGTCGATCACCCGGCCGTCGGGCAGCACCAGCACCGGCACCGTCCCCTTGGGCGACGCGGCCAGCAGCGCGGCGGGTTTGTCGCGCAGCACCACCTCGCGCAGTTCGCACGTCACTCCGCTCGCCAGCAGCGCGGCCCGGGCCCGCATCGCATACGGGCAGCGCCGGAACGAGTACAGGACGGGCAGGGGCTGCGCGGCGCTCAGTTCCACGGTACCGCGCCGGGGCCCGAATCGTCCGCGTCTTCGGCCATGCGCTGGCGCAGGGCGCGCTCGGCATCGGCCAGTTCCTTCTCGCGCCGCTGGCGCTCGGCCGGCGCCAGGTTGGGCAGGTCGCGCGCGAACTGCTGGCTGATCCATTTGAGCTTGAGCGCGAGCGATGCGGCGGTGTCGGGCGTGGTCATGCGGCTTTCGGGGGGGGGGGGGGCGGCGGAAAGCCGGATTAGACCATCGCGCATCCGCCCGCCGCAGGGTCCGGGGCACCGGGATTTGCGGTCCAATAGCCGCATGGAACAACCGCACGACACAGCCGCCCGCCTCGATGCGCTGGAGATGAAGGCGAGCTACGCCGAAGACCTGGTGGACGAGTTGAACCTGGTCGTCTACCGCCAGCAGCAGCAGATCGACCGCCTGGTGCAGCAGGTACAGCACCTGCAGCAGCAGACGCCCGACGGCGGCAGCAGTGCCGCGCGCAGCCCGCGCGACGAGCTGCCGCCGCATTATTGAAGCCGCGGGCGCCGCCTAGGCGGGGTCCTGCGTCGCCAGCGTCCAGAGCGCCTCGGCCACCGGCGCCATCCCGGCGCGCTGGCGGTAGAGCCGTATCTCGATCGGCAACTGCCATGGCGCGCCGCCCGCCTCGACCAGCAGGCCGCGCGCCAGGTCGTCGGCGACCAGGCTGCGCGGCAGCCAGGCCACGCCGCGGCCCTCCAGCGCCATCGTCCTCAGCAGCACCGCATGGTGGGCGGTGAAGACGACCGTGGCCTCGGGCAGGGTGGCCGAGGGCGCATCGCCGAGCGCGCCGCGCATGCGGGCCCGCATGATCCGGCCCAGGCCGCTGGCCTCGCTGTAGGCCAGCACCGGCGGCGGCGCGCCGGCACCGCCGACCGCATGGCGCGGCCGGCCCTCGCCATCGGCGGCGCTCACCGGCAGCAGCAGGTCGTCGGCCAGGCGCACCACCGGGTACTGCGCCTCGTCCAGCCGGCCCGGCGCGTCGGGATGGCCGTGGCACAGCAGGAACTGCACCCGGCGCTGCAGCACCAGGTCCTCGCAGGCCTGGGAGCTGTCCGACACCATCTGGATCGGGCCGACCTGCAGGGCCGACTCGACACTGCCCAGCCAGCGCGGAAAGAAGCCGAGCGACAGCACGTGCGTGGCCGCGAAGCGCAGGCTGGCCGCGGCGATGTCGTGCGCGGCGCGGGCCTCGATGCGCGCGGCTTGCAGCCCGGCCAGCACGTCTTCGAGCAGCGGCAGGAAGCGCTGGCCGGCAGCGGTCAGCGCGGCCGGGTGGGCGCTGCGGTCGAACAACTCCACGCCCACCCAGTCCTCCAGCGCGCGGATGTGGCGGCTGAAGGCCGGCTGCGCGATCGAGCGGGCCTCGGCCGCGCGCGAGAAGCTGCCGCTGTCGGCCAGCGCCAGGAAGTCCTCGAGCCATGCCAGGTCGAGCGGTCGGTTGCCGGGGCCCATGCGTCGGTCCAGTGCGATAGATGTATGCGATTCGGGTATTGGACCGGCGCCGGTGGTGGGCCGATCATGCGGGCAGCGCGCTCCGGGGGCCGCACATCCGGCGCTCCGTCGGGCGCGTTCCCCCGGATTATCGAGGGCGCTTTTTTCCTCTCCATCGAAGGCATGACCACCCCATGAAGATCGTCGACATCCGCGAATCCACCCGCCCGATCCCATCCGACATCCGCAACGCCTATATCGATTTCTCGAAGATGACGCTGAGCCTGGTGGCCGTCGTCACCGACGTCATCCGCGACGGCCGGCCGGTCGTCGGCTACGGCTTCAACTCGAACGGCCGCTACGGCCAGGGCGGCCTGATCCGCGAGCGCTTCCTGCCGCGGCTGCTGGACGCCGACACGCCGTCGCTGCTCGACGAAACCGGCGAGAACCTCGACCCGCACAAGGTCTGGGCGCGGATGATGGTCAACGAGAAGCCGGGCGGCCACGGCGAGCGTTCGGTGGCGGTCGGCACCATCGACATGGCGATCTGGGACGCGACCGCCAAGATCGCCGGTAAGCCGCTCTACCAGCTGCTGGCCGAGCGCTACGGCACCGGCACGCCGGATCCGCGCGTCTTCGTCTACGCCGCCGGCGGCTACTACTACCCCGGCAAGGGGCTGGACGGTCTTCGGCGCGAGATGGAGAGCTACCTGGCGCGCGGCTATTCGGTGGTGAAGATGAAGATCGGCGGCGCCTCGCTGGCCGAGGACTGCGCGCGGATCGAGTCGGTGCTGAAGATCCTCGGCCCGGGCCAGCAGCTGGCGGTCGATGCCAACGGCCGTTTCGACCTGAAGACCGCGATCGACTACGGCCGGGCCCTCGCGCAGTACCCGCTGTTCTGGTACGAGGAGGCCGGCGACCCGCTGGATTACGAACTGCAGGCGAAGCTGGGCGAGGTCTACCAGGGCCCGATGGCCACCGGCGAGAACCTGTTCTCGATGCAGGACGCCCGCAACCTGATCCGCCACGGCGGCATGCACAAGGACCGCGACTGGCTGCAGTTCGACTGCGCGCTCAGCTACGGCCTGGTCGAGTACCTGCGCACCCTCGACATGCTCAAGGAGCACGGCTGGTCGCCCGGCCGCTGCATCCCGCACGGCGGCCACCAGATGTCGCTGGCGATCGCGGCCGGCCTGGGCCTGGGCGGCAACGAGAGCTACCCCGACCTGTTCCAGCCCTACGGCGGCTTCCCCGACGGGGTCGAGGTGCAGGACGGCTACGTCACGCTGCCGCCGCTGCCGGGCATCGGCTTCGAAGGCAAGGCCGACCTGATCGCGGCGATGCGCGCGCTGGCCTGAGCCGCTAGCCCGGCAGGCGCGCGGCCGCCAGCTTCAGCGATTCGGCGAACGCCCGCGCGGCCGCCTTCGGCTTGGTGCCGGAGCGCGACACCAGGTACAGGTCGAGGTGCGCCACCGGTTCGCGCAGCATCGCCACCGACAGGCCCTGGCGCAGGCATTCCTCCATCGCGAAGGAGGGCATGACCGCGTGGCCCAGCCCCGCCCGCACCATGCCGATGATCGTGCCCATCAGGTTCATCCGCAGGCGCTCTTCCGGCAGGCATCCGATGCGGGCCAGCTGCTTCTCGATCAGCACCTGGATCGGGTTGCCCGACGGCAGGCTCAGCAACGCCAGGTCTTCGAGGCTCTTCCAGGGCCGGCTTCTGCCGAGCCCGCCGCTCGACGCGTCCGGCGGGCCGATGTGCATGAGCCTGAACCTGCAGAGCGGCTGGCGCGACAGGCCCACGGCCGGTTTAACGAAGAAGCCCAGACCGATGTCGGCGTCGCCCTGCAGCACCGCCTTGCGCACGGTTTCCACCTCGACATCGGCCAGGTGCACCTGCACGTCGGGATGGGTGGCGGCGAAGCCGCGCACCACGTCGGGCAACAGGCTGGCCGACACCATGGGCGTGGCCGCGACCGACAGGCGAGAGCGCACGGCGGATTCGCTGCCGTCGAGCACCGCGCCCAGCGAGCGCAGCTCGCCGACCACCCGCTCGGCCACCGGCAGGAGCCGCCGGCCGGCGTCGGTCAGCGCGAGCGAGCGGGTCGTGCGGTCGAACAGGCGCGCGCCCACCTGGCCCTCCAGCTCCTTGACCAGCATGCTCATCCCCGAGGGCGAGAGGCTCACCTGCTCCGCCGCCTTGGCGAAGCTCTGCAGGCGGGTGATCTCGAGAAAGGCCTGCAGCTGGCGGCTGCCGATATTCATCAGTTTTTGTGACGAATTCATCAAAAAGTACCGTTTGCTCGATGGTGGAACTGCCGATGTAATTGTCCATCAGCTTTCAAAGAGACAAACATCCATGAAAAATCCGACCGGGCCGCGTCCCTCCCTCCACCGCAGACAGCTGCTTCTGGGCGGGCTCGCCGCAGCGGCCGTGCCGCTCGTCCGGGCCCAGGGCGCGGGCGAAGTGCCGGTCCGCCTGGTCGTGCCGTTCACCCCCGGCACCGGCATCGATATGGTCGCCCGCCAGATCGCGGCGCCCCTGTCGGAGCGGCTGAAGCGGCCGTTCTTCGTCGACAACAAGCCCGGCGCATCGGGCATCATCGGCACCCAGGAGGTGGTCCGCGCCGTGCCGGACGGCTCGACCCTGCTGGTCAGCGTCAACACGCTGGTGATGAACACGGCGCTCTACCCCAAGCAGGGCTTCAACCCCCTGACCGACCTGCAGGCGGTGAGCCAGACCAGCTGGGGCCAGCTGGTGCTGGTGGCCGGCCCCAACGCCCGGATCGAATCGCTCAAGGACCTGCTCGACCGCGCCCGTGCCAAGCCGGGCGCGATCAACTACGGCTCGCCGGGCCCGGGCACGCCCCACCACCTGGCGATGGAGCTGCTGAAGAACCGCGCCCGGGTGTCGCTGACGCACATCAGCTACCGCGGCACCGCGCCTGCGCTGAACGACCTGCTCGGCGGTCAGATCGACACCATGTTCCTGCCGATCCACGTCGCACTGCAGCATGTGAAGGCGGGCAAGCTCAAGGCGCTGGCGATCAGCTCCGACACGCCGCACCCGCTGCTGCCCGAGGTCCCTTCGCTCGGCACCCTCAAGCTGGGCGACCTCAACGTCGACATGTGGTACGGCGTCTTCGCGCCCGCGGGCACGCCGCGCGCCTTCGTCGACCGGCTCAACGCCGAGCTGCGCGAGGTGCTCGCGCAGCCGGCCGTCGCCAAATCCTTCGAGACCCAGGGCATGACGCCCGCGCACGGCACGCCCGAGGCGTTCGGCAAGCTGGTCGCGGCCGATGCCCGGCGATGGTCGGACCTGATCAAGGCACAGGGCATCACGGCGGAGTAACCCACAGAGATGAACGCAATGCACAAAGAACACGCCGATTCGCAGCACGACGCCGAGGTGGTCGTCGCCGGAGGCGGGCCGGTGGGCATGGGGCTCGCCATCGAACTGGGCCAGCGCGGCGTGCGGGTCGTGGTGGTGGAGCGCTACCCGCAGCCCCAGCCGATTCCCAAGGGCCAGAACCTGACCCAGCGCACCATGGAGCACTTCCACTTCTGGGGTGCCGAGAAACGGCTGCGTGCCGCACGCACCATTCCGGTCGAATACGGCATCGGCGGCCTCACCGCGCACGGCAGCCTGCTGGGCCCGCACACCTACGACTGGCTGCAGCGCGAGCTGGTCAAGCCCTACTACTTCACCGGCAACGAGCGGCTGCCCCAGTACGCGACCGAGGCGGTGCTGCGCCAGCGCGTGTCCGAGCTGCCTTCGGTGCGGACGCTGTACGGCTGGGAGACCCGGGACGTGGCGCAGGACGACGACGGCGTGTCGGTCACGATCGCCGAGCGGGGCGGCGACGGCGAGCGCGTGCTGCGCTGCGCCTACGCGGTCGGCGCCGACGGCGCCCGCTCGGTCGTGCGGGAGCAGGCGGGCATCACCCAGACCCGCACCGACCACGACCGGATGATGGTGCTGCTGGTGTTCCGGTCGCACGAACTGCACCGGCTGCTGGAGCGCTACCCCGGCAAGTCCTACTACAACGTGCTGCAGCCGGAGCTGAAGGGCTACTGGAAGTTCTTCGGCCGGGTGGACCTGGGCAGCACCTGGTTCTTCCACGCGCCGGTGCCGCCCGGCACCACCAAGGACAACTTCGACTTCGCCGCCTACCTGCACGAAGCGGTGGGCGCGCCGTTCGATGTGGAGTTCGAGCACATCGGCTTCTGGGACTTGCGCTTCATGCTGGCCGATCGCTACCGCGCGGGCCGCATCTTCGTCGCCGGGGACGCGGCGCACAGCCACCCGCCGTATGGCGGCTACGGCGTCAACTCGGGGCTGGAAGACGCGCGCAACCTGGGTTGGAAGCTGGCGGCGACGCTGCAGGGCTGGGGGGGCGAGCGCCTGCTCGATTCGTACGACGACGAGCGGCGCCCGGTCTTCGCCTCGACCATGCGCGACTTCATCGCCAAGTCGATCGACGACGACCGCGCGTTCCTGGATGCGCACGATCCGGCGCGCGACCTGGGTGCGTTCGAGGCGGCGTGGAAGGCGCGGGCCGAGGGCGCCGTGGGCGAGGTGCACGCTTTCGAGCCGCACTACGAAGGCTCCACCGTCGTCTGGGGTGGCGAAGACCGCACGAGCAGTGCCAACGGCTCCCACCGGTTCGACGCCCGGCCCGGCCACCATCTGGCGCCCGCGCTGCTGCCGTCGGGGCGCAACGTCTACGCCGCCCTGGGCGACGGCTTCACCCTGCTGGCGTTCGATGCCGACCCATCGGCCGTCCAGGCGTTCCGCGATGCGGCTGCCGCGCAGAACCTGCCGCTCACGGTCGTGGAGGCCACCGGCGGCGGCGAACACACACGCTACGGCGCCCCGCTGGTGCTGGTGCGGCCGGACCAGTTCGTCGCCTGGACCGGCGGCACCGGCGCGGTGTCGGTGGGCGAGGCGCGCCAGGTGCTGGCGCTGTCGGCCGGCACGCCGGCGTTGGAGAGCGCCGCGGCCTGACCGTCCACCGGTGCCGGCCCACCGCCGGCCTGCTGCGCGATGGGGCCCGCGGGGATGCCGTTCGCCGGCGTGCCGGACCCGGCCGCTAGGGTGCGTGCGGAGCGCCGTGGTCGGTCCGGCTTTCGGCCCAGCACAGCCGGTTGCCGCCGTCGCGCTTGGCGCGGTACATCGCCGCATCGGCCTGGCGCAGCAGCAGGCCGATCTCGTCGCCGTGCGACGGCACCAGCGCGATGCCGATGCTGGCCGACAGCCGCACCGCCCGCCCGGCCAGCGCGAAAGGCTGCTCCAGCGCGGCGCGGACCTTCTCGGCCTTCTGCAGCGCCTGCGGCGCCTCGCCCACGTCGTGCAGCAGCACCATGAACTCGTCGCCGCCCATGCGGCCCACCGTGTCGGACACCCGCACGCTGGCGCAGAGGCGGATCGCCACCTCCTGCAGCAGCTGGTCGCCCACCGTGTGTCCCAGCGTGTCGTTGACCTGCTTGAAACCGTCCAGGTCCAGGTAGAGCAGCGCGAACCGGCTGCCCGCCTGCCGCACCCGCGCCAGGCCGGTACGCAGCCGCTCGTCGAGCAGCGCCCGGTTGGGCAGGCCGGTCAGCATGTCGTATTCGGCCAGGTGGCGCAGCCGCGCCTCGCTGTGCCGGCGCTCGATGGCGGCGGCCACCTGGGTCGAGACGAACTGCAGCAGTTCGATGTCGCGGTCTTCGTAGCCTGCGTCGCCCGCCCGGCGCTGGACCGACAGCGCCCCGATCACCCCTGTCTGGCCGTGCAGCGGCACACCCAGCCAGTCGAGCGCGTCCGCCGCCAGGTCGCCCGGCGGCGGGTCGGGGCGGGCGGAACGGTCCTGCGCGGTGTAGTGCAGCGGCTGGCCGCTCTGGATCACGTCGGCCGACAGGGTGCGGGCCGCGGGCATCGGCCCCTCGGCCGCGGGCAGGCCGCTGGCGTAGGCGAAGCGCGGACGGCCGCTGGCGGCGTCGTGCAGCGCCACGCCGAAGCCGCTGGCCGGCAGCAGGCCGCGCACGATCTGGTGCACCTGCTGCAGCAGCGCCCGCACGTCGACCGCGGCATAGGCCGCCTCGGCCAGCGCCAGCATCGCGGCCTGGCGCCGCTCGGCATGCTTGAGCGCGGTGACGTCGCGCGCCACCGCCACCCGCACCTGGCCCGCCTCCGACCAGCGGGCCGACCACATGATGTCGACCGCCCGGCCGTCCTTGCGCAGGTAGCGGTTGTAGAAATGCGGCTGCAGGTGTCCGGCCTTCAACTCCTGCACCGCCTGCAGCGTGCGCTGCCGGTCGTCGGGGTGCACCAGCTCCAGCATCGGCCGGCCCAGCATCTCCTCGGGCCGGTAGCCGAAGATCCGCTCGCCCGACGCGCTGACGAAGAGAAAGCGGCCTTGCGGATCCACCACGCAGACGGCATCGACCATCAGGTCCATGACCTGGGAGAGAGAGACGTCGAGTCCGGGGGTGGGCATACGGGCGAAAAGGGCGGATCGGGTGGAAACGGGGCGGCCGGGTGCGCGACGGGACCGAAGGCTTTGCACGGACACCGAAGCCGCGCCCATTTTGGCCGACGGTTCGGCGATCAGGAGCCCCACCGGAGAAATTGCTATCGAAAAAATAGCTGCATGCCGGCAGCGGACGACGGCCGGAGCCATTTTCTGCTCTGTATATGACGGTACCGTCCGTGCCGACAGTGGCGACACGCTGCGCCGCCGTCGACAGGTCCACGCGGGTCGGACGGGTGAGGGCCCACTGGAGGCATCGCGCGCCGAGCCGGCTTTCCGCGCTGTCCGCATGCGCGCTGCGCCCCCATCGCACAGAACTTCGCAGAAAGCCTGCCCGCCGCCGCCGCTACAGTGCAAGCAGACCACAACGAGAGGAACCTGCATGGGCCCCGCCGCCGAGACACCATCCCGCATCCTGCACGGCGCCGCCGCCGGTGCCGACCGCCCGCCCGAGCGGCCCGACTGGACCGTCCCGCAGGGCTGGGAGCGCTACACGCCGCAGGAGCACGCCACCTGGCGCACCCTGTTCGAACGCCAGTCGAAGCTGCTGCCCGGCCGCGCCTGCGAGGCCTTCGTCGCCGGCATGCAGGCCCTGCCGATCGGCGCCGATCAGATTCCCGACTTCGAGCAGCTGAGCGAGGTGCTGATGCGCCACACCGGCTGGCAGGTGGTGGCGGTGCCGGGGCTGGTGCCCGACGCGGTGTTCTTCGACCACCTGGCGAACCGCCGCTTTCCGGCGGGCCAGTTCATCCGCACGCCGGCGCAGCTCGACTACCTGGAAGAGCCCGACGTCTTCCACGACGTGTTCGGCCATGTGCCGATGCTGATGAATCCGGTGATCGCCGACTTCGTGCAGGCCTACGGTCAGGGCGGGCTGCGGGCGCAGGCGCTGGGCGTGCTGCCGCAGCTGGCGCGGGTCTACTGGTACACGGTCGAGTTCGGGCTGGTGCGCGAATCGGAGGGCCTGCGCATCTACGGCTCGGGCATCGCCTCCTCGTACACCGAAAGCGTCTTCGCGCTGGACGACGCCTCGCCCAACCGCATCGGCTTCGACCTGGAGCGGGTGATGCGCACCCGCTACCGGATCGACGACTTCCAGGAAACGTATTTCGTGCTCGACCGGCTGGACGAGCTGCTGAAGCTCGCAGAGGTCGATTTCGGGCCGCTGTACGAACGGGTGCAACGCCTGCCCGAGTACGAGCCGGGCGACGTGCCGGCGACCGACCGGGTGCTGCACCGCGGCACCGGCCGCTACCACGCCGCGCGCAAGGCGGCCTGACGGTCAATACCCACACAGCATCGCGCTATCAAAAAAAGAGCGCCTGGCCGTTGCGGAACAACGGCCAGGCGCTCTTTTCATGCCCATTGCTGGGCGGCTGCGGGGTTTACAGCGTGTCGATGAAGCTGCGCAGCTTGTCCGAGCGGCTCGGGTGCTTGAGCTTGCGCAGCGCCTTGGCTTCGATCTGGCGGATCCGCTCGCGGGTCACGTCGAACTGCTTGCCGACTTCTTCCAGCGTGTGGTCGGTCGACATCTCGATGCCGAAGCGCATCCGCAGCACCTTGGCTTCGCGCGGCGTCAGGCCGTCGAGGATGTCCTTGACCACGTCGCGCAGGCCGGCCTGCATCGCGGCTTCGATCGGGGCGGTATTGGCACCGTCCTCGATGAAGTCGCCCAGGTGGCTGTCGTCGTCGTCGCCGATCGGCGTTTCCATCGAGATCGGCTCTTTCGCGATCTTCATGATCTTGCGGATCTTGTCCTCGGGGATCTCCATCTTCTCGGCCAGGATGGACGCATCCGGCTCGAAGCCGAACTCCTGCAGATGCTGGCGCGAGATGCGGTTCATCTTGTTGATCGTCTCGATCATGTGCACCGGGATGCGGATCGTGCGCGCCTGGTCGGCGATGGAGCGGGTGATCGCCTGGCGGATCCACCAGGTGGCGTAGGTCGAGAATTTGTAGCCGCGGCGGTATTCGAACTTGTCGACCGCCTTCATCAGGCCGATGTTGCCTTCCTGGATCAGGTCCAGGAACTGCAGGCCGCGGTTGGTGTACTTCTTGGCGATGGAGATCACGAGGCGCAGGTTGGCCTCGATCATTTCCTTCTTGGCGTCGCGCGACGCGCGCTCGCCGTCGTTCATCCGCTTGTTGATGCCCTTCAGCTCCGGCAGCGGCACGACCACCCGCGACTGGATGTCCATCAGCTTCTGCTGCAGTTCCTGGATCGGCGGGATGTTGCGGGCCATCACCGTGCTCCAGGACTTGCCCGAGGCGACCTGCTTCTCGACCCACTTCAGGTTCAGCAGGTTGGGCGGGAAGTCCTTGACGAAGGTCTCCTGCGGCATGCCGCACTTGTCCACGATGATGCGGCGCAGCTCGCGCTCCTTCTTGCGCACGTCGTCGACCTGGGCGCGCACCATGTCGCACAGCTTCTCGATGGTCTTGGCGGTGAAGCGGATCGTCATCAGCTGCTCGCTGAGGGCGGCCTGGGCCTTCAGGTACGCAGGGGTGCCGTAGCCTTCCTTGTCGTAGATCTTGTGGACCTGTTCGAACAGCTCGCGCATCTTGTCGAAGCGCGACAGCGCCTCGCGCTTCAACTCTTCGAGCTTCTTGGTCAGGGCCTTGGAGCCGCCCTTGCCGTCGTCGTCGTCTTCCTCGTCGAACTCGTCGAAGTCTTCCTCGGCCACGTAGTCGTCGGCCTCGTTGGGGTTCGAGAAGCCGTCGACGATGGTCGAGATGACGACCTTGCCTTCGCGGATGTCCTCGCCCATCACCAGGATCGCGGCGATGGTGGCGGGCGACGCGCTGATCGCCTCCATCATGGCCTGCAGGCCGCCTTCGATCCGCTTGGCGATCTCGATCTCGCCTTCGCGGGTCAGCAGCTCGACCGTGCCCATCTCGCGCATGTACATGCGGACCGGGTCGGTGGTGCGGCCGAATTCGCTGTCGACGGTGGAGAGCGCGGCTTCGGCTTCTTCCTCGGCTTCCTCGACGGTGGCGGCGGTGGGCGTGACGTTGTTCTGGAACAGCGTCTCGGCGTCGGGCGTCTGCTCGTAGACCGCGATGCCCATGTCGTTCAGCATCGCGATCACGACTTCCATCGTCTCGGCGTCGACCAGCTTGTCGGGCAGGTGGTCCGAGATCTCGACCTGCGTCAGGTAGCCGCGGGTCTTGCCGAGCGTGATCAGGGCCTTCAGGCGGGCGCGGCGCTTGGCCATGTCCTCTTCGGACAGGACGGTCTCGTCCAGGCCGAACTCCTTCATCAAGGCGCGTTCCTTCGCCTTGCTGATCTTCATGCGCAGCGGCTTGACCTTCTCGGCCGGCGCGGCGGCGGTGGCGTCGCCCGTCTCGGCGACGGCCGCGGTCTCGGCTTCCGGCTCTTCGGCGAACTCGGCCTCGATGTCCGACAGGTCGGTGTCGTCGCCGTCGCTGTCCTTGGCCTTGCGCGCAGCGGTCTTGGCGGGCGCGGCGGCTGCCTTGGCCGGGCGGCCCGGCTTCTTCTTGGGCGCTGCCACGGCGGCGGTGTCGTCGCTGCCGGCGGCGGCCGCGGCGGCGGGCGCCTTCGCCACCTTGGGCTTGGTGGCCTTGGCCGCCTTTGCGGCGTTCTTCAGCAGTTCGTCGGCTGCGTCTTTGAGTTTCGAGGCGGTGGACTTGGGAACGGTCACTATCGTGGCTTTCTTCGCGGCGGCAGGGGCGGCGGCCCGCACTGCTGGCTGGGCAGCGGCTTTCGGCGGTCGCGCTGCGGGTTTGGAAACGGTCTTGGCGGGCGGGGCGGGCTTGACGGACTTCGCGGGCTTTTGAGCAGGCATGAGAACCTCGGGATCAAAGACGGACACAAAGAAGATGCAAGGCGCCACGAACCCGGCGCTGACAGAAACGGCAGAGACCGGGGCCCGCTGCCTGTGCTGCAGGCGGCCCGGCGCTGCCCGGTACCTACTGCAAGTGAGGAGAAATCCTCGGACGACAAGATGTCTGGGCGATCATTTGGGGTGCAGTCCTTGCGGGGATGGGGCGGTCGTGCGCGGTGGCATCGGTGGGCCGGTATCCGGAGGTGCTGCTGTCGCTCTTGCCGTCAGCTAACCGCGCATTATAACCCGGCGAGGGCTTCTACATGGGGACGGGACGGGCGGACACAAGGGCCTTGCGCTGCTCGTCGAGCGCCCGCCAGCGCTGCATCGCGGCCGGGTCGGTCGCCGCGGCGGCGATCGCCTCGCTTTGCTGGCGCTTGATCTGCTCGATGAATTCGAGCCGCAGCACCCCGCGCAGCTCGGCCCTGATGTCCTTCAGGTCGGCCTCGGCCACCGTCTCGGCGTGCGGCCCGGCCATCAGGCGCAGGGCGGTGGCTTCGCAGTCGTGGCCCGCCAGGCCTTCGCGGATCGCGGCCCAGGGCAGCGGGCCGTGCTCGTGCAGCTGGCCCTCCAGCCAGACGAACAGCGGGCCGTGCGGCGCGGGCAGGGCGCTCAGCATGACGTGCTCGTCCTGCGACAGGTCCTCCATCGCCGCCATGTGGGTCAGCAGCAGGCAGGCGGCATGGTCGGCGCGGCTGGGCGGCGCGGTGCGGGCCCGGCGGGCGCCGCCGGTGGCGTCGCCGTAGTCGTCGTAGCCCTCGTGGCCCTGGTGGTCGCGGACATCCTGGAAGCCCGACCTGCCCCGGCCGAACGATGCGCCGCGGCCGTCGGCCCGCCACGGCCGCCGGCCGGCCCGGGGGTCGGCGGCGGGCGGGCGGGGCGGCTGGTCGGGCGCGCCGGGGTCGGCCGGCTCGGACGCCCGGCGCTCCGCACCACGCCCGCCGCCGCGGCCCGCCTCCTTGGCGGCCCACAGCTCCGACAGGCCGCGCGCCTCCAGCTGCACCGCCTCGGCGATCTCGGCGATCAGCTGCAGCCGCAGCGCGCCCTCGGGCAGGGCCTGCCAGAGCGGCCGGGCCTGGCTGGCCATGCGGGCGCGGCCCTCGGCGGTCTCCAGGTCGCAGCCCTCGCGGGCGGCCTCCAGCAGGAAGCGGCTGAGCGGCACCGCGTCGGCCACATGCCGGGCGAAGGCCTCGGCGCCGTGCTCGCGGATGAAGCTGTCGGGGTCGTGCTCGGCCGGCAGGAACAAAAACTTGACCGAGCGGGTGTCTTCGGCGAAGGGCAGGGCCGCATCCAGTGCCTTGCGCGCCGCCCGCCGGCCGGCGCCGTCGCCGTCGAAGCCGAAGACCACCGTGTCGGTGAACCGGAAGAGCTTCTGCACATGCTCGTGGGTACACGCCGTGCCCAGCGTGGCGACCGCGTTGGGAAATCCCAGCTGGGCCAGCGCCACCACGTCCATGTAGCCCTCGGTCACCAGGGCGTAGCCGTGCTCGCGCAGGGCCGAGCGGGCCTCGAACAGGCCGTAGAGCTCGCGGCCCTTGCTGAAGACCGGCGTCTCGGGCGAGTTGAGGTACTTGGGTTTCTCGTCGGTCAGCACCCGGCCGCCGAAGCCGATGCACTCGCCCTTGACGTTGCGGATCGGGAACATCACCCGGTCGCGGAACCGGTCGTAGCGCTTGCGCTCGGATGCGGGCACACCGTCTTCTTCCTCGCCGACGATCACCAGGCCGCTCTCGGCCAGCAACGGGTCGTCGTAGGCGGGAAACACGCTGGCCAGGCCCCGCCAGCCGGGCGGCGCGTAGCCCAGGCCGAAGCGCCGCGCCACCGCGCCCGACAGGCCGCGCCCCTTGAAGTAGTCGATCGCCCGCTGCGAGGTCTTCAACTGCTTGCGCCAGGCGTCGCCGGCGCGCTCCAGCACGTCGCTGAGGGTGGCCTGGCGCTGGCGCTGCTCGGCGGCCCGGGCGCGCTCGGCGGGCGAGACGTCGTCCTCGGGCACTTCCAGGCCCTGCTGCTGGGCCAGGTCCTTGACCGCGTCGACGAAGCCCATGCCGACGTACTCCATCAGGAAGCCGATCGCGTTGCCGTGCGCGCCGCAGCCGAAGCAGTGGTAGGTCTGGCGCGACGGGCTGACCGAGAAGGACGGCGACTTCTCGTTGTGGAACGGGCACAGGCCGGTGAAGCTGGCGCCGGCCTTCTTCAGCTGCACGTGCCGGCCCACCACCTCGACCACGTCGGTGCGGGTCACGAGCTCCTGGATGAACGACGGGGGGATGGCCACCGGGGGATTATCCCGGCAGCGGCTCAGCCGCGCTGCACGCCCGGCCGGCCGTCCTCGACATGGAAGCGCGCCAGGGTGGCGATGCCGCTGTCGGCGCGCGCCGGATCGTCGACCACCCGCAGGGCGGTGTCCCAGCCGCGGGGCGTGAGGTCGGCCAGGGCGTAGCCCCGTTTCTCGCAGTCGGCGAAGACGACCTGCGGGTTGCGGCGCACCAGGGCGTCGACCCGCTCCTGGGTGGTGCCGGAGAAGGACGAGACCGAGGTGCCGCAGAACTCGCTGGCGATCACCGGGCCGGCCGCGCGGGCGCCGTCGGCATGCAGGTTGCAGACGTAGTTCTGGTGGATGTCGCCGCCCACGAAGACGGTGTTGCGCGGCGCATGGCCGGCGATGGCGCCGATCAGCCGGTCGCGGGCGGCGGGGTAGCCGTCCCAGCTGTCGGTCGGCACCGTGGCGTGGCCGGCGGGGCCGTAGTGGCGGGGCGAGAACAGGGTCTGCTGGGCCAGCACCGTCCAGCGGGTGGCGCCGCCGGCCGCGTCCTCGGCCAGGCCGGCATCGAGCCAGCGCTCCTGCGCCGCGCCCAGGAAGCTGCGGCCGGGCGATGGCAGCTCGGGGCATTCCGCTTCCCGCACCGCGCCGGCGCTGCTCTTGGAGCGGTCGCGGCATGCCTGCACATCCTTGAACTGCCGGCCGTCGAGGACGTGGAAGCGGGCCAGCCGGCCGAAGGCGTAGCGCTCGTTCACCCGCACACCGCCGAGGGTGCCCAGCCCGGCCATGCCGCGCACCAGGGCGGCGCTGCGCAGGGGCATGTTCTCGTAGAAGGCCTGGTAGGCGGCACCGCGCTGCGCCAGAAAGTCGGCCGGCGCGGCGCGGCCGTGCAGGCCGGCGTAGTCGTTCTCGACCTCGTGGTCGTCCCAGGTGACGATCCAGGGGCAGGCGCGGTGGGCGGCCTGCAGGTCGGGGTCGCTCTTGTGCAGCGCGTAGCGGTCGCGGTAGTCGGCGAGCGTCACCGCGCGGTGCAGGGCGTGGGTGCGGGCCAGCGGCCGGTCGGGGTGGCGGGGCGTGGCGGTCTCGTAGATGTAGTCGCCCAGGAACACCACCAGGTCGGGCTGCTCGGCCACCAGGTGGCGCCAGGCGGCGTAGTAGCCGTGCTCCCAGCGCTGGCAGGAGGCGAAGGCGAAGCGCAGCCGCGCGGCCAGCGTGGCCGCCGCCGGGCTGGTGCGGGTGCGGCCCGGCGCGCTGACCGCGTCGCCCGCCATGAAGCGGTAGTGGAACCAGCGGTCGGGCGGCAGCCCCGCCAGCTCGACATGCACCGCATGGCCCAGCGCGGGCAGGGCGGCGGCGGTGCCGCTGCGCACGATGCGGCGAAAGCCGGCGTCGTCGGCGACTTCCCAGCGCACCGGCACCTCGGCGGCCGGCTGCGGCAGGGCGGCGGTGTCGAGCCGGGTCCAGAGGACGAAGCCGTCGTCCGACGGCGAACCGCTGGCGACGCCGCAGGCGAAGGGGTCGGCCCGCAGGCCGCGGGCGAGGACGTGGCGCAGCGGAAGTGCGCCGGCCGCGGCGGCGGCCGCCAGGCGCAGCCAGAGTCTTCGGTCCATGGGAAGCGGCCCGGGATGGTAGGGCCGCTAGGGTAGCGTAAAGAACGCGGCTCGGCGCCTCAGCAGGGCCCGTCCAGGTGCTTCAGCGATGCCGGGCTCACCACGTAGGTCACCGCCTGGTCCTGCTGCTTGAAGGCGAATCCGTAGAAGAACTCGCCGTGCATCGGGATCCAGAACACGACCGGGTCGTGGTGGAGGTCGCCGCCCCATCCGGCCTCGGACGCCAGCACCTTGGCGGCTTCCCAGTCGGCCATGAACTGGCGGTAGTTCACCGTGGACTGGGTGTCGGCCGCACCCTGCCGGACGGTGGTGGTGTCTTCCTGCGCGGCCAGCTGTCCGGCCAGTTCGGCGACGGTGGACAGGTGCTGCCAGTGCCGCTTGAGCGGACCCAGTTGGTAGATACACCATTCCATGGTTATTTTCCTCGCGCCGTGGGGGCGCGTCTTTCGGGGGCGATCGGTACCGTGGCGGGGGCGTTTCGGGCCGGGCGCGGCGCTCCTGGGCAGGAGGCCGGCACCGGCGAATACTAGTCCTACTCCCGAGCTTAGTCGTAGGTGATCGTATAGACGAGGTCCACCGCGCTCTTCACGCCGGTCTGGCCGCGCAGCTGCAGGCGGCGTGTCAGGTCGTAGAAGATGTAGAGCGTGCCGAGGGTGCCCGACAGGCTGCGCTCGTAGGTCAGGTAGACGTTCTGCGAGACCCGCTTGCCGAAGGTCAGCGCGGCGGCCGAGGCATCGGTGCCGCTGCCCGGTCCCTTGAAGCCGACCTCGTCCAGGCCGACCTTGGCCGCGATGTTGCCCGAGCCGCCTCCGCCGCCCGAGAGCAGCGCCAGCGCGGCCTGCTGCAGCAGCGCGGCCTCGGCGCCGCCGCTGGCGGCCGCGCGGCCCAGCACTACCCACGAGAGCTTCTCGGCATCGGGCAGGTCGGGGTCGGAGTACAGCCGCACCACCGGCGACTGCGCGCTGCCGGTGATCTGCACGCCGGCCCGCACGGTGATGTTGGGCCGGATCGCCAGGATGTCGAGCGCCGGGTTGTCGTAGGCGCCGCTGAAGCGCGCCAGGCCCGATTCGATATCCAGCTGCTGGCCGTAGGCGCGGTAGCGGCCCTGCACCGTGCGGATGTCGCCGGTGACCCGCGGCGGAACGCCCAGGCCCAGGGTGCTGGCGATCTCCAGCGTGCCGGCGAGGCGGGTGGTGAGACCCTTGCCCTGTACCGCGAAGTCGTCGCCCATGTCGAAGGTGACGACGATGTCGGGCGGCTGCGCGGTGTTGACCCGGGTGGCGGCCCTGTCCTCGCGCTCGGCGGCCTTGGCGGCCTCGCGGTCCTTGGCGGCCGAATGCACCACCACGTCGGAGCCCAGGCTGGGCGCGCCGCCGTCGGGCAGGATGATCGCGGCGCGGTCGGCCTTCAAGGCGCCGCGCAGGGTGAGCTTGCCGTTCTCCAGCCGGGTCTGCAGGTCGCCCGAGAGCGTCACCTGCCGGTCGGGCCGCACCGAGACGCGCAAGGACCGGATGTCGGTGTTCAGCACGATCCGAATGCCGCTGCCCCAGCTGAGATCGCCGCGGGCGGTGAGCGATCCGCCGTCGTCGCCCGCCAGGCTGCGGCCGGTGGAGCGGCTGCCCGCGATGCCGGCGATGCGGGTGCTGCTGCCGGTGCCGCCCTGCAGGGTGAACTCGGTGATCTCCAACCGGTCGCCGCGCAGGGTGGAACGCAGCCGGCCGTTGCGCAACTCGATGCCGTCGACCACCGACCGCACCGACAGGCCGTCGGCGGCGAGCGTGCCGTTCCACTGCGGCGCCGCGCGGTTGCCGCTCAGGGTGGCGGCGGCCTGCAATGAGCCCTGCACCCGCCATCCGGGCGGTGCCAGCACCGACCAGACGCCGACGTTGGGCAGCCGCGCATCCAGCCTGCCGGCCAGCGGCGCGTCGTCGGCCCAACGCCAGCCGCCGTCGGCGCGCTGCAGCCGGGTCGAGGCGCTGGCGGTGATCTGGCCGGCGCGCTCGCTGTCCCACAGCAGCTCGGCCGCCAGGGCGTCGCCGTCGGCCTTCAGCTCGACCCGTGCCTGGCGGATGCCGGCGGCGGTGGTGGGCGCGCTGCTGGAACTGGCGGCGCCCTGGATGCCGGTGCCGGTGCCGCTGCTGCTGACGCGGGTGACGGCCGGCGCTTCGCCGGTCTCCACCCGGATGTCGCCGCTCTGGCGGGCCAGGCTGGCGCGGGCGCGCAGGCTGTCGCCGGCATCGATGTCCCAGTCGCCGTCGAAGACCATGTTGCCGGCCAGGCCCAGGTCGGCCAGGGCGTCCTTGCCGCCGGCGGTGAAGGCCTGCGCCCAGGCCATCGGCAGGCCGGTGAGCCGGCCGCGCGACTGCAGGCGGTGCGCGGCGGGCGCCTTGTCGCGGGCGGTCTGGCCGTAGCGCACCGGCTCCCAGGCCAGGCGCACCGTGCCGTCGACCGGGCCGCGCAGGCTGGCCCGGCCGGCGCTGGCTTCGACCGAGAGGGCCCGGGCCTCCTGCCGAACGGTGGTGGAGACGGGCGCGTCCAGCACCACGTTCCAAGGGCCGAGCAGGGTGCTGTCCTGCGCTTCCAGCTGCAGCCGGTCCAATGCCAGGCGCCACCGGCCGGGTCCGTCCATGCCGCCGCTGGCCGACGTCCGAAGGTTCGCGCGGCGGGTGCCCATCGCGCCTTCGCCCTGCAAGGAAAGCGTGGCCTGGGCCAGGCTGCCGTTCAGCTCTGCGCGCAGCTTGCGCAGGGCGATGGTCTGGGGCAGGCCGGCTTTCACAGCGGCGGCGGGCGCCGTTGTTCTGCCGGGTGCTGGGGCGGGGACGACGGCGGCGTTGGCTGCCGCCTCGGTCGGGACTGCTGCGTCGGGGGCCGGAGCGGGGGGCGTGGTCGCCGTGGGTGCAGCGGTGGCCGTGGTGGTGGCTGCAGCGCTGTTCTTGGCGGCCGCGACCGATGGGGCGGTTGGGGCGCCGGTGCCTGGCGCAGCAGCGGGCAGGCGTACGTCCAGGCGTGGCGCGTCCAGCGTGGCTTGCAGTGTCAGGTCACCGCCTGCGGGGAGCGTGCCGTTCGCCAGGCGGTGCTGCAGCGATTTCCATCCGCCCTGCCAGCGGCCGTCCAGCTGGGCGGCGCCGTCCAGGCCGATGCCGGCGAAGACGCCCGACAGGCCGGGCAGCCGTGCGATCCAGGCCTGCATCTGCGCCGCGTCGCGCATTTGCAGCGACAGCTCGCCGTTGCCGCTGGCGGGCGCCATGCGCCCCTGTACCTTGCCGGAGGCGCCGGGCAGTACGAAGCTCAACTGTCCTTCGCCCGCCTGCTCGGGCACGCGGACCTTGGCGGCACCTTGCAGCGAGGCATCGGTGGCCTGCACCTGCAGCCGCGCCAGGTCCAGCACCTGCCCGTTCCACTCGCCCTTGGCGGCGAGGCTGCGCAGGCCC
The DNA here is from genome assembly GCA_042867185.1 of Sphingomonas sp. NCPPB 2930. GTDB lineage: Bacteria > Pseudomonadota > Gammaproteobacteria > Burkholderiales > Burkholderiaceae_C > Xylophilus. The sequence continues at coordinate 121,330 of JBHZQV010000010.1, read as the reverse complement.
AGGCCGTCCAGCGGCGAGCCGACCGGCGCGGCGCGGCCCTTGCGTGGAGATGGCGCCTTCGCCGGAGGGGGGCCGCTGGCCTGCAGGTTCGTGTCGAACAGGATCGAGGTGCCCCGAGTCTCGGCCTTGGCGGTGCCGCCGATGGCCGGCCCTTCGAGCTGGGTGTGCAAGGCGCCCGGACGGATGTTGCGCAAGGTCGCGTTGGCGTTCCAGGCCGCGGGCGTCTCTGGCGCCACGGCCGTGGTGGAGGGCTGCAAAGGCGGGGCGGACGAGGCCGTGGAGGAGGGGGCCGATCCGGCCGGCGGCGTGTTGGGCGCAGCGGTGGCTGCGGCGTCGGACGGCACGGCCGGCGTGAAGCTAGCCTCCAGACGGATCTCGCCGCCTGCGGTGCGCACCGTGGCCTCGGGCACCGTCCAGGTGCCTTGCTGCAAGGTGGCGAGGGCCTGCAGTTCGTCCACCGGCAAGCGTTGTTTGTCCCAGGGGCCGGCGACCGCGTTGCGCAGGTCGGCGCTGGCGCGCAGGCCGTCGCCTTCGGGCTGGACCTGCACCTGGCCTTCGAGCAGGGTGGTGGGCAGTTGCGGCCAGAAGGCGGCCAGGTCGAGCGCGGCCAGCCGGGCATCGAGCTGGACCAGCGGCTGCGGCAGCCACGGTGCGACCCGGGCCTCCAGGTCGGCGCTGGTCGCGGGCGCGGTGCCGGTCTCGGTCTGCTGGAGCCGGGCGGCGACGGCCAGGCGCGCGGCCTCGGTCGCCAAGGTCCCCTTGACCGTGGCGTCGCCCTGCAGCGCGACGCTGGTGCCTTCCGCACCGGGCACGGCGGTACGCAGCCGGGCGCCGAGCGTGGCGTCGAGTGCCATCGGCGTGGCGCCCTGCAGCGTGGCCTGGCCGCTGTAATGGCCCTCGGCCACATCGACGCCCTCGACTGCGAGCTGGTGGGTGCCGCCGGTATAGCGGTAGTGGCCGGCCAGGTTGCGGGCCTGCAGCGGTGGCGGGCCCGACCAGTCGATCGCATCCACCTGGAACGGCAGATCGACCTCGACCGGCAGCGTCAGCTCCTGCAGCGGCTGGGTGGGGCTGTCGTCGCCCGGGCCGCGCTTCTCGGCGACGACGCGGGCCACGTGCAGCTCGCCGAGCTGGACGCGCTTCTTCAGCAGCGGCCGCCATTGCCAGCCGATGGTGGTGTCGTGCAGCTCGACGGCCAGCGTCGGGCTCTCGTAGCGCAGCCAGCCGATCCGGCCACCGGCGCGCACCGATCCGCTCACGTCGCGCGATTGCAGCGTCTGGCCTGCCGGCATGCGCCGGGCCACCTGGGCCAGCACGGTCGCGAGCGAATCGGAGGACCCCGTCCAGATCCATGCGGTACCGAGCAGCGCCAGCACCAGGGCCAGCAGGATCAGGAGCGCGAGCAGCAGCCCGCGCGCCACGGGGTGCCTGCGAGGGGAGCGGGGCGCGGGCGGGGCGGCGCGGCCGTCCGGGGTGCCTGGGCGCGCGCCTTCGAGCGGATCGGGACGCGGAGCATCGGGGGACGTGGGTGCCATGTGCAGCGAGTATTGCCAGCGCGCGCCGGCGGCGCGTCAGAAAGTGAAACCGAGGCGCAGGTGCAGCCGCAGCCGCTTGGTGTCGACGCCGTAGGCCACGTCGGCCTGCACCGGGCCCACCGGGCTGCGCCAGCGCACGCCGGTGCCTACGCCCACCTTGGCCTTCAGGTCGCCCACCTTGTCGGCGACGGCACCGGCGTCGACGAAGACCGCGCTCTCGAATTCGGTCATCTCGCCGTTCCAGACCACCGGTCGCTGCCACTCGACGCTGCCCACGCCCAGGTAGCGGCCGGCGAAGATCTGGTCGCCTTCGGTGCGGGCGCCGATCTGGCGGTAGCTGTAGCCGCGCACCGTGGTGTCGCCGCCGGTCAGGAACATCAGGGTGGCCGGCACCTGGGCGTTGGCCCGGGTCATGACCGCGCCGGCCTCGGCCCGCAGCTGCAGCCGGCTGCGCCGGGCCTCGCCGCCGTCGGCCGGCTGCACCGTGCCCAGCGGCACGAAGTACAGGCCGCGGGCATAGGTGCGGAAGAACGGCGCCCGCTCGCCCATCAGCGTGTAGCCGGGGCCGATTTCCAGCGCCATGCCGTAGCCGCGGGTGGGCGCGGTGGGGTTGTCGAAGTAGCGGCCGGTCCAGCCGTAGTTGACGCTCAGGGCCGAGGCCGACGGCGGCGCGTTGAGGCCCTGGTTGGCCGCGTAGTCGTACTGCAGGTAGTAGTTGCGGTCGATCCGGTCGGTGCTCTTGCCGCGGCCGGCGCGCAGCCGGCCGCTGTTGACCTCGTAGCTGCCCGAGGTCTCGCGCTTGACCAGTTCGGAGGTCACCCAGCGCCAGCCGCGGTCGTCGGGCAGCGAGGACTGCTCCGATCCGAACGACTTGGTCTTCTGGTCGATCGAGATCTTCGAGACCGCCCGCCAGCCGATGATCGGCAGCTGGTTGTGGGTGTGGTCCAGGCTGACCCGCGGGCCGCTGTCGGTGCTCAGGCCCACGCCGAACACCACCTTCTGCAGCCGGGCGTCGCGCACCTGGGCGATGACCGGGGCGGTGAGCGGGTCGGGTGCGTTCGGGTCGAGCGTCAGGAACACCGAATCGAAGTAGCCGCTGGCCGCCAGCCGCTGCTGCGCCTGCAGGAGCTTGGCCTGGTCGTAGTCGGCGCCCACCGGCAGCAGCGACAGGCGCTGCGCCACCTCGGGCGGGTAGCGCTCGGCGCCGCGGACCTGGATCGGGCCGAAGCGGTAGGCCGGGCCGGAGGCGTAGGTCACGGCCAGCCGCGCCTGCTGGGTGTCGGCGTCCACGTCGGCCTTGCTGCTCTCCACCTTGCCGGTGGGGAAGCGCTGGGCATTGAGCCGGCGCAGGCCGCCGGTCTTGGCCGCGTCCCAGCCGTTCTGGGTGAAGCCCTGGCCGGGCCGCAGCGACCAGCCGTTGCGGATCGCGGTGCGCTGTTCGGCGGCACGCGGGTCGTCGGCGATCTCGCCGGCGAAGTCGATCTTCACGTCGGTGATCCGGGTCTGCTCGCCCGGGTCGACCGCCACCACGATCTGCCGCGGTGCCTTGGCCTCGGGCGTCTCGCGCATGTCCAGCGTCAGGCGGGGCGCGAAGTAGCCGAGCGTGGCGAGCAGTTCGCGCGCATTGGCTTCGGCCGCGCCCAGCAACCGGGAAAGCTCGCGCGCGTCCAGGTCGGCGAGCGACCGGTAGCGCTGCAGCTCCATGTGGCGGGTGAGGTAGTCGCGGATCTCGTCGGGAGCCCGCACCTCGAGGGTGAAGGCGTCGCGCCCGTCACCGGCGGATGTGGCCTGCGCGTCGGCGCTGCTGAGCACCTGGGTGCCGTCTTTGTCGGTGGACGCGTCGTCCTTCTTCTTCAACAGGCTGCAGCCTGGCAGCGCGAGGGCGGTGCAGAGAAAGAAGAAAGAGAGTGCGGGTGGTCGGGAGGGGGAAGAGAAGGAGGGGCGCCCAGGCATCGCCTATTTTGACAGGAGGCGCATCGTTTCCTCGAGGCCTTTCAGTGTCAAAGGGTACATGCGGTTCGACATCAGCTGCTGGATCACCGCGATGCTCTGCCGGTACTGCCAGACGCCCGGCGGCTCGGGGTTGATCCACGCGTATTGGGGAAACGCGTGGGTCAGGCGCTGCAGCCATTCGGCGCCCGGCTCTTCGTTGTTGTACTCGACGCTGCCGCCCGGGTGCAGGATCTCGTAGGGGCTCATCGTGGCGTCGCCGACGAAGATCAGCTTGTAGTCGCGGTTGTACTTGCGCAGGATGTCGTGTGTGTCGAACTTCTCGGCGAAGCGCCGGCGGTTGTTCTTCCAGACGAAGTCGTAGACGCAGTTGTGGAAGTAGTAGAACTCCAGGTGCTTGAACTCGCTGCGGACGGCGGAGAACAGTTCTTCGACCCGGCCGACGTGCTCGTCCATCGTGCCGCCCACGTCCATCAGCAGCAGCAGCTTCACGTTGTTGCGGCGCTCCGGCACCATCTTGATGTCGAGATAACCGGCGTTGGCGGCGGTCGAATGGATGGTGTCGTCCAGGTCCAGCTCGTCGGCCGCGCCCTGGCGGGCGAACTTGCGCAGCCGGCGCAGCGCCACCTTGATGTTGCGGGTGCCCAGTTCCTGGGTGTCGTCGTAGTCCTTGTAGGCCCGCTGCTCCCAGACCTTCACCGCGCTCTTGTTGCGGCCCGGCCCGCCGATCCGCACGCCCTGCGGGTTGTACCCGCCGTGGCCGAAGGGCGAGGTGCCGTTGGTGCCGATCCACTTGCTGCCGCCCTCGTGCCGCTCCTTCTGCTCTTCGAGCCGCTTCTTGAGCGTCTCCATCAGCTCGTCCCAGCCCATCTTCTCGATGGCGGCCTTCTGTTCGGGCGAGAGTTCGCGGTCGAGCAGCTTGCGCAGCCAGTCGGCGGGCAGGTCCTGGCGGAAATCGGTCAGCAGCTCGACGCCCTTGAAGTAGGCGGAGAAGGCGCGGTCGAACTTGTCGAAGTGCTTCTCGTCCTTCACCAGCACGGTGCGGGAGAGGTGGTAGAAGTCGTCGAGCGTCCAGGCGCCGTCGGACTGCGGGCCCACCACGTCGGCCTGCAGGGCTTCCAGCAGGGTGAGGAATTCCTTCACCGAAACCGGCAGTTTGGCGCTGCGCAGCGTGTAGAAGAAGTCGATCAGCATGGCGGCACTCCTCGGGCGGCGGAGCCTCAGGCGGCGGCCGCGCGGCGCTCCAGCAGGTGCCGCAGGTGCGCCCGGGTCTCGGGCCATTCGCCGCTGCGCAGGCTGTACATCACCGTGTCGCGGATCGTGCCGTCGCGGCGCAGCGCATGGCCGCGCAGCACGCCGTCCTTGCGGGCGCCCAGCCGCTCGATCGCCTGCTGGGATGCGAAGTTGAAGTTGTCGGTGCGCCAGCCCACCACGTGGCACTGCAGCGCGTCGAAGGCGTGGGTCAGCATCAGCAGCTTGCAGGTGGTGTTGACGTGGGTGCGCTGCCACCGCTTGGCATACCAGGTGTAGCCGATCTCGACCCGCCGCAGCGCCGGCACGATGTCGTGGAAGCTGGTGGTGCCGCGCACCTCGCCGGTAGCGGCGTCGGTCACCGCGAAGGCGAAGCGGTCGCCGGCCTCGCGCATGCGCAGGGCGGTCTCGACGTAGGCGTGGGTGTCTTCCGGCGTGGGCACCGAGGTGATCCGCAGCCGCCACAGTTCGCCGTCGGCCGCGGCGGCGCGCAGGCCGTCGACATGCTCCAGCCCGAGCGGCACCAGGGCGAGGTCGCCCGCCGTCAACACCACCGGTTCCACGAACGCCATCACACGCCCCTCTGCAGCGGGCCGTAGCGCCGCGCGAACGCACGGCGGGCCAGCTGCACACCGCCGCCGCCGCCGATGCCGACCAATGCGATGCCCAGCATCGCCCGGGTGCCGTAGCCCTCGGTGCCGAAGGCGTCCAGCCCCAGCCACAGGCCCGCGAACCGGGCCAGTACGGCGCCGACCAGAAAACCCGTCGCCTGGGCCAATCCCAGCAGCAGGAGCTGGCGCGGTGGAGGCGTGCCGCGGCTCATCGGTTGCGGCTGTTCATGAACACCAGCTTCTCGAACAGCGTCACGTCCTGTTCGTTCTTCAGCAGGGCGCCCACCAGCGGCGGCACCGCCACCTTGCTGTCGGGGCTGTGCAGGGCCTCGGCCGGAATGTCCTCGGCCACCAGCAAGCGCAGCCAGTCGATCAGCTCGGAGGTGCTGGGCTTCTTCTTCAGGCCGGGGAGGTTGCGCACGTCGTAGAAGGTCTTCATCGCGGCCGAGAGCAGTTCGCGCTTCAGCGACGGGAAATGCACGTCGACGATCTTCTGCATCGTCTCGGCCTCGGGGAACTTGATGTAGTGGAAGAAGCAGCGGCGCAGGAAGGCGTCGGGCAGCTCCTTCTCGTTGTTGGAGGTGATGAACACCAGCGGCCGGTTGCGGGCCTTCACCAGCTCGCGCGTCTCGTAGCAGTAGAACTCCATCCGGTCGAGTTCGCGCAGCAGGTCGTTGGGGAATTCGATGTCGGCCTTGTCGATCTCGTCGATCAGCAGCGCCACCGGCCGGTCGGCGGTGAAGGCCTGCCACAGCACGCCTTTGACGATGTAGTTGTGGATGTCCTTGACGCGGTCGGAACCCTCGATGCCGGCGAGCTGGCTGTCGCGCAGGCGGCTCACCGCATCGTATTCGTACAAACCCTGTTGCGCCTTGGTGGTCGACTTGATGTGCCACTGCAGCAGCGGCATTCCCAGGGTCTCGGCGACCTCTTCGGCGAGCATCGTTTTCCCGGTGCCGGGCTCGCCTTTTACGAGGAGAGGACGCTGCAAGGTGATGGCCGCATTCACCGCCAGCATCAGGTCCTGCGTGGCGACGTAGTTCTGGGATCCTTGGAACTTCATGGCGTGTCGGCGTGGGGAAAGCGGGACATTCGGAGGCCCGCGAAATCCGCGGTCTGGAAGGGTCCGACACCTATAATCAAAGGCTGATCAGCGTCTGAACCTCACCAGATTGTGCGCGCAAAATGAATAAGCTGTTGACCACGATGTTTGCCCTGGCTGTCGCCTCAGCGACCGCCTTCGCCCCCGCTTCCGCACAGGAAACGAAGGGCGATGCGAAAGCCGGCGAGAAGAAGGTTTCGATGTGCATCGGATGCCACGGCATCGTGGGCTACCAGGCCAGTTTCCCCGAGGTCTACAAGGTGCCGAAGATCTCGGGCCAGAGCGAGAAGTACATCGCCGCCGCGCTCAACGCCTACCGCGCCGGCGACCGCAAGCACCCCACGATGCGCAGCATCGCCGACAGCCTGACCGACCAGGACATCGCGGACGTCTCGGCCTACTACGCCCAGCACGGCAAGGACGCATCCGCCACCCTGGCCGACAAGCCTTCGCGCGAGCCCAACGCCCAGGTCGCGGCGCTGCTGCAAAAGGGCATCTGCGTGTCCTGCCACGGCGCCAATTTCGCGAAGCCGATCGACCCCAGCTATCCGCACATCGCGGGCCAGAACGCCGACTACCTGTTCGTCGCGCTCAAGTCGTACAAGGCCGGCAACAACGCCAACAACATCGGCCGCTCCAACGGCGTGATGGCGGGCGTGGCCAAGCAGTTCTCCAATGCCGAGCTGAAGGCGCTGGCGGGCTATATCGGATCGCTCGACGGCGACCTGAAGACCGTACCCGAGTCGCGCTTCAGGTAAGCCGCACGGCTTCGGACCGCCCATGAAAAATGCCGCTCGAGAGCGGCATTTTTCATGGCGCCGCGTGCCGCCTCATACGTCGAAGAACACGGTCTCCTTGGGGCCCTGCATGTGGATGTCGAAGCGGTAGACGATGCGGCCGTGGGCATCGGTGCGCCGCGCGACCAGCGTTTCGCGGCGGTCGGCGGGCACCGCGGCCAGCACCGCGTCACGCGCGTTCGCCTCCGTCTCGTCGCCGAAGTACACCCGGGTGAACGCATGCAGCGGCATGCCGCGCATCAGCACGATCAGGTTGATGTGGGGCGCTTCGGCGGGCGAATGGGCGCCGGGCTTGAGGGTCTGGAAGACGTAGCGGTGCTGCGGGTCGGTGCCGGTGCCGCAGCGGCCGAAACCGCGAAAGCCGTTCTGCCGCGACGTGGTGCGCGGCGCCTCCGACGCCTGGGCGTAGCGGCCCTGCGCGTCGGCCTGCTGGATCTCGATCATCGCGTCGACGACCGGCTGGCCGTCGCCGTCGTACACCACGCCTTCGAGCAGGATCTGCTCGCCTTCGGCATGCGGCGAGGCGACGACCGCGTCGAACGGCTGGTCGAAGTCGTACTGGTACTGGGCGGCGGTCAGGCCATAGGCGAAGTAGGGGCCGACGGTCTGCGACGGGGTCTGGCCGAAGTTCTCGCGCAGTGCGCTCATCAGGTGGTCGTGCATCGCGGGCTCCTTATTTCCGGGTTTCGAACGGCGTCTCGTCGGCACCGCGCAGCACGATGTCGAACTGGTAGCCGAGGGCGAAGCCCTCTTCGGTCAGGTCCAGGGTGAAGTCGGCCACCAGGCGGTTGCGCGCCTTGGCGGGCGTGGCCTGGAAGATCGGGTCGTACTGCAGCAGCGGATCGCCGGGGAAGTACATCTGCGTGACCAGCCTGCTGGCGAAGTACTGGCCGAAGAGCGACAGGTGGATGTGCTGCGGCCGCCAGGCGTTGGGGTGGTTGCCCCACGGATACGCGCCGGGCTTGATGGTCAGGAAGCGGTAGCGGCCCTCGTCGTCGGTCAGGCAGCGGCCGGCGCCGAGGAAATTGGGGTCGAGCGGCGCGTCGTGCTGGTCGACCTTGTGCACGTAGCGGCCGCTGGCGTTGGCCTGCCACAGCTCGACCAGCGTGTTGCGCACCGGGCGTCCGCGCTCGTCGACCACCCGGCCGGCCAGCACCATGCGCTCGCCGATCGGCTCGCCGTTGCGGCGCGCGTTGCGGGTGAGGTCGTGGTCGAGCGCGGCGATGCTGTCGTGGCCGTAGACCGGCTGCGACAGTTCGCCCAGCGCCGCCTTCAGCGGCAGCAGCGGCCGCGTCGGCGAGCGCTTGACGGTGGATTTGTAGCCCGGCGACAGGTAGGCCGAATGGCTCTGCCAGTCGCGCGGCGTGAGGATGGTGGCGGGGCTTTCGGTGGGGCCGGGCATGGGGTGTCTCCTGCGGGGGCGGCGCATCGGCCGGAATGTTCAGCGCTGCATTCTCCCGCCGGGTTTGCATGCTGTAAATTGAGCGATTCCACAGATTGCATAACCAACGGTGATGAAGACCGACCCGCCGCCCCTGCACGCCGCCGCGCCGTCCCCGCTGGCCGAGAGCTTCGCCCGCCAGGTGCAGCTGCGCCACCTGCGCTGCCTGGTCGCCGTGGCGCAGGAGCGGCACCTGGCCAAGGCCGCCGCGCGCCTGGCGCTCACGCAGCCGGCCGTCTCCAAGACGCTGTCGGAGCTGGAGGCGCTGGCCGGCACCCGGCTGGTGGAGCGCGGGGTGGCCGGGCGGCGCGGCGTGCAGGGGCTGTCGGCCGCCGGCGAGCAGTTGCTGGCCCATGCGCTGCGGGTGCTGGAGGCGATCGATGCCGGCGCGCAGGCACTGGCGCCCGCCGCCGGTGCCGGACCGTCGCGGCTGCGCATCGGCGCCCTGCCCAGCGTGGCGCCGGCGCTGCTGCCGCAGGCCCTGGCGCAACTGCGCGCGCGCCGGCCCGGCCTGCAGATCACCGTGCACACCGGCAACAACGCCGCGCTGCTCGACGGCCTGCGGGCGGGCGAACTGGATCTGGTGGCCGGCCGGATGAGCGATCCGCAGCTGATGGAAGGCCTGAGCTTCAGCCTGCTGTACCAGGAGCCGCTGGTCTTCGCGGCGCGGGCCGGCCACCCGCTGGCCCGCCGCCGGGTGCCGGTGCAGGCGGTGCTGCGCCATCCGCTGGTGGTGTACGGGCAGGGCACCGTGCCGCGCCACCACACCGAGAGCTTTTTCGCCTCGCTCGGCATGGCGCTGCCGGCCCCCACGCTGCAGACGCAGGACGTGGCGCTGGCCCGGCTGGTGGTGCTGCGGTCGGACGCCGTCTGGATCACGCCGCTGGGTGCGGCGCGCGACGATCTGGTCGAGAAGCGCCTGGTGCGCCTGCGGATCGACACCGCCGGCACCGAGGAGCCGGTCGGCCTGCTGCTGCGGACCGACGCGGTTCCGTCGGCGGCCTGCGACGAGATGGCGGCGCTGCTGCGCTCGGCCGCCGGGGCCCTGGTCGCGGTGCCGGTGCGCCCGGCGCGCGGGGGCCGAACCGGCGGTTGATCGGCCACCGACCGGGCCGCTGGGTCCAGGTTGCTATTGAATTTATAGCTGGAAGCCATTGAAGGGCGCCGGCCAGGTGGCTAAAAGGCTCGAATATGCCACCTGCACGCCCGGGTTCGGGTCCGCAGCGCGCCGCCGTCCAGGCCCTGCACGGCGGCGCGGACCGCGTAGGCGGTTGTCGCGCAAGAGGGCCCATCGCTTGCCCACCTTCCCTTTCCACGAAACAATCGCCCGGTGCCCGCGGGCGCCACCTTGTCGGCGGCGCCGTGGGCGAGTCGGAGATATTCATGCGGTTCAATTCCCCCGGTTTCGCGTCCCGTGCCGCCCTGGCCCTCGTCCTGTGCGGCGGCAGCCCCTGGGCATCGGCCACCTGCTACACCGTGTACGGCCCCGGCAACGCGGTGATCTACCGGGCCGACCGCCCGCCGGTCGACATGCGCTACCCGTTGCACGAGACGGTGCCGAAACGCTTCGGCCCCGGCACCACCATGATGTTCACCCTGGCCAACGACGCCTGCCTGGGCATCGGCTCGGGCGAGGGCAGCACCGGCCCCACCACCGGCTACCTGGCCCAGGTGGCCGACCGCGACACGATCAGCGCCGACGCGCTGGGCGTTCGCCGCGCGAGTCGGACCTCCGGCTCCGCGCGTTCCATGGGCGACGTGGTCACCGCGCCCCGCACGATCCGCTCGTCTCCTAACGTGCGCCCATAACAAAGCCGCAGGCCGGAATTCCGGCGTGCGGCAGGGTCGATGACGGCAGTGGAACCCCGGGCAGCTGCCCGGCGCAGGCGCTTATTGTTCGAAGGTGCCTGCGGGAAACAGGTCGTCTACCTGGAAGATGCCCAGGTCGGTCGCCTCGGCGGCGTGGTCGGGCAACAGGGCGGCGGCAGCGGCGCTGATGGCGACCAGAATGGTGACGGTAAAGGCGGTGAACGCGGTGCGCATCGAGCGTCTCATGGTGAATCCCTCGGAAATTGAGAGGATTTGACAGCGGCGCCGGGCACGCCCCTGACGGACAGGGTGCTTAGCTACATCAGGAAACTGCCTACAGCCGTGGGCCTGAGAATACGAGAGACGGCGTGCAAAAGGCGTAAAAAATGCTGTTGGGCAGGTAAAGGGCGTAAGCAAACCGGCCAGTTGTGCATCCGGGCGTTACTGAGACACCACAATCGACAAGGGTGTCACCGCCAGCCGATGGCACCCCGGGCGCCGTCCTCCAGCGCGGCCCTGCACGCCGGCGCGTCGCTTTCCGGCATCTGCCACTGGAGGCGCACGCCGGTTCCGTGGCGTACCTCCAGCAGGGTGGCCCCCGCCGCCACGATCGTGCGCCGCACCATGCCTTCCAGCGCATACGGCACCTCGCATTCCAGCGTGGACAGCCGGCGAACCTCGGTCTTCGATGCCGTGGCCAAGGCCTGGGCTACCGCATCGGAGTAAGCGCGCACCAGCCCGCCCGCGCCCAGCTTGGTGCCGCCGAAGTAGCGCACCACGGTCGCCAGCACGCCGTCCAGGTCGTGGTGCCGCAGCACCTCCAGCATGGGGCGGCCGGCGGTGCCGCCGGGCTCGCCATCGTCCACCGCGGCCGACTGGCCGCCGGCCCGCAAGGCCCAGCAGACATGGGCGGCGTCGGGATGCTGCTGGCGCAGCGCCGCCACCCGGGCCACGGCGGCGGGCCGGCCGTCCACCCCTTCGACGCAGCCGATGAACCGGCTTTTCTTGAGCAGGATGTCGCTGTGGCCGGCAGCGGCCAGCGTCCAGGGCAAACCGGCCTCAGGCCTTCGCGGCGGCCAGGGACCGCAGGGCGGCCGTGATGGCCTCGCGGTCCGCCAGGCCTTCGGCGCCATCGGCCAGCAGCGCAGCCAGGTCGGCGCCCGGCTGTTGCAGGGCAGTGATCGCCTGCGCCGCATCGCGGGGGGCCGCGTAGGCGCGGCTCTGCAGCAGCAGCGTGCCGTCGGCGTCGAGCAGCTTGAAGCGGAACCGGCCGTCGGCCTCGCGGTATTGCTTGAAGGTCGGCAGGGCCGCCCGGGTGGCCTTGGCGGGCGTGGCGGCGGCGGGTGCGCCGGCCAGGCGGCGCAGGCCGACGGCCTGGCGCAGTTCGGCCATCAGCGGCGTCGCCAGGGCCCGGGCCTTCGCCGCGCCGGCCATCAGGATGTCCTCGATCTTCGCCGGGTCGGCGATCAGCGACTGGTAGTGCTCGCGCATCGGCGCCACTTCGCGGTCGATGCGCTCGAACAGCGTCTGCTTGGCGTCGCCCCAGCCGATGCCGTCGGCATAGGCCCGGCGCAGCGCGGCCGTCTCGTCGGCGCTCGCGAAGGCCTGGTAGACCTGGAACAGGGCCGAGCCTTCGGTCTGCTTGGCCTCGCCGGGCGCGCGCGAGTCGGTGACGATCGCGGCGATGCGGCGCTTCAGCTCGGCCTGCGGCACGAAGAGCGGGATCGTGTTGTCGTAGCTCTTGCTCATCTTGCGGCCGTCGAGGCCGGGCAGCAGCGCGACCGATTCCTCGATCTGCGCCTCGGGCAGCACCAGGTGCTCGCCGTAGAGGTGGTTGAAGCTTGACGCGATGTCGCGCGCCATCTCGATGTGCTGGACCTGGTCGCGGCCCACCGGCACCCGGTGCGCATTGAACAGCAGGATGTCGGCGGCCATCAGCACCGGGTACATGAAGAGGCCGGCGCTCACGTCGGCATCGGGATCGTTGCCGGCGGCCGCGTTGCGGTCGACCGATGCCTTGTAGGCGTGCGCCCGGTTGAGCAGGCCCTTGCCGGTGACGCAGGTCAGCAGCCAGGTCAGTTCGGGGATCTCGGGGATGTCGGACTGGCGGTAGAAGGTGACACGCTCCGGGTCGAGGCCGGCCGCCAGCCAGCTGGCGGCGATCTCGAGCGTCGAGCGCTGGATGCGGGCCGGCTCGTCGCACTTGATCAGGGCGTGGTAGTCGGCCAGGAAGTAGAAGCTCTCGGCACCCGGCTGGCGGCTGGCGGCCACGGCGGGGCGGATGGAGCCGACGTAGTTGCCCAGGTGGGGCGTGCCGGTGGTGGTGATGCCGGTCAGGAAACGGGTGGGGCGCATGGCAGCAAAAAACGGAGAAAGAGAGGGGCGCCGGTCAGCGCAGCAGCGAGACCAGCGGCGTGATGAGGAGGTTGATCGCGCTGTAGCCGACCGACATCAGGGGCTGCAGCCAGTAGGTGCCCACCAGCCCGGTGGCGACCAGCGCCAGCACGATGAAGAAACCGTAGGGCTCGACGCGCGAAACCATCTGCGACTGCTTCCACGGCAGCAGGCCGACCAGCACCCGGCCACCGTCGAGCGGCGGCAGCGGGAACAGGTTGAAGGCGCACATCACCAGGTTGACCAGCACGCCGGCCCGGGCCATCTTCAGGAAGAACGGCTCGTCGATGTCGAGGGCCACCAGCGCGACCATCGCCACCGCCCACAGGATCGCCTGCACGAAGTTGGAGAGCGGCCCGGCCAGCGCCACCCAGACCATGTCGCGCTTGGGATTGCGCAGGTTGCCGAACTGCACCGGCACCGGCTTGGCATAGCCGAACAGGAAGGCGCCGGAGGTCAGGAAATACAGCATCACCGGCATCAGGATGGTGCCGACCGGGTCGATGTGCTTGAGGGGGTTGAGCGTGATGCGGCCCATCATCAGCGCGGTGTTGTCGCCGAAATGGCGCGCCGCATAGCCGTGGGCGGCCTCGTGCACCGTGATGGCGAAGAGCACCGGCAGGGCGTAGACCATCACGGTCTGGATCAGGTTGGCGAAATCCACAGGCGATTGTCCCAGAGGGTTGTGCAGCGGGCAGGACGTATCTAATCGGGCATGCCCAGGGCCGAGAGGCTTCCGCTGCCGCGGCGGACCAGCACCGGATCTTCGCCGATGCCCATCGGTACCAGGTCGATCACCGTGGTGGGTTCGGCCGGGCAGGCGCCCGCATCGACCACCGCCGCCAGCAGCTTCTCGTAGCGGGCGCGGATGTCGGCCGCGTCGTTGAGGGACTCGGTTTCGCCCGCCGGGATCAGCGTGGTGGCCAACAGCGGCGCGCCGTGCGCTTCCAGCAGCGCCTGCAGCACCTTGTGGTCGGGCACCCGCAGGCCGATGGTCTTGCGCTGCGGATGGCTCAGGCGGCGCGGCACTTCCTTGGAGGCTTCCAGGATGAAGGTGTAGGCGCCGGGCGTGGCCGACTTCAGCAGCCGGAACTGCTTGTTGTCGACCCGCGCGTAGCTGGCCAGCTCGCTCAGGTCGCGGCAGATCAGGGTCAGGTGGTGGCGGTCGTCGACCTGGCGGATGCGGCGCATCGCATCGACCGCGTCGCGGTCGTCGAGGTGGCAGACCAGCGCGTAGCTGGAGTCGGTGGGCACGGCGGCCACGCCGCCGCGCTGCAGCAGGGCGGCGGCCTGCTTGAGCAGCCGCGGTTGCGGATTGTCGGGGTGGACTTCGAAATACTGGGCCATGGTCTTCTTCTCTCTTCAATGCGCTGCGGGGGCGCCGGTGCGTCGCACCGCGCCCGGGGTGTGCTTCATCCCTCTGCCGGCTGGACGACGATGCGGCTTTCCCGCACGGTGAGCCAGGCGCCCATCGCGCCGCAGGCCGCGATCAGCAGGATGCCTGCCACCGATGTGCGGTCGGGTACGTGGTCGAACAAGAGCCAGCCCGCCAGAACCGCGAAACCGATCTGCGCGTAGAGGCAGGGCATCAGCGTGGCGGCCGGCGCGCGGGCATAGGCCAGGGTCAGCAGGAAATGCCCGACGGTGCCCATCAGGCCCATCAGGCCGAGCGCCAGCCACACGCTGCCGCTGGTGGGCGTGACCCAGACGAAGGGCAGGATCGCCGACATCACCAGGGTGCCGACCCAGCCGCTGTAGAACTGCATCACCATCGGGTCTTCGGTCTGGGCCAGCCGGCTGGTCAGCACCTGGAACCAGGCGTTGCAGACCACCAGGCCCAAGGGCAGCAGCATCGCCCAGCCGAACGCGTCGCCGCCGGGCCGCAGCACCACCAGCGTGCCGGCGAAGCCGCCGGCCACCAGCGCCCAGCGCATGCCGGAGACCTGCTGGCGCAGGACGGTCGCGGCCAGCACGGTGATCGCCAGCGGGGTCACCATCACGATGGCGGTGAACTCGCCCACCGGCATGTGCTGCAGGCTGAAGAACGAGAACATGCTGGTCATCATCAGCAGCAGGCCGCGCAGGCACTGGAAGCGCGGGTGCTCGGTGCGCAGCGCCCGGAAGCCGCGGGTGGGAATGATGGCCGCGGTGGTCGACCAGGCCTGGAAGGCATAGCGGAACCACAGCGCCATCGCCAGCGGCACGCTGGCCCCGGCCACCTTGGTGCTGGCATCGAGGGTGGCGAAACAGGCGGTGGCCACCACGGCCAGGACGAGGCCGGTCAGCGCGGACGGCGCCGGCGTCAACGCCCCGCGTCCTTCACTGGATCCGGTCCTGCAGCAGCGTCCAGACCGGTTCCAGATCGGCCGGCAGGGGCGGCAGGCCGCCCAGGTCGGTGCGGGATTCCTCGGGGCTGTGGAAATCGCTGCCGCGCGAGGCGGCCAGGTTGAACTCGCGCGCCATGTCGGCGTAGGTGGCGTATTCCGACGGCGTATGGCTGCCGGTGACCACCTCCACGCCGCGGCCGCCGTGGGTCTTGAATTCGCTGAAGAGCGCGAACTCCTCGTTGGCGGTGAACTTGTAGCGGCCCGGATGGGCGATCACCGCGACCCCGCCGGCATAGGTGATCCAGTGCACCGCGTCGGACAGCGAGGCCCAGCGGTGCGGCACGTAGCCCGGCTTGCCTTCGGTGAGGTAGCGGCGGAACACCTCGGAGGTGTCGCGGCAGACGCCCGTCTCCACCAGAAAGCGGGCGAAGTGGGTGCGCGAGACGAGCGCCGGGTTGCCCACGAAACGCAGCGCGCCTTCGTAGGCACCGGCGATGCCGACGCGCTCCAGCTGGGCCGCCATCTCGCGGGCCCGCGGGCCACGGCCGTCGCGGGTGTCGGCCAGGCCCTGGCGCAGGTCGGCGTTCTCGGCATCGAAGCCCAGGCCCACGATGTGCACCGTCTCGTCGGCGAAGGTCACCGACAGTTCGACGCCGGTCAGGTAGGGCAGGCCGACCGCTTTCGCCGCGGCGGCCGCGCGCTGCACGCCGCCGATCTCGTCGTGGTCGGTCAGGGCCCACAACTCGACGCCGTTGGCCTTGGCGCGCGACGCCAGGGCCTCCGGCGTGAGCGTGCCGTCGGAGACCACGGAGTGGCAATGCAGGTCGGCGTTCTGGAAGGTGGGCACGCGACCATTCTAGGGCGCCTACGTGGCGATTCGGACGAAAGGGGCTATCGGAGCGACCGCTGCTCGGCCATCAGCTATCGAAAACGTAGCAGGGCGCCGTTGTATTTGCGCCGCAAACTAAATTTCAGCCGGAAGATAAGCACGGCGTCGGGTGCCGCATGAATCAGAATGTTTCCTTTCTCATGTTGTGTTCACTACACGAAATATTTTCATGAAATTCAACGACCGTCGCGTATCGACCAAGTTGTGGTGCGGCGTTTTCGGCCTGCTGTTGCTCACCCTGGCGGTGACCGCCTGGTCCCAGTACCGGGCGACGGTGCTGGCCGATGCGGCGATGGAGCAGGTGCGGGCGTACGAGCACCGCATCGCCACCGCGATCGAATGGCGTGGCGCCACCGAGACGGTGGGCGACCGGGTGCTGGCGAGCAATGCGTCGGCCGATACCGCGCTCGGCGCGCTGTTCGACGCACGGGTCAAGTCGGGCGTCGCCGCGATCAGCGGCATCCAGAGCAAGGTCGTGGCCGAAGCCACCAGCGATGCCGACAAGGCCGCCCTGCAGAAGGTGGCCGACGAGCGGGTGGCGGTGCTGGCGCTGAACAAGCAGGCGCGCGAACTCAAGACCGCGTCGGCCAGCGCGGCCGTGCCGGCGGACTTCGTCGAGAAGACCTACCTGCCGGCCATCGGCCGCTATGTCGGCGCGCTCGATGCCTTCGTCAAGGTGCAGGAGCGGCAGCGCGACGCCGCCATGCAGGCGCTGCAGTCCTCCCGCCGCCAGGCGCTGGCCATGACGCTGGGCACGATGGCCCTGCTGCTGGTCGCCGGTGCCGTGCTGGTGGCGCTGCTGGTGCGGGCGATGACCCAGCCGCTGGCCCATGCGGTGCGGCTGGCCGAATCGATCGCCGCCGGCGACCTGACCGCCCCGCCGCAGCCGGCCCGCCGCGACGAGTTCGGCCAGCTGCTGCAGGCCCTCGACACGATGGTGCAGCGCCTGCGCGGCGTGGTCGGCGAGGTGCGCTCGGGCGTCGAATCGGTCTCCACCGCGTCGGCCGAGATCGCCCACGGCAACCAGGACCTCTCGGCGCGCACCGAGCAGGCCGCCTCCAGCCTCCAGCAGACGGCCGCCAGCATGGAGCAGCTCACCAGCACCGTCAGCCAGTCCACCGACACCGCCCACCAGGCCCGCCAGCTGGCCGGCACCGCCGCCCAGGCCGCCACCCGCGGCGGCGAGGTCATGGCCGAGGTGGTGTCCAGCATGGAGCAGATCAGCGGCTCGTCGCGCCGGATCGGCGACATCATCGGCACCATCGACGGCATCGCGTTCCAGACCAACATCCTGGCCCTGAATGCGGCGGTCGAAGCGGCCCGGGCCGGCGAGCAGGGCCGGGGCTTCGCCGTGGTGGCCAGCGAGGTGCGCAGCCTGGCCCAGCGCAGCGCGCAGGCGGCGCGCGAGATCAAGACCCTGATCGGCGCATCGGTGGAGACGGTGGAAGTCGGCTCCCGCCAGGTGGCCCAGGCGGGCCAGACCATGGGCGAGATCGTCCAGGGCGTGCGCCAGGTCTCGGACCTGATCGCGGAGATCCATGCCGCTTCGTCGGAGCAGCGCGACGGCATCGGGCAGGTGAACCAGGCGGTGGGGCACCTGGACCAGATGACCCAGCAGAACGCGGCGCTGGTGGAGGAGAGTGCCGCGGCCGCGTCTTCGCTGCGCGACCAGGCCCAGCGGCTGACCGATGCGATCTCGGTGTTCAAGCTGGGCGGCCCTGCGGCGTCCGCCCCTACCGCCCCTATCGCCCACATCGCAGCGCCCGCTCCGCGGATGGCGGCGCCAGCGGCGATCCGGGCAGCCAGGCCGGTCGCGGTCGCGGCGCCGGCGCGGACCGCCGCTGTGCCCAAGCCTGCCACGGCACCCCGCATCGCCTCCGGCAGGCCGGCGGCCAAGGCGGGGCCGGCCCCGGCGGCCAGCGCGGCACCGGTCCGCGAAAAGGTCGCGGCAGCCGACAACGACGATTGGGAAAGCTTCTAGCCGGCACGGTATTTGCACGGGCAGAAGGGCTTGCATTCGGTGAGGAGAACGTACCAAATGCTGCATCTTTTGGAGGCAACTGCGTAATATCGCGGAACTCGTCGCCCTTCGCAGGCCCGAAGCCCTTCCTTCACTCTATTGCTCGCCACCGCCATGCAACGTGACTTCCCCGCACTCCGCCGCCGTATCGCCACCCGCGCTCTCGCTGTCGCCGTCCTGGCGGCGGGGGGCGGTGCCGCGGTGGTGCAGGCGGCGCCCGCCGGGGACACTTTGGGGATGGCGGCATCGACCAACCCGCTGGCGCGGGCGATTCCGGCCGCCGAGCTGCGCTGGCAGTCGAGCATGGCCGCCTTCGCCGCCTCCGACCGCGCCAAGGCGCCGGCCACCGACGGCGTGCTGTTCGTCGGCAGCTCCACCATCCGCATGTGGACCGACCTGGCGCAGGATTTCCGCAAGCAGCCGGTGGTCATCAACCGCGGTTTCGGCGGCTCCACCATGGCCGACTGCACGTATTTCGTGAAGCAGCTGGTGCTGCAGTACAAGCCGCGCCAGGTGCTGGTGTATGCCGGCGACAACGACCTGGCCGAAGGCCGCACGCCCGAGCAGGTGCTGGAGAGCTTCCAGAGCTTCGTGCGCACCGTGCGCCAGGAACTGCCGCACGCGCATATCGACTACATCTCGATCAAGCCCAGCCCGCTGCGGGCCAGCCTGATGCCCAAGGTGCGCGAGGCCAACGCCTTGCTGGCCGCCTACGTGCGCACCGTGCCCAATGCGCAGTACATCGACATCTTCACCCCCATGCTCGATGCCACCGGCGCGCCGCGGATGGAACTGTTCGGCCAGGACCGCTTGCACATGAACGAGGCGGGCTACGACCTCTGGCAGTCGGTGATCGGCGCCTATGTGGATGCGCCCGGCGGCAACCCCGCCGACCGGCCCGCCACGCTGGCGACCAGCGCGCCGCCGGCCGCATCGACGCCGGCCCCGGTGCTGACCTCTTCCGCGGCGGCAGTCGCGCGCTGAGCGCGCCCCGGGAGCGCAGCGCTGGCCGCCGCGTGCGCCAGGCTGCGTCGAGACGCACCAGCTTTCGCCTGCGTCAGCGCGTCGCAGCACCCGCCCCGGTCGTATTCGCAGCCCGCTTGGGCGCTTCTTCTCCCAGCGGTTTGTCCCACCGCAGCGACACCCGCGCCACCAGATAGAGCGTGCCGAAGCAGGCGGCCAGCAGCACCCCGTCCATCCACCAGGGCCGGGCCTGCGGATCGGAGCCGAAGAAGGTCAGCACCAGCAGCACGACGACCAGGTGCGTGCAGAACACCGGCAGCGACGCCGCGCCCATCGTCTCCAGCCAGGGCAGGCGCGGCATCCGGCGCACCAGCGCCGGGCCGAACCGGATCGCCAGCACCATCAGCCCGAAGAGGTTGATCAGCCGCATCGGCGCCAGCGTCCATTTGTCGAACAGCAGGTTGAGCTGGGAATTGCCCTCGAACGGCGCCTGGCCCACCACGTGGCGCCAGGCGAAGCCGATCGCGACGACGAAGGTGGCGACCACCAGCGTCCAGTTGGGAAAGGCGAACGGCGGCGCCTGCGGATCGTTGCGGCTGGCGCCCATCCACAGGCCCAGCATCCAGAGGAACTGCCAGCCGTAGGTGGCGAAGGAGCCGGTCTCCTGGTAGGGCACCGGCATGCCGACCAGCGCGTCGGTGGCGTTGTAGATCCATTCGCCCAGGCCGAACTGCGCCAGCACCCAGAGCAGCACGCTGACGCCCATCACCGGCGCCCAGCCGTGGCGCAGGGCGGCCGCCAGCACCCAGGGGCTGGCCAGCATGAAGAGCACGTACAGCGGCAGGATGTCGAGCAGCGGCGGCTCGTAGACCAGCACCAGGCCCGCGACCAGGGCGGTGCCGGGGTTCTGCAGGTAGAAGGACATCAGGTCTTTCACCGCATGCTGGTCCACCTTCAGGCCGAAGAAGGCGATCACGGTGAACAGGAACAGCAGGGTGGCGGCCTGGCACCAGTAGACCTTGAGCGCGCGCCGCAGGTAGGCCTTCTCCATCTCGGCGATGCTCTTCTTCCAGGCGAGGCGGCCGTAGACCATGCCCGCCATGTAGGCCGACAGCAGGACGAAGCCCTCTGCCGCCGAGACATAGCCGAAGGGCTGGCCGGCGGGCGAGGTGAGCCGCGTCGGCAAATGCGTGAGCGTCATCAGCACCAGCATCAGGCCGCGCAGGGCATCGATTTCCCAGCGGCGGGTGGAGGGCGAGGGCGGCATGGGCAGCGTGGACGGCGGCGTGGGCGGCCGGGGAGGGCCAGGGGGTGCGCGGGGCGGCGCGGCGTGCGGGAGTTCGACGATTGTCGCCCGTGCGGCCCGCGCGGCCTGTAAGACACCACGAGAGACGCGCGCGCATCGGCTACGCTTGCCCACCCGCTTTCCGAGACCGTGCGCATGACGATCCACCGCCTAGTTCTGGCCACCCTGGCCGCCGCCGCACTGGGTGCCGTGCCCGCCGCCCATGCCCTGCAGATCGCCAGCTTCTCGCCGCAGGGCGAGGTGGCCCGCATCCGGCAGGCGGTCGCCAGGTTCGACGGCCCGGCGATCCGCTTCGGCGACCCGGCCGCACCCGCGCCGCTGGCCCTGCGCTGCAGCGACGCCGAGGCGGGCAAGGGCACCGGCCGCTGGACCAGCGACCGCGAATGGGTCTTCGATTTCGCCGCGGACCTGCCTTCGGGCGTCTCCTGCACCGTGCAGCCGGTTTCCACGTTCAAATCGGCCTCCGGCCAGCCACTGGTGCCGGCTAACAGCTATAAATTCAATAGCGGCGGTCCGTTCGTCGTCGCCACCCGGCCCGGCACCTACCAGGCGATCGACGAAGCGCAGTTCTTCGTGCTGCAGTTCAACGGCGCCGCCACCGCGGCCAGCGTGCAGCAGAACGTCTGGTGCGCGGTCGACGGCCTGGGCGAGCGGGTGCCGGTGCGGGCGATCGAGGGCGCGCAGCGCGCCGCGGTGCTGAAGGCGACCGGCCTGGCCGAGCGTGCCGAGAAGGAGCCGCTGGCCGTCGCCACCCTGGCCTGCAACCGCACCCTGCCGCCCGGCGGCAAGGTGAGCATCGTCGTCGGCCCGGGCGTGGCCACGCCCAGCGGCATCCCCAGCACCGTCGAGAAGCGCTTCACCTGGACGGTGCGCGAGCCCTTCTCCGCCGAGTTCTCCTGCACCCGCGAGAACGCGCAGGCCGCCTGCCTGCCGATCCGGCCGATGTCGCTGCGCTTCAATGCGCCGGTCACCCGCCAGCAGGCCGGTGCGATCCGGCTGCGCGGCGGCAGCCAGGCCGGCACGCCGGTGTTCGAGGGCGACGAGGCCCGGCCCGCCGGCCAGAAGGCGCCCGATCCCGACAGCGTCGTCAACGCGCTGCGCTTCACCGGCCCGTTCGACGAAGACGCCACCTACACGCTGGAGCTGCCCGCCGGCTTCCAGGACGCGTCGGGCCGCCCGCTGCGCAATGCCGGCAGCTTCCCGCTGCAGGCCCGCACCGGCGCATTGCCACCGCTCGCCAAGTTCGCGGCCGCGCCCTTCGGCGTGGTGGAGCGCTTCGCCGAGCCCGACAGCGAGAAGACCGGCAAGGGCATGCTGCCGGTCACGCTGCGCAAGGTCGAGCCGGCGCTGCCGGTCAAGGCCCTGGCGCCCGGCGCCGCCGCGCCGCCCGCCGGCACCGTCAGCGACCTGCGGCCGCAGAGCGACGCCGAGATCATCCGCTGGATGCAACTGCTGCAGCGCTACGACGACGGCAGCGTGCAGCGCAGCCAGGCCCAGCGCGACGTGCGCGGGCCGCTGCCGCCCGCCCTGCCACAGGAGGGCTCCAACCGGCCGTCGGACCGGGTCGAGACCCGCAGCGTCTCGCTGCTGGGCGGCCAGGCGGGCGTGAAGACGCTCGACCTGCCGCGTGCGGAAGGCAGCGATCCGCGGCCTTTCGAAGTGGTCGGCATCCCGCTGGACCCGGGCTTCCATGTGGTCGAGATCGCGTCGCAGCGGCTGGGCGAGGCCCTGCTCGACGACCGCTACGGCGCGCAGCGGCCGATGTTCGTGCGCACCGGCGCGCTGGTCACCAACCTGGGCGTGCACTTCAAGCTGGGCCGCGAGAACGCCGCGGTGTGGGTCACCTCGCTCGACAAGGGCCTGCCGGTGGCGGGCGCCGCGGTGCAGGTATCCGACTGCTCCGGCAAGGCGCTGGCCACCGGCACCACCGACGCGCAGGGCCTGGCCCGGATCGAGGGCCTGTCGCCCGAGGCACCCCGCTGCGCCGGCCAGAACGACTGGGACTACCGCCGCGCCTACTTCGTCAGTGCCCGCGCCCGCAGCGCCGGTGCCGACGACATGGCCTTCACCTGGAGCGACTGGCAGCGCGGCATCGAGCCCTGGCGCTTCAACGTGCCCACCCGCCACACCCCGGTGGCCGACCGGCGCGCCCACACCGTGTTCGACCGCACCCTGCTGCGCGCCGGCGAAACCGTGTCGATGAAGCACTACCTGCGCACCGAAACGCGCACCGGCTTCGGACTGCCGGCCCGCTGGCCGGGCACGCTGGTGATCACCCACGTCGGCAGCGGCCAGCAGTTCACCCAGCCGCTGGCCTGGCGCAGCACCGGCACCGGCGGCCGCAGCGCCGAGAGCAGCTTCAAGTTGCCGCCGGCCGCCAAGCTGGGCAGCTACAGCGTCGCGCTGCGGCAGGACGACACACCGGCCGGCCGCGCCGGCAGCCCCGGCGAAGACGGCGACGCCGCCGGCCGCCAGCTCGCCACCGGCAACTTCCGGGTCGAGGAATTTCGCCTGCCGGTCTTCGAGGGCCGGATCGCGCCGGTGCAGCAGGGCCCGCTGGTCGATGCCCGGTCGGTACCGTTGCAACTGCGGGTGGGCTATGTGGCGGGGGGCGGCGCGGCGCGCCTGCCGGTGCGGGTGTCGGCCCTGGTGCGGCCGCGGCCCTTCGACTTCCCCGACTACGACGGCTTCAGCTTCGCGGCGCCCCGTCCCCGGGCCGATGCGCACTCGCGCGGTGCCGACGACGACGATGCCGGCGAGGAAACGCCCGCGGCGGCCACCGACACCCGCGTCGTCGCCGACAAGCTGCCGGTGGTGCTGGATGCCGAGGGCAACGGCACGCTCTCGCTGCCCGAGTTGCCCGCCGCAGCGCAGCCGCGCGATCTGCTGGTGGAAGCCACCTACGCCGACCCCAACGGCGAGCTGCAGACGATCCGCAGCACCGCCACCCTGTGGCCCGCCGGCGTGGTGGTGGGCCTGAAGACCGAGGGCTGGGTGTCGGTGCAGAAGGCCCTGCGGATGCAGGCGCTGGCGCTCGACCTGGCCGGCAAGCCGAAGGAGGGCGTGGCCCTGTCGGTGCGCGCCGTCTCCCGCACCGTCACCACCAGCCGCAAGCGGATGGTCGGCGGCTTCTACACCTACGACAACAGCACCGACACCCAGGACCTGGGCGAGGTCTGCAGCGGCAAGAGCGACAGCCGCGGCCTGCTGCAGTGCGAGACCCGGCTGAAGAACGCCGGCCAGGTCGAGCTGGTCGTCACCGCGAAGGACGGCGACGGCCGCGCCGTCCAGGCCGGCGGCACCGTCTACGTCACCCGCCAGGGCGAGATCTGGTTCGGCGGCGAGGACCACGACCGGATCGACGTGCTGCCCGAGAAGAAGACCTACGAGCCCGGCGAGACCGCCCGGCTGCAGGTGCGCATGCCGTTCCGCCAGGCGACCGCGCTGGTCGCGGTGGAGCGCGAGGGCATCCTCGAGACGCAGGTGGTGCAGCTCCGCGGCCAGGACCCGACGGTCGAGATCAAGGTCCAGGAGGGCTGGGGCCCCAACGTGTACGTGAGCGTGCTGGCCCTGCGTGGCCGGCTGCGCGAGGTGCCCTGGTACAGCTTCTTCACCTGGGGCTTCAAGGCCCCGCGCGCATGGTGGACCGCCTTTCGCTACGAGGGCAAGGAGTACGTCGCCCCCACCGCGCTGGTCGACCTGAGCAAGCCGGCCTACCGGCTCGGCATGGCCGAGATCCGCGTCGGCACCCAGGCCCACCGGATCGATGTGAAGGTGGCTGCCGACAAGGAGAGCTACCCGGTGCGCGGCACCGCCAAGGTCACGGTGCGGGCCACGCTGCCCGACGGCAAGCCCGCCGCCGGTGCCGAGGTGGCGCTGGCCGCCGTCGACCAGGCCCTGCTGGAGCTGATGCCCAACACCAGCTGGAACCTGCTGGAGGCGATGCTGCAGCGCCGCGCCTGGGGCGTCGAGACCTCCACCGCGCAGATGGAGATCGTCGGCCGCCGGCACTTCGGCCGCAAGGCGGTGCCCGCGGGCGGCGGCGGCGGGCGCAGCGCCACCCGGGAGCTGCTCGACACGCTGCTGCTCTGGAACCCGCGGGTGGTGCTGGATGCCAACGGCCAGGCCCAGGTCGACGTGCCGCTGAACGACGCGCTCACCAGCTTCCGCATCGTCGCGGTGGCCGATGCGGGCACCGGCAGCTTCGGCACCGGCCAGACCACCATCCGCGCCACCCAGGACCTGCAGATCATCAGCGGCCTGCCGCCGCTGGTGCGCGAAGGCGACGACTTCCGCGCGCAGGTCACCCTGCGCAACACCACCGCCAAGCCGATGACGGTCGAGGCCACCGCACGCGCGACCCTCCTCGACTTGCCAGGGCAGACGGTGGAGATTCCGGCGGGCGGATCGCGCGAGGTGACCTGGAACGTCACCGCGCCCGAGCAACTGGGCCAGACCCGCGCCGAGGCGCTGCTGTGGGAGATCTCCGCCCGCGACACGGCCACCGGCGCCACCGCCCGCGACGCCTTGAAGGCCCGCCAGCGCATCGTGCCCGCCGTGCCGCTATCGGTGCAGCAGGCCACGCTGGTGCAGCTCGACGGGCCCTTCAGGCTCGACGTGGCCGCGCCCGCCGGCGCCCTGCCCGCCACCGGCGCCAAGCGCGGCGGCATCCAGCTGATGCTGCAGCCCCGACTGGCCGAGGGCCTGCCCGGCGTGCGCGACTGGTTCGCCCACTACCCGTTCCTCTGCCTGGAGCAAAAGACCAGCAAGGCGGTGGGCCTGGCCGACGGCGCCCTGTGGAAGACCGTGGCCGCCGAGCTGCCCACCTACCTCGACAAGGACGGCCTGGCCAGCTACTTCCCGCCGCGCGAGGGGCAGGACGACCGGGGCAGCGACACGCTCACCGCCTACCTGCTGGCCGCCACGCACGAGGCCTCTGCGCTGCACCCAGAGTTCGTGCTGCCGCCGGCCGAACGCGACGCGATGGCGCGCGGCCTGGCCGCCTTCGTGGAGGGCCGCATCCAGCGCACCTTCTGGTCGCGGCAGAAAGACCTGGACGTGCGCAAGATCGCGGCCATCGAGGCGCTCTCGCGCTACGGGCTGGCGCAGGGCCGCATGGTCGGCAGCATCGCCGTCGCACCCAACCAGTGGCCGACGCATGCGGTGATCGACTGGCTCAACATCCTGAAGCGGGTGCAGGACGTGCCCCAGCGCGCCCAGCGGCTCGAAGAGGCCCAGCAGATCCTGCGCGGCCGGCTGTCCTACCAGGGCACCAAGCTGGTCTTCAGCACCGAAGAGGGCGACTACTGGTGGTGGCTGATGGCCAACGGCGACGCCAACACCGCCAAGCTCATGCTGGCGGTGATGGACGACCCGGCCTGGAAGGACGACATGGGCCGCCTGGCCAACGGCTTCATCGCGCGGCAGCAGGGCGGCGCCTGGCACACCACCACCGCCAACCTGTGGGGCGGGCTGGCGCTGGAGAAGTTCTCGGCGAAGTTCGAGTCCACGCCGGTCGCCGGCACCACCCGTGCCACGCTGGGCGATGCCACTGCCCAGGTGGACTGGAGCAAGGTGGTGCGCGCCCAAGCGTCGGACACCGGCGGCGCGGCGCACCAGCGCAGCGCCTTCGGCGCGCCCGCGTCGCCCACCGGCCTGCTGCACAACGGCATGTTCCTGCCGTGGCCGGCCGGTGCGGCCGGTGGGGCAGCCGGCGCCGGCACGCTGGAGGTCCAGCAGCAGGGCACCGGCAAGCCCTGGCTCACCGTGCAGTCGCGGGCCGCCGTGCCGCGCACCGCACCGTTCGCCGCCGGCTATGCGGTCACCAAGACCGTCACCGCGGTCGAGCAGGCCCAGCCCGGCCGCTATACCCGGGGGCGACGTGCTGCGCATCGTGGTGGAGGTGAACGCCTCCGCCCCGATGACCTGGGTGGTGCTGAGCGACCCGATCCCCGGTGGCGCGACCATCCTCGGCAGCGGCCTGGGCCGCGATTCGGAAATCGCCGCCCAGGCCGGCAAGAAGGACACGGTCGATCCCGGCGCCGCCTGGCTGGCCTACGAGGAGCGCAGCTTCGAGGCCTTCCGCGCGTACTACGAATACGTGCCCAAGGGCGTCTTCAAGGTCGAGTACACCGTGCGCCTGAACAATGTCGGTGCCTTCTCGCTGCCCGCGACCCGGGTCGAGGCGATGTACGCGCCCGAGATGTTCGGCGAGGTGCCGAACGCCCGGGTGACGGTGCAGGCGGCGCCGTGAGCGTGGACCGTGTCAGCGATGGTATTGATAGCTTGAGGCCGTCGATGGATGCAGGCTTTGGCTAATTTTTTAGTTGAGTTGCACGGGGCTGCCATGCCCGCGTCTGCAGTGCAAGCCTTGGCATGCCGCACGATGCGACGTCGAGCCAGATGGTGTTTTGCCTGCACTGCCACCACCCCATCCTGGTGGATGCTTTGCACGCCTGTCGGCAACCGATACCCTTGCGGCGCCAAACGGCGCCAACCCCACCAGGAGCTTTCCGATGCGCTGGATTGCCATCTTCGATGACGACGAACGGATGCTGCCTGTCCGCGCGGCCCACGCAGCGGCGCATCTTGACTACCTGGACGCCCATGCCCCGGAAATCCTGCTCGGGGGCGGCCTGCGCGAAACGCCCGGGGCAGCCTTCATCGGCGGCCTGTGGGTACTCGACGTTGCATCGCGCGAACGGGCCGTGGCGCTGGTGGAGGGCGATCCGTACTTCATCCACGGCGCGCGGCGCTACCGGCTGCTCGTGTGGGGCAAAGCGTTCCCCGAGCGGCGGGTAGTGCTGTAGAAACGCTTCGCTTCCGCACAGCCCATTGCGCCTCATGGTCTATTTGAAATCTTTATGACTTGGTCAGAAATGAGGCCTCCTATGAAGGCGCCTAGTATGCAGCTTTCCAAAATCCAGTTTTTGGGACAGATGATTCCTGCCAATGCGGTGGTTGCAGAGCAAATGAGTGCTGCTACTAAAAGACTGATTGGTTTTTCATATTATGGTAAATGTAATTGTGTTGATTTTTGTCGATACGCTCCAGCCGGCACCGATCGCGCATCCCTGCCGGGCCAGCAAGTCCGCCCACTGCTTCTCCAGCAGCATCTCTCCTGCCGTACCGATGCCGCAGTGTCGCCCGTTTCCGACCATGCGGTAGCACCGGCCGACGCTTCCGCAGCTGCACCGTTGCGGCACCTGCGGCTGCGTCGGCCATGCTGGCGCAGCCACCGAGTTCCGCTATTTCCCTTGCGTTTGGCAGTCGCATATTTCGCTCTTTTGATTCTGCCGGCGCCGACTCCCATGACTTGCCGAAAATTGATTGGGCGGCGATAAGATATTCTTGTGTTGCGCCGCCTGACGTGACGCCGACTAATTTTGTTCGTTGAGTGGAGAATTTGAAACTCGATATCTCAGGTGTGACGCTTTTTTAAAGCGGTAGCCTAAAAATCGTTCACGGGTACGCGCCGCGCGGGTATTCGGTCGCGGGTAGCGGTCGAGCGACCCGCAAGCACGCGGTGTCGTAGGCCGGTGCGGGCCATCCGTATCAGGCACTGGGGGGAGCCCTGTTGCGCGTATCCTCTTCGCGCCAGCATGTCCACGCTGCCTGCCCCGTTGCTGGGTGCACGCAGTTTCCAATGCGTGCCCACAACTTCCCACCCAAATCCATGACCGAACTCTCAACGCCCCTCGCCCCCACCCACCCCGTCACCCTGCACCGCCCGCCGGCCAAGGCCCCGGCGGCGCCCGAGCGCTGGTCGGTGGCCGCGGTGCAGGCGCTGCTCGAAAAGCCGCTGATGGACCTGCTGTTCCAGGCGCAAACGGTGCACCGCCAGCACTGGCCGGCGGGCGATATCGAGCTGGCGACGCTGCTGTCGGTCAAGACCGGCGGCTGCCCCGAGAACTGCGGCTACTGCCCGCAGTCGGCCGAGTTCGACACCGGCGTGAAGGCGCAGAAGTTGATGGAGGTGGACGAGGTGGTGCGCGCCGCCTCCGCCGCGCGCGATGCCGGCGCCACCCGCTTCTGCATGGGCGCCGCCTGGCGCGCGCCCAAGGACCGCGACATCGAGAAGATGGCGGTGCTGGTCGAGGCGGTGAAGGGCCTGGGCCTGCAGACCTGCGCCACCCTCGGCATGCTGGAGCCGCAGCAGGCGGTCGCGCTGCGCGACGCGGGGCTGGACTACTACAACCACAACCTCGACACCGCGCCCGAGTACTACGGCGAGATCGTCGATTCGCGCACCTACCAGGACCGGCTGGACACGCTGGCCGCGGTGCGCGCGGCGGGCATCAGCGTCTGCTGCGGCGGCATCGTCGGCATGGGCGAATCGCCGGTGCACCGGGCCGGGCTGATCGCGCAGCTGGCCAACCTGCAGCCGTATCCCGAGTCGGTGCCGATCAACAGCCTGGTGCGGGTGCCCGGCACCCCGCTGGCCGATGCGGCACCGCTCGATCCGTTCGACTTCGTGCGGGTGATCGCGGTGGCCCGCATCACCATGCCGACGGCGCGGGTGCGGCTGTCGGCCGGCCGCCAGCAGATGGGCGACGCGGTGCAGGCGCTGTGCTTCCTGGCCGGCGCCAATTCGATCTTCTACGGCGACAAGCTGCTGGTGACCGGCAACCCGGATGTCGAGGCCGACGTGCAGCTGCTCGGCAAGCTGGGCCTGTCGGGCCGCAAGACCGAAGTGGCCGGCGACGGCCACTGACGCGGTGATGCGGCCGCGCATCGCGGGGCAGGGCGCCGGCAGGCTGCGCGCCGTGCCGCGGATGCTGCGCCCGGCGCTCGCGGTGTGCGCAGCGGCCGCGCTGCTGGGCGTGCCGAACGCATCGCACGCCGCGCCGTCGTTCGCCGAGGTGGAGCGGGATTTCCGGCCGTCGGAGACGCGGGTGCTCGACCGCGACGGCGTGCTGCTGCAGCGGCTGCGCACCGACGCGTCGGTGCGGCGCGGCGAGTGGGTGGCGCTGGCCGATGTGTCGCCCGCACTGCGCAGCGCGATGCTGCTGAGCGAGGACCGGCGCTTCTACGAACACAGCGGCGTCGACTGGCGCGCCGTCTCGGCCGCGGCCTGGGGCCGGCTCTGGCACCAGCGCACCCGCGGGGCCTCGACGCTCACCATGCAGCTGGCCGGCCTGCTCGATGCCGACCTGGGGCGCGGCGGCGGGCGCGACATGGCGCAGAAGCTGGGCCAGGCGGTCACCGCGCAGCAGCTCGAGCGCGGCTGGCGCAAGGACCAGATCCTGGAGGCCTACCTCAACCTGGTGCCGTTCCGCGGCGAGCTGGTCGGCATCGACGCGCTGTCGCGCACCCTGTTCGGCAAGGCGGCGCACGGGCTGGACATGCGCGAGGCGGCGGTGGCGGCGGCCCTGGTGCGGGCGCCCAATGCCGCGCCCGCCGCGGTGGCGCGGCGGGCCTGCGCGGTGCTGGCCGAGATGGAGCCGGGGACGACGGCTGATTGCCCGGGCATCGACCTGTTCGCGCAGGCGGCGCTGCAGCGGCGGGGGTACGACGCCAGCGAGGGCATTGCGCCGCACCTGGCGCGGGTGGTGGCGCGGGGCGGGACGGCCCTCGCCCCGGCCCCCTCCTCGGGAGAGAGGGAGCCACTGCCGGGCGAGGGCGACGGGGCGGGGGTACGGCCCATGGCGCCGGCTGCGGGGACAACCGCAACTGCACCGTCTGCACCGGCACGCATGCAGCCGTCGTCGCCGTCGCAGCCACCGAAGCAGGCACGTCCTCCGGCGGACATCCGCACCACGCTGTCGGCGCCGCTGCAGCGGTTCGCGGTGCAGGCACTCGACCGCCAGCTGCGCGAGCTGGAGGGCCGGCATGTGGAAGACGGCGCGGTGGTGGTGCTGGACAACGCCAGCGGCGCGGTGCTGGCCTGGGTGGGATCGTCGGGCGCGCTCAGCCGGGCGGCGGAGGTCGACGGGGTGCTGGCGCTGCGGCAGCCGGGCTCCACGCTCAAGCCGTTCCTGTACGGCGAAGCGATCGCCGAGAAGCGGCTGACCGCCGCGTCGCTGCTGATGGATTCGCCCGAGCAGATCGCGACCGCGTCGGGCCTCTACGTGCCGCAGAACTACGACCGGCGCTTCAAGGGCGCGGTATCGGCCCGCACCGCGCTGGCGGCGTCGCTCAACGTGCCGGCGGTGCGCACCCTGGTGATGGTGTCGCCGGATGCGTTCTTCGCGCAGCTGCAGGCGGTGGGGCTGCCGCTGCGCGAATCGGGCGGCTACTTCGGCTACAGCCTGGCGCTGGGCAGCGCCGAGGTGTCGCTGCTGCAGCTGACCAACGCCTACCGCACGCTGGCCAACGGCGGGATGGCGAGTGGTACGCGGGTGCTGGCGGAAGGCACGACACCCGGCGGCACCGCACCCTCGGCCCACCGCGCGCTGGACGCGGGCGCCGCCTTCATCGTCGGCGACATCCTGTCGGACCCGAACGCCCGGGCCCGCACCTTCGGCACCGACAGCGTGCTGTCCACCCGTTTCTGGACGGCGGTCAAGACCGGCACCAGCAAGGACATGCGCGACAACTGGGCGGTGGGCTGGTCGCAGCGCTACACCGTCGGCGTCTGGGTCGGCAACGCGGCGGGCGGGCCGATGTGGGACGTCTCGGGCGTCTCGGGCGCGGCGCCGGTGTGGGCGGCGGTGATGGGCGAGCTGCACCGCCGCCAGCCCAGCCGGGCGCCAATGCCGCCGCCCGGCGTGGTGCAGGCGGCGGTGCGTTTCGGCGACGCGCTGGAGGCGCCGCGCACCGAGTGGTTCCTGGCCGGCACCGCGCAGAACCTGTTTGCTATGGATTCGATAGCTGATGGCCGGCGTGCTGAGCCGGATGCAGGCGCTTTCGATGCCGAAAACCCCACTGCAGCCGGGGCGGGCGGCTCCGTCGACGGCACGGTGCCGCGCATCGTCGCACCGGTCGACGGCACCATCGTCGCGCTCGATCCTGACATCCCGCCGCGCCACCAGCGGGTGCGGCTGCAGGCCGCGGGCGGCGGCGCGCTGCGCTGGCAGGTCGACGGCGCGCCGCTCGCCCGTGGCGCCCAGGCCGGATGGCTGCCGTGGCCCGGCCGGCACCGTATCCAACTGGTCGACGGGGCGGGGCGGGTGCACGACGAGGCGCGGATCGAGGTGCGCGGGGCGGGCTTGCGGTAGGGGCACCATGACGTACGGGGGCGCCGGGTACCCCCCACCGCCTAAAATTCGGTACCGCACCCTCGGAGTGCCCCCCACCTGTCTGCAGCATGCCGCTCACACCTTTTCGCCGGGCCTTGCCCTTCCTGGCCCTCTCCCTGACACTGGGGATGGGCATCCTTTTCATCGCCGAAATGCTGTACAGCCGGCATGAATCGACCGCACAGGCGGAGCGCAACGGCCGCAACCTGTCCAACACGATCGAAGAGAACCTGCGGCGGACGCTCGATTTCTACAACCGTTCGCTCA
The DNA here is from genome assembly GCA_042867185.1 of Sphingomonas sp. NCPPB 2930. Classification (GTDB taxonomy): domain Bacteria; phylum Pseudomonadota; class Gammaproteobacteria; order Burkholderiales; family Burkholderiaceae_C; genus Xylophilus. The sequence goes on along the minus strand of JBHZQV010000010.1, from coordinate 89,488 downwards.
TCGGCGTCATCGACGAGCTCCACGACCCGTCCACCATGGCGCTGGAATCCGGCCTGCGCAACCGGGTGCTGTTCGACAAGGCCATCGTCGCCGCCACCGAGTCGCAGATCTACGTGACCGACGCGCGGGGGATGGTGCGCATCTCCAGCAGGACGATCTCGCCGAGCATTGCGGACGTGTCAGACCGGAGCTATTTCCGGGTCCACCAGCAAAACGCCGACATGGGGCTTTTCATCAGCGAGCCGATCGTTTCTCGCCTCGACGGCCGGCCGGTGGTGGTGGTGTCGAGAAGGCTCAAAGACAAGGACGGCGTGTTCCAGGGCGTGGTTCTCGCGACGATCGGCACCGAGTACCTCAGCGAACTGTTCAACCAGATCAACCTCGGCAGCGAAGGCCGCATCACGCTCACGCGCAGCGACGGGACCATCCTGTCGCGCTTTCCCTACGACAAGTCGCTGATCGGGCGTGACCTGAGCAAGTCGCCGGTCATGGGGAATTTCCTCGCCACCGGGGAAGATTTCTTTCCGGAAACCTCGACGATCGATGGCCGGGAACGCCTCTATCGCTTCAAGAAGTTCGATGACTACCCCCTGACCATCGTCGTCGCACAGGCGGCTTCGGTGGTGTATGCGGACTGGGTCCGCCGGTCGTGGCTGCTGGGCGGCCTCACGCTCGTGATGATGCTGGCGTGCCTGGGGCTGGGCCGCCTGTTCGTGCGGGAACTCGATGCGCGGCAGCAGACCACCGAGCGGCTGCACGAAGCCGAGCAGGACATGCGCACCATCCTGCACGGCCTGCCCGCCATGGTCGCCTACTGGGACCGCAAGCTGCGGATCCGCTTCGCCAACAACAGCTACCTGGAGAGCTTCGCCGAGACCCCCGAGCCGCCGACGGTGCGCCCGGGAGATACCGCGCTGCCCTCCGAAGCCGAGGGCTTGCGGCTCGCCGGCGCCAACGCCCACCACCTGTACCGCGCGCTGCAGGGCGAGGCGCGCGCCTTCGAGACGCCGCTGATCGACGGCACCAACGCGCAGCGCTACGTGATGGTCAGCTTCGTGCCCGACCGGGCCGAGGGCAGCGGCGAGGTGCGCGGCGTGTTCGTGCAGGCCACCGACATCACCGAGCGCAAGCGGGCCGAGGACCTGCTGCTGGAGGAGAAGGAGCGGTTCCGCGTGACGCTCGCCTCGATCGGCGACGCGGTGGTCAGCACCGATGCGCAGGGCCGCATCACCTACCTCAACCCGGTGGCCGAGCGGATCAGCAGCTGGACCTCGGCCGAGGCGCTCGGCCTGCCGGTCGAGTACGTCATGCCGCTGCAGGAAGGCTCGTTCGAAGGGCCCGACCGCAGTCCGATCCGCAACGCGCTGGCGAACGGCAAGTCGGTCGTCGCCAGTGCCAGCGGCACGCTGCTCAACCGCCGGCGGGTGCGCTTCGACGTCGAGGACAGCGCCGCGCCGATCAAGGACGCGCACGGCGTGGTCGTCGGTGCGGTGATGGTGCTGCGCGACGTGACCCAGACCCGCGCGATGGCGCTGCGCATGGCCCACCTGGCCCAGCACGACGCCCTGACCGGCCTGCCCAACCGGGTGCTGCTGGTCGACCGCGCCACCCAGGCGATCGCGCAGGCGGTGCGCGAGGGCACCGGCCTGGCGGTGATGTACATGGACCTGGACCATTTCAAGAACATCAACGACTCGATGGGCCACAGCGCGGGCGATGCGCTGCTGGTGGCCTTCGCCGAGCGCATCTCGCGCGCGCTGCGCCAGACCGACACGCTCAGCCGCCAGGGCGGAGACGAGTTCGTGGTGCTGGCCTCGCTCGGGCACGACCCCAACGGCGGCAACGTGCTCGCCGGCGAACTGGTGCGGCTCTGCGCCGAGCCTTTCGTGATCGAGGACCGGCGGCTGCAGGTGGGGACCAGCATCGGGGTGGCGCTGTTCCCGCACCACGGCCGCAGCTTCGAAGAGCTGGCGCGCCACGCCGACATCGCGATGTACGCCGCCAAGCGCGCCGGCCGCAGCCGGTTCGCCGTGTTCGAGGCGACGCTGGAGATGCAGCAACCGGGCGAGCCGGTCGGCACCTGAGCCGTCGGAAGCGCGCGGTCCGCGGGAAATAATTTCCCGTGCCGGAGAACAAAATTCGGCGCGCCCGCCGCCGTGCCGCCCTACGATGGCGCCCCGACCCGAAGGAGCCCGCGTGCCCGATCTCTCCCGCATCACCAGCATCGAAGACCTGCGCCGCGTCGCCAAGCGCCGGGTGCCGAAGATGTTCTACGATTACGCCGATTCGGGCGCCTGGACCGAGGGCACCTACCGGTCCAACGAAAGCGATTTCCAGAAGATCCTGCTGCGCCAGCGGGTGGCGGTGAACATGGAGAACCGCAGCACCCGCACCACCATGGTCGGGCAGGACGTGGCGATGCCGGTGGCGATCGCGCCCACCGGCCTCACCGGCATGCAGCACGCCGACGGCGAGATCCTCGGCGCCCGGGCGGCCAAGGCCTTCGGCATTCCGTTCACGCTCTCGACCATGAGCATCTGCTCGCTGGAGGACGTGGCCGAGGCGACCGGCCGGCACCCGTTCTGGTTCCAGCTGTACGTGATGCGCGACCGCGATTTCATCGAGCGGCTGATCGACCGGGCCAAGGCCGCCAACGTCACCGCGCTGCAGTTGACGCTCGATTTGCAGATCCTGGGCCAGCGCCACAAGGACATCAAGAACGGCCTCACCGCGCCGCCCAGGCCCACCCTGAAGAACCTGCTGAACCTGGCCACCAAGCCGCACTGGTGCTGGGGCATGCTGGGCACCAAACGCCGCACCTTCGGCAACATCGCCGGCCATGCCAAGGGCGTGGACGACCTGTCGTCGCTGTCGTCGTGGACCGCGCAGCAGTTCGATCCGCAGCTCAACTGGGGCGATGTGGAGTGGATCAAGAAGCGCTGGGGCGGCAAGCTGATCCTCAAGGGCATCATGGACGCCGACGACGCGCGCCTGGCGGTCGACAGCGGCGCCGATGCGCTGATCGTCAGCAACCACGGCGGCCGGCAGCTCGACGGCGCGCCGTCGTCGATCGCCGCGCTGCCGGCGATCGCCCGGGCGGTGGGCTCGGAGATCGAGGTGTGGATGGACGGCGGCATCCGCAGCGGCCAGGACGTGCTGAAGGCCCGCGCGCTGGGCGCCCGCGGCACGCTGATCGGCCGCAGCTTCCTCTACGGCCTGGGCGCCTACGGCGAGGCCGGCGTGACCCGCGCGCTGCAGCTCATCCACAAAGAGCTCGACATCACCATGGCCTTCTGCGGCCGCACGCGGATCGATACCGTCGACAGCGGCATCCTGCTGCCCGGCACGTTCTGAGCGGCTGTGCCGCCGGGCCGCTTGCCGGCTCCTACGCCCGTGGCCGCCCTGCGCCGACAGGCGGCACACGGTGCGGCGACCAGAGTGGTCCCATCCGCTCGAAAGGGCGCCACATCTGCAGGAGCATCCATGGCACAAGCATCCGGCGGCCACGACCGCAACCCCTCCCTCGTTTCAGAAGCCACCGAGGCCACCACGCCCGACACGGTCGGCCCGCACGACGAAGGCCAGCTGCCCGGCGGCATCGTCGACGGTGGCTCGGCCGGCGACCGCCAGGCGATCGACCTGGACGACGACGAGATCTATTCCGGCCGCGGCAACGGCGCCGGCAAGGGCGGCACGACCCAGGCGCCCGGTGGCGACAGCGGCCGCCTCGGCCCGCCCTCCGAGCAGCTGTCGGACCACAACGAACCGAGCGACCGCCGTGGTTGATGGCGTCTATTCCGATCCGGCCGCCATCGTCACGGCGACCTTGCGTCCCGAAGTGCTCGACGCCGGCGGTGGCGCCGGGGACACGACCCTGTTCGTACCCACCCGCTACGCCGGCGCGGTGCTGGTGTGCGAGAAGTGCGAGAAGCGCGACAAGGGCCCGAAGAAGCTGACGACCAAGGAACTGCGCAGCACCTTGCGCCAGGCGCTCGGGGGCGGCAGCACCAGGTTGCGGATCGTCCAGACGTCCTGCCTGGGCCTGTGCCCCAAGAAGGCGATCGCGGTGGCCGCCGTCACGCCCGGGGCCGGCTCGGTGCTGGCCGCCGTGCGCCGCAAGCGGGACGTGCCGGCACTCGCCGCCGGGTTGTCGGGCTCCGCCGCCCCCACCGTTCAGCAGGGCTGACCGCGCGAGATTGATCGGCGGCGCAAGGCCGGTGCGGGTTACGCTTCCCGTCTGATCCCTTCAGGCCCTTCGGGGCCGCTATTGCCGCTCCATGTCCGTCATCGCCGCTGCCGCCTGGGCGTGGATACCCATCGTCGTCTGGGCCGCGCTGGCGCAGACGGTGCGCAACGCCGCGCAGCGCACGCTGACGTCCGAGATCGGCACCCTGGCCGCGACGCTGGTGCGTTTTCTGTACGGGCTGCCAGTGGCGGGCGCGGTGGTCGCGGCGCTGTGCGTCTGGGGCGATGGGCTGGTGCCCGGCTTCGGATGGGGCTATGCGGGATGGATCGCGCTGGGCGCCGTCACCCAGGTGATCGCCACCGCATTGCTGCTGCTGGGCATGAAGGAACGCAACTTCATCCTGGCGGTGGCCTACTCCAAGACCGAGGTGCTGCAGGTGGCGCTGTTCTCCAGCGTGCTGCTGCACGAGTTGCCCGGCGCGGTGGCGATGTTCGCGATGTTCGCCGCCACCGCCGGCGTGCTGCTGCTGTCGCTGCCTCCGGCCGTGCTGCGCGGCCAGGGCGGGGTGTCGTTCTGGCAGGGCCGGTCGCTCTGGTACGGGCTGGGCTCGGGCGCCTGCTTCGCGCTGGCGAGTGTCGGGTTCCGCGGGGCGTCGCTGGCGCTGGGCGATGGCATCGCACCGTGGACGGCCGGGGCCTGGGGCGTGCTGTGGGCGCAGTTGCTGCAGACGCTGCTGCTGGGCGGCTGGCTGGCGGTGCGGCAGCCGGCGGCCCTGGGCGGGGTGTTTCGCTCCTGGCGGTTGTCGGCGCTGGCCGGGTCCATGGGGGCGCTGGCATCGCTCGCCTGGTTCACCGCCTATGCGATGCGCCCGGCGGCCGAGGTGCGCACCCTGGGCCTGGTCGAGGTGCTGTTCAGCTACCTGGTGTCGCGCCGGGTGTTCCGCGAGAGCCTGACCCGGGCCGAGACGCTGGGCCTGGCCCTGGTGGGCGTCGGCCTGGTCGCGATCTGCGCCCAGCTGTAAGAGGCGGCGGCACAAGACCCGCCGGCTGCGACGGTGTGCATGCGTCGCTATGCTCGGCCGGGTGAATCCGCTCCCGCGCCGCATCGCCCACCTCGACATGGACGCCTTCTTCGCGTCGGTGGAGTTGCTGCGCTATCCGCAGCTCAAGGGCCTGCCGGTGGTGATCGGCGGCGGCCGCCGGCGCGACGACGACGCGCTGCTGGCCCATGCGCCCGACGGCGACCTGGCCGCCATCCCGGTCGATGCGTTTCCGCGGCTCGGCGGCTATGCCGGCCGGGGCGTGGCCACCACCGCCACCTACGCGGCGCGGCAGTTCGGCGTGGGCTCGGCGATGGGGCTGATGAAGGCCGCCAAGCTGTGCCCGCAGGCGATCCTGCTGCCGGTGGACTTCGACCGGGTGCGGCATTTCTCCCGCACCTTCAAATCCACGATCCTGGAGATCGCGCCGGTGATGGAAGACCGCGGCATCGACGAGGTGTACATCGACTTCACCGAGGTGCCCGGCGGCCAGCGCGACGGCGGCCGGGCGCTGGCGCGGCTGATCCAGAAGAGCATCCTGGCGGCGACCGGCCTGACCTGCTCGGTCGGCGTGGCGCCCAACAAGCTGCTGGCCAAGATGGCGAGCGAGTTCGACAAGCCCAACGGCATCTCGATCGTCGGCACCGACGACCTGGAGACCCGCATCTGGCCGCTGCCGGCCCGCAAGATCAACGGCATCGGCCCCAAGGCCGATGCCAAGCTTGAACGCCTGGGCATCCGCACCATCGGCGAGCTGGCACGCCAGCCGGCCGACCGGCTGGTGGCGAACTTCGGCAGATCGACCGGCGCCTGGATGCACGCGGTGGCCTGGGGCCGCGACGACCGGCCGGTGGTGACCGAGAGCGAACCGGTCTCGATGAGCCGCGAAACCACCTTCGAGCGCGACCTGCATGCGGTGCGCGACCGGGCCGAACTGGGCGCGATCTTCACCGCGCTCTGCGAGAAGGTGGCGGCCGACCTGCAGCGCAAGGGCTATGTCGGCAAGACCATCGGCATCAAGCTGCGCTACGACGACTTCCGCATCGCCACCCGCGACCAGACCATCGCGGTGCCCACCGACGACGCCGCGGCCATCCGGCAGGCCGCCGGCCAGTGCCTCAAGCGGGTGCCGCTGCTGCGCCGGCTGCGGCTGCTGGGCGTGCGGGTGGGAACACTTTCGCGACCGGACGCGCCGCAGTCGCAGGATGGGGCATCGAATATGCCGGTGGCCGGCGCTCCACGCCGGCTGCATGCTATCAAAAAAGAAGCGGATCATCCCCAGCTGTTTTGAGTGTGCAGGGCGGGCGCGAAACGCCTAGCACACCGAATCGACAGGCGAACCGGATCGCTAAGGTATTCCCCTGTCACGGGTGTGGAGATGCTAGATTTGTCCCCTATCACCCGGAGGATAAATGCGGTCCCACTTGCCGATCACAGACCAGGAATTCGTATACCCCGACGACGAGATGCTGGTGTCCACCACCGACACCCGGAGCCGCATCGTCCACTGCAACGCCGCCTTCGTCCGCATCAGCGGCTACCCGTACGAGGAGCTGGTCGGCCAGCCGCACAACCTGGTGCGCCATCCCGACATGCCGGCCGCCGCATTCGAGGACATGTGGGCCACCCTCGGCCAGGGCCGCCCCTGGACCGGGATGGTGAAGAACCGTCGCAAGAACGGCGACCACTACTGGGTCGAGGCGAACGTGACCCCGGTGGTGGCGAACGGGGCCACCGTCGGCTACATGTCGGTCCGGGTCAAGCCCGGCCGGGACCAGGTGCGGGCGGCCGAGGCGCTGTACGCCAGGATGCGGGAAGAGGCCGCTGCCGGCCGGGTCCGCACCGTGCTGCAGGGCGGGCAGGTGCGGCCGGCGGGCCTGCGGCGCGGCTGGGTTCGGTGGGTGGAAGGCGGGATCGGCCGCCGCCTGGCCGCCTGGCTGGCGGTGGTGCTGGTGGCCGGGGTGCTGCCACCCGTGCTGGGCTGGCAGGGCACGGCCGCGTGGGCCGGGCCGCTGGGGCTGATGGCGGCGGCATCGGCCGGTGCGCTGGCATGGTTCCAGGCGCGCATCGCGGCACCCCTGCAGCAGGCCGAGCGCTTCGCGGCCTGCCTCGCCGGCTGCAATCTGGCGGAGCGGCCGGTGTTCGACACCCGGCATCCGCTGGGCGGCCTGATGCGCCAACTGGCGCAGATCCAGGTCAACCTGCGGGCGGTGGTGGGCGACGTGCGGTCCGGCATCGCCGGCTTCGGCCGCTCGGCCGGCGAGATCGCGCAGGGCGCGCGCGACCTGTCGGGGCGCACCGAATCGCAGGCGTCGAGCCTGGAGGAAACCTCGGCCTCGATGGAGGAGCTGGCGAGCACCGTCCGCCAGACGGCCGACACGGTGGCCCAGGTGTCGGTGGAGAGCGCCGAAAGCTCCCGCGTCGCAGGGCAGGGCCGTGCGGCTGTGCAGCAGGTGGGCGCGGCGATGCAGGCGATCGAGCAGTCGTCCGGGCAGGTGGCCGACATCATCGGCACCATCGAGTCGATCGCGTTCCAGACCAACATCCTGGCGTTGAACGCGGCGGTCGAGGCGGCGCGGGCCGGCGAACAGGGGCGCGGTTTCGCGGTGGTGGCGTCGGAGGTGCGGGCGCTGGCCCAGCGCAGCGCGGCGGCGGCGCGCGAGATCCGCACCCTCATCGGCGCATCGGCCCTGCAGGTGACCGAGGGCACCCGGCAGATGCGCCAGGCCGGCGACACGATCGACAGCGTGGTCGATGCGGTGCGGCGGGTCGAGACCCTGATGCAGCGCATCGGCACCGCGGCCCAGGAGCAGGCGCAGGGCATCGCGCAGGTCAACGGTGCCATCACCGACCTGGACGGGGTGACGCAGCACAACGCGGCGCTGGTGCAGCAGTCGTCCGAGGCGGCCGGCGCGCTCCGCGAGCGGGCGCTGGAGCTGGAGCGCGCGGTGCAGGTCTTCCGGGTCGCGTGACGCGCGGCGCGCGCACCGCGGCTGCCGCCGCATTCCTACACCGCCGTACGCCGCCGTGCGGTGTAGTACGGGGCAGTCCCTTCCGGTGTCCGCACCGCTCATACCCTGTTGCGCAATGCCCGACGCTACCGCCGTATCCGCCGCCCCTTCCCGCACACCCTCGGCCCGCCCGCCGCGGCCGGCGCGCCTGCCGGGCGGCCTGGTCTATGTCAGCCCCGAGATACCGGGCCTGAGCCGGCACAAGCGCGGCAAGGCGTTCCGCTACCGTCGCCACGACGGCGAATGGCTGCGGGATCCGGACGAAATCGCGCGCATCGACAAGCTCGCGATCCCGCCGGCCTATACCCAGGTGTGGATCTGCCCCTTGGTCAACGGCCATCTGCAGGCCACCGGGCTGGACGCCCGGGGCCGCAAGCAATACCGCTACCACGCGGATTGGCGCCTGCAGCGCGACGAGAGCAAGTTCGAGCGGCTGGAGGCTTTCGGCCGGGCGCTGCCCCGCATCCGGGCCCGGGTGGCGCGCGACCTGGTTCCGCCCAAGGGCGAACCGCTGGGCCGCACCGTGGTGCTGGCCACCCTGGTGCGCCTGCTCGACACCACCTACATGCGGGTCGGCAACGAAGAATACGCCGCCTCCAACGGCTCCTACGGCCTGACCACGCTGCGGATGCCGCATGCCGGCGTTCGCGGCAGCGTGCTGAAGCTGCGGTTCCGTGGAAAGAGCGGGGTGATGCAGGAGGTGCAGCTGGAAGACCCGCGCGTGGCCCGCGTCGTGCGGCGCTGCCAGCAGCTGCCCGGCCAGGAGCTGTTCCAGTACCAGGACGAGGACGGTACGCCGCACGCGGTCGGCTCCAGCGATGTGAACGACTATTTGCGCGAGATCGTCGGGGGCGACGGCGGCGTGCATTTCACCGCCAAGGATTTCCGCACCTGGCATGGCACGGTGCAGGCGCTGGAACTGACCCGGCTGGCCTGCGGGCAGGAGGGCGCGGCCGCCTACAGCGCCAAGCATGTGCTGGCCGAGGTGGCCAAGCAGCTGGGCAACACGCCGGCGGTGTGCAAGAAGTCGTACATCCACCCCGCCGTGTTGGCGCTGGGCGGCACCCTGGGGTCGGATGTGGGGACCGGCATCGCCGGCATCTGGGACCGCATCGCCGGCCGGTCGCAGCGGCAACGCAAGCTGTATGCGGCCGAACACCGGCTGTTGGCGTTCCTGGAGGACCACCGCAAGGGCCCGCTGCGGGCCCGGGCGGCGGTGAAGAAGGCGGCCGCCGCGAACTGACCGGCGCCGTGCCGGCCAGCGGTACGGCCTGTGCCGGCTAGGCGGACGGCGCGTCCAGTCGCACGCTGTCGGCGGCCACCGAGACCGGCCAGCGCAGGTCGGCGCACAGGGCCTGCAGGGCGGCGGCATCCACCAGGAGCCGCCGTGTCGGGGGCCGCATCGACAGGTCGAACGCGGCGCCGGTGGGGGCACTGCGGAAATGCAGGGCGCCATCGGCAGGCTCCACCTGGATCGCCATCGGGGCGGTCGCGCTGTCTTGCAGATAGGCCAGTGCACCCAGCACCGTATACAGCACCCGGCCCGGGACGACGCCCGGCCACGCCGCCGGCGGCGCGGCGACGCTTTCCGACAGCTGCATGCCGTAGAGATCGAGCATCGGCCGCGCCATTTCCATCGCCTGGGCGATGTCGGCGAGAGCAGGTGGGCCGTCGGCCGTTTCGATGTCCCAGCGGCTCAGCGCACGGATGCCGGCGACGGTGAGCTGCAGCTGCTCTTCGGTCTGGCCGAGACGCTTGAGACTTTGCGACGCGTCGAACGGCTCGGCACCCAGGTAGCGGCGCAGCACCGTGTTGCCCATGCGCACCACCGACAGCGGCCCCGCCATGTCGTGCCGGATCGCCGGCAGCACCCGCATCAACAGCTCGTGGCGAACGCCCGCGGCGTACCAGGCACCGGCCGCCGACGACGGCATACCTGCGTCGTCGGCGCTCATCGGCTTTGCGCAGCGTCTGCCAGGATGCGTTCGAGCTTTTCGAAATCGACGGGCTTCTGCAGGAAATGCGCAAAGATCGCCATGTCGTCGGCATTGCCGCCGTCGGCCGACAGGCCGGTCACGGCGATCAGCAGGGGCGCCTCGGAACCGGCCATCTGCTGGAGCTTGCGCGCGAGTTCGGTGCCGTGCATGTCGGGCAGGGTCAGGTCGAGCAGGTAGACCTGGGCCGGCGCTTCGGCGGCCATGGCCAGCGCCTGCTGGGCGTTGTAGGCGCACCGCACGTCGTAGCCCTGCATGTCCAATAGTTCCTGGAACAGCTCGGCCGCTTCGCGGTTGTCGTCGACGATGAGGATATTGAGTTCCAAAGGGGCTTTCTACGAAATCGGGCACGGGGTGTTGGAACAGGGGCTGCACACGGCCCTTCGACTATCCGCCCGAGGGCGCATCCGGTGTCTGCTGCGGCAAGCGCACGGTGAACACCACGTGCGGGTTGTCAAAAGAATAGCCGATGCTGCCGCGGTGGGCGGTAACGATTTCGTTCGCGATGTAGAGGCCCAGCCCCAGGCCGCTCTTGTTGCGCTCGTTGCCCAGCGACTGGCGCTTGAACGGGTTGAACAGCACCGTCTCCAGGTCGGGCGGGATCGGCGACCCGACGTTGCTGACCGCCAGGCGTACCTCGCCGTCCGCCTCGGTCAGGCGCACCACGATCGGCTCGCCGGTGCCGCCGTGGTGGCGGGCGTTGCTGACCAGGTTCGTCACCACCTGCGCGGTGCGGTCGGGGTCGACGTGGGCGATCAGCCGTTCGGGCAGCTCGCGCTTGAACAGGCTGCCGGGATGGGCCAGCAGCGATTCGTCGAGCAGGTCGTTGACCAGCGCCACCAGGTCGGTCGGCACGAAGTTCAGGCCCAGGCCCAGGCCGCCCTGGAGCCGCGACATGTCGAGCACCTGGCTCACCAGCCGCTGCATCCGGCTGCTGGACGACTGGATGCGCTGGCCGAGCCGGCCCTGGTTGTCGCCGCTGCTCTTCTCCAGCACCCGCGCGGCCATGCTGATCGAGTGCAGCGGGTCGCGCAGGTCGTGGCCCAGGATCGCCAGCAGCTGGTTGCGGGCGCGGTTCAGCTCCGCCACCCGGGCGGCGTTGGCACGCATCAGCTCGTCGAGCAGCTGGCGGCCGATGTCGAGCGTGGTGGCGTCCCATTCGACCGCCCGGCCGCGCACGGTTTCGCGCCAGATCGCGAACGAGCCGCGCGGCGTGAGCCGCGGGCCCAGCGGGCCGACGGCGTACTCCTTCTCGGGCTTGCCGCCCCAGAGGATGGTCTCGATCTGCTCCTTGCGCACCAGCACCAGCCAGCTGTGCGCCGCCGCGTCGAACCGCAGGCCCAGCACGCCGCACCAGTAGCCCAGCTCCGATTGCAGCTGCGGCGGGAACTGCGCCAGCGCGTTCAGGTTGACCATGTTGCCGGGCGCATCGGAGTCGGTGTCGTTGAGCCAGCGCACCAGGGCACGGGCCGCCTCGACCGGCATGCCGCCCTCGACCGCCAGCTTGCTGCCGTCGGCCACGATCAGCGCATGGGCGCCGAAGATCTCCATCAGCGGCTGGCCCAGCGCGACGAAGGCGGTGGTCGGGTCGTCCGCATGCAGCGCCCCTTCCATCACGCTGGCGCGGATGGTGGCGGCCGACGCCATCCGGGCCGCATGGTCGCGGGCGGTGACGGTCTGCACGTTGGCGGCCAGGATCTGCGCCACCACGTCGCAGGCCATGCGCACCGAGTACGGCACCTGGCGCGGTGCCATGTGGTGGCAGGCGATCATGCCCCACAGCTCGCCGTGCACCACGATCGAGACGCTCATCGACGCACCCACGCCCATGTTGGTCAGGTACTCGATGTGGATCGGCGAGACCGCGCGCAGCACCGCGTGGCTCATGTCCAGCGGCGTGCCGGCCACCTCCGCCGTGGCCAGCATGTCGACCGGCGCCGCGCCGATGTCCGCGATCAGCCGCAGGGTGTTCTCGACGTACAGGCGCCGGGCCTGCGCCGGGATGTCGCTGGCCGGATAGCGGCGCCCCAGGAACGGATCGAGCGACGCGTCGCAGTTTTCCGCGACCACGTCGCCGCTGCCGTCGGAGCGGAAGCGGTAGGCCATGACGCGATCGAATCCGGTCAGTTGCCGGATTTCGTGGGTCGCGGTGGTGAGCAGGTTGTCCAGCGAGCGCTGGCGCTTCAGCCGGTCCATCGCACGGTGGGCCTTCGACGCGAACCCGTCGAGCATGTCGTCGGACATCTGCCGCAGTTCGTACTCGGCCAGCAGCAGGCCCTTGGAGCAGTGCAGGATCAGGTCGAAGCTGCGCCCGCCGATCGCCACCGGGATCGACAGGGGCAGCGATTCGCCGTGCGTCAGGGCCTCGAAACCGTCGTCGAACGCGGCGTGGGTGTCGGCATCGCCATCGAAATGGGTGGGCAACAACGCAGTGCCCAGCGCCGGAAGCTGGGGGCCGAGCAGGGCGGCCGCGTTGGTGCTGGCGTGCAGCAGCCTGCGCTCCCGGTCGAATGCCAGCATCGCGCCGTGTGGCTGGATCTGGCCCGGAATGTGGATCGGTTCCCGGTCGCAGTTGTCGAGCGTGACCGGGGGGCGGGGGGCGACGTGGCTCATGCCAGCACCTCCATCCGCTCGAAGCGTCCGACCAGTGCGCCGAAGCCCGCTACCGCCCCGCGCACCGCGGCCGCCGTGTCGGCCGGCGTGCGCACCGAGGCGCGCAGCTCGGCCATGAAGCTTTTCCAGCGGGCACCGACCGCGGCGTCGCCCTGCAGGTAGCGCAGCGGATGCGGTGCCAGCCGGGCCTGCAGCCGGCGGTGCAGCATCGCGCCGCCGAGCTGGGAGCCCTCCACCACGTAAGCCAGACCCCAGGCGTAGGCCACGGATTCGGCAGCCGCGCCGGCGCGCAGGGCTTCGGCGGCGGCGGTGTCCTGGACGGTGGGGGCGAGGGCGGGAGCGCGGGCGTCCTGCAGGTCGGCCTCGGCATCGGCCAGCCGGCGGCCCTGTACGCCGGGCCAATCGGCGGGCGCGCCCGCGGTATTCCAGACGGGCGCCAGTGCGCCCAGCCACCAGCTGATCGCCTGGAGATGCTGCACATAGTCGCGCAGCGAGGCCTCGGGTGCTGCCAGGGGCAGGGCGCTGTCGAGCTGTTGGTGGATATCGTGGGTGGCGGCGCGCAGGACGGCGACCGGGTCTGCCGCAGCGGCGGCGCTATCGGATGAGGTCACAAAGCGCTCGGCAGGGTGTGCGGACGGGGACATGCATGGCCTTCCATTTTACCAGCGGGCCCCGGAAAACAGGCAGTCCATCGACCAAATGTAACAAGGGTATGCGTCCCGGAGGCGAGCTGATGGCACCGAGCGCTATTGCCGCGCCGTCCGTATGTTGGCCGGCAGCGCCTGCGGATGGCTGGTGCGCAACGGGTTGATGTCGAGCCCGCCGCGGCGGGTGTAGCGCGCATACACCGAGAGCTTGTGCGGTTTGCAGCGGGTCCAGATGTCCATGAAGATCCGCTCGACGCACTGCTCGTGGAACTCGTTGTGGTTGCGAAAGCTCACCAGGTACTGCAGCAGCCCGGCCTGGTCGATCGGCGCGCCGCTGTAGCGGATCTGCACGCTGCCCCAGTCGGGCTGGCCGGTGACCAGGCAATTGCTCTTGAGCAGGTTGCTCACCAGCACCTCGCTCACCTCGGGCTCGCCGGTGGCGGCCGTCAACAGCTCGGGCGCGGGTGTGTAGCGGGTGCACTCCACGTCCAGCCGGTCGAGGCTCAGGCCGTCGAGCTCGTGCACCGGCTCGCGGTCGAAGGCGTCGGGCAGCAGCAGTTTCACGCCGACCGACGATGCGTGTTCGGCCCCGCGCCAGACGGCCTCGCCGATGTCGGCGCGCAGCCGGGTACGAACCGTCTCGGCGTCGGCCAGCCGGGTGTTGTTGAAGCTGTTGAGATACAGCTTGAACGACTTGCTCTCCACGATGTTGCGGGTCTCGCAGGGCACGGTGACATGCGCCAGCGCCACCTGGGGCTTGCCGCGCAGGTTGAGCCAGCTCAGCTCGAAGGCGGTCCAGAGGTCGGCGCCGAAGAAGGGCGGCGCCTCGCCGACGCCGATCTCGGCGCGCTTGCCCGCGCGCGGAATCGGGAACAGCAGCGACGGGTCGTACTGGTCGGCATAGGCGGATGCCTGGCCGAGCGGGGAATGTTCGGGGGTGTTCATTGCTATAGAATCCATAGCTGGAGGCCGGCTTGCAGCGCCGGCCACGGCGCTTTTTCTTTGAAAATCAGACGAACTCGCGCTCGCGCAGCCACTTGGTGGCGATCCACTTCTCGCCCGCCAGCACCGGCGCGCCGCCGTGCAGCGTGTGGGTCGAGGGATGCGGCCGCCGGTAGCTGAAGAAAACCGCGTTGCCGCGCTTGGGCGCCACCTCCAGCCCGATGTCGGGGAAGGTGGTGCCGCCGCCGCGCTCGGGCTCGTTGAGGTAGATCACCAGCGTGGCCACCCGCTGGCCGCCGCGGGCGACGATGCTGGGCGTGCCGGGCTCGTCGGGGTCGAAGTAGTCGTAGTGCGGCTTGTACTCGGCACCCGGCTGGTAGTGCAGCACCTGCAGGCCTTCGCCGTTCTCGAGCGGCCAGTTGACCAGCCGGGCGATGCGCGCTTCGAGCCGCTTCACCACCTCGGTCTCGCCCCGGCTGAAGAACATGCCGTCGCTGGTGCGGTCGGCGTTGAGCTCCTCGCCGCCGGTCTTGGTCGCCACCGTCAGCGACCGCTTCATCCGCGGCTCGGCATCGGCGATCAGCGCGGTGCATTCCTCGTCGGAGAGCAGGTTGCCGAAGACGACGATGCGCGGGTCGGCCATCGCCTGCAGCACGTGCACCGTGCGGTCGCCCACGTCGAGGTAGAGCGGCGAGTCGTGCAGCGCGGCGTCGGGCACCGGCACGCCGGGCGGCTGGCCGCGCCGCTCGGCCTCGTCTTCCAGGTGGTCGCGCAGCGTCGCCTCCATGGCGTGGACGGCCACGTTTTCCTTCCAGCCGGAATCGACCATCGACTGCACGATGACCGGTGCCGCATAGCCGGCCTGGGCCTGCGCGACGATCCAGGCGCGCAGCTCGGGCGTGGCCTGTTGTTGGGAGGCGAGGGCGGAAGCGAAGGCGTCGGCGGCGTTGTCGCGCGGCATGGCGGTGGTCCTTTCGAAAACGGGGTTGGGTCAGTCGGCCCGGCGGCGGAACACCAGCCGGTCGGGCTGCGAGGCGTCGGCGTCGAACCGGTAGCCTTCGGCATCGAAGCCCTCCAGCTGGCGCGGTGTCGCGGCCCGGGTCTTCACCACGTGGCGGGCCATCAGGCCGCGCGCGCGCTTGGCGTGGAAGCTGACGATCTTGTACTGCCCATTCTTCCAGTCTTCGAATACGCAGTCGATCACCCGGGCTTTGAGCACCAGCTTGTCGACCGCGCGGAAGTATTCCTGCGATGCCAGGTTGACCAGCACCGGCGTGCGGTCGGCCTGCAGCCGGGTATTGAGGTACTCGGCGATCTGCGATCCCCAGAAGCGGTAGAGGTCGGCACCGGCCGGGTTCTGCAGCCGGGTGCCCATTTCCAGGCGGTAGGGCTGCAGCCGGTCGAGCGGCCGCAGCACGCCGTACAGGCCGCTCAGGATCGCGACATGGTCCTGCGCCCAGGCCAGCTCGTCGGCCGAGAGGTTGCGGGCGTCGAGCCCGCCGTACACGTCGCCGTCGAACGCCCAGACCGCCTGGCGCGAGTTGGCCGCCGTGGCGCGCGGCGACCACGCCTGGTAGCGCGCCACGTTGAGCGCCGAGAGCGTGTCCGACAGCGACATCAGCTCGGCGATCTGCTGCGGCGAGCGGGTGCGCAGCAGCGCGATCAGGGCTTTCGACTGGGGGCCGAAGACCGGCTCGGTCGCCGGAAGGTCGGCCGGCACCGGCGTGTCGTAGTCGAGCGATTTGGCGGGGGACAGCAGCAGCAGCATGGAGCGGTATCTCGAAGGGACGGGATCGGACGAAGCGGGTGGCGCACCTGCAGCGGGCGCGCATGTGAGCGACATTGTCGGCGCAGGCGGCCCGCTCCGTAGCCGTTCCGCCATGGAAAAAGCCCTGCCGGGCGCCCGAGGGCGTTCGGCAGGGCTTCTGGCCTGCGGTCCGCGTGCAGGCGCACGCGGCGGCAGGGGATCAGCCCGCAGGTGGCACGGCGCCCGGCTGCGGTGCGACAGGTTCGACCGGCTCGGCGTTCTCGAACGTGAGCTTGACGTCGCGCAGGTCGCGCTTGGTCTCGACCAGCACCAGGGCGGTGTCTTCCGCGGCCACGACCGGCGGACGCTCGCGCGGCACCCGCACCGCGGGCGGCTCGGCCGCCATCGCGGCCTGGGCGGCGGCGATCTTGGTGGCGTCGGAGCCGACCCACTGCAGGCCGCTGCCTTCGGCCAGGCGGGCCAGGTCGTTCACCGGCAGCACGAAGGGCGCCGGGGCGGCCTGGGCTGCAGGTGCCGCAACGGCCGCAGGTGCGGGCGTCGGCACGGCTGCCGGTGCCACCGGGGCGGGGGGCGCGACCGGTGCCGGTACCCGCGCGGCCGGCGCAGGTGCTGCCACCGGTGCAGGTGCAGGCGCAGGCCGGGGCACGGGCGGTGCCACCGGCGCTGCGGCCGGCTCGGCCGCCGGAACGAATGCCGGTACCGGTACCGGCGCCGCTGCCGGCACGGCCGGTGCCACGGCGCTTTCCGTCGGCAGTGCGTCCGCACGCAATGCGGCTTCGCCTTCGCCACCGTCTACCGGCGGACGATTGCGCGGCGCACGGGGTGCGCGGCGCGGTTCGTCGTTCTGCGGACGGCGCTCCGCCGGTGCCTGCTGCACGTCGGCGGGCGTTGCCGCACCGGTGCTCAGGGCCGCGACATCGGCCGTGCCTTCGGAGGCGATCGGCGTCGGGTTGCGGAACGCGTCGAAGATGCCGCCCTGCGGTGCTTCTTCGTGCGCGGTCGCTTCCAGCGGTGCACGGTCGGGCCGGTCGGCGCGCTCGCCACGCTCTGCGCCTGCACCGCGCTCGCCGTTGCGTTCGCGGCGGTCGCGTCCGTAACGGTCGCGCGACCGGCGCTCGCGGCGCTCGTCGCTCTCGGCCGCCGGCACGCCGGCTTCGCCCGCGGCTTGCTGCACGGCGGCGTCGGTCACGGCAGCGTCTTCGCCCGGGGGCAGTACGCGCTCGTGGTGGCGGGGCAGGCCAGCGGCTTCGGACGCGCCGTCCGAGGTGCCCGCTTCGCCTGCGATGCCGTCGGTGGATTCACCACGCGGGCGGCGATCGCCCCGCTCGCGGCGGCCACCTTCCGGACGGTCGCCCCGGTCGCTGCGTTCGCCACGTTCACGGCGCGGTGCGCGTTCGGCACGGGACTCTTCGCCCGGCAGCGCCAGGTCGCCCGGCAGGGCGGCCAGGGCCGCGGCCTCGGTCACCGTGTCGACGGAACCGGGGGCGCGCTCGCCGTTGCGCATGTCGCGCGGCTCGCGGCCACGGCCTTCGCCGCCGCGTTCGCCACGCTCCGGGCGGTCGCCCCGGCCACGGCCTTCGCCGTCGCGCGGCGCGCGGCCTTCCCGCGGTGGGCGTCCGCCTTCCGGGCGGTCGCCGCGGTCGGTGCGTTCGCCGCGCTCGGCCAGCGGGGCGCCGTTGGCGCCTGCAGCACCGGCGGTCGGGGCTGCGCGCTCTCCGCGCTCGCCACCCCGGTCGCCCCGGCGGCCACCACGGCCGTCGGCGCGGCCTTCGCCACCACGGCCTTCACCGCCGCGGCCTTCCGGGCGGCCATCGCGGCGGCCATCACGGCCGGCACCACGGCCTTCTCCGCCGCGTCCGTTGCGGCGTTGTTCGTCGCCCGCTACCGGTGCCGGGGCGGGCGCCGGTGCGGGGGCCGGCGCGGCTGCCGGCGGGGTCGCATAGCCGAAGAGGCTCTTCAACCAGGCCAGGAAGCCCATCTCGACCGGCGGCGGCGGTGGCGCGGCCGGTGGGGGAGGGGGCGGCACCGGGGCCTGGGCCTGCTGCGGTGCGGGCGCTGCCGGGCGGGGCACGGCCTGCGGTGCGGGTGCGTCGGGCAGCACGCCCTTGATCACCGGCGTCTGCTTGTTGGTGGGTTCCTGCGAGCGGCGGGTGACGGTGGTGGGGTCTTCCACTTCTTCGGCGAGCTTGTAGCTCGGCTCGATGCCGTCGAGGCGCGGGTCGTCGTGCTTCAGGCGCTCGAGCTTGTAGTGCGGCGTCTCGAGCGACTTGTTGGGCACCATCAGCACGGTGACGCGCTGCTTGAGTTCGATCTTGGCGATCTCGGGGCGCTTCTCGTTGAGCAGGAACGAGGCGACCTCGACCGGCACCTGCACGTGTACCGCCGAGGTGTTGTCCTTCATCGACTCCTCCTGGATGATCCGGAGGATCTGCAGGGCGGAGCTTTCGGTGTCGCGGATGTGGCCGGAACCACCGCAGCGCGGGCAGTTGATGTGCGCGCCTTCGGAAAGCGCCGGCTTCAGGCGCTGGCGGCTCATCTCCATCAGGCCGAACTTGCTGATCGTGCCGAACTGCACCCGGGCGCGGTCCTGGCGCAGCGCGTCGCGCAGGCGGTTCTCCACTTCGCGGCGGTTCTTCGACTCTTCCATGTCGATGAAGTCGATGACGATCAGGCCGCCCAGGTCGCGCAGGCGCATCTGGCGCGCGACTTCGTCGGCGGCTTCCAGGTTGGTGCGGGTGGCCGTTTCCTCGATGTCGCCGCCCTTGATGGCGCGGGCCGAGTTGACGTCGACGCTCACCAGCGCCTCGGTGTGGTCGATCACCACGGCGCCGCCGGACGGCAGCGTCACGGTGCGGGCGTAGGCCGATTCGATCTGGTGCTCGATCTGGAAGCGGGAGAACAGCGGCGCGTCGTCGCGGTAGCGCTTCACCCGGCCGGCATGCTCGGGCATGACGTGCGCCATGAACTGGTGCGCCTGCTCGTAGATGTCGTCGGTGTCGATCAGGATGTCGCCGATGTCGTGGTTGAAGTAGTCACGGATCGCGCGGATGACGAGGCTCGATTCCTGGTAGATCAGGAAGGCGCCCTTGCCGCCCTTGGCCGCGCCATCGATGGCGGTCCAGAGCTTGAGCAGGTAGTTCAGGTCCCACTGCAGCTCGGGTGCCGAGCGGCCGATGCCGGCGGTGCGCGCGATGATCGACATGCCCTTCGGGTACTCGAGCTGGTCCATCGCTTCCTTGAGCTCGGCCCGGTCCTCGCCCTCGATGCGGCGGGACACGCCGCCGCCGCGCGGGTTGTTGGGCATCAGCACCACGTAGCGGCCGGCGAGCGACACGAAGGTGGTCAGCGCCGCGCCCTTGTTGCCGCGCTCTTCCTTCTCGACCTGGACCAGCAGCTCCTGGCCTTCGCGGATCACGTCGTTGATGCGGGCCTGGCTGACCGACACGCCTTCGGCGAAGTATTGGCGGGAGATTTCCTTGAAGGGCAGGAAGCCGTGGCGGTCTTCGCCGTAGTCGACGAAGCAGGCTTCGAGCGAGGGCTCCACACGGGTCACGACCGCCTTGTAGATGTTGCCCTTGCGCTGCTCGCGCCCCTCGATCTCGATTTCGTAGTCGAGGAGCTTTTGTCCGTCGACGATGGCCAGGCGGCGTTCTTCGGCCTGCGTGGCATTGATCAGCATCCGCTTCATGATGCGTTCCTTCGTGAATTCAAAACTTCGTACCGGCCCGGATGGGGCCCACGATGCCTGAACTGACGCCTCGAAACGAAGGGAATTGCCGGGAGAGCCGCGGCCGCGGGCGCCTTAGCGCTGCAGCAGGGGCGGGGGGGCGTGGACGGGGGCGAGGAACGGCCGCAGAGAGGGTTGCGCAGCCGGGCGGGCCGCACGGGCCCGCGGAGGAGGCACCGGCACCCGGGGCACGCCGACGGGCGGAGGCAGGAGCCACCGCCAGAGGGCAGTTACCAGGAGTGTCGGCACGTCTGAAGTCTCGCTTTGATCCGCCGACCGGCCAGCGCTGGTAGGAGCGCGGGGCCGGCCGGATGGGGGATTCCAATTCTGTTTTTCGAAGTGCCGGTTCGGCCGAAGGTGCTGCGAACCGCTGCGGGCAATGGGCCTGCAACTTGCGCGAAAAGCCTCCGGTGGCATCGACCTGCTGGCGCCGCGGGGGTGGTGTGTGGACTAAAATCCATCAAAATCAACCACTTACACAGCGTCGCGCCAGTGAAACACATTATAGGGGCCAAAGTCGTGGCCGCGGCTCCCGCGGTGCGGCAAGTGACGGTGGACGAGGGCTCCGAGGGCCAGCGGCTCGACAACTTCCTGATCCGCGAACTGAAGGGCGTGCCCAAGACCCATGTCTACCGGATCATCCGCAGCGGCGAGGTGCGGCTGAACAAGGGCCGCGCCGCCGCCGACACCCGGGTGGCGGTGGGCGACGTGGTGCGGCTGCCGCCGGTCCGCACCTCCGACGCCGCCGAAGCCAAGGCCGCCCGGCCGGCGCCGGCCCGCGAATTCCCGGTGCTGTTCGAGGACGACCACCTGCTCGCGATCGACAAGCCCGCCGGCGTGGCGGTGCATGGCGGCAGCGGGGTGAGCTTCGGCGTCATAGAACAGTTGCGCCAGGCGCGGCCCGAGGCCCGCTTCCTGGAGCTGGTGCACCGGCTCGACCGCGAGACCTCGGGCATCCTGCTTGTGGCCAAGCGCCGGTCGGCCCTGACCCGGCTGCAGGACCAGTTCCGCGAGCGGGAGACCGGCAAGACCTACCTGGCCCTGGCGATCGGCACCTGGCCGGCGCGGCTCAAGGTGCTCGACCAGCCGCTGCACAAGTACCTGCAGGCCGACGGCGAACGGCGGGTGCGGATCACCACGGCGGAAGACCCGGACGGCATGCGCTCGATCACGCTGGTGAAGGTGCGCCACACCGCGGCGGCACGCAACCCGGAGGGCCTGCCCGCCTTCTCGCTGCTGGAGGTCACGATCAAGACCGGCCGCACCCACCAGATCCGGGTGCACCTGGCCGGCCAGGGCCATGCGATCGCAGGCGACGACAAGTACGGCGATTTCGCGCTGAACAAGCGGCTGGCGGCGCAGGGGCTGGGCCGGATGTTCCTGCACGCCTGGCGCCTCCAGTTCAACCATCCGGCGACCGACGAGCGGATCACGCTCGTCGCCGAATTGCCCCCCGAGCTGCGCCCCTGGGCCGGGCCGGCCGATCCTGCGGCCGCATGAGCGTCTGTCGGCACCTGCCGGCACCTGCAGAATCGACGTCGCAGGCGCTTCCCCTCTCTTTCCCCACAGCCCGATGCTTCCGATGCCCGACCCTACCCCCCGTTCCCGCCGCTTCGACCTGATCGCCTTCGATTGGGACGGCACGCTGTACGACTCCACCGGCGTCATCGTGAAGTGCATCCAGGCCGCGGTGCAGGACGTGGGCGGCACCACGCCCACCGACCGCGCCGCCGCCTACGTGATCGGCATGAGCCTCGGCCAGGCGCTGGCCCACGCGGCACCCGACGTGCCGCCCGAGCGCTATCCGCTGCTGGGCGAGCGCTACCGGCACCACTACGCCAAGCACTACGACGACCTGGTCCTGTTCGACGGCGTGCTGCCGATGCTCGACCGCCTGAAGGCGCGCGGCCACCTGCTGGCCGTGGCCACCGGCAAGAGCCGCCGGGGGCTGAACGAGGCGCTGGCGACGGTGCAGCTGCGCGGCCGATTCGACGATTCGCGCACCGCCGACGAAACCGCCGGCAAGCCCGATCCGCTGATGCTGCACGAGCTGATGGAAGCTTTCGACCTGCCGGCCGACCGGGTGCTGATGGTCGGCGACACGACCCACGACCTGCAGCTGGCGCGCAATGCCGGCTGCGCCAGCATCGGCGTGAGCTACGGCGCCCACACGCCCGAAGCCTTCGGTGCGCTGGAGCCGCTGGCGGTCGTGCATTCGGTGGCCGAGCTGGACGCCTGGCTGGCGGCCCACGCCTGAGCCGCGGGGGAGCGTCGGGCGCCGCCGCGTGCCGATTGTTGCGCGCAGCCCACAAAAGGGCGCCGGGTGTCGGCCAAAAGACCGCCCGTCTCGGTGCGAAAGGCGGGTTGGCGGCGCAGGATACAACTCTCTCCTGGTCGCCGCGGGGTCCGCTGGCATACTGCTGTCAACCCCCTCAACCCCTGAGTTCTAGATGACCGAGCCGATCTTCCGCGATCCCCTGGATTCCTATGAAAGAAAGCCTGCAGCCCAGGCCAATGGCCGGCATGATGCTATGAAAAACGAAGCAGCGGCCGCCAGCGGATGGGAGCGCGCCGCGATCGAGAAGCTGGCCTTCTCGGCGCTGAAAGAGCAGCGCTCCGCGCGCCGCTGGAAGACCTTCACCCGGCTGGCCTGGCTGGTGTTTTTCATCGCCGCGGCCTGGATCCTGTTCCACCGCGCGACGCCCACCACCGCCAAATCCACCGCCCACACGGCGGTGGTCGACATCAAGGGCGAGATCGCCGAAGGCAACGACGCCAGCGCCGAATTCGTCGTTTCGGCGATGCGCACCGCGTTCGAGGACGAGGGCGCGCAGGCCATCGTGCTGCGGATCAACTCGCCCGGCGGCAGCCCGGTGCAGGCCGGCATCATCAACGACGAGATCGTGCGGCTGAAGGCCAAGTACAAGAAGCCGGTCTACGCGGTGGTGGAAGAAACCTGCGCCTCGGCCGCCTACTACATCGCCTCGGCCGCCGACCAGATCTTCGTCGACAAGGCCAGCATCGTCGGCAGCATCGGCGTGCTGATGGACGGCTTCGGCTTCACCGGCCTGATGGACAAGCTGGGCGTCGAGCGCCGCCTGCTCACCGCCGGCGAGAACAAGGGTTTCCTCGATCCGTTCAGCCCGCAGACCGAGAAGCAGCGTGTCTTCGCGCAGGCGATGCTCGACCAGATCCACCAGCAGTTCATCGGGGTGGTGAAGGCCGGCCGTGGTGCCCGGCTGAAGGAAACGCCCGAGACCTTCACCGGCCTGTTCTGGACCGGCCAGCAGGCGGTCGAGATGGGCCTGGCCGACCACCTGGGCAACCTGGACTACGTCGCCCGCGAAGTGGTCAAGGCGGAAGAGGTGGTGGACTACACCCGCCGCGACAACGTCGCCGAGCGCCTGGCCAAGAAGTTCGGCGCCGCGATGGGCGAAGGCGCGATCCACGCCCTGAAGGCGGTGCCCGCGATCCGCTGAACGCTGGCGGCTCGCCGCCGCCGCAGAAACGAAGAAGCCCGCGCGATGCGGGCTTCTTCGTTTCTGCGGTGCGGCCTGCCTGCCGGCCGGTCAGCGCAAGGCCCGCCGGGCACCGATGGCCAGCACCACCGCGAACACCACCACCAGCCACAGCGCGGCGCCGAGCGACGTCCACTGCGCCACGAAACCGATGATCGGCGGGCCGCCCATGAAACCCAGGTAGCCGAGCGACGACACCGCCGCGATCGCATGCGCCGGCGAACTGTCCGGCACCCTGGCAGCCGCGGTGAAGAGCAGCGGCACCACGTTCGCGAAGCCGATGCCTGCCAGCGCGAAACCCACCAGCGCCACCCAGGGTGCGGTGGCCAGCAGCACCACCACCATCGCCGAGGCCGCCAGCACCGCGCTCGCGCGCAGCAGCACCGCCGGCGCGACGCGGGCCCGCACCCAGTCGCCGCCGAAGCGGGCCGCCGCCATCGCGGCCGAGAAGCTGGCGTAGGCCCAGGCGGCTTCGGTCTGCGGGCTGCCGAGCGCCTGGTGCAGGTAGAGCACGCTCCAGTCGTACATCGCGCCCTCGGCGATCAGGCCCAGCCCGGCGAAAACGCCCAGCACCAGCAGCGTGCCGCGCGGCAGCACGAAGCCCGGCGTGGAAGGCGCATCGGCGGCGACCGGCAACGGCACCAGCATCCGCTGGGCCGCCAGCAGCACCGCGGCCGCCAGAACCACGGCGACCAGTGCGAGATGCGCCTGCGGCCAGGCGAGCAGCACGCCGCCCACGCCCGCACCGGCCATGCCGCCGGCGCTGAACATGCCGTGCATGCCGCTCATCAGGGGCCGCTCGCCGACGCGCTCCAGCTCGGCCGCCTCGGCGTTGATCGCCACGTCGAAGATGCCGTTGGCCACGCCGAACACCGCCAGCAATGCCAGCAGCGCCGGCAGTCCGGGCATCACCAGCAGCAGCGAGATGCCGCCCGCCATGGCGACGCCGCACACCCGGCAGACGCCGCGGGGCCCGTAGCGGGCGATCACCCGGCCGGCCTGGGTCAGCCCCACCAGAGCGCCGATGCCGGCGGCGAGCATCGCCACGCCCAGCCCGGCCTCGGTCACGCCGTAGAGCGCCCGGATCGTCGGGATGTGCACGCCCCAGGTCGCGAACAGGAAGCCGGAGCAGAAGAACTGCACCCGCGTGGCGTGCCGGCTGGCGCCCAGGGCCCGGGCGCCGCGCAACGATGCATCGCCGCTCACGGGCCGATCGCGAAGACCGCGGGCGTCGCGTTGTCGGGCGCGCCGGTGCCGGGGCGCTGGCGCCATTCGTGCACCGCGGCGCTGCGGGTGTGGCCGGTCGACAGCGTCAGGCCGTGGCTCACCGACAGCCGGGTGTTGGGCTGCAGCCCGGCGATCAGCGCCTGCAGCAGCGCGGCGTTGCGGTAGGGCGTCTCGATGAAGAGCTGGCTCTGGCCGGTCTTCTGCGCCAGCGCTTCCAGCGCACGGATACGGGCGGTGCGCTCGGCCGCATTCTGCGGCAGGTAGCCGGTGAACGCGAAGTTCTGCCCGCTGAGCCCGCTGGCCGCCAGGGCCAGCAGCAGCGATACCGGCCCCACCAGCGGCACCACCGGCATGCCGAGCGCGTGCGCGGCGCGCACCACCGACGCGCCGGGGTCGGCGATCGCCGGCATGCCGGCTTCGCTGACCAGGCCGATGTCGTGGCCCTGCCGTGCGGCCGCCAGCAGCGGGCGGGCGTCGAAGCCGCCGGCGGTGTGGTCGCCCTTCTTGTGCACTTCGCGCGGCAGTTCCTGGATCTGCTGCTCCTGGATCGTGGCGGCCAGCGGATGCAGCGCGTCGATGCGCTTCAGGTAGGCGCGGGCCGATTTCGCGTTCTCGCAGATCCAGTGGGTGATCCGCGCGGCGCGCTGCAGCGTGGCGTCGGGCAGCGCATCGGTCAGCGGCGCCTGGGTGGCGCAGCCGAAATCGAGCGGGGCGGGGACGAGGTAGAGCGTGCCGGTGGTACTGCTCATGCGATCTGCACCCCCGCGGCGCGGAGCAGGCGGCAGGTGCGGATCAGCGGCAGGCCGACCAGGGCGGTCGGATCGTCGCTGTCGATCGCGTCCAGCAGCGAGATGCCCAGGCCCTCGCTCTTGGCGCTGCCGGCGCAGTCGTAGGGCTGCTCGGCGCGCAGGTAGTGCTCGATCTCGGCATCGGTCAGGTCGCGGAAGCGCACCGTTACTTCGGCGATGTCGGACGCCTCGAAGCCGCTGGCCACGCAGGCCACGGTGACGGCGGTGTGGAACACCACCGCGCGGCCACGCATCCGGCGCAGCTGGGCGGTGGCGTGCGCATGGTCGCCCGGCTTGCCGAGCGGCTCGCCGTCGAGGTCGACGACCTGGTCGGAGCCGATCACCACCGCATCGGCATGCTGCCGTGCCACGGCCAGCGCCTTGGCGCGGGCCAGGCGGACGGCGAGTGCGCGGGGCGCTTCGGCCGGGCGGGGCGTTTCGTCGACCTGGGGTGCGGCGACGTCGAACGGCAGGCGCAGCCGCAGCAGCAGTTCGCGGCGGTAGGGCGAGGTCGAGCCCAGCACCAGCGGCCGGCCTCCGGAGGGCCGGGAGAGGATGGTGGCAGTCGGAAGTGTCATCCGTCGATTCTCTTACACTGCCCCGATGAAGACTGACTTTGCTGCCGACCGCCTGGACGTGCCGGCCTTCGCCCTGGCGGCGGCCACCCTGGAGGGCCACGACGCCCTTCGCCTGTTCCCCCGCCTGATGGAAGAGATCGCCGACGCGCAATCGGCCCGCACCGTGGACTGGGTCGCCGTCGGCGAGGAGATCCAGCACGTCGGCCGTCCGGCGCAGGAGTGGCTGCACTTGAAGGTCGATGCGGTCCTGCCGCTGACCTGCCAGCGCTGCCTGGGCCCGGTCGACGTGCCGATGGAGATCGAACGCTCCTTCCGCTTCGTCGAGAGCGAAGAAGCCGCGGTGGCCGAAGACGACGCGGTGGAAGAAGACCTGCTGGTCACCCAGCGCGACTTCAAGCTGCGCGAACTGGTCGAAGACGAGCTGCTGATGGCCCTGCCGGCGGTGCCGCAGCACGACGTCTGTCCGGTCCCGGTCCGGATGTCGGTGCAGGACGAGGATTTCGAGGAAGCCGAGGCCGAAAAGCCCAACCCGTTCGCCGCGCTCGCCACCCTCAAACTGGCCAAGGACGGGAAGGGCTGACGCTTCCGGCTATAATCATGGGCTTCGCGCGATTCCCCAAGCGTCTTGTGGGACCGGTCCGAGCCTTCGGGCAGCCGGCCTGACTGGGTTTAGCGCATTCGCCCACCCTTACCCAATTCAGGAGCCTCACCATGGCAGTTCAGCAAAACAAGAAGTCCCCTTCCAAGCGCGGCATGCACCGTTCGCACAACGCCCTGACCGTGCCGGGCGTCGCCGTCGAGCCGACCACCGGCGAGAACCACCTGCGCCACCACATCAGCCCGAACGGCTTCTACCGTGGTCGCCAGGTTCTGAAGAACAAGTCCGAAGCCTGACATCGCCTAGTACACCAAGGCCCGGCGCTACTGAATTCGTAGCACGGGCCTTTGTCTTGATGGCTGTTATCTTTATGGGCCGCCCCAGCGGCCGGGCGCCGCATTCATGATCACACTCGCTGTGGATTGCATGGGGGGCGACCATGGTCCCCGCGTCACGCTCGCGGCGTGCCGCAAATTCCTCGACGACCATGCCGACGCGCGTCTGCTGCTGGTGGGCCTGCCCGACCAGCTGGCAGGCTTTTCGCACGCCCGCGCCTCGCTGGTGCCCGCCTCCGAAGTCGTCCTGATGGACGACCCGGTCGAGGTGGCCCTGCGGCGCAAGAAGGATTCGTCGATGCGGGTCGCGATCCAGCAGGTCAAGGACGGCGCCGCCGCGGTGGCCGTCTCCGCCGGCAATACCGGCGCGCTGATGGCGATCGCCCGCTACCTGCTCAAGACGCTCGACGGGATCGAGCGGCCCGCCATCGCCACCCAGATGCCGAACGCCCGCGGCGGCGCCACCACGGTGCTCGACCTGGGCGCCAACGTCGATTGCACCGCCGAGCATTTGCTGCAGTTCGCCTTCATGGGCGCGGCCCTCGGCTCGGTGCTGAAGGGCGACGACCAGCCGACGGTCGGCCTGCTCAATATCGGCGAAGAGGTGATCAAGGGCAACGAGGTGATCAAGCGCGCCGGCGAGTTGCTGCGCGCGGCACGCGATTCCGGCGACCTGAACTTCGCCGGCAACGTCGAGGGCAACGACATCTTCAAGGGCACGGTCGACATCGTGGTCTGCGACGGATTCGTCGGCAACGTGGCGCTGAAGGCCAGCGAAGGCCTGGCCTCGGTCATCGTCGGTTTCCTGAAGGAAGAGTTCTCGCGCAACGTCTTCACGAAGATGGCGGCGGTCTGCGCCTACCCGGTGCTGTCGGCGCTGAAGCGGCGGATGGACTACCGGCGCTACAACGGCGCCGCCCTGCTCGGCCTGCGCGGCCTGGTGTTCAAGAGCCACGGATCGGCCGACGAAGTGGCGTTCGAGCAGGCGCTGGTGCGCGCTTATGATGCAGCCCGCAACAACCTGCTGCAGCGGCTTCAGGAGCGGATCGCCCATGCGGCGCCGCTGCTGGCCCGCCAGGCGGTCGTGGCTCCTGCCGCGCCTTTTGTTGCGCCACTGGCCGACATTCCGGCTGCCCTGCACAAGTAAGACATGAGACGCTATTCCCGCATCGCCGGCACCGGCAGCTATCTTCCGCCGCGGCGCCTGAGCAATGCGGACCTGGCGGCCGAGCTGGCGGCCAAGGGCGTCGAGACGTCCGACGAGTGGATCGTCGAGCGCACCGGCATCCGCGCCCGGCATTTCGCGGCGCCCGACGTGGGCAGCAGCGACCTGGCCCTGCAGGCCTGCCTGCGGGCCCTGGAGGCCGCCGGCCTCGGTGCGCAGGACATCGACCTGATCGTCGTCGCCACCTCCACCCCCGACATGGTGTTCCCGTCGACCGCCTGCATCCTGCAGCAGAAGCTGGCCCAGACCTCCGAGGCGGCGCAGGGCATCCTGGGCGCGCCGGCCTTCGACGTGCAGGCGGTGTGCAGCGGCTTCGTCTACGCGCTGACCGTGGCCGACGCGATGATCCAGACCGGCTCCGCCCGCCGGGCGCTGGTGGTGGGCGCCGAAGTGTTCTCCCGCATCCTCGATTTCAACGACCGCACCACCTGCGTGCTGTTCGGCGACGGCGCCGGCGCGGTGGTGCTGGAAGCCAGCGACACGCCGGGCATCCTGGCGAGCGATCTGCACGCCGACGGCCGCCATGTCGGCATCCTGTGCGTGCCCGGCAACGTGGCCGGCGGGCAGATCCTGGGCGATCCGCTGCTGAAGATGGACGGCCAGGCGGTGTTCAAGCTCGCCGTCGGCGTGCTGGAGAGCGCGGCGCGCGCCACCCTGGCCAAGGCCTGCAAGACCGAGGCCGACATCGACTGGCTGATTCCGCACCAGGCCAACATCCGCATCATGCAGGGCACCGCACGCAAGCTGAAGATGCCGATGGACAAGGTCATGGTCACCGTCGACCAGCACGGCAACACCTCGGCCGCGTCGATTCCGCTGGCGCTCGACGCCGGCGTGCGCAGCGGCAAGATCACGCCCGGCCAGACCCTGATGCTCGAAGGCGTCGGCGGCGGCTTCACCTGGGGTGCGGTGCTACTTAATCTGTAGCTAGAGGCCGGCGCTCCAGGCCGGCTACAGGCCTTTTCGATCTACAAACACCACGATTCTCCGCATGAGCGCATTCGCATTCGTCTTTCCAGGCCAGGGTTCGCAATCGGTCGGCATGCTCGACGCCTGGGGCGGCCACCCGGCCGTGGCCGAAGCGGTGCAGGAAGCATCGGACGCGCTGCACGAAGACGTCGCCCTCCTGATCAAGGAAGGCCCCAAGGAGGCCCTGGCGCTCACCACCAACACCCAGCCGGTGATGCTGGTGGCGGCCGTGGCCGCCTGGCGCGCCTGGAAGTCCGAGGGCGGTGCCGATCCGATCGCCGTGGCCGGCCATTCGCTCGGCGAGTATTCCGCGCTGGTCGCGGCCGGCGTGCTGACGCTGGCCCAGGCCGCGCCGCTGGTGCGCTTTCGCGCGGCGGCCATGCAGGAGGCGGTGCCGGTCGGCGTGGGCGCCATGGCGGCCATCCTGGGCATGGACGCGCAGAAGGTCATCGCCGGTTGCCGGGAGGTGACGCTGTCGTTCGGCGTGTCGTCTGCCGAGGTGGTCGAGGCGGTCAACTTCAACGACCCGGGCCAGACGGTCATCGCCGGCAGCAAGGCGGCGGTCGAGAAGGCCTGCGAAGCGCTCAAGGCGGCCGGTGCCAAGCGGGCACTGCCGTTGCCGGTGTCGGCGCCGTTCCATTCGACGCTGATGCGGCCCGCCGCGGAGAAGCTGCAGCAGAAGCTGGCCGATACCGCCTTCGCCGCGCCGCGCATCCCGCTGGTCGACAACATCGACGTGGCGGTGCAGGCCGATCCGGCCGCGATCCGCGACGCGCTCTACCGCCAGGCGTTCGGCCCGGTGCGCTGGGTCGAGTGCATGCAGGCGCTGAAAGCCCGTGGTGCGCAAACCGTGGTGGAATGCGGCCCTGGCAAGGTGCTGGCCGGCATGACCAAGCGGATCGATCCCGAACTGGCGGCGCTGGCCCTGTACGACCCGGCCACGCTGGCCGAGGCCCGGGCCCAACTCGCCTGAGCGCGGCCGACGCCCCGTCCCTCGACACACAGAAAAGAACCGAATGTCTGAAATTGCATTAGCCGGCCAGGTGGCCCTGGTCACCGGCGCCACCCGCGGCATCGGCGCCGCCATCGCGGCCGACCTGGCGGGCAAGGGTGTCAAGGTCATCGGCACCGCCACCAGCGACGAGGGCGCCGCCAAGATCGGCCACGCGCTCGCGGCCCATGGCGGCAAGGGCTACCGCCTCGACGTGACCGACGGCGACGCCGTCAACACGCTGGTCGATGCCATCGTCGCCGAGCACGGCGGCCTGCAGATCCTGGTCAACAACGCCGGCATCACCCGCGACCAGCTCGTCATGCGCCTGAAGGACGACGACTGGGACGCGGTGATCGACACCAACCTGAAAGCGGTGTTCCGCTTGTCGCGCGCGGTGATCCGGCCGATGATGAAACAGCGCTATGGCCGCATCGTGAGCATCACCAGCGTGGTGGGCGCGGCCGGCAACCCGGGCCAGGCCAACTACGCGGCGGCCAAGGCCGGTCTCGCCGGCATGACCCGCGCGCTGGCCCGCGAACTGGGCTCGCGTAACATCACGGTCAATTGCGTGGCGCCGGGCTTCATCGACACCGACATGACCGCGTCGCTGCCGGAAGCGCAGCAGAAGGCGCTGCTGGGCCAGATCCCGCTGGGACGCCTGGGCAAGCCGGCCGACGTGGCGCACGCGGTGTCCTACCTGACGAGCCCGCAGGCGGCCTACGTCACAGGCCAGGAATTGCATGTCAATGGCGGCATGTACATGGGCTGAGCGGCCCGGCCGCAGAAGAGTTCCCGCCGTCCATGGGGTCGGCAGCCCGGCGGGCCGCAAGGTCCTGCGGGCTAAAATCCCCGATTCACTATTCACCACCCTCAGAGGGAAACATGAGCGATATCGAAGCACGCGTCAAAAAGATCATTGCCGAGCAACTGGGCGTTGAAGAATCCCAGGTCACCAACGAAAAGGCTTTCGTGGCCGACCTGGGCGCCGACTCCCTCGACACCGTCGAACTGGTGATGGCCCTCGAAGACGAATTCGGCATCGAGATCCCCGACGAGGACGCCGAGAAGATCACCACGGTGCAGAACGCGATCGACTACGCGAACACCCACCAGAAGGCCTGATCGGCCCGCGGGCATCCGCCCCGACTTATCTCCTAAGACAAGCAAAGGTTTTTGCGCATGAGCCGTCGCCGCGTCGTCGTGACCGGACTGGGATGCGTCACCCCCGTGGGTAACACGGTGGCTGATTCCTGGACCAACCTCCTTGCCGGCAAGTCCGGTATCGATTTCATCACCCAATTCGATGCCGCGGCCTTTACCTGCAAGTTCGCGGGCGAGGTCAAGGGCTTCAACATCGCGGACTACATCCCCGAAAAAGAAGCCCGGCACATGGACCGCTTCATCCACCTGGGACTCGCAGCCGCGATCCAGGCGGTGCAGGACAGCGGCCTGCCCACCGGCGATGCGCTGAAGGACGAAACCGCCTTCAGGATCGGCTGCAACATCGGCTCGGGCATCGGCGGTCTTCCGCTGATCGAAAACACGCATGCCGAACTGGTCGCGCGCGGCCCGCGCCGGGTGTCTCCCTTCTTCGTGCCGGCCTCGATCATCAACATGATCTCCGGGCACGTGTCGATCAAGTTCGGTTTCAAGGGCCCCAACGTGGCGGTGGTCACCGCCTGCACGACCGGGTTGCACGCCATCGGCCTGTCGGCCCGGATGATCGAGTACGGCGATGCCGACGTGATGGTCGCCGGCGGTGCCGAAGCGACCGTATCGCCGCTGGGCGTGGGCGGTTTCACCGCACCGCGTGCGCTGTCGATCCGCAACGACGATCCCAAGACGGCGTCGCGGCCCTGGGACAAGGACCGCGACGGCTTCGTGCTGGGCGAGGGCGGCGGCGTGATGGTGCTCGAAGAGTACGAGCACGCCAAGGCACGCGGCGCCCGTATCTACGCGGAACTGGCCGGCTTCGGCATGAGCGGCGACGCCTACCACATCACGTCTCCCGACGTGGGCGGCCCGCGCCGTGCGATCCAGATCGCGCTCGACAATGCCGGCGTCAATGCCGACCAGATCGACTACGTCAATGCCCACGGCACCTCGACGCAGATCGGCGACCTGAACGAGACCAACGCCATCAAGGCCGCGCTGGGCGACCATGCCTACAAGACGGTGGTCAACTCCACCAAGTCGATGACCGGCCACCTGCTGGGCGGCGCCGGCGGCATCGAAAGCGTGTTCACCGCGCTGGCGATCTACCACCAGAAGGCGCCGCCGACCATCAACATCTTCAACCAGGACCCGGAATGCGACCTGGACTACTGCGCCAACACGGCCCGGGACCTGAAGATCGACGTGGCACTGAAGAACAATTTCGGTTTTGGCGGCACCAACGGCTCGTTGGTGTTCAAGCGGCTGGTCTGACGGCGTAGGTTGAGCGCACCGTTCCCCCCTTCATGCATGCTGCGCCCGCGGTCCGCTACCCCGTGACACGGTCGTACCGCATCGCCGCCTGGCTTGCCGGGCTGTGCGCGCTGGAGCTGGCGTTGCTGCTGGCCTGGTGGGTCTCGTCTCCGCAGGGCGATGTGCTGCATGCCGCAGCCTTCGCCGTGTGGGGAATCGCGACGGCCTGGGCGGCCCTGGCATGGCGCCGGTCCGCGACCGGCACGCTGGCGTGGGACGGCCAGCATTGGCGTTGGGAGTCTGCACACCAGGTGGCCGATGTGCCCGAAGGCACCGCCCACATCCACCTCGATCTGCAGACCCAGGTCTTGGTGCGCTTCGTGCCCGCCCAGGGACGGGCGGTGTGGCTCTGGCCCGGGCGCCAGCCGGCGAGGCTGCCGCAGTGGCATCTGCTGCGGTGTGCCCTCTACGCGGCCGATGGCTCCGCCGGCTCGCTGTCGGCCGGGCAGGCGGTGGCGCAATGACCGAGCCCGTTTCGGCCCCCGTGCCCACCGCGGCCGATACCGACCTGATGCTGGTCGAGCGCACGGTCGCGGGCGACCAGCGCGCCTACGGCCTGCTGGTCGTCAAATACCAGCGTCGGATCGAGCGGCTGATCGGCCGCATGGTGCGCGACAGCGATCTGGTGGAAGACATCGCCCAGGAAACCTTCATCCGGGCCTACCGGGCGCTGCACCAGTTCCGCGGCGATGCGCAGTTCTACACCTGGCTCTACCGGATCGCGGTCAATACCGCCAAGAAGGCGCTGGTCGACATGCGCCGCAACCCGGTGATTTCCGAGAACGCGATGCGGTCGGGCGGCGACGACGACGAAACTTCCTTCATCGACAATGAACTAACCAGCGAAGAGACACCCGAAACGGTATTGGCCGCGAAGGAAATCGCTGCCACGGTCAATGCGGCGATGGAGTCTTTGCCCGAGGATCTGCGGCAGGCGGTGACGCTGCGCGAGATCGAAGGCATGAGCTACGAAGAAATTGCCGAAGTGATGCAGTGCCCGATCGGCACGGTGCGCTCGCGCATCTTCCGGGCCCGCGAGGCCATATCGGCCAAGGTCAAGCCGCTGCTGGAAAATCGTTCCGGCAAGCGGTGGTAGAGATAGTTTTGCTGCAATGCGTGCCCGTCGCGATTGCGCCCATGCTGTGACACAGGTGATCCCATGAACGAAGTCCCTCACGATTCCGACCGGCTGTCGGCCCTGGCCGATGGCGCATTGCATGGCGATGAATTCGCCCAGACGGTCGATTGGCTGACGCAGGACGCCGAGGCCCAGACGCAGTGGCACGCCTACCACGTCATCGGCGATGTGCTGCGCTCGTCGGAACTGGCGCGGGGCGCGGCCGACATGGACTTCGTGGCCCGCCTGCAGAGCCGGCTGGCTTCCGAGCCGTTGCCGCATCTGGTGGAAGTGCCCGAGTCGCCGGTGGTCCGCGCGCAGCCGGCTGCACAGGTTTCCCGGGTGACGCCGATCCGCGCCGCGGTCGCGCAGCAGGCGGCCAACGCCGATGTGTTCCGCTGGAAGGCGGTCGCCGGCTTCGCCTCGCTCGCGGCGGTCGCCGCCATCGGCTGGACCGCGTTCGCCGGCATCGGCGGCAACGGCTCCGACGTGGTGCTGGCCTCTGCGGCGGCGGGTGCTTCGGCCCACGGTACCCCTGCGGTGCAGCTGGTGTCGGCAAGCGGGGCGCCTGCCGGTACCGCGTCTGCGAACCGTGCCGCACCTTTCGCCGCGGCGGTACCGGTCATGGTGGCCGGCACCGATGCGCCGCAGGTCATGCTGCGCAACCCGCGGCTGGACGAGTTCCTGGTCGCGCATGGCCAGGCCACTGCCGGTTCGGTGCTGCAATCGCCTCCGGGCTTCGTGCGCAATGCCAGTTTCGAAGGCGCCAACCGTTGACCGATCGCCTGCGCGGAGACCGTCCGCTGTGATGCCGACGCGCGTCATGCGGGGCGCCGGCTGGGCCATCGCCTGCCTGGTGGCATGGTGCCCGGCCGCTTTCGCCGCTGCACCTGCCGCCGCGGAAGTGGGTCCGTCCGGCCAGCCGGTGCCTGCGGCCGCGGCGGTGCCCGCCGCGGCAGAGGTCGACGTGCTGCCCTGGCTGGTCCGCACGCACGAGGCATCGAAAAACCGGACCTATGCCGGCACGCTCGTCGTGCTGTCGGCCAACGGTGCGCTGTCGAGTTCGCGCATCTGGCACGCCTGCAAGGGCGAGCAGCGGGTCGAGCGCATCGAGTCGCTCACTGGCGCGCCGCGCTCCAGCTTCCGCCGCAACGACGAAGTCGTGACCTTCCTGCCCGAACTGCACGTCGCGCGCTCCGAGCGGCGGGATTCCTTCGGCCTGTTCCCCAATCTGCTGCGCGTCGGCGATGCGGCGGTGCGCGAGTCGTACGGCGCCCGGCCGCTCGGCAGCCAGCGGGTGGCCGGCATGGACACCGAGGTGGTGCAGGTGCAGCCGCGCGACGCGTCGCGCTACGGCTACCGGCTGTGGATGGACAAGGCGTCCGGCCTGACGGTGCAGTTGCAGACCCTGGACGGAACCGGCCGGGTGCTGGAGCAGGCCGCGTTTTCCGAACTGCAGCTGGACGCGCCGGTGCCGATGGACAAGATCGTCCGGATGATGTCCAACACCGGCGACTACAAGGTCGAGAAGCTGGAAGTGACGCGGACCACCGCCGAGGTGGAGGGCTGGGCGCTGGCCCAACCCGTGGCCGGCTTCAAGCCGCTGAACTGCCTGCGCCGTTCGGCACCGACCAAGACCAACACGGTGCAGTGGGTGTTCTCCGACGGCCTGGCCACCGTGTCGCTGTTCATCGAACCCTATGGTGCCCAGGCGCGTACCGAGTCGCAGATGGCGGTGGGTGTGACGCAGATGCTGGCGCGCCGGGTCGCGGGCGACTGGTGGGTGACGGCGGTGGGCGAGGTGCCGCTGCAGACGCTGCAGACGATGGTCCAGGCGCTGGAGCGCAAGCGCTGAGACCGGCCGTCGCCGCCCGCGCGGTGGCCGGCGCGTAGCCGCCAGCCATGGGCTCGAAAAGCGGTTGCCTGCACACGGAACCTTCTGTTGTGTTCTTTTTCAGATGCGTATCGTTGTATCCGGTCCGCCGATGTCGGCGGCCCCAAGAAAGGTTTCTATGCTGCAGTTTGGTGGGCGTGATCTGAAGGTGCGTGCCCTGGCGGGCGCTCTGGCCCTGGCGATGGCCGGCGTGGCGGCGCCGGTGGTGCCGGTGATGGCCCAGTCGGCCCCGATCGGCCAGCGCTCCCTGCCCGATTTCACCGACCTGGTGGACATGGTCGGCCCGTCGGTCGTCAATATCCGCACGCTCGAGAAAGCCACTCCGCGCTCCGGTGGTGCAGAAGACGCGATGGACGAGCAGATGCTCGAGTTCTTCAAGCGCTTCGGCATCCCCATGCCCAACGTTCCCCGCGGCGGCAACGGCCCGCGCGGGCAGCGGCCCCCGCAGGGCGAAGAGCAGCCGCGCGGCGTCGGCTCGGGCTTCATCCTCACCGGCGACGGTTTCGTCATGACCAACGCCCATGTGGTCGACGGCGCCGACGAGGTGATCGTCACCCTGACCGACAAGCGCGAGTTCAAGGCCAAGATCGTCGGCGCCGACAAGCGGACCGATGTCGCGGTCGTCAAGATCGACGCCACCGGCCTGCCGGCCGTCAAGGTGGGCGACCTGAGCCGCCTGCGGGTGGGCGAATGGGTGATGGCCATCGGCTCGCCCTTCGGCCTGGAGAACAGCGTGACCGCCGGCATCGTCAGCGCCAAGCAGCGCGACACCGGCGACTACCTGCCCTTCATCCAGACCGACGTGGCGATCAACCCCGGCAACTCGGGCGGGCCGCTGATCAACATGCGGGGCGAGGTGGTCGGCATCAACAGCCAGATCTACTCGCGCTCCGGCGGCTTCATGGGCATCTCGTTCTCGATCCCGATCGACGAGGCGATCAACGTCAGCGAGCAGCTGCGCCAGAGCGGCCGGGTATCGCGCGGCCGCATCGGCGTGCAGATCGAGCCGGTCACCAAGGACGTGGCCGAGGCGATCGGCCTCGGCAAGCCGCAGGGCGCGCTGGTACGCGGTGTCGAGACCGGCTCGCCGGCCGAGAAGGCGGGCATCGAGGCGGGCGACATCATCACCCGTTTCGACGGCAAGACGATCGAGCGCACCAGCGACCTGCCGCGGCTGGTCGGCAGCACCAAGCCGGGCAGCAAGAGCACCGCGACCGTGTTCCGCCGCGGCGCCACCCGCGACCTGACGATCACCATCGCCGAGATCGAGCCCGACCAGCCCGCCCGCAAGCCGGTGGAGAAGGAAGACGCCCGTCCCACCTCCAATGCCGGCAAGGGCCTGGGCCTGGGCGTGAGCGAACTCACCCCGGCGCAGAAGAAGGAGCTGAAGCTCAAGGGCGGCGTGCGGGTCGATACCGCCACCGAAGGCGCCGCACGGGCGGGCCTGAAGGAAGGCGATGTGATCGTGGCGGTGGCGAACCTCGAAGTCACCAGCGTCAAGGAGTTCGAGGCGGCGGTCGCGAAGGCCGACAAGACCAAGCCGGTGAGCGTGCTGGTCCGGCGCGGCGAATGGGCGCAGTACGCCCTGATCCGGCCGGCCCGTTGACCGATCAGCCCCTGCCCCGACGCGGGAATATCGCGGACTGCCGGCGGTTTTTAGGTAAATCCCGGTAGTCCGATTGGGTAAAATAGTGCGTGTTTTGCACCGGCACCGGCGGAGGGCAGGACGAAAGCCCCGCATTCCCAGGAATGGCAAACGGTGCACAGGCGATCCACAGATCGCCCACAAGTTGTTCAGATGTGCGCTGGTGCAAATTGTGAATAACTTGTGAATAGATTTTCGCGTTGCCCTCCGGCAACGTTCCTTCCTCCCGGTTTTTGCGCTGTGCGTTCTGGCCTTTTTGCCTACAATGAAGTCCCAACTATCGCAGTTGCCATAGATTGTTGGTTCAGGGCGCGTTGCCAATCAACGCGCCCTTTTTTCTTTGT
Organism: Sphingomonas sp. NCPPB 2930; assembly: GCA_042867185.1. GTDB lineage: Bacteria > Pseudomonadota > Gammaproteobacteria > Burkholderiales > Burkholderiaceae_C > Xylophilus. The sequence goes on along the minus strand of JBHZQV010000010.1, from coordinate 51,863 downwards.
CCGGGCTGAATAAATTCAATCACTTAACTGTTCCCGTTGATGAAGAACATCAGAAATTTTTCGATCATTGCGCACATCGACCATGGCAAATCGACGCTCGCCGACCGGCTGATCCAGCGCTGCGGCGGCCTGGAGGAACGCCAGATGGAAGCCCAGGTTCTGGACTCGATGGACATCGAAAAAGAGCGTGGGATAACCATCAAGGCGCAGACCGCCGCGCTGCTCTACAAGGCGCGTGACGGGCAGGTCTACAACCTCAACCTGATCGACACGCCGGGCCACGTCGACTTCTCGTACGAGGTCTCGCGTTCGCTCTCCGCATGCGAAGGCGCGTTGCTGGTGGTCGATGCGTCGCAGGGCGTGGAAGCGCAGACGGTGGCCAACTGCTACACCGCGCTCGACCTCGGCGTCGACGTGGTGCCGGTCTTGAACAAGATGGACCTGCCCAACGCCGATCCCGACAACGCCAAGGCCGAGATCGAGGACGTGATCGGCATCGACGCGACCGACGCGATTCCCTGCTCGGCCAAGACCGGCCTGGGCATCGACGAGATCCTCGAAGCCATCGTCGCCAAGGTGCCGGCGCCGCGCGGCAACCCCGACGGCCCGCTGCGCGCGATGATCGTCGACAGCTGGTTCGATCCCTACGTGGGCGTGGTGATGCTGGTGCGGGTCGTCGACGGCCGCCTGGGCAAGGGCGAGCGCTTCAAGATGATGGCGACCGGCACCGTCTACAACGCCGACAACCTGGGCGTCTTCACGCCCGCCAACCTGCCCCGCGATTCGCTCGAGGCGGGGCAGGTGGGCTACATCATCGCGGGCATCAAGGAACTGCAGGCCGCCAAGGTCGGCGACACGATCACGCTCGAGAAGAAGCTGCCCAACAACGCGGGCCCCGCCACCGAGGCGCTGCCGGGCTTCAAGGAAATCCAGCCGCAGGTCTTCGCCGGGCTCTACCCGACCGAGGCGAGCGAGTACGACTCGCTGCGCGACGCGCTGGAAAAACTCAAGCTCAACGACGCGTCGCTCCACTACGAGCCCGAGGTGTCGCAGGCGCTGGGCTTCGGCTTTCGCTGCGGCTTCCTCGGCCTGCTGCACATGGAGATCGTGCAGGAGCGGCTCGAGCGCGAGTTCGACCAGGACCTGATCACCACCGCGCCCAGCGTGGTCTACCAGGTGGTGCGGGCCGACGGCGAGATCGTCATGGTCGAGAACCCGTCGAAGATGCCCGACCAGGGCCGGCTGGAGGAGATCCGCGAGCCGATCGTCACCGTGCACCTCTACATGCCCCAGGAGTACGTAGGCCCGGTGATGACGCTGGCCAACCTGAAGCGCGGCGTGCAGATGAACATGTCCTACCACGGCCGCCAGGTCATGCTGACCTACGAGATGCCGCTGGGCGAGATCGTGCTCGACTTCTTCGACAAGCTCAAGTCGGTGTCGCGCGGCTATGCCTCGATGGACTACGAGTTCAAGGAGTACCGCGCCTCGGACGTGGTGAAGGTCGACATCCTGCTCAACGGCGAGAAGGTCGATGCGCTGTCGATCATCGTGCACCGCAGCCAGAGCCAGTACCGCGGCCGGGCGGTGGTCGCCAAGATGCGCGAGATCATCAGCCGCCAGATGTACGACGTGGCGATCCAGGCCGCCATCGGCGCCAACATCATCGCCCGCGAAACCATCAAGGCGCTGCGCAAGAACGTGCTGGCAAAATGTTACGGCGGCGACGTGTCGCGCAAGCGCAAGCTGCTCGAAAAGCAAAAGGCGGGCAAGAAGCGGATGAAGCAGATCGGCTCGGTCGAGGTGCCGCAAGAGGCCTTCCTCGCCATCCTCCAGGTAGAAGACTGACCCCCCGCGACTCCGAGACCGATTCATGCAGATCCTCACCTCTTTCGTCCTGGCCGCTTTCGTGGCCTATGTGGGCGCCTGGTACTTCGGTGCCATCGAAGGCAATTTCGCGCTGCTGATGCTGCTGGCGACCCTGGTCACCGGCGCCTTCTGGATCGCCGACCGGCTGGTGTTCGCCCGCCGCCGCCGTGCGGCCGCCGCCGCGCTGTCCGCGTCGGCCGTCGCGCGCCGCGAAGAACTCACCCGCCAGGGCATCCGCAAGGTCGACGGTGCCGAAGACGCCGACCTGGAGCAGGCCCGCGCCCGCATCCTGATGCAGCCGTGGTGGCTCGACTGGACCGCCGGCCTGTTCCCGGTGATCGCCATCGTGTTCCTGCTGCGCTCGTTCCTGTTCGAGCCGTTCAAGATCCCGTCGGGCTCGATGATCCCGACGCTGCTGATCGGCGACCTTATCCTGGTGAACAAATTCACCTACGGCATCCGCCTGCCGGTGGCCAACATCAAGCTCACCGACGGCACGGCACCGGCCCGCGGCGACGTGATGGTGTTCCGCTACCCGCCGCAGCCCAGCATGGACTACATCAAGCGGGTGGTGGGCCTGCCCGGCGACGAGGTGGCCTACCTGAACAAGCGCCTGACGATCAACGGCAAGCCGGTCGAAACCAACGCGGTGCCCGACTTCTTCGAAGAAGACACGATGCGCTACTTCAAGCAACTGGAGGAGCAGCTCGGCACCCACACGCACCGGCTGCTGATCGACGACGACCGGCCCGCCTACGTGCCCGGCGCCTCCAACTTCGACGGCCGCGACCTCTGCCGCTACACCGTCGAAGGGGTCACCTGCAAGGTTCCGGCCGGCCAGTACTTCGTGATGGGCGACAACCGCGACAACTCGCTGGATTCGCGCTACTGGGGCTTCGTGCCCGACAAGAACATCGTCGGCCGGGCGTTCTTCATCTGGATGAACTTCAGCAATCCGCTGAAGCGCATCGGCGGCTTCGATTGAGCGGCCGGGCCTTCCTCCCTTTTTCGACATGCGGAGCAATTCCATGAAACACCAGAATCTGTCGGCCAGGCACCAGCGCGGCATGGGCATCGTCGGCCTGTTCCTGACGGCCGTGGTCATCGGCTGCGTGGCCATCGTCGTGATGGGCGTCGTGCCGACGGTGATCGAGTACCAGGCGATCAAGCGTGCCGCCGACAAGGCCAGCAAGGAAGGCTCGGTCGAGCAGATCCGCAGCGCCTTCGACCGCTACCAGGCGATCGACGATTTCACGTCGATCGGCGGCAAGGACCTGACGATCGCCCGCAATGGCGACAACTACCGCGTGTCCTTCGCCTACCAGCGCAAGATCCACCTGGCCGGTCCGGCATCGCTGGTGCTCGACTACACCGGCCAGACGAAGTAGGTGGCGGCTCTCCTGAACGCGGAAATCTCCGCCCTCCAGACCCGGCTGCAGCACCGCTTCCACGATCCCCAACTGCTGCTGCGGGCGGTGACGCACCGCAGCTTCTCCAGCGACCACTACGAGCGGCTGGAGTTTTTGGGCGACTCGGTCCTCAATCTCGCGATCTCCGACCTGATCTACGGCCGCCTGGGCACCCTGTCCGAAGGCGACCTGTCGCGGGTGCGGGCCAACCTGGTCCGCCAGGAAACCCTGCACGAGATCGCGCTCGACCTGGGCCTGCCGCCGGTGCTGCGGCTGGGCGAGGGCGAGGCCCGCTCGGGCGGCCAGCGCCGGCCGTCGATCCTGGCCGACACGGTCGAGGCGCTGATCGGCGCGGTGTACCGCGATGCCGGCTTCGACGCCGCCGAGGCGCTGGTGCACCGGCTCTTCGCCAAGATCGACATCGCACCCCACATGCCGGCCGCCAGCAAAGACCCGAAGACCGAGTTGCAGGAGTGGCTGCAGGGTCGCAAAATGAAGCTGCCCGGCTACCGCGTGGTGGCGACCCTGGGCGCTGCCCATCTCCAGACCTTCGACGTCGAGTGCGAGATCGTCGAACTCGGCCACGCCGAGCGCGGCATCGGCGGCTCCCGCCGTGCCGCCGAGCAGGCGGCAGCGGCCGCGATGCTGGCTTACCTGAAAACGAAAAAACCATGAACAACGACGCTACCGACCACCGTGCTTCACCCGGTGGCGTGGAGCCGCCCGCGGCCGCATCCGACGCCTTGAGCGCCACCCCCGCCGTCCCTGCCGCCCCCGAGTCCGCCACCGCGGCCCCGCCGACCGAAGCCGATCCGCTCGGCGCGATGCTGGCCGCCGCCCGTCCGGGCGCGGTGGTGACCGACGTGCCGGTCGAATCCCAGCGCTGCGGCGTGATCGCGATCGTCGGCAAGCCCAACGTCGGCAAGTCGACGCTGCTGAACGCGCTGGTCGGCCAGAAGATCAGCATCACCTCGCGCAAGGCCCAGACCACGCGCCACCGCATCACCGGCATCAAGACCCGCGAAGAGACGCAGTTCATTTTTGTCGACACGCCCGGCTTCCAGACCCGGCACGGCACCGCGCTCAACAAGTCGCTCAACAAGACGGTGCTGGGCGCCATCGGCGACGTGGACCTGGTGCTGTTCGTGGTCGAGGCCGGCAGCTTCACCCTGGCCGATGCCAAGGTGCTGTCGCTGCTCAAGCCCGGCATTCCGGCGCTGCTGATCGCCAACAAGCTCGACAGCGTGCTGCGCCGCGCCGAGATGCCGCCGTGGTTGAAGGGCATGCAGGAGCGCCATCCGTTTGCCGAGTTCGTGCCGATGTCGGCCAAGAACAAGGGCGACATCGAACGGCTGTTCGGCATCTGCGCCAAGTATCTGCCGCAGCAGGGCTGGTTCTATTCGCCGGAAGAGCTGACCGACCGCAGCGAGAAATTCCTGGCCAGCGAGACGGTGCGCGAGAAGCTGTTCCGCTTCACCGGCGACGAGCTGCCCTACACCTCGACCGTCATCATCGACAAGTTCGACGAGGAGAAGAGCAAGACCCACGGCCGGATGCTGCGGATCGCCGCCACCATCGTGGTCGAGCGCGATGGCCACAAGGCGATGGTGATCGGCGACAAGGGCGAGCGCTTGAAGCGCATCGGCACCGAAGCGCGCCAGGAGCTGGAGAAGCTGATGGACTGCAAGGTGTTCATCGAGCTGTGGGTCAAGGTGCGCTCGGGCTGGGCGGACGACGAGGCGCGGGTGCGGTCCTTTGGGTATGAGTGAGATCTCCCCCAGGCTTCGCACTCCGTGTCTTCGCCAACCCCCTTCCGGGGGCGGTGCTGGGCGACCGGCGGAGCCGGATCGCCGGCACCCTGGGATGGGCTTGCCCCCAGGCTGCGCGCTGCGCGTCTTCGCCTACCTCCTGCCGGGGGCGGTGCTGGGCGCCCGGCGGAGCCGGATCGCCGGCACCCTGAGGCGGGCGCTTCGCTGCGCTCGCTTGACAGTCGAGCGGACTGGCGTTCGTATGGCTGGGTATGGCGCTCAAGCGGGTCGGTGACGAGCCGGGGTTCGTGCTGCACCAGTACGCCTGGAGCGAGTCCAGCCTGATCCTGGATGTGTTCAGCCGGTCGCACGGGCGGGTGGCGCTGGTGGCGAAGGGAGCGAAGAAGCCGACGTCCAACTTTCGGCCGGTGCTGCTGCCGCTGCAGCCGCTGCGGCTGACCTGGACGCTGTCGCCGGGGGAGGGCGCCGAGATCCACACGCTGCGCGGGGCCGAATGGGCCGGCGGGCATGTGATGCCGACGGGCGATGCGCTGCTGTCGGGCTACTACCTCAACGAGTTGCTGATCCGGCTGCTGGCGCGCGACGATGCGCATCCGGCGCTGTTCGACGCTTACGCCGCGGTGGTGCGGGTGCTGGCGTCGCAGCACGGCGACGCGCTGCAGCCGGTGCTGCGGGCCTTCGAGCTGCGGCTGCTGCGCGAGGTGGGCTTTTTGCCCTCGCTCGACCGCGAGACGGCGACGCAGCAACCGCTGGTGCCGGACGAGCGCTACGTGCTGGTCGCAGAAGGCGGGCTGCGGGTGGCGCACGACGACGACCGTGTATCGCTCTCGGGCGCGCAGTGGCAGGGGCTGCACCGCAGCCTGGATGCCGACGACGCCTTCACCGCCACCCTGCGCGCCGCGGCCGATGCCGCCGCCGAGCTGAAGCCGCAGCTGCGCCACCTGCTCCACTACCATTGCGGCGTGACCACCCTGCGCACCCGCCAGATGATGATGGACCTGCAAGCCCTATGACCGACGCGACCGCCATGACCCCCGCCACTTCCCGTCTGCACGCCACCGCGCTGTCGGTCAACGTCAACAAGGTCGCGCTGGTGCGCAACACCCGGCACCTGGGCATCCCCAGCGTGACCCGGGCCGCCCGGCTGTGCCTGGAGGCCGGCGCGCAGGGCATCACGGTGCACCCCCGTCCGGACGAGCGCCACATCCGCGCCGGCGACGTGTACGAACTGGCCGAGTTGATGCAGGCGTGGCCCGGCCGCGAGTTCAACATCGAAGGCAACCCCTCGCAGAACCTGATGGCGTTCATCCGCCAGGTGCGGCCGCAGCAGGCCACCTTCGTGCCCGACAGCGAAGACCAGTTCACCAGCGACCACGGCTGGAGCTTTCCGCAGGATGCCGAGCGCCTGGCGCCCCTGGTCGCCGAATGCACCGCGCTGGGCGTGCGCGTCAGCCTCTTCATGGACCCGCTGCCCGAGCAGATGGCCGCGGCGCGCGCCGTGGGGGCCGACCGGGTCGAGCTCTACACCGAGCCCTACGCCGCCGCCTGGGGCACCGACCGCGCCGCCGCCGAGCTGGAGCGCTACCGTGCCGCCGCGCAGGCCGCGCTGGATGCGGGCCTGGGCGTCAACGCCGGCCACGACCTGAACCGCGACAACCTGCCGGCCTTCGTGCGCGGCGTGCCGGGCCTGCGGGAAGTCTCGATCGGCCACGCGCTCGTCGCCGATGCGCTGGAGCTGGGCTACGCCGCCACGGTGCGGGCGTACCAGCAGGCCATCGCCGATGGCGCTGCGGGCAGTCGCTCCTGAATTGATAGCTGGAGGCCGGCCTGCGACGCCGGCTACAGGCCTGTTGGGCTTAAAAGCATGATCTACGGCATCGGCACCGATATTTGCGACGTGCGGCGCATCCGCGCCAGCCTGGGCCGCCACGGCGACCGTTTCGCCGAGCGGGTGCTGGGCGAGGACGAGCTGGCCGTCTGGCGGGCCCGCAGCGCGCGCTGGCCCGAGCGCGGCGTGCGCTACCTGGCCACCCGCTTCTCGGCCAAGGAGGCCTTCAGCAAGGCGATCGGCCTGGGCATGGTGTCGCCGATGTCGTGGCGCCTGTGCGAGATCCTCAACCTGCCCGGCGGCCGGCCGACCATCGTGCTGCACGGTGCCTTGGAGGCCTGGTGCGCGGAGCGTGGCCTGCGCGTCCACGTCACCGTGACCGACGAGACCGACTACGCCGCCACCTTCGTGGTGGTCGAGACCGACGCCTGAGCGTCCTGCCCCGCAACCCCCTCGCTCCCATGACCGCTGCCGCGACCGCCTACGCCCCCCTGATCATCGACATCGCCGGCACGGCCCTCACCCCGGACGATCGCCGCCGGCTGGCCGATCCGCTCGTCGGCGGGCTGATCTACTTCAGCCGCAACTGGGAGAGCCGGGCGCAGATCACCGCGCTCTCGGCGGAGGTCAAGGCCGTGCGGCCCGACCTGCTGGTCTGCATCGACCACGAGGGTGGCCGGGTGCAGCGCTTCCGGCAGGACGGATTCACCCCCCTGCCGCCGATGCGGGCGCTGGGGGCGGCGTGGATGCAGGACGGGCAGGGTGCCGCCGGCCACGGCGCGATGCGGGCGCTGAACGCCGCCACCGCCGCCGGCCAGGTGCTGGCCGCCGAGCTGCGCGCCTGCGGCATCGACTTCAGCTTCGCGCCGGTGCTCGACCTGGACCACGGCGCCAGCGGCGTGATCGGCGACCGGGCCTTCCACCGCGACGCGCGGGTGGTGGCGGCGCTGGCCCAGGCGCTGGCCCACGGCATGCTGCGGGCCGGCATGGCCCACTGCGGCAAGCACTTTCCCGGGCACGGCCAGGTGCGGGCCGATTCGCACACCGACATCCCGGTCGATACCCGCAGCCTCAGGGCACTGCTGGCCGACGACGCCGCGCCCTACGCCTGGCTGTCGGCCAGCCTCACCGCGGTGATGCCGGCGCATGTGATCTACCCGAAGGTCGATGCCCGGCCGGCGGGCTTCTCGCGCATCTGGCTGCAGGAGGTGCTGCGCGGGCAGCTCGGCTTCCAGGGGGCGGTCTTCAGCGACGACCTGAGCATGGAAGGCGCCCGCCGGATCGAGGGCCGGCTGGTGAGCCATGCCGAGGCGGCGCTGGCCGCACTCGGCGCCGGCTGCGACCTGGCGCTGCTCTGCAACCAGAGCCTGGGCGACGGCGCCGGGGTGGATGCGCTGATCGACGGCGTGCGCCATGCGCTGCGCGACGGCACCGTTACCGCCAGCGCCGCATCCGAGGCCCGTCGCCGGGCGCTGTTGCCGCCGGGCGCCGCGCCGGCGTGGGACGCGCTGCAGCGGCAGCCGGCCTACCGGCATGCGCTGCAGCTGGTGCAGGCGCTGCCGGGACGCTGATCGTCAGCCTTCCCGGCGCAGCGCCGGGAACAGGATCACGTCGCGGATGCTGGGCGAATCGGTCAGCAGCATCATCAGCCGGTCGATGCCGATGCCGCAGCCGCCGGTGGGCGGCATGCCGTACTCCAGCGCCCGCACGAAGTCGTGGTCGTAGAACATGGCTTCGTCGTCGCCGCTGTCCTTGGCATCGACCTGGGCGTTGAAGCGGGCGGCCTGGTCCTCGGCGTCGTTCAGCTCCGAAAAACCGTTGCCGAACTCGCGGCCGGTGATGTAGAGCTCGAAACGCTCGGTCACCTCGGGCCGGTCGTCGTTGGCGCGGGCCAGCGGGCTGATCTCGGTCGGGTGCTCCATGATGAAGGTCGGCTGCCAGAGCTTTTCCTCCACCGTTTCCTCGAAGTACAGCACCTGCAGGCTGGCCAGGCTGCGGCCCGAGAGGCGGTGCTTTTCTTCGGTCAGGCCCAGCTTTTTCACGGCGTCGGTGAGCCACTGGGCATCGTCGACGCTGTCGCCGGCCTCGGTGTATTTCAGGATCGCATCGCGGATCGTCAGGCGCTCGAACGGCTGGCCCAGGTCCACCGGCTTGCCGCCGTAGCTGAGCTGCTGGCCGCCGGTGGCCTTCTCGGCGATGGTGCGGATCAGCGTCTCGGTGAAGTCCATCAGGTCGCGGTAGTTCCAGTAGGCCGCGTAGAACTCCATCATGGTGAACTCGGGGTTGTGCCGGACGCTGATGCCCTCGTTGCGGTAGCTGCGGTTGATCTCGAACACCCGCTCGAAGCCGCCGACGATCAGTCGCTTCAGATACAGCTCGGGCGCGATCCGCAGGAACATCTCCTGGTCGAGCGCGTTGTGGTGCGTCTTGAACGGCTTGGCGTTGGCGCCGCCGGGGATCGGATGCAGCATCGGCGTCTCGACCTCCAGGAAGTCGTGCGACACCATGAATTCGCGCAGCGCCGAAACCGCCTTGCTGCGCGCGGTGAAGCGGGCGCGGGCGGTCTCGTCGGTGATCAGGTCGACATAGCGCTGGCGGTACTTCTGCTCCTGGTCGGCCATGCCGTGGAACTTGTCGGGCAGCGGACGCAGGCTCTTGGTGAGCATCCGCAACGCGGTCACCTTGACCGACAGCTCGCCGGTCTTGGTCTTGAACGCGGTGCCGGTGGCCGCCACGATGTCTCCCAGGTCCCAGTGCTTGAAGGCGGCATACGCTTCTTCGCCCACCGCGTCGCGGGTGATGTAGAGCTGGATCCGGCCGGTGCTGTCCTGCACCGTGGCGAAGCTGGCCTTGCCCATGACGCGCTTCAGCATCATCCGCCCCGCGACGCTGGCGGCCACCGGCTGCGCCTCCAGCGCCTCGGCATCGGTCGCGCCGTGCGCGGCCTGCAGGGCCGCGGCCCGGTCGGCCGGCTTGAAGTCGTTCGGGAAGGCCACGCCGCCGCCGGCGGCCTGTGCGGCCCGCAGCCCCTTCAACTTCTCCCGCCGTTCGGCGATCAACTGGTTTTCGTCGGCGGGGGGTGCGGAAGGAGCGGTGGCAGGGCGGGTGGTGTCGGACATGGTGGGGCAGTGGCGGCGGCAAGGCCGCATTCGGCAGGCGAAACCCGCGATTCTAAGTTTTGCGGGATCGGTCCCCGCATTAATCCAAGCCGGAATGTGGAGCAGCGCTAGAAGGGGGCAGCAAGCGTAGCGAGCGGTCCGAGCTCGCGTCGAGGACCGGAGATGTACTCCCGTACATCGAGGACCGCAAACGCGAGATCGGCCCGCGCAGTAGCTTGATGCCCCCTTCTAGGGGGTGAGGCCGTTGCGGGTGAGGATATCCCCGACGAGCTCGAGCCGCACCACCGGATTCTCCAGCGCCATCAGCCGCTGGCGCAGCTCCAGCGGCATCGGCAGCAGCTCGCACCACCGGTTGGACACCCAGCCGCAATCGTCCAGCCGCCAGGGCGGCGCCAGCGGCAGCGGCGGTGCCTCGGGCGGCGGGGGGCGCTGTTCGAGGGTGTCGATCAGCTGCCGCAGCGCGTCGGCGGTCGGGCGCAGATCGTCGGGCACCTGCACCGCGACGTCGTCGTCGATCTGCTTCACGTCGGCGATCCAGAGGCCGTGGCGCAACTGCTCCTGCCGCTCGATCCGGAACCGGTGGGTGCCGGTGCAGCGCAGCACCAAGAGCCCGGGCTGGGGCGTGTCGAGCGTCTCGATCGTCGCCAGGGTGCCGACGGTGTTGAAGGATTCGGCGGCGCTGCCGGCCACCCGCACCTCGGAGCCGGCCGTCAAAGCCACCACGCCGAAGGGCGCGCCGGCCGCATGGCAGCGGCGGACCATGTCGAGGTAGCGCACCTCGAAGATGCGCAGCGACAGCACGCCGCCAGGAAACAGCACCGATCCCAAAGGGAACAACGGCAGCGAGGTCAGGCTCAGGTCTTGGGACATCGGCAGCTATCATCCCACGGCTCCCGACCTCCCTGCCCACGGCCGCTTCCATGCTCTACCAAATCCTGTCGTTCCTCCTGGACATCGCGGTCGCCTTCGTCGGCGGGGCCTGCCTGCTGCGGCTCTACATGCAGGCCCAGCGGGTGCCCTTCGGCAACCCGGTGGGCCGGCTGGTGTTCGCGATCACCGACTGGATCGTGATGCCGCTGCGGCGGGTGGTGCCGGCCTGGGGCCGCTGGGACCTGGCGAGCCTGCTGGCCGCCTACCTGCTGGTGCTGGCGAAGCTGCTGATCCTGTGGGGCGTGCTGGGCGCGGTGACGCCCGCCGGCTACCTGCCGGTGATCGCGGTCTTCGCCCTCGCGCAGCTGGCGATCTCGATGTTCACCGCGCTGCTGGTCGTGTACGCGGTGATGTCGTGGGTGCAGCCCCATTCGCCCCTGATGCCGATCGCCGAGCGGCTGTGCGCGCCGATCGTGGCACCGCTGCGGCGCCACCTGCCGTCGGTGGGCGGCTTCGATTTCTCGCCGCTGGTGGCGCTGATCCTGCTGCAGGTGGCCGGCATGGTGCTGGGCGGCCTGCAGGGCGAAGCGCTGCGGTTGATCTAGCCCCGGGTGCAGCCGCAGCCGCCGCGCGGCGGATGATGGCTTCGGCCTTGCCTCGTTATTCGACCGCGTCGGCCGGCAGGCGCTGCAGCATGGCCAGTGCGCTGGCGATGGTCTTGCGCAGCTGGCGGCGGTCGCAGATGAAATCGACCGCGCCCTTGGTCTGCAGGAACTCCGACCGCTGGAACCCTTCGGGCAGCGTGACACGCACCGTCGATTCGATCACCCGCGGTCCGGCGAAGCCGATCAGCGCCTTCGGCTCGGCGACCACGATGTCGCCCAGGAAGGCGAAACCGGCCGACACGCCGCCCATGGTCGGGTCGGTCAGCACGCTGATGTAGGGCAGGCCCTTCTTGGCCAGCCGGGTCAGGGCCGCGTTGGTCTTGGCCATCTGCATCAGGGAGAGCAGGCCTTCCTGCATCCGTGCGCCGCCGGTGGCGGTGAAGCACACGAAGGGCACCTTCTGCTCGACCGCCGTCTCGACGCCGCGCACGAAGCGCTCGCCGACCACGCTGCCCATGCTGCCGCCCATGAAGTCGAACTCGAAGCAGGCGGCGACCAGGTTGACGTTCTGCACCGCGCCGCCCATGACGATCAGCGCATCCGTCTCGCCGGTGTTCTCCAGCGCTTCCTTCAGCCGCTCGGGGTACTTGCGGCTGTCCTTGAATTTCAGCGCGTCGACCGGCAGCACTTCCTGGCCGATCTCGTAGCGGCCTTCGGCATCCAGGAAGGCGTCGAGCCGCGCCCGGGCGCCGATGCGGTGGTGGTGGCCGCAGCTGGGGCAGACGTTCTGGTTCTGCTCCAGGTCGTTCTTGTAGAGCACCGTCTCGCAGCTGGGGCACTTGATCCAGAGACCTTCGGGCACCTGGCGGCGCTCGGTCGGGTCGGTCTGGGCGATCTTGGGGGGAAGAAGCTTTTCGAGCCAGCTCATGCAAGGTCTCCGGTGGCGGGCATTCAGGGTTCGGGGAGCAGACGGGGCGCCCGAAGCGCCCCGCAACCGGTCGATTTTACGCGTCGAGCGCCTGGCGTATACCCACCAGGAAATCCCGGGCGGCGGGCACCACGCCTTCGCGGGGTTGCCGCTCGATCAGCTGGATGATCCGGCTGCCGATCACCACCGCGTCGGCGACCCGGCCCACCGCCCGGGCCGTGGCCGCGTCGCGGATGCCGAAGCCCACCCCCACCGGAATCTGCACATGGGCGCGGATGCGGGGCAGCATCGCCTCGACCGCCGCGGTGTCCAGGTGGCCCGCGCCGGTCACGCCCTTGAGCGAGACGTAGTAGACGTAGCCGCCCGCGATCTTCGCCACCTGCGCCATGCGCGCGTCGGTGCTGGTCGGGGCCAGCAGGAAGATCAGGTCCATGCCGTGGGCCTTGAGCTGCGCGGCGAAATCGGCGCACTCCTCGGGCGGGTAGTCGACGACCAGCACGCCGTCGACGCCGGCCGCCGCCGCATCGCGGACGAAGGCGCCGCCGCCGTGCGTGCCGTCGTAGCGCTCCACCGGGTTGGCGTAGCCCATCAGCACCACCGGGGTATCCGCGTCCCGGGTGCGGAAGGCGCGCACCATCTCCAGCACTTGGCGCATGCCGATGCCCAGCGCCAGCGCCCGCTCGCCGGCCTGCTGGATCACCGGGCCGTCGGCCATCGGGTCGGAGAAGGGCACGCCCAGCTCGATCACGTCGGCGCCCGCGGCCACCATGCCGTGCATCAGCTCGGGCGTGATGTCGGCGTAGGGGAAGCCGGCGGTGACGTACGGGATCAGGGCCTTGCGGCCGTCGGCCTGCAGCCGGGCGAAGGTGGCGGCGATACGGCTCATCGGGACACCTCCGCCCGTGGGGCTGCGGTGCAAGCGGGCGTGGTGCGGTTCTGCGCGGCGCTCATGACTGGGTCCCCACGCCCTTGGCGCCGGAGGCGTCGTGCTCGGGCGCCATCGCGCCCTTGACGACATGGCCGCGCATCGACGGCCGGTCGTAGAAATCGGCGCCCGACAGATCGGCCACCGTGCCGATGTCCTTGTCGCCCCGGCCCGAGAGGTTGACCAGGATCGACTGCTCGGGCCGCATCGTGGCGGCCAGCTTCATCGCGTGCGCCACCGCATGGCTCGATTCCAGCGCCGGGATGATGCCCTCGGTGCGGCACAGGTGGTGGAACGCGGTCAGCGCTTCCCGGTCGGTGATGCCGACGTATTCGGCCCGGCCGATGTCGGAGAGGTGCGCATGCTCCGGGCCGACGCCGGGGTAGTCCAGGCCGGCGCTGATGCTGTGCGTCTCGGTGACCTGGCCGTCGTCGCTCTGCAGCAGGTAGGTGCGGTTGCCGTGCAGCACGCCCGGGGTGCCGCGCAGGATCGAGGCCGAATGCCGGCCGCTGTCGAGGCCTTCGCCCGCCGCCTCGACGCCGATCAGCCGCGTGTTCTCGAACGGGATGTAGGGGTGGAAGATGCCCATCGCGTTGCTGCCGCCGCCGACGCAGGCCACCACCGCATCGGGCTGGCCGCCGTTCAGGAACGCCGGCATCTGCGCGATGCACTCGGTGCCGATCACGCTCTGGAAATCGCGCACCATCATCGGATACGGGTGCGGTCCGGCCACGGTGCCGATGATGTAGAAGGTGTTCTCGACGTTGGTGACCCAGTCGCGCATCGCCTCGTTGAGCGCGTCCTTCAGGGTCTTGCTGCCCGAATCGACCGGCACCACCGTGGCGCCGAGCAGCTTCATGCGGTAGACGTTGGGGCTCTGGCGCTTGACGTCCTCGCTGCCCATGTAGACCACGCATTCCATGCCGTAGCGGGCGCAGATGGTGGCGGTCGCCACACCGTGCTGGCCGGCGCCGGTCTCGGCGATGATCCGCGGCTTGCCCATGCGCTTGGCCAGCATCGCCTGGCCGATCGTGTTGTTGATCTTGTGGGCACCGGTGTGGTTGAGGTCCTCGCGCTTGAGGTAGATCTGCGCGCCGCCGATGTCGCTGCTGGTGCGCGCCGCGTGGTAGATCGGCGACGGCCGTCCGACGAAGTGCGCCAGCTCGTACTGGAATTCGGCGAGGAACTCCGGGTCGTGCTGGTAGCGGGCATAGGCCGCACGCAATTCGTCGATCGCGTGGGTGAGGGTCTCGCTGGCGAAGCTGCCGCCATAGGGCCCGAAATGGCCGGACGCGTCCGGCTGCTGGTAGGCATACATGTGTGAACCGATCGGGTGAGCCGGCGCCGACAAAAGGGCGCGGGCGGGGTGGGTGGCTTACAGCGCCTGGTCGGCGGCGCGCACGGCCGCGACGAAGCGCTGGATCTTCTGGGCGTCCTTGATGCCCTTGTGGCCCTCGCGCTCGACGGCGGAGCTCACGTCGACCGCGAGCGTCCTACCGCGCGGCCGCAGGGCGGCGATGCCTTCGCCCACGTTTGCAGGCGTGAGTCCACCACTCAAGACGAGGTGAGCGTCGACGCTTGGAGGAAGAAGTGACCAATCGAATGTCTTTCCGCTGCCGCCGTAGCCCTCGACATGGGCGTCGAGCAGGATGGCCCGGGCATCGGCATAGCTGGCCGCGTATTTTACGAGGTCGAACGCCGGTGCGTCTGCGCCGAGGGGAATGCGGGCGGCCCGCAGGTAGGGGCGCAGCCCGTTTTGCGCGGCCATGCGGCACTCTTCGGGCGTCTCGTCGCCGTGGAACTGCAGGCAGGCGCCCGGCACCGCCGACGACGCCGCGATCACGTCGCCCGCGGCCGCATTCACGAACAGCAGCACCGGCGTCACGAAGGGCGGAAGCCGGGCGGCGAGCAGCGCGGCACGCTGCGGGCTGACATGGCGGGGGCTGGCCGGGTAGAGCACGAAGCCGACCGCGTCGGCGCCGGCTTCGACCGCGGCATCGACATCCTGCTCGCGGGTCAGGCCGCAAATCTTGATCCGGGTGCGCAGGGGCAGGGGGGCGTCGTTCATGGCAACCCATCATACGCAGCGGTGCGCTGGGGCAGGCCCCAGCGGGCGTCGTAGACCGGCCCCAGAAAGTACAGCCCGTCGGGCGAGAAGGTCGGCGCGGCGGCCCTGCGCGAGCGGGCTTCCAGCACGTCGCGCATCCAGCCCGGTGGCTGCTGCCCCTGGCCCACCACCAGCAGGCAGCCCATCAGGTTGCGGATCATGTGGTGCAGAAAGGCGGTGCCCTCGAACTCGAAGCGCCAGTAGGCGCCCGGCCACTGGGTGTCGCCGCCGGTGTCGCGGCAGCGGATGTCGGCCCGGGTCAGCGTCTTGACCGGCGAGAGCGCCTGGCAGCTCGATGCGCGGAAGGAGCTGAAATCGTGGGTGCCGACCAGATACTGCGCCGCGGCCCGCATCGCGTCCAGATCCAGCGGCCGGTGGAACCAGCCCACCCGGCCCGCGTCGACGCTGGGCCGCACGGCCGACTGCCGCAGCACGTAGGCGTAGCGGCGGGACACGGCGCTCGCGCGGCAATGGAACTCGGGCGGCACCTGCTGCGCCCACTCGACGGCGATGTCGGGCGGCAGGTAGCGGTTGGTGCCGCGCACCCACGACATCGGCAGGCGGTCGATGTCGGTGTCGAAATGCACCACCTGCATCAGGCCGTGCACGCCGGCATCGGTACGGCCGGCGCAAAGGGTGGATATCCGCTGCACCGCGAACCGGCCCAGCGCCGATTCGAGCTTGTCCTGGATCGTCTTGCCCGAGGCCTGGCTCTGCCAGCCTTCGTAGCCCTGGCCGTTGTAGCTGACTCCCAGCGCCAGCCTCACGGTGCCGGGGCCGCCGCGGTGCGGCCGTCCATCAGGGCGGTCAACCGAGTTCCGCGAGCATGCCCTCGGCGCGGGTGCGCAGGCTGCCCTTGGCTTCGGCGATCACTTCTTCGACCAGGTGGCGCGCACCGTCGGCATCGCCGATGGCGGCGAACTCTTCTGCCAGCGCCAGCTTGGTCGCGAGGGCGTCCTCGGGCGACGGCACGCTGCCGGTGATGTCGGCGGGCACCGGCGGTGCCTCGGCCGGCGTGTCGAGATCGAGCGACAGGGCGTCGAGATCGAAATCGACCGTGGACGGCGAGGGCGGCGGGCTGGCGGCCGGCGCCGCTGCCGCGCTGGAGGGCGCCGGGTCGTCGAGCGTGAAGTCGAGGCCGAAGTCGTCGTCGGCCGCAGGGGCCGCCGCGGGGGCTGCGGGCGTACGGGGCGAGGACGGGAACTCGGAGAAATCCAGGTCCAGCGACGGCATGACCGAGGCCGCGACCGGCTCGGGCACGTCTTCGACGAAAGGCGCCGGCTCTTGCGGCTCCACCGGTGCGGGCGCAGGCGCGGGCGGCGCCACCTCGGCCTGCGGGTTGTCGGCGAAGGCCGCCACCGCGGCGGCGGCGCCCACGCCTGCGGCGGTCGCGACGACCGCCGGTGCGGCGCCCGACAGGGTGGGCTGCGCCTGGTACAGCGAGTTGGCCGGTGCCAGCTCCTGGCCCAGCGCGCGGATGCGCATCCAGTCCTCGCCCCGACCGTCGGTGATGCGGTAGGCCTCGGCCGCGATGTTGTGGAAGGCGGGCGCATCGGCGCGGCGGGCGTAGATTTCGGCCAGCTTCGCATGCAGCGCGGTGCGCTCGGGGTGGATGCGCAGGGCTTCCTTCAGGATTTCCTCGGCCTGCAGGTCGCGGCCGTAGGCCAGGTACACATCGGCCTCGGCCACCGGATCGACATCGCCGCCCGCATCGAGTTGGCTGGGCGAATAGCTGGTGGCGATCACCGACTGGGTGCTGCTGGTGTCGACATGCTGGCCGCCGCTGTTGCCGAAGAAGGAATCGGCGTGCATGCGGCTTTCGAGGAAGCTGCTGTCCTGTGCCGCGCGGCGGCGGCGGACCGTGCGGTACGAGGCCAGTGCCACGATCAGTGCGACCAGCAGGCCGGCGACGGCGAGCACGCGCGAATCCTGCAGCAGGCTGCCGAGGCCGTCTTCGTCTTCCGCGACCGGTGCGGCGGCAGGGGCAGCCGTGGCCGGGGTCGCGGGTGCCGCGGCGGGCGCCTTCGCCGCCGCGGCGTCGGCCGGGGTCGGGGCCGCGGGCGTTTCGACCGCGGGTGCGGCCGCTGCCGGAACCGGCGCCGATGCGTCGGCGGCCGGCGCCGGCGGTGCGGCGGCCGCCGGGGCCGGCACCGGTGCGGCCGGAACGGCGGGCGCGGTGATGGCCGGTGTCGCGGGTGCGGCGCCCGACGTGGTGGCGGCGCCGAGGCGGTTCAGGTCGTCGAGGTTCTTCGACAGCTCTGCCGAGCGGTTGGCCGCGTCGCGGCTGTTGCCGGCCTGGGCGACGCGGTCGGCCTCGGTGCCGGTGGTGCCCTTGGAGAGGGTCAGCCGGTCGGGCGTGGCGGCGGCGGCGCGGCGGTCTTCGACCTGGGTCTGGACGCTGCCGGTCACGGCCCGCTGCGGCGTGCCGACATCGGCCGCCGGTGCGCGGCCTGCCAGGCGGCGGCGGAATTCGTTGAAGTCGCGGCTCTGGGCCACCACGATCTGGCGCGCCTGCGGTGCGGGCGTCGCGGCGATCTGCGCCGCATCGGGCACGTCGAGCACCACGCCGGCCCGCATGCGGTTGACGTTGTTGCCGACGAAGGCGTCCGGGTTGGCCTGCAGCAGCGCGACCAGCATCTGGTCGAGCGATACGCTGGCGGGCTTGTTGGCGGCGGCGATGCGGCCGGCGGTGTCGCCCGGCCGCACGGTGACCTGCGATGTGCCGGTCGATGGGCGGGGCTCCGCCGCCACCGCGGGCGCGCGGGGCGCCGCGGGCGGGCGCTCGGCGATCGGCGCAGGTGCCGGTGCCGGTGCCGGCACGGCGGCCGGCAGCGGGGTGGGCACGGCACGCGCCGCGACCGGCGGTGCCGCCGGCAGTTGCTGCGCGGCGGCGATCTGGGGTGCGATCTGCGGCGCGGCGGCGGTCGCGCGGTTGCTCGGCGGATCGAGCAGCACGGTGTAGTTGCGGGAGATGCGGCCGCCGTTCCAGTTGGCCTCCAGCAGCATTTCCAGGAAGGGGTCGTTGACCGGACGGCTGCCACTCACCCGGACCACCGAGCGGCCATCGGTGCGGCGCGCCAGGCTCAGTTGCAGGCCGGCCATGGCGGGGCTGTACTCGACGCCCGCGGCGCGGAAGGCCGCCGCCGACGCGGGCTGCAGAACCAGGGTGTCGGCTTCGAGATCGGTGATCTCAGGGACGTCGATTTCTGCGCGAAGCGGTTCGCCGAGCGCCGACTGCACCGTCATCCTGCCCAGGGCCAGCGCGGAGGCGTTTGCGGCGAAAACCAGCCCGCCGACGGCCAGCATGGCGGCGGCGGCCACACGGTGCCGCGAGGCCCCGACAGCGGCGGTGGATGCGGCCCCTCCGGCCTGCGCAGCCGTCCGATATTTTTTCGTCATTACTGGCAAACCTTCGCGCTGAAAATCAGCGGACGACCATAGCATCAATGATTTTGTATGACAAGGTAACAGCGGAGGGGGAGGGGGCCGCCGCCCCCGATGTGGCCCGGCGACAACGTGTCTCGCTTATAGACCGGGGCAAAAATGCCGGCGGCGGTCAGCGCGCCAGCAGGATGCGCAGCATGCGGCGCAGCGGCTCGGCCGCACCCCACAGCAACTGGTCGCCGATCACGAAGGCCGACACGTATTCCGGGCCCATGTTGAGCTTGCGGACCCGGCCCACGCCGACTTCCAGGCCGCCGGTGATCGCGGCCGGCGTCAGTTCCTTGACGGTGACGGCGCGGTCGTTGGGCACCCACTTGACCCACGGGTTGCCGGACTTGACGATGGCCTCGATCTCGCCCAGCGGCAGGTCCTTCTTCAGCTTCAGCGTCAGGGCCAGGCTGTGGCAGCGCATCGCGCCGATGCGCACGCACAGGCCGTCGACCGGGATCACGGCCGGCGTGTCGAGGATCTTGTTGACTTCGGCCTGGCCCTTCCATTCTTCCTTGGACTGTCCGTTGTCCAGTTGCGCGTCGATCCAGGGGATCAGGCCGCCGGCCAGCGGCGCGCCGAAGAACTCGGTCGGCACGTCGTCACGGATGGTGGCGGCCACCTTGCGGTCGATGTCGAGGATGGCCGACGACGGCGTGCGCAGCTCTTCGGCCACCGCGTCGTGCACCACGCCCATGCCCTTCAGCAGCTCGCGCATATGGTTGGCGCCGCCGCCCGAGGCCGCCTGGTAGGTCATCGAGCTGACCCATTCGACCAGCCCGTGCTTGAACAGGCCGCCCACGCCCATCAGCAGGATCGAGTTGGTGCAGTTGCCGCCGATGTAGTTCTTCACGCCCTTGTCGAGCGCGCGCTGGATCACGTCGTCGTTGACCGGGTCGAGCACGATGACCGCGTCGTCCTTCATCCGCAGGGTGGAGGCGGCGTCGATCCAGTAGCCGGTCCAGCCCGCGGCGCGCAGCTTGGGGAAGACTTCGCCGGTGTAGTCGCCGCCCTGGGCGGTGATGACGATGTCGCAGCGCTTCAGCGCCTCGATGTCGAACGCGTCCTGCAGGGTGGTGTTGGTCCTGGCCTGGGCGGGCGCCTTGCCGCCGGCGTTGGAGGTCGAGAAGAAGACCGCGTCGATGACGTCGAAATCGCCCTCGGCCTGCATGCGGTCGATGAGGACCGAGCCGACCATGCCGCGCCAGCCCACGAGTCCTACGAGATTGCCTACCTTGCTCATCGCTTGTGCCCTTTCAGAAAATAATCTGGTTCCCCGGCTCGTCTCGGCCGGGGGTGGGCGCGACGAACCGGGCTGTGTCAGCCTTTAATGGTCGTCTTGGTGATCGCTGCAACGACGGCGTCGCCCATCTCGCGGGTGCCGACCTGGGTCGTTCCGGGCGAGTGGATGTCCACGGTGCGCAGTCCCTGGGCGAGCACGGCCTGCACCGCGGATTCGATCCGGTCGGCGGCTTCGGGCTGTTGGAGGGAAAAGCGGAGCATCATGGCAGCGGAGAGGATTGTAGCCAATGGATTCGCGATGCCCTTGCCGGCGATGTCGGGCGCGCTGCCGTGGCTCGGTTCGTACAGGCCCTGCTTCCGGTCGTTCAAGGATGCCGACGGCAGCATGCCGATCGAGCCGGTCAGCATCGCCGCCGCGTCCGACAGGATGTCGCCGAACATGTTGCCGGTGACCACCACGTCGAACTTCTTCGGCGCCTTGACCAGCTGCATCGCGGCGTTGTCGACGTACATGTGGTCGAGCGACACGTCGGGGTATTCCTTGCCCACCTCGGTGACCACGTCCTTCCAGAGCTGGAAGGTCTCCAGCACGTTGGCCTTGTCGACACTGGTGACCCGCTTGTCCCGCTTCTGCGCCGCCTGGAAAGCGACGTGGGCGATGCGCTCGATCTCGGGGCGCGAGTAGCGCATCGTGTCGAAGGCTTCCTCGGCGCCGGGGAAATGCCCGTCGGTGGCGGTGCGGCGGCCGCGCGGCTGGCCGAAGTAGATGTCGCCGGTCAGCTCGCGGATGATCAGGATGTCGAGGCCCGCGACCAGCTCGGGCTTGAGGCTGGAGGCGCCCACCAGCTGCTCGTAGCAGATGGCCGGCCGGAAGTTGGCGAACAGGCCCAGGTGCTTGCGCAGGCCCAGGATCGCCTGCTCGGGCCGCAGCGGCCGGTCGAGCGTGTCGTACTTCCAGTCGCCGACCGCGCCGAAGAGGATCGCGTCGGCCGACTTCGCCAGGTTCAGCGTCGCGTCGGGCAGCGGATGGCCGTGCGCCTCGTAGGCGGCGCCGCCGACCACCGCGGTCTCCAGCTCCAGCGGCAGGTCGAGGACGTTCAGGACCTTGACGGCCTCGGCCACGATTTCGGTGCCGATGCCGTCGCCCGGCAACACCGCGATCTTCATGCTCATGCTTCTATGCTCACTTTTTGATAGCTGCTGGCCGGCGCCTTTCGCCGGCCGTGGCTATTATTTCTTTGAAAAACGGATTCTCTCGCGCCTTCAGCCGACCATCGTGTGGGCCAGCCAGGGCTTGGTCGCCAGGCGCTCGGTTTCGAACGCCAAGATCTTGTCCTTGTGCTGCAGGGTCAGCCCGATGTCGTCGAAGCCGTTCAGCAGGCAGTGCCGGCGGAAAGCGTTCACCTCGAACGGGATCTCCTGGCCGCCCGGCTCCACGATCACCTGGCGCTCCAGGTCGACCGTCAGCTGGTAGCCGGGGAACGCATAGCTCTCGTCGAACAGCCGGGCGACGGTCGCCTCGGGCAGCACGATCGGCAGCAGGCCGTTCTTGAAGCTGTTGTTGAAGAAGATGTCGGCGAAGCTGGGTGCCAGGATGGCGCGGAAGCCGTACTGGTCGAGCGCCCAGGGCGCGTGCTCGCGGCTCGATCCGCAGCCGAAGTTCTTGCGCGCCAGCAGGATCGAGGCGCCGGCGTAGCGCGGCTGGTTCAGCACGAAGTCGGGGTTCGGCTTGCGGCTGGCCGGGTCCTGGCCCGGCTCGCCGTGGTCGAGGTAGCGCCACTCGTCGAACAGGTTCACGCCGAAGCCGGTCTTCTTGATCGACTTCAAAAACTGCTTCGGGATGATCGCGTCGGTGTCGACGTTCTCGCGGTCCATCGGCGCGACCAGGCCCTGGTGTACGGTGAATGTCTGCATGGTTCTCTCCTGGGGCGTCAGATCTTGCGGATGTCGACGAAGTGGCCGTGCACCGCTGCGGCCGCGGCCATCGCCGGCGACACCAGATGCGTGCGTCCGCCCGCGCCTTGGCGGCCTTCGAAGTTGCGGTTGCTGGTGCTGGCGCAGCGCTCGCCCGGCTCCAGCCGGTCGGCGTTCATCGCCAGGCACATCGAGCAGCCGGGCTCGCGCCATTCGAAGCCGGCGGCCTTGAAGATCTCGTGCAGGCCCTCGCGCTCGGCCTGGTCCTTCACCAGGCCCGAGCCCGGCACCACCATCGCCACCTTGATGTTCTTGGCGACCTTCTGGCCCAGCTTCTTGACCACCGCCGCCGCCTCCCGCATGTCCTCGATACGGCTGTTGGTGCAGCTGCCGATGAAGATCTTGTCGACGTAGATGTCGTCGAGCGCCTTGCCCGGCGCCAGGCCCATGTAGTTCAGGGCGCGCTCGATCGCGTCGCGCTTGCTGGCGTCCTTTTCCTTGTCGGGGTCGGGGGTGCGGGCGTCGATGCCCAGCACCATCTCGGGCGAGGTGCCCCAGGTGACCTGCGGCACGATCCTGGTCGCGTCCAGCTCGACCACCGCGTCGAAGGCGGCGTCCGGGTCGGACTGCAGCGTCTTCCAGTAGGCGACCGCCTGGTCCCATTCGACGCCGGTGGGCGAGAGCGGGCGGTTCCTCACGTAGTCGATCGTCTTCTGGTCCACCGCGACCAGGCCGGCGCGCGCACCGGCCTCGATCGCCATGTTGCAGACGGTCATGCGGCCCTCCATGCTCAGGGCGCGGATCGCCGAGCCGGCGAACTCGATCGTGTAGCCGGTGCCGCCGGCGGTGCCGATGCGGCCGATGATCGCCAGCACGATGTCCTTGGCGGTGATGCCGGGGGCGACGGTGCCCTCGACCTTGATCAGCAGGTTCTTGGCCTTCTTGGCGAGCAGGGTCTGCGTGGCCATGACGTGCTCGACCTCGCTGGTGCCGATGCCGTGGGCCAGCGCGCCGAACGCACCGTGGGTGGAGGTGTGGCTGTCGCCGCAGACCACCGTCATGCCGGGCAGGGTGGCGCCGTTCTCGGGGCCGATGACGTGCACGATGCCCTGGCGCTTGGAGAGGAACGGGAAGAACGCGGCCGCGCCCGATTCGGCGATGTTGGCGTCGAGCGTGGTGATCTGCTCCTTGCTGATCGGGTCGGTGATGCCGTCGTAGCCCCGCTCCCAGCCGGTGGTGGGCGTGTTGTGGTCGGCGGTGGCGACGATCGAGCTGACGCGCCAGACCTTGCGCCCGGCCACGCGCAGGCCTTCGAAGGCCTGCGGGCTGGTGACTTCGTGCACCAGGTGGCGGTCGATGTAGAGCACGGCGGTGCCGTCTTCTTCGGTGTGGACGACATGCTCGTCCCAGATCTTGTCGTAGAGGGTGCGTCCCATGGTGGAGCTTCTTTCGTGGGTGGGGAATCTGTTGTGAATAGGCCGTGCGATGCCGATCGGCTCAGGCCGCCGCCCGTTCGGCCACGGCCACCGGCGCGGTGAGGTGGTCGACCAGCATCCGCGCGGTGACCGGCAGTGCAGAGAAGTCCCGGGCCAGCAGCCGCAGTTCGCGGGCGGCCCAGCCGTCTCGCAGCGCCACGGCGCGCAGCGCGCCGACGCCGCCCATCAGGGCGAAGGCCCGGTCGGGCAACACGCCGATGCCCAGGCCGTTGTCGATCATCCGGCACATCGCGTCGAGGCCGGTCACCTGCATCCGCAGCCGCAGGGGCTTGCCGGACTGCGCCGCCGCCTGCTGCATCGCCAGGCCGATGCTGCTGGCGGCATGCAGCCCGACGATGTCGTAATCGAGCGCAGCTACGAAATCGATAGCGTCATGCCGTGACAGGGCATGGGCCTGCGGCACGACGAGCACCAGACGGTCGTGCCGGTAGGGCAGGCTCTGCAGCGGCTCGTCCTGGGTACCTGCGCCGGCCGGGTAGTGGGCGATGCCGATGTCGGCCGCGCCTTCGCGCACCGCCTGGGCCACGTCGGCGCTCAGGTGCTCCTGCAGGTCGATCTTCACCTGGCCGTGCTGCAGCACGAAGGCGCCCAGGTCTTCGGGCAGGAACTGCACGATCGCCGAGATGTTGGCATGTACCCGCACATGGCCGCGCACGCCCTGGGCGTATTCGCTCAGCTCGCCCTGCATCTTCTCCAGGCCGAACAGCACCGCGCGGGCATGGTGTAGCAGGTTCTCGCCGGCGGGCGTCAGCTTCACGCCGCGGCTGTGGCGGTAGAGCAGGGCGGTGCCGACGGCGGCCTCCAGCTCGGCCAGGCGCTTGCTGACGGCCGATGCGGCGATGAACTCGCGCTCCGCCGCGCGGCCGATGCTGCCCAACTCGCATACCGCCACGAAGAGCTGCAGGGAGGTGAGGTCGATACGGCGGGCGAAGCTGCGGTCGGGGTTCTTCATCGGGGTGGCGTCATCGCAATTTGCGATGCATGCCCTATTTTCCTCGATAAAAAACAGCTTGGCCGTCGCGTTTTGCGATGGTTCGCATGGCGAAACGCGTGCGGGTAGCGCGTTGGCCACTCAGTCGTCAGCCCACAACCACGAACGCCGAGCCTGCATCATCGGGGCCCGTGAAGCTATCCGTAGGGCGCGTCAGCCACACCTTATTCTGATGGGGCCGGGTTCGCTCCTTCTGCCGAACTGGTCTAACCATTGACGTTGCGGTTTTGTTCTCGTGATATCGCATAGCGCCGGGCCAAGTCCGCCAGGGCGGCACGTGCTTGATTCAGCGCTTCGATGGTAAGTGCCCGTTGACCTTCCTCGGATTCGTCTTCCAGGTCTTGGATCAGGTCCTGAATCAGCAGCTGCTTGTCCTCTATGGCTTCTCTGAGCCCCGGTTCAGCTCCTGCATGGACAAGCTGGACGTCATGCGATGAAGCGCCGTGGGTGTAGACCCGTTTGCCCCCGCCCAGAAGTGAGTTGGTCGTGAACGGAATCTCTACCCCACCGGGCGCCGGCTTGAAGTCACGCTTTTGGAGCACGTCGAGCGCGGTCAGGTGCGGATTGTCGGAAGGGCCGGCTTGCGCGGAAATATCCAGGCGTTGTGCCTCGAAAGCCTTGGAGCGCTCACCATTCCCGGACGACGGGGTGTCGACTGGTGCCCGCTGTGGCGTCGCGCCGTGCATGATCGCTGACAGTCCCTGGAGCAGCGCATTGGATGGTCGGGGCGCAGGTGACGCAGGAACGACGACGGCTGGGGGCGTATCGCACGGTGACTGTTCAGACGTGAAGCGGACGGCGGGGTCGTTGCTGATCGCGTTGGTGGAATCGATGCCCATGGAAATACCTTCTCGAATGGATGAACCGTCGAGTGTCAGCCCTCGACAAACGATGCAGGAGCGATGCGCGAAACGCCGTACACCCTGCCGAAACATGGGCGTTGGACCGGCCCGCACGGACCGGCTGCCGAGCCGATCCCGACCTGCATGGCCTGTGCGGCGCAAGCTCGCCGACGCCGGGATGCGCTCGAGGCATGCGGCGGCTGGCCGCTGAGCGCTGGCGGCGCTCCCGGCACATGCCCTCTGGGGATGCGCCTCCATGCTGGGGTGCTACGACCGTCGGCCCGGCCCTGCGGCACGGAAGTCGGGGTGGCTGGAAAGTGTCTTCGACGCCGTCTGCCGCCCAGCCTCTCGGGCCTGGTCCGGTGCTCTAGCTGAACAGGTTCTTCAGCTTGTCGGTCCAGCTCTCGCCGCTGGGCGAATGCTTGCCGCCGCCCTTCTTCAACGACTCTTCCAGCTCTCGCATCAGCTTGCGCTGGTGCTCGGTCAGCTTGACCGGCGTCTCGACCGCGATGTGGCAGTACAGGTCGCCGGGGTAGCTGGCCCGCACGCCCTTGATGCCCTTGCCGCGCAGCCGGAACTGCTTGCCGGCCTGGGTGCCTTCGGGAATGTCGATCGCCGCCTTGCCGGCCAGCGTCGGCACCTCGATCTCGCCGCCGAGCGCCGCGGTGATGAAGCTCACCGGCACCTGGCAGTGCAGGTCGTCGCCGTCCCGCTCGAAGATGTCGTGCTTCTTGATCCGCACCTCGATGTGCAGGTCGCCGGGCGGCCCGCCGTTGGTGCCCGGCTCGCCGTTGCCGACGCTGCGGATCGTCATGCCGTCGTCGATGCCGGCAGGGATCTTGATCTCGAGCGTCTTCTGGCTCTTGATCCGGCCCTGGCCGTTGCAGGTGGGGCAGGGCTCGGGGATGATCTTGCCGGTGCCGTGGCACTGCGGGCAGGTCTGCTGCACGCTGAAGAAGCCCTGGCGCATCTGGACCGATCCGGCGCCGTTGCAGGTGGTGCAGGTGATCGGTTTGGTGCCGGGCTTGGCGCCCGAGCCGTGGCAGGTGTCGCAGTTGTCCCAGGTCGGCACGCGCAGCTGCACGTCCTTGCCCTTGGCCGCTTCCTCCAGCGTGATCTCCATCGCGTAGCTCAGGTTGGCGCCGCGGAAGACCTGGCGGCCGCCGGCGCCTGCGCGCCCGCCGCCGCCGGCCCGCTGCTGGCCGAACATGTCGCCGAAGATGTCGCCGAAGGCTTCCGCGAAGCCACCGAAGCCTTCCCCGCCCGCACCGCCGGGGCCGCGCATGTTGGGGTCGACGCCGGCATGGCCGTACTGGTCGTAGGCGGCCCGCTTCTGGCCGTCGGAGAGCATCTCGTAGGCCTCTTTGGCCTCCTTGAACTTCTCCTCGGCCACCTTGCCGCTGTCACCCTGGTTGCGGTCGGGGTGGTGCTTCATCGCAAGCTTGCGATAGGCCTTCTTGATGTCCTCTTCGCTCGCGTTCTTCGCGACGCCGAGGACCTCGTAATAATCTCTTTTCGCCATCTGGTGGAAACCCGGTTACCTGGAGCGGGAGCGCCGCGCCGCCCCTCGCGGGGCGCTGCGCGGCGCAGAGGGTGGGCGCAGCGCGCTCAGCCCTTCTTGACTTCCTTGACTTCGGCGTCGACCACGTTGTCGTCGGCCGGCGCGGCGGAAGCCTGTTGTTGCGGCTGCTGGTCGGCACCCGGCGCACCGCCGCCGGCAGCGGCCTGCGCGTCGGCATACATCTTCTCGCCGAGCTTCTGGCTGGCGGCCATCAGCGCCGCGCTCTTCTCGTCGATCGCGGCCTTGTCCTCGCCCTTGAGCGCATCTTCCAGCTCCTTGGCGGCGGCTTCGATCTTCTCCTTCTCGCCGGCTTCGAGCTTGTCGCCGTGCTCGCCCAGCGACTTCTTCACGCTGTGCAGGCTGGCTTCGGCCTGGTTGCGGGTCTGGACCAGCTCGACCTTCTTCTTGTCCTCGGCGGCGTTCAGCTCGGCGTCCTTCACCATCTTCTGGATCTCTTCCTCGGAGATGCCCGAGTTGGCCTTGATGGTGATCTTGTTTTCCTTGCCGGTGGCCTTGTCCTTCGCGCCGACGTGCAGGATGCCGTTGGCGTCGATGTCGAACGACACCTCGATCTGCGGCGTGCCGCGGGCGGCGGGCGGGATGCCTTCCAGGTTGAACTCGCCGAGCGCCTTGTTGCCCGAGGCCAGCTCGCGCTCGCCCTGGAACACCTTGATCGTCACGGCCGGCTGGTTGTCCTCGGCGGTGGAGAAGGTCTGCGCGAACTTCGTCGGGATCGTGGTGTTCTTCGTGATCATCTTGGTCATCACGCCGCCCATCGTCTCGATGCCGAGCGACAGCGGGGTCACGTCGAGCAGCAGCACGTCCTTGCGGTCGCCCGACAGCACCTGGCCCTGGATCGCGGCGCCCACGGCCACGGCTTCGTCGGGATTCACGTCACGGCGCGGCTCCTTGCCGAAGAACTCTTTCACCTTCTCCTGCACCTTGGGCATGCGGCTCATGCCGCCGACCAGGATCACGTCGTTGATGTCGGAGACGCTGATGCCGGCGTCCTTGATCGCCATGCGGCAGGGCGCCATCGTGCGCTCGATCAGCTCGTCGACCAGGCTCTCCAGCTTGGCACGGGTCAGCTTGATGTTGAGGTGCTTCGGGCCGGTGGCGTCGGCCGTGATGTAGGGCAGGTTGACGTCGGTCGCGGCCGACGACGAGAGCTCGATCTTGGCCTTCTCGGCGGCTTCCTTCAGGCGCTGCAGCGCCAGCACGTCCTTGCCCAGGTCGACGCCTTGCTCTTTCTTGAACTCGGCGATGATGTAGTCGATGATGCGCTGGTCGAAGTCTTCGCCGCCCAGGAAGGTGTCGCCGTTGGTGGAGAGCACCTCGAACTGCTTCTCGCCGTCGACGTCCGCGATCTCGATGATCGACACGTCGAAGGTGCCGCCGCCCAGGTCGTAGACGGCGATCTTGCGGTCGCCCTTTTCCTGTTTGTCGAGGCCGAAGGCCAGCGCGGCGGCGGTCGGTTCGTTGATGATGCGCTTCACATCCAGGCCGGCGATGCGGCCGGCGTCCTTGGTGGCCTGGCGCTGGGCGTCGTTGAAGTACGCGGGCACGGTGATCACCGCCTCGGTCACGGCTTCGCCCAGGTAGTCCTCGGCGGTCTTCTTCATCTTGCGCAGCACTTCGGCGCTGACCTGCGGCGGGGCCAGCTTCTGGCCGCGCACTTCGACCCAGGCGTCGCCGTTGTCGGCCTTGGCGATGGCATAGGGCATCAGGTCGATGTCCTTCTGCACTTCTTTTTCTTCGAACTTGCGGCCGATCAGGCGCTTGACGGCGTAGAGCGTGTTGCGCGGATTGGTGACGGCCTGGCGCTTGGCGGAGGCGCCGACGAGGATCTCGCCGCCTTCCTGGTACGCGATGATCGACGGCGTGGTGCGGGCACCTTCCGAGTTCTCGATGACCTTGGTGGTGTTGCCTTCCATGATGGCCACGCACGAGTTGGTGGTGCCGAGGTCGATACCGATGATTCTGCCCATGAATTTCTCCTGATCTGAAAAGTTTGCTTGTCGTCGAGTTGTGGATAACTTCGCGCAGTTCAAGAGGCCGTTGCCCAAGAATTGCGCAATGCCGCCCTCACGGCATCCACGGAAAAATGCCTACTTGGGTGCGGCGACCACCACCAGCGCGGGGCGCAGCGTGCGCTCGGCGATGGAGTAGCCCTTCTGCAGCACCGAGACCACGGTGTTGGCCTCCTGCTCCGACGGCACCATGCTGATCGCCTGGTGCAGGTGCGGATCGAACTTCGTGCCGGCCTCGGGCTGGATCGCGATCACCTTGTTGCGCTCGAGCGCGGCGGTCAGCTGGCGCAGCGTGGCTTCGGCGCCTTCGCGCAGCTGTTCGGGCGTGGCTTCCTTCACCGACAGGCCGGCCTCCAGGCTGTCGGCCACCGGCAGCAGGCTTTCGGCGAAGCTCTCGACGCCGAACTTGCGGGCCTTGGCGATTTCTTCCTCGGCGCGGCGGCGGGCGTTCTCGGCATCGGCCTTGGCGCGCAGGTACTGGTCGGCCAGGTCGGCGCTCTTGGCCTGCAAGGCGGCCAGCTCAGCCTGCGCGGCGGTCAGCGCGTCGGATGCGTGGGCGTGCATCGCTGCCTCGACTTCTTCGGGGCTGGCGTCTTCGGGCACGTTCGGAGGAGATGCGGTGTTGTCGGTCATCGTTTCGGAAGTGTTTCGGGTGGACACGCGCGCCACATGCAGGCGCTTTCGGGTATTTCAAGAGATGGGCGCCGCCAGCAGGAATGCGCCGGGCATCGCCGCCATGGGCACATGGTTGCCAGGGGTACCGATTGCAAGGGGTGGGAAGTTGCCGAAAAGCCGGGCTATAATCGCCGGCTTTGCCTTGTCGTACCGCTACCGACGCAGCGGACGACTGTTTCTCAAGGCCGCCATCAGCCGACAGGCAGGGCGGTTCAGCCACAAGGAGAGTCTATGCGTCATTACGAAATCATCCTGCTCATCCACCCGGATCAGAGCGAACAAGTTCCCGCCATGCTGGAGCGCTACAAGGGCATGATCACCGCTGGCGGTGGCAAGGTGCACCGTGTGGAAGACTGGGGTCGCCGCCAACTGGCCTACCTCATCAACAAGCTGGCCAAGGCCCACTACCTCTGCATCAACATCGAAGCCGACCAGGCGGTGATGGCCGAACTGGAGCATGCCTTCAAGTTCAACGATGCCGTGCTGCGCCACCTGACCGTGGTCCGCAAGCAGGCCGACACCGGCCCTTCGTCGATGATGAAGACCGTCGAGCGCGAAGAAGCCCGCAAGGCCCAGCAAGCCGAATTCGCCGCTTCCGGCGAACGCGGTGACCGCGGCGGCGACCGGGGCGACCGTGGTGGTGACCGCGGCGACCGTGGTGGCGAGCGCCAAGAGCGCGGCGACCGCGACCGTTAACCGGTCCTCGTTCGCACGGAGTGGGTAACCAGGTCGTCCTGACCGCCTGCATCGTCGAATCCAACGCCATCCGCTACACCCCCGCCGGGCTGCCCGCCCTCGATCTTCGACTCGAACACGAGTCGAAGGTCACCGAGGCAGGCCAGGTGCGAGATGTGCGGGCCGCCGTGAAGGCGGTGGCGTTCGGTTCGGTGGCAGAGCGGCTGGTACGGCAGGCCGTCGGCAGTGGCTGGCGGTTCACCGGTTTTCTCGCGACGCCGCGCAACGGCAAACAGCTCGTCCTGCATATCCAGGAATTCCAGCCAGATTAATTTTTGAGAGGTCCATCATGGCCACGTTCAAGAAATTCAACAAAGACAAGCGCCCGAAGCGCAACACCCAGTCCCTGCTGTTCAAGCGCAAGCGCTTCTGCCGCTTCACCGTCGCCGGTGTCGAAGAGATCGACTACAAGGATGTCGACACGCTGCGTGACTTCATCGGCGAGAACGGCAAGATCATCCCGGCCCGCCTGACCGGCACCCGTGCGATCTACCAGCGCCAGCTCAACACTGCCATCAAGCGTGCGCGCTTCCTGGCGATGGTCCCGTACAGCGACCAGCACAAGACCAACTAAGGAGCCCCTGTCATGCAAATCATCCTGCTCGACAAGGTCGTGAACCTCGGCAACCTCGGCGAAATCGTCAAGGTCAAGGACGGCTACGCCCGCAATTTCCTGATCCCGCAAGGCCGCGCCCGCCGTGCCACCGAAAAGGCCAAGGCCGAATTCGAAGCCAAGCGCGCCGAACTGGAGAAGGCCGCCGCTGCGAAGCTGGCCGAATCCGAAGCCCAGGGCGAAAAGCTCTCCGGCACCACGATCAAGCTGACCCAGAAGGCCGGCGTCGACGGTCGCCTGTTCGGCTCGGTCACCAATGCCGACATCGCCGAAGAACTCGGCAAGAACGGCTACAAGGTCGCGAAGTCGCAGGTCCGCCTGCCGAACGGCCCGATCAAGACCATCGGCGACAACACGGTCAGCGTGCAACTGCACACCGACGTCACGGTCGAGATCACGGTCACCGTCTACGGCGAAACCGCGTAAGCGTTTCCTGCCCGCCCCTGCAAAGGCCGCCTTCGGGCGGCTTTTGCTTTTGGGGTGCAGCGCGGCGGACAAGTTGTCCCGCGCTGCCCACCGCGAATCCACGGCGCGTCCACCGTTTGCCCCCAGCCTTGTCCACAGGGCCGCACCCGTTTGCGGCTTAGGATGGAAGGCTTCCCGAGACCCCCATGCCCGCCACTTCGACCTTTCCTCCGTTTGACCCGTCGGACGCGCCGTCTTCTGCCGACCGCGAGGTGGCGCAGCTGCGCATTCCGCCGCATTCCATCGAGGCCGAGTCCAGCGTGCTGGGCGGCCTGCTGCTCGACAACGGCGCCTGGGACCGGGTGGGCGACCTGCTGAAGGACGACAACTTCTACCGCTACGAGCACAAGCTGATCTACGGCGCCATCGGCGCGCTGATCAACGCCTCGAAGCCGGCCGACGTGATCACCGTCTTCGAGCATCTGCAGAGCCAGGGCAAGGCCGAGGAGATGGGCGGACTGGTCTACCTGAACCAGCTGGCGCAGTACGTGCCGAGCGCGGCCAACATCCGCCGTTACGCCGAGATCGTGCGGGAGCGCGGCATCCTGCGCAAGCTGGTGACCGCCAGCGACGAGATCGCCACCAACGCCTTCAATCCGCAGGGCCGGCCGGTCGCCAAGATCCTGGACGAAGCCGAGCAGAAGATCTTCAACATCGGCGAGGAAGGCTCGCGGATGAAGCAGGGCTTCCAGAGCATGGACACCCTGGTGGTCGAGCTGCTCGACCGGGTCCAGGAGATGGCCGACAACCCCAACGACATCACCGGCGTGCCCACCGGCTTCATCGACCTCGACCGGATGACCTCGGGCCTGCAGGCCGGCGACATGGTGGTGCTGGCGGCGCGGCCGTCGATGGGCAAGACGGCGTTCGCGGTGAACATCGCCGAGCATGTGGCGCTCAACGAGGGCCTGCCGGTGGCGGTGTTCTCGATGGAAATGGGCGCCTCGCAGCTCGCGGTGCGGATCGTCGGCTCGATCGGCCGGATCGACCAGGGCCACCTGCGCACCGGCAAGCTCACCGACGACGAATGGCCTCGGCTGACCGAGGCGATCGAGCGGCTGCGCACCGTCTCGCTGCACATCGACGAGACGCCGGGCCTGACGCCCAGCGAGCTGCGCGCCAACGCCCGGCGCCTGGCGCGCCAGTGCGGCAAGCTCGGCCTGATCGTGGTCGACTACCTGCAGCTGATGAGCGGATCGAGCTCCAGCGGCAGCGACAACCGTGCGACCGAACTGGGCGAGATCTCCCGGGGCCTGAAGATGCTGGCCAAGGAACTGCAGTGCCCGGTGATCGCGCTGTCGCAGCTCAACCGCTCGGTGGAGCAGCGCACCGACAAGCGGCCGATGATGTCCGACCTGCGCGAATCGGGCGCCATCGAGCAGGACGCCGACATCATCATGTTCATCTACCGCGACGACTACTACAACAAGGACAGCAAGGAGCCGGGCGTGGCCGAGGTGATCATCGGCAAGCAGCGCAACGGCCCCACCGGCACGGTGAAGCTGGCCTTCCTGAAGCCGCTGACCCGCTTCGAGAGCCTGGCGACCGGCTCGGGCGACTTCTAGCGCGCTTTCGGCATGAAAAAGGCCGACAGCCGTTGAACGACGCGGGCCTCTAGCTATAGA
The DNA here is from genome assembly GCA_042867185.1 of Sphingomonas sp. NCPPB 2930. Taxonomy (GTDB): domain Bacteria; phylum Pseudomonadota; class Gammaproteobacteria; order Burkholderiales; family Burkholderiaceae_C; genus Xylophilus. The sequence continues at coordinate 18,813 of JBHZQV010000010.1, read as the reverse complement.
TTTGGTAGCGGATCGTTCGGTCGGCCCGCCTTAGCGCTGCGCGGCCCAGACCACCAGCATCCCGACGCTGGCGACCAGCACCAGGCAGGTGGCGCTCAGCAGCCGCACCCGTTTCTGCAGGCCGTCGACCACGGTCACGATCTTGGCGTTCTGCTCGGCCAGCGAGGCGATCAGCTCGGCCGAATCGCGCTGCTCTTTCTCGAGCGTCGCCACCTGGGCCTGCAGCGCGTGCGCCAACGCGGCGACGGCCTTCGGGTCGGCGGCGGTCGCCGGCACCGGCACCGACGCGGCGGCGGGCTTGGACGCCTCGCGGGTGGAGGTGAACAGCTTCTTGGCGCCCTTGACGATCTTGGGCGTCGCCTCGATCACGTCGCCCCAGGGCACCAGCTTCAGCGCGGTCATCCAGCCTAGTGCCATGCGGGCGCTCCCGCTGCGGTGGTGGCGTCGGCGGCGCCGGTCACAGCACCTCGCTCGCGAAGTCGGCCAGACGCGAACGCTCGCCGCGGGCCAGGGTGATGTGCCCGCCGTGCGGCCAGCCCTTGAACCGGTCGACCGCGAAGGTCAGGCCCGACGAGCCCTCGGTGAGGTAGGGCGTGTCGATCTGCGCCAGGTTGCCCATGCAGATGATCTTGGTGCCCGGGCCGGCCCGGGTGATCAGCGTCTTCATCTGCTTGGGCGTCAGGTTCTGGGCCTCGTCGATGATCACGTACTTGTTGAGGAAGGTGCGGCCGCGCATGAAATTCAGGCTCTTGATCTTGATGCGCGAACGGATCAGCTCGTTGGTGGCCGCGCGGCCCCATTCGCCGGCGTTGCCGCCGTCGCCCTTGGCCAGGAACTCCAGGTTGTCGTCGAGCGCGCCCATCCAGGGGCCCATCTTTTCCTCTTCGGTGCCGGGCAGGAAGCCGATGTCCTCGCCCACGCTCACCGTGGCGCGGGTCATGATGATCTCGGTGTAGCGGCGGTCGTCGAGTACCTGGGTCAGGCCGGCGGCCAGGGCCATCAGCGTCTTGCCGGTGCCGGCGGTGCCGGTGAGGGTGACGAAGTCGACCTCCGGGTCCATCAGCAGGTTCATCGCGAAGTTCTGCTCGCGGTTGCGGGTGTTGACGCCCCAGATCGCGTTCTTGGCGGAGCCGTAGTCCTTCAGCGTCTGCAGCACCGCGGTGCGGTCGCGGATCTCGGTGACGCGGGCGTAGAGGCTCTGCTCGCCCGGTGCCTCGAAGTACGCGAACTGGTTGACCATCAGGCTCGGCACCACCGGCCCGGCGATCCGGTAGTAGGTGCTGCCGGCGTTCTGCCAGCTCTCGACGCTCTTGCCGTTCTTCTCCCAAAAATCGGACGGCAGCGCCAGCGCGCCGGAGTAGAGCAGGTCGCCGTCTTCCAGCACCTTGTCATTCTGGTAGTCCTCGGCATCAAGGCCCAGCGCGCGGGCCTTGACCCGCATGTTGATGTCCTTCGACACCAGCACTACCTCGCGCGGGGCGTAGCGGGTGCGCAGCGCTTCCACCACGCCCAGGATTTGGTTGTCGGCCTTGCCCTGGGGCAGGCTGGTCGGCAGGGTGTAGTCGAGCGTCTCGGTCTGGAAGAACAGGCTGCCGCCGGCCGCGCGGTGGCCGGTGGTGTCGAGCTTCAGGCCCCGGGCGATGTCGGCACCGCGGGCGGCGGCCAGCGCATCGAGCGTGCGGCTGGCCTGGCGGCCGTTGCGGGCGACCTCGGTCATGCCCTTCTTGTGGCCGTCCAGCTCTTCCAGCACGATCATCGGCAGGAAGATGTCGTGTTCTTCGAAACGGAACAGCGAGGTCGGGTCGTGCAGCAGCACGTTGGTGTCGAGCACGAAGAGCTTCGACGCGCCGCCGGCCCGCGCCTTGCGGCCGCGTGCGGGCGCCGGGGCCGGCGCGGGCGCCGCCTCGGCCACGGCCGGCGCCGCGACCGGTGCCGGTGCCGGTGCCAGGGCGGGCGCCGGCGCGGGGCGGGTCCTGCCGCGCGGGGCCGGCGCCGGGGCGGCGACGGGCGGAGTCGCCTTCGCTTCTGCCGGCGCACCGACAGCCTGGGGCGTGGCCGCTGCAGCGGCGGGCGCCGGAGCGCGGCGGCCGCTCGGATGCGCGGTCAGCAGCGAAGCGGTCGCCGGGCCGGGGGCGACCAGCGCGTCCGGCACGGTCGGCGCCTGGTCGTCGGTGCGTTCCAGGGTCTGGCGGGTGATCGGCGCGGCCTGCAGGCGGGTGGCGCGTGCCGTGGGCACCGCCGCGTCGGGCGCGGTGCGGCGGCTGGGCGATGCGCGGCGGGCCGGGGGCGTGGTGGCCGACTCCCGGGCGTCGTAGGCTTCGGCGGGGAGGATGGCGGCGCGTTTCGTGGGAGCGGGGGGCAGGGGCATGGGGCGTTCAGCTCGCGTGGAAGGAGTCAACGGGAGGGGCGCCGCACCGGCGGTTGCCGGCGAGGCAGGCCGGGGCGGCGGTCGGAAAGCGGAGCGACAAACGAAAAAGCCGTCTGGAACACCAGACGGCTTTGGAAGGAGGGGTGCAGCGCAAGGCCCAACAGCATCGAATCATTATGCATGACCCCCGTGTCGGCCTGCCGCCGCATGCGGCAGATGCCTCAGGCGGCCTTGCGGGTGATTTCCTTGACGGCGGCCAGCACCTCGTCGACATGGCCCGGCACCTTCAGGCCGCGCCACTCGGCGGCCAGCAGGCCATCGGCACCGATCAGGAAGGTGCTGCGCTCGATGCCCTTGACCTTCTTGCCGTACATGATCTTGTTCTTGACCACGCCGAACATGTGGCACATCTTCTCTTCGGTGTCCGCGATCAGTTCGAAGGGCAGCTCGAGCGTGGCCTTGAACTCGTCGTGCGACTTCATGTTGTCGCGGGACACGCCGAACAGCGTGGCGCCGGCTTTCACGAAATCCTTGTACCGGTCGCGGAACTGCATCGCTTCGGTGGTGCATCCCGGGGTATTGTCTTTCGGGTAAAAGTACAAAACCATCACATGGCCGAGATGCGAAGTGTTGGAGACTCTGATTCCGTTCGTGGCGTTCGCTTCGAATTCGGGAATGGGCTTGTTGACAACGATCGCCATATATCTTCTATTTCCCTGTGCCAGGATGTGGTCGTTGAAAGCCGGGGAAAAAGGATGCTATCGTCCTTGATGGCCCCAACCGCAACCGCGGATTTTAACACTTCGCAGATTTGCGTCGTATTTCAGGTGCCGGAAGCACGCGTGTCCGGCAGGGGCTCCAGCAGCAGGGCCGCCAGTACATGCCGGCCTTCGCCCGCCAGGATGTTGTAGGTGCGGCAGGCGGCGGCCGTATCCATCGTCTCCAGGCCAATCTGCCGCGCGATCAGCGGCCGCAGCCACGCCGTCGGCGGGAACCGGTTGCGCAGGCCGCTGCCGAAGATGATCAGCTCCGCATCCAGCCCCGCCAGCGTCTCGAAATGCGCGGCCGTCAAGTCCTCGAAACGGTCGCAAGGCCAATCGATCCGCTCGCCGCGCGAGCCCAGGATCACGCTGGAGGCGATCCGCTCGGGGCCCAGACCGATCCAGCCCGGACCGTGGCCGCTGATGGAAGGCGCGTCGAACTTGTCGGGCTGGAGTTTCATGGCGGGGCAGGGAGTGGGGGGTCGAAAAAAGAGGGCGCCGACGCGGTGGCGCGGGCCGGCCAGCACCGCGGCGGCGCGGCTTCGCACAAGGCAAACTGTGGTTCAATTATAGGTTTCCCTGCTGCCGCCCGCCCTTCGGAGGAACCTTGAAGGCCATCCAGAAATCCGCCAAGCTCGCCAACGTCCTCTACGACATCCGCGGCCCCATCATGGACCGCGCCAAGCAGATGGAGGAAGAGGGCCAGAAGATCATCAAGCTCAACATCGGCAACCTGGCCGTGTTCGGTTTCGATGCGCCCGAGGAAGTGCAGCAGGACATGATCCGCAACCTGCCCAACTCGGCGGGTTATTCCGACAGCAAGGGCATCTTCGCGGCGCGCAAGGCGGTGATGCACTACACCCAGGAGCAGGGCATCGCGGGCGTGACGCTCGACGACATCTACCTGGGCAACGGCGCCTCCGAGCTGATCGCGATGGCGACCAACGCGCTGCTCAACGACGGCGACGAACTGCTGCTGCCGATGCCCGACTACCCGCTGTGGACCGCCTCCACCAGCCTGTCGGGCGGCACGCCGGTGCACTACCGCTGCGACGAGGCCGACGGCTGGATGCCCGACCTGGACGACATCCGCGCCAAGATCACCCCGCGCACCAAGGGCATCGTGGTGATCAACCCGAACAACCCGACCGGCGCGCTCTATTCCACCGAGCTGCTCCGGAGCCTGGTCGGCATCGCCCGCGAGCACGGCCTGGTGCTGTTCGCCGACGAGGTCTACGACAAGGTGCTCTACGACGGCGTGCGGCACACCGCCATCGCCAGCCTGTCGGAAGACGTGCTGACGCTCACCTTCAACTCGCTCTCGAAGAGCTACCGCTCCTGCGGCTACCGCGCCGGCTGGCTGGTGGTGTCGGGCGACAAGAAGGCGGCGCGCGACTACATCGAGGGCCTCAACATGCTCTCGAACATGCGGCTCTGCGCCAACGTGCCCGGCCAGTGGGCGATCCAGACCGCGCTGGGCGGCTACCAGAGCATCAACGACCTGGTCGGGCCCGGCGGACGGCTGCGCCGCCAGCGCGACCTGGCCTACGAGCTGATCACCGCGATCCCCGGGGTGAGCTGCGTCAAGCCGCAGGCGGCGCTCTACATGTTCCCGAAGCTCGACCCGGCCGTCTATCCGATCGCCGACGACCGCCAGTTCTTCCTGGAGCTGCTGCAGGAGACCCGGGTGATGCTGGTGCAGGGCACCGGCTTCAACTGGCCCGACACCGACCATTTCCGGATCGTGTTCCTGCCGCACGAGGACGACCTGCGCGAGGCCATCGGCCGCATCGCCAAGTTCCTCGAAAGCTACCGCAAGCGCCACGCCTGAGGGGCGGGTCCGGTCCTTTTCGATGGTGTCGCATGCGCGGCGCCGCATCCCGTATTTGCAGCGTTCCCGAGAGAGATATGAAACCCATCCAAGTAGGCGTGCTGGGCATCGGCACCGTCGGCACCGGCGTGTTCGAAGTGCTGCGGCGCAACCAGGAAGAGATCAAGCGCCGGGCCGGCCGCGGCATCGAGATCGTGGCCGTTTCCCGCCGCGACCGGGCCAAGGCCCGCGAGATCGTCGGCGATGCGGCCCTGGTGGTCGAAGACCCGCGCGACATCCTCCGCAACCCCGACATCGACATCGTCGTCGAGCTGATCGGCGGCTATACCCTGGCGCGCGAGCTGGTGCTGGAGGCGATCGCCGCCGGCAAGCACGTCGTCACCGCCAACAAGGCGCTGCTGGCGGTGCACGGCACCGAGATCTTCGAGGCCGCGCATAAAAAGGGCGTGATGGTGGCCTTCGAGGCGGCCGTCGCCGGCGGCATCCCGATCATCAAGGCACTGCGCGAGGGCCTCACCGCCAACCGCATCCAGTGGCTGGCCGGCATCATCAACGGCACCACCAACTTCATCCTGTCCGAGATGCGCGACAAGGGCCTCGATTTCGACGTGGTGCTCAAGCAAGCCCAGCGCCTGGGCTACGCCGAGGCCGACCCGACCTTCGACATCGAGGGCGTCGACGCCGCGCACAAGGCCACGCTGATGTCGGCCATCGCCTTCGGCATTCCGGTGCAGTTCGACAAGGCGTACGTCGAGGGCATCACCCGGCTCGGCGCGCAGGACATCCGCTACGCCGAGCAGCTGGGCTACCGCATCAAGCTGCTGGGCATCGCCAAGCGCCGCGGGGGCACGGGAGCGGCCTCTGGCGAGGTCAGTGGCATCGAGCTGCGGGTGCACCCGAGCCTGGTGCCGTCGAAGCGCCTGATCGCCAACGTCGAGGGCGCGATGAACGCGGTGATGGTGCAGGGCGACGCCGTCGGCACCACGCTCTACTACGGCAAGGGCGCCGGCAGCGAGCCGACCGCCAGCGCGGTGATCGCCGACCTGGTCGACATCGCCCGCCTGCACACCGCCGACCCCGGCCACCGGGTGCCGCACCTGGCGTTCCAGCCCGACGCCGTCCTCTCCAACGGCGGCGACCTGCCGGTGCTGCCGATGGCCGAGACCGTCACCAGCTACTACCTGCGCCTGCGCGTCGCCGACCAGGCCGGCGTGCTGGCCAAGGTCACCGGCCTGCTGGCCGAGGCCGGCATCAGCATCGACGCGGTGCTGCAGCGCGAAGCCGACGAGGTCGCCGGCGAGGGCGCCACCCAGACCGACGTGATCATCCTGACCCACGACACCCGCGAAGGCACGGTCGACGCGGTCATCGCCCAGATGCAGGCGCTGCCCACGGTGCTGGCGCCGATCGTGCGGATCCGCAAGGAAGAGCTGGCCTGACATGCAATACCTCTCCACCCGCGGCCACCCCGAGCGCAAGCGTTTTTCCGACATCCTGCTGGAGGGCCTGGCGCCCGACGGCGGGCTCTACCTGCCCGAGCACTATCCGCAGGCCGATGCCGCCACCCTCGCGAAATGGCGCACGGTGTACGACACGCGGGGCTACGCCGCGCTGGCGTTCGAGATCCTGTCGCTCTATATCGACGACGTTCCGGCGGCCGACCTGAAGGCGATCTGCGACAAGACCTACACTCGGGCGGTATTCGGCACCCGGGAGATCGTGCCGCTGCGCGAACTGGAAGACGGCGTGTACCTGGAGGCGCTCTCCAACGGCCCGACGCTCGCCTTCAAGGACATGGCGATGCAGCTGCTGGGCCACCTGTTCGAGTACGAACTGGGCCGGCGCGGCGAGGAACTCAACATCCTCGGCGCCACCAGCGGCGACACCGGCAGCGCGGCCGAATACGCGATGAAGGGCAAGCAGGGCGTGCGCGTCTTCATGACCTCGCCCCAGGGCCGGATGAGCCCGTTCCAGCAGGCGCAGATGTTCAGCCTGCAGGACGCCAACATCCACAACCTGGCGATCGAGGGCGTGTTCGACGACTGCCAGGACATCGTCAAGGCGGTCAGCAACGACCTGGCGTTCAAGCGCAAGTACCGGATCGGCACGGTCAACTCGATCAACTGGGCGCGTCTGCTGGCCCAGGTGGTGTACTACTTCGCCGGCTACTTCCAGGCTTCTCGGACCAACGACCAGAGAGTGAGCTTCGCCGTGCCGAGCGGCAACTTCGGCAACGTCTGCGCCGGCCACGTCGCCCGCATGATGGGCCTGCCGATCGCGCGGCTGGTGGTGGCCACCAACGAGAACGACGTGCTCGACGAGTTCTTCCGCACCGGCGTCTACCGGGTGCGCGGCAGCCAGGACACGCACGAGACCTCCAGCCCGTCGATGGACATCAGCAAGGCGAGCAACTTCGAGCGTTTCGTGTTCGACCTGCTGGCCCGCGACGGGGCCGAGGTGAAGCGGCTGTTCTCGGACGAACTCAACGCCCACGGCAGGTTCGAACTGCACGCGCACGCCTCCTTCGCCGACGCCTCCGGCAAGTACGGCTTCGCCAGCGGCCGCAGCACCCATGCCGACCGCGTCGCGACCATCCAGGACACCTGGAAGCGCTTCGCGACCATGGTCGATCCGCACACCGCCGATGCACTGAAGGTGGCGCGCGAGCAGCTGCAGCCCGGCGTGCCGATGGTGGTGCTGGAGACGGCCTTGCCGATCAAGTTCGCCGCCACCATCGTCGAGGCCCTGGGCCAGGAGCCCGAGCGGCCGAAGCAGTTCGACGGCATCGAGTCGCTGCCCAAGCGCGTCGTGCCGCTGCCGGCCGACGTGGCGGCCGTACAGGCGTACATCGCCCGGCATTGTGATTGAGTCGGGGGCGGGCCGCTTGCGAACCGGATCGTGCCCGGGCCGGCGTCCGGCGCTGGCCTCTTGCTATAGATTCAGGAGCGTCGGGTGAAGGTGGTCGGCTTCGCCGGGTACTCGGGCTCCGGCAAGACCACGCTGCTCGAACCGCTGATCGCCCACCTGGTGGCGCGCGGCATGCGGGTGGCGGTGGTCAAGCATGCGCACCACCGCTTCGACATCGACCACGAGGGCAAGGACAGCTGGCGCCACCGCAAGGCCGGCGCCTGCGAGGTGCTGGTGGCGTCCGACGTGCGCCTGGCGCTGATGCGCGAATACCCGGTGCCGCAGGAGCCGGAGGTGCACGCCCTGGTCGCCGAGATCGACCCGACGGTCGATTGGGTGCTGGTCGAGGGCTTCCGCGGCAGCGACCTGCCCAAGATCGAGATCTGGCGCGCCCCGACCGCCGACTTCCCCGGCCACCCGGCGCGCTATCCGCAGGACGCCGCCATCTGCGCCGTCGCCACCGACCGGCCCGGGGCCCTGCCGGTGGCCACCGCGCTGCCGCTGCTCGACCTGAACGACGCCGCCGCCCTCGGCGACTGGCTGCTGGCGCACGCGGCCCGTTTCGCTTACCCCTTGCATCGCTAGCGCGGGGCGGATGCGCCGAAAATACCCGCATGACCGCCACCCCCCCATCCCCCGCCGCGCCGCTGGTGCGCGGCGCGCCCCGCAAGACGCTCACCGCGCTCGACGACGCGCTGGCCGAACTGCTCTCCTATGCCGAGCCCCTGGCCGACACCGAAAGCGTCTCCACCTTCGACGCCGACCGCCGGGTGCTGGCCGCCGACCTGGTCTCCGCCCTGCAGGTGCCGCCGCACGACAACAGCGCGATGGACGGCTATGCGGTGCGCACCGCCGATACCGCCCGGCCCGGTACCGAACTGCCGGTCTCCCAGCGCATCGCCGCCGGCCAGGTGCCCCAGCCGCTGCAGCCCGGCACCGCCGCGCGCATCTTCACCGGCGCGCCGGTACCGCCCGGCGCCGACGCGGTGGTGATGCAGGAGAACTGCACCGCGCTGCCGGCGGCCGAGGGCGCGGGCGGTGGCGACGCGGTGCGGATCGGCGTGGCGCCCGCCGCCGGCCTGGCGATCCGCCGCGCCGGCGAGGACGTCGCCCGCGGCGCGGTGGTGCTGCCGCGCGGCACGCGGCTCGACCCGGCCGCGCAGGGCCTGGCGGCCAGCATCGGCTGCGCCACCCTGACCGTGGCGCGCAGGCCCCGGGTGGCGCTGTTCTCCACCGGCGACGAGCTGGTCATGCCCGGCGACGTGCCGGCCGACCGGATGCCGCCCGGCGCGATCTACAACTCCAACCGCTTCCTGCTGCGCGCCCTGCTGCTGCGCGCCGGCTGCGAGGTGACCGACCTGGGCATCGTGCCCGACGATTTCGACGCCACGGTCGAGGCGTTGCGCGGCGCGGCCGAGGCGCACGACCTGGTGCTGACCAGCGGCGGCGTCTCGGTCGGCGAAGAGGACCATGTGAAGCCGGCGGTGCAGTCGCTCGGCACGCTCACGCTGTGGCAGATGGCGATCAAGCCCGGCAAGCCGTTCGCGTACGGCCGTGTCGGCGCGGCGCATTTCATCGGCCTGCCGGGCAACCCGGTGTCGAGCTTCGTCACCTTCCTGATGCTGGTGCGGCCCTTCCTGCTCAAGCTGCAGGGCGCGACGCAGCTGGCCCCCACGCCGCTGCCGATGCCGGCGCATTTCGACTGGGGCAAGGCCGAGCACCGGCGCGAGTTCCTGCGCGTGGCGCGCAACCCCGCCGGCGGCCTGGAACTGTTCGGCCACCAGGGCTCGGGCGTGCTCACCTCGATGGTCTGGGGCGACGGCCTGGTCGACAACCCGGCAGGCACCGCGATCGCGCAGGGCGACACGGTCCGATTTCTGCCGTTCTCGGAGTTGATGGGATGAGCAAAATCACGCTGCGCTTTTTCGCCTCGGTGCGCGAGGCCGTCGGCACCGGCACCGAACTGCTCGAAACCGACGCCGCCACCGCCGGCCAGCTGCGCGACGAGCTGATCGCGCGTGGTGGCGCCTGGGCCGAGAGCCTGTCGCACGACCGGGCGGTGCGGGTGGCGATCGACCAGGTGCTGAGCACCGAGTCGGCAGCCTTGCGCGACGGTGCCGAGGTGGCGTTTTTCCCGCCGGTCACCGGCGGTTGAACGGCCGCGAGAGAGACCGCCCTGCGCATCGCAGGGAGCGGCGATCCGGTCGTTCGCCGACCGGTCACGCGGCCTGGCGCCGGGGCATGGGACATCCCGCGCAGGCTGCCGTTGGGCCGGTGCCACAATCCGCCGCATGATGCCCCTACGCAACGCGCCCCGCGTCTCGATCCAGACCGCCGATTTCGATCTCTCCGCCGAAGTGGCGGCCCTGCGCGAGGGCGACGGCGGCGTCGGCGCGGTGTGCAGCTTCGTCGGCACGGTGCGCAGCCGCAATGCGGGCGACGCGGTGGCGTCGATGGAGCTGGAGCACTACCCCGGCATGACCGAGAAGTCGATCGAGGCGATGGTCGATGCGGCGCATGCCCGCTTCGACATCCGGGCGGCGCGGGTGATCCACCGGGTGGGGCTGCTGGCCCCGGGCGCGCAGATCGTGCTGGTGGCCGTCGGCTCTGCGCACCGGGGCGAATCGTTCCAGGCCTGCGAATTCCTGATGGACTATCTGAAGACCCGGGCGCCGTTCTGGAAAAAGGAGCAGACCGACAGCGGTGGCCGCTGGGTGGACGCCCGTAGCAGCGACGATGCGGCGCTGGCCCGCTGGGGCATCGATTCCTGACGAAAAAAGGGCCTGCAGCCGGCGAGCCATGCCGGCCTTCAGCTATTGAAATAATAGCGACGAAAGCCGATGGCCACGGTGCCGCTGCCGGGCAGGAGCACGGTCAGGGACGTCGGTGTCGGGCCCTTCGCCGCGTGCCGCCTCAGGTCTTGCCGCCTGCCGGGGCCACGCCGGTCCGCACCAGGGGCGCGCGGGCTTCCGGCTCCAGCCCCTGCGTCATCTGCTCCAGCAGGTCGGTCAGTTGCACCCGCTGTTTGTGCGTCAGCGGGGCCAACAGCCGCTGGTAGGCGCGCTCGGCCAGGGGCTGCGCATCGGCCAGCAAGGCCCGGCCCGGTTCGGTCAGCATCAGGTGCAGGCTGCGTCGGTTGCCGGGGGCGGCGCTGCGCACCAGCAGATTGCGGGTTTCCAGCACCCGCAGCACCCGCAGCACGGTGACCTTGTCGAAACCGAGGGCCCGCGCCAGGCTGGACTGGTCGAGGCCGGGCCGTGCCTGGAGCACCGTCATCGCACCGTACTGGGCAGGGGTCAGGCCGACCTCGCGGCAGCTGTCCTCGAAGAGCGATGCCGAGATCTGGTGAGCGCGCCGCAGCAGAAAGCCGGGGCGGGCATAGAGGCGGGCAAGGCTTTCGTCGTCCGTGCGGGGGGGATTTTTCCGGGATTCGGATGACGCCGCGGAAGCGGTTTCGGCAGAATGGGCTGATTGCAAGTCTTGAGAAGTCATCATGGGCCGCTGGGTGGTGAATCGCCGTGTAACCGTGCATTGTCTGGCAACAATGGTCGCCTTGGCGACAAGTGGTGCGCGATCGTTGTTGTATGCGCAGGACCCGGCGTCTGCCGGCGGTGCGTCGGCACCCTTGCGGCTGGTCGTGCCGTTCACCGCGGGGACCGGTATCGATCTGGTGGCCCGCAGTATCGGACCGCGCCTGGGCGAGCGGCTCGGCCGCGCGGTGGTGGTGGACAACCGGCCGGGCGCTTCGGGCAATATCGGGACCGAGGCGGTGGTGCGCGCGGCGCCCAACGGCAACACACTGCTGGTGACGGTGAACACGCTGGTGATGAACCGCAGCCTGTACCCGCAATTGCCCTTCGATCCGCTGAAGGACTTGGTGCCGGTATCGCAGACCAGCTGGGGCCATCTGGTGCTGGTGGCCTCGAAGCAGTCGGGGCTGCGCAGCGCGGCCGACCTGCTGGCGGCCGCCCGCGCGGGGCCGGGGCGGCTCAATTACGCATCGCCCGGCGTCGGCACGCCGCACCACCTGGCGATGGAACTGCTCAAGACCACCGACCGGGTCAGCATCACCCATATTCCTTACCGCGGTACCGCGCCGGCGTTGGCCGACCTGCTCGGCGGCCAGGTCGATGCGATGTTCCTGCCGGTCCACGTGGCGCTGGTGCACCTGAGGGCGGGCAAGCTGCAGGCCCTCGGCATCGGCGCCGACCGCCGCCATCCCCTGCTGCCCGACGTGCCGACGCTGCGCGAGGCGGGGACCGGCGACGTGAACGTGACGATGTGGTACGGCATCTTCGCGCCGCCGCGAACGCCGCCCGGGCTGGTCGCCAGCCTCAACCATGAACTGCAGGGGATCCTGGCGATGCCCGACCTGCGCGCCGCTTTCCAGACCCAGGGCATGGACCCGATGGGCAGCACGCCCGAGGGGTTCGGGCGGATGGTGGCGGAGGATGCCGAGCGCTGGGCGCGGGTGGTGCGGACGCAAAACATCAAGCCCGACTAGCGCGCGCCGGCTCAGCGCACTTCGCAGTCGACCGCATTGGGTTTGCCGCCGGCCCCGGTGCCGGCCGAGGCGGGGGTGACGCCATTGGCGAAGGTGGGCGGCGGCGTGAACGGGATGCCGGGGTTGGTCGGCAGCACGAGGGGCGGCTGGACGAAGCTGGACGTGTAGCCGAACTGCCCGCCGCCGAGGCTCTGCACGCCGCCCCCGTTCGCCACCGACACCAGCCCGTCGAGCACCTGGACATACAGACCGGGTGCCCGTGCCACCGACGTCGGCACCTGGATCTGGGCGGCAGCCGGTGCCGCGTACAGGCCGACCAGCAGCGCGGCGCTGGCGAGGGGGAAGCAGGTGCGGTTCATGGCTCTACCGATACGACGAGGGTGGCGGCGCCCTGCAGGTCGCCCTGGGGGGTCTTGATCAGGGTGGCGGCCGGGTTGCGCCGGCCCACGGCGCCGGGCACGCTGCGCAGGCCGCCCCGGGCCAGGCCCAGCTCGATCCGGTCGCCCTGCGGCTGGGCGGCGTCGTAGGCGTAGTGGGTCACCACCAGCGCGGTCCGCGGCTGCAGGACGGCTTCTGCGCCGTCGCTGAACCGCAGTTGCGCATAGGTGTCGCCTTCGGTGGTGAGGGTGTCGCCCTGGCGGATCTGCGAATCGGGGGCCAGCAGCTTGGTGGCGCCTTCGGCGCTGCGGGCCACCAGCACGCCCGACAGCTGCGTGACCGTGCCGACGGCCTGGGCCTGTGCGGCGGACGCGAAGGCCAGTGCCGCCCAGGCCGATACCGGCAGGAGCCGGCGGATGACGGATTTCATGGGGGGCGTTCCTAGTTGCAGTACATCTTGGGCCCGGGGGCCTCTTTGGCCTTGACCACCGCCGCGAGGCTGATCGCCTCCTTGGGCTCGGTCTTCTGGTCGCTGCCCGTGCCGGCCGGCGCCGCCGCCGTCGCGATGGTGGTGATCACGGTGTTCGTGGCCTCCTGGACCGGCCGCACCGCCTCGGCCGCCGCGGGCGGCGGGAGTGCCTGGCACTGGGCGGAGCCGGGCGCGATGGTGCAGATGCTGGCCGAAGGCGCGGGCGCGGGCGCCGGCGTGGGGACAGGTGCCGGCGAGGGCGCAGGCGTTGGCGTCGGCGCAGGCGAAGGCGAAGGCGAAGGCGTGGGGGACGGAGCCGGCGTGGGCGCCGGCACAGGCGTAGGTGCCGGTGCCGGTGCCGGCGTTGGCGTTGGCGTTGGCGTTGGCGTTGGCGTTGGTGTTGGTGTTGGTGTTGGCGTTGGCGTTGGGACAGGCGCAGGCGCGGGAGTCGGCTCCGGCGCAGGCGCAGGTTCTGGTGTAGGAGCCGGTGTGGGAGCCGGTGCCGGTGTGGGCGCAGGGGCCGGTGGGGGCGCGGGGACCGGTGCCGGTGTCGGCACGTTCGACGCGGTGACGCGGGCGACCGTGGTGCCGCTGGCCGGGTAGCTGACCGAGAGCGTCCCGGTCCGGCCTTCCGCCACCACCGGCGGCGCCACCACCTGGGCGAAGGTGCCGCTGCTGCCGGCGCCGCGCGCCACCACGAAGTCGCCGGTGGCGCCGTTCACCGGCAGGCCGCCGTCGAGGGTCGAGAGCCGCAGCGTGCCGGCCAGCCGTGCCGATCCGTCGATGTCGAGCGCGTCGGAACCGGCGTTGCCCAGGCGGATCCGCAGGATGCCGTTCGGGCCCTGTGCGTAGCTGCCCCCGATCGCCAGCGTGCCGGTGCCGTCGGAGGAGCCCGGTGCCACCGTGCCGTTGTTGTAGAGCGTGGCGTCGTTCGCACCGGCCAGCGAGACCGTACCGGTGCCGGCGATCGATCCGCTGTTGTAGAGCGCCTGGCCGCCGCTCTGCAGCGTGGCGCCGGAGTCGATCTCGATGGCGCCGGCATTGGGGTTGGCGGCGGAGAAGTCGATGCTCAACGCGCCTTGCTCCACCCGGATGCTGCCGCCGGCCAGGTTGCGGACCGGCGCGGTGACGCTGCCGGACCCCGTCTTCACGAAGCTGCCGCTGTTGAGCACGCTGCCCTGGTTGCCGCCGCTGAAGGCGCTGGTGGTGCCGTTCGATGCGATGCGCATGGTGGCGCCGGACGCATTGGCGATGGTGGTGCCGGTCGCCGGTTCGAGCCGCGATCCGTCGTAGACCTGCACCAACCCGCCGGCCTGGTTATTGAACGCGGAATCCAGGTTGAAGCTCAGGACGCCGCGCGGCTGCAGGCCGCCGACCGTCACCGTGCCGGCGTTGTTCCAGACGAGGCCGGTGCCGACCACCATCGTGCCGTCGATGTTCACCGCGTTGCGGGTGGTGAGGCTGTGGCCGGCACCGTCGACGAAGGCCGGCTGGTTCCGGTCCGCGTCGATCGTCAGCGTGGGCGCCGCCGCGGCGATGTCCACGTCGCCCAACAGGGTCGTGTGGCCGGTCCACCGCATCGTGCCGTCGCCCGCGAACGCGGTGCCGCCGGCGAGCTGGGTGGTGGCGAGCGTCAGCGTGCCGCCCGCATCCACCTGCACGGTGCCGCCCAGGGTGGAATGGTCGACGGTCAGCGCGCCCTGGTCCACCCGCAGCGTGCCGGTGGCGCCGTTGCGGATGCCGGTGTACTGCTGCGCCTCGCCGGTGGTCTTGGCGAGGGTGCCGTTGTTGGTGATGGTGGGCGTGCCGGCCGAGCCGGTCAGCACCGCGGCGGTGGAACCCGAGGTGGTGATCGTGCCGTTGTTGACCAGGCTGCCGCCCACGGTGATCGCGCCCGCGCCGCGCACGTCGATGGTGCCGCCGTTGGTCCAGCTGCCTGCGATGCTCTGCGCGCCGCCCACCTGCACCGTCGCGCCCGCGCCGATGCCGACCGTGGCGGCGGCGATTGACGGGGTGCCGCTGCCGAGGGTGGTGGTGCCGCCCACGATGTTGAGCGTGCCGTTGCCGCTGCCGCCGTTTTCCGAAACGACGAGCGCGCCGCCGTGGAGGTCGAGGTCGGCGTTGACCGCCGCGGCATGGCTGGCGGAGGCTCCGCTGCCCTGGTAGTTGCTGTTGAGGTGGAGCCCCAGCGTGCCCGCCGTGCTGGTGATCGGCGCATTGACCGTGATGTTGTTGGCGGCGTTGAGCGTCAGCGTGGCGTCCCCGCCGCCGGTCTTGGCGATCGCCGACGACACGGTGATGTCGCCGCCGGTCGCGGCACCGCCGGTGCCGGTGGTCAGGCTCACGCTGGTGCCCGCGTCGAGCTGCGCGGTGATCGTGCCGGCCGAGACTTTCGCGTTCTCGCCGTTGGACACGATGACCGCACCGCCGCCCGTATGGCTGCCGGTGCCGGACACCACCTCCAGGCTGTACGGGTCGATATGCCACTCGCCGCCCCGGCCCACCACCGGTGCGTGCATGACGTTGAGCGCGCCGTGCCCCGAGGTATCGACGTACCCGCCCGGGCCCGCGCTGCCGGTGGCCGAGACCCGGCCGTCGATGGCGGCGGCGCCGCCGGCCACCAGCACCACCTGGCCGCCCCGGGTGCCGCTGGCGCTGATCTCCGAAGTGGCGCCGGTCTTCAGGTCCTGCGACGCGCGCAGGAAGATGCGGCCGCCTTCGCGCACCGCGCTGTCGGCGCTGATCGTGCCGCTGTTGGCCACCAGGCCCGCCGCCAGGCCGATGCGGCCCGCCTCGGCCGCGATGCGGCCCAGGTTGTGCACCTCGCCGCCCGCGCCGCCGATCGCCACCGTCACCCCCGGCGTGCCGGTATCGACCAGGTGCACGTTCTGCCCGGCCGCCAGAAGCACCTCGCCCTGCGGCGCATTCAGCGTGCCGGTGTTGACCACGGTGGGCGCCACCAGGTAGATGCTGCCGCCGCTGCCGGTCCGCACCGTGCCGGCGTTGCGCACCGCGCCGTCGGTGCTGGCCGGCGTGAAGTTGAGCCGGCCGGCCAGGAAGTCCCGGTCGCTCACGTTGAGCGCGCTGGCCACGAAGCTGCCCACGTCGATCCGTGCGCCGGCGCCCACCATGATGCCGGCCGGGTTCACCAGCCAGAGCGCGCCGTTGGCCTTGACCTGCCCGTAGATCTGCGACGGATCGCCGCCGACGACGCGCGCCAGCAACGCCGAGGCGGCGCCCGGCTGCCGGATATCGACCACCGCGCCCGCGCCGACGTTGAAGTTCGCGAAGTTGACCAGTGCCTGCGGCGTGGTCTGGTGCACGTCGAGCGTGTTGCCGTTCCGCGAGATCGTCGCGCTGCCCGAGACGATGTTCCAGCCGGTGGGCAGGGCGCCCGCGGCCGGCTGCGCCAGCGCCGGCGCCAGCGTTCCCGCGCAGGCGGCGGCTACGCACAGCGACAGGATGCGGATTCTGAAATGCGGTGTCATGGGGGTGTCTCTTCCTGTCGTCAGAACGCCAGCACCGCGCTCAGGTGGGCGCGCCAGTCGCCGCGTTTTTCGGTGAACGAGGCGCCGGCGTCGGCGACGCGCGCCAGGTCCAGCCGCACGCTGAGATCGCGGCCGAAGCCGTAGCGGGCGCCGATGCCGGTGCTGGCCACGGTGGTGCGCCCCGGCAGCAGGCTGCCCGCGGTGCGCCGGTTGGCGCCGTGGCCGGCATCGACGAACGCCAGTCCGCGCAGGTTGCCCGGCAGGCCGACCGTGCCGCTCACGTCGGGTGTGTAGACCTCGGCATTGAGCACCACGCCGCTGTCGGCCGCGACCGCCCGTTCCTGGAAGCCGCGCACCGCGGCGGAGCCCGCCAGGCCGATCTGCTCGCTGGCGACCAGCGGTGTGTCGGTCAGCTGCGCGTTGCCGGCCAGCCGCAGCTGCCAGCCCTGCGCGAAGCCCTGCAGCCACGAGGCGCCGCCGCGCAGCACCATGAAGTCGTCGCGGGTGCGGCGGTTGCCCGGCGTCAGGTAGGAGTAGCGGTCGGTGCGGCCGTCGAGGTTGGTGAAGCGGTTGCCGCTCGGCAGGTTGCGCGCGATGCCGAGGTTGTAGGCCAGCGCCCGGTCGATGCTGTCGCGCTGGCCGATGTAGGTCAGGCTGAGCGGCGTGGTGGTGTAGGGCACGCAGGACGAGATCGGCGGCGTCGGCCCGTCGATGCTCACCGGGGCGCCGCCGATTTCGCAGCGCGAGTCGATCTGCCTGCGGTCGATGCCGACCACCAGCTTGGCGGTGCTCTCGCCGGTGCGGCCCAGGAAATGGTTGTAGCGCAGCCCCCAGGTTTCGCCCTTGCCGGTGAAGCCCAGGATGCCGCCCAGCGTCGGCGAGCCCGAAGGCGAGTTGACGCTGGAGCGGCCGTAGACCGCGTCGATGCTGTCGCCCCAGGCGTACAGCGGCACCCGGTAGCCGACCGAGTACACGCTCAGGTCCTGGCCCGACGGCTTGTCGGGCGAGGTGGCGTAGGCGAGCGTCGCCACGTGGTCGCGGCCGAACAGGTTGGCATGCTGCACCGCCACGCCCGCGCGCCAGCGGCCGGTGGCGGGGGTGCCGGTGTTGTCGAGCGTGGTGATCAGCCGCAGCGGGTCGTGGTCGGTGACCGCCACCTTGGCATCGACCGTGCCGGGCACCGCGCCTTCGGCCAGCGACACGGCCACCTGCTTGGCCGGGTTGTCGTTGGCCAGCTGCACCGATTCGGAGATCGCCCGCAGCTGCGGCGGCTGGCCGGCCTGCAGCCGGACCAGGCTGGCGCGGATGTTGTCTTCGGTGAAATGCTGCTGGCCGGTCACGACGACCGAGGCCACCACCGCCTCGACGACGCGGATCTTCACCGTGCCGCCGTCGAGCGCCTGCTCGGGCACCGACACCTTGACCGCGGTGAAGCCCGCGTCGCGGTATGCGCGCTCGATCGCCTCGACCGCCAACTGCACGTCGCCGAAGGCGCGCTGCGGGCCGGTGAGCGGGGCCACGGCGCGGTCGATCGCGGCGCGGGAGACGAGCGTATTGCCTTCGACCTGGTAGCCGGCGACGTCGAAGCGGGTGGGGTCGGCGGCGGACGCGGCCGTCGCCACGGCGAGTGCCCCGCAGAGTGCATAGGGTGCCGCCAGGCGCGACACCGAGGAGAAACTGCGTGGGCTCATCGTTCGACTTTTTGGGCCGGCGCGGTGGGCACGGCATGCATGGCGGCGGTGCCGCTGCGGGGGGGGGGGAAGGGGGCGGGTCGGCGGCGGTGGGTGGCGGGGGCCTGGGGGGCTTTTTCCGGAGCCGGTGCGCCTGGATAGAACCTGTGCGGAATGAATATAAACGCTTTCAGATTGAATTGGGTGGTTACAGGTTGGGGGTGTGGGATGGGCGCATCGTGGGGGTGGCGGGGGTTGTGCGCAGGTGGTCCTCCTGTTGCTTCTGTGGGGTAGGGCGGGGTGGGGGTTCACGACCGGCTGATGGACTTGGCTGCTGCTTGTGGCAACACTGCATGTGCTGGGTGCGGAGGCGGGGATGTCGCCCCCGCGGGCGAGTCACTTCTTTTGCTTCGCCAAAAGAAGTAACCAAGAAAAGG